>NZ_VZZK01000014.1 GCF_008806385.1 Methylobacterium soli
GGACATCGACAACGTGCGCCTCACCCAGAAGGCGATCCTGCGCTTTCCCGCCTTCAACCAGCGGGTGACGCCCGAGATCGACGGCCAGGTGAGCCGGGTCTCGGCGGATGTGACCACGGACCCGAAGAGCGGGATGAGCTACTACACGGCCCGGATCCGGGTGGCGGAGGACCAGCGGGAGCGGCTCGGCGGGGGCCGGCTGGTGCCGGGCATGCCGGTGGAGGCCTTCCTGCAGATCGGCGATCGCTCGGTGCTGAGCTATCTCACCAAGCCGCTGACCGACCAGATCGCCAAGGCTTGGCGTGAGCGGTAAGGCTTGGCGCGAACGCTGAGGCTTGGCGTGAGCGTTCCGGCTGCGCGAGCGGTCGGATGCGGCGCGCCATCGCCGCCGCGGCACAGGTTTGTCTCCGGGTCTGCGGCCCGATCTGCCTTGCGGCCTGTGTTCACCATGTCTTGTCGTGCGCTGTCCGTCGCCTGTTCCGGCTACGCTTCGCCGGACGAAAGTCATGATCAAGTCCGCGCCCCCTGGATATCCGTCTGAACACTTCACAGGTAAGATCAGTACGCGAGCGCACTGACCCTGGTCTCGTACAAGAGGCGACGGTATTGTCGAGGACAGTGAAGCCCACCTGTCCCGCCGCGATGGCGGGCGTGGTGCCGAACTGGACGAAATCCCGGCTCTGTTGAGGCTACCCCTTTCGGATGAATCCGCGATCTGACTGAGCGCAAAGGTATATTGTTTGCGAAACGGTTGGACGAAAGCCTCGCGATTATGGAAGTTCAGTACCTCGCAGATAGAAACGAATCATCTCCAAGGAATAGGGCTCGGTCGCTCTTCGAAAACGAGAGTAATCGTGGCCGCTCAAGGATGTGAAAGCTCGCTTGAGCTTGTGAACCGGTTATCGGATGGGCCAACATCCGCCGGCACAGGGGAATGTCATGCGTCACGAGTCCTCGTCTACCATCGAGACTGCCGCCCTGGGCGAGACCGTCTATCCGGAGCAGGATCGCGTCCGGACATCCCTGTGGATGATCTGGATCTACCTCGCCGTCGTGGTGGTCTGGATCTACACCATGACCGTCCGCATGGTCCTGAGCCTGATCTGAGCGGTTGGCCGTCTCGTTGAGATCGTCAGCGAAACCGCCGGTTCCGGCATCGGCCGTGTCCATCGAGACCCGATGGGAAGTACTGAATTCGGCATCCGGCGACGAATAGAGTGTCGACAAGCGCACGAGCGTACGGTTTCTACCTCGAATTCGCGGCATCATAACTTGTGATTGTGATGGCGCTATGGTCCAAATCCATACAGTCGCGTCGAGATAGGCAGCAGGTCGGATGCCCGGCCCCACGGATACAGCGTATTTCGGTCCATCGGCACCCGCGGGTGCGGCGGACGTGTCGCGGGGACGCCCTTTCTCCTTCTATCTCGGCATCTTCGCGCTCGTCCTAACCCTGCCGCTGATCGCCATCATCACCTTCGTGACGAACCGCTATGTCGGGGCGGAGCGGACGAAGCTCGAGGCGGTCTCGATCGAGGCCAATATCGATCTCGGCCTCGCGGTCGAGCGCGACCTGATCGCCCTCATCGCCGCCCTCCGGACCCTCGCGGCGTCGCCCGCGCTCCTCGACGACCTGCCGCGCTTCCGCCTGCAGGCGCAGGAGGCCATGGCCGGCCGCCAGGGCCGGCTGATCCTCCTCGACGAGACGGGCCGCGACCATCTGGAGGATCGGGATCCGCCGCTTCCGGCGGCGTATCTCGCCGCCCTGCGCCGTCGCATCGCGCAAGGGTCCGAGCCCGAGATCTCCGACCTCCTGCCCGCGATGCCCGGGCATGGTCGCCAGATCGCCGTCTCGGTGATCGCGCCGGCCTCCGAGATCCGCCGCTCGGCCCTCGTCTTCGCCATCCAGCCAACGCATTTCGCCGAGCTGCTGCAGGGGACGGGGCTGCTGCCGCCCCATCGCGGATCGCTCGTCGACCGCTCCGGCACGTTGATCGCCCGGACCCTGCAGAGCCACACCTATCTCGGCCGGACCATCCCGCAGATGGAGGCCATGACGGGCGCCTACGGCCGGATCGATGCGGTGAACGTGGAGGGCATCCCGGTCCGGCGCTTCTATCGCCGCTCGCCCGTCTCCGGCTGGTACATCCTCACCTCCATCTCGCAATCCGCCCTCCAGAGCTCCCTGCGCCAATCCCTGTGGCTGCTTGCCGCCGTCGCGCTGTCGCTGCTGCTCACCGCCTGCCCCTGCGCGCTCTTCCTAACGCGGCGGATGCAGGCGGCGGCGCGGATCACGATGGGGGCCGCGCGCGGCCTCGGGCAGGGCGCGCTGATCCAGCCGCGCAGCACCGGGGTCGCCGAAGCCGACATGGTCTGCCAGATCCTGGCGGATGCCTCGGCGCGCCTGCAGGAGCAGGCGGAGAGCCTGCGCAACAGCAATGTCGAGCTGGAGCGCCGGGTGGCC
Source organism: Methylobacterium soli (assembly GCF_008806385.1). Lineage (GTDB taxonomy): Bacteria > Pseudomonadota > Alphaproteobacteria > Rhizobiales > Beijerinckiaceae > Methylobacterium > Methylobacterium soli. The sequence continues at coordinate 2,465 of NZ_VZZK01000014.1, forward strand.
GACCGGACGCGCGAGCTCGCGCAGAGCCATGCCCTGACGCAGAGCATCCTCGAGAACACGCCGGACACCGTGAAGGTCCTGGACGCCTGGGGCCGGGTCATCTTCACGAATCTTCGCTCAACGCACCTGACCGGACCGGAGGCCGGCACGAGCCTCGAGGGGCAGCGCTGGGCGGATTTCTGGCCCGGCGAGGGCGGGCTCTCGGCGCGCCGGGCGATCGCCTGCGCGCAACGCGGCGCCTCGAGCCGGTTCACGGCCTGGCGCGGCCTCAAGGGCGAGGCCGAGACCTGGCTCGACGTCCTCGTCACCCCGATGCTCGATGCCGAGGGCGGGACGCAGCGCATCCTCGCCATCTCGCGCGACATCACGGCCCAGCATCGCCACGACGAGGAATTGCAGATCGCGAAGGAACGGGCCGAGGCGGCCTCGGTCGCCAAGGAGGAGTTCCTGGCCAATATGAGCCACGAGCTTCGCACGCCGCTGAACGGCATCCTCGGCTACGCCGACCTGCTCTCCTCCGACCGCAGCCTGCTGCCGAGCCAGCGCCACCGGATCGACCGCATCCAGGACGCGGCCGGCGCCCTCCTGGCCATCGTCAACGACATCCTGGACCTCGCCAAGATCGAGGCCGGCGACATGACGCTGCAGATGCGGCCGTTCCGCCTCGCCAAGCTCCTCGACGATGCCGCCGACCTCGTCCTGCCGATGGCCCGCAGCAAGGCCCTCTCCCTCGACCTCGCGCTCGACCCGGCCATCCCCGAATGGGTCGAGGGCGACCCGGAGCGGCTGCGGCAGGTCGTCCTGAACCTCCTGGGCAATGCCATCAAGTTCACGCAGGCCGGCGGCATCCATCTCGGCGTGACGGTCGAGGCGGTCGCGGCGGGGCGGTGCCGCTTCGAGATCGCGATCCGCGATACCGGGATGGGCATTGCGCCCGAGCGGCAGCATCTCCTGTTCCAGCGATTCTCGCAGGTCGACGCCTCGAACGAGCGCCGCTTCGGTGGGACCGGCCTCGGCCTCGCGATCTCGCGCCACCTCGTCGAGGAGATGGGCGGGCGCATCGCGGTGGAGAGCGCGGTCGGCCTCGGCTCGACCTTCCGCCTGAGCCTCGACCTGCCGGTGACCGAGGAGCCGGAGCGCCTGCTGAAGGAGGCGCCGCTCGCCTGCAACGCCTTCGAGGCGCATGTGCTGGTGGTAGAGGATGTCGCCCTCAACCGCGACCTCGTGGCCGAGCTCCTGAAGGTCCTCGGCTGCCGGGTGGACCTGGTGGGATCCGGCGAGGCCGCGATCCGCGCCGTGCAGGAGACCGCCTACGACCTCGTTCTGATGGACGAGCAGATGCCGGAGATGAGCGGCACGGCGGCCACCCGGATCATCCGGGCCCTCGACCATCCGGCCCGCCACGTCCCCATCGTGGCCTGCTCGGCCGACGTGTTCGCGCATCAGGTGCGCCGCTTCGAGGAAGCGGGCATGAACGGGCATGTGGGCAAGCCCCTGACCCAGGCCGTCCTCGCCAAGGCGCTGATCCGTCATGTCTTCCGCCTGCAGGCACCCCAGCTCGACCGCCCCGCCGAGGCGCGTCCCGACGATGCCCCGACGCAGGCCTGCGACAGCGTCTCGGCCCGGTCCTGGCTTCCCGACGCGCGCCTCGACGCGGCTCTCGACGAGCTGCGGCAGGACCTTGCCGCCCTCGACGCCGATCTGCGCGACGGGAGCGCCCCGGACGCCCTCGCGGCGCGGGCGCATGCGCTGATCTCCACCGCCTGCATGCTGGATTTTCCCCGCCTCGGCCGCGCCTGCCAGGATTTCGAGCGGGCCGCCCGGTCGGGCAGCGGGCGCGCCGCCAACGACGATCTCCGCCGGGTCATCGGCGAGACCCTGGCGCAGATCGACGACATCCGGCCGGCCGGCGCGACGCAGGCGGACCGCCATGACGGGCCGGGCGGCGGCCACCCGGACAGAATCCTCGATCCGGCCTCCGCCGGCCAAACCTCGGACGTTCCGACATTCAGGTGACCGACGATGACGCATCAAGACACCATCGCGCTGATTGCCGACGACCATGAGCTGTTCCGGGCCGGGCTCTCGGCCCTCTTGAAGCGCGATTGCGGATTCGCCTCGGTGATCGAGGCGGCCTCCCTCGACGCGGCGATGCAGATTCTCGGCGAGACTCCCGCCATCACTTTCGCGTCCTTCGATCTGGCGATGCCGGGGGTCGGCAGCGCGCTCAGCCTGCGCAGCGTGCGCGAGGTCTTTCCCCACGTGCGGGTCGCCGTCGTGTCGGGGTCGGGGGACCGCGACGACATCTTCCTGGCGCTGCAGGCGGGGCTGCATGGATACGTGCCCAAGACCCTCGGCATCCCGGACATCACCCGGGCCTTCCAGAAAATCCTCCGAGGCGAGATCTTCGTGCCTCCGCTGGTGGCGGAGCTGCCGGCGCAGGCGGAGCCGCCGGCCTGCACGGAGTTTGCCCGCATGCCCGAGCCCGGCGTCAAGCTGACGCCGCGCCAGAGCGACGTCCTGCGGCTGATCCGCTGCGGCAAGTCGAACAAGGAGATCGCCCGCAGCCTGAACCTCACGGAGAGCACCGTGAAGGTCCACGCGGTCGCGCTGTACCGGGCGCTCGGGGTGCACAACCGCTACGGCGCCGCACGCGTCGAGCGGGATTGAGGCGGCCCGGCACGGCCGAGGTGAGCTAACGCACATCCCTCTCGGCCTCGGGCCTCGCCGGCCGCCGGGCCCCGGCTATCTCACCGGGCTCTCAAGCTTCGGCAGCCGGAACCGTGCATGACGATACCGATCAGGCTCACGCTGAACGGGCATTCGCAGGACATCGTCCTCGACGACCCACGCATCACGCTCCTCGACCTCCTGCGTGAGCGGCTCGATCTCACCGGTGCCAAGAAGGGCTGTGATCGCGGCCAGTGCGGCGCCTGCACGGTGATCGTTGACGGGCGCCGGATCAATGCCTGCCTGGCCCTCGCCGCCAGCCTCGACGGGGCCGACATCCTGACGATCGAGGGGCTGGCCGAGGGCGATGCCCTGCATCCGGTGCAGCAGGCCTTCCTGAACCATGACGGCTTCCAGTGCGGCTTCTGCACGCCGGGCCAGATCATGAGCGCCGTCGGGCTGATCCGGGAGGGACAGGCCGGGACCGATCCGGAGCGCATCCGCGAGGGAATGAGCGGCAATCTCTGCCGTTGCGGCGCCTATGCGGGCATCCTGGAGGCCGTGCGCGAGGCCGCCCTTGCGCCAGGGCGATCGGAGGATGCGGCATGAACCTGTTCGAATATACCCGCGCGACGAGCCTCGGTGAGGCCGTGGCCGCCGCCCAGAAACCCGGCGCCGCCTATCTCGCGGGCGGCACCAACCTCCTCGACCTGATGAAGGGCGGGATCGCCGCGCCAGCCCATCTCGTCGACATCACCCGCCTGCCGGGGCTCAGCGCAATCGAGCGGCTGCCGGATGGCGGCACCCGCATCGGGGCGCTGGTGCGCAACAGCGACCTCGCCAACGATCCGGACTTCGCCGAGACCTACCCGATGGTGGCCGAGGCGCTCCTCTCCGGTGCCTCGGCCCAGCTGCGCAACGCCGCGACGGCGGGCGGCAACCTGCTGCAGCGGACCCGCTGCGAGTACTTCTACGACCCCGCGAGCCCCTGCAACAAGCGCGCACCGGGCGCGGGCTGCGCGGCCATCGGGGCCGCGACCCGCATCCACGCCGTGCAGGGCTGGAGCGAGCATTGCATTGCCACCAATCCCTCGGATTTCTGCGTGCCGCTCGCCGCCCTGTCCGCCATCGTGGAGATCGCGGGGCCGCAAGGTTCCCGCACGGTGCCGCTGACGGCGTTCCACTGCCTGCCCGGGGCGCAGCCGGAGCGCGAGACCGCGCTCGGCGCGGGCGAGCTGATCACGGCCCTGGTGCTCCCGCCCGAGGCCGCGGCCTTCGCCCGAAACGCGCGCTATCTCAAGGTCCGGGACCGCACGTCCTACGCCTTCGCGGTGGTCTCGGCGGCGGCCGCCTTGACGCTGGACGCCGGCCGGATCGTGGAGGGGCGGCTCGCCCTCGGCGGGATCGCGCTGAAGCCCTGGCGCGTGGCCGAGGCCGAGGCCGCGCTCGCGGGCCGACGCCCCACGCCCGAGACCTACGCGGCGGCGGCCCGCCTCGCCCTCGCGGGGGCCGAGCCGACCGGCGCGGCCAACGCCTTCAAGGTCGAGCTCGCCCGGCGCGTCGCCGCGCGGGCCCTCGCGCTCGCGGCTGCCGGCACGCCCGCGCGCATGCCGGCGCTGCCGGCCTCCCCCTTCGGCCTCGCTTGAGGAATTGCCCATGTCCGCGACCTCCGTCCCAGGCGGTGCCGAGCGTATCCGCCAAGGTTCCAGCATCGGTCAGCCGCTCACCCGTCGCGACGGCCCCCTCAAGGTGACGGGCCGGGCCCGGTTCGCGGCCGACCACCTGCCGCCGGGCACCCTGCACGCCGCGCTCTGCGTCGCCCGCATCGCCAAGGGCCGCGTCACCGGCCTCGACCTGGCCGCGGCCGAGGCGCATCCGGGCGTCGTCGCGGTGATGACGCCCGGGAACGCGCCGAAGCTCGCCAGGCATCCGGACCAGAAGGACGGGCCCTTCGTGTTCCGCCTCGACCTGCTCCAGGATTCCGCCGTGCGCTATGCCAACCAGCCGGTCGCGGTGGTGATCGCCGAGACCCTGGAGGCGGCCACCGAGGGCGCGCGGCTGCTGGCGCCCCGATACGAGGCCGAAAGCCCCCGCATCGGGCTCGATGCCGGCACGGTGTTCACGCCCCCGGCGATCGGCGTCGGCGAGCCTCCGGAGGAGGGGCGCGGCGACGTCGAGGCCGGTCTCGGAGCGGCCGCCAGGACCGTCGCGGCGACCTACGAGACGGCGGCGCAATATCACAACGCCATGGAGCCGCACGCGGCGGTCGCGGTCTGGGATGGCGACCGGCTCACCCTGCACACCCCGAGCCAGGGCATGGCGATGGCGCAGGGGCGCCTCGCCGGATTGTTCGGCATCCGCCCGGAGGACATCCACATCGAGAGCCCCTATCTCGGCGGCGGCTTCGGCTCGAAGGGGATGGTCTCGGGGCCACAGGTGCTTGCCTGCATGGCGGCCCGCCTCGTCGGACGCCCGGTCAAGCTCGTCGCGACCCGCGCGCAGATGTACGGGCCGATGGGCCACCGCGCGCCGACGCGCCAGACCCTGCGCCTAGGGGCGGATCCGGATGGCAAGCTCACGGCCCTCGATCACCACACCCTCACGGCATCGAGCGCCTTCGACGATTTCTTCGAGCCGAGCGGGGGCGTCTCGCTGACCCTCTACGCGAGCCCCGCGATCGCGGTCCGCCACGAGGCCGTGCGGCTCGATACCGGCACGCCGCTGTTCATGCGCGCGCCGGGCGAGGCCTCGGGCAGCGTGGCGCTGGAGAGCGCCGTCGACGAGCTCGCCCAGGCCTGCGGCCTCGATCCGCTGGCGTTCCGCCTCGCGAATTACGCCGAGGTCGAGCCGATCTCCGGGCGGCCCTTCTCCTCGAAGGCGCTGCGCGAATGCTACCGGCAGGGGGCCGAGCGCTTCGGCTGGGCCGGGCGCCCGCTCCAGCCCCGCCAGATGCGGGACGCCGACGGATTGCTGGTCGGCTGGGGCATGGGGACCGCCACCTTCCCGGCCCTGATGTTCGAGGGCAATGCCCGCGCCGAGCTGCGCGCGGACGGCACCGGCACGGTCGAGCTCGGCGCCCACGACATGGGGCAGGGCGCCTGGACGGCGCTCGCCCAGATCGCCGCCGACGGGCTCGGGATCCCCCTCGAGCGGCTCACCTTCCGGATGGGCGCCTCGAACCTGCCCAATGCCGGCATCGCCGGCGGCTCCGGGCATACCGCGACCGCGGGCGGGGCGATCCACGCGGCCGGCCTCGACATCATCGGGCAACTCGCGGACCTCGCCACCAACGATGCCGCCTCGCCGCTCTACGGCGCGGGCAATGCCGGCGTCGAGGCGCGGGGCGGGCGGCTGTACCGGCGCGACGACGAGAGCCGCTCCGAGCGCTTCGAGGAGATCCTCGCGCGGGCCGGGCGCGCGAGCCTGAGCGGCCAGGGCAAGGCGTCCGCCGATCCTGCGGCGCAGAAGGCCTACGCGATGCACGCCCACGGCGCGGTCTTCGCGGAGGTGAAGGTCGATCCGGATCTCGGGCAGATGCGCGTCACGCGGCTGGTGGGCGCCTTCGCGGCCGGACGGATCATCAATCCACGCCTCGTCACCAGCCAATATTACGGCGGGATGATCTGGGGCGTCTCCTTCGCGCTCCACGAGCATGCCGCCATGGACCCGCGCACGGGGCGGTTCCTGAACGACAACCTCGCCGCCTACCATGTGCCGGTGAACGCCGACACGCCCGCCATGGAGGCGATCCTCGTCCACGAGGACGACGCGGTGGTGAATGCCCTCGGGGTCAAGGGCGTCGGCGAGATCGGCATCACCGGGACGACCGGGGCCATCGCCAACGCGGTCTGGCACGCGACCGGCATCCGGGTGCGCGAATTCCCGATCACCCTGGACAAGCTCCTCGGCTGATCGCGGGGCCGGGACCACGGAACGGCCGCCCCGCCGGGATCGGGCGGGGCGCCAAGGAGCGCCAAGTGGCCGCCGCGGGGCCAGCGAGAGGCCAGCTGCCGGTCAATTCAAGTCACGATTGAGATAAGGGAAGTCACGCACGCGTCGCGTGACTAGCCCAATTTCAGACAAACTTTGCTTTTCTTGCGCCGCCGACCTCGCACTTGTGCGATGATGGTCCTCCCGCCAGAGGAGGCCATCATGGCCACGGAAAAGAAGCACGGAAATCGCGAAGCGAAGAAGCCGAAGAAGCCGGTGCCCAAGACGATCGCGGCCGCGCCGACGACGAAGGACATGGTCGGGTCGGCGATCCGATCGGCGAACAAGAAGTAGGCGTTCATTCAGCGCTCGAAAGAGCGGCGAGGCTCTCGCCCCGCCGCTCGGTTTCCGGGTCGCCGGCCGTGCGAGCGGCCCCTGCGCCCGTCCTCGCTAGAGGTTCAGCAGCACGTTGGCGGAGCCCACCATCGTCATGACGAGACCGCAGGCGAAGACGCCGATCATCGCGTAGGAGAAGGCCTTCAGAGCCATGCCGTGTCCCTCCACCGCGCCCGATCAGCAGCGGTTCCCGCCAGCGGTCTGGCCGTACTGCATTACCGGACGGGTCTGCTGGTTGGCGTTGCCCTCGCTCGCGGAACTCGGGGCGCACCATCCCGAACGCGAACCCGGATAGGCCCCCCCGATGGAGCCCGTGGTCAGGTCGTCGTCGGGCGTGACGGAGAGGAAGTGCTCGGCCGGCGCACGGAAATCGTAGGCCAGGGCCGAGGTCGCGGGGGCGGCGAGGCCGAGGGCGAGGATGGCGGACAGGGCGACATTACGAAGGGTCATGGGTGTTCTCTGTTCCTTTCAGATGGGGTCCGGTCATGCGGACTTTGGGCTCGGCCCGGCTCGAAGCCGGCCCGAGGGTTGAGCACGGGATCAGCGGACCGAGGGCGAGGGATTGCGCGGCCGCACGGTGCCGGTCCGCGGGTCGTGAATGGGGCCGCGGATCTGGTCGCTCGTCGGAGCGCGCGGCGTGACGCTGCCCGTCGTCAGACGATCGAGATCCGGTACCCCCCGCTGGATGGGCGCCTGGCGCTCACCCGGGGCACGATAGCCCTGCGCCATCGCGGCGGGCGCAAGCGCCATTGCGCCAATAACAGCGGCAGCCGCGATGGGTGCGCGAATGTTTTTCATAATATAAGATTTCCTCTCTTGCCTGCAGATCTTGATTTCGATCCGTCAGTTGCTTGCCTGATCCCAATATGGGGTGCGATGGCCTTCAGCGACGTGTCGCGCCACACGCAGCAACGGGGATTATAGTTTCGACGCTCCCGCGTCGGCCGTCAGGCCAACGGCACGTCGCGACCGGCGGGGTGCCGGTGCTTGAAGCGGAGCGTGGGGGATCGGCTGGCCGGGGCAGGCCGCGTGAGCCGGTCAACGGGCCGGGTGGTCGTCCGAGGCGGCGTCCCGGGATCGCCCGGCCCGCGCGACGGCGTCGAGGACGGCGTCGGCGGTCAGGATCTCCGGGAGCGGCAGGCCGTGGGGCGCATGCGGCCCGTACACGATGGTGAAGGGCACGCCGAAACGGCCATAGGAGGCCAGGAAGGCCGAGACGGCCGGATCGGCCAGGGTCCAATCCGCCCGCATCGGCAGCACGTCGCCCGAGAGGCGATCGGCGACGGGCGCACGGTCGAGCACGATCCGCTCGTTGAGCCGGCAGGTGGGGCACCAGCGGGCGCCGACATCCACCAGCACGACGCGCCCCTCGGCGACGCGCCGGCGCAGGTCGCCGCGGTCGAATCGGCGCCACGCCACCGCGCCCTCATCCGCGGCCGAGCCCTGCCGCTCCGCCAGGATCGGCAGGGCCACGATGATCAGGACGAGCCCGGCCAGTCCGGCGGAGGCGAGCTTGCGGCCGAGGCCCGTCATCCGCGGCCGGAGGGCGAGGAGCAGAACCGATCCGGCCAGGAGGACCCCGATCGTTCCGGCCGCGCCCGGACCGAGCTGGCCTGAGAGGATCCAGAGCAGCCACAGGAATGTGCCGACGAGCGCGAGCCCGAGGATGCGGCGCAGCTGCACCATCCAGGCGCCGGGACGCGGCAGCCACGCGGCGGCGCGCGGATACGCGGCCACCGCCAGGTAGGGGGTCGCGAGCCCGAGCCCGAGGGCGAGGAAGACCGCCAGAATGACGGGCCCGGAGCGCGTCAGGGCAAACCCCACCGCCGTGCCGAGGAACGGTGCCGAGCACGGCGTGGCGAGCAGCGTCGCCAGGAACCCCGTCGCGAAGTGCCCGGCGAGTCCCTCGCGTGCCGGGCCGCCCAACCGGTCGGTCACGGCGCGCGGCAGGCGCAGCTCGAACAGGCCCCAGAGATTGGCCGAGAACAGCATCGTCACCGCAGCGAGCAGCGCCACGAAGGCGGGCTCCTGGAACTGGATGCCCCAGCCGATGAGGCTGCCGGCCCTCCGCAGGAGCACGATCGCGATAGCCAGGAGGAGGAAGGAGGCGAGGATGCCGGCGGCGGTGGCCAGGAACCCGGCCCGCACGGCGCCGGGCGCCTGCCCGCCGAGCCGCACCACGGCAAAGAGCTTCAGGGCGAGCACCGGCAGAACGCAGGGCATCAGGTTGAGGATCAGCCCGCCGAGAAACGCGAGTCCGAGCATCCCGAGGCCGGTGCCGAGAGTCTGCCAGGTTGTCCGTTCGGCGCTGCCCGGGCGGACCAGCGCCCGGATCGTCGACGACTCGGCTCCGTCGCTGACCGTCAGGACAATCTCGCGCCCGTCGAGGCGCATCGACGGACCGCCCGCGAGACCCTCCCGGTCGCGCGGCTCCGGCGGCAGGGGCAGGAGAACGAGCGCCCCGCGCCCGGATCGATCGAGCGTCACCTGCGCGGGCCCGAAGGCGATCGGCGGATCGGCCGCGACCGCGAGGGCGCTCCCGGAGAGCGGCCGCGCCGAGGCCAGCTCGACGGCGAGCGCCGGGCGGCCCTCGAGGGACCCCGCCCAGATCTCGACGATGTCGATGCCGGCCGCGGCTCCGGCGCCGGAGAGACCGAGGAGGCACAGGAGCCCCAGCACGGCCAGCATCGCGCCGGAACCGGGCCAGCGCGCGCTTCGGATCGAGGGGGTTGGACGAGGCGCGCAGGACATGGCCCCGCCAGGGTGGCCCGGAGCGGGGCAGGGGACAAGGGAGCGTCGCGGTGTTCGGCGCGCAGGCCAGGCCTCAGATCCGGGGCCGAGCCATCACCCGCGCGGGCCGGGGTCGAGATGCCGGACGATCATGGCCCGCGCCGCCGATAACGCGGCCTCACGCGGGCGCGCGGCCGAGCCTCAGCCGGTCACGGCCCGACCCTACGGCTTGGACGCGCCCTTCTTCGAGGCTTCGGCGGCCTTGATGCTGCCGGTCTCGGACACGCGATCGCGCGCTTGGTCGAGGCGCTTCTTCACGCCGGTCAGCTCGCGCTGCGCACTCGCCAGCTGCGCCTTCGCCGCATCCCGCGCGGCCGTGCTCTGACCGAGCTCGTCGCGCAGCGACGCGAGTTTGCCCTGCCAATCGCGGACAAGCTCGGTATTCGCCTGCTCCAGGAGCTTCTGGCGGCCCGCCAGCGTGTCCCGATCCGCCTGCAGGACCCTGACCTGCGCCGCGAGATCGCGCTGGCCCGACGCGCGGCTCGCGAACGCCCCCCAGCCCGCCAGGGCGCAGAGGCCGAGGATGACCGGAAGCCCATGCGCGCGCGTCGGCCGGACGGCGAGGAGCGCGCGGAGGTTCCAGCGCGGAATATGGGGCGCGTAACGCATGAGACTCTGGCCCTCAGTCGCTCCGATCCCGAGCCACGCGGCCCGGGCGATCGATGAATGAGGCTCTAGATTATCCGATCTAGCGTTAATGCCCGCTTACGCAACGTCGAATAAAGTCTCCCGACTTGACGCGATGCCATGAGGCGCGGAGGCGATCGCAGGAACGCCGGGACTGATCTCGCGCCGATACGGCCACGTTCTTGTTCGTTTCGGGACGGCTTGCCTAATGACGCGGCGGGATGCGCCCGGAACGTACGCTTCGGGACCGAGAGACGATGCCTCCATTGTCCCTACCGCGACGCGGCGCCCTGCCTGTCCGCGTTCAACGAGATGGTATGGGCTGCGCCTGCGTGCCCGGATGGGTCGCGATCCAGAGAACGTGGCGGCGACCGCTCGCGTCATCCGTCGCATGGACCCGGATCTCGTCGACGCAAAAGCCCAGGCGGCGCAGCCGGGCCTTGAACCTCCGGTCCGGTCTGCCCGACCAGACCCCCAGGAGGCCGCCGGGGCGGAGCGCGTAGCGCGCCCGCTTGAGACCCCAGGCATCGTAGAGCCGGTTGTTCTCGCCCCGCATCATCCCCTCGGGCCCGTTATCGACATCGAGCAGGATGGCGTCGTACTCGGCTGGGCCCGCCTGAATCAGGCGGTTCACATCCGCCTCGATCAGTTCGACCCGCGGGTCGTCGAGGCTCGCGCCGAACAGATGCGCGAGCGGGCCGCGCGCCCAGGCCAGGACCGCCGGCACGAGTTCCGCGACGACGACGCGCGCGTCGGGACCGAGCTCGCTGAGCGCCGCCCGCAAGGTGAAGCCCATCCCGAGCCCGCCGATCAGGATCCGGGCCCGCGGGCGATCCTTGAGGCGCGCGCATGCGAGGGTGGCGAGGGCCTTCTCGGATTCCCGATCCCGGTTGTTCATCAACTCGGCCGTCCCGACCCGGATCGAGAACTCGTCTCCGCGCTGCAGGAGCTGCAAGGCGACGTTTTCGCCCGGCACGGTGCCGGTATCGAGATGGACCCAGGGGATCACCGATGAACTCCGTTCGGACCGGGTAACGCTTGGCCGCAGGGGCGCATCCCTAGCGCGTGCCCGGCCCGCAGCGCCAGGGCCGTTCCACCACGGCCGGCCTCGGGCGCATCGGAGCGATCTCGGCTTTTCGCGGCCGAGCGCGTCCGAGAGCCGCGCTAAACTTCCCTGAGCTGACCCGAGCTCCAGACGCCGGCCTTGATGGTTCCCGATCTGAGCCGTTGCACGAGGCCCCCCTCGGCTTTCTCAGTGGTTCCAAAAACCCGAACCGCCCTGGCCCTCTGCTTGAAGACGGCGGCGGCATGATGAGGCAACGCCGAATAACAGGTAAAGAAGTAAGCCTCCGCCGCGGCTCCGCCGTTCAGGAGCTTGATCCGTTCCATCAGATCGCGACAGGTTATGTGTTCGCCGGCATTGTCCGCGAGATCCGAGTCGTCGGGTCCGCCATGCGCATGGACGACGAGGACGTCCCCTGGCGTAATCTGACGATTTTCTTCCCCACGATAGATGATTTTGCATTCCGTCAGCCTGGTTCCGAGCGAGGTGTCCGGCAAAGCCCCTGCATCAATCAATTCAGCAGCATTTGTTCTCAGACAGCCAGACTTGATCTTTTTTCCTCCCCTCGCGAAGGGGATATAGCAATATAAAGTAGGCATTCTGTCCTCTGTGGTGCTTGGAATGTTTGGTGTTGCCGATAGTGTCCGCTGCAGCTTGGTGCTGCCGTTCATTGCATTAAATGGCGACATTGTTTCAGCAAATTTCATATATTCTGTTTGAATTCTAGTCTATCGATCTAGACGCCGATTTCGGCGCGTCCCTTCCAAGCTTGTTCGGAATTTTCCAGTCGGAAGTAAGGTCGCTGTCGGTGCCGAGTTCGCTCTGCCCCGACCTGAAATCTCGCGGTACCAGTTCATTCGTCGACCGAACGCGCGCAAAGCGCGTCCCTATACGGCTCAATATAGGGCCGGCTTCTTCTCGCACGTCGCGAAGCAACTCAGATTCAAGCGTTGCCACCGCGAAAAGCTGCAAATCCAAGGCCGGCGCATTCGCATGGATCTGCAGAATGTCCGGACCGATCCCGAACCGGCGGCCCGAATGGCCGGTACGGGTGATGCGCCCCTGAGAACTCAGAATTGTCGTGGAACCTGGATGTCTCGGGTTTCGCCGATAAGGCGTAGGATCTCGTCGCCAGGAAAGGCAGAAGCAAAATCAATATTGACCCCGAGAAAGTCAATTCGATTTTCGCAAATATTGTCGAGCAATTTTGTGTGATGGAAAATCGTGCCGCGTCCACGAGGAGCGGCGTCACGCCGGATGCCGCGGGGCCGGTCGGTGACAGCCGCGGCGTCGCGATGGCGGATCGCCTGCCGATGCGCGATAGGATTTTTTGACCCGACGTGAGATTGCTATGGAAACCTAGAGTTTCGCATGCTAACCAGATCGCACTGATCTTCGTGCCGGGAAATCATTCGCCTAACCTGCATTCGTTTATCAAAAAAGGTGTTTTTCATGTCAAATAAGATCACAATCTTCTGCTGTGCCTTGATCGCGTTCCTGTGCGCGGGGAATTCTCCAGTTTTTGCTGCTTAAAATTACATCACGGGTGCGTGTGTCTGCAAGAAAGGAAACAACGTCCTTGCGACGTATTCGGAAACGATCTGCATCAAGAACGATCATGACGGATGCACGGCCGCGAAAGCGCAATGCGTCACTACGCATCGAGCGGCCTGCACCGAACTTGGCGGCCTTCTCACGCAAAGCGGCAAAGCCTGCACCGTGGGAGGTAAATGCTGATTGCCCGATTACTTATCTCTCGGGAGCGGCTGCTGCCGCGGTCAGGCTGTCCGGGCCTCGCGCGGTCCGGAGGGTGAGGCTCCGGGTCGTGTCCGGCCAACCTCCTCTGTCGTCCAGCGATAAGGCGCCGTTCGCCGTCGGGCGCGCCGATCCATCGAGACAACAAGACTTGCTCAGACTTCCTGCAAGCAACGCCACCGGCATTGAAGTGACGCGAGGGTCTCGGCGGCGCGCGGAACCGCGCGTCGTTGATCGCTCCTGCGATTAGGATGCCGCCGCCAGATTGCGGGGGCGGCGTCCATCGGGCGGTCGGCGAACGCTCCCGGCATAATGTCAGGTTCCGTCCGGCTTACGCCCCACGGGCGTGGTGCGGTCGCGCCCGCGGCCTGAACATGTCGCGCCGGCTCGCCCGGCATCGAAGCGCTGGGCGGCATGCCGGGACGAAGATCGTGCGTCGCCCGCCATCACCGCAGGCGCGCAGGTTTCGGCCGACGACGCTGGTTGTCTCGCGTCCATCTTCAAACAAGAATTGATTATAGCATAATTCATTCCTAATTGCGTTATGCTCAATAAGTACAATAATATTGCCAAATAATTGTCATTGACGTCGAATTTTTCAGAGGTGTAATGAGACATATAATATAGTTGAAAATTTGACGTGGAAAATTACTTATGTAATGACGTGTAAATATTGAAAACATTTCATTCGTTTGAGAAATCAGATGATTAAAATTCATCTTTGCTTATATTGTTGTATTTCTGACGATAATAAACATCGTAATTGCTAGATAATTCATACCTACGAGACGCGAAAATCATCTCGTTCAGTCTTCCTCCGCCTCATCAACGGAATGACAAATTCGACATGATACTGGAAATCCTGTCAGATCACCGGGGCCGCGCCCCGTGCGGCACGCTGTGCCGGTTCCCGATCGCCGCCCGCGGCGTCCGGCGGAATGTCGGCGTATGAGCGACGCGGTGCCGCTTGGGGCGATCGGCGACCTTCCGGATTGGCGAGATGTGATCGCGTCCGAGGATGCGTGGCTGCTGCCGGCCTATCGCACCGACGGCCTGTTCTTCTCCCTGCCCAAGCGCGTCCGTTTGGCGCGAAACGCCGATCGGTCGCCGGACTTCTTCCTCGAATTCTTCTCCGACCGGAATGCCGCGGGCGAGGACCAGGCCCTGTTCGCGAGCCTGCATATGGGCCTGGAATGCCCCGGCCTTCGCACGGATGCCCTGCGCTCGACGCGCCTGTCGGCGGCCGATGCCGCCGTGGTGCCGGTCTCGTTCTCGGCCGGTGCCACCTGGCATTTCGAGGCCGGTGATTGCCGCGTGGACGCCCCCTTCGCCTGGGACGGTGCCCGCCGCGCGACGCTCGATGCCCGGATCCCGGCCCGCGCCGGCGACCTGCTCTATGCCCAGCTGGCGACGGGGGCGATGCCCGCCGCGCGCGTCGCCGTGGAATCCCGGGTCGCGGGGGTGCTGCCGCGGCTCGACACCACCGCCCTGTTCGATGCCGGGGCCCTGCTCGCCCATCTGCACAGCCTCGATCCCGGCGCGCCGAGCCTCGCCTTCGACAGGCTGGTCTCCTGGCTCGAGGCGCCCCCGCCCGAGCTCCTGCGGTTCGAAGGCGGTGATCGCACGGGCAGCACGCACCTTCGCGCATTCACGCTCGCGGGCTGGCTCACACATCACTTCGGCGGGCCGGCGCCCTGTCGGCGCATCGCGGATGGGCCGCAGATCGCGTTGCGCGCGCCGGAAGAAGCGGGCGGGCCGACGCGCTGGGACCTGCGCACGCCGCTTCCGACCGGCGTGCCGCGCTTCCTCGATCTCGATCCGTTCACGTCGATCATCGAGGCGGGCGGCCGGGACCGCGTCACGGCCTTCACCCGCGTCGGGCCGCTGCCGGAGGACCGTTTGGCGCTGACCGTCGCGGTCGCCAGCGGATTTCCGGAGAACATCCGCAATTGCGATGCCGTCGACGTGACCCTGTGCGTCGACAAGGAACAGGCGCGTTCCGGCCTGACGACGGCGCAATCCGTGGCGCTTTACCCGGGCGGTCGGCGCAGCCGAACGGTGGCGCTCGCATTCCGGCGGGGCGGCCTGAAGGCGTACCGGGCCCGCCTTCAGCTCGTCGTCGACGACGCCGTGTTGGAATTGCCGTGGTTCGACGGCCCTGGGGCGTATCTCCACCTCGGACCCGCCGACCTGCCCCTGCGCCTCGTCACCGTGCGCGCCGCGCCGCCGCTGCTGGAACAGGCCCGGCTGGCTGTGGCGATTCCCGGAACCGCGCATCAGGCCGAGATCGTGGCCGAGGCTCCCTCAGTGAGCTTCCTGCTGCCGCCGGGCGGGGTGGGGCGGCTCGTGGTCTCGGCGCAGGACCCGGCGGCGGAGAGGCCGGCGATCACGCTCGATCTGCCCGGCGCGTCCGTCGATCTCGATTGCGACAGCTTCCCGCAATACGGCCCGCAGACGACCGGAATCCGCGTGGCCTTCGGTGGCGGTCTCGCGGCCGCCCGGTTCGCCTTCCTGCCCGAGAGCGCGCAGGAGCCGGTCGTGCTCGATTTCACGCCCGAGCAGTCGCGCACCACGTTCGGTTACTTCGCCGACCAGATCTTCCGCAATCGCTATCGGTTCCGCCGCGTCTTCGACGACGACGCGGATGGCGACTGGTCCGATTATCAGCTCCCCGGCAGGGATCTGATCTTGTCCGCTCATCCGGCGCGCGCGTCGAGGACACCCTCTCATGTCTGACAAACCGAACGGATTTCAGGCCGGGACGGTGGTCTGCGTGCCGCTCGGCCCGGTGAGCGCCGGGGAGATCGCCTATCTCCCGGGCGCTCCGCGGCTCGACCTCGACGACGGCGAGCCGCGGATCACGCTGGTGCACGGCCCGGACGGGGGCTTCCTGGCCTGCGAGACGGTCTGGCACGCGACCGACGCGGAGCTGGCGGCAGCCGAGCGCGCGATCCTGTCGCGGCATCCCGATCTGGCCCTCCTCGACCTCCACATCGCCGATCTGGCCGATGCCGAGGCCAGGTTGATCATCACGCCGGAGGCGGGCGAGGCGTTGACGATCGGCCCGGAGATGAGCTCGGGCTCGCCGTCCTATCGCGCCCTGTTCAGCGCCTCGCTCGAACCCGTTGAGGCCGAGGCCGTCGCCGCCGCGCTTAAGGGCGAGCCCGGGCGGATGATCCTCGAATACCGCGCCGCGCTGGACTTGCAGGAGCGGGTGGCGGCCGAGCTCGCGGGCGATCTCGGCGCGCGGGCCCGGGCGCTGCTGCCAGGGCCGGACGAGACGAGATCCGGCGGCCGCCCGCAGCCCGAATGCGATCCCGCGCCCGATCTCGACGCCTGCCGGGCGGCGATCGGGGACGCGCTGGAGAACGGCGAACTCGTCCTGACGCGCCGCCACAGCGCCAATGCGCCGGCGGCAGCGCGCGACGCGATGGAGGCGGAGTTGCGCGAGGCGGCGGCGCACAGGCTCCACGACGCGCTCGCCGAGGGCGAGACGGCCGCGCTGGCGGTGGCCGCCCTCGGCTTTCAGCGCAAGGCGGCGCGGACCGTCTTCGTGTCGTTCGCGCTGCACGACAGCGCAGACCTGGCGCAGGCCCGGCACGACGGCACCGGGCCGGAACCGTCCAGCCCCTGATTTCACCTGCGCCTGAAATTTAACGAGACTTGAGGGACATCGACAATGCTGACCATTTCTCCGGCCGTGAGCGTCAAGGATGTGCCGACGAATTTCGGCAAGAACAATTACATTCTCTTTCCGGATAGCGAGAACAAGGACTTGTATTATGCGCTCGCCGAGCGCCCGACCTTCATGGCCGAGCAGGACGGCAAGCCGAGCTTCAATATGACCTGGTACTTCGGCGGCGGCGTCAAATCGGGCGGCATCTGCACCATGACGGTGGCGCTGCCGATTCCGGATCTGGCCCAGCCGGCGGTGCGCGAGACGATCGCGGCCGCGCTCACCAAGAATCCCGCCACGATCAAGATCGCCCAGCTGGTCGACGCGCTCTGCCGCGCGATGGACGCCAAGCAGAATGAGCGCGTGGATGCCCTCAAGCTCGAGCTCGGCTACACCGACGAGACCGCGAAGCAGAAATTCGCCCTCTTCGACAAGAAGCGCGAGTGGATGCAGTTCCTGCCCGCCACCGTCAGCCTCGACATTCGCCCGATCCCATTCAAGTCTGGCACGGTCACGGTCCAGGGCTATGCCGGGAAGCAGAGCTACATCGAGGGCACTCCGGAATATACCAGCGGCAAGCTGGAGGTCGTGCCGTCGCTGTTCAACAGCAATGCCGCCGTCGTCACGTTCAACTTTCAGGAAGTCGGCGCCAACCTGTTCTGGACTGGTCTCGGCGGTCCCGAAATCGCCGCGAAGGACCGGCCGAGCGGCTACGACCCCGCCAAGGGCGGCAACAGCGTCATCGCGGTCCGCTACACCACCGAGTTCGACGGGCTGCTGCCGCAGGCGAAGGCGACCGTCACGTTCGATCAGTCCGTCATCGCCAAGCTCGATGTGGAAGCCCATGTCCTGAAGAAATCGTGGGGCCGCACCTATCTGAGCTTGGTGGCGCGCGGGAAGCATTACGAGGAACTGGTGCAGAGCTGCACCGACATCGTGTTGCCGGCGGCGGCTACCAAGGACGACAAGGAGAGCGTCCAGAAGCTCCTCACCGACTGGGCGGGCAAGCAGCTCGAAGACATGCTGAAGGCGAAGCTGCCCGCGGTGAAGCTGGAAGATCTGACCATCCAGGAGGCACGCGAGCTCAGCAAGGTGTCGAAGCAGACCCGCACCTATTCGCTGACGCAGGCCATCAGCGTGCCGAAGAATCCGATGGGTCAGCTCCCGAAGATCGACGCCCTGGTCGCCACGGACAAATTGCAGGAGCATTTCCATCTCGTCGATCTTAATCGGCGGCCCTATTTCAATGTCGACGTCACGGTTCAGCCGCCGAGCCTGAACTATCTCAAGCATCGCAAGATCGATCGCTTCGTCGTGACCCAGATTTCCTACGCGGGTGAGAAGTTGCGAACCCCAGAGGGCAACGAGATCACCGTGATGGAGTACAACACGACGGAGGACCAGAAGCCCGGCAAGACCCTGAACGGAACCTTCAGCAAGCTGACGCCGGACAAGAGCCTCCATTACGCGTATCTGGTGGCCTATTCGGACGGGACGCCGCCGTTCCGCGCCGCGGTGACGCGCCAGGACAGCGGCGACAACTACCTCGCCCTGAGCGGCGTTGATCTCGGCGTTCTCAGCGTCTCCTTCGACGGCATGGGCCTGCCGTGGGACCTCATCAGCAGCGCCACGGTGGACCTCCGGTACGGCGACTGGACCCATCGCGCCACGCTGAAGAAGGACGGCAAGGTCTTTGTGGTGAAGCCGTTCGGCCAGGCGATGACCGGCAAGCTGACCTACACGCTCACGCTCAACCTCGCCGCCGGCGCGCCCTTCGTGGACGACGTCAAGGAGGTGGTGCTCAAGAAGGGCGATGCCGCGATCATCGTGCTGAACCCGCTCGGTGATCGGACCCACACCCTCACCTTCGGGCTCGCCGGCGATGTGAGCCTGGCGCAGCTGCGCATGGAATACACGTTGAAGGGCCTCGGCCAGGACCGCATCTTCACCCGCACCCTGACGCTCGACGCCAGCAAGCCGGAGACCACGGCGCCGACCTGGAAGGTGCCGGTGTTCCGCGACGCGCCCTCGTCGTTCCGCGTGGTCAAGGCCCGGATCACCGCGGGCGGACGCACCAGCGACCTGACGGATCTGAGCAGCGGCTTCATCGGCAAGGTCGAGGATGACACGCTGATCACCGTCGAAAGTCACGGCTTCTCGATCTTCTGAGCTCGAGGACCCAGAACATGCTGGCCGACGGGAAGGCGATCACGCTCAGCGGCGTCACAGGAATGCTCATCTACGGGGATTTCGCTGAGCCGAAGCAGTTCTACTACGCGGCGACCCAGCCGCGCATCGCCCGCGACGGCGATGCCTACCAGTTCACGCTC
Source organism: Methylobacterium soli (assembly GCF_008806385.1). Lineage (GTDB taxonomy): Bacteria > Pseudomonadota > Alphaproteobacteria > Rhizobiales > Beijerinckiaceae > Methylobacterium > Methylobacterium soli. The sequence goes on from NZ_VZZK01000014.1 coordinate 21,702, forward strand.
GTCCGATACGATCGGGTGCGGGACGGGCAGGCGGGCATGTTGTCCTTCGTCGTCGATCTCGCGCCCGACCCGGCCGAGCTCGCCAGGGCGCGGCGGACACTGGAGCGGGGCACGCCCGGTGCCCAGCTCACTCCGCTGCCGTGGACGTCCGGCACGGTCGCCGCCGCGATCATCGGCGGCGACCCGGTCCTGGCGACGCCGTCGCTGATGGGCGACAACGGCGTGGCGATCAGTCTCGGGCTGACGACAGAGCAGTATCTGCTCCTGATGCGGTCCCTCGACGATCCGGATTCGGTGCCGATCTCGATCGTTTACAGCCTCCAATTCGAGGCCATGCGGCCGAAATTCGAGTATTCGATTCAGTTTCATGCCGAGCGCTTCCGCGACTGGCTGCAGAAGAAGCGCAAGCTGAATCTGTTGTTCGTCAGCTTCGAGCGCGTCGAGACCTTCGAGGAGCTGCGGGAGAGCGGATCGATCCAGGTCAGCTCGGTCAACCAGACCGACGAGCCGCTGCCAGACGGGGTGCGCCGCGCCTTCCTGAGCAGCCTGCAGGCTGTGCTCACCCCGTTGCCGGCCTTTGCACCCCCGCCCGACGGCGGCGACGATTCCTGGGGGATCGGCTATTCCTCGGAGACGATCCGCGACGTCCAGAGCATCGCGCGACGGCTCGATTGCAATCTGCGGGTCACCGGTGCGGTCGCGCGCTCGGTCCATATCCAGGGCGCCCTCGGGGGCTTGCCGGAGGCTTTGCGTGGCCGGCCGGTCGTCGAACTGCCGACGGGGATCAGCTTCGTGCAGGACCTGACCCTGCGCTGCCACGATCGGTTCGACGGCAACCCGCTCCACGCGGTCCAGGTCAGCATCGCGCCCGCGGACCTGTCTCCTGCCGCCCGCGTCTTCAACGGGCAGAACCCCGGCGACTGGCAGGTCGGCCTCACCCACGATCCCGACGACGCCCGGCTCTATGCCTGCCGGTGCGACCTGCACTTCGCCCGCCGCGACCGGCCGCGCGTCACCGCCACGGTGGAACTCGACCGCGACCGGGCCTTCGTCGATCTGCAGCCGGCGGCGTTCTACAGCTTCCGCCGCTACGCGGTGAGCGTCGCCGGCGACTTTCCGTGGGACCTCATCAGGACGATCGACCTGAGCCTGAGCGGCCCGCCGGGAATGAGCTTTACCCCCGCCCGCCTGGTGCTCAGTGCGCGCCAGCCCCGCGGCGCGATCGAAGCCTTCGCTCCGGAGCCGCTGGACCTCGCCGAGGTGGCGTTCCACGCGACCTACGAAGCCGCCAACGGCGCGGATCACGACGAAGTCGGTCTGCCCACCGGAGCCACGATCTTCCTGAATCCCCTGCGCGAGCGCCGGATCCTGTTCGAGGCTGCGCCCGACATGGATTGGGGCCGCTGGAGCGCCGTCCTGGTCAAGCCCGTCCAGAAGGCCTTCCATCAGATCTGGGCCTCCCGGCTGCTGACGCTGACCGAGGCGGCCCCGCGCGCGGCCTTCACCTACTGGTTCGCCGAGGAGGCCCGGCTCGCCTGCAAGACGGCGTTCCGGGGCGACAGCCGGACCGTTCCCGGCGCCGAGATTTCCGGCGCCGGCACCACGATCGTGGTGCCGGCGCCCCCCCGATCCGTCTGAGTTCCCACGCAAGAGCCGCCGACGAAACCAGGGCTCGCGGCCGGGATCCGGCTGCGGGATGGCCTGTTGCTCGACCCGAGCGGTCGAGGAACGCCCGTATTTCTCAAGAGAAAGCACAACCATGATCCTGATCGATAAGACCAAGTTCACGGTCGATGGCGTGGATGTCTATCCCGACCACGAATCGCCGTATCAGTTCTGGTATATCCCCGGAACCATCCAGCTGGCCGAGCGCAACAACCGCAAGGTTCTGTCCTATCTCTGGTACAATGACGCGACCAACGATGCCGACGGGACCGGCTTCCTGAACTTCGAGGTCAACAGCGCGATCCCGCCCGGGTCGCTCGACCGGCTTCGCAGCGAGATCGCGCGGCGCACCGGGCGCGACGCCGCGAAGATCAGCCTCTCGACGGTGACCTACACCAAGGGCGCGGTGAATTTCTCGGTGCTCGGGCCGCTGGCCGCGAAGGCGGCGGCCGCCGCCGGCGCGAACGATCCGTCCCTCCTCTACCAGAGCCCGGAACAGATCGTCTGGTCGGCAGGCTCCTCCTCGCTCGTCGGCGACAACGCCGCAGTGTGCTCGGTCAAGTTCACCAAGGCGGGCAAGCTCGCGGCGGCGATGAAGGCCGCGATCCTGGCCGGCTCCCACAGCATCGCGGCGCTCTACCGGCTCGAATTCCTGGCGATGCGGCCATCCGTGACCTTCAAGGTCCAGGGGACGCTGAAGAAGACGATCCGCGACTTCCAGGCCAGCATCGGGACCCAGCTTCCGCTGACGGCCGTCGTGCTCGACCTCGGCCTCAACGCGCAATGGCAGCGCATCATGCAGCGAACGGACCTCAAGATCGAGGTGGTCAATTTCAGCGGCGAGAGCGAGCAGGAGGGTCTGAAATGGGCCCAGAAGATCCTCCTCGACTACGTCATCAAGAACTTCTTCGAGGTGCAGGTCGGGTCCGACGCGAAGAACTGGAGCCCGATGAGCAAGGAGCCGGCGGTGAGCGAGGCCATCGAGAAGGCCCTGGCCACCGAGGAAGCCGCCACGGATCAGGTCGCGGGCGCCGGCCTCGCGGGCGCGGCCGGGGACGCCGCCATCAAGGAACTCGTCAAGACGGCCGGGACGTACATTCCCAAGGTGAATATCCGCGCCGCCTATTACGAGGGCCGCCAGACGAATACGATCGACTTCATCTACGCGGAGATGAAGGCGCGGACCTATCCGGTCCTGCCGCAGGCCCAGGTGCTGAAGGGGCTCAGCGATCCCGGAAGCTACGTCATCCAGGTCAACCGCTCGCAGGACCTGTTCGGACTGCCCTACAATGTCGCTCTCGCGCTGCCGAGCGACGCCGACCTGAAAGCGTTCGGCCTGCAGGCGCTCAACATCCAGGCGCGCTATCCCGCCGATGCGCCGCGCGGCAAGCAGAGCACCTGCACCCTGACGATCACCGACGGCAAGCGGAGCGGCAGCAGCGAGCCGTTCCCGTTCCAGTACGACGCGCGCGGCTCGGCGGATGTCGCCTACACGGTCGATTACGTGTTCAAGCCGGGTGGAGACTGGAGGGCGGACGCGACCCAGTACGCGATCAGCGGGCGCGAGGACCGCGGCCTGATCGTGGCGATGCCGGATGCGGTGGTCGAGTTCATCCGCCTCGACATCCGCCTCGACACGGATTTCGTCTGGGAGAACGCCGATCAGGCCGTCGTGACGTTGACGAGCGCGAAGTGGAAGGGCGAGAAGCGGGTCGTCCTGCAGCGCGGACAGACAGATGCGGCGAAGCTGAACATCCGCAGCGATGCCAAGTTCCGCAGCGAGGCCATCCTGTACAAGGTCGAGCTGCGCAAGGGCAACAAGGTCCTCTCCGGCTACGGGCCCGAGACGCTCCTGGACAATCAGGTCGTCGTCCACGACCGCTTCGTCGGCCATGTCCCGGTATACTTCACCGCAAACTTCGAGCCCGACAGCGTGGAGATCGCGCTCTCCTACGCGGAGGGCGCCTTCCGGTGGGAGGACCAGTTCACGTTGGAGAAGGGCCAGAAGCGGGTGCAGCGTATCGTGCCGACGCTGCAGGATTTCCCCCGCAAGAGCGACCTGCAGGTGAACTACGAGATTGTCCCGGATGAGGGCGAGCCGATCCGCAAGACCGCGCGGGGCGGCCAATCGGTCAGCGTCAAGCTGTCGAAGACCTGATGGCCGCCGCTCAGGGCGATACGGGCCTTCCCGCCGAAATCGCCGCCGCACTCTCCGTGCTGCGGGCCCGCGCGCCGGAGGTGGCGCCGCAGGTGGCGCGCCGGCTCGCCCGGCTTCTGGCCGATCACCAGGAGACGGAGCCCTCCGCCGCGAGTGCACTGAATCGCGGCGGGGGGCCGGTGGAATTCGCCTGTTCGAGCCTGAATGCCGATATTCGCTATGTCGTGGACATCGGCGGGCCCGTCCGAACCCGCCTGGCCCGGATCGGGGACCTCCTCCCGGTCCGGGATCTGGCCCGGCGCGGCGTCGGGGACGACCTGACGATGCTGGCTGGCCTGCAGGCGCGGGGCACGCTCGATTGGGGGGCGTGGCTCGGGCTGCGCCATCGCGCCGGATGCGCGCCCGCCTTCAAGGTCTATGCGGAGGTTCCGCCCGGCGGGGAGCAGGCCCTGCCGGGCATCTCCTGGCCGGACCGGGACGATGCGGGGCTCTTGCCCCTCCTCGTCGGCCTGAGCCCGGAAGCCGAGCGCCGCGAGATCTATGCGCAATGCGCGGAGCGGGGGATGCCGGTCTCGCGCCTGGCCGCGATCCTGGACCGGCTGGGCCTTGGGCGCTGCCTCGACGATCTCGTCGCGATGGTGCGCGCGTTCGAGTTCCGCCGCGGCGGGGGCCGGCTCCCGGATATCCGCTTCGGCTGCAGCTACGGCGTCGGTCGCGACGGCGACGCGCCAATCTTCTCCCTCTTCGCCTTCGCGGCCGATCTCGCCGGTGGCGACGACCACATCCGGACCCAGCTCCTGGATTTCGCCGAACGCCAGGGCCTCGATCTCGGATGCTATGCCGCGCTGACCGAGCCCTTCGCATCCCGGCCCGCCGCGTGCGGCGGCCATAACATGATCGGGTTCCTCGTCGGCCCGGAGATCCGGCCCGGCGTGCAGATCTCGTTTCGCCCTCCCGAACCGCCGGCTTTCGAGGACACGCCATGATCGGACCGACCCTGAGGGTGGTGAGGTCGCGCGCCCGCCCGACCGAGCTCGGCCGGGCGCTGATCAATCCGTCCCCGGCCCTGTCATCCGCGGCTTTGATGACGGATGCCGCCGGCGCGAATTGGTACCTGCCGGTCTATGCCGGCGTGGTTGGCCGCGACGCCTTCGCCAGCACCCTCGCGCCGGACGGCACGTTGACCCTCTACCTCATGGCCGAGCTGCCGACGGAGCTGGCCGGCCGCCTCGGCACCGCCGGCCCGGTCTTCGACGGGACGCAGTTCGGGCTCGTGCTCGATGCCAGCGGCGACGGCGTCACGATCCCCCTGACGGCGACGCGCGAGGGCGGCAACCTCTGGCGATTATGCGCCCGACTCGCGGGCGCGGCGCTCACGCGGGCGCAGGCCGCCTTGTTCGACGCAACGCCCAACGTCGCGGTGGAGATCATCCAGACCCTGACGCTGGCCGCGCCGCAGACCGAGACCTTCATCACGCGGAACTGGGCAAACGACACCTTAAGGGCCGGATTGCTCGACGCCTTCGGGGGCATCCCGTTCGATTCCGCGGCCACCTTCCTGGCCATGATCGGCGAGGCCGACCCGGATTACGCGCGCCAATTCCTCGTGCTCGCGGTCAGCCATCGCCGGCGCATTCCGGCGCCACCGCTGCCGGGCTACGTCCAATGGCAGGTCGACTGGAACGGCAGGGCCTACAATTACTATCAGGACAACCAGGAGCGCGCGCGGGTCTTCTACCTGCCGGATGCTTTCGAACTGGCGCGCGGGCCGGCCGACGCGCCGGCCGTCTCCCTGCTGCAATTCTCATTGCCCGAGGGAGAGCCATCGGTCGAGCGGACGCGGGCGACGTTCCGCCTCTTCGGCCGCCCGGTGGTGGATGAAGGGCGGATCGAGCACGCGGCCCGATCGCTGCGGGGAAAGCTCGGGCTAACGCCGCAGATGGTCTCGGCGCAGGACGCCCACGGGGTGAAGACCAGCCTGACGCAATATCTGCCGAACGGGCAGGCCAGCGCGAGCAAGCCCGAGCTTCAGGCCGAGGCCGTGATCGATCTGAGCGCGGGGGTGCGCAACGAGGTCCACCTCAACTTCACGCAGTTCCGCGCGATCTGGAGCGCGATCTTCAGCGTCGCGCCGGAGAACCCGCTGTTTCGCGGCTGGATCGATGTCGAGGTCCTCGGCGGCCGCTACAAGGACCGCCTCGATTTCAGCGGCCGCCTGCCCAAGGGCCTGGAGGCCGGGTTCTTCGACGACATTCTCGAGGTCTCGACCGGGACGACGCATTCCGTCCGGTTCAACGTGCGGACCGTTCTGAGAGCCTTCGCGGGGCCGCCCGAGATCCTGGAAGTCGAGGTGACGTTCCCGAGCGGGTCCGCGGCGCTCACCGCCTCACGGTTGCAGGGGGACATCACGGTCGAGCGCTCGATCCGCGACATCATCATCGGCCGGCAGGATACCGACACGTATCCCTATCGCCTGCGGATCGTGCGCGAGGACGGCTCCGTCACCTGCTGCGCCGGCACGGCGCGGCGCGACACGCCGAACCTCTGGCTGTCGGTGGATCAGATCAGGGCCTGCACCGGCCTCTGCGCGTGACCTCGGCCGCGATGCGGCACGAAGCTAGGGAGGCGGCAGTGGCCGGACGGAAGCTCTTCTCCAACCGGAGTTCCTACGCGATCGCGGTGACGCTGGTGATCCGCGCCAGCGACGATCCGCGCCATCAGGCCGGCGTGACGGAATTCCGCCTGAATGCCGGCGAAACCCGCTGGGAGGATTACGGCAATGCCGTCGACATCTATCTGAACGGCATCAAGCTGGTCGCCAGCTTCAGCAGCCAGCTCGTGGCCCAGCAATATCTCGTCATCGGCCGCGGCTCGCCGCTCGACAACGCGCTGAACTGCAACAACGGCGTGGATTTCAGCTTCCGGGATTACACGTTCCTGCTGTCCACCCGGCAGGTCTCCTGGTCGTGATCCGGCCGGGCCGCGCCGATGCGTCGAGGGGTGATCATCCACAGGGCAATCGGAGGCCGATGGTGGCGCAGACGAGAACGCTGATCAACAGGACCGGCCACCCCCTCGCGGTGACGCTGGTTATCCGCAAGGGCGACCATCCCACGCTGACATCCGGGAGCGTGGCGGTGACCCTCGCGGCCGGCGCCGATCCGCAGAGCGGCCAGGACCGGAGCCGGCAGGACGTCGCCTACGGGGACGCGGTCGACACCCATCTCGCTCGGATCGAGACGCAGCTGATGCGGGACGGGGCCGTGCTCGGCGCCTGGACGATCGAGGTCGTTCGGGATTCCGGCCTCGACCGCGCCCTCGACACGCTCGCGGTGATCGAGTTCCTGTTCGACGGTCGAGCGGTCGTGGTCTCGTGCGTACCGCCTGAGCGTCAGCAATTCGCCTTCGCGGCCGCGAACCCGGAGCCGACCTGACGTCGTCCAGGGATGCGGCGCGGCCTGCACGACGGAGCGATCATGCGTCCGACGCGCGATTGGTGGCGGGCTGAACCGGGCCCGGCACCCGCTCAATTGCGCGCGTGCAGGCGCGCGGCCGTTTTGACGATCGCCAGCACGTCGCGACGAAGCTGCTCGTCGGTGATGCTGCTGAAGGCTTGGACGAGTTCGAGGGCCTCCGGCGCCTTCAGGAAGCCGAGATGGGATTCCTCAGCCCTCGTCAGGCCGGCCTGTTCGGGCAGGAAGGCGGAGACCGGAACGCTCAACAGCGTGGCGATCGATTGCAGGCGGGCGGCGCCGACGCGGTTCAGGCCGCGCTCGTATTTCTGCACCTGCTGAAAGCTCACGCCGATCGCCTGGCCGAGCGTGGCCTGGCTCATCCCCTTGGCAACCCGCAATTCCGCGATGCGCGTCCCGATGGAGTGATCGGCCGTCGTCGTCTGCTTCGCATTCCGAGCGGGAAGAGGTGGGGCCATCGGAGCTTCTCTGGATGCGGGCGACCCCACGAGCGAGGCCGGCCGCTGCATACAATATGCAACTTATGGTCGCGTTGTTAACGAAACGCTAGCAGCCGCGCGGGCGGCGTGAATCTTCCACCCCTTCCAGGCACCGGCCCGCGACGATCCGGTCTGCTCAGGGCCCGAACCCGTCGAGGCACAGATAGGCGGGGTCGAACTCCGCGAAGGCCTTGAGGCCCTGCACATCCGGGATCGTCACGCGATCGTTGCTCCAGGAGATCCGGCCGCGCGTGCGCAAGGCCTGCACGACGCGGTTGATGTGCACGGCCGAGATGCCGAGCGCATCGGCCAGATCCGTCTGCGAGACCGGAAGATCGAAGCCGTGCTCATCCGCCATCCCGATCCCCCGCAGGCAGACGAACAGCTCGCACAGGATATGGGCCAGGCGCCGGTCGGCGGGCCGCGTGTCGTTGACGATCCACTCGCGCGCCCGGCTGAGCTCGCGCAGGGTGACCCACCAGATGGCGCGGCTGATGCCCGGATGGAGGCCGATCAGCTCCTCCAGCCGGGCGCGGGGGATATCGACGACGGAGCATTGCGTCAGGGTGCCGACGCGCAGGTCGCGCGCGAACGCGCCGGAATCGTGCATGTAGCAGAGGTCGCCCGGCAGCACGAAGGACACGATCCGCCGGTTGCCGCCCGAGAGAGTCTTGTAGCGGCAGGCAAATCCGCTCATCACGAGATAGACGCGATCCCCGGTCTCGGACTCGGCGATGTCGCGCCGGGCCGGCACGGGGCGACGGGTGAGGGTCAGAAGCTGCAGGGCTGTGCGCTCGTCCTCCGACAAATTACCGGCAAATTCAAACTTCCGCAGGAACGGATCTTCAAACACTCAATTGTCCCCAATAGTGTTTTATGCAACTGTTTATTGTGTTGCACTTTAACGCAGATCCTCCTTCTGTGTCCTCAACCCAGGAATGCAGATTCGGAATGGATAGCACCCTTGGGTTTTTCGTGCGAGGCTATCGGCTTGCGCGGACGCGGTCCCGCCCGGATCGGCCGCCCGGGCCCGAGGAGTCATGGCCGCGGCCCGATCTCGTCCGGCTAGGAGAGCCGCTGGTTGATCCAGGCCTGAGCCTCATTGAGATCGGCGAATTTCGGCGGATCGGGAGAATCGACGCGTCCGAAGCCGGCCTCGAGATACCACTTGCCCGCATCGCCCTCGTGCTCGTCGGAGAGGTGCACCAGCACCGCGACGAGGAAGCCATCCTCGAAGACGAGCTGACTCTCGGCGTCGTTGCTCCCGGTGGCCACTTGCACCGGCTGCAGGCGAAGGCTCATGCGGTCTCTCCCGCCCTCAGGTGAAGGTAGGTCGGGTCGAACTCGCCGGCCTCGCTCAGGGCCCCCCAATCGACGATCACCAGCCGGCTGCCCTGGAGCGTGATCAAGCCTTTGCCGCGCATCTCCTGCAGCACGCGGTTCACGTGCACGTTCGACAGCCCGAGCGCGTCGCCGATATCGACCTGCGTGAACGGCAGCTCGCAGCGATGCGACGTGGCGAGCCCGACCGAGTGCAATTTCAGGTACATTTCGCAGAAGAGGTGCGCGATCCGCCCGAAGGCCGTGCGCCGGCCGATGCCGGTCATCCACTCGCGGAAGATCGCCGCGTCGACCAGCGTGTCGCGCCACAGGGCCGCGCCGAGGCCGGGGAAGCGGTTCGTGAGATCGCGGAAGGCCTCGTGCGGGATGAAGGCCAGCCGGCACGCGGTGAGCGTCGCAAGGTTGTGGTCCATCACGTGCAGGTGCAGGCTCTGAAGGTCCGGGAGGTCGCCGGGGGGATGGAACGACAGGATCTGCCGCTTGCCCTCGCTCAGGAGCTTGTACCGGTACGTCCATCCCGACAGGACCAGGCAACAATGCTCGGGACGATCCTTGTCGCGCACGATGTCCTGACGCGGCTGCATCAGGCGGATCGCCGCCGGCAGGCTCTCCAGGGCCTGCCGCTCCTCGCCGGTGAGTTGCGTGATGCTTTCCAGCTTGCGAACGAGCGGGATCAGATCGGAACTGGAAGCCGAGACCAAAGTCGCCTTAACCCTGCCTGCAGGTGGAAGCACGCAACGCTCCCGTCACCAGCACCTGCGGCGGTACGGCTGGCGATGAAGGCTCCCTTAGAACGAAGGCCCGGATCCGGCATTCGCACAGGTTAGCGATTTCCCAGGGACCGGAGTGATCGCTCCGGCGTTGAAGCCAGGGAGGATAACCGGCGTGATGCCGCTCGCGACACAGAACCTTGAGTTGATGTGAGGGTCGATGCCCCAGTATTTCTTTCATCTCAGAAGCAGAGCAGCGACGCAGCGGGATGAAATCGGGTCGGAGTTCAGCGATCTGGACGCTGCCTATCTCGATACTTGCCAAGCGATCACCAGCATGGCCGCCGAGTTGAGCCACGCCTGCTTCAACCCCGAGCCCTACGCCTTCGACATCACCGATCAGGACGGCAAGCTCCTGATGGAGGTGCCGTTCACCGAGATGCTGAACCGAGCCCGGACGGCGCCGTCGCCGCCTCCGCCCCCGTCGGAGCCGGCGGTGCCGCCTCAGGTCGCGCGGGCCCGGCGTCTGGCGGGCGAGATCGCCGATCAGGTGAAAACGCTCCGACGCAACCTCTTGCAATCCTGCGCGCTCGTCGCGCAGCCGCGCATCGCCACGGGCCTGCACCAGAGCCCAGATGCGGGCGACCCGGCCGGCGGCCAGGCGCCGGGGCTGCGGGATGATCCGGAGGGACCGGCATCCGCAGGCCCGCGGGGCGATCGAGGATCGAGCCGCAAGAGGCCACGGGCAGCGACACGGGCGGGGCGCTGAACCGCGCCGTGCCGCTGGTTCGGCGCGAGAGCGCGTGACGTCGAAGGCGTAGGGCCGTCCGCGATTGCAAGGCGACCGGGACTGTCCCTCGATCGGGACCGGCCCTAGCGGCGGAAACCGCCCCGGCCGCCATGGAAGCCCCGGCCGCCATGGAAGCCGCCGCCCCTGTAGACGCCGGCGCGGCGCCCGTAGGCGGCGCGCCCGCCATAGACCCGGCCGCCGCGATAGCCGTAGACCCCGCCGCGGCGATAACCGTAGGCCGCTCCGCCCCGGTAGCCGTAGACGCCGCGCCCGCCGTAATAGGCCGGGCCGCCGTAATAGCCACCGTAGACGTTGCGCCGGCAGCCGCCATACGGGCCGCGATGGAACCCGGGCCCGCAGCCCCCGGCCGCCTCGGCGACGCCGACGCCGATCCGCCCCTTCTCGAGCGAGCCCAGGCTGAGCCAGGCCCCGAAGACCAAGGCGGCCAGCGCCACCAGTCTCATGCGTCCCATCCCGTGCACTCCAGCGTGGGCCGGGCGAATGGATGGTCGCGCCGGCGATCCTCCACCCGTCGCGGCTCATCGAAAGACGCGACAGTGTCGGCGAGACTAGAGCGCCGAGCGCGGGAGGTGTCACCGCTGTAACTGTAACACGGGTGACTTCCGGCCTCGCGACGGCCGAGGATCGGCCGAGGTCGGGAGCCCGGCAAAGCCGAGGCGCCCACGCCCCCTGGCCGACGGAACGGCCCCGGAACGCGGATGGCGCGATGCACCGCCCGGGTCCCGTCTCCGCGTGGAGTTGAGGACGCTTCCATGGATATCCGCAAGTGCGGCGCCGAGGCGATCGGCACCTTCTGGCTCACCTTCGCGGGCTGCGGCAGCGCCGTGATCGCGGCCGGCTTCCCGCAGGTCGGCATCGGCCTGCTCGGCGTGGCCCTCGCCTTCGGGCTGACCGTGGTGACGATGGCCTACGCCATCGGCCACATCTCGGGCTGCCACCTCAACCCGGCGGTCACCGTGGGGCTCGCGGCCGGCGGCCGGTTCCCGACGAAGGACATCGCCCCCTACATCCTCGCGCAGGTCGTCGGCGCCATCGTGGCCGCGGCCCTGCTCTACGCCATCGCCAGCGGGTCGCCGAGTTTCGACATCGCGAAGGGCTTTGCCGCCAACGGCTACGGCGAGCACTCGCCCGGGCAGTACGGCCTGGTCTCGTGCCTCGTCGCCGAGGTGGTGCTGACGATGATGTTCCTGTTCGTCATCATGGGGGCGACCCACGGCAAGGCCCCGGTCGGCTTCGCGCCGCTCGCCATCGGGCTCTGCCTGACCCTCGTGCACCTCGTCGGCATCCCGATCACGAATCTCTCCGTCAACCCGGCCCGCAGCACCGGGCCGGCCCTGTTCGCGGGCGGTTGGGCCCTGGCGCAGCTCTGGCTGTTCTGGGTCGCGCCGCTGCTCGGCGGGGCGCTCGGCGGGATCCTGTATCGCTGGCTCAGCGAGGAGCCCTCGGCCCAGGTCACCGGCATCGCGCCGGCCGCCCCGGCTGAATGAGCGGGGGCCGGACCCGACCGCAACCGCGCGGAACCGCGCCCGCCGAGACCCGCGGTGCCGCGCGGCGCGAAACCGGAGAGGCGCCGTGAGCGTTTGGCGAGCCGGAGCCTTCGTGTTCGCCACCCTCCTGCCGCTAAAGGCTGCGGCGGCGGGGCAGGGCGGGGGCGTCGCCCCGGACCGGATCCAGATCGTCTACGAGGTCCCGACCACGGAGGCGTACCGCGCGCTCCACGACACGCTGCGCCAGGAGCGCGTGCTGGAGCGGGTCGGCGCCATCGTGGGGCTTGCCCGGCTGCCGGCGCGCCTGACCTACCGGCTGAAGGAATGCGCCGGCGAGACGAATGCCTGGTACGCGCCCGAGAGCCGAAGCATCACGCTCTGCTACGAACTGGTCGACAGCCTCCACAAGGCGGCACCGAAGACGCGGTCGCCGGCCGGCGTCACGCGCCGGGAGGCCCTGGTGGGGCCCGTCTCCCAGATCCTCATGCACGAGAGCGGACACGCGCTGTTCCACCTCCTCGACGTGCCGATCCTCGGGCGCGAGGAGGATGCCGCCGATCAGGTCGCGGCGTTCGCCCTGCTCCAGCTCGGCCAGCAGGAGGCGCGCACGATCGTCAACGGCAGCGCCTATTATTTCGCGACGAACGGCAAGGACGAACCGGTCGATCAGGCCGCCTTCGCCGACAGCCACGGCCTGTCCTGGCAGCGCTTCTACAATCTCGCCTGCTTGGCCTACGGCTCGGACAAGAAGGCCTTCGGGTACATCGTGGCGCGGGGCTACCTGCCCAAGGAGCGGGCGCAAGGGTGCGGCGAGGAATACGGGCAGGTCGCCTTCGCGTTCGAGACACTGATCGGCCCGCATCTGCGGGTGAAGCCCGGCCGCGGGGACCGCCTGCGGCACGCGTTCCGCAGCGCCGCGCGGGGGCGCTGAGGCGCGCGCCGGGCGAATCCGGCGCCGCGGGCCGGGATGCCGGAAGTCAAGTCTGTAACCGTAACGAAGCTCGCGGCGGGCGGGGCAGGGGGGCAAGCCCGCGGGGGCGCTCAGGCCACGGCGTCGGCGACGCGCCGCGCGACCGACGCGGCCTGCCGATCGATGCCGGCAGCTTCCGGCGGCTCCCCGCCGACCAGATCGACGAAATCCGAGCCCAGGAACTCGCCGCTGCGCAGGTCGCAGAGGGACCACGCGCAACGGCGGCCCTCCGCGATCCCGAACACCGCGAGGTCGAGGGCGTAGACGTCCTCGGGATGGTGCAGCAACGCCCGGATGGCCTGGGCCGCCGCCCTGCGCGCCGGAGGCGGCGTCACGAAGACCCGGAAGCCCTGGCCGGCGGCGGCCCTGACCACCGCCTGCAGGTACAGCTCGCCCGTTGCCACGGCGCAGCGGTCCCGCCGGTCGGTCCGGTGGGTGACGACGAGCGCGGTCCGGGCCGCCGCGCGCTGGTCCGCCTGCGGCCCGCCCGTGTCCGCGCCGGGCGGGAGGGCGGGCGAGGCGGCGCGGGCGAACTCGAATTCCGGGATGTACGAGCCCGGCCGGAGGAGGACCCGGATCGCATCCTGCGCGCCGGCGCCCTCGTAATAGGCCGCGAGCGCGGTCCGGATCCGGGTCGCCTCGATCCGCACGATCGGATCCGTGCCCGGGTCGAAATCGGAACCGCGGCCGAAGACGTCCACCCCGATCGCGTAGGCCTTGATCCGCCCGGCCCGCCCGGCCAGCGTCTCGTCGACCACGAAGGACAGGAAGCGTCGGTTCCGCTCCGACAGGCGAAGGGCGTTTCCCGCCACGAGAGAGCGCATGGCTTCCCCGACCTCCTGCTCCGCGAGCGGATGGGGCGCCATCGGCGAAGGCGGGTCGGCGTCCATCGGAACCTCCGCAAAATGCGACCGAACCGGACGATGCTGCGAGGACATTCACATGCGTTGGCCCGCAGGCGCGGGCCGAGCCTAAATCCAGGTTAACGGCTTACACGACTTTGCGCAGGATGTCTTCCTCGACATCCGTTGCAAGCCTTCTGTATTCGCATGTACGTTCAGGTGCAAATGGTTCGCTCGATCTTGCCCAATACTCCGCCGCCTCGCATGTTGCTTCGTAGGCATCGCACAGTTCGAGGAAGTAGGGATCGTCCGCGGCCTTGCGCCGGAACGCCTCCCGCCGCTCCGGGTAGCGGAGCATGAGCCTTGCCAGGCCGCGTCGCTCTGAACGCCCCATACCAGCCTCCGGGTACGGCACGTCTGCGCGAACCGGCGATCCCCATCATGCGCCGGGACGCGGGGCCCGGGGATTGTTACGGTTACGGCGGCGCAGGTTTCGCGGCGCGCGATCGTGAATCGTCCAAATGGGGGAAGTTGAGGCAAGTCCTCCCGGAAGGCCGCCCTGCGCGAAACCTTCTGCGCGAAACAAACCAACGCGCGCGCTTTCGCATTTGCTTGCTTCGAGCTTTCGAGGGAGGTGCTAGGCTCCGGCTTCAACCCTGCGAACCCTGCAAGGCCGGCGTCGATCAGACGGGGCCGCGCCAGCCGGGCCGAGGCAGGACCGGTCCTTCGTCGCAACGCCCATCCGCGCGGGCGCCTCGACGAGGGGGCGACGGCACGGACAATCCCGAGAGACCCCGGACAGGGGCGGGGTACCCACAGGAGACGGCCATGGATGTGGCGAGACGGATCTTCGCCGCGGGCGCCGCCGCCTTCCCGTTCGTCGGGCCGGGGCTGCCCCGCGCCTCCGCCCAGACCCTCGCGCAGGATGCCCCCGTCATTGGCGACCACGCCGTGATGGACCCGCTCGAACTGGCGGTGGAGGCCTACATCTACGGCTATCCGCTCGTCACCATGGAGATGACCCGGCGGGTCCTCACCAATGTCGCGTCGCCCGACGGCGCGAAGGGCGCGCCGATGGGCCAGATCGGCAATGCGCGCGCCTATCCGGACGCGAAGTTCCGGGCCGTCACGGCCCCGAACGCCGACACGCTCTACTCGTTCGCCTTCGTGGATGTCGGCCGCGAGCCCTACCTGTTCAGCATCCCGGAAGAGGATGGGCGCTACTACCTCATGCCGATGCTCAGCGCCTGGACGAACATCTTCGCGGTGCCGGGCAAGCGCACGACCGGGACGGGCCCGCAGACCTATTTCATCGCCGGCCCGGGCTGGAGCGGCAGCGTGCCCTCCGGCGCCAGGCTGATCCAGGCGCCCACGAGCCTGATCTGGATCCTCGGCCGGACCTACTGCACCGGCACGCCCGAAGATTACGCGGCCGTGCACGCGCTCCAGGACCAGTACCGGCTCATCCCGGCGAGCGCGGCCGGCAAGCCCTACACGCCGCCCGCGGGCCGAGTCGATTCCAGCATCGACAGCAAGACGGCCGTGCGCGATCAGGTCAACCGCATGGACGCGACGGCCTATTTCAACCTGCTGGCCGCCCTGATGAAGGACAATCCGCCGGCCCTCGCGGATGGGGTTCCGGTCGCCAAGATGGCCTCCCTCGGCATCGTGCCGGGCCAGACCTCCGATCCGGGCATGCTCACGCCCGCCGCCCGGGAGGCCGTCGAGCGGGCGCCCGCGCAAGCCATCGCGCGGATCATGGGGCACGAGAAGCAGACGGGGCGTCACGTGAACGGCTGGACCTTCACGACCGACGGCGGCGATTACGGCAAGGATTACCTGCAGCGGGCCTTCATCACGGCCGTGGGTCTCGGCTGCAACCTGCCGCAGGACGCCATCTACCCGATGACGACGGTGGATGCCGCCGGCCGCCGGCTGAACGGCGCCTCGAAATACGTGATGCGCTTCCCCGCCGGCGAATTGCCGCCCGTCGAGGGCTTCTGGTCGCTGACGATGTACGATTCCGCGTTCTTCTTCGTCGAGAACCCGATCAACCGCTACTCCGTCAGCCCGCGCGACAAGCTCCAGGCCAACCCGGACGGCTCGGTCGATCTCTTCATCCAGAACGAGAGCCCCGGTGCCATGCGGGAATCGAACTGGCTGCCGGCCCCGGAAGGGCCGTTCAACCTGATGCTGCGCACCTACTGGCCGAAGGATGCTCTGCTGAACGGCGCCTGGGGCCCGCCGCCGGTCAGCCGCAGTGGGAAGGCCACGCTCTGAGGGCGCCCGGACGGCGCCCCTCCTTGTTCCGGTGAGGGCGCCGGGACGGCGCCCCTCCTTGTCTCGATGAGGGCGCCGGGACGGCGCCCCTCCTTGTCTCGATGAGGGCGCCGGGACGGCGCCCCCTGGTCCCGGCTCAAGCGGGGTGCGGCAGCCCGGCCTCAATCCGCGCCGAATCCGCCCGCCACGACCCGCTCGTCGAGCTTGCGATCCACGGTCTCGACGGTCCGGTCGATCTCGGGATCGGGCGTCCCGAGCTGATGCGAGATCAGCTTCACCAGCACGTCGACCCGCTCGATATAGGGTGCCCCGCTCGCCACCGCGCGCGCCGCGGAGGAGGGCTTGAGCAGGCTCTCCGCCGCCTTGGCGTATTTCTCGAAGGGCACCTGATCGCTCGGATCGGCGCCGAGGCGCTGCGCGATGGCGTCGACATGCTCGTAGATCGCGCGCGAACGCGTCAGATCGCCATGCACCGCGTCGCGGATCGATTGTGGCTCCTGCGGCGTGACGCAGCGGTAATTCCCGGTCAGCAGCATCGACCACTTCGCCAGCGGGACGAACAGCGATTCGAACACCTTCAGCTTCACCGGAACGTCGTGGCCGTCGAGCCGCACCGCGTCGATATCCGCCTCGAGTTCGCGCAGCAGCCGGTTATGCGCCTCGTCCGCGAACGGCGCCGTCTTGAAGTTCGTCGGCAGCCCGACATGGAGGACGTTGGCGCCTTCGCCCGGCGGGCGAAACGCCTGCGGGTCGGGGGAGCAGAGGGTCATCAATCCCGGCTCGAACCGGTCCCAGACGCCCGCATTGGTGTAGGCATCCTCGAGGTCCATGGCCGCGAGCGTCGGGATCCGCTTGAGATAGGGCAGCGGCGGCATGTTCATCAGCGAGAGGCAGGGCAGCTTCGCCGCCGCGATCTTGATCAGCAGGACGCGGATCGTGTGGTTGTTGTATTGCGGCTCCTGCATGGCCAGGCTGACGAGGTCGTAGCGGGAGACGTCGACATCTTCCGGCGGCGTCGCATCCAGGGTGCCGGGCAGGTCGTGCGACCGGATGGACCGGTGCTCCGGCTCGTCCCGCAGCTTGATCCGGACCTCGGTCCCCTCGCGGTTGATCAGGTCGGCCGTCTTGCGCCGGCAGACCAGGGTCACGTTGTGACCGGCCATCAGCAGTTTCGTGCCGAGCAGGGAGCCGTACGAGGCTCCCAGGATCAAGATGTTACGCGCCATGCTTTTCCTCCCAAAACGATTCTTTGTGTTGCGTTCCGCTCCCGGAACCGAACGCGGCCCCATCCCGGTTGGCCCGGATGGATGTCAGACCGGCGCCTGACCTTCCAGCACGGCGGGAAGGCAGACGCACCGATCCTGCGCGAAGCGGACGCCGGCGCTCTCGAAGGCCGCCTGGATGGCCCGCTTGTTGTTCTCGTGGGGCTCGCGCGCGCCGCGCTCGAAATCCGTGATGGTCCGGTCGGACAAGCCGCATCGCCTCGCCAAGTCCTCGCGTGACCATTCAAGGCCCGCCCTAGCAGCTCGGCATTGCGCGCGCGACAGCATCGAGGTTTCCGTTCGTCAACGCGAGGGTCCGAAAGCGTCTCGAAACGTCACCGGTTCGATGCGTAACGATACACGAATCCGGAAACACGCAAAGGGCCCGGCGGCGTTCCATCGCCGACTCGGCCGCTTCGCGCGAAGACCGCATCGTTGCTGGCCCGCCGCGCCGCGCGCGGATGGCGGTCCCGGACCCGGGAGGGGGCGAGCCGGCGTCGCGGGTCAGAACTTCGAGACGATCGGCTTCGCTTCGGCCACGGGCTTGGGTGGGGCGACCCAGAGCGGGGCCGAGATCGTCAGGAAGGTCGCCGTGCCGGCGAACCGGTTCCGGACGTCGAACTCGCGGAAGAAGCGGAGATTGGTCGAGACCGGGATCTCGCCGAGCTTGAACGTGTAGCCGATCTGGGCGCCGAGCGACGTCACCCGTCCCTTGAACGGCCCGATCCGGTCGCCCGAGCCGCTGTCGCCGGTGAGCTGGTTGTAATAGTAGCCGACGAGGCCGACCGACAATTCCTTGCTCAGATATTTCGAGGCCGACCATTCGAGGTGGAACTCGGTGCCGGTGAGGTACTGCGTCGCCGGGTTGATCCAGTTGAAGGTGATGCCGGGCACCACCGAGAGCTCGTAGCCCAGGATGGGATCGAGATAGGTGATCGCGCCGCTGAAATCGATCGCCGGCCGGTTGAGCGAGATGTTCGACAATTGCCCGCTCTCGTAGGAGCCGGACGGCACGACCCCGAGGAGCGTGGTGCTCCAGTGGAGGTTGCCCGAGTGCCAGCCCACGAACGAGGCGAGATAGATGTCGCCGACGCTGAAATTCGCGTCGCGCTCGCGCCCGGCGATGATCCGGTCGATGCGCGGCGAGAACAGGACCGCCCCGGCGCTGATATTGGGCGTGCCGAAGGGAATTGTGATCGAGAAGCCGAGATTGCCGCCCAGGATCTCGACCGGCGTGACCCAGATCGGCGTCGCGAAATTCGCCGTGAAGTCGATCTTGACGTTGGCCGCGACGACGCCGCCGGTCTGGAAGGCGCGGCCGCCCCCGAGATTGCCCGAGTAATAGTAGGTCTCGCTCTCGAAGTAGAAGCCCGGCGGCGGCGTCACGCCCGCGAGGGGGCCGCGGTTGCCGAGAACGTAGATGCCCTGCGCCGATTCGGCGGCCTGTGCACCCGGCGTAGCCTGCAGCGCCGCGACTCCGGTCAGCG
This sequence comes from Methylobacterium soli, assembly GCF_008806385.1. Lineage (GTDB taxonomy): Bacteria > Pseudomonadota > Alphaproteobacteria > Rhizobiales > Beijerinckiaceae > Methylobacterium > Methylobacterium soli. Next base: position 40,667 of record NZ_VZZK01000014.1, read on the forward strand.
CGATACCAAGCATTTGCCAGTATTTATGCATGACCGCACCCCTTGGATTTTATCGATTACGGCCAAGCTTCCAGAAACCAGAAGAACTTACAAGCGGCAACTTCGTACGGATACGCACGTTTCGCCATGCTGTTGCAAGTTGGTTCTTCGGCGTCGGACGGCGGTATCCGCAGGAAGTTGCCATTCCATTAGGACCTCAGAAACGAAGACGCTTGTCTGCCCCGGGCCGGTCGGATTGGTGCGATCAAAACGGCGAGGTTTGTCACCCAGGGTCAAGCAGGATCTTCCCGCCATCATACCGTGACGCTGCCGAGCCGACCTGAATCGTCGGGCGAGACCCTTGCATTCAGCGCGGGCGGCCTGCCGCGGGGCCGGAGACGAGCACGTTCAGGACGGCGAGCCCGGGCAGGACATCCACGCGACGTCGCCGTGCCGACGGGTCTGCGGATGTGAGCCGGGGGGAGGGCAGGCGAGGCATCCGTCGGGCGAGGCCGGCCGAGGATGCAGGAATGGGACAGGAACCTGATCTCCCGGAGAGCGCCCATGGCGTCCCATCCCAGGTCCGCGACGCCCGCCCCGATCGGCCCGGTCGGGCTCTGCCCACTGGTCTGGGGGTTCGGTTTCCTGCCGGAGGGTGAGCACGCGCCGGAGGTTTCGCTCCTGGCGGCGGCGCCGCAATCGGGGCAGGATTCCTTCCAGCTCGGCGTCGCGCGCGCCTTCGCCCCCTTGCTGGAGGATCTCGGCGCCGATCCCGACCGCGTCATCCGGATCGCGGGTCTCGACCCTGCCCTGTTGACCGACCCGAACGCGGTCCTCTCGCTGGGGGCGTTCTGCGCGCTCATCGCCCGTTCCGGCGCCTGCACGGGCTGCCCGCATTTCGGATTGCTTCTCGGCCAGAGGATCCAGCTGCCCGCCCTCGGCCTCGTCGGAGGCCTGATGCGGCATTCCGAGACGGTCGGCCAGGCCCTTCACAATCTCATCCGGCATGTCGAGACGCATAGCGTCGGCGCCACGACCGCCCTGAATGCCCAGGACGGCACGGCGGTCTGGAACTGCGCGGTCTACGAGCCCGGCACGGATTGCGCCGACCAGGTGGCGGATGCGGCCGCGGCGGCGGGCACCAACCTGCTGCGGGCGCTCTGCGGCGCGGATTGGTCCCCCGAGGAGGTGCTCCTGCCGCGGGCGGTGCCGGGCGACGAGGCACCCTACCGCGCCGCGTTCGGGGCACCCGTCCGGTTCAACCGTGAGGCGGCGGCCCTGGTCTTCCCGGCCTCTCAGCTCGACCAGCCGATCCCCGGCGCCGACCCCGAACGCGCCCGGGTCCTGCGGCAGATTCTGCGCGATCAGGCGCGCCTCTCCGCCCCGGATTTCACCACGCGCCTGCGGCAATTGCTGCGAACCGAGTTGATGCAGGGCGGCTGCACCGCCGAGAAGGTCGCCGGGCGTCTCTCCATGCATCGCCGGACCCTGGCCCGGCGCCTGAGCGCGGAGGGGACCGCCTTCAGCGTGGTGGCGGATCAGGGGCGCTTCGAGATCGCCCGCCAGTTGATCGACCACACCGACATCCCGTTCGCGCATATTGCGGCGGCGCTCGGCTTCTCCGAGGCCAGCGCCTTCACGCGCGCGTTCCGGCGCTGGTCCGGCGAGAGCCCGAGTGCCTGGCGTGCGGGACATCGCCGATGAGATCGCGCGCGCGATCGCTCCGCCGATGAGCCGCGCGGGCTTGTCGGCCCCCACGGGTGAGAGGCGCGGTCGCCGGCATCGCTGGCCGCGCCCCGGCACGCCTGTCGGCTGTGTCGCCGCTACGGCCGGATGACGCGCACGATCCTGCGGGAGCCGAGATCGAGGACGACGGCCTTGTCGTCCGGGGAGATGAAGTACCCGTAATAGCCGACGGGGTTGAGGCCCGGGACGGCGACGTTCTGGAACGAGCCGATCTGGACCCAATCCGGGACCGAACTCCCGACACCCACCCGGCGCCCGCGCCCATTCGCTTCGGTGTAGCGCGGCCCGGCCTCGAACAAGGTCGGGATCGTGGCGGCCTGGTTGCCGGACATGAGGATGCCCTCGTCGGCGAGGCGCGGGTTGACCCGGATCGCCAGCGGCTGGGCGAGCGCCATCGAGCCCGTCAGGATGCAGGCCGCCACGATTCCGAGCCCTAAGAAGAGATCCGTCTTCGACGCGACAGTAAAGGGCATAACTCCCTCCTTTGGTCGATGATGCGAACAGAACCGCTCGCAACGGAAGAGAATAGCCGATGCTCCGAGGCTTGCTTGACCTTTGGGGACACGCCTTTGCTCGATTTCAACTGATTTCGCGGCCGCCGCGCGCCGAGCGCTCCCGAACACGCCCGTCGCAAGGAGCGGCTTCGTGGACGTCTCCGCGATCCGCCACAAGGCAGGCCCGCGCCGAGGGCCGAGATTCCTGCGCTGTCGCGCCGTCTCGACGCGGCCGGATCGCATCGGCCTTGAGAGCTTCTGTCGCGGGGACCATCGGGCGCCTGCGGCGTTGCCTGGAGCCTCACAAGGAGATCTCATGGCAACGACCTACAAGCTCGTACAAGCGCTGGCCGCGAAGGTGGACGACCACGTGGAGATCGCGGTCGAGGCCGAGGACGGCACGACGTTCAAGATCATCGCCAGCCCTGAGCAACTCGACGCTCTGACGGGCGATCTCGAGGCCATCCTCGACGCCGACGACACGGCGGCGGCCTAGCCGCCACCGGTATCGACCGGGCACGCCGCACGGTCGATACCGCCCGATTTCCGTGACGCGACATCCGGCGAACCGTGGCACGGCGCCATCGCCCGAGCCGGAGTTCCTGCCCGAGACCATGCTGCCGAAGCCCGAGCTGCGGCTCGTCACCTCGCTGTTTCTCGGCACCGCCCTGTCGATCTCATCGGTCAAGTTCGGATCGGCCTGTCCATCGGCGCCCTGAGCCAGGACCTCTTCACCATGATCGTCGCCATGGCGGTTCTGACCACGCTCGCGATGCCGCCGATGCTGCGCTGGGCGCTCGGCCGCCTGCCGCTGGACGCGGCGGAGCGCACGCGGCTGGAGCGCGAGGAATTCGAGGAGCGCGGCTTCGTGCCGAACCTGGAGCGCCTGCTCGTCGCGGCCGACGAGAGCCCGAAGGGCCGCTTCGCCGCGCGCCTGGCGGGTCTGCTCGCGGGGCGTCGCGGGATGCCGGTGACGCTGCTGCAGGCCATGCCGGTCCCGGATCCCGCGACGGCGAGCCGGGACCTCGGCGCCTCCGTGCAGGGCGCGGCCGCCGTCGCGCGCGATCAGGCCTCGGCGGAGGATGCGGGCGCCGTGAGCGTCGACGTGACGGAGCGGCCGGTCGACGGGCCGCTCGACGAGGCCGTCGCAGCCGAGGCGGAGAAGGGCTTCGACCTCCTGGTGATCGGCATCGAGCCGACGGTCGGGGCGGAGGGCGGCTTCAGCCCGGACGTGGCGCGGGCGGCCTACAGCTTTGCCGGCCCGCTGGCCATCGTGGCGGCCCGGGGCGCCCTTCTGGCCGACCCGCAGCGCGCGCCTGAGCATCCTGGTTCCGGTCAACGGCACCGATGTGTCGCGCCGGGGCGCCGAGGTCGCCCTGCACGTGGCGCGGGCCGCGGGCGCCGCGATGACCGCGCTGTTCGTGGCGAGCGCGACGGCGAGCACGACCCGGCGGCGGCGCTTTGCAGGCCCCCGGCGCAGCGATCAGGCGGTGCTGAAGGAGGTGGTGGGCTTGGCCGACCAGCACGGCGTCAGGATCCGCGTCGTCGCGCGGGCGAATCTCGCGGCCGAGGACGCCATCGTGCGGGAGGCCCGGCGCGGCGGCCACGACCTGATCGTCATGGGGGTGGCGCGCCGGCCCGGCGACAGCCTCGCCTTCGGCACCATCGCCGATGCGGTGCTGGAAGCCTCGGACCGCTCCGTCGTGCTGGTCGCCACCTGAGATTCCGTCAGGCGCGCAGGGCGCAGGATGGCGTCGAGGCTCCGCGGGCCACGAAGCGGGGCGCATCGCGGCGCCCCGCTTCGTGGCAGACGATTATTCGAACATGTCCGGCTGCGTTGCGGCGATGTGGTTGTACAGGGTCTGGAAGTGCAGCCAGCCGATATAGTCGCTGCCGACATGCTCGCGGCTGTAGCGGGCGGTCTTCTCGGACACGGTCTGGGGCTTGATGCCGGTGGCCTCGACCAGAAGCTGCTGCTGGCAGGCCCGCTCCAGGGCGATGAACCAGAACGCCGCGTCGTCGATGCTGTGGCGCGAGCAGGTCAGCAGGCCGTGGTTCTGGTGCAGCACGCCGCGGTTGCGGCCGATCTGCTTGGCCACCGACGAGCCGCTCTCCTTCTCGACCGCGACCGCGCCCGCGGAGGCGCCGATCACCGCGTGGCTGTTGTAGAAGGCCGCCGCGTCCTGGCTGATCATGTCGAGCGGCCGGCCGGTGGCGCACCAGGCGGTGCCGTAGACGGTGTGGGCGTGGCACATCGCCATCACGTCCGGGTACTCGTCGTGCACGGCAGCGTGCAGCACGAAGCCGGCGCGGTTGATCGCGTAGGTGCCCTCGACCACGTCGCCCTTGTGGTCGGCGAGGATCAGGTTCGACATCCGCACCTGCGAGAAGTGCACGCACATCGGGTTCGTCCAATACAGCTCCGGACGCTCCGGATCGCGGATCGTCAGGTGCCCGGCAAAGCCGTAATCGAAGCCGTGCATCGCGAAGGCGCGGCAGGCCGCCACGAGGTGCTGCTTGCGGTAGGTCCGCTCCTCCTCGAAGCTCTGGAAGGCGGGCATCTCGGGGAAGATCAGGCCGGATTGCTCCGGCTGGTAGATCGAGATGCGCTTGCGGCCGGTATCGTCGGGCGGGAGGTCGATGGCGACGTCGTGATCGTGCTCGTCCAACATGGTGTTTCTCTCTGCGGGAGGGGGGAGGGCGGGGCGTTCAGCGGTTGACGAGGCGCTTGGGCATCGTCAGCGCCAGGAGGCTGCCGACCGCCAGGCAGGCGGCGAGCGTGTAGACGCCGAGGCTGGTCGATTGCGTGCGGTCGATGATCCAGCCGATCAGGTAGGGGCTGACGAAGCCCGCGAGGTTGCCGACCGAGTTGACCACCGCGATGCCGGTGGCGGCGGCCGCACCCGCCAGAACGGCGGTCGGCAGGCACCAGAACTGCGCCAGGGTCACCAGGACGCCCATCGTGGCAACCGTCAGGGCGAATTCGGCCACCACCAGGTTGGTGCTGTACTGGATGCTGACGAGCCATCCGAGGGCACCGATCAGGCCCGGGATCGCGATGTGCCAGCGCCGCTCGCGGGCGGCATCTGACATGCGGCCGACCACGATCATGGCGATGGCGGCCGCGCCGTAGGGCAGCGTCGTCAGGATGCCGATGGTCAGCGGGTCGCTGACGCCCGCGCCCTTGATGAGGGTGGGCAGCCAGAAGCTGACGCCGTACAGGCCCATGACGAAGAAGAAGTAGACGCCGCTGAGAAACCAGACCCACGGGCTGGTGAAGCCGTCGCGGAAGCGGTGCGCGGTCGTCCGCGCATTGTCGGCCGCGACATTGCGGGCGAGGCGGTCCTTCTCGTCGTTCGTCAGCCATTTCGCCTTGGCGATGCCGTCATCCAGATAGGCGATGACCAAAAGGCCGAGCACGATGGAGGGCAGCGCCTCGATCAGGAACATCCATTGCCAGCCGGCCAGGCCGTAGGCCCCCGCCATGGCGTTCATGATCCAGCCCGAGAGCGGGCCGCCGATGAGCCCGGCGATGGGGATGCCGGTCATGAACATCCCGATGATGCCGCCGCGCCGCTCGGCCGGATACCAGTAGGTGAGGTAGAGGATGACGCCCGGGAACAGGCCGGCTTCGGCGACGCCGAGCAGGAAGCGCAGCACGTAGAACATCGTCGGCGTGGTGACGAACATCATCGCGGCGGAGATGACGGCCCAGCTCAGCATCACGCGCGCGATCCAGAGCCGCGCCCCGACCTTATGCAGGATCATGTTGCTCGGCACTTCGAACAGGAATTATCCGAAGAAGAAGATCCCCGCACCGAGCCCGTAGACGGTCTCGCTGAACTTGAGATCGCTCAACATCTGCAGCTTGGCGAAGCCGACATTGACGCGGTCGAGATAGGCCGCGACGTAACACGCGAACAGGAACGGGATGAGCCGCCAGGTGACCTTGCGATAGAGGCGCGCGGTCTCGTCGATCTCCGGCCCCGTAAAGGCGGCCACAGCTTGTGCCATCTCGGCGTCTCCTCGGCATTATTATGCGGGAAGCCGGTCGAGCGGCGCCCCGAGGAGAGTTTTTCTGCCGGGCGGCCCTTTGACAAACGAGGTTTTTTCACGGACCAGTGAATTCAATTCACGCGAGACGGCGATGCGGCGGATACCGAGCTTCCTGGCCCTGCGGGCGTTCGAGGCGGCGGCGCGGCTCGGGAGCTTCGCGCGGGCCTGCGAGGAACTGCACCTCACGCCCTCGGCGGTCAGTCATCAGGTCCGTGCCCTGGAGCGGCATTTCGGCCGCGCCTTGTTCCTGCGCTCGAACCGGCGCGTCAGCCTGACGCCGGATGGCGAGCGCTTGCTGACGGCTCTGTCCTGCGCCTTCGACGCCATCGAGACCGCCTGCGCGGACTTGGCCCCGTCCTCCGCCGCCGCGTCGCTGTCGGTCCATTGCACGCCGAGCTTCGCCAGCGCCTGGCTCAGCCCGCGCCTGCCGCATTTCATCGAGCAGCATCCGAGCGTCAGCATCCGCCTCTCGTCGGGGGCGGAGTCGATCGACCTCCAGCGGCACGAGGACATCGATGTCGTGATCGCCTACGGCAAGGCGCCGTCCGGCCCGGGCCTGACGGTCCTGGCGCTCGGAGAGGAGGAGATCGCCGCGCTCTGCACGCCGGAGATCGCCCGGCGGGCCGCGTCGGTCGACGCCGCGGCGATCGAGACCTTCGCGCGGCTCGATTCGTCCTTCAGCCCGGTGCGGTGGCCGGACTGGTTCTCCGCCAACGGATTGCCACCGCCGAGCACCCGCGCGAGTGCCTCGTTCGACCGGGGCGCCCTGGTGATCTCCGCCGCCGTCCAGGGCATGGGCCTCGCCCTGGAAAGCCTGCGCTTCGCCAAGGCCCAGATCGACGATGGATCCCTGGTTCGCCTCGGCGCCGGGCGCTTCCGCAGTCTCCACCGCGAGATGCACTTCCTGTGCTACCGCTCGCGCGACGAATATTCCCGGAACGTGGTGGCGTTTCGCGACTGGCTCAAAGGCCTGAACTGAGATCTGAAGGTCCAAGGCGAGCCCGTCACGAACGATCGGTGTCAAACCCGGACGTTTGAGTACGGCGCACGCTGCACAGGACGCCGGACCGGGCCTATACGCCAACGGTTCGGGGCGGGGGAATCGTCGGCCTTCGCTGGCGCGGCGCGACCCGTCTCGATCGGCGGGATCCCGCGCCTGACCGGGCGGCAGCCCCTCTCGACCGTGACGACACCGCTCGGCGCGCCGTCCGATCGGCTGGTCGCGCCCGTCGACGCAAGAAGGAACGGAACGATGGACGAACTCAACGGGCGCATCCTCGGTCTGCAGATTCTGCTGACGGGCGTGATCGCTCGATTGGCGGGCGAGGAGCGCGACCCGGTCGGGTTTCTCACATCCTTCCGCGATGAGATCCGCGCCGTGACCAACGGCATCCGGATCACCGGCGCGACGGACGAGCGGGTCGTCCGCGCGACGGCCCTGCACGCCATCGATGAACTCTTCTCGCTGATGAAGCCGCCGAGCCAGGACTGATCCCACCGGGCGCAGGGCCGCGCGCCCCTGCGACCCCCGTTGCGACGGATGAGGTCGGGTCCGTCATCCCCAGGTCAGGGCAATACCTGAGCCCTGTGGCCGCAGGGCAACTGCGGGACGGCGCCGCCCGGCATCCGCGATAAATGCGCCGGCCTCCCTCGCGGCATCCGATAGATCGTTGTTCTCGTTCGATATTTTCGGCATCGCAGGCCGGCATGACGCCTGAATTGAAATAATTCCAGTTCTACATTGGATTGATAATAAATAGACACTGCAATTTACACAACCCACGGTAGTAATCTTGTCATTCCAGCATATTGACCGCGGGAATGAATCATATTCTAGCCGTCTCAGAGCCGATCTGCTTGTTGGATCAAACGGCCCGGGGAGCAATTGTCGTGCAGAACCGCATTCATATTCCGCGGTCATTGCGCAATGCTGCGCATAACTATCCATCGAGGCTGGCAGACCCGAAAAACGCAGTCGGTATGGCCTGCGCGATGGCGGTCGGCTCGGTCGGCAGCGCGGATGCGCAGCAGGGGCCGGCATCCGCGTTGCCGCCGGTCAACGTCGACGCGCCCATCGCGCGGCCGCGCCCGCCCGCCCCGAAGGCGAGCCAGGCACAGGTCAAGGCCCGGACCGCCCTCCGGCGCACCGCGCAGGCCCGCCGGGTGACGGCTCCGCCCGTCGCCGCCCCGGCGGCCGGCGCGCCCAGCGCCGCCGCGCTCCCGATCCTCGCGCGCGGCGACATCAGCGGCGACCCCTACGCCAACCCGGCCTCGCCCTATCAGGCGGAACGCCTCGCCTCGCCGCGCTTCACGCAGCCGATCCTCGACACCCCCAAGACCATCACGGTGGTGACGCGGGCGGTCATCGAGGACAAGAACGCCACCAGCCTGCGCGATGTCCTGCGCTCGACGGCGGGCGTGACTCTCGGCTCCGGCGAGGGCGGCAACGCCTTCGGCGACCGCTTCTTCATCCGCGGCTTCGATGCGCGCAACGACGTCTTCATCGACGGCATCCGCGATCCCTCGGTCAGCATCCGGGAGAACTTCTTCACCGAGCAGATCGAGATCCTGCGCGGGCCGGCCTCGACCTTCGCCGGGCGCGGCACGGCGGGCGGCGCCCTCAACATCGTCACCAAGGAAGCCACCACCGCGGGGAACTTCTACAAGTCCGAGGAGCAGTTCGGCACCGACAACAGGCGCCGCCTCACCTTCGACGTCAACCAGGTCATCAGCCCGGCCCTGGCGATCCGTCTCGGCGGTCTCTACCAGGACTCGAACGTCGCGGGCCGCAGATACGTGACCGACGACCGCGACGGCGGCGCGATCGCCATCACGCTGAAGCCCGCCGACGACTGGAAGTTCACCGCCAACTACATCCACACGGCGCTCAGCGGGCTGCCGGATTTCGGCGTGCCCTTCAACGTCCAGGCGCGCCGTCCCTTCACGGAGAGCATCGTCCCGCGCAACACCTATTACGGCTTCGTCAACCGCGACTTCAACCGCGTCCAGCAGGACACCGGCACGCTCACGGCCGAGTGGACGCCCGCCGACTGGGTCACGGTACGCAACCGGTTCCGCGCCGCGCATTCGGTGCTCGATTATGTCGGCACCCTACCGGAAAACCCGGTGTTCCCGGGCAACGGCAATCTCTTCGGCACCACGCTCAACCTCAATCCGCAGAGCCGCTACCAGACGGTCGACGTGACCGCCAACGTCACGGACGCCACGTTCCGGTTCTACACGGGCCCGATCAAGCACGACCTCGTGCTCGGCACCGAGTTCAGCCGCGAGCAGGTCAGCCGCCAGGGCTATACCGGCCTCACCTCGGAGCTGTTCTCCGCCAACTTCAACGGGACCGGCAGCTTCCTGGGCGTCAACATCCTCAACCCGCCCAACCTGCTGCAATTCTCGACGCTTCCGCGCAAGGCCGGCAACCCGACCGTCGTCCCGGTCGATACCAAGGCCGGCTATCTCATCGAGACGATGAACTTCGATGATCTCGTCCTGCTCAACGGCGGCGTGCGCTTCGACGATTACACGATCAGCTCATCCAACAACACCGGATCCGTCTCCGCGCATTCCGGCAACCTGAACTACAATATCGGCCTGACCCTCAAGCCGTTGCCGAACGCGAGCGTCTACGTGGCGCACGCGACGTCGTCGAACCCGGTGGGCGCCGAGCTCGATGCCTCCAGCTCCCTCTATGGCGGCCTCAACCCGACCTTCGCGGGCAACCAGATCCTGCCCCCGGAGCAGAACACCGCCGACGAGATCGGCGTCAAGACCGAGCTGTTCGACCGCCGCCTGCTGGCCACGGCCGCCCTGTTCAACACCACGAAGGCGAATGCGCGCGAGACGATCGGCAGCGGCAACGCCGCGGTGATCACCGCGTCCGGCGCCTACCGGGTTCAGGGCATCGACCTCGAACTGGCCGGGAAGGTCACCGACAAGCTCAGCCTCTTCGGCGGCTACGTCATCATGGACACGCGGGTGACGCGATCGGCCAACCCGGCCGTGATCGGCAACCGCCTGGCCAACATCGCCAACCGCTCCTTCAGCATGCTGGCGAAGTACAAGCTCACCCCGTGGCTCGAACTCGGCGCCCAGGCCGTGAACAACTCGCGCGTCGCGGGCGGGACCCTCGCGGCCAACGCCAACGTGCTGCCGTCCTACTGGCGCTTCGACGCCTTCCTGGAAGCGAAGGTCAACGAGAGCCTGACGGTGAAGCTCTACGGCTCCAACCTGACGGACCGGCGCATCTACGACGCCCTCTACCAGAGCAACGCGCCGTTCACCCTCGTCCAGCCGGGCCGGACGATCACCCTCATCGCTCAGACCCGGTTCTGAGCGATGCTGGTCTGCATCCCGGAGGTGTTGAGCAAGGCGGAGGTCGCTGACTTCCGGGCGGTGATGGACGGGGCGGCGTGGGAGGACGGCCGCTCGACGGCCGGCGCCCAATCCGCCCTCGTCAAGCGCAACGAGCAATTGCCCCCGGACGGCGAGGTGGCGCGCCGCCTCGGCGGCCGGATCGTCCAGGCGCTGCTCGCCAACCCCCTGTTCGTCGCGGCCGCGATCCCGCTCCAGATCTTCCCGCCGCTGTTCAACCGCTACGGCGCGGGCCACCATTTCGGCGTCCATGTCGACAACGCGGTGCGGGGCGATCCGGCGACCGGCCTGCGCATCCGCACCGACCTGTCGGTGACGCTGTTCCTGGCGGAACCCGACGAGTATGACGGCGGCGAGTTGGTCGCCGAGGATTATTACGGCTCGCACACGGTCAAGCTGCCGGCGGGCGACCTCGTGCTCTACCCGGCCTCCAGCCTCCACATGGTGACGCCGGTGACGCGCGGGACGCGGGTCGCCTCGTTCTTCTGGCTGCAGAGCATGATCCGCAGCCCGCAGACGCGCAGCCTGATCTACGATCTCGATGCGACGATCCAGGCGCTCGTGCCCACGCTCGGCCGCGACCACCCCGAGGTGGTCCGGCTCACGGGCATCTACCACAACATGATCCGGACCTGGGCCGAGCTATGACCCGATTGCGACGGCCCTTCCTCGCCGCCCTTGTCCTCCTCCTGGCCGCGCTCGCGGCCCGGACGGGGGCGCCGCGGGCCGAACCGGCCGAGCCGAGGCCGACCGAGGTCACCGCCCCGGCGCCGCCGCAAGCGCGGAGCCCGGAGCCCGCCGATCCGGCGGCGGCCCCGCCGAGCGCGGTCCAGGCGGCGACGCGGGCGATCAGCGCGGGCGGGCACGACCTGTCGCCCTGGACGATGTTCCTGAACGCCGACCTCCTGGTGAAGGCCGTGATGACCGGGCTGGCGCTCGCCTCGGTCCTCACCTGGACGATCCTGCTCGCCAAGTCGATCGAGCTCGGCCTCGCCAGGCGGGCGCTCGGGCGGGCGCTGGCGCGCCTCGGCGGTGCGGCGACATTGGCCGAGGCCGGACAGGCGCTCGGGCGGGGGCGGAGCGTGGCCGACCGGCTTGTCGCGGCCGCCACCGACGAGATGCGGATCTCGGAGGGCACGCCGGAGGGGGTCAAGGAGCGGGCCGCCTCGCGCTGCGCGGAGCTCGTCAAGGCCGAGGGCCGGGTCGTCCGGCGCGGGATGGGCGCGCTCGCGACGATCGGGGCGATCTCGCCGTTCGTCGGCCTGTTCGGCACCGTCTGGGGCATCATGAACAGCTTCATCGGCATCTCGAAGGCGCAGACCACCAATCTCGCCGTCGTGGCCCCGGGCATCGCCGAGGCGCTGCTCGCCACCGCCATCGGCCTCGCGGCCGCGATCCCGGCGGTCATCGTCTACAACCACTTCGCCCGGGCGACGCGCGCCTATGGCGACCTCGTGCAGCGGGCCGCGGGCGCCGCATTGCGCCTGCTGTCGCGGGATCTCGACCGAGGCGCGTATCGCCGGCCGGTATCGCTGCCCCGCGCGGCCGAGTGAGCGGGAGCGCGCGCGATGGCGATGGCCCTGGGCGGCAGCGAGGATGACGACGACGAGTTCGGCGAGGCGCACGAGATCAACGTGACGCCGTTCATCGACGTGATGCTGGTGCTGCTGATCATCTTCATGATCGCCGCGCCGCTCTCCACCGTCGACCTTCCGATCGATCTGCCCTCCTCGTCGGCGGTCCCGCAGAAGAAGCCGGACAAGCCGACCTACGTGACGATCAAGGCCGACCTCGCGGTCGCGATCGGGGAGACCCCGGTCAGGCGGGTCGATCTCGCCCGGACGCTCGACGCGCAGGCGGATCCGAGCCGGGACCGACGCATCTTCCTGCGGGCCGACCGCGCCGTCCCGTACGGCGAGCTGATGGAGGTGCTGGAGATCCTGCGGGCCGGCGGCTACCTCAAGGTCGCCCTCGTGGCGCTCGAAGGACCGCCCGGCGAGGCTGTACGCGGCGCGCAGGCCCTGCCGCCCGTGAAACCATGACCGGCGCCGACGCGCGCGCGGCCGAAATCGTTCCCGTGGGGCCGGCCGGCCTGGCCTGGCCGCTCTGGATCGCCGCGGCCGCCCTGGTCCTCCTGCTGCACGCGGGCGGTCTCGTCCTGGCCATCGATGATGAGTCGCCCGAGGAGGCCGACGCGCTCGGCGCGACGGCGCTGGAGATCGGGCTCGACATGACGGCGCCGCGGCGCGAGCCCACGGATCTGCCGCCGGGCCCGGAAGCGGACGATGCCGCCGCTTCGCCGGCCGTCGTCCAGCAGAAGGCCGTGGCGGATCCGACCGAGCTGCCGAAGGCGGTTCCGACCGAGACGGAGGATCCGGACCGGATCGTCGCGCCCGAGGCGACGCGCACGCCGCGCGAGGAGGAGCCCAAGGTCAAGGCGGTCGAAGCGAATCCGTCGGCGGAATCGGTCGCCTCGGAGGCCGCGGCCACACCCACCTCCGAGACGATGAAGGAGGCTGCGCGCTCGACCGCCCCCGTCCTGGGGACCGGCGCGAGCGCGCAGCGCGTGCGGACCACCTGGCAGAGGCAGCTCCTGGCTCACCTCGACCGGAACAAGCGCTATCCGGGCGGCGCCAAGCACGTGACCGGACAGGTAACGCTGTCCTTCGTGCTCGACCGGCTGGGGCATGTCGTCTCCGCGACGGTGCTGCAGGGCTCGGGCGACCCAGGCCTCGACGGCGCTGCCCTGGCGATGATGAAGCGCTCCGACCCCGTGCCCCAGCCGCCCCCCCTCGTGGCGGACGAGGGGCTGACCTTCACGATCCCGGTGGTGTTCCGATCGAAACAAAGGTGAGGCCGAGGCCTGCCGGGGCCATGGCCGATCTCAGAACGCCAGCCGCATGCCGCCGACGAAGTTGCGCGGGGCGCCCGCGAAGATCGAGCCGCTGGTGGTGGCCAGGACGCTCGCGCCGTTCTGCAGGCCAGTGCTCGCGCTGATCGAGTTCGCGAGGTTCTGCGCCGAGGCCACGTAGGTCTTGTCGAAGATGTTCCGCGCTTCGAAGAACAGGTTCAGCCGCTTGGCGTAGCCGACGAGCTCCGTCGTGTAGTGGAGATTCAGGTTCACGATGGCGTAGCCCGGCGCCTTCAACAGGTTGGCGTTGTCGATGAAGAAATCGTCCTGGAACACCGTTTCGACGTATCCGCCGAGGCCCGCCAGGGGGCCGGTGGCCTGCTCGTAGCCGATCCGCGCGAGAAGCTGGTTGGCCGGCACGCCCGGGATGTGGTTGCCGGCCCGGTTGAACGCGCGGGTCAGGCTGCCGTTGCTGAGCTGCTCCACGTATCGGGTGTAGATCTGGTCGTCGAAGGTGTAGGCGGCGGTCGCCCGCCAGCCCGGCGCGAAGGCCCAATCCGCCCCGACCTCGACGCCGCGATGCTCGGAGGCCGGCGCGTTGAAGGTGTAGCTCAGGAGGCCGGCGCCGGGCGATTGCGTGACGAGCTCGTTGCGGAAGAACTCGTAGAAGCCGGTCACGCTGAAGCGCACCCCGGGCAGCGGGGTCCAGTCGGCCCCGACGTCGAAGCCCAGATTCTCCTGCGTCTGCAGCTGCCCGTTATTGCCCGGCACGCCCGCCGACGTGACCGTGAGGTTCGAGGCCGAGGGCGTGGCGTAGCCGGTCGCCACGCGGCCCCGGAACTGCCAGGCGGCATCGGGCCGGTAGAGCAGCGAGAGCTCCGGCGCGACGTTGAGGAAGCTGCGGTCGATATTGGCGAGCGTGGTGGTGACGCCGCCGGCCGCCGGGAATCCGTAGGTGATGTTGCGGCCCTGGATTGTCGTGTTCTCGGCGCTGATGCCCGCTACCGCGATCCATTGCTCGGTGAGTTGCAGCTCGACGCGGGCGCGCCCGCCGAGGTTGGCCTGCGTCGCCTCGAGGTTGGCGGTCAGCGCGCCGAGCCGCGCGCCACCGTAGGGGGCGCGGTTATAGGTCAGGCTGTTGCTGTCGAGGGTGTTGTAAGCGAGCGCGACGTAGCCGGTCGCCGGCAGGCCGAACAGGTCGCCGCGCCGGGTCACGTCGGTGAGGACGTTGAAGCCCGGAAAGTCGCCGCGGGCGGAGCTGGTATAGAAGGGCTGGTTGATCTGCCGATCGTCGAACACGAGCTGCGTGCGCCAGGTCGTGAAGGCGTCGAAATCGTGCTCCCAGCGCCCGCCCACGATGGTGCGCCGGTCGCCGCGCAGGAAGGCGCCCTCGTCGGCCGTGACCGGCACGGTGGCGCCGTTCCGGCCGTTGAGGAGCAGGCTGTTGAGCACGCAGCCGGGTGCGGCCGAGGCGGCCGAGGCGCAGCCGCGCTGGAACGGGTTGAGGTAGAACTGGTTGAGCGAGCTGCGGCCCGGCAGCTCGGCGAAGACCTGGTTGTTGATGATCTTCAGCGTGAAGCGGTCATCCGGCGTCGGCGCGTAGGTGCCCAGGAAGTTGATGGTCTGGGTGTTGAACGAGTTGTGGCTGAGGAAGCCGTTGCCGCGCGTGTCGCTGGTGAACAGGCTGTACTCGAAGGGCCCGCTGACCCCGCCGAAGGTGGCGTAATTGTTGAGGTAGCCGAAGCTGCCGGCATCGACGCCGTACTCGACGCCGTTGATCTCCGAGCCGCGCCGGGTGACGAAGTTCAGCGCGCCGCCCGTCGCGTAATTGCCGAAGAACGGCGATTGCGGCCCCCGGAACACGTCGATGCGGGAATAGGCGCGCGGGTCGACGAGGTCGAAGCGCGAGGAGCCGTCGGCCTGGGTCACGGGGAAGCCGTCCTCCAGCACGATGAAGTTGCGCGACACGCCGGTGGCGCGGGCATTGTTGCCGCGGATCGAGACCACGATGTCGCGCGGCCCGTTGCCCTGCCGCACGGTCACGCCGGGGCTGTTGCGCAGGATGTCGGCGACGGTCGTGGCGGCGCGATTGTCGATGACGCCCTCGCGCCCGATCGAGGTGACGACCTCGCCGACGGGCTTGTCCAGCGGCGTCGGGGCGGCGACGGGCGGCAGGCCGGCCCGCGCCGCGCCGGAGGCGGAAATCGGCGTGCCCCCGGGGGCGCCGTTGCCCTCCGAGGTGACGGAGATCTCCTCCAGGGCGACGCTCTGGTTGCCGCCCTGGGCCTGGGCGGCGGCAATGGCCAGCGGGCTGGCGGCTAGGCACAGGCTCAAGGCTCGGATCCGGAGGCCGTGACGGCAATGGGACATGACGGTGACTCGCCGGATGGGTGCAGGCGGGCGCGGCCGCTGCGACCGGGAAGGGGATGGGTGCGGGAACGGGGCGCGTTCGGCCCCGGGCCGCGCGGTCAGCCGGCCGGGCGCGGGCGCAAGGTCTGAAGGGCGAGGTCGAGGAGGACCATGCCCAGGATGACGAGGCCGGTCAGCGGGAACAGCGCGCCGAGACCGAGCACGAGTCCCGTCACCGTCGCGGCGACGCGCCGGTTCCGCGGCCAGGGCGGCACGCCGAGGCGCCCGGCCGGGCGGCGCTTCCACCACATCACCGCGGCCGTGACCGAGAGCAGGAGGGTGGCGAGGCAGAAGGCCAGCATCGCGAGCTGGTTGATCCGGCCCCAATGCTCGCCCTTGTGGATGCCGATGCCGTACTGGACCGCCCGGGCGACACCGCCGAGGTCGCCGAAGCGCACGTCGACGAGGGGCTTGCCGGTATATTGGTCGAGCGAGATCATCCGCTGTCCGGCGACGTCCTTCGGATAGGCCGCCGCCGCGTAGACGCCGGCCTCGCCGACGGGCAGGGAGATCTCGAAGCCCGGCGGCATCCCGAGGCCGCGCAGGATCTCGACCGCGCGCGCGAGCCCGATGGCGGCCGCCGTGCTCGGCCGCGAGACCGGGACGGGCGCATCCACCATCGCCCACCCGGTGGTGGTCAGCATCTCCCGCATCGGCAGGTTCGAGACCGGCTTGCTGGCCCAGAGCGCGCGCGGCTGCCCGAGGCCGGCCTCGTTCGACCAAGTCCGCAGGTGCTGGCCCCACCAGACCGACCAGGGCAGGCCGGTCGAGGCGAGGAAGAGGAGGCCGGCCCCGGCCATCAGGCCCGTGACCGCGTGGAGATCGCGCCACCAGATCCGCCGGCGCGGCGTGCCGCGCACGCTCACGACGCCGCCGCCCTGCTGGCGCGGCCACCAGAGGTAGGTTCCGGTGACCACCAGGATGATGGCGAAGCCGGCGACGACCTCGATGACGCCGTTCGCGATCGGCCCGAAATACGCGAGGCTGTGCAGGCGCCGCACCACCATCATGAACTCGCCGTCGCGGTCGACCCGGTCGAGCACGTCGCCGTTATACGGGTTCAGGTAGACGAGGATCCTGCGCGGCCCCTCGGCCATCGTCACCACGGCCGCGGCGGTCGCGTCGGCCGGGTCGGCCAGCGAGACCGGCACGGCGCTCGGCACGGCCTCGGAGGCGTTGAACAGCAGCACATCCGGGCTGAGGGGCCGGCTGGCCTCACGCGCCACAATCGTCCGGTCGGCGAAGGCCGTGGGGTTGATCTCGTCCTTGAACAGGTAGAGCGAGCCGGTGACGGAGAGCAGGATCAGGAAGAGCAGGCAGAGCAGGCCGGCATAGAAGTGCCAGCGCCAGACGGCGCGGTAGACGGCGTCCTGCGCCGGGCGCGCGACCGCGACGGCGCCGAACGCCGTCGCGTCGCCCTGGAGGGAGTGAGACATGGGGGAGGTCCGGGTCTGAGCGATCGGAAAGGCGGATCGATCAGACGATGGGCGGACCTCGTGGGCTGACGGATTGCCCGGGCGGCGCCCGCGCCTGGACCGGTCCGGCGTCGCGCCACAGGAATGAGGCCACCCGGATGGGGACCCATTGCACGCTCGCGGACGTGGACAGGAGCGGGTCGAGGACCTTCGCGGCCTGCGCGGCCGTGCAGCAGGCGTGATGGTGACAGGCCGGCCCATGGCGGTCCGGCAGGCTCGAACCGTCATGCTCGGCGCAGATCACGCCACCGACCGGCACGGGCGTCACCGGGGCAAGGCCGCCGAGAAAGGCCTGCAGCAACAGCGCGTAGAGCGCGACCACCCCGATGATCGCGCGGCCTTGAACCGTCCGAGGCAGGCACCCGCGCATCCTCGCACTTAAGGTTCAGCGAAACGTTCGGTCAATCCATCGAGAGTTGTTTCCCGGCTGCGGGATCCGAGAGGAGCCCTGGGCGTGGCATTCAGGAGACCATCGCGGGGGTGAAGGCCGCGTCTCCCGGAATCCAGGAGCGTACGAGCTGAGCCTCGCGATCCGCGAGCGGCGAGCCCCCATCGTCCACGCCAAGCCGATGGCCTTCGGGCTGAAGAGCCTCCGGGCGGCGGGCATGCCGGAGCGAGCCCGGGCGCCGTCAATCCGGCGGCGCCCTCCCGGCCGCTAGGCCGGGATGCAGAGGGCGCGTGCGGCAGCACTCGGGGGCGTCCGGGGCCGCGGCATCCTCGTGGCGGGACAAGGCGGCGGATCATCGTCATCGTTCCGGCGTCCGGGGCGTCGGAAACCGCGCAGGGTCGAGAACCGGTGCGGGCGGCGCCGAGGCAAGGCCCGCGTGGCCGGACACGCGTTTGGCGAGCCAAGGGAATCCCGGTCGAGCTCGACCAGGGCGGCCAGCACGGCATCGACGCAGACCGGCTCGGCCTTGCACCCGATCAGGCAGCGCAAGGCGGGTCCGTTTTCAAGGGCGCAGGCGTCCGAGGCCCAGGACGCCAGGATCGTGCGCTTCTCCGCTCGGGACAGCAGGGGGTGCGCCAGCACCTCCCGCGGATGGCGGAACACGTCGCCGGGCGCGACGAGCGCCTGCCACGCCTCGAACGAGGCCGGTCGTGTGGCGGGCGGGTTCATGGGGCCGGTATGGGAAAGGTGCGTCTCCATCATCGACACGGATCATCCTCCCTGAAAGCGCGCGGCAGGGCATGAGAAGGGGTGTCCCTCGCGGGCCGCGAGGCCCCTGAAGGGTGTCGGGTCAGCAGCCGGTTGCGTGCGGGCTCAGGCGGCCTTGGCCTCGCCCTCGATCTGGACAGGCCCGTGATCCTGCCCGCCGCCGGCCCGTGCGCCCGCGACCGCGATGCGGCGCGGCTTCAGGGCCTCGGGCACTTCGCGCTTGAGTTCGACGGTCAGCAGGCCGTTCTCCAGCGCGGCGCCCACGACCTTCACGTGGTCGGCGAGGTTGAAGGTCTGGCGGAAGGTCCGCGCCGCGATCCCGCGATGCAGGTACTGGCGCTCACCCTCCTGGCCCCTCCGCTGGCCGGTGATCAGGAGCGCGGTGTCGTGCTGGGTGAGTTCGATCTCGTCGGGGGTGAACCCGGCCACCGCCATGCTGATGCGGTACTGGTCGTCGGCCACCTTCTCGATGTTGTAGGGCGGCCAGGTGGCGGAGGGCTCGACCCGGTCAGCCTGCGCGAGCAGGTCGAGAAGCCGGTCGAAGCCGACCGAGGAACGGAACAGGGGGGAAACGTCGTAAGTCCTCATGACCACATCCTCCGTTGAGCAACGTGATGACGAGGGACGCCGGACGGTGAGAGCCGGCGCCCATCTCCGCGAGCCGTTTCGGGCCTCGCACGCGCGTAACGCGCCGGACCGGATCTGGTTCCAGAGCGTCAAACATCCGTTGATGGCGAAGGGGCGGCAGATTGATCGGGCCGCGATCTGAAACGCCCTGAGGGCTGGAACGGACTGGGTTTCGGCCGCGTGTAGGTCCGCCCTCTCTCCTCGTCCAGGGCCGGTCCACCCGAGCCTGGATCCGGCGCAGGCTGACGCGACAGCGGGGCGTTGCCGGGTGCCTACAATGCCGAGGTTCACTGCTGGATCGAGGCCCGCGCGATGTCCAGGCCCGCGCGATGTCCAAGCCCGCGCGATGTCCAGGCCCGCGAATGTGGGCGGGCTTGGTGGGTCCCCGCGCCCGAGCCCGGCGGTCCGGAATCAGGCCGACTTCCTCGGCGCCGATCACGTCGCACGCCGCATGACGATTCTGATTGGTCTCACGCGTCCGGCGGCCATCGCCAACGCAAGCTCCGCCGGGTCCTTCGATTGCCCGCAAACCCGTGCCATCGAGAAGCCAGGACCGAACATCGAGGAGAGGGCTGGCAGCCCCAGAAACGAAAAAACCCTGCATCTGCAGGGTTTTACAGGGCCGAGTGGCGGAGACGGAGTCCGTGGCGGATCACGCTAGAGCCGTCCATTTCACGCGATTAAGCCTCTGCAACTACTCATGTTTTGGCATTCTGGTCCTCCAGAGCCATCCACCCTGCGCTCCCGCCTTCTGGGGGCTGCTGGGGGGACTGGCGGGGGGACCGAACCAGGAAGACGACATGGGTAAGCTGACTGCGAAGCTGATTGAGAATCTGAAGGAGCCGGGCAAATACGAGGACGGTGACGGCCTCCGCCTGGTGGTTGGGAAAGGGGCCAGCCGAAAGTGGGTGCTGCGGTATCGCTTCGGCCAGCAACGTCGCGAGATGGGCTTGGGGTCGTATCCTGCCGTCAGCCTCAAAGCCGCCAGGGACGCCTCGGCTGCGCTGCGGGCACAACTGGTCCAACGGGTCGACCCATTGGCCGCCAAGCAGGCTGAGGAAGAGGCGCAGCGGCTCGTTGTGGCCAAGACGTGGACCTTTGAGGAATGCGCCAAGGAGTACATCTCGGCGCACAGCTTGGGGTGGAAGAACGAGAAGCATCGGCAGCAGTGGCCGAACACGCTGGCGACCTATGCCTACCCGGTGATCGGCTCGAAGCCCGTCCAGGAGGTGACCACGGCCGACGTGCTGGCCATCCTGAAGCCGATCTGGATGAGCAAGACCGAGACCGCTTCACGCGTCCGCAACCGGATCGAGTTGGTGCTCGATGCCGCCAAGGCTCAGGGATACCGCTCGGGTGAGAACCCAGCCCTCTGGCGTGGTCACCTCGACAAGCTGCTACCACGGCGCTCCAAGGCCCGCGCAGTCACTCACAGGCCGGCTATGCCTTGGGATGAGGTACCGGCGTTCGTGCGCCTGCTGGAGACCAAGCGTAGCGGTGCCGCGAGGGCGCTACGGTTCACTATCCTCACCGCCCGCCGCTCGACGGAGGTGTTGCACGCCACCTGGTCGGAGTTCGACCTGAAGGCTCGTGTCTGGACGATACCGGGTCAGCGCATGAAGGCGGGCAAGCCGCATCGGGTACCGCTTACCGAAGCGATGCTCGCCGTGCTGGAGCTGCAGCGCGGTCATGACGATGTCTGGGTGTTCCCCGGCTGGCGTCTGGGTCGGCCATTCAGCAACATGGCCATGGTCAAGGTCATGCGTGACGCCGCCCTCGGCCATTTTGTGCCGCACGGTTTCCGGAGCACCTTCCGGGATTGGGCAGCTGAGTGCACCCACTTCCCGTCTGAAGTGGTCGAGATGGCTCTGGCCCACACCATCGAGAACCGCGTCGAGGCTGCCTACCGCCGCGGCGACCTGTTCGAGAAGCGGCGGACGCTGATGGAGGTTTGGACCGCGTATTCCACGTCCCATCCGGCGGTGAAAGTCGAGAGAAACCTTATACACGCCGCAGCCTAACTATGCAGCTCCGGCGCACAAACATCACGCGCTAGGCTTAATCCCGGCGGTTCACAGCTCGGACAAGCGTCATATATGGCTTGTTGCGCAAGGCGGCATTGTGAACCTCTGGCCAATTTCTGCCAGAGCGGGCGCGCCACGAGAAATCTTTCAGTGCACGAGCGCAGGGCTGCAGCCCACACAGAGTGCGAACTGCCGGCCCATGGGCTAAGGACAAGCCAAAATGATGTATGTCCGGAAAAGGGGGGTGGGCTTGTCGTACTTCGCCGAGAATTACTCAAAGCTGCGGTTCCCGCTCGCGCACGGTGACGCACCAGGCTTCCGGGATGCACAACGAGGAGCGTTATTCGCTGTTGGTGCTCATTTCAGCCGTCTTTCCGAGCCTGCAATCGTCACTATGCCTACAGGCTCCGGGAAGACAGCAGTGCTACAAGCAAGCGCACTATTGTTGCGCGCTACCCGGGTGCTCGTTCTCACCCCAAGCCGATTAGTCCGCGAGCAGATTGCTGAGGATTTTAAAACTCTCGGCGTCCTCAAGCGACTCGGAGCTGTCCCCGATGATATAGAACTTCCGCGAGTGATGACCGCCGCTAAACGGGTAATCGACGCGGACAGTTGGTCAGAAATGCGCGACTTCGATGTCGTTGTCGCCACCGTTCCGAGTGTGAGTCCGAACCTCAATGAGGTCGCCGCCCCGCCAGCCGACTTATTCGACGTCGTCCTCGTCGACGAAGCTCATCACAGCCCAGCAATAACATGGGCCATGACACTGGGATTTTTTCCAGAGGCAAAGAAGGTCTTATTTACAGCAACGCCGTTTCGCCGGGACGATCGAGAGATCAAAGGCCGCTTTGTTTACACTTACGATTTGAAAAGCGCATACCGTGACCACGTCTTCGGGCATATTGAGTACCAGCCAGTAGATCTATTACCACTTTCTGAGAATGACGAAAACGACGAAGATATTGCAATCGCACGTGCCGCTGAGAAAAAATTTCAAGCTGATCGCTCAGCGGGCTTCACACACCTCCTAATGGTTCGCACAGATAGCCGAGCAAGAGCCGCAGCCCTCGAAAAAATCTACGCAGAAAAAACGGGTCTTAAGCTTAAGCTTGTACACGGCGGACAATCTCTTGGCCATGTCAAGAAGGTGCTCACACGCCTCTCAGAAAACGATCTTGATGGCGTCATTTGTGTGAACATGTTGGGCGAGGGCTTTGACATGCCACGCCTCAAGATAGCAGCCGTCCACGCTCCTCACCGGTCGTTGGCGGTCACACTCCAATTCATCGGGCGCTTCGCACGCACAGCGGGAGAAAATCTCGGCCAGGCTACGTTCATCGCAAGCCGCTCCAGTGTAAAAGTAGAGGCAGAGAAGCTGTATGCAGCCGGCGCCGTATGGGCAGAGATCATTCCAAATCTCAGTGAAGCACGAGTCCAGCGGGAACTTGCTCTAAGGGAAACCTTAGAAAGTTTTGATTCTGAAGCGTCTACGATTGCCGCTCTATCCGACCTTTCTCTTTACACCCTGTCCCCTTACGCCCACGTTAAGATTTTTCGCCTGCGAGAGGAGTTCGATATACGGACCACACCGTCGTTCGGATTCGACAGAGAGCAAGTCTTTGGCAGAATTAGTGAATCGACAAATTCGAGTATCTATGTCACGCGTAAGACAACAAAGGTGCCATGGTCGACGGATGACAGGCTGACCGATGTAAGATTTGACCTGTTTGTCCTCTATTACGACGCGTCAGCAAAATTATTATTTGTCTGTGCGTCAAAAAGGTCAGATGGACTCTATCGCCGCATTGTGCGGGATCTTGTAGGCTATGATCCGAAAATCCTCGGGCTATCATCTCTAAACCGCGCATTGAAGGAACTGCAGAATGCGCGCTTTTACAATGTTGGAATGCGAAATCGGCAACAATCCAGCCTTACCGAATCCTATCGTATGATAACGGGCTCAAGGGCAGATGAAGCAATTCGTCCAGAGGACTCACGTTTGTTTCATCGGGGCCATTGTTTCGGCAGCGCCGTTGAAAACGGAATTGATGTAACAATTGGGCTCAGCAGCGCCTCTAAGATATGGAGCAACACCTCACTTTCGTTGCTCGAACTTCTTACTTGGTGTCAGAGTCTGGCGCGGAAAATTGAAGATAACGGCGCCGCAGTGACGGGCAGCAAACTCGATCTATTGGCAATGGGTGAGCCGGTAGCTCAGATCCCGTCGCGAATTCTGTTCGCTGAATGGGACAAAGATATTTATATAGACCCACCGATGGCCAATTATGCTTTTGGGGAAAAGAACAAGTCCGTCTCTCTCCCCGAATTCGACTTAGTCGTCGAGAGTTCTAATGAGCGTGGTGCTCTCTTACGTCTTGAAGGGCACGGTCTACAAACAAAGATCGTATTTAGCTTGGACCAGGATGCTCACTTTTCATATGCGAGTGGTGACGACCCCACCGTTGAACTTAGCTGGGGTCGCAACAGTGAGGATCTGACAGACTATCTGAATGATAACCCACTGCATTTAATGTTAGATGATTGGTCAAGATTGTGCGGTGAAGAACACTTTGCTTCGCCAAGAGGCGATGTTATTCCTTTCGATGCTTCACGCATAAAGGCAATTGATTGGATTGCCGAGGGTATTGACATAAATCTTGAATTCGCAAAAGACGCCGCCCAGCCAACTTCGATCCAGGGATATCTGACGCGCGCGCTTAACGTAGCGGAGCACGATGTTGTTTACTGGGATCACGGGAGCGGCGAAACAGCTGATTTTGTTACGATTGCTCGGACCACTGATGGTGGTGTTGGGGTTACGTTCTATCACTGTAAGGGATCGAGTGGTTCGGCCGCAGGCAATCGGGTCGACGATGTCTACGAAGTATGTGGGCAGGCTGTTAAGGGAATAATCTGGTGTGATCTTGAGCGCCTCATTGAGCGCCTTTCGGCGCGGTTTGCGCGAGGAACAGGCATGGCGCAGTTCATACGAGGCGACGAGGCAGCAATGAGAGCACTTTCTTCCGCCAGGCCAGTGCGGTTCGAGATGGTCATAGTTCAGCCCGGCATTTCACAGAAGGACCTTGAGCAGAAGCTTGGAGAGGTTCTAGCCGCGGCTGATGCCCACCTAGTGCGTGCTGGGCACTCCGAATTGGGCGTGTGGGCGAACTTTTGAGCGGCAGCGGTGAAATAAGGCTACCTCATGAGAGCGGCTGAAAGCATGCACTTCACGTGATCCCCGGTCACTTCGGCGCTCGCTCGCGCTCGTACGACTCCAGGGCCCTCTCCAGCAACTCGCACAGCATCAGCCCGTCCCTCTCGGCCACATCGCGAAGCCGGTCATCGAACTCGGGCGAGACCCGGGTGCTGAACGGCAGCGTCCGGTTTGTGCGGCGTGCAGAGCGGCCGTCGCGACGCTGGCGAGGCTGTGCCGCATCAGGGACGGAAGCTGGAGCCAGTTCGGGCGCGCTGAGGTTCTCGGACGCCTCGTCGGGGCTTGGGGGGGCTCCCAGAGTGGAGCGCTTCTTCAGGTTGGATAGATCTGCCATGGTGGTCACCCGATTCGGTCAATGAGATTTTGGATCAGGACGTCTGCGCGCTCGCGGAGTCGTGCATACCGCGTCTCGGTGACGGCTTGGCCGAGGTTCTGCGCGTGCCGGTAAGCAGGACGCTCCACAAGACAGCCTGCCAGCACGGCGTAGCCCGCCTGCTCCAGGTAGGCCCGTGCATCAGCCTCCTCGGCGTCGGTCCCGATCCTGTTGAGTGCAAACACCAGCCGCTCCTTGGGGATCCCGGCTTTCACCAGCGCATGGAACTCGCGAACGGCCGGCTTCAGGTCATCCAGCGACGGACCGGTAGGCTGGACTACCAGGTCTGCTGCCCGCGCGATCGCCAAGGTTGCTTCGCTGGTGCGCGCCGGCCCATCCAGGATCAGCACGTCGAACCGATCGGCCACCGCAAGAGCCTGCGCGGCTGTAGCGAAGGCCTCCACGCTGATCCGCGGCTCGATGCCTGCCTGGAGCCTCACCCGGCCCCAATCGAGGCTGGTACCCTGCTGCAGGTCCAGGTCGGCCAGCTTCACCGATAGGCCACCTGCAGCTGCCTCCCGGGCGAACGCTCGGCTCAATGTCGATTTCCCCACACCGCCCTTCTGACTTACAAACGCCACCACTGCAGCCATACGCGTGCGATCTCTTGCATGCTGATAGATTGCAGCAAGCTCTGAGCATGCTGCCGTATACTTGCAGGCTGCCTGCAAGATTGCTGCATGCTACTCAAATTTGATCAACTATTGCAATAAGATGCGCCGCCAGAGTGATTATCTGGCAGCGCCGGAGGTTAGTAGTTGAAGTCGGCCACTGCGCTCCGCCGTTGCAGCGCATACGCTCGGGGAGCCGCACCAGGTGCACGTCGAGGCTGCTGTTTTAGCGCAGTGCTGTCCTCGCAGGCCGGGCACCGAGCCTCGACATGACCAGATAGCTGCCTGGCATGCACCTGGCTCACTCCGCATGCCCGGCAGACGATGCTCTGCGCGCGCCAGGTAGTCTTCAGCGTGTCGTCCTCCTCGTTCGCCGCCTTCAACCAATTGGCCGCTTCATGAACGGTCATGCGCATGGTGGCCGCGCGCGGCTGGGCTGGCACCTCGCCTGGGTGCAGCTCGGCAACCGGCATGTAGGAGAGCAGCCCGTCGTACTCGACCTCCAGGAGCACCTCACCTGCGGCTGTTCGATACTCGAAGCGGTTGGCGTCTGCGTCCCACGCCACCGTGCCGGGCTGCTCATCGTGGAAGCCGAGGGCACCATCGTACTTCTTGATCAGCCGCTTGATCGCCTCGGATTCACTCTGCACGCCGTGCACCAATGCGTAAGTCCGCTCGCCGTTGAGAACGATCCCTACACGCCAGGTGCGCAGAGGCTTGAACGTGATCGGCGCTTTACCCTTGGCGTTCCGGCCGATGCGAGCCTCGCGCTCTCGGTTGTAACAGGAGACGCACACGCCGGCCGAGTGAACGATGCGGAACGCTCCGCGGCCGCACCGAGGGCAGCATGCGGGAGTGTCAGCCGCTCCAATCACTTCACGCGTCGCTCCAGCTGCAGCGGCGGCTTGGCGAAGAATCCTCAGAGGATGCTCCCTACCGCTGTGAACCATTCCAATCGGGCAGAACAGGCAGGAGGAATACCTGCCCTCAGCCTTCTCCCTCTCAGCGATCGCGGCCCGACCGGCACAGTTCGCCGTAGACATGGTTCCGTTGAGCCTTTCGCAGCGGAAGTGCAGCAGGCCAGACACCAGCTCGATGTACTCGACCCCGTCGGCCCGGGGCAGCTCGGCGACGGCGCTCATGCCCGCATCTCCAAGCCAACAAGGTTGAGGGCGATCGCACGAGCCTCGGAGGCGCGCATGAGTGGCGGCTCGTCGCCCTCCAGATCGTAACTGTGCTCGATCTCATCGAGCTGGCTTTCCAGATCAGCCAGAGCCACAACGGGGCGGGTCAGCGCAGGGGATCCCCCGTGCGCCTCGACGTGGATGTTTCCAAGCTCGACCAAGCGCTTCGCTGCGGCCAGGATCCCAGCCTCGACCACGCGCCCCTGCGTCTGCCCATGAGTGACAGCCAGAGAGCGCATGAGCTGCGCGGATTTATTGCTGATGTTGACGGTGACCTGGACCTGCCCTTGAGTGGCCAGGCGGTCTCGGTAAGTGGCCTGCTGTGCAGCGCGTGACGGGCGTTTTCGGGTCTTGGACATATCAGCCTCCGCATACGACATGCGAAGGTTGAAGTCACGACTGTCGCGCAACTTGTTACATCACGCGTTGTCACTTGTTACGGGTTAATGCGCAACTTGTTGCGCTGAGGGATCATTCCTCCTGCAACTTGTTGTACTCCCAGGTGCTCTGCACACTGCGTTCCTGCTCCCATTTCTCGATTTCGCTCTCCTCGTACACGACCCGGCCACCGATCTTGGTGAAGCGCGGTCCTTTCCCAACGGATCGCCAGTTCGCCAGAGTGCGGGGGCTGATGGTGTTGCTCCAGCGGGCAGAGAGTTGGGCAGGCGTCAGAAACTTGCGTGACATCGCGGATCTCCAGCGGACCTGTCGAGTAGGTCCGTGAGTCGCGTCCAGCGTCCTTTTCACCACCTTGCAAGTGCTACAGCGAAGAAATCTGCAGCCAGTCTGGTGGTCAATAATGAAAAATGGAGTCAAGCAAAGGACTTAGCTGTGAGAAAAAATGAGTTCGGGCGCACTATCCACAGGGCTGCTCTTGGCGTGATCCTCAGCTACTTCGTGGTAACGGGCGGGAATGCGGCTGATGCTGGGAGTTGTTACGGAGTCAGCGATGCCGATGCGCGCGCCTACTGCTTGGCCAGGGCGCACCGGGAGCCCAGCGGGTGCTACGCGATCCAGGACAGCGGCATGCGGTCGAGCTGCCTGGCCGAGGTGAGGAAATGAAAGCGCCCCCGCACCGGTCGAGCGGCACGAGGGCGTAAGATCACCAGTAGTACAGGTGCGGCTTGCGGGCGAGTTCGAACACCAAACTGTCGGCGTCGGCGCCCAGCAGCACCTTGCGGCAAGCCAGGGCATCACGGCGCCGAGCTGGCCGTGTCTGCATGAGGTTTCGCCACAGCCAAGGCGCTTTGTGCATGTACGGCACCCCGTGGCGTCGCCGGCTTCTCAGCCGCCCACAGGGCAAGCGATCGCGAGCGTTCTTGTAGCTCAACTTCGTCTCCAAACGGCAGAAGGCCGTTTAGAAGATGTCCTGGTCCAGGTAGTGCATGTGGTGTCCTCCGCCGCCGGATGTATCGCCACCTGGTGCGCTCAGCAAGACTGCGCCCGACCTGCGCCCGAGACCAATCCCGAAAAAATTTTATGTCAGTAGTTCCGACGTTTACCCACGACTGACGACCAGATTGAACATCTGCGTGTCTACCAGCGTCTTGCGGCGCGCGTCTGGCATCGTCAAACATCATTCCACGCCACGGAACACACGGCGGACTCACCTCAGCAACCGGAGCACCACCACAATGCAGGCAGGCAAGATCTTCTTCACGGCCAACGAGCTGATGAAGCGGTGGGAGAGTCGCGTTTCGGTCAGGACCATGGCTAACTGGCGCTCACAGTCGACTGGGCCGAAGTACGTGAAAATCGGCGGTCGAATCGTTTACCCGGTCGAGGCGGTGATCGAATGGGAGGAAGCGAGAACGGTCGCCGGCACGAACCAGTACCGGCGATAAGGATGATCAGACCCGCTTCAGGGCCGGCTTCGGTGGCCACACAGTGGCATCGCTTACGCCAGCCTTGAACAGTCGGCAGATTAGGAGGCGATAGGTCCGCCACTCCGTCAGGTGGCTGGCCTGATCAGCGCTACCAGCGCCCAGCGCGATCAGATCTTCCAAGGCGTTGATCTCCACGGTGGCCTCCAGCAGCTTGGCGTTGAGCAGCTGAATAGCGCCGTCGCCGATCGTGCGCACCACGCTCACGCTGACGGTCTGGTCAGCAGCCAAACCTTCGGGACGGAGCACCAGTGACTGCACCATTAAGTTGGACAGAATGGCCGGGTAGGGTCTCGCCAAGTTGATGATCACAGGCAGGCCGCGCTCATCGACGAAGGCCTTCGGAGTGCTCAGGCCGGGCGTCACAAACAACACGGACAAGGTACCGGTGGTCCCGGTGCTCACAGCGTCAATCTGTAGTTCGCAGGGCTCGATGGTCTTGAAGGTGAGTGTTGCATCGCCGGAGGCCTGAGTGATGCCATCCAGCTTGTCGGTGTAGGTGATGTTCATTGTAGCGTCTCAGTGGTAGCGGGCCATTGCGGCCCGCGAACACCCTGATTTTCCAGTCACGTCGATTGGCTTGCACCGGCGCCGTGCTAGACGCCCGATGCTTACCTCGACTGCCCCCCATTCACTTGTGGGCTCCCAATACTCGTCTGGATGTCCGCCACCGCCACCTGCTGGCCCCCAGGATCGCGCAAAGTGAACTCACCGGTCTGGTGAACATGCACGTTGATTTGGTCGCTCCGGGCGGCTTCCAGCTCGCGCTTGCGCTTCTCAATCGCCGGCACATAGTCGGCGTTCTCGGCGCCCCACTTGGACTGGTCGTAACCGCCATGGTAGCTGCGCAGCTTCTTATTGGTGTCGTTCCCGTATTTGCGATCCCGCTCTCCCATGAGCTGGTTGAACATGTAGAACGCATCGTCGGTGTTGGTCGGGTCCAGTTGCCGCCCAGCGCGTTTCGACAGCGATGCCACGTTGTCCGGCATGATCTGGAACATGCCCCGGGCGCCCTTACGGCTCACCGCACCAGAGTCGAACGAGCTTTCCTGCATTATCAGGGCGGCGGTGGTGCCATCCGGGAGCCCGTGCAGTGCATCTGACTGGGCGGCACGCTTCAGCAGGTCGGGCGTAGCGCCGCTCACAGCGTTGGGAAGACTGCCGGAAGTGGCTCCGGCCGAGGTACCAAGATTGCGCTGCGCCGAGCCGTACCTGGAGTTCTCAGCCTTGCGCGCCTCAATCAGCTCCGCATCGGCGGCCTCATAGCGCTCTTTGAGCTGGGTCTGGTTGTCATCGAGGCCCAGTCCAGTGACGCGCTTCGCCCAGGGCGTGGCGTTCTGGTAATCGAGCAGAGCCTCATCCCGCTCCTTGCCTTGCTTTGCGTCGATGGCACTCAGGCGCTTACCGTGCTCGGCATTGAGCACTTCCTTCTCGGGGCCGAGCGGGTCGATGCCGGCCATCTTGAGCACGCCAGCTTGGATCGCGCTGATCATCGGCAGGCCTTCGTTCGCCAAGCGGATCATGGCGTTGCCACCGTCGATCGATGCCTTGCGGGCGATCGACCCGTCCGTGTCCTCCTGGTTCTTGGTGGCGGTGTCCCTGACCATCGCGTCCTTCTGCGCGTCAGTCAGCTTGGTGTCCGCTTCGATCTGGCTAAGCTGGGAGATACCGGTGGAGTTCACCTTGCTCGGGTCGATCCCGAGGCGCCCCAATCGGCCAACAAGGCCCCCGAGCTTCACAGAGCCGGAGGACTGCCATGCGGCGGCCTGCGCGGAGGACAGCCCGAACTGGTTCTTCATCGCGTCGAGCATTAGGTCCGGCCGGCCGGCGTATTGGCGCTCCAGCGCGCCCATCAGGATCTCCATGTTCGTCCTGGTGGACTTCGCCGCCTCCGGTACCTTGACGCCCTTCTTGGCGTAGTAGGAGGCCATGGCTGAGCCTTCGCCGAAGGTGCTCTTGCCGGTGGCGAACAGGCCGCCCTCCAGCTGTGCATTGGCCTGTATCGGGTTCAGGCCCAGCTCCTTCTGCAACTGGCCGACCATGAAGTTCTTGCCAGCCTCGGTGATGCCGCCCTGGCTTACCGCAGCGTCGGCCTTGGCGATCATGTTCGAGGTCGTGCCCGGGGTCATTCCCGGGAGGCCAGATCCCGAGAGCGCGGCGGACTTCGACAGCCAGGCGGAGCCGTCTCCCGCGGCTAGGCTGCGGGTTGCAGTGCTCTCCATGTAGCGGGACAGTCCGGCCATCACGTCGGCCATGCGCGGCAGCTCACCGGCCTTGGCGACGCTCTCGCCAATCAACAAAGCCAGTCGCTTGTTGTCGTCAGCGTTCTTGGTGATGCCCAGCCCACGCATCTGGCCGAAGAAATCGACGCCAGCCGAAGGAGCCAGGCCGAACGAGCGAGAGAACCCGACGCCTACGCCCACCTCGTTCTGCAGGCCGGGCAGGTTTTTGTCCGCGTTTGCCATTGTGGCGTAGCTGCGGGTCAGACCGATGGCCTCGGAATCGGTCAAGCTGAACTCGTCCGCCAGACCGCGGGTGCGGCCTTGCAGATCCTCGAATGAGACGTTGATGTCGCCGAGGGTGCGCTTGAGGGTGTCCAGGCTGATGGCGAGGTCTCGCGCCTCGCCCACGGAGCCGAGCAGGCTGGTGATGGCGCCGGTAACCCCGCCGATCACCGCGCCCGGCCCACCGCCCACCATGCCACCCGCAAGCGCACCGGAGGTCACGCCGCCTGCCAAGCCGCCGACCTGACTCGCGACGCCACCCGCGACGCCAGCAACGGCACTGGCGCCCG
The DNA here is from genome assembly GCF_008806385.1 of Methylobacterium soli. Lineage (GTDB taxonomy): Bacteria > Pseudomonadota > Alphaproteobacteria > Rhizobiales > Beijerinckiaceae > Methylobacterium > Methylobacterium soli. The sequence goes on from NZ_VZZK01000014.1 coordinate 71,929, forward strand.
CACGGCGCCATGCGCCCCGGGTTGTGCCCGGGGTCGGTTCGTCCTCATCCTCGCCGCTACGGCGAGGACGGCCACCGCTGCCCCCGCCGGGCGTACCATTGCTGCCAGAACCACCGCCGGTGGTGCGCAGCATCTCGGCAGATCCAGGGGAGAGGCGACGCAACAGCGATGCGGCGTGCGAGGCGCGCTGGTTGGGGTCGCTCCAGACCTTGCTCCAGTCGATCGACTCGAAGCCCTTCCCGCCCTGGCCGCCATTCTCCAGTGCACGCTTCAGGCCTGGCCCGAGGCGCATGATCGCCTCGAACTCGGCTCGCATCCGACGCGCGTCGTCGACGGTGGTCTTGGTGATCGGGTTGAACTTGACCTTGCCGGCGGCCTCAGCCACGCGCCCGAGGTCATTCAGCGCGGCCTCGATCTTCTGGATCTGAGCGGTGACGTCCTGCTGGTTCAGCTCAGCGCTGACAGGGATCTTGATGCTCATTCGCGCTCACCTCCCAGCACGGCCAGCAGCATGACAGCCAAATCGTCGGGCAGCTTTTTGCCAGCCGTGAGCTGATGGCAGATGTCACGAGCGTGGGTGCCAGTGATCTTGCCGCCGATCACGGCATCATCAAGCAACGGGCGCAGCTCATTGATGTCCCTCGGGAGCCACTTCTTGGGCTTCTCCTCCGGCTTTGGCGTGCGCGACTTCACGAGGAGAGCCACGCGGGGTTTCTTGGCCTTCGGTTTCAGGCCGAGTGACTTGAGGAGTACGTCGTATTTGCCCATGGCGGGAGCCTCTGGCCGCTCGCACGAGGCGGCGGCCGTATCAATGGTGTCAGTGAGTGGTGGCGTCGGTGCGGGTCATCTCGGCGTGAAGGATTCGAACTTCGTCCCGCATGCGCTGCTCGGTTTCGAGATTGCGGGCCTTCATGATCTCGGCCAGCACCGCCAAAGCGGGCGTCAGTAGTTCGGGCTCGCCATTGGCGGCGCGCTCGATAGCCCTCGACACGAGGAAGGGGGTGGCCGCGTCGATTTCCTTCAAGCAAGCCTGGGTGGCGATCTCTTGCTCCGTCTTTTTCGGGCCACCATTGGGGTTTGCGCAGTTGCCAGGTCCGAATCGGCCACGGTTGTCACGTTTTGCGTTCATGCTGCTGCCCTCAGTGGCGGTTAACGATGGCTTTCAGGTCGGAATTGGCGCGGTAATCACCGGACGGCCGGTACGTATACAGGCCTGATGCTTTCTCGGCGGCGCGCAGCTCGTGGTAGAGCTGGATGGTGACTTGCTCAGCCAAAGCGAGGCGGTCACGGGTGATGCGCAGCTTGGCGCTGGTGCTGGCCTCATCGAGCTGCTTCTGCGCGACGGCCAAGGCGGATTGCTCGGTGTCCGGAGCGGCCGCGGCAGCCTTCTCGGAGCAGACGGCCAGCATGCGCTCCAGGTCAGCGATGTCGTCTGGTAGGCCTACAGCCTCAAGCGCATCTTCCGGGGTAGCGGTACCGGCGGCGCGGCGGGCCTTCACGTCGGCCAGTGCCGCCCTCTTGCGCTCCAAGGTGGCGCGGGTCTTGTTGGCGGTATCGACCAGTTCGCCATGAGCGGTTACGGCCTTCTCCAGTACGGCAGTGGCCTGAGCCACCAGCTGGGCTGCGGTCTCGATCAGCGGATCGCGGCCGAGGACCGGGGCGAATTCGGGAGCCAGCTCTTCCAGCTCGGCTGCAGCCGGGGCGGCTTCAATGGCAGCGTGCTTGGCCTCAGCCAGAGCAGCAGCAGCTGCCTGCACCTTGGCAGCTTCCTGATCGGCTACGTCACGTTGAGCGGCGTCCGCAGCAAATTGGGCTTCAGCCAGGGCAGTCTGCAGGCGCGCGACTTCGGTACGGATCGCGCGGGTGGGCTGGCCAGCTTCCAGGGCGGTATTAAGCTGCGTCTGGGCAGCTTCTAGTTGGATTACTAGTTGGGAAATCGTCGACATCGTCAAAGCCTCGTTTTAGTATCAATTTGGCGACGCCACCGATCATTTGCCGATCAATGACCGATCATTCGCCGTTGATTGAATACTGGCGTCACGACTCAACGAGGTGGGGAGAAGAGATGCTCGAAACAGAAGACATCCCGCTTCCAGCGCCTGATAAGGCACGGGCTTATGCCGATTGCGCGCTGCGCCTTGAGGCTGCGGCTGCAGCAGCTGGACACGGTATTGAGGTGGATACCTGGTACGAACTGCCCGCGTACGGCGAAGCGCTGGAGCAGGCCTACAGTCTTGGCATCGTCGACGGACGGCTGAGCGCCGCTGGCTTCGACCTGGAGGCGATTAACGCCAGGCCGGCCGAGCAGCTGAAGGCGATGCCGCCGGCCGAGGTGCGACGGTACCTGCACGCCCTCTGGCGCTGCGAGCGGCACACGCACGGGTATGGCTCGCCGGTGCTGGACGCAGTGCGTTCTGGCGCTCTCGGGATTGCTGCAAGCAGGCTGGCAGCATGCTGCAATCCTGCTGCAAGGTAGCTGCCGCGTGACGGCATGCTGGGGGCTTCACAACCGGAGAACCCCCTATGCTTCATCGTATCTGCGCCGTGACGGCGCTCACCCTGATCACCCTCTGCGCCCATGCTGACGAGGCTGAACTACTCACAGGCCGTGTGTACGCCGCCGATGCGCTGCCCGATCGCATGGTCGGCCGCATCGAGGAGGTGCATGTGGTCGACCTACCTGACAATGCGCCGCAGGAAGCGCGCGAAGACTTCGTCAACATCGTGCCGGTGTTCCGGATTGCGCTCGGGGAAGCCGTGGAGCGGCCGGAGGTGCGCGGTGCCGTGGCGCGGGTCGCCCTGTACATGGCCGGCCGCTACAACCTGCCCATGGCCACGCCCGAGCGTCAGCGGTACCTGGCTTGGAATGAGCAGTACCCGGCACAGGCGTGGGAGCGGTCCCGGAATCGCGCAACAGCCTGCATTCAGGGTCACGGCAATCCGCTGGTCGGCCCGGTGAAGGCGGTAGCGATCGAGAACTGCCCTCCAGAGTAGCCCAGAGCCTATGTGACGCCGCACCCTCGCAACCAGCAGCTGTGCTCGTGGTTATCCTAAAAGCACATCTGCAGCACTCGCGACCAGGAACAGGGCGGGCACCTGCCGTTAAGATAGGTGTTTGCTGGAAGGTGGGTCGGTGTCAGTCGGAAACAACGTAGCTAAAGAACCCAAAACGGCAGGCCCGTTACCTGCTGTGGACTTGAGAATCCTCCAAACCGCAATTGAAGCGACGAACGAGGCGGTCCTGATCACCTCAGCTGAGTTGGACTGGCCAGGTCCACTCATTGAGTACGCCAACCCGGCTTTCACGCGCATGACAGGGTACGAGGCCAACGAGGTCGTTGGTCGCTGCCCAAGGCTTCTGCAAGGCCCCCTCACCGAACGAGCCGTGGTTGACCGGATGCGTGCGGCACTGACGGCTGGTGAAGCCTTCCAAGGCGAGGCGACGAACTACCGGAAGGACGGCACCACCTACTTCGTCGAATGGCTGATCACGCCAGTACGGGATGGAGACGGTCGGATCTCACACTGGGTTTCAGCCCAGCGCGACATTACCGAGCGCAGGGCAGCCGAAGACAGGCAGAATTTCATGGTGCGTGAGCTGCACCACCGGGTGAAGAATACGCTCGCCACGGTTCAGGCGGTCCTGAATGCGACCGTGCGCTCATCGAACAGCATCCCGGATTTTGCTCGTATCCTGACGGGGCGGATCACCTCGTTGGCTAAGACACACACCATGATCACCGATGGCGTGGCCCAAGCGGTCGTGTTCCGCCAGCTCGTTGAGTCAGAGGTTCTGGCCTACGAGAACGGGAGGGATGGCCGGCTGTCCCTCCATGGCCCACGAGTTGTATTGCCGTCAGAGCTCGCGGTGCCAATCGGCATGGCCCTGCACGAGCTGACGATCAATGCGATCAAGCACGGTGCGCTGGCTCACGCGGACGGACGCATCGAGGTGACCTGGTCCGTGGAGCAGGGGCAGTCTGGACAGCAGCTGCGCTGGATGTGGAACGAGCACGATGGGCCGCCGGTCGCCCTACCTACCCGGGACGGCTTCGGGTCGCGCGTACTGAACCGTGTGCTGACTGCTCAGGTCGGCGCGGAGGTAAGTATCGCCTTTGACCTGGATGGGCTGCGAGTAACGGTCGATGTGCCTCTCAAATAAGACTTCTGCTTCCACATCCGAACGGAACACCCCCGTCCGCTGAGGCTTCTCTTCAAGGCTCAGATCGGCGGAGGTGGCAATGAAGGTCTTTCAGGTTCGGCAGAGTGCGACTGGAGCTATCCTCTGGACTGGTGCGGCGCTGAACGAGGTTGCTGCTCTCGACGCTATGGCGCACGAGGCGGGCTACTACGACTTCTCCGACCTGCCGGGTCATGTCACAGCAGGCGGCCTTGTCGCCGAAGCGGTCAAGCACTGAGCTCGCGGATACGAAGACGGCGCAGGGCTGGAAAGCCACTACCCCGCGTGCTTCGGCCGCCGGGAGGCCGACGACGGTCGCTGCTGTGACTGGAGATCAAGACAGCTGGTTTCATCGTGCCCATTAGGCATAAGGAGCTGTTGCACTGGCCCAGCCTAATTCCTCAACGCATTTGTCATCCGATCGGGCCGCACGACCAACAGTCCAGGGCATGCTCTACCTAGATGCTTTGTATAACGCCTAACAACACTTCCATTTTGGCCGAAACTGGTGCAAGGGAGCCCGGTTTTGTCATTGACGGACGTCTCTGCTCGTCCATCCTGGAGGTGTCGACGATGATCTGGGCCACGAATGCTGACGGCCTGCTTACCTATATCGGCCCTGAATGGGCGGCTCTGACCGGGCAACCTGCGCAACAAACGCAGGGGGCGGGTTGGCTTGAGGTCGTCCATCCCGATGATCGCGATTACTGCAGGACCTTCTTTCTGGACGCCTCAGCGTCAAAGGCCGAGTTCACCATGCGCTTCCGCGTTCGCCATCACGAGAGTGGCTACGTCTGGCTTGTCGGCGGTGCGGTGCCCTCGTTTGGACCGCCGGAACACACCTTTCTTGGCTACCTCGGGTCGCTCGCGGAGATCGCGCCGAGCGCCTCAGAACACCTGACGGCCTACGGGACCAAAGGGACGTTCCGACCGCCCGTGACGATCAAGAGTGAGCCGATCCGTGCACCTGTGGACCTGATCGCTGACCACGTCCTCATGGCGCATGTGCTGGCTGCCGAGGCGAATGAGCCCAAACTCAAGCAGGCCCTGGACGTCACCCTGCGTATTCTGAGCGGGCGCCTGTCAGAGCTGGAACTACAACCCTTTGGCGTGGGCCGCATGCAATGACGAGAGGCTGCGTTGCAGACAAGCATCTGATTGCGCGGAGAAAATCTTCACAAAGGCAGCCTGCCGCGCTTGCCAGTGGTTGCCGGACTTCAAAGCCTTGACCCTGGAGTCTGGCGACAACAGAGGGAAGGCACGGCGATGATGGAGGCAAGAGGGATGCGGAGCGGCGACGAGCAAGACGCATTCTCGCGCCGCGCCCGTAAGATCCTCAGCTGGCGCGCTGGGGAGCGGCACGCCATCAAGCAGCGCTACGCCAGGTGGCAGCGGAAACTCGGACGGCTGATGGCGCAGTCAGAGGCGAGGACCGATAGCAGGGACTGATCAGCCCTTGGGGAGCGTGTGGTAGGCGGCCAGAGCAATGCGTCCTAACTAACTGCACGCACGAAGCAGGCGGCGAACTCATTTGGCCCGTAGGTCCGGCCTGTGATGTCGGTGATGTACACCTCAGCCACCCCTTGGTCCTGCAGGTGCAGGGCCGTCTCCAGGGCCATATCGGGTGTCTGCCGCTGGAAGGAGACGGGGCGGCCGTCCTGCGTTCCGGTGACGATCAGCTTCACGCTTTTCTCCTCAATCTAGTAGGCCAAGGGGCGCCGCCGCACGGCGCGATCCCTTGATTCTGAGGAGTGAACGCGAGGGCGTTTCGAAAGTTGCCGTGCCTGGCTTGGCGCCTGGGCATCATGCAGCGCAAGCGCCTAATTCGTTAACACAGGTGAACTCTGCGCTCCGGCCGCCGTTAGCTCTCATATGTTGGTTCCGCGTATCCCACTCCCGTCTGTTGTCCTGATCGTTGAGGACGAACATCTCGTGCGCTTAATGGCCGTCGACATGCTGGAGGATGCCGGGTTCACGATTGTCGAGGCGGCCAGCGCTGACGAGGCCTGGGTGATCCTTGAGGGCCGAAGCGATATCGGCGTGCTCTTTACCGACATCGAGATGCCGGGCTCAATGAACGGCTTTGCGCTGGCAAGCCGGGTTGCCGAGCGCTGGCCGCACATCCGCCTGGTACTCACCTCCGGACGGTGTCATCCCGCGCCCCGCGATGTTCCCGACCACGGCAAGTTCGTGCCCAAGCCCTATTTGGCGGACCAGGTGCTCAGCGCGTTCAACAGGGCCGGATCCATCTAGCGTCAGCCGTCGGGCACTCCATCACGCCAAGTCGGTGGCCGTGCCAACGAAGATTGGGGTGCCGCTCAACACGCCCTGGAAGCCGTCGAGCGGCGCGCCGATGCTCAGGCCCGAGCTGGTGATGCGGTACTCGCGGATCGTGTCCTCGTGGGTGCTGGCCCGCTTCTTGACAACCGAGATTGCCCGCCGCACCCGCCCGCGCCTCGAAGTAGCGCAGCAGGATCACGGTGTCAGCGAGATGGGTCACGTCGACGGGCTCCTGCACATCGCCGATGAGGCCGTGCTGAGCCACGGTCAGGAAGGTCGTTGTGCCCTGGCGGTTGAGGTACTGCAGTAGCTCGTGGATGTGCAGCACCAGGACGTTCTCGTTGGGCATGGCGGCCTGGTAGCCGTTGAGGCTGTCGATCACCACGGTCTTGACCCCGTGCTCGTCGACGAGCGCGCGCACCTTATGGGCGAACTCGCCGGGCGACAGCTCGGACGCATCAACCTGCTCAATCAGCAGCTGGCCCGCGTCGCGCAGGCCTTCGAGGTCGTATCCCATCTGCCGGGTGCGCTCGAACAGCAGGCCAAGCTCCTCGTCGAACACGAACATGGCAGCGCGCTCGCCGCGGGCTACGGCCGCCAAGACGTACTGGATGGCGAAGAGCGACTTGCCGGTGCCGGATGGTCCAAGGATCAGGGCACTCGACCCCGTCTCGATGCCACCGCCGAGTAGGGTGTCGAGTTCGGCGATGCCGCTGACGAGGCGCTCCCGGCTAAAGGCAGTCTTGTGCTTCAGCGAGACAAGACGGGGGAAGACCCGCACGCCGCCGGGGACGATGGTGTAATCGTGGAAGCCGCCGCGGAACTGCTGGCCGCGGTACTTGATCACCCGGAGGCGTCGCCGCTGTGCGCCGTAATCGGGGGCGAGCTCCTCCAAGTAGATGACCCCGTGCGCGACGCTATGCACGGTCTTGTCCAGGGCCTCCGCCGTCAGGTCGTCGAGCATCAGCACGGTCGTGGCGTGGCGGGCGAAGTGGTGCTTGAAGGCGAGGATCTGGCGCCGGTAGCGCAGGGACGAGCCGGCGAGAAGACGAATCTCGGAGAGGCTGTCGAGGACGATGCGGGTTGGCTTCACCCGGTCGACTGCGGCGAGGATCTGCTGCACCGTCTCGCCGAGCTCCAGATCGGAGGAGTAGAGCAGCGTCTGCTCCTGGTTTGCGTCGAGCAGGCTCTCGGGCGGGATCACCTCGAAGACGGCGATGCGGGGGTCGAAGTCCCAGCCGTGCGAGGTTGCCACCTCGCGCAGTTCTTCCTCGGTCTCCGAGAGTGTGATGTAGAGGGTCTTCTCGTCCTGGGCCGCGCCGTCGAGCAGGAATTGCAGCGCGATCGTCGTCTTGCCGGTGCCGGGATCGCCCTCCAGCAGGTAGAACCGATCCCGCACGAGGCCACCGGCCAGGATGTCGTCGAGGCCCACGATGCCGAAGGCGGCTTTGTCTGGGGTCTCGAGGGTCCGGGCCATAGCGCCTGCCTACAGGGAAGCCGGTGAAGAGACGAGGAGTATTCCGATAGGGCTGGCCCGAGCCGCTCGCAGGTTGAGCGTTATGGAGCTGCCCAGCTCGCGCAAGTGCGTGATGCGGTTGATCTGCTCACGGCTTCGTTGCCCTGGCCGGGATCGCCCATTGCTGGCGGCGCAGGGGCGCTAGGATGCTCCGGATGTCTCGCAGCATCGTCTCAAACTCCGTCGCATCACACCCGGCCCTGGTGAGGCCGATGATGGCGGCGGTCAGCGCCGTGCTGTGTACCTCGGCCGCTCTGATGTGGTGGTCCACCTCATTGAGAAGGTCGTCCTGCGTCCGTGCCATGAACCTTCTGTCCTGCGGCTGGCCTTCGGTAATGTTCCTTATCATAGGTCAAATTTCGATAACCGAAATTATCACAGGTCAAAGGCTGCCAGCGTTCCAATAGAGCTTGCACGACCGACCTTAGCTGGAGCAAGCGCCTGCCTTCGTCATGCATCGTCCGCGAGACTGAGGAGGAACGAGCGATGGGTGCGGGCAACCGCGAGCGTCCGCTCGATTTCGGCCAGGAGCTGCCGGGCATGCGCCTGCTGCTCGTCGGTAAGCTCGGCGATCAAGCTGATCTGCCGCGCCCGGCGCTGCTCGGCCTCAGCAACGTGTCGGGTCGCAACGTCCAGAGCGGTTTCATGTCTCGGATCTGTCATGATCGGGTCGGCTGGATAGGCCGGAGGCGCTGGATGTGGGCTCACTTCGATGAGATGCTGGCCAGCACAAGCCCCTAACTTCCATCCTGCCCCGGATCGCGACGGCAGACACCGCGGGTATGCTTCTCGATTTCTGCCAGGGCAGCGTCGAGCGACGCGTGCGGACCCAGCCTGATGCCCACCATTGTCGTCAGTGCATGCCCCTCCGGGTGAATGGTGAATTCGCTCACACCGGTCTGCCTGATATTGCCCATGGAGCGGCCGAGCAGATCGGCCAACTCCCAGGCCGTGCCATCAGCGACCGGCTTCACGCTCAGATCCACAGCAGCACCTCAGCGTCACGCAAGGCCCTAACGCGGGCCGTCCGATCCACCGCCACTCTTGGCAGAGCAAGCGTTCACGGTAGCACCGATACCGTCGTCTTCACCCCTGACCTCGCGCTCTGCCTGGAGCCAAAACTGCGTCTCGTACCCCTCAGGCTGACCGCGTTCCTCCCAAAGCTGGAAAGCCCGCTGCCTCACCTGGGCCTCTGCCTGCTGGTTGAACGCTTCCATGTCATTGTCCTCCCGTACGTGTCCTATGCCGCAGCGTACGAACCAGACGGTGTCCTTTTTACGCCTTCACGGGCGCCAACTTGGGCCATGGCTTCTGCACATGCGACCGGAATTGCTAGCGCTGGCGACGAACGGGACGGGGCTTCACGTATGGGCTCGATCTCTCCGGCACGGTGGGCACCTCCCTTTTGATCCGTATCGGCGCACGAGTTGAGGACGGGGTTGCGGGGAGCGGCATCCAGTGGGTGGGGCTCCTGTAGCGCGTCAGCTTGTATCCGCCGTCTGCGAGCGAGACGATCCACTCCTCGCTCCTACGACAGGCCACGACGACGGGTGGGCAGGTGATCCCGAAGGCGTACTCGGCCTAATCCACCGTGCCGCCGCTGAGCAAGACCCACGTGTCATCGCGCGGTGCCGTCTCGATTGGCTGCCATTCCGACATAACTTGCCTCCCCCGCCCTTGGACCGCACCACGGGCTCTCGAACGGGATCATATCAGGGCGAGCGCCCTCAGGATGTCTGTTGTCGCTTGGCGGGGAGCAGCTTGACAGGGGAGGGCCGCTTTCCAGCACTCTGCGACTTCGATTCAGCGGACTGAAGGACAACCCCATGCGTCAGAGCGGTGCAGCTGTCGTCGTTGGGATTGGACCGGGACTTGGTCTCGCGATCGCCCGCCGCTTTGCCCGCGAAGGCTTCTCCGTCGTCGGGCTGGCTCGCACGCCCGACAAGATACCTTCCGAAGAGGGGATCGAGGTTCGTCACGCCGACGCCGCCGACGCTGCTGGTCTGGACGCTGCCTTGCGCTCCATCGAGGCCGATCGCGGACCGATCAACGTCTTGGTCTATAACGCCTATCGGGTCAGGGTCGGATTGCCTGGCATTCCTACTCCGGGCGATCTCGCCACCGACTTGCAGGTGAACGTTGTTGGAGCTTATGCGACAGCTCGGACGATGCACAGCCTTATGGTGCCCCGCAGGCGCGGCAGCATCATCCTGACCGGCGGCGGTCTCGCCATCGATCCGCGGCCTTTACCCGGCGCGTTCTCCCTCTCCGCCGGAAAAGCCGCTCTGCGCAATCTCGCCTACTCGATGTCTGAGGCGTTCAAGGCTGACGGCGTAATCGTGGCGACTGTGACGATCGCTGGCCGGATCCAGGAAGGCACGCCTTTCGCCCCTGATCTGATCGCAGACGCCTTCTGGCGCTTGTATCTGGAGGGGGAGAGCGCTGGTCCCGAGGTGGTGTTCACAGGTGACTGACCGACAACAGGGTTCTTGGGCACTCTAATTGTCCGTTGGGGTATACCCATACAGTCGAGCTAAACGGGCGGAAAACGTCTGTCCGTAAGGGTTGTTTTCCCAATTCGGACATGGTTTCATATGGACATCACCCATATGGACGCCCAACCCTGTATGAAAAGCCAGACGATCCTCTACGCCCGTGTCAGCACCACCGACCAGACGATTGCTCACCAAGAGAAGCAGGCCCGGGCTGCCGGCTTCGCCATCGACGAGGTCGTCGCCGACGATGGCGTCAGCGGGCTCAACACCAGGCTCGCTGATCGGCCTCAAGGTCGGCGCTTGTTCGACCTGCTGCGCCTGGGTGACGTTCTGGTCGTGCGTTGGGTCGACCGCCTGGGCCGCAACTATGCGGACGTTTGCGACACCGTCCGCGAGTTCATGAAGCGCGGCGTGGTGATCCGGACCGTGATCAACGACATGACCTTCGACGGCGCCACCACCGATCCGATGCAGCAGGCCGTACGGGACACTCTGATCGCCTTCATGGCCGCCAGTGCTCAGGCACAGGCCGAAGCCACCAAGGAAGCTCAGCGAGCCGGCATAGACCACGCCAGGGGCCGAGAGGATGCCTACCGAGGCCGAAAGCCCAGCTTCACCCGTGAACAGCTTCAAGAGGTGCTGGATATGCTCGCCCAGGAAGCCGGTCCGAGTGCCATCAGCGTCGCCACCGGCCTCAGCCGACAGACCGTGCACCGCATCCGCGCCGACCAGGTTGCGGCTCAGTCCATGCTGGCCAGGTGGGACGCTGCGTCGTGAGACCGCTCACCCATACATCGTCTGCTCAGCATTAATCTCGCCGAGCGCTCGACCTGCTGCTCGGCGAGGTGGTGCGGATTGCCTGATCCGCGGTTAAGGGGTTCCCTCGAACGGCGCCCTGCCGCGTTCTGCGCAGGCGTCCAGGTAAACGCGCAGCGACACACTTCCCTCGTGACGCAACTGCTCCAGGTCGCGCGCATAGAAGTCCGCGCCGCCAGTGAGGCCGACGAACTCACCTCGGTACATCTGGATCTCACGGTCGAAGGCAATCAGCGCGCGACGCCCATCGATCACCATCTCGTCGCGGTGCTCTTCTGAGGAGGTCGGTTGTTCCCGATCGCTCATGAAATCCTCGGACACGGCTGGGCCATCGAACCAGCTGTCCCAGTCCCCAGACTGCTGGCTGATGGTATGGGTCACTCCGAGATCCTCTTGAATGGTGTGCCGCGGCTTAGCTTATTGCACCTCGTAGCCGATCGCCGCCCCATAGTAGCTGATATCGAATCGGATCATGAGGCTGCCGCGGGAGTAGGCACCTTCCTCGGCGTCATACACCTGCAGCCTGGTTGGCCAGTAGTACCAATATTCGCCGAAGTCGGTGGAGGGCTTGCCTAGCAGCGCACGGATCTCCTCCTTGGTCTTGCCGATCAGAAGGCCGTCGAGCTGGCGAGAGTCGATGCTAGTGAGGCGGGCAGGCCGCTGGGTGAGCCCCGCCAGGCCTTCGGCTGTGACCGGTGCGCAGAGGGTCGCGCAAAGTGCCGCGGTGAGCAGTGCTGAGGTGAAGAATTTCCGTTTCATGACGCCATCTCCGATGTGTTTGGCGTCCCGGATATTAGCGTCCTTTCGGGTTGCTTTGTCTATATCCCTGAAAATCATTATTCGCGCCTGCTGATCACTGTTGCAGGCCTGCCGCCACGAGGCATCGCAGCCTGTCGGTGCAGCCAGCTGGCGCTCAGGCCGATCTCAACGTGCGGCGAGCCAGGCGTGCGCTTGACCGGCACTCCGCAGGCAATCAGCGCCGCGATCGTGGCGCCGTCGCTGACAGGTCGCCCCGTCAGATGCTCGGCGATGTACCGCAAGCCGTTCGAGGTTCGACCCTCCGCCATTCGGTGGCGTCGAGGCGCGCCGAGCAGCACGGCAGCGGCAGCATCGAACTGGTGGGCGCCGCGATCAACAAGGGCCTGCCGCAACGCGGTGAACGCCTCCGGTGTCTCGCCAGTGCGATACCCTGCAGCGGACAGGTCTGGGTGCGCTGCGAGCACTTCTGCGAACAGCAGGGCTTGGCCGCACTCTTCCAGGACGATACAGGCATCGTCGCTGGCGTTGCGGAACAACTGGGCGGGCTGCGGGCGCGGCGAAGGGCTGCGCATGACGCTGGCCCATGAGCGAGCAACGGAGGGCGGCGCCATTCAGGAGCGCTCGATGATCACGGTGTGCTGACCCTCGCCATTGTCGAGGCCCCAGGCAAGGCGTTCGCCCCGCTGCTTGATAGCGATGGTCTTGGCCACGGTCTCCGCCAGCTTCGCGCCCGCGGCGTCGCGCTTGCGTACCGCCTCACTGGTGAGGCCTTCGACGACCCGCCAGGCGCGCCTGTGATTCTCCAGGAGCGCGGCACGTTCATCGACCGCGGCGTCTTCTGTCAGCCTCGCCACAATGGCCTGCTGCTGTTCCTCGCCCGCCTGTGGCCCCAGGTGCGCCACAGCGGTGGTGATCTTGTCGGCCACCTCATGGGCGCGCTCTGTGATCTTCGGGCCGCTCAGCTTCTTCCAGGGGAGATCAGCTGAAGCATCAGCCGCGGCCCATCGCTTTACGGTTCGCTCGGACACGCCGACCTCGATGCCGACAGCCGCCATGCTCAACAGGGTGGACTCGTACAGGTGCCGCGCCGTAGCGCGCAAGGCGGCCGGAGACGGCTCGGCTGTGGTGTCGGGTGTGTTGGGTGTTTCGCTCATGCTCTTGGCCCTCGTGGGCCGCTCTCAGGGGATGTCTCGATCGTACCGTCACGCCCCAGGCGAGGTGTCACTCTGTCCCTGAAATTTGGCACCCGAGGCGGGTCATCGGTGCCCGGATCGCCTGTGCGCTGCCTTCCCTCATAATCCTCCTCAAGCGGACGAAAAGTGACGATAGTGACGATTACATGCCCGTTTGGGTAAACTTTTCCATATAGACCCTCTTCATGGGAAAGTTTGCTGAAATGAGGGTCTTATCGTCACTATCGTCACCGGAGGCATTTTCGAGGTTAAACCGTCACCGCTGAAAGCCCCGTGCTAGAGCGGTTTGTGATGGAAGTGACGAAAGTGACTGTCAAAACGGGAAACTGTTTCGCGAAGCGTGTGAGCCCTTGATGGAGTGCCTTGCCACAGTGCGGCCGCGCAAATGAGACGCATTAGCTATTGCGATCGTGCGGATGGTGCGCGCCGGTCACTGCGCTAATCCCGGGCACCCGCCCTGGCGTAGCTCCTCCAATCGTAGATTGCCGCATGTCACCTTCGCAGGCAGCCCATAGCGGCTCTCGTCGCGCGATCAGGTGAAAGCCGGTACGGATATGAATGCTCAGGACAGATCGCTGCGCCTACGCAGTCCTACGCGATTGACCGCGCGGCCCCGGCCCGAAAACGAGAAAGCCCGCACGGGGCGGGCTCAGGCTCAGCAGCGAGACAGAAGGGGTTAGAACACATCCCTCTCGACAGCCAGCGATGCAGCGTTTTGCTGAGGTTTACGGTACGCCAGGGTCAGTCCTGAGATGTGTGGCCTCTCGGGTTCTGGCGTCCATGGCTCCGGCGCCTCGGGGTCTGGCAGCGGGCCATCAATGAGCAGCATGTACTGCGCTTCAGCCATCCGCAGCTGCTCACCACGCTCTAGCAGCTCAGTCAGCCAACGCCGATCGATGCTGATAATGGCGTAATTTGTGAATGGAACCGGGGTGATAGGCACGCTGGCAGCGATAGCCGCGGCGATGAGCGCGCCATGTGGAATGTCGATGCCAATCGAGCTTTCGAGCACCCGGCACAGGCCGATGCTCGTGCACCCTTCCTCATCTACCTGGGCAATAGGCGCCCTGCGCACCAGGCCACATGCATGAAAGGCTCCTCGACGCATCCAAAGATCTTGTCGCAGCGCTGCGTGCAGGTCGCCGCTGTCAGATGGCATGCGGAAGCCATTCAGATTAAGGTCGGGGAACTTGGACATTGCATAGTCGAGGCCGTCTGCAATCCAAGCTTCAATAAGATCGTTCTCAAGACGCCCTACCTCAGTACGGAGGAAGCGAGTAGGCGCACCTTCGGCCAGCGCAACTGTTAGCGCCGCAGAGGCTTCATCAATTTGTTTTAGGATCTTGCTGCACGGGGTTTCCACAAAATCTCCAGCGGGGCGACGCGCGCCCCAATAAAGTCCGATTAGAGGGGCGACAACAGCGCCAGTCCAGTGTAGACGCTGCCCTTGTTCGTATGACGCTTGCTAAAGCCTCGCTCGCTCAGTTGGCGCCCGAATGCTTGGCGGCTCACCGGCTTGAGGCCACATTCCACCATCCACATCTTGTACTCGCCGTACAACTCCTGTCCCGAGCACTCATGGATCACGCCCACAACCGTGTGTTCGCCCAAGAATTCACCAAGGACATCTTGGTCGGCTGCGTACTCGCGGCTGGCGTCCTTCATTACCCTCGGGGTGTCCGCGGTAAGACCCTTCTCCTGCCAAGCCTTGCAGCCTTCGGCGGCCCACGCGAGGATGTGAGGAAGCTCGGTTAGCAGCTTCTCAGGCAGGTGCGGATCCTTCTCCTCGTCTCGGAAGGTACGATTGAACGGCAGCAGGCGCACTCGGCGCCAGATGGCGTAGTCGGTACCACTAATGCGCGGCCGGTAGTTGCCGGCAATGAACAGCTTGCCAACAGGCTCAAAAGTGAACTCGTCCTTGTAGAGCTTGCGGGCGTTCTGCGGATCGCCGCCGGTCCAACCCTTCAGGAACTGCTCATCGAAAGCTGCGCCGGCCGACGTCTCACTGGCCAGTAAGAGGCGTGCGCCCGCCAGAGCGGCAACGTCCGGGCTTGCATCACCTGCACCGCGTTTCTGCTCCATGAGCGTAGTTGCGGCGACGGTCCGGCAGTACTCTCCAGAGAGCTGCTTCAGCACCTTGACCAGGACGCTCTTGCCGTTCGAGCCGCCGCCATGTGCGAAAATGAACAGCTGCTCGTTGTAGCAACCGGTCAGGCTATACCCGATGAAGCGCTTCACCCAGTCGATCAGCTCCTCATCGTTGATGAACACTTCGCCGATGAACTTCTTCCAGCCTGTGGCCTTGCTTGCATCGCCGAGCGCAGCGACGCCCAAGGAGCGCGTGATGTAGTCCTCGCGGATCGCCGGCCGGCACAAGCCGGTGCGCAGGTCCAACACCTGGCTCGCACCATCGATACCAACCAGCATGGGATTGCCGTCAATGGTGGACAGGGGCAGGCGCAGCTCAGCAACATCTTTCAACAGATCGGCCACGTTCCGTATTGTCTTGGCCGACTGGGATGTTCGAGCCCACTTCAGGAACAGCTCGGCCTGTTCGAAATGCTCCGAGCCTTCTTCGTAAATCTTGGTCGCAAGGTCTCGCACCTTGCCGCGCAGAACGGACCCATCAACGTCCCACAACCACTTCTGCCCGGACCAGTGCAGCCACGCCTCTAGCTCTGGCACAAAGCGGATGTTGTTGCCGTGCGCGATCACCATCCGGTAGCAGTTTCCGGTTTCGGTGAGGGGGGCCACGCCGTTGATACCGTCGCGGGCGTCAGCGCCGATCGGCATCACCACTCGCCTGGTCTGTATGTCCTGCTCGATATGAATGATCTCAGCGCCAGCAGAAGGGCCACTCTCGGCAGCTGAGGCGCAGGGCACCTCGGTGATGTAACCAGGGATCTCCTCATTTGCCGGAGCCAAGCGCTCACCATCCCAGGGGGCGACCTCCGTCTCGCTCTCCGTGGCTAGCTCGGGCTCGGCAGGGACGTAATCGTTCTCTATGGCCGTGGCAAAGCGCGTGGCGACGGCTTCTGCACCCTGGCGAGAGTGCAGATCGTTGAAGTCAGTGGGGCGACCTTCTTCATCAGCTGCGAAGGGAGGGAAGGCCACAAGACCGCGCACCGAGGCAGCTGCCCTCCTGGCATAATGGAGGCCGGGATTGGCAATGGGGCCAGTGGCCCACTGATCGTTGTCTGCAGCAATGATGATGATGGCCTCAGGCTGGCTCTCGCGAAGCGGATCGGCCACTGCCAGGAGGTTGCCAGAGTCGAATGCGACCAGCACCATGTGGCCAGTGGCCTTGTAAATGCTCGCGCCAGTAGCGAAGCCTTCGCAGACGACGAATACCTTGCGCCCCTCGTGCGTCTGCGGCTTTCCGATCGGGAAGAACAGGCCCTGCTTGGCGCCGTCTCTCAGGTAATCCTTATCGCGGCCACCCATCAGTTTGCCTGGCAATATCGCTTGCAGGCTGCGGATGTTGCGCGACTTGTCCATCAGCGGGACCAGCAGCGCCTGCTCAGTGACGACACGAATTTCGCCGGTGTCCTGATTGGTCACCTCCCAATTGCCCTGACGGATGCCGTAAGCCTTAATGCCTTTGCGCACCAAATAGGGATGATCGTCGGTCGCAGGCTTGGCTGCCGCCCAGATGAAAGCGGCGCGATCAGCAGCAACAGCGCGCCGTTGCTGCTCTGCCTGCTCGCGTTCGGCCTTCTTCCGAGCCCACTCCTCCTTCTGCGCTTTCTTCTCGGCGGCAGTCATGGGCTTGATCTTCACATCAGCCTTGAATGTGAAGGCGTGGCCAGCGAAACGCTTGTTGCAGCCGAACTTACCGGCGGGACGGGCATCATCGTGCAGGATGGCCCATCCGTTCTTGCTGCCCTGACGGTCACCCTTGACGTAATAACGGTGAAGCTTGCCGTCCGCGATCAGCTCGCCGTCAATCTCGATGCCCTCGGCTGCCATGGCTCCGACGAACTGATCGATGGCGCTGCGTCCATTAATGGCCAGGCTCATACCGCCACCGCCTTACGGCCGCTGTGCAGCTCGGCGAAGCGGCCAACCAAGTCGAGGAGCTGGGCAAGGTCGTCTACCGGGTAGGAGTTGCCGGTTGTGGTGCAGGTCCACCAAATGGGAAGGCTGGTGGTCACGGCAGCCTGTGGAAGGGTCTTGAGCTTACGCACCAAGCCACGGGACGGGCCGGCAACCTGAAAGCTTTGCTGAGATGCCGGGCCCCGAACATGACACAGAGCCAAGGTCCGGCCAGCGAAAAACTGGATAACATCGCGGAGAAAATCCGCTTCACCTGTGGTCCAATCCTCCGACGCAGGGCGAGCCTCGGCAGAAGAAATTACTTGCGATGCACTGGAGTTGATGCCAATAATATCGGCGTTGTTATACATATTTGCGGTGGTCATATCAGTGCGCCTGATGTGATGAAGTAAGTGAAGGGGTCTGGATGCGGGTGGAGCCGTGTTCAGACCCTTTTGCGTTTTGGGGTGTTACTTCGCGCATGCCTGTGCCTCTCGTAGATTGAGCACGGCTTGGAGGGTGGACTCACGCCATCCAACAATGCGGGTGGAGATCTTCAACGGACGGGGTAGCCGCCCGTCTGCAATCATGCGGTCCAGGGTTGAGGTACCTACGCTCAGGAAAGCGGCGGCCTCGGCACGGCGGATCAGTCTGTCATTCATGTTTCACCTGCGAGTTGGGTTCATGTGGGGCCATTGAGCCGTCTATTTCGCAGATGATCAATAGTTGGCACGGACGTTGCTAAAGACTATACGTCCCGAATTTGAGTAATGGCTCAATGTTGGCCGTAAAAATCTGAGCGCAAAATATTTTTATGGAGATTTTCGATCGGTTGGCCGGCCGTCTCATCGAAACAGCCGATTCGATCATGAGCAATGTCGTGACAGCATATTGAAGCTGTCGGCAACGACGAACCTCGTTTCAACTTGTGCAAATAAGCCCGCCCCCAGTGTGGTCGTAACATTCCGGGGCGGGCTTTCTTTTGGACGCAATGAAAGCAAGTCGTGCAGACATGACAAAGCCGCCCCAGGTCCAGTGTCCTCGGAGCGGCTTTTTTTTGCCTGGCAGACTCAGGCGAAGAAGCGAGCGGGGAATACGATCAGGCAACCCAGCGTGAAGGCGCCCAGCGGGGTCAAGGTGACGATCAGGGCTTGAGCCGGTGTCAGCAGCTGCACGTCGCGGCGCAGGGCCGCCAACACGCTCACAGGGCCTCTCCGAAATGCTCAGCGATCGTTTGCGGCACGGCCCGGTAGCCCTTGCCGTGCACCAGCTCGCCAGCAGCGTTGCGCACTACGGCGCCGAGACCTGGCCGACCGCGTTTCGTCGTGGATCGCTCAACCGTGCACCCGTGCGCCTCTGCGATCTCGGCAGCCCGCTTCCACGCAGCAGGGGAGTTCGCGGCCTGCATTCGCTCCAGGAGCGCCATCGTCTCGGCTTGCTCGTCCAGCGTTGGCGTGGGGACGATGCCCGCTAGGCTCACGAATTGATCAGACATTCTCGCGTACCTCCCGGCGGCCCAGCTCACCAAGCTCGTAGGCAGCGATGACGGCCTCGAAGGATTCGAACCGCGAGGCGATCACACGCCCTGAGTAGGCCCGGCGCACAACCAGACCAGCGATACTGGGTTCGATGACACAGCCTTCGCGCCAGGCAAGGCAGCGAGCGCGGCGCTCGGCGTTACCGTTCGGCACGGGCTTGCCATTCACGCGCACGGTAACGGTGAGTCCTGGTGCGCAATAGGTTGGTGAGGTGTTTTGAAGCTGGGGAGTCTGCTGGTACAGCATGGATGGATCTCCGATAGCGCCGGTGTTGGCTAGTGTGCACATTGTATGTAATTGTGCACAGCTATAAAAGTATTTTGATTGATATCGGCGATATGACGATAAATTTATTTGATCAATCGGACCGAAATACTCGTATTGATCGATCGGTATGCGGCAAAAACTCTCCGACGAGCGGTCTATAACTCAATGTGCGCAATGACATACAATGTGCGCATAACGAACTTACGCGAGAAATACCCTGATGAACAAAGACCAGACCGCTCCACGTGATGCGGCATTGTCAATCCGAGTTCCGGCGGCATTAGCAGAGCGCATCGAGAGCCATCGCCAGCGACGGGAGAAGGCCTCGGGCCTGCCCGTGACAAGGGCAACCGCGGCAATCGAAGCTCTTTCAACGGGGCTGGACCAGCTAGAGAAGATGTAAAGCAGAAGGCGCTGCCATCCATGTTCCAGCATGGATGGCAGCTACACCAACGGCGAAAACCTAGGGAGGTCCGCCGAGATGCAATCCAATGTTAACACGGTCACCGTTGCCCTCATCGATCAACTTGGCCAGCTGCTGGCCATGATCATCTTGCCCGCGTCCGCGAAGGTTGCGGATCTTGAAAAGCTCAGGGAGTTTGGAGCCTGTCGCGCGGAGGTGATGCAGTGAACGCTGGAGCAGCAGTTCTGGCGTTGAGGCTTGATCCTTTCAGGTAACGACCCAGGAACATGGCTCGCCCGTGAGCTGTGTCGGACATTCACACAGCTCATCCAGGATCTGGCTCCGGTCTCTGCTCTATCTCGTTCAAGCGACGGCGGGCCATAACATTCGCTGTCGGTTGGTCGCGCACTACTACCTTCGCAACAGGCCCATTCAGCGGCGGGTCAACGTACTCGTTAGTCGTGTGCTTGCTGTTTTAAATATGTTTTAAAGTTTTAGACGAAAAAACACGCTATTTCCTCATACAGATCAGGTACTTACAAGCGAGGCCGGTGGGCAATGCACGCGGTTTGGTGGGTAATGCACGATTTCGGGTGGGTAAAGCGACGTTCGAAGGTGGGTAAAGCACGACCTGGGACGCTTACTCGTCGCTCTGGCAGTCACCGAGAGGCCATAAGCATCATAAGCCTTCCCCTCATCGTGCATTACCCACCCCGGCCAGCTGCTTCTGAGCAGCCGCGGTAAGTCGCCACAAGGATCGGCCCATCCTGCCCTGCCGCCTCTTTGAGTGTGTACTCCGGCAGCTCATCCTCAGCGATTAGGCCGCGCAGCGTGCGGTTGAACTCCTTCTGGGTACCGGAGGATCCCGAACGCTCAAACAAGAGAGCGAAGCTCCAGCTGGCAGACGTTCGACCCGCAGCACGCCGGAACAGTCTGTAGAGGAACCGACCGATTCCGCTCTGGATGAGGAAGTAGTCCTCGTGAACCGTTAGCACACCCGGCTTCTCGCACTCTACCACCTCACGGTAGATCCAGACCGGCACGTCGAACTCCAGCGCGCCGATCCGATCGGTGCTCTCGCCACTGAAAACACCAACACGGCTCAGCAGCGGCTCAGCTTCCATCTCCAGCCTGCCACTCTTGGATTTGCGATCCACGGTGATGGTGGTGGTGCCCAACCGACGCAGGGCCTCGCGGATCCACTGGTACTGGTCACCTCCTCCGCTGCGACGGCAGAAGCTCAGCACCTCACTGGCGTGCGGGCGTATCGTGCGGCTGGGCTTAGGCCCCTTGCCGGCCCTCCAACGATTGGCAGCCTCTGTCAGTTGGCTGATCGCCAGGAGCACGATGTCGAAGTCCCAGGCAGTCGCCATACCCATCGGCCCACCGGTGACCTGCACGGTCCCATCTGGCAGCCGGTAGGTGATGATGCCGCTTGCCCGCGTGACGCGCTTGCTGAGGCGGAAGAGCGCGACGTCCATGGTGCCGCGAACGTCCTTGCCGGCGACATCCGCGATAAAGAGAGTGAACAGATCGCGCTGAGAATCGTCCTTTGGCGGCGTCCTTAGCGCAGCTGGTGCCCCCCGCTTGGCGCGGCTAGCCTGCAGCCGGGCCATCGCCGAACGAGGCGTGCTTGGATCGGCCTCATGCCCCGCGTTACGGCCATCCACTATGCCGCCGCCTGATCGCGCTGGGCGATCCGTTGCGCGATCCAAGCCTGAACCTCATGCTCAGGCCACGCTACCGGTGAGTTCGGGCTGTCTCCGAGGCGAACCTGCTTCGGGAAGCTTCCCTCGGCGATCAAGTTGTAGAGGTGAGCGCGTTTGAGCCCAACCAGGCTCTCGACCGCGGCGAGGCGTAGGAGGCGGGTAGGCGCAATGGTCTGCTGCATGTGGTCTCCAGAGCTTTGTCTAATGCTCCAGAGTGTACCCTGCCGTTGGTTTGGTACGCACGTCGTGCTCGATGTCCCGGCGCTTCTCCGTGTGCCACCGATCGCCTTGCAACCACCAGCGAGTGCCTGATCTTTACCGCGTCACCCGGAACAGATTTCTGCCATCCTCGGAGGGCCGAATTTAGCGGTACCCGGCGGGCAGAGTCAGCACGTCGCACGCCGATGCGGTGGATCGAGTGCGCGCTTGGCGTCGACCTGAACCGTGGTGTCGCGTACAGGCGAGGAACCGGCTTCTCGGAAGCGTGCGAGCCGGCAGGGGGGACCAGAGGGGGGGGCCGGAAGCCCCGAAAAAGAAAAAGCCCTGAATTCTCAGGGCCTTGAACGGGTAGTTGGCGGAGACGGAGGGATTCGAACCCTCGAAGCCCGTTTCCGGGCTTGCTCATTTAGCAAACGAGTGCCTTCAGCCGCTCGGCCACGTCTCCACGTCCCTGGCTCTAGAATTTCGCGTTGGGCGGGTCAACCCGCTTCCCTTCGGGGGAGCCGGGGATTTCGCGGGCCGGCGGGAGGGCCTTGCGGCGCTCGTAGTGCTTGGCCACGCGCAGGTGGCGCGAGATGGCGTAGTTCATCGCCGTGAGGAAACCGTAGACGCCGCGCACGAAGTGGCGGCGGCCGAGATAGGCCTTGAGGAAATTGCCCGGCAGCTCGACGAAGACGCGCCAGCTCGGGATCGCGATGCCGCGCGCCGCGAGGTCGTCCGCCTGCCGGTCGGAATAGCGGTTGAGCTTGTCGAGCTGATCCCCGAGGGAGCGCACCGAGAAATGGTGGATCACGCCCTTGAGGCGGCCGGGTTCGAGGCCGGGGCGCAGCTCGACCCGGTCGTGGACGGGGGAGGGCGAGTAGCGGCCGCAATCGCGCCGGTAGAGGCGCACCGGGGTCAGGGTGTAGGCCCAGGGATGCGGGCGGCGCTCGCCCGGAAAGATCTCCGCGATGCCGATGCGCCAGGCGGGCCGCTCCGGCTCGCCCGCGGCGAACAGGGCGCGGATCGCCGCCGCGAGGTCGGCCGGCACCACCTCGTCGGCATCGACGTTGAGGAGCCAGTCGTGGCGGCACTGGTCCTCGGCGAAGCGCTTCTGCAGGCCGTAGCCCGGCCAGTCGTGGTGGATCACCCGGGCGCCGAGCGCCTCGGCGACGGCTTGCGTGCCGTCGGTCGAGCCGGAATCCACCACCACGAGGTCGTCCGTCAGCCCGCGGATTGCCCGGATCGTGGCGCCGATCCGGTCCGCCTCGTTCCGGGCGATGATGAAGACGGAGAGCGGCAGTGGGGGCATCGTCAAGGGGGCGAAGGGCGCGAGGGGGAGCGCCCGCTCTACAGGCGCCCCGCCCGGCGAACAAGCGCGGGCCGGGCGCTACCCGCCCCGCGGGATTCTCGCGCGCGGCTGGCTCACGGGGCGGCGGCGGCCTCGGCGAGGCGCTTGCGCTGCACCTTGCCGTTCGGCGTCCGCGGCAGGCTTGCCAGGAAGCGGATCTCGCGCGGGCACTTGTAGGCGGCAAGCCGCGCGCGGCACCAGGCGAGCAGTGCGGTCGCGTCGGCCTCGGCGTCCAGCTTCAGCACCACGAACGCGCAGACGACCCGGACATCGGCCCGCACCGCGAGCTCGGCCACCCCGACCTCGGCGACGTCCGGATGCGCCGCCAGCACGCCCTCCACCTCGTTGGGCGAGACCCGGTAGCCCATGGCGTTCATCAGGTCGTCGTTGCGTCCCTCGAACCAGAGATAGCCCTCCGCATCGAGGCGCGCGAGGTCGCCCCCGGCGAACCATTCGCCCCGCATCACCGCCGCCTCCTCGTCCGGCCGGTTCCAGTAGCCGAGCATCAGGCCGGGCTCGGAGCGGTGGATGGCCAGGAGCCCGGTCTCGCCCGGCGGCAGGGGCTCCGGCTCGCCCGACACGGGCAAATCCGTGGCGGGCAGAATCGCGACCCGCCGCCCCGGCTGCGGCTTGCCGGGGGAGCCCGGCCGCACCGGAACGGTCGGGCCGCTGGAGACGTAGGTGGAGATCTCGCTCATGCCGAGCGCCTCGTAGAGGGGCTTGCCGGTGGCGGCCGTCCAGGCCTTCAGGAGATCGACCGGCAGAGCCTCGCCGGCGGTGGCTCCGTGGCGCAGGCTCGAGAGGTCGTGGGCGGCGAGGTCGGCGTATTTCAGGATCTGCCGGTAGAGGCTCGGCACGGCGGCAAACAGGGTCGCGCGGTAGGCCGCGATCAGCCGGGGCCAGACGGCGGGGTCGCGCGGGCCGTCATACAGGACCGTGCCGGCCCCGACCGCCCAGGGGTCGGTGATGCCGACCCCGAGGGTGTAGGTCCAGTTCATGGTGCCGGCATGCAGCATCACGTCGCTCTCGCGCAGGCCGAGCCAGTGGGCATGCATCGGCCGGCGCCCGTAGATCGCCCGGTGGGCGTGCAGCACGCCCTTCGGCCGGCTGGTGGTGCCGGAGGTGTAGACGAGGGTGGCGGGGTCGTCGGCCCCGGTCTCGGCGTAATCGTCGAGCGGGGGCCCCGCCTTCATGGCGGCGATCTCGGCCGGCCCGAGCCGAAGGCACCCGCCGAGGCTGTCCGGGTCGGTCGGGCAATCGGCGCCCGCGACCACGATGGCCGCGCCGGAATTCTCCATCAGGAACCCGGCTTCCGCGGGGGTCAGCTGCGGCGAGGAGGGCAGGGCCACGAGCCCGGCCGCGAGGGCGCCGAAATAGACCAGGACGTAATCCGCCTCGTTGCCCATGCGGATCATCACCCGCGCGCCGGGCTCCAATCCCAGCCCGAGGAGCCCGGCCGCGATGCCCCGCACGGCCCGGTCGACCGCGCCGAAGCTCAAGGTGGCGCGCGGCCCGGCCTCGCCCGCCAGGATCAGGGCGGTCTTGTCGGCGCGCAGGCGCGCGTTCTCGGCCAGGCAATAGCGGGCCGCGTTGAAGCGGGCAGGGGGCTGGCGGTCGTCGGACAAGGCGGGCCTGTTCTTCACGCTTCCGGGCCCCCGGTCTTTCCCGGCGCGCCGCCCCGCGTCAACCGCGGCCGGGCCCGGTGCCGCCCCGAGGCCGCGGGGCGGGCGTCAGGCCGGGCGGTAGGCGCTGCCGTCCTGCGGGGCGGCGGGCTCGGCGACGTAGCGGCCCGAGCGCGGGATCGCGACCGCGTCGAAATCGCGCGCGAGGGTGTCGAGGGCACGGCGCATCTCGGGGCCCTGCAGGGGGCGGCCATGCCCGGTGACGACGCGGTCCGGCTGCAGGGCCGCCAGGGCCTCGACGGAGCGGCGGGCATCGTCCCAGGCGGTGGTGAGGTACATCGGCGGGCCGTGGAGCTCGGGCTCCTGGGTCAGGGCGGCGTAGGCGGATTCCTGCGCGGTCGTCACGAAGGCGTCGCCCGCCACCAGGGTGCGGTCGGATTCGCGCCAGAACGAGACATGGCCCGGCGCGTGGCCCGGCGTGTGGATCCAGCGCCAGCCGGGCAGGGTCGGCACCGTCCCGTCCTGCGGCAGGGGGGCGAGCCGGTCCGCCACGTCGACAGGCTTCGTCGGGAACAGGGGCGACAGGCGCGCCAGGAGGCCGCCGCCGACGCCCGGATCGGGCGCCGGATAGGCGGCGGTGCCGTTCAGGTAGGGGTGCTCCAGGGGATGGGCGAAGACCGGCGCGTCCCAATCCGCGGCCAGATCCTCCAGCACGCCCACATGGTCGAAATGCCCGTGCGTGAGCAGGATCGCGGAGGGCCGCGCCCCAGGCCCGAACCGCCCCTCGGCCGCCTCCACGATCGCGCCCCGGGAGGCCGGCAGGCCCGCATCGACCAGCACCCAGCCGCGGTCCCCGGCCCCGGCCGGGCCGAGGAAGACCACGTTGACGAAGACGATGCGCCGATAGGCGATGTCGGGGCCGATGATCCGCAGGCCGCCGGCGCTCTCCTCGCCCTTCATCACGGCCGCCGGATCGACGGGAATCTGCTGTGCCACGGCCGGATGCTCCTGATGAGGTCGCGCGACGGCGCCGCGACGCGCGACGCCGGATGGTCCGGACAGGCAAGGGCCATCCGCGAAGGTCGTGCGGTCTCAAGAGAAAGTCGGCTCGAAACCCGCATGTTCCCGGGACGGGCGGCGCGGAAACGCTGGCGGGCCGCGCTTCATCTTCGGAATGTCTTGATGCCCGCAAGATGAGGCGGCGGGGCAACGGCCGGCGGCGCCACGACGCTCGTCTGGCGCGCCTCAGGGCGGGGCGTGCCCGGAATCGAGGGCGATCTCCGGGCTCAACGGGATGGCGATGTGGCAGGAAAAGCCCGCGGGCTCGAAGCCGAGGCGCGTGCGGGCCTTCAACTCGTAGCCGAGGGTCCGCTCGAGGAGGGCGAGCCCGAAGCCCTTGCGGGTCGGCGGCCTGACCCGCCGGCCGCCCTGCTCGGACCAGTCGAGGACGAGGTGCGGCCCCGCCTCGGTCGGCTCGACGCGCCAGTACACCGCGAGGCGTCCGCGCTCGCCGGACAGGACCCCGTGCTCCAGCGCATTGGTGGCGAGTTCGTGGATGGCGAGGCCGAGGGTCTCGGCCGCCCCCGCGGTGAGGCGGATGGCGGGGCCGCCGATGCGGGCGCGGCTGCCCTCCCGGATCTGATTGGCCAGGAGCTCGTCCGCCACCAAACCTTCGAGGTCGATGCCGCCGCTCGGGTCCCGCACCACGACGCTCTGCACCCGCGCGAAGGCGTTGAGGCGCCCGTCGAGATGCGACGCGAAATCCTCGACGCTGCGGCTCGTCTCCGCCGTGCGGCGCGCCACCGAGCGCACCACCGCGAGGCTGTTGCGGACCCGGTGCTGCAATTCGGCCAGCACGATCTTCAGGCGCGCCTCGTTGGCGCGCAGGTCCTGCTCGGCCGTCCGGCGCGCGGTGATGTCGAGGGAGGCGCCGCGCAGGTGCAGGGCACCGGCCGCGCCGTCGCGCAGCGCGCCCCCCCGGGCATGGACCCAGCGCACCGCTCCGTCGGCGCCGACGATGCGGAATTCCTCATCGAACGGCGCCCCGGTCTCGCCGACGGCGTCGATGGCGGCGGCCAGCCCGGCCCGGTCCTCCGGCCGGACGCGGTCGAGGCAGGCCGCGAGCGGGAGGTCCGGGAGGCTCCGGTCGAGGCCGAGGAGCGCGGCGGCCCGGGGCGAGAGCCGGCAGGTCCCGGCTGTCAGGTCGCAATCCCAGGTGCCGATCAGCCCCGCCTCGGCGGCGACGCGGTGGAAGGCCTCGCTCTGCCGCAGGACCGCCGCCGTGGCGCGCTCCGCCTCCACGTCGATGGCCGCCCCGAACCATTGCCGGATCCGCCCCGCCGCGTCGCGGCTCGGCTCGGCGCGCAGCCGGAACCAGCGGAAGCCGCCGTCGCGGCCGCGCAGGCGCTGCTCGTGCTCGAAGGCCGCCCCGAGGGCGAGCGCCGCCCGAAAGCGCGCGAGGCTCTCCGGGCGGTCGTCGGGGTGGAAGGCCTCGATCCAGCCCTCACCGAGCGCCGCCGCGAGGCTCTGGCCGGTCTGGTCGAGCCAGCGCCGGTTGCACCAGGTGACGCGGCCGCCCGGATCGTTGCTCCAGAGGAGGGCGGGTGCGAGGTCCGCCGCCGCGCGCAGGCGCGCCCGGCTGCGCCGCCGCTCGGCCTTCGCGGCGTCGAGCGTCCAGGCGGCGGCGGCACCCGGAAGCAGCGGGACCGGGGCGAGGACGCCCGCCACCCGCCCGTCCGGGCCGCGGATCGGGAAGCCCGCCTCCGGGCCCTGCGGCGCGCCGGCCTCGCGGGCCCGCAAGGCGGGGGCGAATCTCGACCAGACCTCCGGCAGGCCGCGCGCGGCCGGCTCCCCGAAGGTCCCGGGATGCCGGTCGCCGATCACCCCGAGGCAGGCATCGTTGTAGAGGGCGATGCCGGTGCGGCCCCAGAGCAGGATGGCCGGCTGGGCGCCGCCGAGCAGCATGTCGACGGCGAGCCGCAGGTGGTTCGGCCAATCCCGCAGCGGCCCCAGCGCGGTTCCCGACCAGTCCCGCCCGCGCAGCAAGCGGCCCGTCTCGCCGCCCTCGTCGGGCCAGGCCGGGACCGAATACGGTGCCGAATCCGGCGCCGCAGGTATCGCGGGCTCCGTTCTCACCCTGCCAAAACACTTGGCGTTGCGGTCATGGTACAAATCCGGACGCGATCGATGGTTTCCTCGATCCACGGCGCCGAGAACTCAGATCGAACGAAAATGATCCACCGCGCGACAATCTACAACTGTGGCGCGATGCGCATCACCGTGGGTCAGCCGGAACGATGATTTCGGGGCGCCCGGCCGGACAAGGCCGCGGGCGCCGCCGGCGGAGGCCGGTTCCTCACGCCCTGCCCGGGCATCGCGGGCCGGTTCGCACCGACATCCCGGCGCGGCGGCGCCGCCCGGCCTCAGGCCTCGAAGCCCCAGCGGTCGCCGCCCAGCGCCGAGAGGGTCAGGTGATCGGTCCCGATCTCGGCGGCGGTGTAGCCGAGGAGCCCGGCGAGCTGGTCGCGGGCGCGCCAGACCCGGCTCTTCACCGTGCCGATGCAGCAATTCATCACCGAGGCCGCCTCCTCGTAGGTCATGTCCTCGATGGTGACGAGGATCAGGGCCTCGCGCATCGGGGCGGGCAGGCGGGCGAGGGCGGATTGGACGTCCTGGAGGTCGAGATGGCCGCCCTGCGACGGCACGGTGGCGAGGCGGCGGGCGTGGTCGCCCTCGCTGTCGGCGACCTCGCGGGCGTAGCGGCGGTGCTCGCTGTAGAGCGCGTTGCGCATGATGGTGAACAGCCAGGCGCCCAGATTGGTGCCGGGCTGGAAGCGCGACCGGCTGCGCCAGGCGCGCAGCAGCGTGTCCTGGACGAGGTCGTCGGCGGCGGTTGGGTTGCGGGTCAGCGAGACCGCGAAACTCTGCAGGCTCGGCAGCGCCTGGAGCAGTCCCTCCCGGAATTCCCGCGCGTCGCGGTCGTCCTGGGCCGCGAGCGCCCCGTCGAGGCGGGCGATCAGCTCGGCGAACCGGTCGGGCGGGGCGGGCTCGCGGAGCGCCGCGTAGGCGGCCTTCAGCTGCTCGCCGAGATGGGCGCGGATCAGCGCGGGCAGGATCGGGACCGACTCGGGCAGGGTGGTGTCGATACGATGAGCCTTGGTCTGAGACATCGTTCCCCGATCGGCTGGCGCTGAACGCTTTGGCCGGCCGAGCCCCGGCGGGCGGGCCTGGCCGGCCGCTGTTCTCGCAAGGCTCCGCCGGACGCGCCTCCACATAGGTTACGTTCCCGGGCCGGTCGGGGCCGGAGCCGCTTGCGCAGCCGTGATTCGAGACAGGTGCGCCGCCGCACTCGACGCCGGCCCTCGCGCGACACAGGTGTGGGGAACCTTCCCGACAGCCCCGGCCCGCGGGCCGCCTCACCGGAGCCGGCGCCGCGCCGCGCCCGGTGCCCTGTCGGGTCCAGCGCCATTCCGGGGTCTGCGCCGCGTCCGCATCGCGCCGGCCCCCTCTCTCATCCGGAGACATCGATGCCCGTCAGCATCCCGACCCTGACCTTGAACGACGGCCGCCCGATGCCGCAGCTCGGCTTCGGCGTGTACCAGCTCGACGTGAGCCAGACCCCCGACATCGTCGGGCGCGCCATCGCGGCCGGCTACCGTTCGATCGACACCGCCGCGATCTACGGCAACGAGGCCGGAATCGGCCGGGCCATCCGCGAGGCCGCGGTGGGGCGCGACGACCTGTACATCACCACCAAGCTCTGGAACGACGACCAGGGCCTCGACGCCACGCGCCGCGCCTTCGACGCGAGCCTGAAACGCCTCGGCCTCGACCGGGTCGATCTCTACCTGATCCACTGGCCCTGCCCGGAGAAGGGCCTGTTCGTCGAGACCTGGAAGGAGCTCATCCGCTTCCGCGAGGAGGGGCGCGCGACCTCGATCGGCGTCTCGAACTTCACCCCCGCCCACCTGCAGCGCCTCATCAGCGAGACCGGCATCGTGCCGGTGGTCAACCAGATCGAGCTACACCCGCATTTCCAGCAGCCCGCCTTGCGCGAGGCCCATGCCCGCCACGGCATCGTCACCGAATCCTGGAGCCCGCTCGGCCGGGGCCCGGTGCTCGCCGACCCGGTGCTCGCCGGGATCGCCCGGGCGCATGACCGCAGCCCGGCCCAGGTGGCCCTGCGCTGGCACATCCAGAACGGCTTCGTGGCAATCCCCAAAACCGCCACGCCCGCCCGCATCGCCGAGAACGCCGCCCTGTTCGATTTCACGCTCAGCGACACCGAGATGGCGCAGATCGCGCGCCTCGACCGCCCGGACGGCCGCACCGGCCCGGACCCCGAGACCTTCGGCTGAAGCGAGGGGTCTCGCGCCGCTCAGGTTCGACCCCCGCCGCCCATTCCGGGCTCGCCTCCAGCACCCTGCAACCACGGGCTGAAGCGGACCGCGCCGCACCTCTCCCGAACGGGAGAGGGGGCCCGTCGCGTTATCAGGGCTGGTTCAGAAACCCGCCGCGCATCCCGAACGACGTTTTGAGCGGACGTCCAAGCGCCTCACCTCTCCCGTCCGGGAGAGGTCGAGTCGGCGCGAGCCGACCGGGTGAGGGGAATGCGCTCTCCGGAGAGGCCGCATCCTTCCCGAAAAACCCCATCTCCTCGAATCGTGTTCGCGAGCCTCCCGGCGAGCCGTGCCAGATTGACGATGACGAATCGGCAGGGTCCCGGATGAGTGAAAGCAGCGGGCGGGCGCGGGCCCTGCGTCGGAGCCAGACCGCCACCGAGGCGCTGCTCTGGCGCGCGTTGCGCAACCGCGGCCTCAACGGATTCAAGTTTCGCCGGCAATGGCCGATCGACCGGTTCGTGGCGGATTTCGCCTGCCTGGCGGCGGGCCTCGTCGTCGAGGTTGACGGCGCGACGCACGGGACCATCGCGGAACAGGCGCGGGACACGGCCCGCAGCGCGGCTCTGGCCCGCTGCGGTTTCGAGGTTCTGCGTCTTGCCAATCACGACGTCATGCAAAACCTCGCGGGCGTGCGCGAGACGATCCTGGCCGCCATCGAGCGCCGAATCACCCTCTAGCGCCTCCTCTCCACCTCCAGCGAGTTCGGACTCGCGAGCGCAGAACGGCGGGGGCGACCTCTCCAGACAGCGCGCACCCCTCACCTTAACCCTCTCCCGGACGGGAGAGGGGGGCGCGTCGCGCTATCGGGGCTAATCCTGACCCGCTGCCACGCATGCCGGGCTCGCCTCCGGCGCCCCCGAACAACGGTGAAGCGCCACGGCCGGAGCGCCCCACCTCTCCCGTCCGGGAGAGGTCGAGTCGGCGCTAGCCGACCGGGTGAGGGATGCGACCTCTCCGGACATGTCGCATCCCTCACCCCAACCCTCTCCCGCACGGGAGAGGGGGCCGGTCGCGTTATCGGGGCTGGTTCCGGCAGCCGCCGTGCGTCCCGAGCGATTTCCGGCGCTTCGGAACGGCGGTGCGAAGCGAATGCCGGAGCGGCTCTCGAACCGCGCCTAACCTGCCGATCACATGTTGCGGCGCACCGAAACGTTGCGGCGCAAAATCGTTATGCTCAGTCTCAGCATATCTGGACAGACGGGTTCGGCGCGCCTAGTTTAGGCGGCGCAATGCTCAAACTGAGCATAATGGAGGACGCGATGGCGGCGACCAGTTCCCCGATCGCACAGGCCCGCATTCGACCCGTCTCGCAGCCCGCCGCCTTCGGGCACGCGATGCTGCTGCCCGAGCTCTATGCCCGGGTCAGCCGGCACATCCCGGCGATCGAGTGGCCGGCGCTCGCGCCCGATATCGAGGCGATCCTGCGGCTGAAGCGGGAGCGCAACGCCGTCATTCTGGCGCATAATTACCAGGCGCCCGAGATCTTCCACACCGTCGCGGACATCGTCGGCGACAGCCTCGCCCTCGCCCGGGAAGCCGTGACGGTCGATGCGGACGTGATCGTGCTCGCCGGCGTCCACTTCATGGCGGAGACGGCCAAGCTCCTCAACCCGGCCAAGACCGTGCTGATCCCGGACATGGGCGCGGGCTGCTCGCTCGCCGATTCGATCACCGCCGAGGACGTTCGCGGCCTGCGGGCCCGCTACCCGGGCGTGCCGATCGTGACCTACGTCAACACCTCGGCGGCCGTGAAGGCCGAGTCGGATCTCTGCTGCACCTCTGGCAATGCCGTGGAGGTGATCCGCTCCCTGAACGTGCCCCGGGTCCTGATGATCCCGGACGAGTTCCTGGCCCAGAACACCCAGGCGGCGCTCCCCGAGATCGAGATCCTGACCTGGGCCGGGCATTGCGAGGTGCATGAGCGCTTCACCCCGGCCGACATCCGCGAGGTGCGCGACAGCTACCCGGGCGTCACCGTGATCGCCCATCCCGAATGCCCGCCGGACGTGGTGGCCGCGTCCGATTTCTCGGGCTCCACCGCCATGATGATGAACTTCGTGACCGAGAAGCGCCCCGCGCAGGTCGTGCTCGTGACCGAGTGCTCGATGGGCGACAACATCGCGGCCGCCAATCCCGACATCGAGTTCATCAAGCCCTGCAACCTGTGCCCGCATATGAAGCGGATGAGCCTCGGCAATATCCGGCGCGCCCTCGAGACCATGACCCACGAGGTCACGGTGGCGCCCGAGCTCGCGGACCGCGCCCGGGCGGCCGTCGAGCGGATGCTCGCGGTCAAGCCGCGATGAACGCCCTCTCGCGCAACCCCGCCGACCGCGTCATCGTGGTCGGGGCCGGGGTGGCGGGGCTTGCCGTCGCGCTTCGCCTCGCGCCCCGCCCCGTCACCCTCGTCACCGCCCAGCCGCTCGGCCTCGGCACCGCCACGGGCTGGGCCCAGGGCGGCATCGCCGCCGCGATCGGCGCCGACGACGCGCCGGCACTCCACGCCGCCGACACGCAGGCCGCCGGCGCCGGCCTGACCGATCCCGGGGTCGCCGCCCGCGTCACGGCGGCGGGCCCCGGCCTGATCGACTGGCTCGTCGCCGCGGGAATCCTCTTCGACCGCGAGGCCGACGGCGCCCTGGCCCTCGGGCTCGAGGCCGCCCATGGCCGCCGCCGCATCGTGCGCGCGGGCGGCGACGCGACCGGTCGCCGGGTGCTGGACGGCCTCGTGCGGGCGGTCTCCCGCACGCCCTCGATCGAGATCGTCGTGGCCAGCGCGCGCGAATTGCTGCGCGACGCGCACGGGGCGGTCGCGGGCGTGGTCTGCGAGGCGGACGGGGCGCGCTTCCGCCTGACCGGACGCGCCGTGGTGCTGGCGACGGGGGGCGTCGGCGGCCTCTACGCCTCCACCACCAACCCGTCCGGCGCCACCGGCCTCGGCCTCGCGCTGGCGGCCCGGGCCGGCGCGACCCTGCGCGACCTCGAATTCGTGCAGTTCCACCCGACCGCGATCGCGGCCGGCGCCGACCCGATGCCGCTGGCCACCGAGGCCCTGCGCGGCGAGGGCGCGCGCCTGATCGACGGGCGCGGCGACCGGGTGATGGCGGGCATCGTCGGCGGCGACCTCGCGCCCCGGGACGTGGTGGCGCGGGCAATCTTCCAGACGCTGGCCCGGGGCGAGACCGTCTATCTCGATGCCCGCGGCGCGCTCGGCGCCCGCATGCCGACCCGCTTCCCCACGGTGGCAGCCCTCTGCGCCGGGGCCGGCATCGACCCCGCCATCGAGGCGATCCCGGTGCGTCCGGCGGCCCATTACCACATGGGCGGCGTGCTTGTGGACGCGCAGGGCGCCAGCACGGTGCCGGGCCTCTACGCCTGCGGCGAGGTCGCCTCGACGGGGCTGCACGGCGCGAACCGCCTCGCCAGCAACTCGCTCCTCGAAGCGCTCGCCTACGCGGCCTGGATCGCCGACGGCCTCGATGCGCCGGCCCCGGGGCCGATCCTGCCCGAGCGCGGCGGGCGCGCGGCCCCCGCCCGCGACCTCGCGCAGATCCGGGCGATCCTGGAGAGCCGGGTCGGCGTGGTGCGGGATGCCGCCGGCCTCGGCGAGGCCGTCGCGCGCCTCGCCCCGCTGGCGCGGACGGGCAGCGAGGCCGCGCTGACCGGGCTGATGATCGCGCAGGCGGCCCTCGACCGGCAGGAGAGCCGGGGCGCCCATTGGCGCGCCGACTTCCCCGCCGCCAAGCCGGCGCGCCACACCGAGACGACGCTCGCGGACCTGCTCGCCGCGACCGAGACCCGCGCGAGCGCCGAGGAGGCCCTGACGCCATGAGCGAGCCGCTGCTGCCCGATGCCCTGGCGCCGCTGCCGCGGCTCCTGGTCGAGCCGATCGTCCGGGCGGCCCTGATCGAGGATCTCGGCCGGGCGGGCGACATCACCACCGACGCCATCGTGCCGGCCTCCGCCCGCCTCGGCGGCGTCATCGCGGCGCGCCAGGCCGGCGTGATCGCCGGCACCGACGCCGCCCGGATCGCCTTCGCGCTGATCGACCCCGCCGTCGCGGTGGAGGTGGTGCGGGGCGACGGCGCCCCGGTCGCGCCCGGCGACGTGGTGATCCGCCTCTCGGGGCCCGCCCGCGCGATCCTGACGGCCGAGCGCGTCGCCCTCAACCTCCTGTGCCGGATGTCCGGGATCGCCACCGCCACCGCCTCCCTGGTCGAGGCGGCGCGCCCCCACGGCAAGGCCCGCATCGTCTGCACCCGCAAGACCACGCCGGGCCTGCGCTCCCTCGAGAAGCACGCGGTGCGGGCCGGCGGCGGCTCGAATCACCGCTTCGGCCTCGATGACGCGGTGCTGATCAAGGACAACCACGTGGCGGTGGCGGGCGGCATCATCCCGGCGATCGAGCGGGCCCGCGCCCGGACCGGGCACCTCGTGAAGATCGAGATCGAGGTCGACACCCTGGACCAGCTCGCGGAGGCCCTCTCGGTCGGCGCCGACGCGGTGCTCCTCGACAATATGAGCCCGGAGCAGTTGGCCCGGGCCGTCGCGATGATCGACGGCCGCGCCGTCAGCGAGGCCTCGGGCCGCATCACCCGCGACATCGTCGGGGCGGTCGCGGCCTCGGGCGTCGACCTGATCTCCTGCGGCTGGATCACCCACAGCGCCGCGATCATCGATCTCGGCCTCGACGCCGCCTGAGCCACGAAAAAGCGCGTCCTCGCAGGAGGACGCGCTTGGGAAGGTGACCCACGGTCTCAGGCGATGGGCTGGGTGGACCCTACCCCGCCGAGGCCCCGCGAGCACCTGGCGCCGCCGCCGATCCCTTGACGGATCGGCGCGGATGTTTTGCGGAACAAATCAGACTGCCTCGACGGGCCGGAATCCGCGGCTTCGTTCATGAAGTGTTCTATGCCGCCACGCCGGACGCGGCGGCCTTCATCCCAACATTACGGCAAAGCGGCCACAGTGTTGCCACCGTGTCACGGATGGGGCGGAAGCGTGGCCGTACGGGGTTTAGAGCTTGGCTTTGCGACGCCAGCGTTTACCCCTTGGCGACGCGCGGCACGGCATCGTGCGCCAGTGTTCGCTTGAGTTTCCACAAACCTTCGCCTGCCCACGAGAGGCTTTGATGCGTCGTTTCGCCCCCGCCCTCATCGGGTTCGCCTGCGCGGCTGCCGCGTGGGCGTCGCCCGCGCTCGCCTACGAGATCGACCCGCTGACCCGGCAGCCCCTCGACAACGCCCTCTCGGTGCGCGTGCGCCCGCAGGCCGTCGCGATCCCGACGGCCAATGCCTCGCTCAACACCGCCGACCCGCTCTCCGCCTCCGCCGTGCCGCAGATGTCGGCCATCGCCCGCGAGCAGGTCGCCTATAACGGTCCCTACGGTGCCGGCACGATCGTGGTCTCCACGGTCGAGCGCCGCCTGTACTACGTGCTCGGCGGTGGCCAGGCCCTGCGCTACGGCGTCGGCGTCGGCCGTCCGGGCTTCACCTGGGGCGGCGTCCAGACCATCACGATGAAGCGCGAGTGGCCCGATTGGCGCCCCCCGGCCCAGATGCTGCGCCGTCGTCCCGACCTGCCGCGCTACATGAAGGGCGGCCTCGAGAACCCCCTCGGCGCCCGCGCCATGTATCTCGGCGGCTCGATCTACCGCATCCACGGCTCGAACGAGCCGGAGACCATCGGCACCGCCGTGTCCTCGGGCTGCATCCGCATGACCAACGAGGATGTCAGCGACCTCTACACCCGCGCCAAGGTCGGCACCAAGGTGATCGTCCAGCGCTGAGGCCGGCTCCGGCTTGACCTGACGAGACGGGGCCGGCGGAAACGCCGGCCCTTTTTCCGTTCGGGATCAAGCCCTTGCGAGAGAGTTCGACGGCTCAGTGGCAGCCGCATCCGCTGCCGCAGGAGTCTCCGGTCGCAGCCGCCTTGGCGGGCACTCGGGCGGTGTCCCGCGTCAGCCCGCGCGCGTCCAGCTCGAACAGGTACGTGGCCCAGCGGGCATCGTGCTCGCGGCCGAGATCGTGCAGGTAGCCCCAGCCGTAGATGCCCGTGTCGTGCATATCGTCGAAACGCAACTTCACAGCGTAATTTCCGATTGGCTCGACCGCCAGGATCATGACCTCGCGCTTGCCGCCGATCACCTTGCGCTCGGCGGGCGAATGCCCCTGCACCTCGGCCGAGGGACTCGAGACCCGCAGGTATTCGGCCGGCAGCGCAAACCGGCTTCCATCGTCGAAAGCCACGTGGAGATCGCGCTTGTCGGCCGACAGCCGGATCTCCGTTGGCCAGCGTTCGTCACTCATTGCACACCCCACGACATTGAATTCCGGACGGCGAACCCAGGGAACTCACCGGGACCGTGTCACCCAGCCAATCGGCCGGCGCGCTTGCTCGCGAGGCCTGAAGACCTCATATCGAAGGTACGCTAGGTTCGTCACGCGCCAGCGTCCTAGATTCCCGGCCGCAACAGAGTTCAGAGTCCCGCATGTGGGGTCCCCGTACCGATGAGTCCGCCGCGGCTCCGAGCGTCGTGCCGCTGATCGATCCTTATCAGAGGGCGATCACCTATCTGCGCATCTCCGTCACGGATCGCTGCGATCTGCGCTGCGTCTATTGCATGGCGGAGGAGATGAACTTCCTGCCCAAGCGCGACCTGCTGACCCTTGAGGAACTGGACCGCGTCTGCGGCGTGTTCATCGAGCGGGGCGTGCGAAAGCTGCGCATTACCGGCGGCGAGCCTCTCGTCCGCCGCGACATCATGCACCTGTTCCGCCGCCTGTCGCGGCATCTCGGCTCGGGCGCCCTCGACGAGTTGACCCTCACCACCAACGGCACGCAACTCGGCCGCTTCGCCGCGGAACTCGCCGACCTCGGTGTGAAGCGGGTCAACGTGTCCCTCGATACCCTCGACCCGGACAAGTTCCGCGCCGTGACGCGCCGCGGCGATCTCAAGGTGGTGCTCGACGGCATCGAGACCGCGCGCCGGGCCGGCCTCAAGGTGAAAATCAACGCGGTGGCGCTCAAGGGCGTCAACGAGGACGAGATCGCCGACATGATGGCCTGGGCCCATAGCGACGGGATGGATTTGACGCTGATCGAGGTGATGCCGCTCGGCGAGGTGGAGGGCGACCGCACCGAACAATTCCTGCCGCTCTCCGTCGCGCGGGCCCGGCTCGAGAGCCGTTACACCCTGACGCCGCTGCCCGATCGGACCGGCGGCCCGGCCCGCTACGTGCGCGTGGCCGAGACGGGCGGTCGGCTCGGCTTCAT
The DNA here is from genome assembly GCF_008806385.1 of Methylobacterium soli. Lineage (GTDB taxonomy): Bacteria > Pseudomonadota > Alphaproteobacteria > Rhizobiales > Beijerinckiaceae > Methylobacterium > Methylobacterium soli. Next base: position 108,968 of record NZ_VZZK01000014.1, read on the forward strand.
CACACCGCTGACTCACAATTTCTGCGAGAGCTGCAACCGGGTCAGACTGACCTGCACGGGCAAACTCTACATGTGCCTCGGCCAGGAGGATGCTGCGGACCTGCGTGCTGCGCTCCGGGCGTCACCCGACAATGGCCTCGTCACCGATGCGATCCTCGAGGCGATCACCCGGAAGCCGAAGGGCCATGATTTCGTGATCGAGCGCGCACGCCCCGCCGCGGTGCCCCGCCACATGAGCGTGACGGGCGGCTGAGGGAACTACTCGGCGACGATGACCCGGTCCGGCAGTTCGTTCGGATCGTCCGGACCCGGCGGGAACTCCGCTGACAGGATCGCACCGACCTGTTCCACGGCTCCGACGAGACCAGCCTCGATCTCGCCGCGCCGCAGAGCGCCGATCAGGCCGCAGAGGGCGGCATTCCAGCGCTCCGGTCCGATGCGTGTCAGGATTCCCGCATCCGCAACGATCTCGGCATGACGCTCGGCCATGGCCAGATAGATCAGGACACCGGTGCGGCCCCGCGTCCGGCTCAATCCCCGCGACCCGAACGCGAGACGCGCCGCTTCGCGGGCGCGTGCGCGGCGCATGCCCTCTGGGACGAGCATGAGCCGCAGCGGCTCGCTCAGCCCGGCTGCGAGAAGGAGGAGCACGAGCCCCGCCTGTCCGAGCGCGATCGCTGCCGCGCTGAGATCGGTCAACCAGATCAGGATCCAGGGCAGGATCAGCCCGCCGAGAAGCGCGACGAGGAGCGCGACGGATCGGTAAGCGCCAGCACGCGCACTGACCATCACGACGATCTCGCCGGATGTCTGCGTCTCGGCCAGCCGGACCGCCTCGGCGATCCGGACCCGCGCCTCCGGGCTCAGGATGATCGCGCGTCTACCAGTCACCCGAGGCACCTCCGCCGCCCGACGAGCCGCCGCCTCCCGAAAACCCTCCACCATCACCGAAGCCGCCGGAGACGCCGCCGCTCCAACCGCCCGATGGCGGGCCCGGCACGATGATGAAGCCGCCGCGCCCTCCGCGCCCGCGCTGACCGCGGCTCATGCGCCAGAACACGACGATAATGACGATCAGGATGACGAGGAAGATCAGCGCCTGCACCGGGTCCGTGTCGTCGCCGCGAACTTTCGCACGCCGGTGCCAATCATCGGCATCGCCCGCCAGGATCGAGAGCATGGCATCGACGCCGGCATCGATTCCTCCAGCGAAGTCGCCAGCCTTGAAGCGTGGTGCGATCGCCGTCGTGATGATGACCTTGGAGAGCGCGTCCGTCAGGGCGCCTTCGAGGCCATATCCGACCTCGATGCGGACCTTGCGCTCCTTCGGCGCGACGATCAGGAGAGCGCCGTTATTCGTCTTCGCCTGACCGATCTGCCAAGCCCGGAAGAGGCGGTTGCCGAAATCCTCGACCGTCGTGCCCTGCAGACTCGGCACGGACGCGACCACCACCTGGTCGGATGTCTTGTCCTCGAAAGCCTTGAGCTTGGACTCGAGCCCAGCCCGATCCTCGGGTTTCAGAATGCCGGCCGCATCGACCACCCGCCCCGAGAGTTGTGGAAATGTCAGCTCGGCGGCACGCGCCGTCAAAGGCAGGCCCGCACACCAGATCAGCAGGAGCGCGATGATCGCAGACGGACCGGCGCGCCGAGCCGGGACTGGACGCATGGCCGATCCCTAGAATTTCACGTTCGGCGGACGCTCCGCATTCGGCGTCGCCGTGAAGGTCTCCATGGGCTTCGCCTCGGGGTAGAACCACGCCGCGATCCAACGGCCCGGGATGGTGCGCACCTCAGTGTTGTAGGCTTGGACCGCCTGTATGTAGTCCCGCCGGGATACCGCGATGCGGTTCTCGGTCCCCTCGAGCTGCGATTGAAGTGCGAGGAAGTTCTGATTCGACTTGAGGTCCGGATAGCGCTCGACGGTCACGAGGAGACGCCCCAGCGCGCCGGAAAGCTGGTTCTGAGCGTCCTGGAACTCCTTGAATTTCTGCGGGTCGCTGACCGTGCCGGCATCGACCTTGACGCTGCTTGCCTTAGCACGCGCCTCGACCACGCTCGTCAGGACATCCTTCTCCTGCTGCGCGTAGCCCTTCACGGTCTCCACCAGATTCGGGATCAGGTCGGCACGACGCTGATACTGGTTCTGCACCTCGCTCCAGGCCGATTTCGCCTGTTCCTCCAAAGTCGGAACGCGGTTGATGGCGCCGCAGCCCGACAGACAGGATGCGAAGACGATGGCCGCGAGGGCACCGAGGATACGCGCGAGGATCGGCGTACGGGACAGGTCGCTAAGGCAGGTGCCGGACGGCATGAACTTCCTCCTGGTACCCCGTTTCCCAGGCTGCCACTCGCGGCGAGCGTGGGAATGGACTGGGCACTGACGATGAGACGCGCAGTAGAGCTTGGCCGTTCCATCCGTCCCCGACACAGAAGTGACGTATGGCGGATCGGAAAGCCATCCCACTCCCCGAAGGCCCGTGCGGCGCCATATTGTCAGAATGGAGAGCGAGGCCGCACCGATCATCCGCATCATTGATCTCGAAACAACCGGGGATCGAGCGGGCGGTGACAGGGTGGTGGAGATCGGTTGGCAGGATCTCGACTGGGCCGATGGCCAATGGCGTGTCGGCTCGGAGCGCGGTGCGCGCTTCGTCAATCCCGAGCGGCTGATCCCGGCTCGCACGCAGGCAATCCACCATATCCTCGATCGCGATGTGGAAGGTGCGCAGACCTGGCTCGATGTCGCTCCGGCAATCCTCAAGCCGGCCAACCGGCGCGTCGTGGCCCTCGCGGCACATCGGGTTGCCTTCGAGCAACGCTGGTGCCGCAAGGCGTTCACCGGGACCGTGGCGTGGATCTGCACCTTTAAATGCGCCCTTCGATTGTGGCCCGACGAGCCGTCGCACGCCAACCAGTTCCTCCGGTACTCCCGCCGGCCTCAAGGGCTCGACCAGGAGGCCGGCTTGCCGGCCCACCGGGCGGGGCCTGACGCCTACGTCACCGCTCACCTGCTGCGCGAGATGCTCTGCGTGACCCGGGTCGAAACGTTGATCGGTTGGACACGCGAGCCCGCGCTCCTGCCCCGCGTAACCTTCGGTGAAAACCGAGGGCGGCGTTGGAGCGCGATGAGTGATGAATTTGTCGCCTCGATTCTTCAGCGGCGGGGGTTCGACGCGGATATCCGCTTCACGGCTCGCCATGAGCAGGCGCTTCGTGCCGGGCGCACCGCCGACCCGCAGGCGATGCTCTTTTGACGACCGGGTCCTGCCCGTGAGTGCGTCCCGGCGCCGCCGTGTTCCGTCGAGCGGTTGACAACACCCGGATGCGGGTGCGCTGTGCGGGGATGGATGGAACGCCGGAAACCGCGGCTGCGAGACCGCGGGTTGCCATAACGTACTGCACGCAGTGCAATTGGCTTCTGCGAGCGGCCTGGATGGCGCAGGAACTCCTCTCGACCTTTGGTGACGACCTTCGCGAGGTCGCGCTGATCCCGGGCACCGGAGGTCACTTCGCGATCGAGATCGAGGACGCGACGATTTGGGAGCGGAAGCGCGACGGCGGCTTCCCGGACATCAAGACCCTGAAGCAGCGCGTGCGGGATCGCCTCGACCCGACGCGCGATCTCGGCCATATCGACAGGCCATGATCCGACCCTGCCCGACGAACCGCCAGGTTGCGGCCCGATTCATGCGCCCCCGCGGCCAATGCTGGTCTCAACCGTGAATCGGGAACTGGACCCGGCGACCACCTCCAGTCGAGCCGAGCCGCATCGGAGCTCAGGCCTTCGACGTCGCCTGGATCGGCTGGCGCAGCGCGGGTTCTCGACGCAGGTCTACCTCGTCGCCCTCGTGGTGGCGCTGATCGGTCCCGGATTGCTGTTCACGGCAATCCTGCTGATGCGCTACGCCGCCGCGGAGCGCGCGCGCTTCGAGCAGGATGCCCGCGAGAACGTGCGCGGGATTGCCCTCTCGATCGACCGCGATACCGCGGGTCTCGTCTCCGTGCTGCAAACGCTCGCGACCTCTCCGCGGCTGAAGGAGGGCGAGTTCGATGCGTTCGACGCCCAGGCACGGCTCGTTCGCGACGCGATCGATCTCGATATCACCCTGCGCCGACCCGATGGGCAGCAGGTCGTGAACACCGGTGTCAAGCATGGGGCACCGCTCCCGGTCTCCACGCTTCCGTTCGATCGCGAGATCGCCGCCGGCACCCAGCGCGCCATGGTCTCGGGTCTGATCGCGGGCTCGACTCCGGAGCAGGCCACCTACGCGGTCGCCGTGCCGGTTCAGGTCGAGGGCGAAGTCACTTATATCCTCAGTTTCAACGCCCCGGTCAGCCGCCTCCAATCGATCCTGGCACGCGAGGTCGTCGAAGGCTGGACCACCGGCATCTCCGACCGCGACGGGACGGTTCTCGGGCGCCTGCCGGATCCAGCCTCCGTCGTCGGACGTCCGCGCCTCGTCACGCTTCGGCAGAACCAGACCGACACGCCGGGGGTGTGGGAGGGGAAGGACCGCCTCCACCGCCCCGTCATCGTCGTCGAGGCGCGCTCTCGCCTGACCGGGTGGACAGTGGGAGCGAGCATCCCTCAAACCCTCGTCGATGCACGTCTGCGCCGCTGGATCTGGGCCTTCGGCGGATTCGGCCTCCTCGTCCTGGCGACCTCCTCCGCACTCGCGGTCAATCTCTGGGCGCGCGTGTCCCGTCCCCTGCGCCAACTCGCAGCCTCCGGCCCGGCTCTGGCGCGGGGCGAAGCGATCCCGCGCATCACCTCGCCCGTGCACGAGATCCGACGCCTCGCCGACGTCCTCGCCGACGCATCCCTGCGCCTGCGCACGCGCGAGGAGGAACGCGATCGCGCCCTCGCCGAAACGCGCCACGGCCTCTCGGCTCTCCGGGAAAGCGAGGCTCGCTTCCGCCACATGGCCGATTCGGCCCCTGCACTGATCTGGATGACGGACGAGACGGCGAGCGTGAGCTTCGCCAACATGCATTTCGAGCACATGTTCGAGATGCCGGCTGCCGAACTCGCGAACGAGGGATGGCGCCGCATCATCTATCCCCCGGATCTCGACAGTTTCTCGACGGCCTTCAACGAGGCCTTCGCGGCGCGCGCGCCATTTCGCACCGAAGTTCGCGTGCTGGATTGCGAGGGCGCCGTGCGGTGGCTTCGCTGCGAGGGCGTACCGCGCCTGAACGATGCCGGGACCTTCCTGGGCTATACCGGCTGCAACGTCGACATCACGGATGCCAAGCAGGCCGAGGAGCACCTCATCCTGTTGATTCACGAGTTGAATCACCGGGTGAAGAACACGCTCGCGACCGTGCAATCGATCGCGGGCCAGTCCCTGCGCAGGCTCGAAGGCGAGGATGCCAGCGCGGCGCGGGCGGCGTTCGAGGCGCGTCTCCTGGCACTCGCGCGGGTGCACGACGTGTTGACCCGCGAGAGTTGGGAGGGCGCGGAACTCGGAACCGTGGTGGCCGACGCGATCCGTCCCCTCGATTCCGCCGAGGGACAGCGCTCGCGCTTCACGGTGGCCGGACCAGCCCTGCGCCTGCCGCCGCGGCTGGCTCTGTCCATCGCGATGGCATTGCACGAACTCGGGACGAATGCGGTGAAGTACGGTTCGCTCTCGCAGGAAGGCGGGACGGTCAACATCACCTGGTCCGTCCAGCGGGAGAAGGAAATCCGCCTGTTCCTGCGCTGGACCGAGACCGGTGGCCCTCCGGTGACCCCGCCGACCCGAACTGGCTTCGGTTCCCGGCTCATCGAGCGCAGCCTTGCCCGCGAGCTCGCCGGCGAAGTCCATCTGCTCTTCGCGCCGACGGGCGTGGTTTGCACCATCGAGGCGCCCGTGCCCCCGCCCGGGCTCCTTGAGCGGCACAGCAACGGCACCACCCCACGCCAACCGGCAGCACTGCCCGGCTAGGACGGTAGCATCGTGATCAGGACTGGCGTCGCGACGGCGTGAGGCGCAGGCCCGGGGCCGGTCGTTCGAGCAGCACCTCGCGACGGAAGCGCACCAGCCGCGCCGGACGTCCCGTGGTACCGCTGGTGACCCAATCCGTCTCCTCGACCAAGCCTTGCTGGGCAACGAGACGCCGAAAATTCTGCTTATGCAGCTCCGACCCGGCCAGAGCCTCGACCGTGCGCTGCAACTGGAAAAGCGTGAAGGTCGGCGGCATCAGCTCGAAGACGACAGGACGATACTTGATCTTCCCGCGCAGGCGACCGATTGCGGTCGCAAGAACGCGCCGGTGATCGAAGGCCATCGGTATGCCGGTGGGGTCGCCGGGCATCGCGGCTCCGGCGTTCCCCTTGGCTTCCGGAATCAGCCCGGCCTCGAACAGCAATTCGTAGCGCTCAAGCACCCGCTCCTCGTTCCAGGCGCCGCCGCCGAGCCCGAAAGTCAGACCGAGCCGGTCCGCCCGTAGGCGGCGGAGCTTGGCATCGGTCGGCGCGGCGGCCCAGGCGAGGAGCTTGGGTTCGATTGCGTCGAGGGCGGCCGGGCGCCCCTGGCGAAAATCCTCATAGGGCAGGTACTGGTACCAGTTCTGCCAGGCGGCCTCGGAAAGGCCCCCTGTGCGCGCCTCACGCGCCAGCGCCAGATAGGCCACCGAGAGGGAATGCAGACCCTGTGCAATGCCTTCGCGATCGCGGTCACCGAAGGTGTAGAGTTGCTCCACATAGCCGAGGCGCTGATCGGTCTGCCGCTCGACCCACGCCCGCAGACCGCGCTCCAGGGTCGTATGCTCCGGCACGAGCGGGCCTGCCGGGAGTCCATCCTGCCGCCCGGCGGCCTGCCCCGGCACCCGGACGGTGAGCGCTCTCGGTTCACCGTCGGTCGCCGCGACGATGACGGCGACGAGGCCGACGGCGGAGGGATTCAAGACCGTCCGGCCGGCTCCGGTGGGACGCGCTTCCGCCTCGGTCATCTGCGCAGGATACCTCCCCTGACCGCTCAGGCTCCACCGAAACGCTGAGCCTTCCCGAAGAACCACATAGGCTACGGGACCTCATTTGCTTTAGCCGCAGATTGGACCTCGCCGTCAACGCAGACACGTCATCCGGGCGGGGATGATCGCCCCTCGGAACACAGGGTGTTCAGCGACCGTGTGCGGACCATCGAGCGCGGGCATGTACGGCGGAGTGGGCGAAGGCTTCCGGGCGCCCATGAGCCGCAGGATCGACGGTCTCTGCCGGTGCCCGCAGCGCGGCCCTTGCCAGGGATGGGCATCGGCGCCAAACCCACGCGGAGAGGCGGCCGAGCGTGCCGCGCCGAGAGATCTCGCAATGCGCGCAAATCAGACACGTTCCACGGGAGGTTCTCGGTGAGCGGCGATCTCGTATCCCCTGCGGAACTGGGCCGCTCAGTCGATCTGCGGCTCTACGGAATCCTGGATGTCGGGGTCTGCGGATGCGACGGCCGCCGACTGGCCGCGATGGCTGCCGAAGCCGTGGCAGGCGGCTGCACGCTCCTCCAGTATCGCGAGAAGACCATCGACGATGCGCGCGCAGCCCTGGCGCGCATCCGGGCGATCCATGCCGCGGTCGCCGGGCGTGTTCCGCTTCTGGTGAATGATCGCGTCGACTTGGCGCTCGCCGCCGGCGCTGAGGGCGTGCACCTTGGTCAATCGGACCTTCACCCGACCGACGCGCGCCACCTTCTCGGTCGAGAGGCCATCGTCGGGCTCACGCTGAAGACCGGAACCCATGCGGACGAGCTGTACCGGCTGCCGGTCGATTATGCCTGTATCGGGGGTGTGTTCGCGACCAAGAGCAAGGACAACCCGGATCCCCCCGTTGGTCTGGATGGCTTCACCCGGATCGCCTTCCGGGCCCGCCTTGCCCGTGGGGGAAGCCTGCCGATCGGAGCGATCGCGGGAATCGATTCGAGCAATGCCGCCTCGGTGATCGCGGCCGGCGCGGACGGTATTGCGGTCATCTCGGCCCTGTTCGGTGCCGAAGCCGTCGAAGGGCGCGCGCGCGACCTGCGCGACCGGGTCGATACCGGCCTGCGCAGCCGGGGAGCCACCGCATGAGAACGCCGATCGCCGTGACGATCGCGGGCTCCGATTCCGGTGGCGGGGCCGGAATCCAGGCCGATCTGAAGACCTTTTCGGCACTCGGTGTCTACGGAGCCAGCGTGGTGACCGCTCTGACCGCTCAGAACACGGTCGGCGTGCAGGGCATCCACGACGTTCCACCCGCCTTCGTCGGAGCGCAGATCGAGAGCGTGTTCTCCGATCTCGCGGTCACCGCAGTGAAGATCGGTATGCTGTCGCAGGCCGCCGTCATTGCGACTGTGGCGACCGGCCTTGCCCAACATGCCGCCGGTATCCCGATCATACTCGACCCTGTCATGATCGCCACGAGCGGCGATCGGCTCATCTCGGACGAAGCCATCGACGTCCTGCGCCGCGCGTTGATGCCCCTGGCCGACCTGATCACGCCAAATCTGCCGGAAGCCGCGACCCTCGTGGGAGAGCCCGTCGCGACGGACGAGGCCACCATCCTAGCGCAAGGGCGCCGCTTGGTCGCCCTCGGTGCCAAGTCTGTCCTGATCAAAGGGGGCCATGGCGATGGACACGAGAGCGTCGACCATCTGATTTTAGGTGATGGACGCTCGTACCGCTTCCCATCGCGGCGCATCACCACCCGAAATACCCATGGCACCGGCTGCACCTTGTCCTCAGCGGTGGCCGCGGGCCTCGCCTGTGGCCTTTCGCTTGGCGAGGCCGTCGATCGCGCGAAGGCCTATGTCATCGCGGCCATCGCGGCAGCGGACACGCTTCAGGTAGGTCGAGGGCACGGCCCGGTGCATCATTTCCACGCCGTCTGGCCGTGACGATCCGGGCATTCGGTTTACGCCGAAGCGCTGCGAACAACGCACTCCGTGCGCCCTCCGCCGTCTTGCATCCGTTGCCCGATTGCGTTTGAAGTAGCGTACGATCGTTCGGATAATGGAACGATGCATCAGGCGATGAGGCAATGCAGGATCAGGCGGAACGGGTCGAGCGCGGTCGGACTCGTGATCTGTTGACGGGTGCGCAGGTCCTGTCGGGACAGCTCGGCAAGACCATCCAGCGCCTGCGGAAGGCCTACAATCTCTCCCTCTCGGAACTCGCCGAGCAATCGGGCGTGGCCAAGTCGATCATCAGTCAGATCGAACGCAACGAGACGAATCCGACCCTGGCAACGATCTGGCGGTTGAGCCAAGCCCTCGACGTCTCGATCGAGCGCGTTCTCGCCACGGGTGACGAGGAGCCCTTCATCGAGAAATCCTCGCGCGCCGACACACCGATCCTGGTCTCCGAGGACGGCAAGGTTCGGCTCGCGATCATCGGCTGGATCAAGACCGTCGAGTGGCTGCAATGGTATGAGGTGTCCGCCGATCCCGGCGGGGTTCTCGATTCCGATCCCCATCAGCGCGGCTCGGTCGAATCCCTGTCGGTCAGCGAAGGCATCTTCGAGGTCGATGTTGCGGGCGTCGTGCAGCGGGCGCGCGCCGGGGAAACCCTGCGCTACCGCTGCGACCGTCCGCATAATGTGCGCTGTGTCAGTGAAGGTCCCGCCCGGGCGATCATGGTCGTGATCATGAAGGCGGCCGTGATGGAATAGGGGCCTCAGCGCCCCGAATTTGCCCAGCGCACCACCTCGGCGAGGACCTGCGCCAGGGCCGCATCCAGACTCGCGGCGGCATTGGACGCATTGATTTTCTGAACCGGCACGCGGGCCTGGAACACGCGCGCCGCGACGACCCGACCGGTGCCTTCGGCAATCAGCTTGGCCGAGAGGTCGACGACGGCCTCGCCCGAGCCCGCCGCGATATCGAAAGCCCGGATCTCACTGATCAGCTGATAATCCGAAACGATCTTGTCGCCAGGGCGGCTGACGGACCGGAGACGGCCCGCATTTTCGAGGCTCTGGATGATCCGGGTCTGGATAAGGCGGGGAAGACGATCAGCCCATTGTCCGCCACCGAGGAAGGAGAGGCCGCCGCCCGGCTCGCGCACGATGATGCGATCGGCCTCGAGCGGCTGGATCCCCACCGGTTCCGCCACCACGATCGAGCGTGCCGCCGCCACCGGTCGGCCGGATGCCGGGAGAGCTGCGAGGTCAAAGGTGAGCGGCGCGCTGCCACCACCGCAGCCGCCCAAAGCGGTCGCGAGAAGGAGGGCGGCGAGCGCCGAAGCAGGCAGGCGAGATGACATAAGGGGAACCTGATCGTCTCCAGCCGCATAAGCGGACGGCGACACGGAAACTACGGCAAAGCTGGAAAGGTGCCGTGCGCACGAACACACCCGCAGGGCGCATTCACCGATCAGCGCCCACCGTTGTATTCCGGCAACGACGGCTTGCCCCCGAAAATCACTTGCGACGGATCCCGCTCAAGGCTCTTAACGGTGCGGTTGAGCGTGTTGAGCGTCCGCTGGCCATCCGTGGACAGCGCCTCGACCTCGCGGCGACCCGTGCCACTGAGGCGATTGAAGCTCGTGGCGATGTTGGCCGTGCGCTTATCGAGGTTCTCCGACAAGGTCCGGAAGGCCTTGCCGGCATCGCGCACGGATATGGCCGCATCACGCACTTCCGCGAAGGTGCTGGATCCGGCTTGGCCGGAAGCGGAGCCGAGGAAACCTTCCGCTCCCTTCAGGACATTGTCGATGCGGTCCGCCGAGGCATTCAGCTTCGCCGCGAGGGTCCGCGCATCGTGAAGGCCGGCCTCGATATCGGGACTCGAGGCGGATAGGGCTGCGGAGAAGCGGTCAGCGTTGTCGACCACCCGGTTCAGCTTCTGTCCATCGATCGCCTGAACGAGAGAGCTCACAGCCGGCCCGGCATCCGCAAGCGTCTTCGAGAAGGATTCGACGTTCGCCAGGGTCCGGTTGATTGCCCCCTCATTGCCGGCGACGACCTTGTCGAGGCGTTGCAGGACGTCGTCGGCCCGCTGCGCGATCTGTTTGGCGGCAGCCAGCATGTCTTGGATATCGGAGGAATCCGCGAAGATTGTCGGCATCTGATCGCCGGAACTCGGCGCCAGAGGCGGCGCATCGGCATTGCCGCCGCTGAGCGCGATGACGGAAACGCCGGTGAGCAGGGCCGAATCGAGACGAGCGCGGGTATCGGCCCGCAGCGGCGTCGAAGGCGCAACGTTCACGACCGCGATCACGCGGCGCGGATCCTGCGGAAGCAGACGCACATCGGACACCTCACCGACCTTGATGCCGTTGAAGGTCACGCTCGAGCCCTTGGCTAGGCCGCCGACGCTCCCGGAAAAGACGATGCGCACGGCCTGCGAGACCTGACGGGAGGATCCGCCCTGCAGCCAGAACACGAAGACGAAGCTGGCAACGATCACGGCCAGCGTGAAGGCGCCGATCAGCGCATAATTCGCACGCGTTTCCATCAGATCATCGCTGTCCCGAATCGGCCGAAGCGAGGCGGTGCGTCAGCGCACGAAGAGGCACATCATCGCCCGTCTTTCGCCTGACGGTCATGTGCTCATGCGTGGGCATGGCGAGGCCCCGCATTGACCGCGCGGCCGCGCTTGCCATGGAAATAGGAGCGGACCCACGGATGCGTCGAGGCCAACATGGTCTCGATCGGACCCTCGGCGATGATTTGGCCATCCCCGAGCGCCGCGATGCGGTCGCAGGCGGTGTAGAGGCTATCGAGGTCGTGCGTGACCATGAAAACGGTCAGCCCGAGTGTTTGCTTGAGCGTCGAGACCAGCTCGTCGAACTCACCGGCACCGATCGGATCGAGTCCCGAAGTCGGCTCGTCGAGGAACAGGATCTCCGGATCGAGCGCCAGTGAGCGCGCGAGCGCCGCGCGCTTGATCATGCCGCCCGAGAGCTCGGACGGCAGCTTGTCGGCGGCGTCCGGCTTCAACCCCACCATCTCGATCTTGAGGCGCGCGAACTCGTCGAGCAGGCGCTCGGACAAGTTCAGGTGCTCGCGCATGGGCATCTGAATGTTCTGCTTCACGGTCAGTGCGGAGAACAGGGCGCCTTGCTGAAACAGCACGCCCCACCGCTGTTCGATCTGACGACGGCGAGCGAGGCTGAGGCTGTCCACGTCCTCGCCGAACACCGTGATCGTGCCCGAGCGCTTCGGAACGAGCCCCAGGATCGTGCGGGTCAGCACCGATTTGCCCTGACCGGAGGGGCCGACGAAACCGAGGATCTCACCGCGGCGGATATCGAGGTTCAGTCCCTTCAGCACCGTTCGGTCGCGAAAACCCACGACGAGATCGCGAACGCGGATGATCGCGTCGCCGCGTTGGCCGTCCAAGCGGGGTGCGGGGTCTGACACGTGGTTTAAAAATCGATGGCTGCGAAGAACACTGCGAAGAGTCCATCAAGCACGATGACCATGAAGATAGACTTGACGACTGAGGCGGTGACGTGGCGCCCCAGCGATTCTGCCGACCCCTCCACTTCGAATCCCTCGATCGTCGCGATGATACCGATGATCAGCGCCATGAAGGGCGCCTTGATCAGTCCCACGGCGACGTGGTGCAGCGAGATCGCGGCCTGAAGACGCGACAGGAAGCCCTCGATCGTCATGCCTCCATAGAGCATCGCCGTGAGGCCGCCGCCGGCCAGCGCCGCGAGCGACGCGATGAAGGCAAGGATCGGCAGCCCGATGACGAGGGCGAGAATGCGGGGAACGATCAGGATCTCGATCGGATCGAGCCCCATGACCCGCAGCGCATCGACCTCCTCGCGCATGCGCATCGACCCGATCTCCGCTGTGAAGGCGGAGCCCGAGCGGCCGGCAACCATGATCGAGGTCAGGAGCACGCCGAGCTCGCGCAGGATCAGAAGTCCGATCAAGTTGACCACGAAGGTCTGAGCCCCGAACCGCTGAAGCTGGAAAATGCCCTGCTGAGCCACGATCCCGCCCACCAGGAACGAGATCAGGACGATGATCGGCACGCCGCGCAGAGCGACCTGCTCGATCTGGTTCACCAGCGCCGTGCCCCGGAACGTGCTCGGCCGTCCGGCGACGCGGATGCAAGCCGCGACGACCTCACCGAAGAAGGCAAGGCCGGTGACGAAATCCGTCTTGCCGCCGACGACGCGTCGGCCCAGATCCTCCAGAAGACCGAAAACGCGCCCACGCCGTCGCACCGGCGGCGTCTCAGGATTCTTGAGCGCCACCTCCCCGAGCAGGATCCTGTGCTCCGGCGCCGCGCCCGCATAAGCCAGGCGCCCGCCACCTGCCTCGATCTCGGCTCGCGTCCGCTCGAGAACCCAGGCGCCCAGCGTGTCGAGGCGAAGCACGCGGGTCAGGTCGATCAGCACCGGGTGCGTGCGGGCATGGTCCGTGATCCGTGCAGCCGCGACCTCAACGGCCGCCGCCTGATCGGCGGTCCAGCGCCCGCCGAGCGCGATCCGGCCGCTGCCATCGTCGATGGCAACGGATGCGGACTCCGTCGGCAACGTGACGTCCTCGGTCCGCACCAACCGCGCCTCCTGTTCACAGCCGATATGGTTTGAGCAAGGTTACTATACCGTCTCCGACGAGCGGGCGGCAAATGCCCGCGTTCCGGCGACCCGCGACGCGGCGCCGACGAGGCACAGGCCAATGAGCGCGAGGGGCGCCATCAGCGCAAAGGCGAGGGGGCCTCCGGCGCGATAGGCGGCGCCCGATATCAACGTCGCGCTCGCGGCTGCGAGCGCATTGATGGCGCTGAGCGACCCCTGCGCCCGACCCCGCGCACCATCCGGGGCGAAGACCGAGACCGCCGCCATCGCGCCGAGCTGCGTCGCCCCAAAGGTCAGCCCGTGCAGCGCCTGCAGGGCGATCACCGGTCCAAGCTGATCCCCGACGAGGCTCATGCCAATCGCGCGCACCAATGCCGCGACGGCCCCGAAGCTGAGGAGCCGATAGGGCGTCCGCCACCGCGGCGGAAGCGTCCCGATCATCGCGAAAAGACCAATCTCCGCTCCGACGCCGATCGCCCAGAGGATCCCGATCCAGCCGGTCGAGAAGCCATGCATCGTCCAGTAGATGCTGCCGAAGGCGTAGATAGCGGCATGGCTCGATTGAATCGCCGCTGCTGCCCCGATCGCAAACCAGAGCTCGCGCGGAATGTGGATCGGACCGGACGGCTTCCGCTCGGATGGGAGCGTAGCGACGCCGCGACTTCCATGAGCGACGAGGCTGGCGATCAACGCGAGCCCGGTGAGCAGGAGCGGTACGGCAACAGCTTCGCCCATCGCGCCGAGCAGGGCTCCGCCCGCAAGGTTCGCCGCCAGGAACGCGACCGAGCCGGACATCCGGATCCGCGCATAGTCGAGGCGCGCGTCGCTCCGGACGGCCGCGAGCGTCAGGTAATCGATGCTAGGCACGAGGGGCGATCCCGCGACGGAGTTCAGAATGATCACCCCGGCCAGCAAGGGCCAGCCGATCGCCGCACTCGCCGGCATCGCCGCGTAGGTCGCTGCCAGAGCGAGGCTTCCGATCAGCAGGAGCGTGCGTGCGCCGACACCGCGGTCGATCAGGCTGAGCAGCGGGGCCGTCGCGATGATGCGCGTCGCGATCGGCAGCGCGAGGAGCAAGCCGATCAAACCCGGATCGAGCCCGAGCGCGTTCAGCCAGACCGGCATGAACGGCATCGCGATGCCGATCTCGACGAAGATGACCGCGTACAGAAGGGACAGCCGGAACGCACCGGCATTGGCGGACGAAGATGGAGGCACGGACACAGGGACCACGGGGATTGGAGCAGGCCGCCCATGCGGCAACGTAAGCGGGCGTTAAACCCGACCTGTCAAATTGCGCCATCTTGGATGCGCAGCAGGCACGTGACGCCTGCATAGCCAAGGACGTGCTGGATGTCCGGTTCCCACTCGCTGACCGCGGTCGAACCTTCAGAATATGCTCTGATCGAGTCCGCCATGAGCGAGAGCGCCCGCGGGCGCTGGTTTCTCACGGAATATGCGCGTCGCAACCGCAGCGCCGACACCGACATGCTGCTTGGGGCGATCCACCGTCTCGAGAATGTCGTGACGAGCGAGCGTGGCCCGGCCGAAGGCGTCGGTCGGCTGCGCGGCGACCTGATGGAGATGGCGAGCGCCATCGCGCGCACGAAAGCCGAGATCGCGGCGATCAGCGCTCCCGAGCAGGATCAAACCCGCCTCAGCGTCGCGTCCGAGGCACTCGATGCCATCGTGCGGGCAACGGAACGTGCGACCTCCGATATTCTCGGCGCCGCCGAGGAGGTTCAGGAGGCGGCCTGGACATTGCGGGAGCACGGCGCGGATGCCAACATCTGCGACGAGCTCGATCGTCGCGCCACCCAGATCTACACCGCCTGCTCCTTCCAGGATCTGACCGCTCAGCGCACGAGCCGCATCGTCCACACCCTGCGCTACCTCGAGGAACGTCTCGTCGCCATGATCGCGATCTGGGGCAGCGACACGGATGAGATTCCGCCCGCTCCCGGAGAGGAATCCGCCCGCAGCCGTCCGAGCACCGAGTCGGAACTGGACGATCTCTGCCAGAGCGACGTCGATCGTTTCATCGACATGGATGCGGCCACGGATCTACCGATGGTGCGGACCCCAATGGCGCACGTCGTGCCGCTCCACGAGGATCTGACCTTCATGCAGTCGGATGTATCCGAACCGGTCTTCGCATCCGCCGGGACGGACGCCGAATCCGAGGAAATTCCTGCGGCCGAGCCCCTGGTTGACGCGTTGGAGCCTCTCGTTGTCCAGGCCGAGATGGAGACCGACGCGACGGAGCTGCCGCGCGACGGCGAGGAAATCTCGCCGATCATCGCAGGGCTGGATGACGGGCAGGAGCCCAACCCACAGGCGGTCGGAGCGGTATCCGCACCGGTGGTCGCCGAGGCGGACGTCCTCGACTTCGCCGACATCGATGCTCTCAGCATCGAGGAAAAGCTCGCGCTC
Organism: Methylobacterium soli; assembly: GCF_008806385.1. GTDB lineage: Bacteria > Pseudomonadota > Alphaproteobacteria > Rhizobiales > Beijerinckiaceae > Methylobacterium > Methylobacterium soli. The sequence goes on from NZ_VZZK01000014.1 coordinate 124,898, forward strand.
TTCTCCTGATCGCGCGACACCGGACTTGACGATTGGTCGCGCCGGGCCGCGCGGAGGAATGCTATAGAGCGCCGCCGAGCCTGTCCGCCGGATAGGCGGGGCAATGCCCCGTCTCTCGTGGCACGGCGTCAGGCCGCCCGAGAGAACCCATGGTCCTTCATCTGATCAAGCTGAGCGTCGGCCCGACCTGCATCGAGGATCTCGAGAACCGGCAGTCCCGGCAGCGCAACGAAGCCCTGCATGCCGGCCGGGATCCGGCGCCCTTCCACACCACGCGCATGCTCCCGAAGCGTCATGCGGAGATCGCTGGACGCGGTTCGATCTACTGGGTCATCAAGGGCACATTATCCTGCCGCCAAGCGATCACCGCCATCGAGCCCCACACCGGCACCGATGGCATCGGACGCTGCCGCCTCGTCCTCGATCGAACCATCGTGCCGGTTGCTCCGCGCTCCTATCGACCATTCCAGGGCTGGCGCTACCTCGACGCGAAGGACGCGCCGAGGGACCTCGATCAGGCGACCGCCGGAGACTTGGCGGAGATGCCGGAAACCCTCCGGCGGGAACTCGTCAGCCTCGGCCTTCTGTGAATGCGAGGCGCCGCGCCGTTATGCGCGCGGCGCCTCGCATTCAGGCGCCTTCGAAGCGCCCGCTCGCGTGAGCGAGCATGGTGTAGACCTTGCCAGTCTCCGAGGTGAGATAGGCGTCGGCCCGCTTCGAGTCGGTGTCGTTTTTGGACACGTCTCCGAGCAACCGCTCGAACTCGTTCACGTACCGGTCCACCGTCCGGCGGAAATCGCCCTCGCTCCTGTAGCGGCGCTGAATCTCCTCGAAGGTTTGCCGGCCCTGCGCCGTGTAGATGCGCGACGTGAACAGGTCCGGTTCGCCGCGGCGGTACCGCTCCCACAGGTCGACGGCCGTGCGATGCTCGATCATCCGGGCGATGTCCGTCGAGATCGTATCGAGCGTCGTGCCGCTGCTGATGGTGCCGCCCTTCGTCGCCTCAGCCTGAACATCGCGCTCGGGTGAGACGTCATCGTCGTCCAGGGAGGCGCGGGTCAGGAGATCGGAGAGCCAACCGCGCTTGTCGCCGCCCTGGGTTGCGCGCGGCGGCGCGGCGGCGCGCGGGGAGGTCGGCTCGCTCCGTCCGGTGGCCTGCGCGGCACGGCTCACCGTGCCTGCCGCGACCGTCGGCGGTGTCACCTTGGGTGCTGGCGCAGCCGGACCCGCGGTCGGTCGGGCCGGGGAGGGTGCGGCGACGCGCCCCCCCTCGGCAATACGGCGCTGTTCGACCGCCTGAGGCTGCGCGACATCGACGGTCCGGGTCGAGTGCGAAACCAGCGCCGAGAGTTCGTTCAGCGCCTTGATCTGATCTGCGACCACGCGGCGCATCTCGCTAGTGGCATCCTGCGTCTCGCGCGGAAGCTCCAGCACGCCGCGCTGAAGGTCGACGCGCGTCGCATCGAGCTCGCTGCGGATGGTACTGGCCATCTCGCGCATGCCCGAGACGGACTTGCCGAACTGATCCTGCGCTTCCTCGAACACGGCCCGCATCTGCTGTGACGCCGCCTCAATGGTGGCGCGGACTTGTTCGGTGGTCCGCTCGCTCTCGGAGCCGGCTCCGCTGCGCAGCCGCTCGAACTCGCCCGCAACCTTGGCGCTGGCCTGCTGGGCACTCTCCGACAGGCGTGCACCGACGCTGCGTGCACGTTCCTCGGCGCTCCGAAGCGTGTCCTCGATCATCTGCCCGAAGCGCGCGGTTTGAGCCTCCAGCGCGGAGGAGCGTGCCTCGATGCCCGCCAGAGCCGCCGAAACCGTTTCTTCGCGGCCGGACAACGTCTCCGACAGTCGACCTTCGACGTTCTGCAGGGATGTGGCTGCTCCGGTCAGGGCCCGCACATGGGCACCCGCCTGATCGGCGAGCGTCCGGCCATGGCCATCCAGCGCCGCCGCGAGTTCCGCGGCCTCGCGAAGCGCACCCTGGGCGACATCCTGCAGGGTCGCCACCTGAGCCGAGACACCCTCGGTCGCGCGGCTCGTTTCCGCCGCGATCGCGGAGAGGGCCGTCTCGATCTGGTGTACGCGGCCCGCGAGCCCGTTCTCGATGGCTCCGAGGTTGTCGCCGGCGCTGGAAACGAGATCCTTGAGCGCCTCGTTCGCTGTCTCGATCCGAACCAGGACGCCGTGCAGATCGCGACGCAGCCGTTCGTTGGTCTCCGAGAGGCCGGCGATGCTGCGCGTGGCGCCGTCGTCGATGACCGTGCGGAGCAGCCGCGCCGAGTCGCTCGATTGTTCGGCAAGTTCCTCGGTTCGTTGGCGAAGCGCCTCGACCAACGGCGCACCCGTCTCCGACAACGCCCGTTCGATGGCTTGGCCGCCTTCGGCAAGGGCATCCGCGAGTTGCAGAACCGGACCGTCGATCACCGCGCGCAGGCGCTCGATATGGGTGCCCATCGTCTCGGCGACGGCCTGCCCGCGTCCATCCACACTCTCCACCAGCGCGCCGCCGCGCTCCTCGATCGCGCGGATGATCCGCTCGGCGCTCTCCGCCAAGCGGCGGGCGAGGGCATCGCCACGGGAATCAACGAGTGTCCCAAGGGCGTTGGCCCGCCGCTCGAAGCCTGTGGTCATCTGCTGGTTGCGTTCGTCGATGATCGCCTCGACGGCCGCATTGCGCTCGTCGAGGGCGGCCGCCAGAGCCGCCGTATGGGCGTCGGCGAGGGCCGCATGGTTCGTCGCGCGCGCGTCCAGCATCGTGACGAGGCTGGCCATGCGCTCGTCGACCAGGCCCGCGAAGGCATCGTGGCGGTCGTCGAAGGCCGTCGCAAGCGCGTCGCCGCGGGCGGCCACGAGGGTCGCGAAGGTCTTCATCCGGCTGTCGATGCGGGCCGTGAACGCGTCGCTCCGCGCATCGACGCTCTGCGTCAGCACCGAGCCCTGCTCCTCCACGAGGCGTGCGAAGGCCGCGGTGCGGTTCTCCACCAATCCGTCGAGGGCGCGAAGGCGCTCGTCGAAGACGGAGGCCAGAGTCTCGGTTCGTGCCTCCACCCGATCCGTGAGCGCGGCACCGCGACCCTCGACCAAGCTGTCGAAGGCGCCGACAACCTCGTCGAGGAGGCTGCGCAGCTCCCGCATGCGGCTATCCATCGTCTCCGCGATGTGGCTACCGCGGCCCTGAACCACGTCGTCGAATGCACGCAGATTGTCGTCGAACGCGGCGCTGAGGGCGCGCGTCCGGGCCTCCGCCTGCCCCGTGAGCGCTGCGGCGCGGCTCTCGACCAGCCGATCGAACACCCCGATCACCTCATCGAAGAGCGACCGCAGGCCCTGCGTGGTATGATCCATCGTCGCGGCGAGCTGCGTTCTGCGGCCCTCCACCAGGGTCTCGAGCTCGGCGATGCGCCGGTCGAACACCGTCCCGATCGCCTGAGCGCGGGATTCGACATGTCCCGTCAAGGCGGCGGTACGGCTGTCGACGAGGTCGTCGAGGACGCTGATCACCTCGTCGAAGAGCGATCGCAGGCCCTGCGTGCGCGCATCCATCGTTGCGGCGAGATGCGTGCCGCGCCCTTCGACAAGGTTGTCGAGCGCTTCCAGGCGCTCATCGAACAGGCTCCCGATCTGCCGTGTCCGGTGATCGAGCGTCCCGGCGGCGTCGCCGAGGGTCCGCTCGATCGTCTCGACAAGCTCGCGCCCGCGGTCGCTCAGCGCGTCGTGGAGGGGGCCCATGCGCCCATCCAGGTTCGCGCTGAGGGTCGTGGCGTGGGAGTCGAGAAGCACGCGGATCTGGTTGGTGCGATCGTCCAGCAATCCGTGGACCGTGCGCACGCCCTCGTCGAGGAGCGTGCTGATGTCGGAGGTACGCGTGTCGAGGGTCCGTCCCAGGCGCCCTTCGCCGTCGCCGAGCATCCGGTCGGCTTCCGCGATCGTCTCGCGAAGCTTGGCCAGGACGCCATCGCCGCGGCGCTCGATGAGCTCGCCCAGCGAGTGGCCGCCCGTGTCGAAGAGGCGGGCCAGCTCGGTGACGCGCCCGCCGATCGCGCCGAACACCATGCGCCCCTTCTCGTCGAGTTCGGTCGCCATCGCGGTGGTCCGCTGATCGATGAGATGGCCGAGCTGATCCGCCCGCTCGGCGAAGGCGTTCCGGATCGCCTCGGTCTGTCCGATCAATGCCGCATTGGCATTCTGCGTCTGTTCCTCGATCGTGCTGACGAGGGCGCGGGCGCGCTCGGCCAGGGTCGCATCCACATCGGTCGTGCGGGTCTCGATCAGGCTGACGAGCTCGCGGGTGCGCGCGGCTAATTCCTCGTCCACCGCTTGGGTGCGCGTCTCGATCAGGCGAATGGCCTCGAAAGCCTGTGCTCCGAAGGTCTCATCGATCAGGCGGCTGCGCTCTTCCAGGGCCGCGCTGATGCCGTCGAGACGCGCGATGACCCCCGCATCGAAGCGCTCGGCACCCGCTTCGAGCCGCCGTGCTAGGTCCTGAGTCTGGCGGTCGAGACGCTCCCCGATCTCGGAGCTGCGGGCCCCGAGGGTATCGCCGAGGCGCTCGGACCGAGCGGCGATCTCCTGCGCCATGCCCTCGGCCCGGGCATCGAGCGCCTGCACGAGGTCGCGACCGCCCTCGGCCATGATGCGGGCCATCTCGCCGGTCCGGACGATCAGGGCCTCGTTGAGCGCCGTCGCGCGAGCACCGAGATGCCCGTCGATGTGGCTGACAAGGTTCGCGAAGGTCTCGCCGATCTCGGTCGAGCGCTTCGACGTCCGGTCCTCGAGGGCGCCCAGATGGGTCTCGACCACCTCCCGGGCTTCGCGCGCCCGTTCGGCGATGCTTTCCGCCACCGCCTTGCCCTGGATCGTGATGACCCGGTCCATCTCTTCGAGCCGACCGGTGACGACTTCGCTCAGCGCGGTCGTGTCGCGGGAGATCCGGTCCGCCAGGATATCGCCGCGGGCGATGGTGTCCTGAAGGGCGGCAAGGCGGTTGCCGAGGACATCATCCATGGCCTTGGCACGGCTCTCCGCCGTCTCGGCGAAGGAGGCGCCTGTCTGCGTCAGGGCGTCGGCGACGCGCGCACCCTGGCTCGCAACGGCCAGGACGATGTCGCGGCCGGTGCCGGCAAGGCGCGTATGCGCCTCGTCCGCGTGGTTGGCGATCAGCTCCGTCATGCTGCGGCTATGCGTGCCGAAGGCGGATTCGACATCGGCGATCCGCGTCGCGAGCTCGGTCCCGAAGCCCTGGGCTGCGCGCGCGAAAACGCCGCTCGCCTCGTCGGCCCGCTGGGCGAGCTCCTCCTGTAGCTCTCGCATCGCGCGGCGCAGCGCATCCACGGCCGCATCGATGCGGCCGCCCATCTCGCCATGCACGCCGTCGGCCGTCTCGCGGAAACGAGCCAGGACACCTTTGGTCTGGTTTTCCAGGGCGCCGGCCGTGTTCTCGGAGACATCCCGGAGTGCGTTCGTCACCTCCGTGAACCGGGCAACGAGATCGGCCGTGTTCTGAGCGGCGGTGCCGGTCGCGCTCTCCGTGGCGCGCTGGAGCATCTCCGCAGCCTGGGCGGTGCGGTCGGCGAGCTCGCTCGCCGTCGCCGACAGACGGCGTTCGAAGATCTGCACCGCTTCGACGGTGCGAGCTTCGAGTTCACCCGTGGCGCTGGCCGCCGAGCGTCGTAGAGCCTGCGCCGCTTCGGCGCTGCTCGCACCCACCGCAACCGTGGTTTCCTCGGCGCTGCGACGGAAGATCTCAGCCACCTCGACCGTCCGGGTTCCGATCTCGGATCCGAGCGTCTCGACCGAGCCGCGCAGGGACGAGACGGCGTCGGTTGCGTTCGTTTCGAAGGCCCGGCCGAGTTCGGCGAAGGCCCCCTCGAGGGTGGTGGCGGCCTCCTGAGCGCGCTGCGCGAAGAGACTGCTGACGCGCTCGCCCGTCGCGTTCAGGCTCGACTCCAGCCCGCCGCCCTTAACCGTGATGGTTTCGTGGAGGCGCCCCGCGACGGCCTCGATGCGGTCGGTCAGCTCGCCGCCGCGGCTACCCACGGTCTCGGCGATCCGCTCGGCGGAGCCGACGAGCTCGTCGCGGACATGGCCGGCGCGGGCCGTGAAGCTCTCGATGATGCCGCTCGCCGTCAGGGCGAGGCCGGCCTGGGTCTCGCGCCCGCGGGCCTCGATCATATCGGCCACGCCCGTGCCGGCCGCCTCGATCTCGGACCGGAGATTCGTGCCGCGGGTGGTGATATCGTCGGTCAGGGCCGCGCCGGTCGCGGCGATATGGGCCCGCAGGCTGTCGCCGATCTCGGCAAAGCGCGCCGTGATCTCGCCGCCGGTGCTCGAGAACCGCTCGGTCAGCTCGCCGCCGCGCGACAGGAATGCGCTCTCCAGGAGGCTCGCCGAACGCTCGAAGCTCTCGCGCACATCGGTGCCCTGCCGATTCAGGGCATCGATCACGCCGGCGCCGGTCTCGGCGAGCGTGCGCGCGACCTGGCCGGCATTGTCGGCGAGCGTCGTGGTCAGGATGCCGCCGGTGCGCTCGAAGGAGCGGGTCACCTCATCGGCGCGGCTCTCCAGGGATTGCGTCAGGGCATTGCCGACATCCGTCAGGCTGCCGCGGACGCCCTCGCTCGTCGTCACGAGGCGTTGAATCAGGTCGTCGCCGCGGCCCGACATGACCTCAACCACGCGCTCGCCGGCTTCGCCGAGGGCCGCCGTTATGGCATCGCCCCGCGAACCGAGCGCGCTCGTGATCGCATCCCCGCGCGCATCGAGGGCGGAGGTGACGCGGTCACCCGCACCCGTCATCGCGGTGACGATGCGCTCTGCTGCTCCCTCCAGTTCCTGGCTCAAGCTCTGGTGAGAGCCGGTGATCGCTCCACGGACGCGCTCCGCATTCGCGACGATCGACTCGCGCTGCGCCACGAGTTCATCGACGAGGGACCTGATCCGGATCTCGTTATCCGAATAGGCGCGTTCGAGGGTGGCGATCTCGCCGCGCACGAGGGTTTCCAGTTCGCCCGCACGAGCGAGCGCACGCTCCACCCCGTCGCCGACGGCCGCGACCTCGCGGCGGACCGTCTGCGACATCGTCAGCACGGCATCGGTCGAGAAGCTTTCCGGCTCGGCGAGGCGGATCGCCACCTCTCCGACCGCGCGCGCGACGAGCCGCATCTCCTGCGCCCGAACGGACAACATGGCGGTGATCAGGAACAGCATGACCGGCCCGGCGATCGCGGCCGCGCCGACGGTTGCCTGGATTGCCGTGAGGCCGAGCAGAAAGCCCCTGAGATCGCCGCCGGACTGGCTCCAGGCCAGGGCGATGAGGCTGTTCAGCCAGACGAACGCCGCGATCGCGGCGAACAGGTAGGGTTTGCGGGAGGGGCGCACGCGCAGCGTCTGCTGCAGGATCCCGATGTTGCGCCGGTCGTCATTGGCAACGAGCGATCGATCCGGCGGAAGCAGGCCGCCCTCGCGGTGCGGCCGATTGCGGTCGGGCGGCGGCACGTCCGAGGCAAGCCGCTCGTCCAGATCGAGGCGGGGCATCTGGCGCCCGGCCGGCTCAACGAGGGGATCGTTGTCGCCGACATCCGGCAGGCGCGGCTCTGGGCGGGTCTCGGCCTCATTCGGCGTCAGGATATCGAGATTCAGCGCCTGCTCGATCGCAGACAGCGCCGCCTCCGCCGGATCCTTCAGCTTCTTCTCAGTGGCCATGCAACGCCTCGTTACGCGCAGTCTCACGCAGCCGGCCGCGCCCGGCGGTGAGACGGAAATTGCCGTTTACCAAGGAAGTTTAGACCTCGCCGTCAGCCCGGGATACCCGAGCAGCGGAGCGCGCCCAAAAAACCTTAACGGAATGGTTACCAAGCCACGGGCCTGGCGCTTTCCGCCGCTGTATCTCATGACGGCGCAAGGTTTAAACGGTTGCGAACCCGGCGCGCCGTGGCTGTGGATGGCACTGGGCTGAGAGGAATCGCACGAGTGAACCCGGCGATCGACCGCGCGCACCTTGCTGCTCAGACCGGTGGCGACGGCGAACTCGCGCAGGAGGTCCTCGGATTGTTCGCGCGGCAATGTCGGGAGCTCCTGCCCCGGATCGTCGATGCGGCGGGCGATGCCCGCGCCCGCGCGGACCTCGCTCATACCCTCAAGGGGAGCGCGCTCGGCGTCGGCGCCGTCGCGGTGGCGCGCGCGAGCGGCCTCGTCGAGGATGCGCTGCGGCGCGGAGACCCGGCGACGCGTTCGATCGGCGGTCTGGAAGAGTGCGTCTCCGCCGCCATCGACGAGATCGTCTCAGCTTAGCGTCAAACGGCCCGCTCGGGCTCCCGGCACCTGCGGCAAAACAGGTCGGGTGCGCCCCTGATGGAACAGGCAGAGTGCTGCCGCGTAAGGCCAGGAATCTGAGCCCGGGACACCATGGCGCTTGCAATCCTCAGCCAGCCCCTCCAATCAAGCGCGCGCCGCGCAACTGATCCAACCCGTTGTACGAGCCCGGAGCCAGCGATGCCGAAGATCACCTACATCGACCATGCCGGCACGGCCAGAACGGTCGAGGGCGCGGTCGGTGCCACCGTGATGGAGACGGCGCTGCGCAACAACGTTCCGGGGATCGACGCGGAGTGTGGTGGGGCGTGCGCCTGTGCGACCTGCCACGTCTATATCGACGACGCCTGGACAGAGGCGGTCGGACCGGCGGTCGACATGGAGCAGGACATGCTCGATTTCGCGACGGACGTGCGCACGAGTTCGAGGCTTTGCTGCCAGATTCGGATCACGCCGGAACTCGAAGGCCTCACCGTGACGACGCCGGCGCGGCAGGGTTGAGGCTCAACGCACGAGGGCTCGCATCGCTTCGTCCAAACCGTCGAGGGTGAGGGGAAACATGCGCTCCTCGAAGATCTGCCGCACCATGCCGATCGATTGCGTGTAGGCCCAATGCTCACGCTGAACCGGGTTCAGCCAGACCGCCTTCGGGAAATGGTCGAGCACCCGCTGCAGCCAGACGGCGCCCGCCTCCTCGTTCCAATGCTCCACCGAACCGCCCGGCGCTGCGATCTCGTAAGGGCTCATCGACGCGTCGCCGACGAAGACGATGCGGTAGTCCGACGAATAGGTCCGGATCACATCGATGAGAGAGATGCGCTCATCGTGGCGCCTCCGGTTTTCGGTCCAGACGGATTCGTAGGTGCAATTGTGGAAGTAGAAATGCGCGAAATGCTTGAACTCCGAGCGTGCAGCTGAAAACAGCTCCTCGGCCAGCGCGATGTGCCAATCCATCGAGCCGCCGACATCGAGAAATAGAAGAACTTTGACGGCGTTGCGGCGCTCCGGCCGCAGCTTCACGTCGAGATAGCCCTGGCGGGCGCTTTCCCGGATCGTTCCCTCAAGATCCAGTTCCTCGGCCGCACCCGTCCGGGCAAAGCGGCGCAGACGCCGCAACGCGAGGCGCATGGTGCGGGTCCCGAGTTCGGCCCCGTCATCGAGATCCCGGAACTCGCGCTTGTCCCAAACCTTCACGGCCCGGAAGTTGCGGTTGCCATCCTGACCGATGCGGATGCCCTCGGGATTGTAGCCATACGCGCCGAACGGCGAGGTTCCCCCCGTGCCGATCCATTTTGAACCGCCCTGATGGCGCTCCTTCTGTTCCGCGAGGCGCTGCTTCAGCGTCTCGAACAGCTTGTCCCAACCGAGAGCCTTGAGCTCGGCCTTCTCCGCCTCGGTGAGGTACCGGTCCGCGAGCTTGCGCAGCCATTCTTCCGGGATGGCGGCGGGCTCGACGGCCTCGCTCAAGGAGACCTCGCCCTTGAAGACCGAACCGAACACCCGGTCGAAGCGATCGAGATTGCGCTCGTCCTTCACCAGAACGGTGCGGGCCAACAGGTAGAAATCCTCGATGCGCTTTTCCGCCAAGTCGCGGTCAAGCGCGCCGAGCAAAGTGAGGTACTCGCGGAGCGTGACGGGGACCTTGGCGTCGCGGAGCGCGGTGAAGAATTGCAGCAGCATGGCGGGACAACGCGCGATGCCAGCTGCGACGTCAAGCGGTGCGGCACTCTCAAGAGCGGGGCGGCGCATGGCCGCTCCTCGCCAGCAGACCGACAGGGTTTGCCGGCCTGTTCACAATTCGGGCGAGCTTGGCTTTACCCCGACGCGGCGAGCTCGGGATATCTGTGCATAAGAGTCATGATCTGTTGATAGCGCCTCGAGATGCCCTCCTACACAAGGTTGTTCTGTCATCGAAAACAAGAAGGGCGAGCGCAAAAGCTTGAAGGGTCTGAATAGACGTTCTCCAACCGAGGTCAGGGAGGCACCTGATGGCCGTGGTCCTGCGCTCGTTGAGCGACTTCAAGCGATTTCTGGCAACGCCGGGAGCGACGATTCAGATCGTCCAGAACACGTTCATGGACCGTCAATCGTTGGCGGGCCAGGAAGCTTACCGCGCCAAAGGCATGTACGAGCCGCGCACCGTTCAGGCGCTGTCGCGGAAGGCCGCGGTGTTCTCCGTCAAAGGGCATCCCACGACGGTTTGGCTCTACTGGGACAAGGGTGTGCGCCGCTGGCGCTTCTCCGGGGACACGGTCGCGGTTCCGCTGGACACGTCCCTCGGGCCGCCGGACGAGATCGTCTACCGCTGCCGCTACGCGGAGGGGTGGGAGCCCGCCGAGCGGAAGGCTGCCCGCCGCGGCGCATCCTCGCGCCGTCGCCCCCAAGATGAAGCTCACGAGGGCGTGACGCCCACACCCTGACGCCGCGTCACGCGCGCTTGCTGACAGGGGCGGCCTCGTCCTTCACGGCCGGATCGCGCGACTCCAGGCCCTTCCCGACGGTTCGCCGGGCATGGAAGGCTGGCCGAGCCTCAGCCTCCTTGCTCTTGAGCATGGTCCGATACTCGTCGCGCCGCTCGTGGATCGAAGCGATGACCAGGCCCATCGGCACGCCGACATCGACGAGAACCGCCTCGGAAAGCTGAAGGGATGCCTCAATCGTCTCCGGCACGGCATCGTCGACCCCAAGTTCGTAGAGGGCCGTCGCGTGGCGCGCGTCGCGCGCCCGGGCCACGATCGTGAGATCGCGCCGCTCCGCGCGGGCCGCCTCGACCACCGCCTCGACGGCCCTCGGATTATCGAGGGTGACGACGAGCGCGCGTGCGGTGGCAATATCACAGCGCCGCAACAGCTCCGCATTGGCCGAATCGCCAAAATAGACCGGGTTCCCAAGGCGCCGCTGTTCGGCGACGCGCGCCGCATCCGAATCGAGGGCGAGGTATGGGATCTTGTGGCGAGCCAGCATCTCGCCGACGAGCCGCCCGACCCGACCATATCCCGCGATGATGACCCGGTTCTGCTGCTTGTCCGGCGGGGGTTCGGCGCGCGCGCGCCCGAGATGGGCGTTCGAGATGCGTCGCCCGGCCCGGCGCCCCAGGACAGCCAGGCCCGGTATCGCGACCATTGTCACGGTGGTGACGATGAGGGCGGCACCACCGACCGGTTCCGGGACGAGGCCGGTGGCCACGGCGCCGCCGATCAGAACGAACGCGAACTCGCCCCCGGGTCCCAGCAGGAGCGCGGCCTCGAGGGCCACAGGCCGGGTGATCTTCATCACGGGGGCCGCCAGGAGCACCATCGTGGCCTTGATGACGAGGAGCGCCAGGGCCAGTCCCAGGATGGTCCCCGGTGTCGCCACGAGTTGGGCCGGGTCGAGATTCATTCCGACGGACACGAAAAACACGCCGAGAAGCAGGCCTTTGAAGGGATCGATCGTCGCCTCGATGGCGCGGCGATACTCCGTCTCTGCGAGCAGGAGGCCCGCCACGAAGGCGCCGAGCGTCATCGAGAGCCCGCTCGCGGCCGCCGTAAGGGCCGTCGCGACGATCACCAGCAGGCAGGCCGCCATGAACAATTCCGGAGACTTCGTCCGGGCAACGAGCTGGAACAGGGGGCGGAGGGCGAGGCGGCCCGCCACCACGATCAGAACGAGGGCGACCGCCGCTTGACCGAGCGCCAGCGCGAGCGCCGCACCGGCATTGGCGCCGTCGGACCGACCGAGGACCGCGATCGCGAACAGGATCGGCGCGACGGCGAGATCCTGAAACAGGAGGACGGCGAAACTGACGCGGCCCGCCGGCGTGTTCAGACGCTTCTGCTCGGCGAGCACCGGCAACACGACGGCGGTCGAGGAGAGGGCCAGAGCGAGCCCCACGATGATGGAGGCGGCCAGCGGAACGCGCAATCCATAAAGGATCGTTCCGAGCACGAGGGCTGAGGCCAGTACCTGGATCGAGCCGAAGCCGAAGACGAGGCGCCGGAGTGTCCGCAGCCGCTCCCAGGACAATTCCACCCCGATCATGAACATCAGGAAGATCACCCCGAACTCGGCGAGGTGGGAAATCTCCGTGCGGTTCGCAATCGTGAAGAGCGCGACCCAGTGATGCGTGTCGGCGAGGCGGCCGAGGCCGAAAGGGCCGAGCAACGCGCCGGCGCCGATGAATCCCAGCACGGGACTGATCCGCAGGCGGTGGAACAGCGGCACCACGATCCCCGCCGTCACGAGGAAGAGAATGGCTTCCTTGTAGGAGCCGGCGTGGACCTCTGGCATCGGCGGGCGCTCTAAGCCTTCCTGGCGGGTGACCGTTGACAGCCCGCGAGCAGGACCGAGGCCGTGATCATGTAGTCCCGGGCTTGCACGAGCAACCGGAAACGCGCGATTGCAGATCCCTCTCGGCGCCGATTCCTCCGTGAAGGGCTGCACGGGCAACACCGGGCCATATTCTGATCTCCACCGCACCGTTTGCCGTGGACAGCCGTGACGCGGCGCAAAATCGGCACAATGCCCGCATAAGCGCGACCATTAACGAAGTGTTAGGCTGAGCGCTTCGTGGCGTAACGGAACCCGAGAGCCCCATGCGAAACACGCCCCCGAGCCGAGAGGTCCAGCGCGAGCGCCGCGCCTGGATCCTCGAATCCGACAAGTGGACGCACGATCGCCACGTCGAGAAGGGATATCGCATCAAGTGGGGCTATGTCGGCATCGCCTACCTGGTCGAGGCGATGGTGATCGGTGCCTCGCTGGCCGGCGCCTGGCTGTTTGCCGGCGTCTACAGCGATGGCGACAGTCAAAGTTTCTACTTCATGCTGCTCGCCCCTCTGGTTTACGCCGCAGTCGAGCTCTGCCGCGTGCCGCTGGGGATCCTGGCCCGGACGCAGCGCTCGTACCTCGTCAGGGGCCTCGCCGTCCTGGGCATCATCTTCGCGGCGGGCGTGACAACCAAGTCTGTGTCGCAGCTCGGAGAGATGATGTTCCATCCGCGCCTGATGGAGGCCGCCAAGACCAAGACGGCGCTCAAGGACGCGCAGGCCGACCGCTCGAGCCTCGATACGCGGATCGCGGCAGCTGATGCCCGCGTCGCGCAATATACGACGGAACTCGATCAGATCGAGAAGCGCTCGGCCGAGAACGCTGCGCAACTCGCCGGACTTCCTGCCCAGCGCTGCGAGCGCGTCTATGGGACGAACAGCAAGGGCGTGCGCTACCAGAACCTGAAATGCGTCACCGACCCGCGTACGGCCACCATCGCGGCGAGCGTCAGCAAGGCCTCGGCCGACCGCAACGGCGTCACGAAGCTGCTCGAAGAGGCCCGCACGGCGCGCGCGGGCCTGGACCGCGGCGCCACCGATCGCCGCGTCGCCGATGCCGAGCAGAAATACCGGCAGGCGGTGAACCGCTCGCAGCTCCACTCCTTCACCGCGATGGTCTACGGCGTCGACCCCATCGACGTCACCGACGCGCAGGTCCACGCGTTCCTGCGCATCTTCGTGTTCGTGCCCGCCCTCTGCGCCGCCTTTGCCTCGACGATCCTGGCGCTCTGCGCCGTCTCCGTGCGCAAGACGTTCATGGACGAGGACGAGTTCGGGGCTGCGGTAAATCCCGAAGCCTCGACCTACATGCTCGCCCCCTTCGCCGAGGGGATCGTGCGTGAGGTGAACACGTCGCTGCAGAAATCCGTCCGGGATGCCGTGGCCTCCGGCGCGGCAATTCCCCTCGAGCGCCGGGCGGTCGCGGCACCGAACCAGAATGCTGCGGGCGGCGTGGGAGCGGGCGCATGAGCTACCTTGCCCCGGGCTCGCCCGAGAACGTCGCCCTCGCCCAGCACGTCAATGGCCGTTTGCGTGCCGAGTCGCGGATCATCGCAGCGCGCGCATTCCTGTTTCGGGCCATCGGCGCCGGGGCCTTCGCGGCGCTCGCCGGGATCGGCGTCGGGGCAGCGTCTTACGGCTACGCCTACATGTCTCAGTATGAATCCGCGGCCGAGCGCATCGCGAGCGCGATGCAGGCCGCTCTCTCCGACGTGACGCTGAAGACGAAGGGCGAGGTCACGCTGACCGACAACACCCTGAAGCTGGAGGGAGCGCCGAAGGGCAACGGCGTGCCGACCCCGACTCAGGCGCAACTCGGGCAGGATGCGGCCCCGGCCTCGAAGGCGCCGGTGAACACCACCTTCACGGTCTTCAAGCAAGTTCCCTACATGGACGGGCAGATCGTCTCGGGCTGGAATTTCCGGGCGAACGAGGACAAGCCCTTCCAGCAATATTGCTACTTCTCGCGACGCTCGAACGAGCCGAAAGGTCAGGTCGAGATCAAGATCGACCTCGCCATGGACGGCAAGGTGCTGCCACAACCGGTCAAATCCGACGTGAACCTCGCGATCCTGGCCTCGAACTGCGTCTGGTTCGACGGCAAGTCGCTCTGACCGCGCTGCGGCTCCGCGCTTGCGGGCAGAGCCGGCGCCGCGTAACCCGGCGGCTCGACAGATCAATCCGAGACGCCGATGCGCTTTAACGGAACCGACTCATACGTCGCGACGCCCGACCTGACGGTTGCGGTCAACGCGGCAATCGTGCTCGAACGGCCCTTGCTGGTGAAGGGCGAGCCGGGAACCGGAAAGACCGTTCTGGCCGAGGAGATCGCCAGAGGCCTGGGCGCCCCGCTGCTGACCTGGAACGTCAAGTCGACCACCAAGGCTCAGCAGGGGCTCTACGAGTACGATGCCGTTTCCCGACTGCGCGACTCGCAGCTCGGCGATCCGCGCGTCTCGGAGATCCGGAATTATCTCCGGCGGGGCAAGCTGTGGGAGGCGTTCACGGCCCCCGAGCGGCCCGTGCTCCTCATCGACGAGATCGACAAGGCCGATATCGAGTTTCCAAACGACCTCCTGACCGAACTCGACCGGATGGAGTTCCACGTCTACGAAACAGGCGAGACCGTGCGGGCCGAGCGGCGCCCGGTGGTCATCATCACCTCGAACAACGAGAAGGAGCTGCCGGATGCCTTCCTGCGCCGCTGCTTCTTTCACTACATTAAGTTCCCGGACGCCGCGACGCTGAAGGCGATCGTGGACGTGCACTATCCGGGCATCAAGCATCGCCTCGTCGAGGAGGCGCTGCGGATCTTTCTGGAAGTCCGCGAGACGCCCGGCCTCAAGAAGAAGCCCTCCACTTCCGAGCTCCTCGATTGGCTCAAGCTCCTCGTGTCGGAAGAGATCGGACTGGACACGTTGCGCGAGCGGGATGCCCGCAAGTTGATCCCTCCGCTGCACGGAGCCCTTCTCAAGAACGAACAGGATGTGAGCCTCTTCGAGAAGCTTGCATTCATGATGCGGAGCGAGAGCCGCGGCGGTTGATCCGAGCGTTGGCAGATCGCCGGTTCTCGGGGCGGCAATGCGCCGTGACGCCATCGGGTTTGGTGGCTGATCGAGGCCTGACTTCGAAAGGCCTCGATGTTCCGCACTTCATCACGAGATCGAGCTAAGGCATGCCATGCTCCGCCTGATCCTGCTGCGGCACGCGAAGTCCGACCGACCGGCGGGCGTTGCTGACCTGGAACGGCCCCTGAATGCGCGAGGGCGGAAGACCGTGCCGCGGATCGGCGCCTACCTGGCGCAGGAAGGCTTGGTGCCGCAACGCGTCCTCCTGTCACCCGCGAAGCGGACGGAGGAAACCTGGAGCCTCGCCAAGGACGCACTCGGCGACATTCCTGAGGAGCGCGTCGACGCAATCTACGAGGCTCCGGCCTCCGCGTTGCTTCACGCCGTCCGCGACGCCCCGAAAAGTGCGACGACACTCCTTCTGATCGGTCACAATCCCGGAATCCAGGACTTCGCCGTACGACTGGCCCGAGCCGGATCGCGCGAGGCCGGAGCCCGGTTGCGCACCCGTTTCCCGACGGCCGCCCTGACGGTGATCGATTTCGAGGCTGAAGCTTGGTCAGAAATTGGCTGGGGCAGCGGGCGCCTTGAACGCTTCGTCACGCCCAAGGATCTTGCTGCCGACGCTCAGGATTAGGCCGGCTTCAAAACGCCATGAGAGAATCCAGCTGCCCGTCCGCCGGCTGTTCCAATATCGGGCTGCCGGGCATGAAAGCGTCGAAAGCAGCCCAGAAATCCTCGCGGATCACATCGCGCTCGGAGAGGATCTCGTGCCGGGAATCGGCCAGCACGAGGATGTGGCCGGCGCGCAGACGCGCCGCGAACCGCTCGCTCGTGGACGTGCCGCAGACCGGATCCGACCCAGCCCCGACGATGAGGATCGGCAGGGCGATCCGGGGAGGTACCCGCGGGTCGCGCAGGCGCGCCATCGCGCGGAAAGCGCCGGCGAGCCAGGCGACCGTGGGATCCCCGACCGCACCGGCACCGACCGCACTGGCTGCCGCGGCATTGCGGGCATAACGCGCCGGATCACGCGACAACCGATTGCCCATGAAGGGCTTCGTCGCGATGGAGACGGGGCTGCCGAAGGGTACGTAGCGGCTGCCAAGCCCCAGTCGGTGCAGGATCCGTGACATCATCGAGATAGCCGCCGGCCACTTCACCATGCGGATCGACAGCATCGGCGCTACCGTGACGAGCCGGTCGAAGGGCAACCAACCTTCGAGCGCCCCCGTGAAGGCGATGCAGCCTCCCATGGAATGCGCGAGGCAGAGGTGCGGCTTCGGCATCGACGGCAGCAGGATTGCGTCCTCGATCGCCTTCAGGTCGAGGCGGTAATCGTCGAAGCGGGCGACGTGGCCCTTGTGCGGATCATCGACCTGACGTGCCGACTCGCCCTGGCCGCGCCAGTCGAAAGCGACCACGCAGAAGCCGCGCTTCCGCAGGTCTGCAATGGTCTCGTAGTGCTTCTCGATGAACTCGGCGCGGCCCTGCAACAGGCAGACGGTGCCCTTGATGGTTCGCGTCGTCGGTCGCCAATGCGCCGCTCGCAGGTCGCAGCCATCGGAAGTCCGGACCGGCATGAGGACCCCGCCAGGTGGCACGGGATTATCCGGTGTGGAGCGCAGCGTCAGCATCGGCAAGTTGGGCTCGGGAAGGAATCAAAAAATTCGTGGATTCGGCAGCATAGGTGGTCTTGCAGCACCGCCGAACGGCACCGATATCCAGTCCGTGCCGGCCATCAGGTGGCACGAAACCAGCCCGGCCTTCAGGCGGGCATCCTAGTATAGCATGTTGCTTCTTGCGGAGGATATGTCATGCGTCAGTTCGATCTTGCTCCTCTCTACCGTTCCACCGTCGGCTTCGATCGCCTGTTCTCGGCCCTCGACCAGTTCGTGAGCGCCGACACCGTCCCGAGCTATCCGCCCTACAATATCGAGCGCACCGGCGAGAACGCCTACCGGATCACGGTCGCGGTCGCTGGCTTCACCGACGCTGATCTCTCGATCGAGGTCAAGGAGAATGCTCTGACCCTGAAGGGCGAGCGCAAGACGGATGCGGCAAAGCGCGTCGAGTTCCTGCATCAGGGGATTGCTGCCCGCAGCTTCGAGCGTCGCTTCCAGCTCGCCGACTACGTCCAGGTGACGGGAGCGGTGCTGGAGAACGGTCTCCTCCATATTGATCTCGTCCGCGAGATTCCGGAGGCCAAGAAGCCGCGCCAGATCCAGATCGCCTCCGGCCGCGTCTCCGATGCGCCCGCGATCGAGGGTTTGGTCCAGCAGGCGGCGTAAGCCCCGTCCAATACGGTTTGACAGGAAACGCCCCGGTCGATGGCCGGGGCGTTTTCGCCTGCTCAGCGATCGCTGAACCAATCATCGGCGCTCGGCTCGTAGCAGGTGTAGCCGATGAAGCAGCGCGGGTCGGTACGGGTCGGCGCGAAGGCAGCACGGGTGAATTCCGTTGCCTCGCAGAAGTTTCGATCGCGCACGAAGCGGTCGTAGGTCGGTCCGCCGGTGCCGAGGACGACGGCGCCGGAGCGGATCACGATGGCGCGGGCCTGCGGGCAGGTCAGGTCGGTGGTGGACTGGCGCTGGGCCTGTGCCGGCACGGCGACGAGGGCCAGAGTGAGGGCGAGGGCGGCTCGGATCATCGGCAATCCCGATCGAAAAATCTCGACGGGACAACGCCTTCACTGCCTGAGCGGGTCCGGCGTCTCTTTAGAGATCGCCGAAGACGAGCTGGCCCTGGCAACCGGAGCGGCGCGGCGCCGATGCGCCTTTGTCCCGCTTCGTCGCGCTCTTCGCGGCAGGGCGGGCGGGCTTGCGGGGCTTCGGATCCCCGCGCATCCGCGCGAGCGCCTTGTCGCGCGCGACCGCCTCGGGGGCTAGCGGATCATCGCTCAACCACTTGCCGCGCTTGATGACTTCATTCACGCGGCCCTGATTCACCCCGACCTTGAAGGCGATCTCCTGCTGGGTCATGCCGGTGGAGGCGTGCAGGTCGAGGATAGCGCGGGCAAGTTCCGGGGTCATCTTCTGGCCGGTGAGGCGGCGCGCCGGCTTGACCGTACGGGTGGCGCGGTCGCGCTCGCGGAGGCGTTCGAGGAGCGCCAGCGCCATGTTCATGCCGTGCTCGCGCAGGGCCTCCTCGAATTCCTTCAGCGTTGCCATGCCGTTATCCTCGTGCGGCCCGGGGACGGGCCCGGAACAAGTCATGAACGATTCCGCACGCTCGCGGGTTGCGCCGGGCGCAAGCCCCATGATGGATCCGGCCGACGCGTTCCGACACCCCGCGGCCCGGCTCATCCACCGCGAAATCCCGGCTGCCGCTCCCCGGCCCCCGGCCGGCCCGCGCTTGGCAGGTCCCCAGGCCCTCGGCTAAACCGGCGCGCCGACCTCTCGGCCCGAGGATCCCGCCTCATGATCAGCCCGATCGTCTCCGTTCCCCGCCCGGGCGCTCCGCCCGGCGCGACCTCCCTGGTGGAGGCGCTGGAGGGCGGCGCCGTGCTGATGTTCCCCGATCTCGATTTTCCCTTCAGCGCCTTCGAGGAGCGCTTCGTCGAGCGGCCCTTTGCGGACGGGAAGGCCAAGAACGTGAACATCCGGGGCGAGGCCGCCGAGCTTCGGGGGGCGGCGGGCACGCCGGAGGAGCAGGAGGCCCTGCGCCAGGTGCTTCTCCGCTACCGCGCCTTCGCGCAGGGGCTGATCGACCGCTACCTGCCCGCCTATACGGGCAAGCTCACGCTGGCCGGCACCTCCTACCGCCCCTTCGACGTCGATCGGCGCAAGCTGAGCTGGCGGCGCGACGACACCCGGCTCCATGTCGATGCCTTCCCGTCGAACCCGATCGGCGAGAAGCGGATCCTGCGGGTGTTCCGCAACATCAACCCGAACGGGCAGCCGCGCCACTGGCGGGTGGGCGAGGATTTCGGCTCGATGGCCGACAAGTTCCTCGACCGCCTGCCGGGCTACTCGCCGCTCTCGGCGAAGCTCCTGGCGGCCCTGCGCATCACCAAGGCGCGCCGCTCCGAGTACGACCACCTGATGCTGCACCTGCACGACGCGTTGAAGCAGGACATGGCCTATCAGGAGAGCGCACCCCAGGCCGACGTGCATTTCGCCCCCGGCCAGACCTGGGTCACCTTCTCCGACCTCGTCATGCACGGCGCCATGGGCGGCCAGTACATGCTGGAGCAGACCGCCTACCTGCCGGTGACGAGCCAGGCCGATGCCGCCAAGAGCCCGCAGCGCATCCTGGCGGCCAAGCTCGGCCGCCCGCTGCGTTAGATCCCGAAAGGACGCCCACATGATCCTCGAAATCGCACAGATCGACGTGAAGCCCGGCTCGGAGCCGGACTTCGAAGCCGGCATCAGGGAGGCGGCGGCGATCTTCCAGGCCGCGAAGGGCTGCCATTCCTTCCAGGTCCGCCGCTCCGTCGAGAAGCCGCAGCGCTACCGCCTGCTGATCGAGTGGGAGACGCTGGAAGCCCATACCCGGGATTTCACCGGCTCCGAGGCCTGGCAGGCCTACCGCGCCAGGGTCTCGCCCTTTTTCGAGGGGCCGCCGAGCGTCGAGCACACGGAGCTGACCCTGAAGGCCTTCTGAGCCCTCGCGCGCGGGCGCCCGGCCCGGCCCCGTGAACGCGCGGGGGATGGGCCGCGGCGTCGCTGCCGCCTCAAGTGACAGGGGCGCGGCGAGCCGCTAGGACGGATCGATAGCCCGCAGGATGCCACCGCCGCCCATGATCCAGCGCCCCCTCCGCATCGGAACCCGCGGCAGCCCGATGGCCCTCGCGCAGACCGGCATGGTTCGCGACCGGATCGTCGCCGCCAACCCAGGCCTCGAGACCGAGATCGTCGTCATCACGACGGTGGCCGACAAGATCCTCGATCGTCCGCTCTCCGAGATCGGCGGCAAGGGCCTCTTCACCAAGGAACTGGAGCAGGCGCTCTACGCCGACCAGATCGACGTCGCGGTCCACTCGATGAAGGATGTCGAGACCTGGCTGCCGGAAGGTCTCGTGATCGCCTGCATCCTCGCGCGGGACGATCCGCGCGACGCCTTCCTGGCGCGGGAGGCCGAGGGCTTCGCCGATCTGCCGGCGGGGGCCCGCGTCGGCACCTCCTCGCTCCGGCGCGGCGCGCAGGTCCTGATGCACCGGCCCGACCTGCGCATCGTGCCCCTGCGCGGCAACGCCAACACGCGGATGCGCAAGCTCGAAGAGGGCGCCTGCGACGCCACCCTGCTGGCTCTGGCGGGCCTCCAGCGCCTCGGCCTCGAGGGCATGGCGAGGTCGGTTCTGTCCGTCGACGAGATGCTGCCGGCGGTGGCGCAGGGCGCCCTCGGGATCGAGTGCCGCGAGGCGGATGCGGATGTCCGCGCCCTGCTGGCGCCGATCGCCTGCGCTCGCACCACCACGGCAATCGGGGCGGAGCGGGCGCTCCTCGCCGAGCTCGACGGCTCCTGCCGCACCCCGATCGCCGCCCTGGCGCAGATCGACGGGGACATTCTGCGCCTCGACGGCCTGCTCTTCCTCCCCGACGGGAGCGCCCATTGGGCGGCCTCCCGCACCGGCGCGGCGAACGACGCGGACGCCCTCGGGCGCGAGGCGGGCGCCGAGCTGAAGCGCGCCGCCGGGGACACCTACTCGCGCCACCTCCAATAGGGATTTCAGGCGTCCCATTTCGGCGCGTCCAGCGGCCAGGCCGGCGCCCGTCCAAAGGGGACGACGCGGATCGATTGACTTATCGGGTCAGTTCTCAATCCGCTTGGCCTGACCACTCCTTCGGCTCGGCACGCCGCCTTGCTAGTTGACTGGCGATTCGAGGTGCCAGCTAGAGCTGTTCCCGATCGCGTTGCGACGGGACCGTCGGCCGCGCCCGTGCCGAAGCGGGCGCGGATCCCCTCTCCCGTGCGGGAGAGGGACGGGGTGAGGGTCGAGACCTTTCAGAACGAGGTGCGCCCGATCGGCGCCCGGTCGGCGATACGACCGCATGCTCCATCCTGAAGGCGCTCATCCCTCACCCCAACCCTCTCTCGCACGGGAGAGGGGGCCGGTCGCGCTGCCCGCGCCGTCATCCCGAGACCGCGAGACGGAGCCCTGGAATGACGCTGTGCTTCACCTCTCCCGTCCGGGAGAGGTCGAGTCGGCGCGAGCCGACCGGGTGAGGGGTGCGACCTCTCCGGAGAGCGCGCATCCCTCACCCCAACCCTCTCCCGCACGGGAGAGGGGGTCCGTCGCGCCGAACCGGACCGGGGCTGCCTATTTTCCAGCCCGTTGCAACGCGATCGGGCGCGGCTCTAGGTGTGAGCTTTCAGGAGGTTGTCCATCCGGTCTGAACCGAGGACGCTGGAGTTGCGAGGCTTCAACGATCCCGGAGAGACCGGATGAACATCCATCAGAATGCGCGTTTGACGCCCTCGGGTCGAGAGCGAGTGGTGCGGCTGGTCCGGAGTGGTCTCGCGCCGAAGGTGGTGGCCGCGACGATGGGGGTGTGCGCCAAGACGGTGCGCAAGTGGATGGCCCGCTTCGAGGCCGAAGGGGTCGCCGGGCTGCAGGACTGCTCCTCGCGGCCTCACAGCCTGCATCGGCCGACCCCGGCCGCGACACAGGCGGCGATCGTACGCT
>NZ_VZZK01000015.1 GCF_008806385.1 Methylobacterium soli
GCCTCGCGAGTTCATTCGTGCTCAGATCCAACCAGCCCCGTGTCCGGTTTGATGGGGGCAACTCCATTTTATGCCCAATCGATCTCAGCCGGTCGATCTGCCGATGAGGTACACGAGCTAGGTGGACCGCTCACAGCATAGCGCCATGAACCAGCTCGCCGCTAAGGCCGAACGATTTCGTGCGCTGTTACGTCAGTCGTTACTTCTAGACCGCGAGAGCGGTCTAGAATGCTACAAAACAGGAGCTATGTGCTTGAGATATTTGGTGGGCGCACTAGGGTTCGAACCTAGGACCCGCTGATTAAGAGTCAGCTGCTCTACCAACTGAGCTATGCGCCCTTATCGCTTTTCAGCGATCCGCCGCGGCCACCAAGTCCGTCGGCGAGGTGGGGGCTGATACCAAGGCGACCGGGGGCTGTCCACCCCCGGCCCGCGTTTTTTTGGCCTATTCCGCCGCGGCGTGCTGGGCGTGCAGGCGCACGGCCGTGGCCGAGAGCTTGTTGAGGGCCGAGAGATAGGCCTTGGCCGAGGCGACCAGGGTGTCCGGGTCGGCGCCGCGGGCCGTCATCGTGCGCTCGCCCGCCTTGAGGCGCACCGAGACCTCCGCCTGCGCGTCCGTGCCCTCGGTCACCGCGTGGACCTGGTAGAGCTCGAGCTCGGCCTCGTGCGGGACCAGGGCCTTGATGCAGTTGAAGACCGCGTCGACCGGCCCGTTGCCGTCCGCCTCCTCGGTCAGCGTGCGCCCGTCCATGGCGATCTTCATGGTGGCGCGCTGCGGCCCGCGGGTGCCCGCGATCACCGAGAGGGAGACGAGGCGGATGCGGTCATGGGCGGTGGCGAGGTTCTCGTCCACCAGCGCCTCGATATCCTCGTCGTAGACATGCTTCTTGCGGTCCGCGAGCGCCTTGAAGCGGTCGAACACGTCCTGGAACTGGTTGTCGGACAGGTGCAGGCCGAGTTCGTCGAGCTTCGTCCGGAAGGCGGCCCGGCCCGAATGCTTGCCCATGACGAGCGAGGTCTTGCTGACGCCGACCGAGGCCGGAGTCATGATCTCGTAGGTCTCGGTGTGCTTCAGCATCCCGTCCTGGTGGATGCCGCTCTCATGCGCGAAGGCGTTCCGGCCGACGATCGCTTTGTTGAACTGCACCGGAAAGTTCGTCGCGTGCGAGACCAGCTTCGAGGCGCGGGTCAGCATCGTCGATTCGATGCCGGTCTCGTAGGGCATCACGTCGCCGCGGGTGCGGATCGCCATGACGATCTCCTCGAGCGCCGCGTTGCCGGCCCGCTCGCCGATGCCGTTGATGGTGCATTCGACCTGGCGCGCCCCGCCCTCGACGCCCGCCAGCGAGTTCGCGATGGCGAGGCCGAGATCGTCGTGGCAATGCACCGAGAACACCGCCTTGTCGGAATTCGGCACGCGGGCGCGCACCTGCTCGAACATGGTGCGGTACTCGGCGGGCGTGGCGTAGCCCACCGTGTCGGGCAGGTTGATGGTGGTCGCGCCCGAGCGGATCGCCGCCTCGACGCAGCGGCAGAGATAGTCGATCGGCGTGCGGGTCGCGTCCATGGCCGACCATTCCACGTCCTCGACGAGGTCGCGGGCCTGGGCCACGGTCTTCAGGATGATCTCGACGACCTCGTCCTCGGTCTTGCGCATCTGGTGCGCGAGGTGGATCGGGGAGGTCGACACGAAGGTGTGGATGCGTCCGCGGCGCGCGTGCCGCACCGCCTCGCCGGCCCGGGCGATGTCGGCCGGGATCGCCCGGGCGAGCCCGGCGATCACGGCCCGCTTCGCCCGGCGGGCGATCTCCGCCACCGCCTCGAAATCGCCGTTCGAGGCGATCGGGAAGCCGGCCTCGATGATGTCCACCCCCATCATGTCGAGGAGTTCGGCCACCGCGAGCTTCTCGTCGAGGGTCATGGTCGCGCCGGGGCATTGCTCGCCGTCGCGCAGGGTGGTGTCGAAGATGAGGACCCGGTCCTTGGTGCCCCGTGACTGCGTATCCTGCGGCTGGCTGCCGGGCTGGGTCGTGGTCTGGCTGGTCATGGCGGTTGAGCTACCCTGTCGCGGCGCGCGCCCCGCGGATCGCGGTCGGCGGCACCCTGAAGCCTGTCTTCGTGGCGATGCGATCCCCTGAGAGCCCAGGCGCACGCGCCCGGACGGCCCTCAGGGGCGGGTAAGGAGAAGGCTGGCGAGGCGCGCGCGCGACCGCGACGCTGCCGGGGCAGCGTGGGCGGCGATGGGCGCGGAGCCGGCTCTGGCCAATGCTCGTCTCTCCTCGGAGGCAACGATCGGCAGTCACGAATCGGAGACGGCGGCGCGCGCGCCGGGTCCCGGACAGGGGACCGTACCTAGCCCTCGCGCGCCGGAAACACAAGGCGCCAACACGGCGCCCGACGCCGCCGCGACGCGACAAGTGACACAGCCAGAACGGGAATCGCGGCACGGACCGGCCGCGCGAGCCGGGTTCGATCCTGGGTCCCGGCTCCGGGAATTCGGCCCCGGGCGCGCATCTTCGGCCCCGCCTCAGGTCTTCTCCATTGCCGCGGCGGCGATCCCGCCTAGCTTTCGGACAGCCCCAGAAGTGGCCCGCGCCGGGGATCATCCCGGTGCCGCACAAGAAACCGGATGGAGACCCCCACCATGTCACGCATTCTGACCCTTGCCGGCCTCGCCCTGCTCGCCGGCACGGCGCCGGGCCTCGCCCTCGACGTACAGAAATCCCTCGAGGTCGCCGCGCCCCCGGCCAAGGTGTGGCAGACCATCGGGGATTTCTGCGGCATCGGCACCTGGCATCCGGCGGTCGAGAAATGCACGCCCTCCGAGAAGGACGGCAAGAAGATCCGCACGCTCGCCCTCAAGGGCGGCGGCACCCTGGTGGAGGAGCAGGTCACCCGCGACGACAAGGTGATGTCCTACACCTACACGATCCTGGAGGGCCCGCTCCCCGTCAGCGACTACAAGTCGACGATCGCAGTGGCGCCCGAGGGCAGCGGCTCGAAGGTGACGTGGGAGGGCACGTTCAACGCCAAGGGCGCGCCGGACACCGTGGCGAAGGACGCCATCGAGGGCATCTACACCTCCGGCCTGAAGGCGATCGCGGACAAGGCCAGGTAAGCAGCTTGGCCAAGTAAGCGGCCTGGCCAAGTAAGCGGCCTGGCCAAGTAAGCGGCCTGACTAAGTAAGCGGCTTGGCCAAGTAAAAGGACCCGGCCAAGTAAAGAGCCCGGACCGGCGAGAGGCCCGGACGAGTTCCGAGGCGCGGGCCCGATCAGGGGCGGCGCGGAACCGCCGCGGGGCATCCCGCGGCGGCGGTTGACCGGCCGGCGGCGGAGCGGCAAGAACCCGGCGGCGCCGAGCTTTGCCGTGCGTGCTCCGGCGCCGAGCCGCGCCGTATCCACGCCGCGCCGTGAACCCGGGATGCCTCCCTTGAGACCACAACGCCTGAGCCTCGCCCTCGCCGCCCTCCTGTACGCCGGCCTCCTCGGGGCCTGCCAGCCGAAGGCCGCCGCCCCGCCGGTGGCGACGGCCGCGGCGACGCCCCCCGCCATCGCGCCGCTGCCCCAGGGCGCGGGCTGCGGCCCCGCCATCGCCCGGACCCAGGCCGTGGTCGACAGCGACGTCGCCACCGGCAACCTGAACCAGCCCGTGGGCGCCCGCTTCAGCGCCGACCTCGCCCGCGCCTCCACGGCCTGCGCCGCCGGCCGCGAGGGCGAGGCGCTGCACCTGCTGGCCGCCGCCAAGTCCCGCTACGGCTACCCGTGAGCCGGCCGCGCTACAGGGCGGCCGGCGCGAACGCCTCCGCCAGGTAGGCGCGCACGAAGCCGGGCATACGCGCCGGGTCGAGATCGCGCGGGGTCCGGGCGACGACGATGCGGGCGAGCTCCGGCTCGGCCTCCCGGCTCCGGTGGGCCTCCATCCGGGCCCGGAGCGCCTCCGCCGCCTCCGGGAAGGCGACCGGGCGCAGGAAGGCGAGCTGCCCCTCGCCCTCCAGCAGCATCCACGCCTCCGGCGCGCCCTCGGGGAGCCGAAGGCCCGTCTCCTCGCGCAGTTCCCGGGCGGCGCTCCCGGCGAGGTCGACCTGCGCGCCGCGAACATCGTCCCGGTCGGGGGTGCCGCAGGGAAAGTAGATCTGCCCGGCATTGGCGGTGTGGAGGCCCATCTCGCCGAGCAGAACCGCCCCGTCGCGGGCACGCGGCACGATCGCCGCGAAGGCGTTGGCGACGGGACCGATCGGGGAGCCGGCATCCCGGAAGGCGATGAAGCGCGAATAGGTCGTCTCGAAGAAGCGGGCCTCGCAGGCGCCGTCGTCGAGGGCGAGGCCGCAGGCGAGGAGCACCGGCCCGTCGAACAGGCCCGGCCGCTCGGCCAGCCGCCGCGCCCAGTTCTCGGCGATGACCTCGGCATTCGCCTCAGCCCAGTCCCAGCGGTGGGAAACGAGGCGGGCCGAGAGGCGATGGAGCGGATGGAGCGTGAAGCCGGCCGCGCGACTCTCAGGCAACGAGATGGCCCTCGCTGACGAGGACGGCCTCGCCCCCGATCTCGACCGAGCGCAGGGCGCCTTCCGCGATCACGAGTTGCAGGGCGATCTCGCTCGGGCGCCCCATGGCGAGGCCCTGCCGGATCACGACGTCGTGCTCGCCGTTGCCGAGCGGCGCGAATTGCATCAGCACCCCCGCGAAGGCCGCGGCCGCCGAGCCGGTGGCCGGGTCCTCGGGCACGCCGAGATGGGGCGCGAACATCCGGGCCTGGTAGCGGGGCCCGAGGCCCTCCGGGTCGGGGGTGTAGAGGTAGAGCGGACCGAGCTCGCCGACCTCTCCGCCGGATCCTGCGCCGAGGGCCGCGAGGCCGGCCGGATCGATCCGCGCCGCGTCGAGGCGGTCGCGGGAGGCCACCGGCACGAAGGTGAACGCGACGCCGGCCCCGTGCCGGCTCGGGACGTGGAGCCCCGCTCCGATATCCTCCGGCGCGAGCGAGAGGGCGGCCGCGAGGGCGGCGGGATCGGGGCCCTCCCCCAGGAAGGTCGGCAGGGCCGGGATCTTGAAGCGGGCACGCCCCCGCCCGGCCCCGGCCTCGACCACGCAGGGCACGATGCCGATCTGTTCCTCGAGGCCGAACGCGAGGGCGTCGGCCCGGGCCGCGCCGTCCGCGCGGTCCTGGTCCTGCAGCCCCAGGAGCACGGCCGTGCCGACGGTCGGGTGCCCGGCGAAGGGCAGCTCGCGGGCGGGGGTGAAGATGCGCAGGGCGGCCCGGTGGCGCGGCTCGGCGGGAGGCCGCACGAACACCGTCTCGGACAGGTTGAATTCCCGGGCGATGCGCTGCATCGCGGCCCCGTCGAGGCCCTCGCTGTCGAGGACCACCGCCAGCGGGTTGCCGGCATAGGGCTCATCGGTGAACACGTCGAGGGTGGCGAAGCGGCGTCGGGTCATCGGGGCAAAACACCTTCGGGGCGGGAAGGATGCGGGCGGCTCGGCGGGCGCCGGCGCGCCGCGCGGCTCAAGCTGTCGGCTGGGCGGACGATTCGCAATGGCGGCCGCCGAGGGGCGGCCCTGCGAATCTCCCCGCCTCCCGCGGCCCGGCCCTCACACCGCCTCGACCGGGAAGGTCTCGCTCGGGGCGACGAACTCGTCCTGGGCGGCGACCGTCAGGATCTCCCGGGAGCCGGCCTCGGCGGTGCGGCGCAGGAGGCCGTAGACGGAGGCCGCCGCCATGCCGAGTGCCAGGGCCGCCGAGCCGGTGCGGGCGTAGTGGACGAAGAACAGGGCCGCGATGGCATCCCCCGCCCCGTTGACGTCGAGGGCGAGGCGCGGCGTGCGCACGCACCAGTACCCGCCCCCCTCCCCTGCCAGGAGGTCGATGAAACCCGCGGGCGTCGCGTCGGTGATGAGCGAGGTGACGAGCACCACCCGGGGCCCCAGCGCCTGCAGGGCCGCCACCGCGCGCTTGGCCTCGTCGAGGGTGGCGGTCGGCAGGCCCGTCAGGACGTCGAGCTCGAACTGGTTCGGCGTCACGATGTCGGCGGCGGGCACCGCCTGGTCGCGCATGAAGTCCGGGATGCCGGGGCGCACGTAGACGCCGCGGTCGGTGTCGCCCATCACGGGGTCGCAGGCATAGAGCGCCCGCGGGTTCGCGTCGCGCACCGCCCGGACCGCCCCGAGGATCGCCGTGCCGATATCGGCCGAGCCCATATAGCCCGAGAGCACGCCGTCGCATTGGCCGAGCACGCCGCGCTCGCCGATGCCGAGGACCAGTTCCTCGATCGCCGGCCCGTCGAAGACCCGGCCGCGCCAGGCGCCGTAGCCGGTATGGTTCGAGAACTGCACCGTGTGGATCGGCCAGACCTCGACGCCGAGACGCTGCATCGGGAACACCGCCGAGGCGTTCCCGACATGCCCGTAGGCGACATGGGACTGGATCGACAGAACCTTCACGGCGGCCTTCCTCTCGCGACGCGGACCGGAGCCCGCCTGTTAGCGCCGTTCCGGGCCGCGCGCATCCCGAAGCGGGGTCGCGCCGTTAGGGTTGCGCTTGCGGGGCGAGGCCAAGCCCGGCACAGAGGCCGCCATCCACCCGCCGCGGGCGCGGCGACGGCGTGCCGAGGATCTCCATGGATTTCGACGCCCTGCGCACCACGATCCTCGGCTTCGTCGAGAACCACAAGACCTGGACGCCCCTGATCGCCGGGGGGCTCGCCTTCTGCGAGTCGCTCGCCTTCCTGTCGCTCCTCGTACCCGCCACCGTGATCCTGCTCGGCATCGGCGCCCTGGTGGGGGCGGCCGACATCCCGTTCTGGCCCGTCGTGCTCGCCGCCGCTCTCGGCGCAGCGCTCGGCGACTGGATCTCCTACGAGTTCGGCCACTACTACAAGGACGGCGCCAAGCGGATGTGGCCGATGCGGCGCTACCCCGAGATGGTGGCCAAGGGCGAGGCCTTCCTGCACCGCTGGGGCGCGGCGGCGGTGGCCATCGGGCGCTTCTTCGGGCCTGCCCGGGCGGTGGTGCCGCTGATCGCCGGCATGTTCGGGGTCGACCGCCTGCCCTTCCAGATCGCCAACATCCTGTCGGCCCTGGTCTGGGCCTTCGTGCTGCTGGCCCCCGGCGCCGGCCTCCTCACGTATTTCCAGGGTTAGCGCGCTCTCCGCCGGACCGGTTCGGCCTGGGCGCGCGCAGCCTCAGCGCCGCCGCCTGGCCGGCGCGACCGGGCGGCAGGAGAGGAAGAAGGCGTGGCGCCCTTGCGCGGCGGCCTCCGCCACCGGCCGCGAGAGCACCGCCTCCGCGGTGTCGACGCCGAGCACCTCGCTCGTTCGGAGCAGCACCCCGAGGCCGTGCTCCGGATCCCACGGGCAGGCGAAGGCGATGCCCAGGAGCGCGGCGTGGCCGCCCTGCGGCCCGGGATCGTGGACCCGCACCCGCAGCGGCACCAGCGCCGGCCCGATCTCGTCCGGCTCCGGCAGCAGGATCGTCTCGTCGCCCTCGACCAGGCCGAGCACGTCGCCGATGCGCGGCATCGCCAGCGCCACCGCGGCCACGATCGCCCGGCCGACGGCATCCTGCTCCGCGGCAAGCCCCGCCAGCGCCGCGATCCCGGCCGCCGTGAAGGCCACCCCGTTCTCGGGGCGGCCGAGCCGGAGCCAGCCGGGCTCCGCATCCCGGGCCGCGCCGAACAGCCCCGCCCAGGAGGACAGGCCGATCTCGAGATCGTCGCCGGCGTAGCGAAGGCGCTTCCTGAGCGCGGCCGGCAGGGTGGCGACGCCGGGCTCGGCTTCCATGACCCTCCCCGAATCGGACGCTCCCGGAACCGTCGGCGGCCGTTCGATCGGCCTATAGCATCGCTTGCCCGACGCATCACGCCGCGCCGCACACGGCGCGTTCGGCCGACATGCACGGTTCATGCGGATTTCTGCATCTTCGTGCATGATTTGTTCCGCGTCCGTGCGGTGCCGGTGCCGCAGGTGACAAGGCGGGAGCGAACTGGTTCGATAGCACCCGTCCCGATTCGGGACGCCGCCATCCCCTGCCCGATCAGCTGATTCCGCCCGTGTCCGCAGCGCTCTCCCTCGCGATTCTCCCTCCCGACCGCCGCCAATCGCCGACGGCCGCCAGCGTGCAGCGCGGCGTGCGCAGGCTTTTCGCCGATCTTGGGCACGTCACGATCCCGGAATTCTCGCTGGCGAACGGACGCCGCGCCGATGTGATTGCGCTCTCTGCTTGCGGGAAACTGACCATCGTCGAGATCAAGTCGAGCGTTGCCGATTTCCGAGCCGACAAGAAGTGGCCGGATTATCGCGATTACTGCGATCGCTTCTACTTCGCCATTCCCGAAAACCTGCCCGAGAGCCTGATCCCGGAGGAGGCCGGCCTCATCGTGGCCGATGCCTTCGGGGGCGCGATCCTGCGGGACCCCGCCGACCACCCCCTCAGCGGCGCCCGCCGCAAGGCCGTCACCCTGCGCTTCGCCCACAGCGCCGCCAGCCTGCTCCACACGCTGGCCGACCCGGGCGCCATCCGCGAAGGCGTGCTCTGAGGACCGGCTCCGCGGCAGCGAAGCCGGTCCCAAGCCATTGATGAAACTCAGCTTATCGACCAACCAGGAGGCTGCGCCCCGTCCCGGGATCAGGCCGCATGCGCGGCGATCCAATCGCGCGCCAGAGTGAGATCCCCCTGGCTCAGGCCGTGCCCGGTCGGCAGCGACCGGTGCTCGACCCGGGCACCGGCCCGCTCCAGCTGCGCGGCGAGCCGCCCGGAATTCTCCCCCGGCACGATCGGATCGAGCGAGCCTGACAGGATCAGGACCGGCTTGCCCGCCAGATCGGCGCCGGGGGGCTCGGCCAGCGGCACCATCGCGCGGATCAGGATGGCGCCGGCCAGCACCTCCGGCCGCAGCTGCAGCAGCGCGGCCGCGATGTTGGCGCCGTTCGAGAAGCCGACCGCGATGGGCGCCGCAAGCCCGTAGGCGGTACGCGATTCTTCAATGAAATCCGCGAGTTCTCCGGTGCGACGCCGCAAATCCGCCTCGTCGAACACGCCCTCGGACAGGCGCCTGAAGAACCGCGGCATGCCGTTCTCCAGGACCGGGCCGCGCGGCGACAGCAGCGCCGCGCCGGGCGCCAGCGCCCGCCCGAGGGGGATCAGGTCGTTCTCGTCCCCGCCGGTCCCGTGCAGGAGCAGGAGCGGGGGCCGCCCCGGGCCGGAGGCCGGCTCGAAGCGGTGATGGAAGGCGAGCGTGGTCGTCATGACAGTTCTCCCTCGTCTCAAGCGACCTTCGGCAGGACGGCCTCGATCTCCGCCCGGTGCGGTTCGAGGAAGGCCGGCAGCTTCAGCGCCTCGCCCAAGGCCGTGACGGGTTCGTCGACGGCAAAGCCCGGCACGTCGGTGGCGATCTCGAACAGCACGCCGCCCGGCTCGCGGAAGTAGACCGAGCGGAAGTAGTTGCGGTCGCGCTGCTCGGTGACCGCCAATCCGTGCTCTTGGGTGAGCTTGCGGACCATCTCGGCCTGCGCCGCATCGTCCGCCGCCCGGAAGGCGATATGATGCACCGAGCCGGCGCCCTGGCGGCCCCGCAGGAAGTCGCCCACCGCCCGCAGCGTCACGGATCCACCGAGATCACTGCCGCTGCGGAAGCGCGTCTGCGCGCCCTCGCGGCCGACCTCCCGGAAGCCGAGCACCTCGGTCAGGATCGCTGCCGTCGGGCCCGCCTCGCGCAACAGGAGGGTGACGCCGTGGAAGCCCCGGACCGCATGCTCGGCCGGAACATCGCTGCCCGTCCAGGCCGGCTCGGTCTCCGCGCCGTCCGTCCCCACGAGGGCGAGCGCCATCCCGTCCGGATCGCGGAAGGGCAGCACCGTCTCGCCGAAGACCTGAGCGGGTGCCTCGTGCGCTACGCCCTGCGCAATGAAGCGATGCGTCCAGTAGCCGATGGCCGCGCGCGGCACGCGGAACGCGGTTTCCTGCGTCTCGCCGATCCCGGCTCGGCCCGGCGCGGCATGCTCCCAGGGAAAGAAGGTCAGGATGGTGCCGGGCCGGCCCGTCTCATCGCCGTAATAGAGATGGTAGGTCCCCGGATCGTCGAAATTGACGGTCTTCTTGACGAGCCTCAGGCCGAGCACGCGGGTGTAGAAATCGACGTTGCGCAGGGCTGCGCCGGAGAAGGCCGTGACATGGTGGAGGCCGCTCTCGGACATGGTGATTGTCTCCCGTGGACCCGGTGGTGGGTCGTTGGATGCAATCTGGTCCTTGTCGGCTGGTGAGAAAATAGAAACTATGGAAACGCATTGGTTCCAAGTTTGCGCCGGTCAGAGGCTCGCGAGCATCGCAGCCTGTCCGGATCGGAGACGCGGCTCCCGATCCCGGAGCGGTGAAGACCGACCGCTGAGATCAGGCGCGGATCGAGACAGCCTGTGCGAGGAAATCGACGAAGCAGCGAATGCGCAGGGCCAGCCGCTCATCCCCCGCAAAGAGCGCGTGGATCTCCTCGGTGTCGCCCGGGCTGAAAGCCTCGAGGATCGGAACGAGTCGACCAGCCTCCACATCTTCGGCCACATGATAATGGGCGAGCCGCGCGATCCCCGCGCCGCCCAGCGCCATCCGGCGCACCACCTCCCCTGAATTCCCGAAGAAATAGCCCTGAACGGGGCGCTGCACCACGGCGTCGCCGATGCGAAAGGGCCAGGTGTCGAGGGAGCGCCGAAAGCTGAAATTCAGGCAATTGTGCCGCTGAAGGACATCCGGGTGCTCGGGCACTCTGTTGAGGCGCAGATACGCCGCGCTCGCGACCACGATCATGCGGCTGCGACCGAGGCGCTTTGCACGAAGGCGGGTGTCGCGCAGCGGCCCGATCCGGATGGCCACGTCCGCGCGTGCCTCGATCAGGTCGATGACATCGTCGGTCAGCGAAAGCTCCACGGTCAGCAGCGGATAGGTCGCCAGGAAGGTCGGCAGCACGGGCAGGATCGCCGTCAAGCCGAACGGCACCGAAGCATTCACCCGAAGCCGCCCACTCGGCTCGGCGGCATCCCGGTTAAGGCTGGTCTCCATCGCGTCGAGTTCGGCCAGGAGGTCGGTCGCGCGCAGCAGGTAGGTTTCCCCTTCGTTCGTCAGACGAAGCGAGCGGGTGGTGCGCTCGATCAAACGCGCCCCGAGACGGGCCTCGATCCGCCCAACCGCACGGCTCACCGCGGACGGCGTCTGGCGCAAAGCCTTGCCGGCTGCCGCGAAACTGCCGCGGCGTGCGACTTGGACAAAGGCCTCCATCTCGCCGAGCCGATTGTCCATGTCCCGCTCCATTCGTGCATTGAATTCACGATGATCGTGCAGGCTCGCCGTCTTTTCAGCAATCGCGGAGGTGGGCATCTCTCCCGGAGCGTGATCGGCGGGCGCCTTCGCCCGCTGCCTTCCCCGGAGGAATCCCCCCATGGATCTGAAACTCAAGAATAGAACCGCGCTGGTGACCGGCTCGACGGCCGGGATCGGACTGGAGATCGCCCGAAAGCTTGCCGTCGAGGGCGCATCGGTCGTGATGGCAGGGCGCTCCCGGGCGAAGCTCGATCAGGCCGTCGCGTCGATCTCGGCGGAGGTCGGTGCCGGGATCGTACGGGGCGTGACCGCCGATGCCGCAACGGCCGAAGGTGCCGAGACCTTGGCTCGCGAGGTCCCGCAGGTGGACGTGCTGGTCAACAATCTCGGCATCTACGAGTCAAAGCCGTTTGCAGAGATCACGGACGCGGATTGGCACGGGCTGTTCGAGACCAATGTGGTCAGCGGCGCACGCCTCGCCCAACGCTACTTCCAGCCGATGCTCGATCGGAACTGGGGGCGGATCATCTTCGTGTCGAGCGAGTCGGGCCTCGTGGTGCCCCCGGACATGATCCACTACGCGGTCACGAAATCGGCTCAGCTCACCATCGCGCGGGGCCTCGCACAGCTCACCAAGGGCACCGGCGTGACGGTGAACTCGGTGCTGCCGGGGCCGACCCGCTCGGAGGGCATCGTCGAGTTCCTCAGAAGCGTAGCCTCCGATCCCGAGGCCGCACCGGACGTGCTCGAAGCGGAGTTCTTCCGCCTTCATCGCCCCCTGTCGCTGATCCAGCGCATGATCGAGCCGGAGGAGATCGCCGCTCTCGTCGCCTATCTGGCGAGCCCCCTCTCCGCAGCCACGAACGGCGCGGCCCTGCGGGTCGAGGGCGGCATCGTGCCGACGATCGCGTAGACGATCGCCGGCCTCAAGCGCTCCCGGCACGCCCTGGGTTCATGCCCGGCCGCTGCGCCGGGATGCCACGCGGGCCAAGGCGGCGAGGTCCTTGTCGCCGTCGCCATGCGCCATCGCGTCGATCAGGTTGTCGCGCAGGACGCTGGCGAAGGGCATCGGCACGCCGACCGCATCGGCCGCCGCCAGGGCGAGGCGCACATCCTTGGCTCCGAGCTTCAGATTGAAGCCCGGCGGCTCGTAGCGGTTGGCCGCGATCGAGGCGCCGTAGCCCTTGTAGACGGGTGAGGCGAACAGCGTGTTGGTGAGAAGATCGAGGAGGTCGGCGCCCGCGACACCGTGCGCTTCCGCGAAGGCCGCGGCCTCGCCCATGGCTTCGATGGCCGAGACCAGCATGAAGTTGCCGGCGAGTTTCACCGCATTCGCACGCTGCGGCTCGTCTCCGAAGCGCCAGGTCTTGGTGCCCATCGCATCGAGGAGGGGCGCGGCGCGATCGATCAGCGTGGCCTCGCCCGCCGCCACGATGTTGAGCGCGCCCGCCTCAGCCACGTCCGGACGACCGAAGACCGGGGCGGCGATGTAGGGGATGCCGGCCCGCCCATGGATCGCCGCGAGTTCCGCCGCGAGAGCGACCGAGATCGTGCTCATGCTGAGATGCAGGCCAGGACGCTCCGGGGAGTCGAGGAGGCCGCCCTCGACGATCACGGCGCGCAGGGCCGCATCGTCGGCCAGCATCGTGATGGCCGCATCGCCCCGGAAGGCGTCCGCCGCGCTCGCGACCGGCACCGCCCCCGTGAGCGCCTTCGCGGCCTCGGGCGAGCGGTTCCAGACCCGGACCGTATGGCCGGCCCGGATCAGGCTAGCGGCCATGCCCCGGCCCATGCGCCCGAGGCCGATGAATCCCACATCCATGCGTGAACTCCTCGAAAATCGTTGAGGTCAGTGACTGTTGAGGAAATCGAGCGTCAGCTCGTTGAAGCGCTCGGTCGCCTCCATGTGGACGAGGTGCCCGACGCCCTCGATCACCTCGGCGCGCCCCTCGGCCATCTGCGCGGCAAGCGCACGGGCATGGGCCGCATTCTGGCCCATCCCGGCCTGCAGCGCCGGCGGCGCGAAGGGCTTGCCCGGCGCGTTGTGGTCGTTGGCGCCCATGATGAAGAGCGTCGGGACCCGCACCAGGGGGATCTCATGCACCACCGGCTGGCCCCAGATCGCCTGATAGGAATTCACGAAGGATTGGAGCCAGCGGGGATACTCGCCCGAGCCCTTCACCCGCTCGCGGACCTCCACGAAGGGCTCGATCGCCGCGGCCGGCAGGGAGAGCGCGTAGCTCGTCATGAGCTGGCGCCGGTAGGCGTCGGCCGTCAGGTCGCCCTCGCGCTTCAGCAGGGTCTCGTTGGAGACCGGCGGCACGGCGAAGCGATAATCCTCGAGACCGATCGGGGCTTCGAGGACGAGGCTGTTGACACGGTCCGGGGCGTTGCGGGCGAGGCGGATGGCGAGCATGCCGCCCATGGAATGGGCGACGACTTCGACGCGGGGCAGGCCGAGCGCGTCGAGGAGGGCCACGGTGTCGGCGGCCATCCGGTCGAAGGTGAAGGGGCCGACGGGCTTCGAGGATTTGCCGAACCCAAGCTGGTCGGGCACCACCACGCGGTAGCCCGCCTGGGCCAGCGCGACGATCACGGGCTGCCAGTAGCTCGCCGGAAAGTTACGTCCGTGCAACAGGATGGCGGCCCGCCCGTTGGGGGTGCCGGTCGGCGCGACGTCCATGTAGGCGAGGCGCTGGGCCTCGTTGTCCCGGGTGAGCGGGAGGAAGCGCACGGGATACGGATAGGCGAAGCCCTCGAGCCCGATTCCGAGAGGCGCGGGCTCCTGCGCGCGCGCCGCGAGGGGGGCGATGGCGAGCCCGAAGGCGAGGATCCAGCTGGAACACTTCATGAACGATTCCGCACATAAGCCTTGAACACATCCGTGCACGCGGGGTCACATAGGGCGCGCGCGGTCCTGCCGCGCAGGGGTCGTCGGCAAACAGCACCGGGAGCACGCGAGGGATGACCGGAACCGCGGGGCCGGCACAGAGCCAGGGACCGGGCGGCCACGGCGCCGCCCCGGCCGCGGGGACGCCAGCCGACGGCCTGCCGCCGCGGGAGCGGATGCTGGCGCTGCTGGCCATCGGGCTGGCCATCACCATGGCGATCCTCGACGGGGCGATCGTCAACGTCGCCCTGCCGGTGATGGCCAAGGACCTCGCGGTGAGCCCGGGGGCGGCGATCTTCGTGGTCAACGGCTACCAGATCGCCGTGACGGCGGCCCTGCTGCCGCTCGCCACCCTCGGCGACATCCTGGGCTACCGGCGGGTCTATCTCGGGGGGCTCGGGGTCTTCACCCTCGCCTCGGTCGCCTGCGCGCTCTCGCCGAGCCTCGACCTGCTGATCGCGGCGCGGCTGGCCCAGGGGCTCGGGGCGGCCGGCATCATGAGCGTGAACATCGCGCTGGTGCGCTTCATCTATCCCCACCGGATGATCGGGCGGGGCGTCGGCAACGTCGCCCTCGTGGTCGCCATCGCGTCGGCGGCGGGCCCGACGGTGGCGGCCGCGATCCTGACGGTGGCGACCTGGCCCTGGCTGTTCCTCGTCAACCTGCCGGTCGGGCTGCTCGCGCTGCTCGTGGGCTCGCGCACCCTCCCGGCGACGCCCCGCAGCGGAGCCCGCTTCGATGCCCTGAGCGCGGGGCTCAACGCCCTGACCTTCGGCCTATTGATCATCGGCATCGACGGGGTCGGCACCGCCGGAGGGCGCGGGCTGGCGCTCGCCGAGATCGCCGGAGCCGTCGTGGTGGGGGCGGTGTTCGTCTGGTACCAGCTCCGGCTGCCGAACCCGCTGCTCCCCGTCGATCTCCTGCGGATCCCCGCCTTCGCCCTCTCGATGGCGACCTCGATCGCGTCCTTCGCGAGCCAGATGATGGCCTACATCGCCCTGCCCTTCTACTTCCAGGACGTGCTCCACCTCTCGGAGACGCAGACGGGCTTCCTGCTGACGCCCTGGCCGCTCGCCATCGCCGCGATGGCGCCGATCTCGGGGCGCCTCGCCGACCGCTACGCGCCGGGGCTCCTCGGCGGCATCGGCCTCGCCGCGATGGCGGCGGGCCTTGCCGGGATGGCGCTGCTGCCGGCGGAGCCCTCGACCCTCGACATCATCTGGCGCCTGACCCTGTGCGGCCTAGGCTTCGGCCTGTTCCAGTCGCCCAACAACAAGGTGATCATCACGAGCGCGCCGCGCGAGCGCAGCGGCGGCGCGAGCGGCATGCAATCCACCGCCCGGCTCACCGGCCAGTCCCTCGGCGCCGCCCTGGTCGCCGTCCTGTTCGGGCTCACCCACGGATCGGGCGCAGGCCAACCCATCGCCCTCTCGCTCTGGTGCGCGGTGGCGCTTGCCGGAACCGGCGCGCTGGCCAGCGTGCTGCGGCGCCAGCCGGGCGGCTGACAAGGTCCGGTGATCGCCGCGCCGCGAGCCGTGCTGACGCGACCTCCGCGAACAGGTGCCGCTCGGAGCGGGCTTCTTCCTCGTCGGCGGCATGCCGTGGCTGGACTGCGGCGTCGCGGTGCGGGTCGCGGCCCGCGTGATCGGGCATTGGGCGGTGGGCCACGCAACGCATCGGCGCGGGCCGCAGGGTTGGGCGGTCGATGGCGTCGCGGTGCAGGGCTAGGACCTGCCGGCGGCGGCGCTGGTCACATTCGGCGAGGCCTCGCACGCACTATGCGTGGCCGCGATCGGCGCGGCTGGGGGTGGAGCGCGGGCACGCCGATCCGGGCTGGTGAGTGCTCGTGGCGCCGCGGAGAGCGGGGCTCGTCGGGAACCTGCGGGAGCCGCAGCACGTGGTCCCCCGGGACGGATTGCGCCGGCCAGGAAGCCAGGATGAGGCCGGTCCGCGCGCCCGATGCCGGGGTCGCCTTCGGGGCGGAATGGGTCGGAGGGACGCCCGTCGAACTTCCGACCCGCGCTCGGGCCGTTTTCCGGCCTCACGCCTCGGCCGAGGGTCAGGCAGGCGAGGGGCTGTTCGAACGAGGCGAGGCGGCCTCGGCCGCCCCGTCAAGGTGCTCCGGCGGGAGAACCCGGCATGAGAACCCGGCATGAGCGCTCGGCTTGAGCGCTCACCGGCGCCGCGCTGCCCCGCCGCGCGAGCGGGGTCGGGGCGCGTCGGTCGGTCTCAGGACTTCAGGTGGGCCGCGAGATGCTTGTTCATCTCGAACATGGTGCACTTGTCCTTGCCGAAGACCTTCTTGAGCTTGTCGTCGGCCAGGATCTCGCGCTTGTTCGCCGGGTTCTGAAGGTTGTGCTTCTTGATGTAGTCCCACACCTTGCTGACCACTTCGCCGCGCGGCAGCGGGCTGGTGCCCACGATGGCGCCGAGCTCGGCCGAAGGCTTCAGGGGCTGCTGCAGGGCGTTCGGCTTGGCAGCGCCACCCTCGGCCTTCGCCTTCGGGGCAGCCTTCGCCTTCGGGGCGGCCTTGGTCTCCGTCGTCTTGGTTGCCATGATTTCCTCCGGTGCTCGCGATTTGGAACGCGGACGCGTGGCGGCTCCGCAGGACGGAGCGCATAGCTGCAACAACTAAGCGGTGCCGCGAGCGTTCCAAGGGGAAACTGTCGTTGTCCCCGCTCTCATCCACAGGTCTGGTGGGCTCTGATCGGTTTCCAGCGCGATCCAGCGCGCCGAGCACCGGCTCAAAACCGCCGATGACTTGCCCGAACCGCGATACTACTTCCAACCGGCCCCGGCCCGGAGCGCCCCGGGGCCCCCGAAGAAAAGCGTTCCGGCGCAGCGTGTTAGCGGAGCCCCCCTTGGAGCCGCGCCGAGGCGGCGGCCCGGCGGGGCGGGGCGCGCCGGGGGGACGGACCCGCCCGGGGACGCGCCGGGGGACGCGCCGGGCAAGGCGCAGAATGGCCCGATCGCGGACGAAGGAATTTTCGCGCGCGAAACCTCCGCTTAAGGGTCGGGCGCCAATGTGCGCGCATGTTCATCACCGCCGCAGCCCTCGCGCTCTGCTCCGCCTGCGCCCTCCTGCTTGGGCTCGGCGCCGCCATCGGGGCGGAGGCGCGCGGCCTCGACGCGCCGGCCCGGGACGCCGGCCTCGTCTGACGCGTCACGATCGGCGTTCGCCGGCGCCGGACCGCCAAGGTCGCCCCGGAACCCGCTCCCGCGCCGACGCTTACCTTCGCTCACGCGCCCGTCCGGGCGCACGGCCTGCCGGGCCGCAGGGCCTGGCGCCCCGGGCCGTCTCGGCCCTTCGAGCGATGCGAGAGCGATATGCCCACGGACCTCCCGAACGATTTGCCCAACGAGCGCAACCTCCGGGCCCCCGGCTCGATGGAACTCGACCCCTCCGGCGAGGGCGTGGCCATCGACGAGACCCGGCGCCTGATCGCCTCGAACAAGGTCGAGGGCACCGCCGTCTACAATCGGCAGGGCGAGCATCTCGGCGCCGTCCACAATTTCATGGTCGACAAGGTCTCGGGCCAAGTGGCCTACGCGGTGCTGGCCTTTGGGGGCTTTCTCGGCCTCGGCGAGAACCACCACCCGCTGCCCTGGCGGGCCTTGACCTACAGCGTCGCGCTCGGCGGCTACGTGGTCGATCTCGACCAGGATACCCTGGCGGGCGCCCCGAACCACGGGCCCGGCGAGGATGCCTTCGCGGATCCGAGCTATGGCGGGCGCCTCGACGATTACTACGGCGGCCGCCTCGTGCCGACCGCCTGAACCGTCGCGGGGCCAGGCCGATCATCCGGCGGTGAGCGCCGGCTGAAGCGGCCCCTCGCCGCGCGGGGATCCGGTTCCCCGCAGCCAGCACGTTCCGAACATGCGCGCCGCGCGACCGCAGGGTCTGCGCGGCGCGGTCCGTTCCGGCCGGGCCCCGGCGCGCGGGCGGCAGACAGACCGGCGGGCCCGGCAACGCTCCAGGCCGGCGGCGCCTCGCCGAACCGTGCCTCGCATCGCGGCATGCCCAGGCTCCGGCTGCCCTGCAACTGCGCACTTTTGCTCCTACGAATACTTTATCAATCAGTGGTTGCGATGCCATTTGAAGAATAAACCATTGGTAATGGTTTCAACTTCTTGATCACGTTTCCGCGATTTTTTTAAATGGCGCAACATATGATAATCAAACCCGAATAGATGGGAGGATCTTGCTTGAGGAGGTAGTCTCTACCTGTATTGTCCGGCCACGCTTGGCCCTAAAGAGTACATAGGATCAACTAGATGGCAAAATATGATCTTTCTGAACGCTCATTTTCTCAAATGATCTAAAATTGCTCATCCGCAGTACGGCCTGCGGAAAGCTTCCATGCGAGACGCCGGCCGAGGGAGAGCGGCGTCGTGGCCGATGCGGGCATCGCCCGGGATTCGGCGCGCATGGCCTCGCGGCGATCGGCGTCGAGCCATCGGTCGGCGCGAAATCTCAGATCGGAGGCAAATCTTCGGTCGAAAAGAAACTGGACGGACCGGTCTTTGAGAAAAAGCTGCGAACAAACATGACGTACAATGTTCCAAACCTTGCCTTCTCGTCGCGCGAGTTCTTGCGCATGATCGAGTCGTTCGGCATCTCCGGCAATTGGGGCTGGCATTTCTCGCGCAACGAGTACGTCTGGTCGTCCGGATTGTACAAGATCTTCGGCCTCGACGACGGCGCGATCCAGCCGGATTACGAGCTGTTCCGCAGTATGGTCCATCCGGAGGACCGGATGAAGCTCGAGGATGCGGGCCAGATCCTCAATGAGGGCATTCTCGGAAGCCACAGCTTCCGCATCATTCGTCCGGATGGGACGATGCGGATGGTCCTGAGCCGCGGGGATGTCTACTTCACCCCCGACGGAGCCCCGGCGGGCGCGGCGGGCGTCATCCTCGACATCACGAACCAGCAGCGCGCGGCCCTCGCGGTCCGGGCGCATAACGACCGGCAGCGGGCGGTGTTCGAGCACGGCATGATCGTGCCCTGGGTCTGGGCGAGCGACGGGCAGGCCCTGCACGCCCCGGGCTGGTGCGAGTTGACCGGGCTCGCGCCGGAGGATCTCCAGCGCAACTGGTACGCCCCGATCGAGGACCGGGAGGCGGTCCTGCGAAAGCTCGCGGAGGCCCGCGAGCGGGGGAAGGGCTACTCGCTCGAGTTCAACGCCAAGGTGGCGAGCGGCGCCCGGGTCGGCTTCCGGGTCCTGATGGTGCCGGTCTCCGCCGGGGCCAGCCCGATCCGGGAATGGACCGGCCTGACCTTTCCGGCGACCTCGGCCGCGTTGGAGCCGCAGCGCGAAGCCCTCGCCTCGGGCAACGAGGACCAGGTGCGCGGGTTGCACCTGCGGGCCGCGCGCGGCCTCCTCGACTGGACCTTCTCGGACCTCGCCCAGGCCAGCAAGCTCTCGCTCTCGACCATCCGGCGCCTGGAGGAGGATGCGGACGGGCCCCTGGCGCGCAGCCGCCACGCGGCCGTCCACGCGCTGCGCCAGGCCGGCGTCGCCTTCACGATCGTCGAGGGGGCCACCCTGGCGGTCGCCAAGGTGGCCTGAGCGACGCGCCGGATCGCCCGGCCGCGTCGTTTAGTACGGGAGCTCGCTCAGAACTTGCCGCCCACGCCGACGCCGCCGCTGGCGCTGAGCGAGGGGGCGAGGCCGCCGGACGAGGAGCCGGCCGCGGCTGCCCCCTCGATCTCCTCGCGCTGGATGCGGCGCGGGCCCGCCTCCGCCGCGCGGGCCTCGCCGCGGGCGTTCTTCGGCAGGTCGAGGCGCCGGGTGGGCGCCGTCTGCAGGGGCTGCCCGTCGGGATCGGTCGTGGCGGTGCGCACCTCACGGTTCGACAGGCTGCCGCGCAGGGAGGGCGGCGGCCCGAGATCGGAGGCCGGCATCACGCCGCCGCCGCCGCCGAAGGCCTGACAGCCGCCGAGCGCGGCCGTTGCCAGGAGGGCGAGCAGGCCGGACCGCACCAGCCCGGACGGGCGCGCCTTCAACCGGGAGGCGGCGGGCGGATGATCAGCCTGAGACATGAAAGCCGCCTGAGACATGGGAGCCGCCTGAGACATGGGAGCAGAAGTAGACATCGTGGCCTTGATCGACATGGGGGCCTGATCCTCTCCGTGGCCGTGTCTGACGTCACGGCTCGTTTTATCATTCGGCGCCTCTCTACGACGAGGCTTAGGCGAAAACCAGTCACGCCCCGGCCAGGACCGGGCGGCCATGCACCGATTCGCGCGGGCTGGGCGATCCGCGCAGGCTCTCGGGCGGGCTTGGACGGACGCGGGAGGCGGGGATGGCGAGCCCGCCTCTGGACAGGGCGCTCCCGCGCGGCCACCCTCCCGCCCGGATCCGGCCGCATCCGCGCGATTCCGGATCCATAACTTCGCCTTGGTCCACGCGCACAAGGGTCACGTCCGTCCGCCTCGGAACCCACCGGAACGGCCGCGGTTGTGCCCCGGAGCCGGCGCGACACTTCATCGAGGAACCCGCGT
Organism: Methylobacterium soli; assembly: GCF_008806385.1. Classification (GTDB taxonomy): domain Bacteria; phylum Pseudomonadota; class Alphaproteobacteria; order Rhizobiales; family Beijerinckiaceae; genus Methylobacterium; species Methylobacterium soli. The sequence continues at coordinate 20,690 of NZ_VZZK01000015.1, forward strand.
GTTCAGAACCGTCCGGATGATCGCGACCACGACGATCACCCTGTGGGCCGCCGCCGCCGCCGCCGACAACGCTCCCTCGGCCCCCGCCGGCTCCGAGGCCCCGCCGGGGGCCGCCGCACCGGCCCAGCCCGTCGCACCCCCGCCGGCAGCAGCGCCGCAGGCCGTGCCGACAGCGCCGCAGGCCGTGCCTCAGCAAGCCGCGCCCCAGCCCGCGCCGGGCGCGAGTCCCGCACCCGTCCAGACGCAGGGCACCCCCGCGACCGTTCTCGACACGCAGGATTACGAGAGCGTGCTCGGAAAGGGCGTGCGCAGCGCCAATGGCGACGAGCTCGGCCGCATCATCGACGTGATCATCGACAAGGACGGGCGCCCGCGCGCCGCCATCATCGATTTCGGCGGCTTCCTCGGCGTCGGCTCGCGCAAGATCGCGGTGGATTGGCGCTCCCTGCGCTTCACCACCGACGGCAAGCCCGGCCGCCTCGTGCTGCAGCTGAGCCGCAACCAGGTCCGCGTCTCCCCCGAATACAAGGCCGGCGAGCCGATCGTGGTCCTGGGCCCGGCAAGCCCCGCCGCGCCGGACGCCCCCGACCAGGCCGCCGCGCCGCCCGCCGCCGCGCCGGCGGCCGCGCCCATCCCGGCCCCGACCTCGGCGCCTTCGCCCGCCCCCGCGACGGTGGACAAGCCCCCCGAGAAGGCGCCCGATAAATGACGGCGCCGAGACCCAAGGAGCGGCGCGCCGTGTCCCCGCGCGAGCGTGCCGCGCCGCGCCTGGAGCACCGCACGCGCCCGTCGCGGCTGAGCGACACGAATCCGGAGGCCACGGAGGCCGCGCCCGACGTGAGTCCCCAGCCGCCCCCCGACGTGCCGACGATCTCGCGGGCGAGCCGCCGGGGGCTCGATGCCTTCGCGTTCTTCGTGGCGAACCTCCAGACCGGGTTCGGGCCGTTCCTGGCGGTCTACTTCACCCAGGCCAAGTGGACCCAATCCGATATCGGCTTCGCCCTCACGGTGGGCAGCCTCGTCAGCCTGCTCGGCCAGGTGCCGGGCGGCGCCTTCGTGGACGCGGTGCGCTCGAAGCGCTTCGCGGCGGGCGTCGCCGTGGCGGCGATCTCGGGCAGCGCCTTCGCGCTCGCGGTCTGGCCGAACTTCCTCATCGTGCTCCTGGCCATGGCGGCCCATTCGGCGGCGAGCTGCGTGCTGACGCCCGCCATCGCGGCGATCAGCATCGGCCTCGTCGGGCATGCCCGGGCCGGCGAGCGCCTCGGCCGCAACGCGAGCTTCCAGGCGCTGGGCAACGCGCTGGCGGCCGCCGGCATGGGCGCCTGCGGCTACTATCTCTCGAACGACGCGGTGTTCTACCTGACGGCGGCCCTGGTGGTGCCGACCCTGATGGCGCTCTCCTCGATCCGCCCCGGCGAGATCCGGGAGGTGAGCGCGCCGTCATTGGACCCGGCGGGGGCCGCCCCCTCCGGCGGCTCGGGCCTGCGGGCGCTCGCGACGAACCGGGCGCTCCTGTGCTTTGCGGCCTGCATGGTCCTGTTCTTCCTGGCGAACGCGGCCCTGCTCCCCCTCGTCGGCAGCGTGCTGACTTTGCGGGCCAGCGAGACCGCCACGGCCCTCATCGCCGCCTGCATCATGGTGCCTCAGGGGGTGCTGGCGGTCTGCGCCCCCGCCTTCGGCCGGGCCGCCGAGCGTTGGGGCCGGCGCCCGATGCTGCTCGTCGGCTTCGCGGCCCTGCCGATCCGGGCGCTGCTCTTCGCCTATACCGACAGCCCGACGCTCCTCGTGGCGATCCAGGTCTTCGACGGCATCTCGGCGGCGGTGCTCGGCGTGATGGTGCCCCTCGTGGTCTCGGACGTGACCCGCAGCACCGGCCGCTTCAACCTCGCCCTCGGGGCGGTGGGCACTGCCATGGGCATCGGGGCGGCGCTCTCCACCTCGCTCGCCGGCCTCATGGCCGACCGCCTCGGCAGCCACACCGCCTTCCTGGGCCTCGCATTGGTGGGCCTCGCCGCCTTCGGTCTCCTTGCCCTGATCATGCCGGAAACCCGGCGCCGCGCGGGCGCTTGATACCGGACGGAGGCGATTTTCGGCCGCCGCGGCACCGAAATCGCATCCCGCTCAACTGGCGTTCAGCTTCGATGGATAAAAGCGATCCGAAGGGGCGGGCCCTTGCAACGTATGGTGACGCTTTCGCGTTGCCGCCTCAGGGATCACGTTTTCGCATGCGTGCAAGCGCGTCCCTCTTCGCCCGTCAGGTTCGCTGAAATCGAGATGGCCATCGCGATGGAAGACCTCTGCCAATATGCCGACCGGCCGTGGGCCTTCGTGGCGCGCTACCTGAAGCGCCGCGCGCTGCCGCATGCCGTGATTCTCGTCGCCGTTCTGGGCGCGGTCGGCTTCTCCGTCAGCACCGATTACGCCCTCAAGGGCGTCGTCGACGCCCTCAGCAAGGGGCCGCAGGCCGGATTGATCTGGGGTGCCCTCGCGGTGCTCGTCGCCTTCATCGCCGCCGACAACATGCTCTGGCGCGTGGCGAGCCTCGTCGGCTCCTTCACCTTCGTGGGCGTCACCGGCGACATCCGCCGCGACCTGTTCCGGCACATGACCGGCCACTCGCCCTCCTTCTTCGCCGACCGCCAGCCCGGGACGCTCGCCTCGCGCATCACCGCGACCTCGAACGCGATCTTCACGGTCGAGAACATGTTCGTGTTCAACGTGATGCCCCCCTGCGTCGCGGCCTTCGGCTCGATCGCCTACATCGCCACCGTCAACCTCACCATGGCGGGCGTGCTCGCCGGCATCTTCGGCGCCGTCGTGGTGCTGATGTTCAAGATGGCCGCCGCCGGCAAGCCGCTCCACCACGACTTCGCCGCCAAGGCCGCGAGCGTCGACGGCGAGATGGTCGATCTCGTCGGCAACATGCCGCTGGTGCGGGCCTTCTCGGCCTTTAAGCGCGAGTACAAGCGCTTCGACGGCACGATCGGGGTCGAGATGCGCTCGCGCCGCTCCTCGCTCCTCTACCTCGAGAAGCTGCGCATCGTGCACGCGATCCTGACCGTGCTGGCGGTGCTCGGCCTGCTCTACTGGGCCATCACCATGTGGGAGGCGGGCCAGGCGACGAACGGCCAGGTGGTCCTCGTCTGCACGCTCGGCATCCGCATCCTCGCCGCCACGCGCGACCTCGCGGTGGCGCTGGTCGACGCCACCCAGCACACCGCCCGCCTGTCGGAGGCGCTCCACACCCTGCTGCAGCCCCACGACCTGATCGACCACCCCGAGGCCGTGCCGCTGACCGGCCACGGCGCCAAGATCGACTTCCAGCACGTCGCCTTCGACTATCCCGACGGCCGCGGCGTCTTCACGGATTTCGACCTCGCCATCGAGCCCGGCCAGCGCATCGGCCTCGTCGGCAAGTCGGGCGGCGGCAAGTCGACCCTGTTCTCGCTGCTGCAGCGCTTCTACGACGTGAAGGGCGGCCGCATCCTGATCAACGGCCAGGACATCGACCGGGTCACGCAGGAATCCCTGCGCGAGGCCATCACGGTGGTGCCCCAGGACGTCTCGATGTTCCACCGCTCCCTGCGCGAGAACATCCGCTACGGCCGGCCCGACGCCACCGACGAGGATGTCTGGAAGGCGGCGGAAGCGGCCCATTGCACGGACTTCATCAACGCGCTGCCGGAGGGCTTCGACACCATCGTGGGCGACCGCGGCGTCAAGCTCTCGGGCGGCCAGCGCCAGCGCATCGCCATCGCGCGCGCGATCCTGAAGGATTCGCCGATCCTGCTCCTCGACGAGGCGACCTCCGCCCTCGACGCCGAGTCCGAGGAGGCGATCCGCCACGCGCTCGCCAACCTGATGAAGGGCCGCACCGTCATCGCCATCGCGCACCGGCTCTCGACCCTCAAGGATTTCGACCGGATCGTGGTGCTCGAGGGCGGCCGCATCATCCAGGACGGCTCGCCGGACAAGCTCACCCATCTCGACGGCTTCTACCGCGAGCTGATGAAGAAGGAATCGATGTCGATGGCCGCCCTCGCCGCCGCCTGAGGCGGCCGGGCCGACATGGGTTGACGCCGGCGCGGGGCCACCCGCGCCGGCTTTTTTCATGGCTCGCCGCCGGACCTCGCCGTGGCGGTGATCCACCCTGGCGGGACGGAGGCGCAGCTCAGGATCGGAGATCGCCGACAGGGCCCCCGACCAACGGCGGGAAGGAAATTGCGCTGTGCATCGCCTTCGCGCCTGCGGAAGTGGTCGAATCCGCGATAGCGGAACGGTGGGGGATGCGACTTTTCCGGACAGCGCGTCCCCTCACCCCAACCCTCTCCCGAACGGGAGAGGGGGCCGGTCGCGGTATCCGGGCTGGTTCTGACACCCGCGCTGCCAGTCGCGCGCGCGCCCCACCTCTCCCGTCCGGGAGAGGTCGAGTCGGCGAGAGCCGACCGGGTGAGGGATGCGACCTTTCCGGATAGCGCGTCCCCTCACCCCGACCCTCTCCCGCACGGGAGAGGGGGCCGGTTGCGCGGTCAAGGCTGGTTCTGACAGCCGTCGCGAATCCCGGGCGCGCCGCCGAACCCCGGATCCAGGGACGCGTTCAGGCCGCCGCGCCCGAGCCGATGGCGCGGAACATGAAGCGGCGGGCTTCCTCGTCCATCACGGCCTTGAAGGCGTGGCGGCCCTTGAGGGCTTCGGCGCGCTGGGCCGCCGGGCGGGCGTTCACGCTGTCGAGGAAGCGGCGGAGATTGGGCAATCCCTCGAAGGCGGTCTCGCCGAGGATGAACGGCACCATCCGGGCCCAGCCCCAGAGCGCCATGTCGACGAGCGTGTAGGTCTCGCCGAGCAGGAACGGGCGCGCGCGCAGGCGCGCATCCGCGAGGGTCCAGTGCCGGCGTGCCTCGTAGACGTAGCGCTCCAGGGCGTAATCCTGGCCCTTCGGGGCGAAGTGGCGGAAATGCACGCATTGGCCCGAGAACGGGCCGATGCCGGTGGCCACGAACATCAGCCAGGACAGCATCTCGCCGCGCTGGGAATCCGGCGGCAGGAAGGTGCCGGTCTTCTCGGCGAGGTAGAGCAGGATGGCGTTGCTGTCGAAGACCGTGACGTCGCCATCGACGATGGCCGGCACCTTGGCGTTCGGGTTGATGCCCAGGAAGGCGGGGTCGAACTGGTCGCCCGCCCGGGTGTCGACCGGGATCGGCTCGTAGGGCAGCCCCGCCTCCTCGAGGAAGAGCGCGACCTTCATCGGATTGGGGCTGAGATTGTAATGGAAGCGGATCATCGGCTCGCGATCTCTCTCGGGGCGTCGGGCGCGGGGCTCGGCCGAGGCCAGGCTACTCCACCACCAGCTTGTAGCTCTGCCCGACCCGCAGCACCGCGCCGCGCTCCAGGCCGTTGAGGACGAGGAAGCGGTCGAGGGCGCGGTCGGACACCGCCATGCGCTGGGCGAGCTCCTCCGGATTCGTGGAGGCCGCCGGGACGATCTGGATGCGCAGGGGCTTGAGGGAGCGGGTCTCGTCCGGGGAGACGGCCGAGAGGCTCCCGGTCCAGCGCCGGAAAGCGGGATCGGGGTCGGTGGCGCCCTTGGCGGCCATGATCATCCGGAAGGTGGCCTCGCCGACCCGGATCGCCGCGAGGCGGAAGGTCCAATCCTTGCCGCGCGAGACCGCCACGACGGCCGGGTGGCCCGCGATGGTGCGGCTCTCCACCGAGCCCGCCTCGATCGCGTCGTTCCAGGTCGCCTTCAGCACCTCGTCGAGGCCCTGGTCGGGCTTGGCCTCGACCTGATCGAACAGCAGGCGGCGGCTGCCCTCGTTGGTGGTGCCGAGCACCGCATTCTTGGTGTTCTCGATGGTGAAGCCGTCGGGCACCTCGAAGGCGATGCCGAGGCTCGGATGCAGGAAGCGGCGCCCGCGCACCACGCCCTCACCCGGATTGTCGCCGTAGGCGATCCCGTCGATGGCCGCGAGGTAGCGGGCCCGGTCGTCGGTGCCGACGCCCGGCGCACCGATGCGGCGCGCCGCCCGGGTGACGAGGGCGATGCGCTCGGCCGTGCCCGGATGGGTCGCCAGCATGTCGGGCTCGCCGGCGCTGCCGGCGCCGGTCTTGAGCGCGATGGTGCGGTTGAGCGCGGTGAGGAAGCGGCCTGCCCCGAAGGGATCGTAGCCCGCGCCCGCGAGGGTGCGCACGCCGACGCCGTCGGCCTCGAGCTCCTGCTCGCGGGAGAAGCGCGCCAGGGCAAAGCGCGACTGGTTCTGCAGCTGCGCGCCGGTGGCGGGATCGTTCAGGACGTCGGCCACGACCCGGCTGACGAGCTGCGAGCGCAGCTCCAGCTCGGTCCGGGCATTGGCGTGGCTGAGGGTGACATGCGCGATCTCGTGGGCCAGCACCGCGGCGATCTCCGAGGTGTCGCTCGCCAGCGCGACGAGGCCGCGGGTGGCGTAGAGCCGGCCGTTCGGCAGCGCGAAGGCGTTGACCACCGGGGAATCGAGCAGGGTGACGATGTAGGCCTGGTCCGGCCGGTCGCTCGCCTTCACGAGCCGGTCCGTGACCTCCGAGACGAGGCGCAGCGTGGCCGGCGCCCTGTACTCGCCCCCGAAGGAGGCGACGAGCTTGGCGTGGTCGGCATCCGAGACGGTGCGGGCCCGGCCGGTGGTGCGCGGCGCCTCCGCCGGCACCGTGACGGCGACCGGCGTCAGGACCGCGCCGGTGTGATCGCCGGCGCAGGCCGAGAGCGCCAGGCTGAGGGCGATGAGGCCCAGGCGGCGCGCAGGCGCCGCAAGCCCGCTCGCAGGCGCCGCAAGCCCGCGCGCAGGCGCCGCAAGCCCGCGCGCAGGCGCCGCAAGCCCGCGCGCAGGCGCCGCAAGCCCGCGCGCAGGCGCCGCAAGCCCGCGCGGGCCGGCCGGCCCCCGGTTCGATCCCCAGGCTCGCGTCTCAACCCCGCCCATGCCGATCAGCGCCGCAGCGCCCGCTCCCTCTCCGGACCCGCCTGCGGGTCCTCGCCTCGTTCGTCGTCGTCGCCCAGAACCTCGATCATCTCGGCGCTGGCGACATCCATGACCGGTCCGCGCCCGATCTCGATGATGCCGCGAACCCGCACGACCCGACCCTTCAGCCCCGCCGCACTCAAACCATGTTCCTGCAGCCGGCGCCAAGTGCGCTTCGACACGATCACGGTCAAGCCGTCCTCGCCCCGGCGCACGAAGTCGAGATAAGTCCGTGCCGAGCGCTCGCCGACCCCGACGATGCGCCCCCGCGCCACCACGAAGCGCCCGGCCGCCGCGCGGAGCGCCGCGCCGTCTTGCGCGCCGGGCCCGGGCGCGCCCCAGAGGCCGAGCCCGGCCCGGCGCGCGCCCTCCTCCAGGGCAAGGAGGCCGGGGCGGCAGAGCACGTCCCCCTCCCCCGCATCGACCTGCGCGAGACCGGCGCGAATCAGGCCGCCGGCGAGATCGGTCGGCTCGCCGCCCGCATCCTCCGGGTCCAGGATCGCGTCGATGCGGCTCCGGCCCCAGCGGTCGGGCTCGCCCCGGGCCGTCACCGTCAGGGACCGGCCGCGATGCCGATCGAGCCAAGCGGCGGCGCTCGCGGCGGCGGCCGGATCCTCCGGCCAATGCAGCGAGCCGAGGAGCACGCGGGCGCCGGAGGCCAGCGCGATCTCGCCGCGGGGGCCGAGGCGGTCGAGCGAATCGGTGCGGGAGGCCGCCGCACGGCATTCCGCCGGCCCGGCCCGCGGCGCCGCGCGCGCCGGGCCCGGGACGGGGCCCCAAGCGGCCGCCAGGGCCGTTGCCGCCGCGGCGAACCGGATTGCCCCCTGCCCCGCCATCGATCCCCTGCCTGCCGCGCGCGCCCCGAGCCCTCGCCCGCAGGAATGCGTTGTCCCCGACAATCGCACTCTGACGCAAAACCGCGTCGGCGGCCCGGCCGACGCCGCCGTTTTGCGCCGCCTGCGGCAGGCGCGTCACACCACCCAGGCACCACGCCGGCGCATCTCGCCAGGCAAACCCTTCGACGATCGTCCGCGGTGCATCCTCGGCAGCGCGTCCGGCCTACGCCCGGTCTGCCGCGCGATTGGCGCGAAATCGGGGCCGGCGGCTGCCGGACGGCCCCGCCCCGGGCCTTTGGTGCGGTTTCACCCGCGCCCGGCTATTGTGTCTTTCTACACAATGGGACACATCACCTCCCGATGCCCAACGACGCCGACCTCTCCTCCGGTGATCTCGTGCCGGCCCTTCCCCCGGGGCCGGGCCAGCTCGACGCCTGGTGCGCCGACGAGCTGGAGAAGGCGGCGGCCTGCCTCGAGGATGTCGGACAGCGCGCCATGGCGGCGAGCGTGCGCGGCATCGGCATCCTCCATCGCGTGAAGGCCCTGGAACTCGACCTGCGCCGGCTCGACCGGCCGGCGGATCCGGCGTCGGACGCCCCCGTGCCGGCGCCGGGGGACACGCTCCCGATCCGGTTGGCCTCGCCCGGGGATGATGGTAAGGACGGGACGGTTCAGTCTCCGTAGCTCAGCTGGACAGAGCACAGGTTTCCTAAAGACAGGAATTGGGCGCCGCGCCGGGAAACCACGCGGCGGATCCGCTCAAATTCGGGGAAAGCTTCCGGCGCGCCCGTCGCGCCCTGCCGATCCCGAGCCAAGCCTGGACCGCGAGGTCTCCAGGAAGGTGTAGAGACTAGACGGGCGGCACCTAACGGCCCCGCGCTGGCGCGGGACCCACGGTGAAGGGATAGTCCAGGCCACGAACGCCCGGCATGCCGGGCGGCGGCGAAAGCCGAAGTGGTATGAAACCTGGGGTCGCAGGTTCGAGCCCTGCCGGGGACGCCAACCTTCGCGTCATTGCGTGACTTGGCCATGCGTGGATCGGCGGCCGGCAGCGGCCGCCGACCGCGTTCCGTGCTATAGTCCGGCAGGTTGAGTACGTATTCGGACGTCGCCATCGTGACAAAGCCGCAACGGAACCTTAAGCGTAAGCCCGCGGAACCGCGGACTCGCGCGACCGGCGGCTGAGGTGAGCGTACGAGACACTCCATGGCTGGACAGAAGACCGATCAGCGGGACGCCTATATCGGGCAGCGCATCGCCGAGGAGCGCCGCCGGGCCTCGCTGACGCAGCGGCGCGTCGCCCAGAGCTTCGGCATGTCGGCGGCCCAGCTCCAGAAATACGAGAAGGGCACGAACCGCATCAGCGCCGTGCATCTCGAGATCCTGGCGCGGATGACCGGCGTGCCGCTCGACCACTTCTTCCAGGGCATGAAGCGCCTCGACGACATTCCCCTCGAAGGCTTCGGCGAGGACCGGCAGCAGCCCTATTCCGGCGAGAGCGAGTGGCAGGGCCTCGTCGAGGTCGTGGCGCGCCATGTCGACGAGCATTTCTCGGACGCCTCCCGGCGCGATCTCGCCGCCGCCATCCACGCCCTCGACCGCAAGCTCAACGGTTGATCGGACGGAGAAGTCGTACGTTATAAAGAACGCGTTCGGCAAACCATCTTGACCGGTGCCGGGGCCGGTGCAAGAAGGCAGCTTCGTCAGACCGGGTCCAGCGCCAGACGCATGAGGGCGCGCCCGCAACCGGGGGTGCATCCCATGCCGCGTTCCGACTACCTCTTCACCAGCGAATCCGTCTCCGAGGGCCACCCGGACAAGGTGTGCGACCGGATCTCCGACACCGTCGTGGACGCCTATCTGGCGGCGATGCCGGAAGCCCGGCTCGGCGTCGAGACCCTGGCCACCACGAACCGCATCGTCATCGCGGGCGAGGTGCGCGGGCCGGATTCCGTGACCTTCCGGGACCTCGAGCACCTGACCCGCGAGGCCGTGCGCGACATCGGCTACGAGCAATCCGGCTTCCACTGGAAGAACAACGACGTCGCGATCCACCTGCACGCGCAATCGGCCGACATCGCGCAGGGCGTCGACGCCGCCGGCAACAAGGACGAGGGCGCGGGCGACCAGGGCATCATGTTCGGCTACGCCGCCGACGAGACGCCCGAGCTGATGCCGGCCCCGATCTTCTACGCCCACAAGATCCTCAAGGACCTCGCCGACGCCCGCAAGGCGAAGCAGGGCGACGCGGCCGTGCTCGGCCCCGACGCCAAGAGCCAGGTCACCGTGCGCTACGCCAACGGCCGCCCGGTCGAGGTGACGCAGATCGTGCTCTCGACGCAGCACCTCGACGAATCCCTCGACTCGGCGGACGTGCGCGCCATCGTGGAGCCCTACATCCTTAAGGCGCTGCCCGAGGGATGGGTCACCGAGGGCACGGCCTGGCACGTGAACCCGACCGGCAAGTTCGTGATCGGCGGTCCCGACGGCGATGCCGGCCTCACCGGCCGCAAGATCATCGTGGACACCTATGGCGGCGCGGCGCCCCACGGCGGCGGCGCCTTCTCGGGCAAGGACCCGACCAAGGTGGACCGCTCGGCGGCCTACGCGGCGCGCTATCTCGCCAAGAACGTGGTGGCGGCGGGCCTCGCCAGCCGGGCCACGATCCAGCTCGCCTACGCCATCGGGGTGGCCAAGCCCCTCTCGATCTACGTGGACCTGCACGGCACCGGCAAGGTCGACGAGGCCAAGCTCGAAGCCGTCCTGATGGACGCGATCGACCTCTCGCCCCGCGGCATCCGGACCAAGCTCGGCCTCAACAAGCCGATCTACGCGCGGACCTCGGCCTACGGGCATTTCGGCCGGGCGCCGGAGGCGGATGGGGGCTTCTCCTGGGAGCGCACCGACCTCGCCGCCAGCCTCAAATCCTCCCTCTCCTGAGCCCAGCATGGCCGGGGGGGACGAGAGCCCTCCCGGACCGGGCGAGGGCGATCCGCCGATGGAGGGCCCGGAGCGGGCCTTCTTCGGCCGCCGCAAGGGCAAGCGCCTGCGGGGCGGGCAGGAGCAGCGTCTCGCGGAACTGCTGCCGAAGCTGCGGGTGAGCCTGCCGCCGGACGGGGCGCGCCTCGACCCCGCGGGCCTGTTCCCGGAGCAGAAGCGCGCCTATTGGCTGGAGATCGGCTTCGGCGGCGGCGAGCACCTCGCCGCCCAGGCCGCCCGCCATCCCGAGATCGGCTTCATCGGGGCCGAGCCCTTCGTCAACGGCGTGGTCAAGCTCCTGCGCGCGATCGACGACCAGGCGCTCGCCAATGTGCGCATCCGCGACGAGGACGTCACGGCCTTGCTGGCTGCCTTGCCGGATGCCTGCCTCGACCGGGTCTACCTGCTCTATCCCGATCCCTGGCCGAAGCGCCGCCAGCGCAAGCGCCGCTTCGTCTCGGACGCGTCGCTCGCCGAGATCGCCCGGGTGCTGCGGCCCGGCGGCCTGTTCCGCTTCGCCAGCGACATCGACGATTACGCCGGCTGGACCCTCGTGCGCGCCGCCCGCTGCCGGGCATTGCGCTGGAATGCGGCGCGGGCGGCGGACTGGACGAATCCCTACCCGGACTGGCCCGGCACCCGCTACGAGGCCAAGGCCGTTGCGGCGGGACGGCGCCCCACTTACCTGGAATTCGTGCGCGAGACCCATCCCGTGGCCGCCCCCGATGCGGCCGGATCCCTCGCGTGAGCGGACAGAAGCCGTTGAAGGTGTGGCCGCGCACGCCTGCGGCGCCGCGACGGTCTTGCCGCTGCAGAGCTTGACGTTCATCCTATGCGGGGCTTCCCGGCGGTGAGGGATCAGTCCCGCGGGCGAAGGTGCGGATTGGGCGACAGGGTGGATCACGACCCCACTGCGAGCACGATCGACCTGCATCGCGCGGCCTTCGAGGAGGCCGCGGTCGGTCTCGCCGTCGTCTCGGCGCACGATCATTCCGTGCCCGGCCTCGCCCCCCACGAGAGCACCATCCTCGACGCCAACCGGCATCTCTGCCACCTCCTCGGCTACGGCGCGGGCGATCTCGTCGGCATGCCCCTATCCGACCTCCTCGACCGCCCGAGCCTCGCGGAGGGAGTGCAGCGCTGGCGCCGGGCCGACGGCCGGCCGATCGACGTGCGGGTGCGCCGCTCGGTGGGCCGCGGCACCACCCTGGTGGTCGAGGCCATCGACGCCGACGAGGCCGTGCGGGCCGAGCAGAACCGCGAGGCCCTGATCGCGGCGGGTCTCGGCGAGTGGCGCTTCGACAAGCTCACGGGCCTCATCACCCTGTCGCGGCGCGCCGGCCAGATCCTCGGGCATCCCCCCGGCCCCTCCCTCACCTGGGGGGACCTCAGCCGGCGCATCGACGAGGCCGAGACGGCGCGCATCGCGGACGTGGTGCGCGAGGCCATGGCGGCGGGTGAGCCCTATTCCTTCGAGTGCCGCCTGCGCCGGGCGGGCGACGAGCGCGAGGTCATCATCGGCATCCGCGGCCAGCCCCTGTTCGGGGCGGACGGCACGCTCGCCGGCATGGTCGGGGTGGTGCAGGACATCACCACCCGGGTCGAGGCGCGCGACGCGCTCCTGGGCCGCGAGCAGCGCCTGCGGGTCGCCACCTCACTCGCGCGCCTCGGCATCTTCGAGTGGCACATGCTCGAGGACCACGCGATCTGGGAGAATGAGCGCATGTTCGAGATCTTCGGCCGCACGGCCGAGGACGGCACCGTCGGCAAGACCGAGTTCCTGAACGAGCTTCTGCACCCGGAAGACCGCAAGGCCGTGCGCCAAGCCATCTCGCAGGCTTTGCGCGACGACGAGATCCTGCACGCCACCGGCCGCATCCGCCGCAAGAGCGACGGCGCCTGGCGCACCATCGACATGGCGGGCCGCTTCGAGCGCGACGCCCCGAACCGGCTGCCGCGCCGGCTCATCGGCGTCGTCGCGGACGTCACCGACCGGCGCCACGCCGAGGAGCGCCAGACGCTCCTGATCCGCGAATTGCACCACCGGGTGAAGAACACCCTCGCCACCGTGCAGGCCATCGTCGGCTCGACGGCCCGGACCGCCTCCAGCATCGAGAGCTTCTACGAGGCCTTCGTCGGCCGCATCATGTCGCTGGCGCACACCCACTCGGTGCTCACCGAGGACACCTGGCAGACCGCGAGCCTGCGCACGCTCCTGGTCAACGAGCTGAAGCCCTACGCGGAGGGCACGATGGAGGATGGGGGCGAGGACCGCATCACCCTGTCCGGCCCGCCGATCGACCTCGCCTCGGAGATCGCGGTGCCGATCGGCATGGCGATCCATGAGCTCACCACCAACGCGGCGAAGTACGGCGCGCTCTCGACCCGCAGCGGCCGCGTCGCGGTGACCTGGCAGCTCCTGCCCGGCGGCCCGGCCGGAATGCTGCGCTTCGCCTGGCAGGAGAGCCACGGCCCCCCCGTCCAGCCGCCCCGGCGCCAGGGCTTCGGCTCGCGGCTGCTGCAGCGGGTGCTGACCACGCAGGTTCAGGCCGAGGTGGAGACCGAGTACCCGCCCGAGGGCTTCCGCCTCACCATGATGGCCCCGCTCCCGAAGCGCAACGACGCCCTCAACCCGCTGATCTGACGGACGCGGCCGGGGGCGGCAGACCTCAGGTGCCCCGCATCGCCAAGGAAGGGCCCGGCCTGGAGGGCGGGGCCGACCGGCTCAGGCGGCGCCGCGCGTATCCGACTCGCCGCCCGCCTCGACGAAGGCCTTGAGCTCGTCGAGGGACGCGAAGGTGAAGCGCCCCCGCGGGGTCTCGGCCTCGATCGCGCCGTTGGCGTACATCACGTAGGTGTTGCCGCCCGACGCGTAGGTGCCGACGACCTCGAGCTTGGGCTCCGGTTGCGGCTCGGGCTCGGGCGGCGCCGCCTCCGGCTCGGGGTCCGGCGCGGTGTCCATGGCCGGGCGCAGGACCGGTGCGGGCTCATCATGGGGCGGGGTCACGGGCTCGGGGGCCGCGAACAGGTCGTCCTCGGGGGCGATGCCGTCATCTGGCTCGGCAGAGCCCGCGGGCTCTGCCGTGTGAGATTGCGACGACAGGGGCGGCATCGTGGCGGCTAGCGCCGTGGCGGCCGGGATTGTGGCGGCCGAAGCCGCGGCGGCCGAAGCCGTGGCGGCCGGCGGCGCGGGCATGAACCCGGCGGGTTCCGGCAGGCTCGGCTCAGGCTCGCGCGCCGCCTCGTGGGATTCCGTGGGCTCGCTCTCCGTCGCGGGCGCGGCGGCAGAGTCGGCGTGGGCGTCGGCGCGGGGGAAAAACGTGTCCGTGAAGGTCGGCTCGCTGCCGGCGCGTCCGGCCGTCAGGGCGGCACCGGCCGCCGCGCCCCCGGCCAGACCCGCAACCGTGCCGAGGATGGGGCGGCCGGTGGCGGGGCCCTGCGGCAGAACCGGATCGACCCGCGGCGGGAAGACGGGGGCGGCGCCGGCATTCGGGCTGCCGAGATCCCGGGCCGGCGGCCGGGCCGCCTCGGGCTCGCGGCGCCCAGCCAGCGCCCGCTCGACCCGCCGCAATCCGCTCGCCACGATGCCGAGTGCGAGGATCACCGCGCCGGCCGCCGCGACGGTGGCACCCGCGATCACCATCGCGAGACCGCTCTCGAGGCGCACGAAGGGAAAGCCCTGAATCACGGAGGCGATGCCGCCGATGATCATGACGGCGGCGAGCGCGAACAGCGCGAGGATCATGCAACTCTCTGAGCAACGGCCGGAGGGTCCGGGCCCCGGACAGTAAGGCCTTGGAGGGGTTTTGCAAAACCGATCCCGGCTCGGGAATCGGCCAGAAATCCCGTCGTCCACGGCCGATGTCGCGCACGGGCCGCGCAGGGTCAAGCGCGCGGCGCCCGGCCCGACTCCGGCGGGGCGCGCTTTCACACAGGCCGATGCGGCCCCCGGCGTTGCCGAGGCGCGGGCACCGACTTACCTAAGCGGCCGTTGCCTCATGGACGGCACGCGTCTCGCGTGGCCGCCGGCAAGAATCTCGAACCCATCTTCACCCGACGTGCCTTCACCCGAAGCCGCCGCAATCCCGGAGAGATGCCGATGACCTTCACCCTGCCGGAACTCCCCTACGCCTACGACGCGCTCGGGCCCTACATGTCCAAGGAGACCCTCGAGTTCCACCACGACAAGCATCACAAGGCCTATGTCGACACGGGCAACAAGCTGCTCGAGGGCACGGATCTCCAGGGCAAGAGCGTGGAGGAGATCGTCAAGGCGAGCTACAACACTAATCAGGCGCTCTTCAACAACGCCGGCCAGCACTACAACCACATCCATTTCTGGCAGTGGATGAAGCCGAATGGCGGCGGCGCGATTCCCGGCGCGCTCGCCAAGAAGATCGACGAGGACCTCGGCGGGGCCGAGAAGTTCAAGGCCGACTTCATCCAGGCCGGCATCGGCCAGTTCGGCTCGGGCTGGGCCTGGCTCGCCGTCAAGGACGGCAAGCTCGCCATCCTGAAGACCCCGAACGGCGAGAACCCGCTGGTGCACGGCGCCAAGCCGATCCTCGGCGTCGATGTCTGGGAGCACTCCTACTACATCGATTACCGCAACCGCCGCCCCGACTACCTGAAGGCCTTTATCGAGAACCTGGTGAACTGGGAGCACGTGGAGGCGATGTACGCCGAGGCCTCGAAGTAGGGGTTTTCCACGGAGCAGCGCCGCGGGCGATTCAGCCCGCGGCGCCGCGATCGCCCCTTGAGGCCGCGCGAAAAACCGGGTCTTGATGCGCCGCGCCGGGCAGACCCGGCATCACCTGGGGCCCGCGCCATCTCCGTCTCAGCCCAAAGCCCGCTGCCGGGACCTCGGCCGGCCCGCCGCCCTGCGCCCCGCACCGGTCCCGCGCCCGCCCGATGATCCGCTCCATCCTCTCCGTCGGCGGCTGGACCCTGGTCTCGCGCGCCACGGGTTTTGCCCGCGACGTGGTCATGGCGGCCGTGATGGGGGCCGGGCCGATCGCCGACGCCTTCGTGGTGGCGTTCCGGCTGCCGAACCATTTCCGGGCGATCTTCGGCGAGGGCGCCTTCAACACCGCCTTCGTGCCGGCCTATGCGGGCCTCGCGGAGGTCGGAGCGGACGGCGCCGCGCGGGTCTTTGCCGACCGCATCTTCAGCCTGATGCTGGCGACCCAGATCGTGCTGCTGGCAATCGCGCTGCCGGCGATGCCCTGGGTGGTGCGGGGCCTGGCGCCGGGCTTCTCGGAGGATCCGGAGCGCTTTGCCCTCGCGGTCTCGCTGACCCGGATCACCGCCCCGTACCTGCTGTTCATGACCCTGGTGACGTTGCTCTCCGGGATCCTGAACGCGCACCGGCGCTTCGCGGTGGCGGCCGGGGCGCCCGTGCTCCTCAACCTCGCCATGCTGGGAGCGCTGGCGCTCAACGCCCTGTTCCCCAATGCCGGCTACGCCGCCGCCTGGGGCGTCGCCCTCGCGGGGCTGCTGCAATTCGGCCTGCTCTGGTGGGGCTGCCGCCGGGCCGGGGTGATGCCCGGGCTCGCCGCCCCGAGGCTGCGCGACCCCGCCATGACCCGCTTCTTCAAGGTGCTGGGCCCCGCCGTGATCGGCGCGGCCGGCTTCCAGATCGCGACCTTCGCCGACACCATCATCGCGAGCCTGCTGCCGACCGGCGCCGTCTCGGCCCTCTACTACGCCGACCGGCTCTACCAGCTCCCCTTCGGGGTCATCGCCATCGCGGCCGGCACGGTGCTGCTGCCCGAGATGAGCCGGCGCATCGCGGCCGGCGACGTCGCGGGGGCGCACGCGGCCCAGAACCGGGCCGCCGGGTTCTCGCTGGCGCTCTCGGCCCCCTTCACGGTGGCGTTCCTGACCCTGCCGGGGCTGATCATGGCGGCCCTGTTCCAGCGCGGCGCCTTCAGCGCCGAGGATGCCGCCCGCGCCGCCTCGGTGCTCGCCGCCTACGGCCTCGCCTTGCCGGCCGTGGTGCTGGTGCGCAGCGCGGTCGCGAGCTTCTACGCCCGGCAGGACACCGCGACGCCGCTCTACGCCTCGCTCAGCGCCATCGCGGTCAATGTCGGGCTGAAACTGGTGCTGACGGGCCCTTACGGCGTCACCGGCCTCGCACTCGCCACCGCGGTGAGCCAGTGGGTGAACCTGATCCTCCTCGTCGGGCTCGCGTGGCGGCGGGGCTGGACCGCGCCGGGGCGCGGCCTGCTCATCACCGGACTCGGCGTCGTCATCGCCTGCACGGGGCTCGCCGCGGTCGCGATCCTCGGCCTGCCGCTCGCCGAGCGGGTGGTGCCGGCCCTGCCGCATCTGCGCGAGATCGCGGTGCTGAGCCTCCTCGGCGCGGCCGGTGCGGCGATCTACGGGCTCCTGCTCCTCGCGACGCTCCACCTCTTCGGATTGCGCCTGCGCCGCGCCTGAAATTCTGGAGAACCTGTCGCGTCCGGGGCGCATCCGAGCCTCGCCGCGAGGCCGCCGCGCACCAGATCCAGGCTCCCGAGACCCCGGAGGCCCCATGGACGCGTCCCCCCTCACCGCCGGCAAGGCGGCCGTCGTCTTCGACGCCTACGGCACCCTGTTCGACGTCCACGCGGCCGTGCAGAGGCACGCCGACGCGGTCGGGCCGGACGCGCCCCGCCTCTCCGAAATCTGGCGCAACAAGCAGCTCGAATACAGCTGGATCACCAGCCTGATGGGGCGCTACCGCAGCTTCTGGTCGATGACCGAGGAGGCGCTGGATTACGCGCTCGCGCGCCATCCTCGGGTCGACCGGGCGTTGCGCGACAGGCTCCTCGACGCCTATCGCGACCTCGCGGCCTATCCGGAGGTACCCGAAACCCTGCGGCGCCTGAGGGCCTCCGGCCTGCGGACCGCGATCCTGTCGAACGGCAACGCGGAGATGCTGGCGCGGGCGGTGGCCTCGGCGGGGCTCGGCGACCACCTCGACGCGGTGCTCTCGGTCGACGCGGCGCGGGTCTTCAAGACGGCGCCGGCCGCCTACGCCATCGTGCTCGACCATCTCGAGCTCGCGCGCGCCGACGTGCTGTTCTGCTCCTCGAACCGCTGGGACGTGGCGGGGGCCGCGTCCTACGGCTTCGCCACCGCCTGGCTCAACCGGACCGGCCTGCCCGACGAGTACGCGGAACTCCCGCCGGACGCGGTGATCGGCAATCTCGACGCGCTGGTCTGATCAGCCCCGCCCCGGCGCGGAGCCCGCCCGCGCTCACTTCACCAAGAGCCAATCCTCGACCACGAGGGCGTCGAGCCCCGTGGTGTAGAACATCAGGATCGCGTCCTCCGCCGTGTGGAGGATCGGCTTGCCCATCACGTTGAAGCTCGTGTTGAGCAGGATCGGCACCCCGGTGATGTCCCGGAAGGCGCCGATCAGGGCCGCGTAGGCCGGGTTGCGCGCGGGCGTCACGCTCTGGAGGCGCCCGGTCCCGTCCGCGTGGACCACCGCCGGCACCCGCGCCCGCACCGCCTCGCGCCAGACCAGGGTCCGCTCCATGTAGGGGCTGTCGGCGTAATCCTCGAACCAGTCCGGCCCGGCCTCGGCCAGGATCGAGGGTGCGAAGGGCCGGAAGGCCTCGCGGTACTTCACCTTTGCGTTGAGGGCGTCCTTCGCGTGAGGCGGGCGCGGATCGGCCAGGATCGAGCGGTTGCCGAGCGCCCGAGGGCCGAACTCCGCTCGCCCCTGGACCCAGCCGACGAGACCGCCCTCGGCGAGGATCCGGGCGGCCTCCCGGGTCACCCCGTCCTGGCCGAGATGCCGGGCCCGGGGCTCCCAGGCGGCCATGCGGGCGAAGGGCTCGGTGGAGATCCGCGAGCCGAGATACGGGGAGAGCGGGCGGGATTCCGGCGCCGGTCCGCGCCAGTCCGGGTGGTCCTCCGCGTAGGCGAGCCAGGCGGCCCCGATGGCGTTGCCGTCGTCGCCCGGCGCCGAGGGGACGTGGAGATGGACAAATCCCGAGCGGCCGAGGACCCGGCCGTTATAGGAGGAATTGAGGCCGCAGCCCCCCGAGATCACGAGGTTCTCGTGGGGGGCGAGCCGCCCGGCCTCGGCCACCAGGATGTCCATCATCTCGCCGAACAGGTCCTGGCCGCAGCGGGCGAGGTCGGCCCAGCCGACCTCCTGCGCGTCCGCGGGCCGGCGCGCCAGGATCTCGGCCGCGACCGCCTGGACGGTGGCGTCGTCGGCAAATCGCAGGCGCCCGCCCTCGCCCGAGAACAGGCGGCGCAGCAGGCCCATCAGCTCCGGATCGGTCCGGCCGTAGGGCGCGAGCCCCATGATCTTCCATTCCTCGCCCTTGATCTGGTCGAAGCCCGCGAGGTCCGTGATCAGGCCGTAGAGGAAGCCCACCGAGCCGCGCCCGCGATGGCGGCGCACCTCCTCGATCCGGTTGTCGCGCATCCGGTAGATCGCGGCCGCCCCGGTCTCCCCCATCCCGTCGACGATCAGCGCCGTGGCCTCGGAGAACGGGCTGCCCCAGAGCCCGTAGGCCGCGTGGGTGAGGTGATGCGGGTAGCGGCGCTGCGCCGCCACCTCGGCCCGGGGCGCGCCGCCGGCGCCGCGGGTCTCCTGATCCAGCGCCAGGAGCGTGCCGTAGCCGGCCCGCATCTGCGCGAGGTTCAGCTCGGCGATGAAGATGCGCTCGGCGCGCTCGGGCACGAAGGAGCGGTTGAGCGCCGTGCCGTGCCGGCGCAGGGCCTCGATCGTGAAGGCGCCGCCGCGCTCCTGGCCCTGCAGGAACTCGGTGAATTGCGCGCCCCAGGTCGACGCGATGACGATCTCGGAGCCCCGGGGCACGTGGCGCTCCAGGATGCCGACCATTCGGGTCGCGGCGTCGGGCTCGCAGTTCGGCGCGCGCTTGTATTGCAGGAAGCGCTCGGCGGCCTCGGCGAAGATCACCGCGCCATCCGGGCCGACCAGGGCGAGCGCCGGGTCGTGGAAGGTCGTCGCGAGGCCGAGATAGTAGCGCATCGGGTCTCCCTGCGGCGGCGCCCGTCCGGTGGAGGAGCCGGGTTACAGGGCGCGACCGGACCTCGCAACGCCCGCGCCGCCGCTAACGGCCCCCCGCCGCCGCCCGTTTCCGGCGCTCGCGGCCGGTCGCCAGGGCCAGGATGGCGGCGCCGACGCAGCCCGACAGGAGGGAGCCGACGAGGACGCCGAGCTTCGTCTCGGTCTCGAGCAGGCCGTCCTTGAAGGCGAGGCCGCCGATGAACAGGCTCATGGTGAAACCGATGCCGCAGAGCACCGCCACCCCGTAGACCTGGCTCCAGCTCGCATGGGCCGGCCGCTTGGCGAGCCCCGCCAGGACGGCGAGCCGTACGCTCGCGAAGATGCCGACCTGCTTGCCGAGGAAGAGCCCGAGGGCCACCCCGAGGGTGACCGGGTCGAGGAGCGCCGCGGGGGAGAGGCCGAGGAGGCTCACGCCCGCGTTGGCGAAACCGAAGACCGGCACGATGGCGTAGGTCACCCAAGGGGTGAGGGCGTGTTCGAGCCGGTGGAGCGGCGAGGTCGGGTCCTCGGTCCGGGCCGGGCTCGGGCGGATCGGGATGGTCAGCGCCAGGAGCACGCCCGCCACGGTGGCGTGGATGCCGGAGCGCAGCACGAGGACCCAGAGCACGAGGCCGAGCAGCAGGTAGGGGCTGAGCGCCATGACGCCGGAGCGGTTCAGCAGGACGAGGAGCCCGAGGGTCCCGGCCGCGAGGGCGAGCATCGCGGGGTCGAGGCCACCCGAATAGAACAGCGCGATGATGACGACCGCGCCGAGATCGTCCACGATCGCGACCGCGCTGAGGAAGATCTTGAGGGAGACCGGCGCCCGGCGGCCGAGGAGCGCCAGCACGCCGAGCGCGAAGGCGATGTCGGTGGCGGCGGGAATCGCCCAACCGCGCAGCGTGGTCCCGCCCCAGTTCAGGGCGACGTAGACGAGGGCCGGCACCACCATGCCGCCCAGCGCCGCGAGTCCGGGCAGGGCCCGGTCGGGCCAGGTGCGCAACTGCCCGTCCAGGGCCTCGCGCTTGATCTCCAAACCGACGAGCAGGAAGAACACGGCCATCAGGCCGTCATTGATCCAGTGCAGCAGGCTGAGCGGCCCGAGTTCGAGATGGAGGGCGCGGTCGTAGGCGGCCGCGAAGGTCGAGTTCGCCACCACGAGGGCGAGGAGCGCGGCCGCCATCAGGACGAGGCCGCCGCCGGCTTCGCTGGTGAGCGCCGTGCGGATGGCGGAGAGCGGGCGCGGCCGGGTCATGCGGGTCGCGTGCCCGTCTTTGGAGGCGGATTCAACCCTGCCCGCTCAGGATGACGGCCCGAGCGCCCCCCGGATCAACCGCTTGGCATCCTGGCTCGACCACTCGGCCGGGCCCTTCATGACCCCGACCTCGCAACCCTGGACGTCGATCAGGAGCGTCGTCGGCAGGCCGGTCGAGCCGGTGTCGCGCTGGATTGCCGGCAGCACCCGCCCGCCCGGGTCGGCGTAGAAGGCGAGCCGCGCGATGCCGTTCTCCTTCAGCCAGGCCGCGGGCCTGTCGAGGTTGCGGGTGTCGACATTGATGGCGACGACCGCGAAATCCGCGCCGCCCAGTTCGCCCTGGAGCCGGTCGAGGGCCGGCATCTCGGCCTTGCAGGGGGCGCACCAGGTCGCCCACAGGTTGACGAGGAGCACCCGCCCCTTGAGGCTGGCGAGGCTCACCTCGGCGCCGTCCGCCCCCTTGAAGGCGAGCGCCGGCGCGGGCTTGGGCGCGTCGAGGACCTGCATCGCCGCGACCTCGCCGCGGGCAAGCGGCGCGAGCCGCCGGAGCGCGGCCTCGCTGCTCGCGCAGGGCGCCGGCGCCGCGCCCCCGTTGCCCCCGATGGAGCCCGTCCCGTATAGGGCAAGCCCGGCGCCGAGCGCCGCGACCAGCGCGGCCCCGATGACGAAGGAAGTCAGGCGGCCGGGCATCAGCGTTGCGTCTCCGGGGCGTGAGGCGGCGAGAGGGTTTGAAGCATCATGAGCAACCGGATGTGGGGCGGGCGCTTCGCGAGCGGCCCCGCCGAGATCATGGAGGAGATCAACGCCTCCATCGGATTCGACAAGCGCTTGGCACCCCAGGACATCCGCGGCTCGCTGGCGCATGTCGCGATGCTGGGCGCCGCCGGGATCCTGCCGCCGGAGGATGTGAGCGCGATTCGCGACGGGCTCAAGGCGGTCCAGGCGGAAATCGAGGCCGGTCAGTTCGAATTCAAGCGGGAGCTCGAGGACATCCACATGAGTGTGGAGAGCCGGCTGCGCGAGATCGTCGGCCCGGCGGCCGGGCGCCTGCACACCGCCCGCTCGCGCAACGACCAGGTCGCGACCGACATGAAATTGTGGGTGCGCGACACCCTCGACAGCCTCGACGCGCAGGCCGCCGAATTGCAGCGGGCGCTGGCCGACAAGGCGCGCCAGCATGCCGACACCGTGATGCCGGGCTTCACCCATCTGCAATCGGCCCAGCCCGTCACCTTCGGCCACCATTGCCTCGCCTATGTGGAGATGCTCGGGCGCGACCGGGGCCGGTTCCGCGATGCCCGCGCGCGCCTCAACGAGTGCCCCCTCGGCGCCGCCGCGCTCGCCGGCACCTCCTTCCCGATCGACCGGCACGCCACCGCCGCGGCGCTCGGCTTCGACCGGCCGACCGCCAATTCCCTCGATTCCGTGGCCGACCGGGACTTTGCCCTCGAATCCCTCTCGGCCGCCTCGATCTGCGCCGTCCACCTGTCGCGCTTCGCCGAGGAGCTGGTGGTCTGGACCTCGGCGCAGTTCGGCTTCGTGAAGCTGTCGGACGGCTTCACCACCGGCTCGTCGATCATGCCGCAGAAGCGCAATCCCGATGCGGCCGAGCTGGTGCGGGCGAAGGCGGGCCGGGTGATCGGCGCGCTGACGGGTCTCCTCATCGTAATGAAGGGCCTGCCGCTCGCCTATTCGAAGGACATGCAGGAGGACAAGGAGGGCACCTTCGACGCGCTCCAGGCCCTCTCGCTCTGCCTCGCGGCGATGACCGGCATGGTGCGCGACCTCGCGCCCGTCCCCGAGGTGCTGGCCCGGGCCGCGGGCTCCGGCTACGCCACGGCCACCGACCTCGCCGATTGGCTGGTGCGCGAGCTCGGCCTGCCCTTCCGCGACGCCCACCACGTCACCGGCCGCCTCGTCGGCGCGGCCTCCGCCCGGGGCGTCGGGCTGGAAGCGCTCTCGCTCGCCGAGATGCAGGAGGCGGAGCCGCGCATCACCGAGGCCGTCTACGCCGTGCTCGGCGTCGAGAACTCCGTGAACAGCCGGACGAGCTACGGCGGCACCGCCCCCGCCAACGTCCGGAGCCAGGCCGAACGCTGGATTGCCCAGCTTGGCCGTGAGACGGCCTGAAAAAGCAGCAGGACGCACGCCCGATTGGGCGTGCGTTCACGGTCCAGCTAGGTGATCCTTGCTAGGAAGCGCCCCGAGCGTTTCGGAGATCGTCGCATGCCCGTGGAAAGTTGGATCACGCCGGAGGAGGCACCGGCCCTTGCGGCCGCGGCCATCGCCGAGATCGACGCGGCGCTCAGCACCTTGAGCGAGGCGCAGCGGGAGGCGTTCTGGACCTCCGTGCGCAAGTGCTACAACACCCCCTACAACGACCCGCCGCCGCGCAAGCGGACCTTCGCGGTGTCGGCGGTCATCGCGGCCTGCCGAGCGCGCCTGCCCGTCACCCCTGCGCCCGTGCCGGCGCCGATGCAGGCCGGCACCGAGGCCGCCTGAGGCGCAGGCCCCTTCCGGCGTCCCTTCGGGCGGGCGGCTCCTGTCTTTCGCCGCCGGGCTCCCGGCCGACGCGAAGCCGCGCCTCTTGCCTGCGCCTCTTGCCCACGCCGCTTGCCCACGCCCCTTGCCCGGGCCCCTTGTCGAAGCGGCGCCCCTTGCCGAAGCCGCGCTCAAGCTTCACAAGTTGCACCCTGAGTTCTGCGTCCGGCGCGCCCGCGCCCGGTTGCGCTCGGACAGAGCCGCATTTCCCGGCGGCCGGTGTGCCTCCCGTCGCGCCCGCTCATCCCGGGACCGATGCCCTCAGGACCTGCCGATGTCTCACACGAAATCCGATCTGCCGACGGTTCGCGCCCTGCGCCTCGCAGCGCTCCTGCTCGCCGCCCTCCCGGCTCCGGCCCCGGTCCTGACCGGGCTCGCGGCGGGGGCGGGCGCGGCCGGGCTCGCGCTCTCACCGGTCCCGGCGCTCGCGCAGGAGGCCGTCGAGGAGCCGCCGCAAGGCCGGCGGCGCGGGCGCGGCCGGGCCAAGGCGAGCCCCAAGGCCGCGGTGACGCCGCCCGGCATGCAGCAGGCGACGCCGGTCGCGATCTTCGGCGACTGGAACGTGTTCGCGAGCGGCCAGGGCCGGACCCGCCTCTGCTACGCCATCGCCCAGCCGACGACGCGCTCGCCCAACAGTCTGAAGCGGGACACCGCCTACCTGTTCGTCACCGTGCGCAAGGGCGAGAACGTGCAGAACGAGGTGGCGGTGATGCTGGGCTTCCCCTCGAGGCCCGCGGCGAGCCAGACCAAGCCCGGGGCCGGCCCCGCCTCCACCGACCCGACCCTCACCATCGGCAGCACCCGCTACGGCCTCGTCGTCAAGGACGGCAATGCCTGGCTGCAGAACCCGGCCGAGGAAGGCCGCGTCGTTGCCGAGATGAGCGGACGCAACCCGAAGCTCAGCGTGAAGACCACCTCGATGCGCGGAAGCCCGACCAGCGACGAGTACGCGCTGGCCGGGTTCGGGGAGGCGATGAAGCGCACCCGCGAGGAGTGCAAGTAGGAAGCGCGGCCCGGGATCAGACGGCGACGAGGCGGGGCGCGCTCAGCCCGCGCCGCGGCGCGGGCCGGGTGCGCTGGCGGAAGCGCTCGCGGGCCGCCTTGGCGGCCTGCTCGACGCTGCGGAAGATCGCCCCGTCGAGGGGATCGAAGTCCCGCGACGAGGAGAAGAATCGCACCCCGCCGGGCTCCGGCACGACGATGCCGGCCGTGACCTCCCCGACCTCGATGACCCGCGCCGTCGGGGCCGGCTCCGGCGCCCGTTCCGGATGGAGGCGGTTCTGCGCGCGCGCCTCGCGATGGTCGCTGAAGGGGTTGGCGAGGGACTCGGTCAGGATGCCGGTCTTGGCATCCGCGAAAGATCTGGCATCCGCGAAAGATCTGGCATCCGCGAAGGATTGGGCATCCGCGAAGGATTGGGCATCTGCGAAGGATTGGGCAACAGCAAGCACTTGGGACATGGAACACGGGACTCCTGCGGCCGGGATTGCGCCGGCCCTGCGATCGAATGGCGCGCGGTCATCGGCCGAGGCCGGAGCGTGAGCATCGACAGCATCCGCGCGATCGGGACGGCCGAGCGCGTGGATCAAGGAGTCTGGGGAGAATACGGGAAACAGTCACGGCAAGTCATCCTTTCCACGAAGGACCACGAGGCGCGAGCGCTTCGCGGTGCTTTAGCGTTTGGTGACGCGGCGCAAGCTACACATTTCAAATCACCGCGGCGGGCGATGCAGAGCTGCATCACTCGACGTCTTAAGGATGGTGACGTAACCTCTTTTCGTCAACGGAGAATTCTTTCAAATGCAAGCTCGGCCGTGGGATGAAGCCTGCCCCATCGGCTGCCCGCGCAGGCGCTTTCTCCGCCCTCAGGCGCCGCGCAGGATATCCGCGAGATCGGCATAGTCGCGGAAGATCCGGGACGCGCCCGCCGCCGCGAGGTCGGCCCCGGCCCGGTCATGGCCCCAATGGCCGCCGCCGGTGAAGCCCACGACGTTCATGCCCGCCGCCCGCGCCGCGGTGACGCCCGGCACGCTGTCCTCGATGACGAGGCATCCCTCCGGGGCGGCGCCCATCCGGGCCGCCGCGTGGAGGAACAGGTCCGGGAAGGGCTTGCCGCGGGCAACCTCGGCCGAGGAGAAGACCCGGCCCTCGAACAGCGGCAGCAGCCCGGTCAGGCCGAGGGAGTGGCGCAGTCGCACGGGGTCGCTGCTGGAGGCGACGCAGGCCGGCAGCGTGAGCGCCGCCACCGCCTCGGCGACGCCCCTCATGGCGCGGAGCTCCCGGTCGAAGGCCCGCAGGGTGTCGGCCTTCACGGCCTCGACGAAGCCGTCCGGCACGCAGATCCCGTAATCCGCCGCGACGTGGCCCATGATCGAGGTCATCGCGGTGCCGGCGAAGCGCGCCCGCACCGTCTCGACGTCGATGTCGACGCCGATCCGGTTGAGGCCGGCGGTGAGCCGGGCGAGGCTGATCGGCTCGCTGTCGATGAGCACCCCGTCGCAATCGAAGATGACGAGGGCCGGGGCCTCGCCCTGGCCGGGCCCGGGGGCCCGCGGGGCCGGCCGGGCCGCGCCCGCATCCGTCAGATCAGCTCTTCGCAACGGGTCCGCTCCTCAGCCTGGCGCGGGGCTCCCTCTGGCATGGGGAGCCATGCGGGGCAATCGGGCCCGAGGTCGCTTGCGCCGGGGGCGCCCGCCCCCTACTCCACCGGTTGCATCCCCGCGGGGGCACCGCGCCCGGGCCCGAGATCGAAGACACGCGATGTTCCGCTTCCTGTGCCGCTGCCTCGGCCTTCTTCTCCTCGCCGGCGGCTTCGTCGCCCTCGTGTATGACGGCGCCCGCTCGATCGCGAATAACGGCCTGCGGGTGACCTCCCTGAGCGACCTGATCTTCACCCTGTTCAAGGACAAGGCGAGCGCCCTGCAGGGCACCGTCGAGGGGGCGGCGCCCTGGCTCTGGCAGCTCTTGGTGCTGCCCCTCACCCTGGCCCCGGCCGCCCTGCTGGGGCTCGGGCTCGGGGCGATCCTGCTCTGGCTCGGCCAGCCGGCCCGCCAGCGCATCGGGGTCCTGACGCGGTCCTGAGGGTGATCGGGGCCGGACCGGCGGCCTCAGCGGGCCTTGAGCACCGCGCGGCAGGCGGCCGGAAGCGCCGCCATGGTCATCGGGGGTTTGGGCTTCGGCTTCACCTTCGGGGGCTTGGGGTGCAGCACCGCGTCGCTGAACCAGTAATCCAGCGCCTCGCCGCAGCCGTCGCCGGGAGGCGGGGGCGCCTGGTCGCCGCAATCGCCCGCCCCGTCCGGGCAGGCGAGGCGGATATGGTAGTGGTAATTGTGCCCGTACATCGGGCGCACCTTGGTGAGCCAGCCGCGCTCGCTCCCGGCCTCGCGGCAGAGCGCCTTCTTGATCGCCGCGTTGACGAAGATGCGCGCCACCTCGGGCTGCTGGGCGGTGAGACGGATGAGCCGCAGGTGCTCGGGGGTCCAGACCCGCGGGTCGATGTCGAGGCGGTCGCCCCGCACCATGTCGGTGGCCGAGGTCTCCTCGCGCTCCACCCGGCTCATGCGGCGGCCCGGCATCGGGGTCAGCCAGACGTCGGCGTCGAGGCCGAGCTGGTGCGAGGCGTGGCCGGTCAGCATCGGGCCGCCGCGGGGCTGGGACATGTCACCGACGAGGAGGCCCGGCCAGCCCACCTTCGGGGCCCTGGCGGCCAGGCGCTCGATGAAATCGACGAGCTGGGGCGTGCCCCACATCCGGTTGCGGGAGAGCCGCATCACCTGCCAGGTCGTCCCGTCGACCGGCAGGGCCTCGCCGCCCGAGAAGCAGCCCTTGGCGTAGGAGCCGTAGGGGCGGGCGGGCCCCGGCGCCGGGGTGGCGGCGCGCCCGAACAGCTCCTTGGCGGGGGTGGTGGGCGCGTCGGGGTCGGCGAGCGGCGGCAGGGGCTTCGGGTTCACGCTGCCCCGGTCCTGAGCCTGAGCCGCCGTGAGGCCGAGGAGCAGGAGGGCGGCGAGAGCGGTGGCGAGCGGGGCGGCGGAAGGAGGAAAGCGCGGCTGTGTCGGCATGCGGGGCAAGCTATCCGGTCGGGCGGGGCGGCGTCGAGGGTCCGGGCGCAGACCGACGGCCTTGCGCGCTGCGCCGGAACGTCGCCGTCGCGGGCGGCGTTTTTCGGGCAGCCTCACGCATCGTGTCATGCCTCTTGCCGGGAGTTACGCCATGGAGACTGCAACCAGCGATACGAATCCGCGCAGCCTGATCGCCAGCGACCGGGTGATCGGCACCGACGTGCGGCGGCCGGATGGCGAGCGCGTCGGCACCATCGAGCGGCTGATGCTCGACAAGAAATCCGGCCGCGTCGCCTACGCGGTGATGAGCTTCGGCGGCTTCCTGGGCCTCGGCGAGGGCTACCACACGCTGCCCTGGAGCGTGCTGCGCTTCGAGCCCGAGCTCGACGCCTACGTGGTCGACATCACGGAAGCGCAGCTGCGCGACGCGCCGCCCCGCTCGCCCGAGGGCACGGACCCGTCCCAGGACCGGGACTGGGAGGAGCATGTCCACCGCTACTACAACGCCACCCCGTACTGGGGCATCTGAGCGAGGGCGCTCTCTCGCCGAAGCGGATACCGGTCCGGCGTCGGAGCGCGCATCGCATCAAGGGCTGAACGCTGGTCCCGATGGCTACGCGATCGGGACCGGCGTTCAGGGCCCGCGCGGAGCGTCATTCGGCGGGCCCGCACCATCCTGGCAGGTAGGCGGCGTCAGGGGACTTGGCGTGGCTCATCGCCGTCTCGAGGGCCTGCGAGAAATCGGACTCGATCCGCTTCGCCTTGACGTTGCGGCGCAGGAAGTCGGCCCACAGGAACTCGCTGAAGGGCGTCGTGTCCTTGGCAAAGCCGCCCGCGCGGCGCAATTCCCCCGCCAGGCTCCGGTAGGGATCGTCGGCGAGGTCGGCGATCGCCTTCGGGATGTCCCCGAAGCCAACGCGCACGCCCTCGGCGTCGTAGGGATGGGCCCAGGCCTTGTGGTCGCAGACCGTCCAGAAGGCGTCCTTGTCGAGCTTGTGCAGGTCGGCCACCACCGTGACCAGCACGTTCTCGACGCCCTCCATCTGCAGGGCCCGGGCGAGATGGTGATGGTCGATGACGTAGTGGCGCTTCTTCGGCCCGAGCAACGTCGGGATCATGTGCGCGCCCAGGAAGGCCGCCTTCTTGTCGGCATCGTGCTCGCGCCAGCGCCGGCGCTTCTCCTCGACCTCGCGGTAGCCGACCGTCATCTGCGTCGGGCGCAGATCCGCGATCGGGACGGGCTTAAGGAGGGGGTCGCGCAGGGTCATGGGCCATCTCCGGAGTGAGGATGCGCAAGCGTCGCCAGAGACACCCGCATCCGGTTCCGCGAAAGGGGGCACCCGCTCACGCTTACGTGTACGGGCTTGCCTGTTCAGGCGCGCATGGTCAGGCCAACCCACCGAGTGCCCGGATCCGGACCCATTCGGCCTCCGTCACGGGCTGGACCGAGAGGCGTGAATTGTTGACGAGCACCATGTCGGCCAGCACCGAATCCGCCTTGATGGCGTCGAGGGTGACGGGGCGCGCCAGCGGCTCCACGGCGCGCAGGTCCACCATGCCGAAGCGGCCGGTCTCGTCGGTATGGTCGGGGTAATAGGGCCGGATCACCTCGACGATGCCGACCACCGCCTTGCCCTCGTTCGAGTGGTAGAAGAAGCCCCGCTCGCCGACCTCCATCGCCATCAGGTGCTTCTTGGCGAGATGGTTGCGCACGCCGTTCCAGTGGGTGCCGGCCGCCCCCGCCGCGACCTGCTGGTCCCAGGACCAGGTCGCAGGTTCGGACTTGTAGAGCCAGTACGCCATGCGGGGACCCCTTCGCGGATGCGGGAGCCCGTTTAGCCGAGTTTGCGCGCCGCTCCCATGGCGTCCGCGGCGTCATCCCGCCCGCCGGCTACCCGACCTCCGCCTTGAGGGGCCGCGCCAGGAGGCCCGCCACCACGGCCTCGACGCTGGCCTCGCCCGAGACGATCGCCGCGACCGCCTCCGCCACCGGCATCTCGACCGCGCGGGCGCGGGCGAGGTCCACCAGGGCGGCGGCCGTGAAGGCGCCCTCCGCGAGCTTGCCGCCGGAGGCCGCCTCCGGGGTGGCGCCCTCGCCGAGGCGCTGGCCGAAGGCGAAGTTGCGCGATTGCGGCGAGGAGGCCGTGAGCACGAGGTCGCCCAGGCCCGACAGGCCCATCAGGGTCTCGGGCTGCCCGCCATAGGAGCGGGCAAAGCGCATCAGCTCCGCGAAGGCGCGGGCGATGAGGGCGGCGCGGGCGCTCTCGCCGAGCCCCCGCCCCGCGACGATGCCCGACGCGATGGCCAGCACGTTCTTGCCCGCGCCGCCGATCTCGACGCCGCGCACGTCGTCGGTGTGGTAGAGCCGCAGGCTCGGGCCGGAGAGCATCCGGGCGAGGCGCGCGGCGAGGCCCGCATCCGCGGCCGCGAGAGTGACGGCGGTGGGCAGGTTGCGGGCGACGTCCGCCGCGAAGCTCGGACCGGACAGGACCGCCACCGGCGTGGACGCGGGCAGGCTCTCGGCCGCCACCGCGCTCATGAAGGCATCGCTCCCCCGCTCGATCCCCTTGGCGCAGAGGATGACGGGCGCCCCCGGCCTGAATTCGGGCCCGAGCTGCACCAGCACGCTCCGCAGGGTCTGGGCCGGGGTGACGAGGAGCACGGAATCGGCCGGCCGCAGGGCCGCGCCGTCCGCGGTCGCCCGGATGGCCGGATGGAGCGGCACGCCCGGCAGGTAGCGGGCGTTCTCGCGGGTCCGCTCCAGGCGGGCGGCGGCCTCGGGGTCGCGCAGCCAGAGGGTGACGGGCCGGCCCGCGGCGGCGGCGGCGTTGGCGAGGGCCGTGCCCCAGGCGCCGCCGCCGACGACCGCGACCGCGCCGCTCGCGCCTGCCGTCTCGCTGGTGCTCATGCTGCCGCTCCGTCCCGTGCCGCGAAATCCGCCCCGGTCAGACGATACAGCACGTGCCGCCGCAGCGGGTCGTCGGCCGCGAGCGCGGGGTGGTCGAAATCCTCGGCCGGGTCGCGGGTCATGCCGAGCCGCTCCATCACCCGCCGCGAGGGCCCGTTCCCTGCGGCCGTGAAGGCCACCACGGCGGCGATTTCGCAGCGGGCGAAGAGGTCGCGGAGCGCGAGCCGGGCCGCCCGGGTGGCGAGGCCCCGGCCCCAGCCGGCCTGCGCCAGGCGCCAGCCGACCTCCACCAGGGCGCCGGGCCGCTCGCCGCCCGCGAAGGGCATCGGCCGCATCAGCCGCATGGCGCCGACGAAGCCGAGGAACGCCTCCGCGGGGCCGGAGCCATCACCCTCGCCGGCCCCGGGCTGCGCCGCATCGCTGAGGGCCCAGGGGCCGAACCCGTCGGCCTGGAAGCGGCGATCGAGGGCGCGGGCCTCCCACAGGCTCTCGCTGCGGCTCTTGATGTCGGGGAAGTAGCGCATCACGGCCGGGTCGGCATTGAGGGCCGCGAAGGGAGCGTCGTCGCCGCGGCGCCAGCGGCGCAGATGGAGCGAACCCTCCCGCAATGCGTCGGGGGCGGCCGGCACCCGGGCCTTGCCGCGCCATTGCAGGGAGCGGCGGTTGAGAAGGTCGAGATCGGCCCGGCCCGCCAGCACCGCCTCGCCGAGTTCGATCGCGGCGGCGAGGCGGGCGGGCGGCATGTTCGCCCAGGCCGGGGCCGCGACGCTCTCGCGCCAGGGACCGCCGCAGGCATTGTCCAGGAGGATGCGGGCGAAGCAATGGTCGAGGCGCACCGGCCAGCCGGCGCGCCCCCGCGCGGCGTCGGGCAGGCGCCGGTCGACGAGGTCGCGCCAGCGGGCCTGGAGCGCGGCGACGCGGTCCGGGCCGAGTCCGGGCGGCACGGGCCCCGGCGCCGCCAGGGTGCGGACCGCCTCCAGGAAATTGACCCGCGGCAGGACGAGGTGCCCGGGGCGCCTCACGCGGCGGGGGCCTCCGCGAAGGGCCAGCGGGCGCGGGCGGGCGCCGTCAGGTCGTCGACGAGGCCGAGGCGCAGGCGCTCCAGCCCGGCCCAGGCGATCATGGCGCCGTTGTCGCCGCAGAGGGCGAGCGGGGGCGCCACGAAGGCGAGCCCGGCCTGGCCGGCCTGAGCCGCCAGCGCCCGCCGGATGGCGCCGTTGGCCGATACGCCGCCGGCCGCCACCAGGGCGGTCGGGTGCCCGGCCACGGGCCCGAAGGCGCGCAGGGCCACGCGCAGGCGGTCCACCACCACGTCCACCACCGCGGCCTGGAAGCTGGCGCAGAGATCGGCGACGTCGCGCTCGGCGAGCGGCGCGATCCGCTCGGCCTCGATGCGCAGAGCGGTCTTGAGGCCCGAGAGGGAGAAGTTCGCCTCGCGCCGGCCGAGCATCGGGCGCGGCAGGGCGAAGCGCTCGGGATCGCCCGCCTCGGCCATGCGCTCGACCTCGGGCCCGCCCGGATAGCCGAGGCCGAGGAGCTTGGCGACCTTGTCGAAGGCCTCCCCGATGGCGTCGTCGATGGTGGTGCCGAGCCGGACATACTCGCCGACGCCCTTGACGGCGACGAGCTGGGTGTGGCCGCCCGAGGCCAGCAGGAGCAGGTAGGGGAAGGACAGGCCGTCGGTGAGGCGCGCCGTGAGCGCGTGCGCCTCCAGGTGGTTGACCGCGACCAGCGGCTTGCGGGCGACGAGGGAAAGGGTCTTGGCCGTGACGAGGCCGATCAGCACGCCGCCGATCAGTCCGGGCCCGGCCGCCACCGCGATGCCGTCGAGATCCGCGAGCCTCATCCCGGCGGTGTCGAGGGCGCGGGCGATCAGCCGGTCGAGCACCTCCACATGGGCGCGGGCGGCGATCTCCGGCACCACGCCCCCATAGGCCGCGTGCTCGGCGATCTGGCTCAGCACCTCGTTCGCGCGGATCAGGCCGCGGCCGTCCTCGCCGGGGGCGACGATGGCGGTGGCGGTCTCGTCGCAGGTGGTCTCGATGCCGAGGACGTTCATGGCGCTCAGTCGCGTTCCGCTGCCGGGGATGGCCGGCACCCTACCCGGCAAGCCCCCCGGGGAGCAACGACGGGCGAGGCGTCGATGGGTGGGGCGCCGGAGCCCCGATGGCCCGGGCCCCTACTCGACGGGGGCGACCGCGATCTTGATCGTGTC
Source organism: Methylobacterium soli (assembly GCF_008806385.1). Lineage (GTDB taxonomy): Bacteria > Pseudomonadota > Alphaproteobacteria > Rhizobiales > Beijerinckiaceae > Methylobacterium > Methylobacterium soli. Next base: position 53,487 of record NZ_VZZK01000015.1, read on the forward strand.
CCGCTTCGCGCCGCTGATCTCGATGATCACCGGGGCGGTGCCGAACTGGTAGCGCAGGCTCTTGCGCAGGGTCGGGCAGTCGCGGTTGACGGTGTGGTCCACCGGCGGCCGGGTGGTCTGCCCGTCCTGGCTCACGTCGATCCAGGCCTCGTCCGAGAGGGTGACCTGATGGATCCCGGGCCGGATCGGAGCCGGGAAGCGCAGCACGCCGCCGTAGCTCCCGGGCGGGGGCACCCTGGAGGGCGCCACCGGGAAGGCGACCTCGGCCTCGGGCTTCAGCGTCAGCACGGCCCCGGGCATCTCCGGCCGCAGGGTGTCGCCCGAGGCGACCCGCGCGAGGCCGGGCGCGGCGAACCAGGTCTCCTCCCGCATCAGCGGCCACGCGAAATCCGTGCAGGCGGCGGGGACGGGCGCCGCCGGGGCTCCGGTGGGCGGCGGCGAGGCCTGAGCCTGCCGGGCGGGCTCTGCCTCCCGCGCGGGCTCTGCCTGGGCGCCCGCCCCCACGAGGACGAGGGCGAGACCGAGGACGAACCGGCGCATCCGCCTCAATCCACCGCCACCATCACGTCGGAGGCCTTGACGACCGCGTAGGCCTGCGCGCCGGTGGCGAGCTTGAGAGCATCGACGGAATCGTTGGTGATCGCGGCGGTGACGACCTGGCCGGGGGCGATCTCGATCTTCACGTGGGCGGTGGTCGCGCCCTTCTCGATCGCCACGATGGTGCCCTTGATGACGTTGCGCGCGCTGATCTTCATGGCCGTCTCGCTCCTGTCTGCCGGCCGGTCGCGGCCGCCTCACCCTAACACCATGCCGGCGTGACGGTTCGATCACGCCCGGTCAACGTCCCAGGGTCCCCTCATGGTTCGGGATCCCCACCCCCCTGTTCCGCTATCGCCGAATCCTCCGGAATCGGCGGAGCCCCCCACGCCGTGAGGACGTCATTGAGGGTGTCGAGGACGAAGTGGCGGGCGCTGTCGCGATCGTAGCCGTCGGCCAGGAGGTCGTCGTACTCGGTGAAGACATGGCGGGCATACGCGATCAGCGCGAGCCGCGCGGCGTTGTCGGGCGCGGCGCGGGCGAGGCCGGGGCTCGCGAGCGCCCGGTCGAGGGCCGCCTCCGCCTCGAAATCCGGGAGGCGCGGGGCGAGGCGGCGCAGGGACGCGGCAACGGCCTCGCGGCGGTTCGACGGGGGCGCCCCCGGTGCTGGTCTCGGCAAGGCCATCTCCTGTACCGGCACTCTTCGCGCGCGGCGAAACGCTTTGTCGACACCCGGCACGCCATAATTTCCGCCACTCCGCGCGCTACCGCGCGGCCTGCAGCCGGTGACGGCCTGCCCCGGCCCCCGCGCCGCGGCAGGTCGCGGCGCCTTCTCCCGGGGATCTCAGTCCATGCGCCGCATCCTGGCCGCAACAGCACTCCTCACGACCCTCTGCGCCGCGCCTGCCCTCGCCCAGGCGCCCGGCCGCAGCGGAGCCCCCCCGCGCAACGTCACCGCGACCGGCGTCACCAAGCCGCCGGGCGGCGGAGCCCCGATGGCGCCGGCGGCCCAGGCCGAGATGGTGAAGGCCCAGAGAGCTGCGGCCGACCGCGACAAGGCCTGGGACTCGAAGATGCGCACCACCATGGGCTCGATCTGCAAGGGATGCTGAGCAAGGGCTGCTGAGCGTGGCGCCCGGGCCGATTCGCCCCGCCCATGATGGCGGCCGGCCGTGATCCGGTTCGAGGGCGTCTCGAAGCGCTTCCCCGGCGCCGCCGACCCGGCGGTGGACCGGCTCGACCTCACCATTCCCGAGGGCACCACCTGCGTGCTGATCGGCCCGTCCGGCTGCGGCAAGTCGACGACCCTGCGCATGGTCAACCGGCTGGTGGAGCCGGATTCCGGCCGCATCACCATCGGGGGCACCGACGTGATGGAGACCAATCCGATCGCCCTCCGGCGCGGCATCGGCTACGTGCTCCAGGGCATTGGGCTGTTCCCCCATCGCAGCGTCGCCCAGAACGTCGCGACGGTGCCGGAACTCCTCGGCTGGAAGCGCCGCCGCATCGCGGAGCGCGTCGATGCCCTCCTGGACCTCGTCGGCCTCGATCCCGAAACCTACCGCGATCGCCGCCCCGAGGCGCTGTCCGGCGGCCAGCGCCAGCGCGTCGGCGTCGCCCGGGCCCTCGCGGCCGATCCGCCCGTGCTGCTGATGGACGAGCCCTTCGGGGCGGTCGATCCCGTGGCGCGCGGACGGCTTCAGGCGGAGATCGGCGCGATCCTGCAGCGCCTGTCGAAGACCGTGATCATCGTCACCCACGACATCGACGAGGCCGTGCTGATGGGCGACCGCGTGGTGCTGATGCGGGCCGGGCGCCTGATCCAGGCGGATGCGCCCGCCGCGATCCTGGCCCGGCCGGCCGACGCCTTCGTGGCCGCCTTCGTGGGCCGGGACCGGGCCCTGCGCCGCCTCGCCCTCACCAAGGTCGCGGAGGCCGCAGAGCCCGGCGACGCTCCGGAGGCCGCCGAAATCGCGGGCGAGGCGCCGTTGCGCGACGCGCTCTCGGAGATGCTGGCGCGGGGCGCGACGCGCCTGCAAGTCGCGGGGGCTCCGGGCCGGATCCTGACGCTGGAGGCGATCCGCGCCGTGGCGGCCGTTGCCCGCACGGCCGAGGATTAGGGCCCCCGAACGCGGAAAGGGCCGCCCTCTCGGGCGGCCCTTTCCGGATGGTCCGGATTGACCGGGATCAGCGCGAGTAGAACTCGATCACGAGGTTCGGCTCCATCTGCACCGCGTACGGCACCTCGCCGAGGCCCGGCACGCGGGTGACGCGGGCGGACATCTTCTGGTGGTCGACCTCGATGTAGTCGGGCACGTCGCGCTCGGCGAGCTGGCTCGCCACCACGACGATCTCGAGCTGGCGGGAGGCTTCCTTCACCTCGATCACGTCGCCGGGCTTCACGAGGTAGCTCGGGATGTTCACGCGGCGGCCGTTGACCTTGATGTGGCCGTGGTTGACGAACTGGCGCGCCGCGAACGGGGTCGCCACGAACTTCGCACGATACACCACGGCGTCGAGGCGGCGCTCGAGCAGGCCGATCAGGTTCTCGCCGGAATCGCCGCGCAGGCGGATCGCCTCGGCGTAGTAACGGCGGAACTGCTTCTCGGTGATGTTGCCGTAATAGCCCTTGAGCTTCTGCTTGGCGCGCAGCTGCGTGCCGAAGTCGCTCATCTTGCCCTTGCGGCGCTGGCCGTGCTGGCCGGGGCCGTATTCACGGCGGTTCACGGGGCTCTTCGGGCGGCCCCAGATGTTCTGGCCCATGCGGCGGTCGAGCTTGTGCTTGGCCTGAATCCGCTTCGACATCGCGTGTCCTCTCGGTATCCGAGTCTAGGGAGGAACGCGCCCTCCTCTTCCCGATGGCGTGACGCCGCCGGAACGACAGAGCGGGACCGAGCCCGCTCACGGGTGCGTGTGAAAAAGCCACGGGGCCCCTCATCGGAGCCCCGCGAACCCGGCGTCCTTAGTGCAGCCGGGCGGAATGGTCAATCCTTAGCGCCTTCGCGCCCGCGCCGCGACAGGCCGGCCCTATTGCAGGGCGAGCGGCATGGCCTCGACGCTGACCTCGGCGAGACCCCGGCCCGCGAGCGAGGCGCGCAAGGGGCCGCTCAAGCCCCAGCCCCCCGTGAAGGCGCCGAGGACCGGGGCCTCGCCGCGCCGCGCGCGGTCGCCGGGTCCGAGGAGCTGCGTCACCCGGCGCGCGATGGCGGGGGCCGGGTCGATCCAGGTCACCGGCCAGGGCGCCAGGCGCTCGAAGCGGGGAAGCAGCAGCGGGTAATGCGTGCAGGCGAGGCAGACCACGTCGGTGCGCCGTCCGTCGGCTTCCGCGACGAAGCAGGGGGCGATCTCGGCCATCAGGGCCGCGTCGTCGACAGCGGCGCCCGCAAGCTCGGCCTCGGCGTAGTTGGCGAGGTTCGGCGAGCCGACCAGGGTCACCCGGCAGGCTCCCGCATAGGTCCGGATCAGGTCGTGCGTGTAGGCGCGCGCCACCGTGCCGGGGGTGGCGAGCAGGGAGACGAGGCGCGAGCGCGTGGTCTCGGCGGCGGGCTTGATCGGCGGAACCACGCCCACGAAGGGCGTCGGGAAGGTCTGGCGCAGCACCGGCAGCACGAGGGTCGAGGCCGTGTTGCAGGCGATCACCACGAGGTCGGGTCGGTGGCGCGCGATCAGCCGCTCCATCACGGCGAGCACCCGGGCCACGAGGGTCGCCTCGGAGAGCCGGCCATACGGGAAGGCGGCGTCATCGGCCGCGTAGACGTAGCGGGCATCCGGCCGGGCGCGGCGCACCTGCTCCAGCACGGTGAGCCCGCCGAGGCCGGAATCGAAGACCAGGATGGTGGGTTCCGGCGCCGCCCGGAGGGCGGCGGCGGACAGGCTGGCCCCGGCCATGAGATCGATCCGCATCCGACACGCGCCCCGGCACCGTACGAGGAATACAGTGTCGGGCGCGAGGGTTAAGGCCATCTCACTGAGTCCGTAAAATGGCCGCGCCGTGCCAGGCGCCGTCTCGATCGGGCGGTGGTGCGCGACGGCACAAGCCGGGCGGCTGCGACGAACGGTGCGGCGGCCTCAAGCGTTGCCGATTGTGCGTGAGCACATATTTCCCTCGGCCACGCCTCTTCGTGGGACGGGTTTCTCCGTCGCGCGGGCAACACGGGACGATCGTCATGGCAGCGACGGCGGCAATGCGCGGGATGAGTGCGTACCGGACGCAAGCGGCCTTTCCGCCGCCGGCCGTCTCGCAGAAGCCCGCCGACCGGCAGGCCTGGATCGCCGCCTTCCGGCAGGTGCGCGACGAGACTGAGCGGCGGGCCGCGCCCCTCTCGCCCGAGGATCAGCAGATCCAGTCCATGGCGGATGCGAGCCCGACGAAGTGGCACCGGGCCCACACCACCTGGTTCTTCGAGCAGTTCCTGCTGCGCGCGCACGCGCCGGGCTACGCCATCTACGACGAGCGCCTGCATTACCTGTTCAACTCGTATTACGTGGCCGCCGGCCCGCGCCAGCCCCGCATCATGCGGGGGCTGATCACGCGGCCGGATGCTTCCGAGGTCGCGGCCTACCGGGCCCACGTGGACCGCGCCGTGGAGACGCTGCTCGCCGAGGCGACGCCCGCTACCCTGGAGGCCGTGCTGCCGATCCTGGAGATCGGGCTCTACCACGAGCAGCAGCACCAGGAACTCCTTCTCACCGACATCCTGCACGCCTTCGCGCAGAACCCGCTCGGTCCGGCCTACGATCCGGATTGGCGCTTTCCCCGGCCCGAGGCGCAGGCCGGCACCGTGGAGCTGCCCGGCGGCATCACCCGGATCGGGCATGCGGGCGAGGGCTTCGCCTTCGACAACGAATCGCCGCGCCACGACGTGCTGATCCTGCCCGTCGGCCTCGACCGGGCGCTGGTGACGAACGCGGAGTGGCTCGCCTTCCTGGAGGACGGGGGCTATGCCCGGCCGGAGCTCTGGCTCTCGGATGGCTGGCTCGCCGCGCAGGCCGAGGGCTGGGAGGCGCCGGGCTACTGGCGCCGCGACGACCGGGGCGGCTGGGTGAGCATGACGCTCGCCGGGATCCGGCCGGTCGACCCGGCCCTGCCCGTCACCCATATCAGCTATTACGAGGCCGACGCCTACGCGCGCTGGGCCGGGCGCGACCTGCCGACCGAGCAGGATTGGGAGGTCGCCGCCCGCGACGGGGCGCTCGGCGATGCCTTCGGCCTCGTCTGGCAATGGACCCGCAGCGCCTACACGGCCTATCCGGGCTATCGCCCGGTGGCCGGGGCGCTCGGCGAGTACAACGGCAAGTTCATGTCGAACCAGTTCGTGCTGCGCGGCTCCTCCGTCGCGACGCCGGACGGCCACGCGCGCGTGCCCTACCGCAACTTCTTCTACCCGCACCAGCGCTGGCAGTTCACCGGCCTGCGCCTCGCGCAGATGCGCGGCTGACCCGTCCCGACTTCCTGCCCGACAGTCTCGCGCTGCCGCAGCGTTCCCGGAGAGAGCCCGTGACCATCAAGCCCGTCTTCGAGGACGCGACCCCGCTCACCCGCCTGCCCGACGATCGGGATTTCCTGGCGGACGTGATCGCGGGCCTCGGCAAGCCCCAGAAGCAGCTTGCCGCCAAGTATTTCTACGACGCGGCCGGCTCGGACCTGTTCGAGGCCATCACCCGGCTGCCCGAATATTATCCGACCCGGACTGAGCTCGGGATCCTGGACGCGCGCGGCGCCGAGATCGCGGCGGTGCTGCCGCCCCGCGCGAGCCTCGTGGAATTCGGCAGCGGTTCCACCGTCAAGGTCCGGCGCCTGCTGCGCCATATGCCCGCCCTCGCCGCCTACGTGCCGGTGGACGTCTCCGAGAGCTTTCTGCGCAGCGAGGCCGAGACCCTGCGGGCCGACTTGCCGACATTGCGGGTCGAGCCGGTCGCGGCGGATTTCACCCAGCCCTTCACCCTGCCGGCGGATCTCGGCGGCGACGGCTTCGCCGGCTTCTTCCCGGGCTCGACCATCGGCAATTTCGAGCCGCCCGAGGCGGCGCGCCTCTTGGCGCAGTTCGGGCAGGAACTCGGGGCCGGCGCCAGCCTGATCGTCGGCGTCGACCTCGTGAAGGATCCGGCCGTGCTGGAGGCGGCCTACGACGACGCGGCGGGCATCACGGCGGCCTTCAACCTCAACCTCCTGACCCGGATCAACCGCGAGCTCGCCGGGACCTTCGAGCGCGCCCATTTCCGCCATCGGGCCCTGTTCAACGCCGCCGCCTCGCGCATCGAGATGCACCTCGTCAGCACCCGCGCCCAGACCGTCACGGTGGGCGGACGCGCCTTTGCCTTCGCGGAGGGCGAGACGATCCACACCGAGAACAGCTACAAATACACGATCGACGGCTTCCGCCGCCTCGCGGCCGAAGCCGGCTGGAGCGCCGGCACGGTGTGGACCGATCCGGAGGCGCTATTCTCGGTGCATGCCCTGACGCGGGCGGGCTGAGGGGCGCTCCGGTCCGGCAACGGCGCTCGCTCGCGCTCCATCTCAGAATGCGGTGGTGCGCGGGAGCGGCTGATCCCCTCAGCTCGCCAGGACCCGCAGGACCGCTGCGGCGGCGCGCTGGCCGTCGAGGGTGGCGCCGCCGACCGTCATGGCGCTCCCCTCGCCCAGGGCCTCGCCGGCGAGGAAGACCCGGTCGGCGATGGGGCGGCGGAGCGCGAGGCGGGCCTCCGCCCGGCCCGGCTTCGCGATCGCGTAGCCGCCGCGGGCGAGCGGGTCGGTCCACCAGCCGGCGAGGCGCCCGCCCGTGACGGCACGGCGCGCCTCGGCGCCGAGGATCGCCGCGAGGCGGTCCGTCGCCTCGGCAATTGCCGCGGCCTCGCCCGCCTCGCAGAGCGCACGCGCCCCGTCGCCGCCGAGATTGGCGATGGCGACGGGCCGCCCGAAGGGCGCCATCTCGAAATACAGGGTGAGATCCCGGCCGTCCCGCCGCGCCACCGAGACGGCATCCCCCGTCGACCGCAGGTCGAGGCGGGCCGGATCGAGGCGCAGCGCGATCTTGGTGTAAGCCCCCATGCCGAGGCCATCGAGAGCGCTCGCGGTCTCGGCGGGCCAACCGGGCGTGACGCGGATCGCGCCCCCCGCCAGCACGCCCACCGGCACCGTGACGATCACGGCCGCCCCCGCGAGGGGGCCTCGGTCGGTCTCGACGGTGACGCCCGCGCCCGACCAGTCGATGCCGGTGACGCGGGTCTCGAGTTGCACCGGCAGGCCGGCATGGTGGCGCGCCACGAGGGCCCCGTAGCCGTCGACCCAGAGATCCTCGCCCGACCAGAGCCGGTCGTAATCGGCCAGCGAGACGCGTTCGGGCTCCTCGCCGAGCGACAGGCGGGTGAGGTTGGCGGCCGCCCCTTCGGCCCCCGCGCCGCCGATCTGCGCCGCCGCCCGGATGGAGCGGTCGGCCCCCGCCGGGACGAGCAGGGCCGTGAGGGTGCCGAAGCCCGCGCGGCGGGCGGTGCGCTCGGCCTCGGTGGCGGCCCGGCCGTCGATGACGAGGGTGCGGGCCCAGGAGGAATCTTCGCCGATCCGGGCCTTCTCGCGCTCGGCGATCGCCGACCAGGGGTTGCGATCGGCCCAGTGAATGTACTGCGCGCCCGCATCGAAGGCGGCATCGGCGCCGAGGCTCGTATCCGTGAAGGCCCGTCCGCCGATGCGCCCGCGCGCCTCGACCAGCGTGAAGGCGTGCCCCGCCTGCCGGAGGGCCTCGGCCGCCGCGAGACCGGCCGCTCCGGCGCCGACCACCACGACCGGACCGTCGCGTTGGGCGGCATGCAGGGCGGGCGCCGCCATGAGGGCGGCACCGGCGAGAAGGCTGCGACGGGTGAGAACCATGGGGAAACCGGCTCGGCCCGCGGAGCCTGCGGGCGGAGGATCAAGTCCCGCGCCCGAAGAAAGCTCCGGGCTCGGGGTTCAGCTCCGCTTCTCCATCATGGTCTTGACCTGCATGAGCTGGTCCCAGACCTGCCCCGGCGAGGTGCCCAGGAGCTCGAAGCCCGCGCTGACGCCCCAGTAGATGCCGAGGATGATCACCGGGACCAGGATCCAGGCCAGGATCTCCTCGCCGCGGCGACGGCGCTTGCGGCGGCGGCGGCGCTCCTCCCGCCGCGTCAGCTTCGGCGGCGGCGCCGGGCGGGATACGGGCGTGAGGGGGCCCTCATGCAAATCGCTCGTCATGTCGCCCCCTCAACGTCCCGCGCGGCACCTGCGCGCCGCGCTCTTACCCTCTGATCGCGAAAGACAGAAGCCTCGGCGGGCCTCCGCGGCCCGCCTGACCGGATTACGCCCGGACCAGCGGCACCTTGGGCACGGTGCGCACGCCGCCCGAACCGCCGGACCCGCCGCCCTTGTCGTCCTTCTGGGCCTTCTTGCGCGTCGTCGCGCGGGGCTTCGAGCGCTTGTGCTTCCGGGTCGCGTTGGTGACGTCCTTCTCGGGCTTGGGCGTGACGGGCCCTGCCGGGAACTCGAAGGCGAGGCTGTCCTTCTCGCCGGCCTTGGCCTCGGCGTCCTCCGGCTTGCGCACCACCACCTTCACGGCGCCGCCATCCTTGAGGCGCCCGAACAGGACCTCGTCGGCGAGCGGCGTCTTGATGGTCGACTGGATCAGCCGGGCCATCGGGCGGGCGCCCATCGCGTCGTCGTAGCCGTGCTCGACAAGCCAGTCGCGGGCCTCGTCCGAGAGCTCGATCGTGACGTTGCGGTCGGCGAGCTGCGCCTCGAGCTGGAGGACGAACTTGTCGACCACCTTGGCGACGACCTCCTTCGGCAGGTGGCCGAACGAGATGATCGCGTCGAGGCGGTTGCGGAATTCCGGCGCGAACAGCCGGTTGATCGCCTCGACATCGTCGCCCGTGCGCTTGGCCTGGGTGAAGCCGTAGGCCGCCTTCGCCAGATCGGACGCGCCCGCATTCGTCGTCATGATGATGATGACGTTGCGGAAATCGACCTGCTTGCCGTTGTGGTCGGTCAGCTTGCCGTGGTCCATCACCTGCAACAGGATGTTGAACAGGTCCGGATGCGCCTTCTCGATCTCGTCGAGGAGGAGCACGCAATGCGGGTGCTGGTCGATGCCGTCGGTCAGCAGGCCGCCCTGGTCGAAGCCGACATAGCCGGGGGGCGCGCCGATCAGGCGGCTCACCGTGTGGCGCTCCATGTATTCCGACATGTCGAAGCGCAGCATCTCGACGCCGAGCGATGCGGCGAGCTGCTTGGCGGCCTCGGTCTTGCCGACGCCGGTCGGGCCCGCGAACAGGTAGGAGCCGATCGGCTTGTCCGGGTCGCGGAGCCCGGCCCGGGCGAGCTTGATCGCCGAGGTCAGCGCCTCGATGGCGTTGGTCTGGCCGTAGACCACCCGCTTCAGGTTCTCGGTGAGGTGCTGGAGCACCACCGCGTCGTCCTTCGAGACGGTCTTCGGGGGGATGCGGGCCATCGTGGCGATGGTGGCCTCGATCTCCTTGACGCCGATGGTGCGCTTGCGGCGCGCCTCCGGCACCAGCATCTGCGAGGCGCCGGTCTCGTCGATGACGTCGATCGCCTTATCGGGGAGCTTGCGGTCGTTGATGTAGCGCGCGGACAGCTCCACGGCCGCCTTGACGGCGTCGGTCGTGTATTTGAGCTTGTGGAACTCCTCGAAATACGGGCGCAGGCCCTTCACGATCTCGATCGCGTCCGGGATCGAGGGCTCGTTGACGTCGATCTTCTGGAAGCGGCGCACCAGGGCCCGGTCCTTCTCGAAGTACTGGCGGTACTCCTTGTAGGTGGTCGAGCCGATGCAGCGCAGCGTGCCGGAGGCGAGCGCGGGCTTGAGCAGGTTCGAGGCGTCCATCGCGCCGCCCGAGGTGGCGCCCGCACCGATCACGGTGTGGATCTCGTCGATGAACATGATGGCGTTCGGGTGCGCCTCGATCTCCTTCATCACCTGCTTGAGGCGCTCCTCGAAGTCGCCGCGATAGCGGGTTCCGGCGAGCAGCGTGCCCATGTCGAGGGAGAAGACGGTGGCGTCGGCGAGAACCTCCGGCACCTCGTGCTGGATGATCTTGCGGGCGAGGCCCTCCGCAATCGCGGTCTTGCCGACGCCCGGATCGCCGACGAGGAGCGGGTTGTTCTTCTGGCGGCGGCAGAGCACCTGGATCGTGCGCTGCACCTCCGTCTCGCGCCCGATCAGCGGGTCGATCTTGCCGTCCCGGGCCTTCTTGTTGAGGTTGACGCAATAGGCGTCGAGGGCGTCGCCCTTCTTCTTGGCGCGGCTCTCGCCATCCTCGTTGCTCGGGCGCTCGCCGGAGCTTTCCTCGTCGGCGCCCCGCACGGGCTTCGCCTCGGAGGCGCCGGGGCGCTTGGCGATGCCGTGGCTGATGTAGTTGACCGCGTCGTAGCGGGTCATGTCCTGCTCCTGCAGGAAGTAGGCGGCGTGGCTCTCGCGCTCGGCGAAGATCGCCACCAGCACGTTCGCCCCGGTCACCTCCTCGCGGCCGGACGACTGGACGTGGATGACCGCGCGCTGGATCACCCGCTGGAAGCCGGCCGTGGGCTTGGCGTCCTGGCGTCCGTCGCCGGTGAGGTTCGAGAGTTCGGTGTCGACATACTCGACGAGGCTGCGCTTGAGCGCGTCGATCTCGACGTTGCAGGCCCGCATCACGGCGGCCGCGTCCTGGTCGTCCACGAGGGCGAGGAGCAGGTGCTCCAGCGTCGCGTATTCGTGCCGGCGCTCGCCGGCGAGCGCCAGGGCGCGGTGGAGGGCTTGTTCTAGGCTACGTGAGAAGCTTGGCAAAGCGCTGCCCTCTGTCTGGGGTGCCTATTTCTTTTCCATAACGCACTGGAGAGGATGTTGATGTTTGCGGGCAAAGTCCATGACCTGCGTCACCTTGGTCTCGGCGACCTCGTAGGTGAACACCCCGCACTCGCCCACCCCGTTCTGATGGACGTGCATCATGATCTGGTAGGCATCCTCTTGGCTCTTGTTGAAGAACCGTTCCACGACGTGGACCACGAATTCCATCGGCGTGTAGTCGTCGTTCAGCAGCAGCACCCGGTAGAGACTCGGGCGCTTCGTGCGCGGCTTCGTGCGCGTGATGATCGCGGTGTTCGAGCGGTCGTCGCCCCCCGGTGCGCGCGGATCCGAGGCGGCGACGACCGGGACCCGCTCTGAGCCGAGCCGAGGGCCGGCGGACAGGAACGCGGACCCCCGCATCGTCGGGAGGTGAGACATCTGAATCGAACCGACCCCATCTGGCGGCATGGCTGCTCGCGGGGCGCGCCGGCGAGGCGCGCTCGCTTCGATGGCAATCTATAGGGCGGGGCGCGACTTCGCCAGTCGGCTGCGCGCACTTGTCCGTCACTCCGCGCCGATCGGTGCGGAGCGGGGCCGTGGCCGCCCCGCCGGGGGGCCGGCCTCCGCGGCTTCAAGCGCGGGTTCAAGCCCCTGGCCGCTCAGGCGAAAGCCGGGCGGTCTAGCGGGCTTGGCCCCAGGCGACCTTGGACTCAGGCGACCTTGGACGCGAAGCCCTGCTGCGACGCGAAGCTCTGGAACGGCTGCGCCAGGTCCTTGGCGAGGGCCAAGTAGAGATCGCGCAAGGTCGCGGCCTGGGCGAGGGAGCGCTCGTAAGAGCCCTTCAGGTAGGCGGTCTGAATCTCGAACGCCTTGCCGGGGCTGCCGGCCTTGGACAGCTTCTCGGCCGTCGCGACGCTGTCCTCGAAGGAGCGCTTGGTGAAGTCGACCATCTCGATGCCGATGGTCTGGGCCGTCTTCGAGGCGGCGCCGACGCTCTTCATCAGCGCGTCCATCCCGGTCTTAAGAGCGATCCCGGAGGTCTCGAGGGTGTGGCTCATCAGGGTCATCCGGCGCCCCGTCGGGGCACCCCTTCCGCGTCGGAGTTGCAAGGGCGCCGGTTGCGGCCCGAGCCTGTCGAACCTGCCGGCCAGGGAAATATGTGCACTGCAACATTTACCGTCAAGTCTATGTTGCAATGCGGTATGAGGCCGCGAAACGGCCTTAATCCATTAACTTGCCCGTAACCGCATCCACCTACGGTCATTGACAGACGTTGCGAGGGCACGGCGTCGGGTGCCGCCCTTGCGCACATGGTGCGATGCAAACCGGCGATGCCGGAAGGTCGGGGGCGGTCAGTCGTGATGCGTAGCGTTTTGAGCCGCTCCGGGACGTCCCGTGCGTTGCCTGCGGCCCTCGCCGCAGCCGCGGTGCTCACGGCCCTCGCCTCGCCCGCCGAAGCCCGCCGGCGCCACGCGCACGGCCCGGCCCGGGGCGGCGGCTACAACCCGCCCTACGCCGCGATGGTCGTCGACGTGAAGACCGGCAAGACCCTGCACGCCGTCAACGAGGATTCGCTGCGCCACCCGGCCTCGATCACGAAGGTGATGACCCTCTACATGCTCTTCGAGCAGATGGAGAAGGGTCGCTTCGCCCTCGATTCCGAGCTGACCATCTCGGCCCACGCCGCCGCCCAGTCGCCCTCGAAGCTCGGCCTGCGCCCGGGCTCCACGATCGAGGTCGAGGACGCCATCAAGGCGATCGTGACGAAGTCGGCCAACGACGTGGCCTGCGCCATCGGCGAGAACATCGCGGGTTCCGAGGAGCGCTTCGCGCAGCTCATGACCGCCAAGGCCCACGCCCTGGGCATGAGCCGGACCAACTACGCCAACGCCTCCGGCCTCCCGGACGCGGATCAGGTGACGACCGCGCGCGACCTCACGATCCTGGCCCGCGCCATCCAGGACCGGTTCCCGCGCTATTACCGCTATTTCCAGACCCGCTCCTTCGCCTTCCGCGGCCGGGTCATCGGCAATCACAACCACCTGCTCGGGCGGGTCGAGGGCGTGGACGGCATCAAGACCGGCTACACCCGCGATTCGGGCTTCAACCTGATGACGGCGGCGCGGTCGGACGACCGGCAGATCGTCGCCATCGTGCTCGGCGGCAAGTCGGGCGCGAGCCGCGACCGGATCATGGCCGACCTCGTGCGGGCGAGCCTGCCCCGCGCCTATGCGGGTGCCCGGCAGGCCCCGCCGGCCACGGAGATCGCCGAGCGCACCCGCCCGGCGGTCGTGGCCGACGCCGTGTCCCGGACCCGCACGCAGGTCGCCTCGGCGGAGGACGACGAGATCGAGACCACCGCCTCGACCGACCGCAACCAGCCCCTCGACATCACCCCGAACCGCGCCACCACCACGCCGGGCAGCGCCGGCATGGGCTGGAAGTCCGGCCCGCAGGCCCTCCCGAAGGCGGCCCAGGCCTATGCGGGCTCGGGCAGCGCCCAGGCGCCCTTCCCGGGTTCGGCCAAGTCCGAGGCACGCCTCGCCTCCGTCGATGGCGGCCAAGCCCGGGCGGAGACGCCCAAGGCCCTGTCCGGCCCCCGCGTCGTGCCCACGCCCTGGGTGATCCAGCTCGGCGCCATGGACGACGAGGACAAGGCGAAATCGATGCTCTCCGAGGCCCGCAGCCGCAGCGGCTCCGCCCTCGCCAAGGCGGCGCCCTACACCGTCAAGGTCGAGCACGGGGGCGCCACCCTGTTCCGGGCCCGTTTCTCCGGCTTCTCCGAGCAGGATTCGGCCCAGGACGCCTGCAAGGCGCTGAAGCGCAGCGGCTTCAACTGCTTCGCCACCCGCAGCTGAGCGGCCTTCGAGAGGGTTCGGGGGCGGCCCGTTCGGCCGTGTTCCCCGCGGAGATCGCCGCAGGCCCGGGGTGAGAACCCGGCCCCGGCGTGGACCGGCGCTCGCGCCGGCTCGAAACGATGCCGCGCGGGGTCCAGGAGCGGCGTCGGGCGTCACCGCAATGTCTGGCAACGCGCGTGGAGTATCAGCGATGTCGGTTCGTCAGTCTGTCCCGCGCCGCGTTGACGCGCGCGGCCCGCTCGGCGGTTCCGCCCTGGTCGGGGTGAAGCCGCTTCATCAGCGCCCGATGGGCCGCGCGGATCTCCTCTGGGGACGCCCCGCGCTGAAGCCCCAGGACCTCATAAGCCTCATCCTGCGTCATCGCCCCTGGATCCGCCGGGCGGCGCGCCCGCGCGTCGGCATCGCGCTGAGCGTCTACACGCCAGCCGGGGTGCCGGCCGTCGAGATACGCCTCTAGGAGGCGCGCGCCCTCGGGATCGCTCCGGCGGCAGAGGCCGAGGAGATCCCGCAGCACCGCCGGCGCGAGTTGGTCGAGGGGCTGCCCCGCCAGCGGACCGGCGCGGACATAGCCCGGGCCGAGGCTGCCATCGGGGCCGATCGCGAGCTCGATCACGGCGGAGCGCCGCGGCCGGCGGACCGGGCGCAGCCGCTCGGCCAGGCCGCGCAGGCCCGATCCCAGCCCGGGCCCGAGGCCGGTGAGACCGCCGAGGCCCCGCCCCCGGACGACGCCGCGCAGGCGCCGGCCGAGATTCTCCGGCCCTTCGAGGAGCCAGACGCCGCCGAGCCCGAGGATCAGCGCGAGGTCGATGCGCCCGCGCACCAGGAACAGGGCCGCGAGGGCGATGACGCCCCAGGCCGCGACGCGGCGCAGGAGCCCCGCGGTCAGGGCCGGGCCGAACCGAGCGCGGTTCTTGGAGAACCACCACAGGCCGAGGCAGGCGAGCAGGCCGAGCGCGAGGGCCATGCTCAGCGCCGCACGCCGTAATCGGCCGAGACCCGGCCGCCGATGCGCAGCTTCACCCCGTTGCCGAGGTCGCGGAACCCGTCGGCCGCTGCGGCGCCGGGGACGGAGCGTCCGCAGCCCGGCCGGGACGGCAGGCGCACGCCCTCCGGCGCATCCTCCGGGCAGAGGCGCGCGGGCGCCGGACGCTCGCCGGCCCGGGCCGCGGGAGAAGCAAGGATCGGAACGAGGACCGGGACGGATGCGAGGAGCGCCGCCATCGGGTTCAGGGCTCTCACAGGCGGTTCTCCGCGACATCCGTCGTCGTCACCCGCACGGTGCGGGTGCGTCCGCCGCGCTCGACGGTGAGGTCGATCGGCTTGTCGATCCCCGCCGCCTCGATCGCCGCCGTCAGGTCGGCCAGCCGGTGCACCGGATGATCGCCGACGCCCACGATGACATCCCCGACCTCGCCTGTCTGCAGGTCGACGCCGCGCAGGCCCGCCTGGGCTGCGGGCGAGCCGCGCAGGACCCGCAGCACCACGACCCCGTCGATGCCGAGGCGCGCGGCGGTGGCCTCCTGGCCGGCGATGATGCCGATGCCGGGATTGCGGACGCGCCCGTTGCGCAGGAGGTCGGGCACCACCCGGTTCACCACGTCCGCCGGGACCGCGAAGCCGATGCCGGCGCTCGCCCCGGAGGGCGAGAAGATCGCGGTGTTGACGCCGATCAGGCGCCCGGCGGAATCCAGCAGGGGCCCGCCGGAATTGCCGGGATTGATCGCCGCGTCGGTCTGGATGACGCCGGAGAGCTCCCGCCCCTCCCCCGTCGGCAGGCGGCGCTGCAGCGCGCTGATCACCCCAGTGGTCAGGGTGTGGTCGAGGCCGAAGGGATTGCCGATGGCGTAGGCGGCCTGCCCGACCTTGAGGTCGGCGGAGGTGCCGATGGCGAGCGGCGGCGGTGCCTTGGTGAGGCGCCCGAGCTGCAGCACCGCGAGATCGTAGGCGGGCGCCGTCCCGACGACGCGGGCGGAGACCACCTCGCCCGACGAGAGCCGCACCGAGATCGAGCCGCCGGACTGGGTCGCGGCCTGGACGACGTGGTTGTTCGTGACGACGTGGCCCGCCGCGTCCCAGACGAAGCCGGTGCCGGTCTGGGTGCCGCTGCCCTGTCCCTGGCCCTGCTCGTCCTCGTCGTCGAGGCTCATCAGGGCGCGGCCCTGCGCGGCGGCCTGGGCGAAGACGTGGACCACCGAGGGGCTCGCCCGCTCGAACAGCGCGACCGTGGTCGCCTCGGCGGGCGCGAGGTCGCCCCGCGCCGTGATCGCCCGCGGCGTCTCGACGGAGAACAGGAAGGCGGTGAGGTAGGGCTGGGCGACGAACAGCGCGAGGAGCACGAGCACCGCAGCCAGCGCGATGCGCGCGAAGCGATCCGGCACGGCTGGACACTCCTCACCTTCGCGCTGCGGCGGCCAAGCCACAGGGCACCCGCGTCCCGAGCCGGGACTGACGTCCTTAACTGGGCGTTCAGGTTGCGGGCTTCAACGCTTGATCAAGCCTGAACGCCGAGGTGTGGCAGCGCACCGTTACACCGCGGCAGTCAAGCTAACGAAATGGTCACCCCTCGGGTGCACAATCTTCATCAAGTGGACAGGGAGCATTCCGGGGCGGTCGCTGAGCGCTTTGTGGCAAAACCATGAAGCACGACGCGTTCAACTTGCGTCAATAGTCAGGCCAATCACAGCAATGTGCGCGGAATGATCGCAAAGCCGCCCCAGTGATGCTTCCATTAACAGGCAAGCAACGTCCCGCCCTGGTTGGCCCGCCTTCTCGGCCGGTTGGGCGGCCTCGTGCGGACGAACATGGTTCGGAAGGAACATTTTGAGATGGAAACCGAAGCTCTCGAACGCCCCGCCGATCTGACGATCTGGCGCACCGTGCCGGCGAGCTCTCCGCTGGCGCAGCCCGCGCGCTACGACACCCTGCGCGAGGCGATCGCGGCCGCCGCCGGCGCGCTGACGGACCCCGCCAAGCAGCCCTGGATCATCACCGAGGAGGGCGAGATCCTCTCCCCGAACTGGATCCGCACCTACCTGAACTGAGCGCCCGACGAGGATTGCGGGGATAACGCGGCAGCCGATGCAGCCCGCCTGGAACCCGCGATCCGCCCGTCCCCGGGCCGACAGGACCGCCCGAGGCGCCAGGGCCGAAGGCGGCTCCGTCGGCAGGTGTGGGCAGGTACAGCCGACGGAGCCTATCGGACGAGGAAACGGATCCGACGGGCACGAAGCTCTCGAAATCCGCGCCGGATCGCATTCACATACTTGAAGCGTCGCCGGAACGCGCCGGCCGTGCGAAGCGCACCGTCCGGCTGCCCCGGCGCGCCGCCTTAGCCAACGTGAAGGTCGTCGCGCCTGGCCGGCCCTAACGTCGCTCTCCGGCGAGGCTCGGAGAGGAGACCGTCATGGCGCGCTACTTCTTCCATCTCCAGACCGGCCGCAGGTTCTGCCGCGACGAGGAGGGCGTCGAGATCAGCACCCTCGACGACCTGCTTCTGCACGCCGCCGACCTCGCCCGCCGCCTTATCGCGGAGACGAGCCGCGCGGGCGCCACGACGCGCAGCGCCTTCGCGGTGGAGGATGGCGAGCGCCGCCTGATCCTCCACCTCTCCTTCGCGTCCCTCGACAATCCCGATCTCGCCGGCCACAGCCTCGACAGCCGCCGGACCGGGAATCCCGGCTTGCCGACGCTCCATTGAGGGTGGCGCCAGGGCATCGTCGCGACGGGCGATCCGCCCCGCGGCCCCCTCCCCCATCGCCGGAGCGTACCGGAAACCCGGTTTCTGTCGCCCTCTTCACGTATGTGAATGTCGAGCGCCCCGCCCCGCCCTACCCATGACAGCGCCGGAGGAGCCAACCCCCCTCTCGTCCGGCTGGCACCGCCGGTCGAACTTTCCCCCGATCGCTTGAGCCGGCGGTGCCTATTTTCCCGACCCGCCCGGGACCGACACGCGGTCACTCGGCCGCGTCGCGCCCCCGATAGCCCTCGATGCCCCGGCGCTCCGGGTTGATCGCCGCGAGCGCGCGCTTGGCGGCCTCGAGGGGATGCTCGGATTCGATCCGCACGGAGGACAGGTCCGGGCTCTTGTAGACGGTCACGATGGTGTCCATCACCTCGGTCAGGGTGGTGCGCTTGTCCTCGGGGGCCGCGATCAGGAGTTGCAGGCCCCAGGCCCGATACAGGTCGACGAGCCCCTGCGAGTTGCGCACGTCGAGCTTCGAGAAGGCCTCGTCGAGGAGGCAGAGGCCGAGGCCCGGATTCTCGTCGCCCGGCCGGTCGCCGGGGTAGTAGGCGCTCGCCAGGGAGGCCGCGATCGCCACGTAGAACGGCGCCTGCGCCTCGCCGCCCGATCCCCGCAGGGCTCGGCTCGACATGGTGGTGCGGTTGCCCGCCCGGTCGCGCATGCCGATCTCGTAGACGAAGTAATTGCGGTAATCGGCGAGCCGGGCCGCGTCCTCGCTGCCCGCGATGAGCTGCGAGATCTCCTCGAGCGCCGACGCCATCGGTCCCTCGCCGGAGGCGGGCAGCACCGACTGGGCCGCGTCCGGCGAGCGGGCGACCTCGGTGGCCAGCGCGTGCACGGCGGCGTAGCGGCGGTCCACGGTCGCCTCGAAGGCGTAGGTCTGGCCCGTGAAGGTCTGGGAGGACAGGCGCTCGTTCAGGGCATCGAGGCGGGCGCGCACCCGCTCGAACTTGTCGGCGAGGCGCGTGAGCAGGTCCTCGGTCATCAGGCGCCGCATCTCGCCCTCGGCCCGCTCGGCCTGGGCGCGGTAGCGGCGCAGCTCGTGGCCCGCCACCTCCTCGTGCTCGCGCTTGGCCCAGGTGTAGCCGAAGGTCGCCGGCACGTCGCCCTTGGCCAGCGGGTTGTCGATGCGCCAATGGGCGCAATACTCGGCGAGGTCGCGCTCGGCGGCGCGCCCGTGCGAGCGCGCGCTCTCGCCGGCCTCCCGGGCCGCCCCGCGCTCGGCGCTCGCGAAGGCGCTGATCTCCTTGGCCTCGAGCCCCCGCAAGTCCGCCCGCACCCCCGCGACCTCGCCGGGATCGAGGGCCTGGCCCCGGGCGAGGCGGATGCGGAGCGCGTCGCCGCTGCGCAGGCGGTGCAGCGCGCCACGGCGCGCCACCAGCGCCGCGCGGGCCGCCTCCCGGGCGGAGGCGAGCCGCGCCCGGAGCTGCGCCTCCTCGCTGAGCAGCGCATCGAGCTTCGGCTCCAGCACCTCGGCGAGCTCGCGCAGATAGGCGGTTCGCTCGCCGGTGAGCGCCTTGATCTCGGCCGCGATCCCGTCCGCGTCGCGCTTCTCGATGGCCTCGCGCTCGGTCGCCAGGGTCCGGCGCCGCCCTTCGAGGCCGTCCGCCTCCTCGCGCAGGGCATCGATGTCGAGATCGCCCCGGGCGGTGCGGGCGCGGATCTGCGCGGCGGCGCGGGCGGCCTCGCGCAGGACGACCGCCTCCTGCCGTAGGCGGCGCGCCTCCGCCACCGCGATCTCGTGGTTGGCCCGGCTCTCGGGGGTGGGCCCGCGCTGGCCGCGGGTCATCAGGAGGTCGACGGAGCGCGTCACCGAATAGGCCATGCCGGCGGTGGTGCGCCCGCTCGGCGCCACGGCGCGGCTCATCTGGGTGAGCTGCGCATCGTTGGCCGCGAGGTCGTAGCCGCCGAGGCGCACGCCCAGGAAGGCCTCGGCATGGGGATCGCGCGTCTCGACCACCGACATGGCGCCGTCGTCGTAGCGGCGGGCCCGGTGGCGCGCCGTGTCCGTGGTCTTCACCAGGATGCAGCGGTGGTACTGGTTGCGGCCGGCCTGGAGCACGCCGAGCGCCTCCTCCAGCCGATCGGGCGAGACGACGAGCGCCTCGCGCGCCCGGCCGAGCAGCGCCTCGAGGGCCGGCCCCCAGAGGGGATCGACCACCTCGGCGAGTTCGCAGATCGGCCGCGCGTCGATGCCGCGGCGGGCAAGCTCGGCCCGGAACGCCACCGTGTCGGAGGCGAGCCGCGCCGTCGCGGTTCCGCCCCCGGGCGCCGGGGCGTAGCGCTCGGCCTCGACCTCCTGGGCCCGGGCCTTCAGGGCCACGTCCTCGGCGGCGCGGTCGAGCGCCTCGTCGAATTCGGGCAGGCGCGCGAGCCCGTCGAGGAGCCCCGCCAGCACGCCGTCCGGGCGCAGGGTCTCGTCGAGGGGCGCCTCCTTGCGCAGGCCGGCGCGGGCGCAGGCCTCGGCGAGCCGGGCCGCCTGGGGCGCCACCTGCCGCAGCGTGGCGGCGACCGCGTGGAGCCTGCCCATCTGCTGGACGAGGCCGACGCAATCGGCCACGCGGGCGGAGAGCTCGCGCCGGTCGCGCTCCAGCATGGCGAGGCCCGCATTCGAGGCGGCGAGGCGCCCCTCCGCGGCGCTGCCCGCCACCAGGGCCTTGCGCTCGGCAATCTCGCCGTCGATCTCGCGCACGAAGCCCTGGCTGGTGCGCACGCTGTCGCGGGCGATGCGCAGGGCCTCGCCGCCCTCGCGCAGGCGGCCCCGGACCGCCAGGAGATCGACAGTGCGCCGCCGCAGCTCGGCGAAGGCGGCGCGCGCCTCGTGGGTCGCGGCGGCCAGAACCCCGTCGCCCCAGGATTCGTAGCGGCCGACGAGGCGGCCGAGGCGCTGCAGCTTCGTCTCGAGCTCCTCGATGGTCTCGAGGAGCCGCCGCCAGTTCTCGACGGATTGGCGCACCCGGGCGACATCGAGGGGCTCGGGATCGAGCACGAAGGAGCGCACGAAGGCGCTCGAATCGAAGATCGGCTTGAACGCGACGGCGTTCGAGAAGGTGCGCAGGAAATGGCGCGGATCGGGCACCGGGGCGCCCTCGCGCAGGGTGGCCAGAACCTCGGCGGTGAAGCGCTCGCCCGAGGTGCGGAACTCCTCGAAGCGCTCGGAGCGGGCGCGCAGGTCCGCGGCGATCTCGGACCAGGGGGCCGTGAAGTGGCCGTCCGGCGTGGTGCGGGCGTAATCCGCGATCTCGAAGCGGTGCCCCGTCGCGATGAAGCGCGACAGCACCTCCTCCTTCGGCTCGTCGGCGCGCGCGGCGAGCGCCAGGCCGAAGGAGACAATGCGCCCCGTCACCTCGTTCTCGAAGACGAGGCCGATCACCGTCTCGCAGGATTCCCGGGTCGGGCGCCCACCCTCTGCCGGGTCGCTGATCCAGCCGAGGCAGTAATCGCGCACCGTGCGGGCACTGCGGCCCGAGGCGGAGGCGTTGAGGGCAAGCCGGCTCGCATTGTTGCCGGCCAGCACCGTGCCGACCGCGTCGAAGATCGTCGACTTGCCCGCCCCTGTCGGCCCGACGAGCGCCGCCGCGCCCCGGATCCGGATCTGCTCACGCCGGATGAGGTACCAGTTCGAGAGGGCGATGTCGGTGAGAAGGTACAAACCGGGTGATCCGGCCGCGCGGGCGGGCAGAGGGACGGGCAGAGGGACGGGCAGAGGGACGGGCAGAGGGACGGGCAGAGGGACGGGCAGAGGGACGGGCGCCCAGTTGGCCGGAGATTCCCGACGGCACAAGGGCGGCGGGGACACGGTGGAGCGCCATTCCTCACCCCTCCCCGGCGCCGGGACCCGACCTGCCCGCGTCCTCCCCCGCCTCCGACCAGGCCCGGATCGCCTCGATCCAGGCGTCGGGGGCGATCACCGCGACGCCCGGAAGGATCGTGAGCGGGGTGATGCGCTCGGTGCGGTCGCGCTCGCCGAGCCGCAGGGCGCCGCGGCGGGCGAACAGACGCAGGCATTCGAGGAGGCGCGCCTCCTCGGGCGGCTCGCTGCGGGCAGCGGTGCGGATGCGGTCGGCGACGTCGTCGGTGGTGCACTCGACGAAGCCGTCGGTGGTGACCTGATGATCGCGCAAACCCTCCTCGTAGGCGAGGCGGAGCGCCAGCAGCACCAGGGTCTCGTCCTTGCGCAGGCGCTCGGAGGCCATGTCGTGGCGCACGCCCGCGGGCGGCAGCCGCAGGCAGACCATCTGGTCCCGGTGCGAAACCTCGAAATCGTAGCCGAGGCAGGCGAAGTAGTCGCGGAAGAACGGCGCGTAGTGGCGGGCGAGCTCGTAGGACCGGCCGATGCCCGGCGTGTCGGTGTAGACCACCTGCGTCTTCAACAGGACCTGAAGCGCGCGGGAAAGCTCCTCCGCGTCCGGCGCCCGCGCCCCCGGGGGTGCGGGCTCGTCACCGTCCACGATGGCGCGAAAGGCCTCAAGCATGGGGCGCCGCCGGGGTACCGGTCTTGGTCTTGGTCTTAGACGTAGGCTTGGTCTTGGTCTCGGGTCCGGTTCCGCGGCGCTCCACGGTGAAATCCGGGCATTCGAGCCACCCGTTCGAGACCCGGCCCTCGGCGCGCGACAGGGCGTAGCGCTCCATCAGATGCCCGTCGAACAGGACGTCGATCTCGCGCAGGCGCTGGAAGATCACGAACTCGTCGACATCGGCCACGGGGATGTCCGAGCCCCGGATCGCGGGCGCGCGCCCGAGCTTGACTTCGAGGAAGGCCACGATCGTCTCCGGCGTCACGGTGGTGCGGCGGCGGAACTCGGCCTTGGCGTTGACGAAGGCCTCGATCGCCGGATCGAGGACAAGCTCGGGCATCGCCTCGACGGTGACCGGGGCTCTGCGCTGGCGCGGCCCGTAGAGATGCGCCTCCCCGATGGGCGGGCGCAGGAGCGAGAGCCCGGCGGGCAGGTCCGGCGGCTCCGGCGCGGCGCCGACCGCCCGGAGTGCGGCGGCAGTGCGCTCGATCCCGAGGGAATCCGGCCGGTCCATGTAGCGCACCGCCGCCGCGATGCGCCGCTCCATCCGGGCCACGATGTCGTCGACCACTTCGAGATGCCGGTCGAGGCCCTCGAAGACCGCCAGGATCTCGGCGAGGTCGAGGCGCACCGCCCGCTCGGCGGCGGCGAGGTCCGGGGCCCGCCCCTCGCGCAGCAGGGAATCGGCGAGGGCGCGGATCAGCAGGGAATCGCGCAGGGCCTGGCCTGCCTCGCGCACGATCGCCGAGCGGAAGCGGAACGGGTTGAACCGGGTGTGCAGCGTCCGGTAGTCGCTGATCAGGTGGCGCTCGACGAAATCCTCGAAATAGAGGCGGAAGGCCGCGCGCAGGTCGTCCTCGCGCAGGATGCGCTCCTCGATCTTGCGCATCGAGCCCGCAAGCGAGCGGACATGACCCAGGAAGGTGTGCGCCGCCTTGGCGGCGTTCGAGAGCGCTTCCGAGCGCTCACCCGGATTGGCGACGGCGCTCTCCAGGCTCCCCAGCACGTCGAGGACGGCGCCCCCGTAGGAGCGGGTCTCCCCGCGCTCGATCCGCGACAATTCCTCGAGGAGGAGGCGCGCCTCCGGGTCGAAATCGACCACCGGCACGTAGCGCTCGCGCCGCTCGACGAGCCAGCCGGATTCGGTGAAGCGCCGGTAGAGGGCGGAGCGCCGCTCGACCGGATCGACCGGGATCGCCTCGTCGTCGGCGATCTGCCCGAGGGTCCAGCCGGCGGCGAAATCGCCGATCGCGGCAAGCAGCTCGCCCTTGCGGATCGGCTCCACCGAGGCGCCCATAACCCGCCGATGCAGGTGGAGGAGGAGCGCCGCGTTGAAGGCCCGGCTCGGGGAGGCGAGCGGCCGGAACAGGTCGTCGGCGAGGTGCGTGAAGAGCATGGTGCGCCCCCGCCGGGACCGTGTGCGCTCGGATTCGGCGCCTACTTGGCGCCGAGCAGCTCGACGTCGAAGATCAGCGTGGCGCCGGGCGGGATCAGGCCGCCGGCCCCGCGCGAACCGTAGCCGAGTTCGGCCGGGATCACGAGGGTGCGCTTGCCGCCCGTCTTCATGGTGGCGACGCCGACATCCCAGCCCTGGATCACCTGGCCCGCCCCGATGGTGAAGGTGAAGGGCTGGTTGCGGTCGCGCGAGGAATCGAATTTCTTGCCCTTCTGGCCGTTCTCGTCGAGCCAGCCCGTGTATTGCACGGTCACCTTCTGGCCGGCCTTCGGCTCGGGGCCGGTGCCCACCACCTCGTCCTTGTACTTGAGGCCCGACGGCAGGGTGACGTAGTCGGCGGCGTTGGCGCTAGCGGTCATGGCGATCAGCACGGCTCCGGCAAGGGGTAGGAACGAGCGAGGCATGGGTCCTCCGAGGGGTCCGGCGACGCGGACCTTCGCGGGGCCTCATACGAGGTCGAGCGCTCCGACGCCAGACAGGGGCGTCTCGCGCCTCGCGAGGTCGGGCGCTCCGACGCCAGACAGGGGCGTCTCGCGCCTCGCGAGGTCGGGCGCTCCGACGAGAAACGGAGCCCTCCCGGGGTCCCGCGCGTTCCCCGGCCTGTGAGCCACCGCGCCTGAGACTTCGGAGATCCGATGACCGTCACCGCCGCAGACTGGGATGCGCGCGTCACGCGCCTGTCGAAGAAGATGCCGGACAGCCTGCGCAAGGCCGTCGACTGGCTGCGCGAGCCGTCCCGGCTGTGGATCCGCCTCATCGCGGCCGTGCTGCTGATCCTCGGCGGCATCTTCTCGATCCTGCCGGTGCTCGGCCTGTGGATGCTGCCCCTCGGCCTCGCCCTCCTGGCCCAGGACGTGCCCGCCCTGAAGGTGCCGATGGAGAAGGCGGCGCGCTGGATCGAGGCCAAGTGGGCGCAGTTCCAGGCTTGGCGCAAATCATGAGCACTTGGCCCAGATCGTAAGAACTCGTCGCGAATCCTGCGCGCGTCAGGCGCGGTCGCCCCAGGCGCCCAGGGTCTCGGTCTCGTCGCGGTTGATGATCTCGGAGGGCGCGGTCGGCAGCGCCTCCTCGCCGAGGCGGTCCCCGCCGATCGCCGCGAAGGCCGCCCGCATGTCCGGGTCCGCCAGCGCCCGCGCATAGGCCGTCCCGTCGCGGCAGGTCAGGCGGCCCCGGTCGAGGCTGGCATAGACCCGGCCGCTGCCATGCTCGGCGAAGCGAATCGTCGCCATCCGGCGGGCGCATTGGCGCAGGAAATCGGTGTTGCGCTCCGGCGCCATCTGGTTCGCATCGGGATAGACCGCCTCGGGACCGTCCGCGTCGATGTTGATCTTCCGGAAGCGGTCGACATCGAGGAGGAACTTGAGGTCGAGGATCGTCATCACGCCGTTGACCCCGAAGGCCACGGTGCGCGGGCGCTCGCCCTCGGGCACGCTGTTGTCCAGGAACTCGTAATGGACGCGCTTGTCCGCCTTCAGCGCCCAGGTGAAGAACAGGCGCGGCATGCCCGTATAGGCCTCGACATTGTGCGCCAGCAGGTCGTCGACCGCCTTGTAACGGCCGAACTGCTCGCCGCGTTTCCAGGCCCGCTCCACCGTGGCGTCCGGGGGCGTGATCATGAACAGCATGAAGACGAGGTGCCCGAACCGGGTGAGGAGCTGGCTGCCATCCTCGCTGCTGGCATCGGCGTTGAAGCTGTCGAAGCGGAAGCGGTCGATGAGAAGGTGCGACATCCGCCCCTCCCGGGCCTTGCGGGCCATGTAGCGGTCGAGCTTCTTGTCGACGATTTCGACCTCGTGGCCCGTCAGGGTGCCGGCGTAGCGGCGCGCGGGCCCGAGGGAATCGTAATCGAGCAGGTATTTGCGCCAGATGTCGGGAGTGATCACGGCGAAATCCGACCATTGCACGCCGATGCGCCCCGCGAGCGCCCGCTGCAGCGGCCGCATCGTGCTCTTGCCCGAGGCGGAGGCCCCCTTCACGTTCATGACGATCGGGTGCTCCTGGGCCGTCACCGTGTGGTAGCCCTCGCGGGCGACGGCCTCGTGGAACCAGGGCTCGATCAGGCGCCCGATCTGCCGGCTGCCGTGATCGTTGGTGGCGAGGGTGCAGGCGAGCGAGCGGAGCAGCGCGGCATCGCCGATGAGCTTGCCGCGGTGGCGGATGATCGTCGAGACCACCCGCTGCAGGGCGGACGAGGCCGCGGCGGCGAGGCTATCCTCCTGGCCGGATTCCCGCGCGCGCCACGCCGCGATCCGGCGGAGCGCGCGCTCCTCCGGGCTCTCGGGCCGCGTCGGGGCGGGCGCCGGGGCCCGGGCGCCCAGGCCGAGCCAGGAACGCCAGGACGGGACCGCCTCGGCCTCCGGGGCCGGGTCCGGCGACAGGATGCCGGCGATCTCGCGCGCGAGGAGCGCCTCCGCCTCAGCCCGCACGGCCTCGAAGTTGCGGCTGATCTCGGCCGCGTGCGGGGTGACGAAATCCGACAGGATCGTCGCGACGATGCGGCGGAAATTGACGCCGAGATCGGCGTATTTCTCGCCGACCGGCACCGAGAGATCCGCCATCACGCGGATCAAGAGCTCGTGCACCACGAGGCGCTCCGGCCGGAAGGCGACGAGCTCCTGCAGGGGCAGGCCGGAGAAGCCGCTGAGCTCGAGGGCGTCCTCCAGGCGAGTCGCGACGTTCTCGGGCCGATACATCGTGGCGAGCGGCATGAAGGCGCGCGGCAGCGCGGATTCGATCCCCGGTCGCCAGGGACCGAGTTCGGAGGTCTCGCGCTCCGTCGTCGCGCTCGTCACCGGCATCGGCTCTCACCCATGCGTGAAGCGTGCCGCGATCCCCGCGCCCCGGAGAGGTGCGGCGGCCCGGCTCAGGCGGCGGCCGGCTCGGCCCGGAACAGGCTGGCGCAGCCGGAACTGCGGTGCATGCTCAGGATCGAGGCACGGTCGATGTCAGGGTTCTTCTCGAGGACATGGCGGACGCAGGCGACCACCTTCTCGTACTGACCCGCATCGTAATTCTGCTCGAGGGGACTGACCGCGATATAGGTCTCGACCACGAGGACGCGCTCGGCGCGTTCCCGGGTCACCTCGACCGCGATCCAGGCGGATTTTACCAGACGACTGCTGGCCAGCATGGGCGAACCTCCAAGTCTCGGCCGGTCTCATCGGCTCTTGCGGGGAGGATGGACCGTAGATGCCGGCCTGCCAAGGCCTGTTCTCCCGGCAAGACTCGCTGATCGCGCCTCAGCCAAATGCCCGGCGCGGCCGGCGGCGCTCAGTTCTGGTATGCCCGGCTGATCGTATCGAGGACGAGGCGCGAGGCCTCTGACCCGTCGGGATAGAACACGGCCAGCGAGCCGAGCAGGCCGAGGGCGACGATCAGCAGGAGGGTGAGCTCGTCGCGACCGCGCTCGGTCTGGGCGATGGCGAGACCGGCGAAAGGCACACTCTGCAGGACCAGGGCGGCGGGAATGTTCATGGATCCGGATCCGAGGGGTGGGCGGCCTGGACGGGCGCGGGGGCGGGGTGCCCGAAGGGGCGCCAATCCCTGCCACGAATTTTTTTGCGGAGGCAGGGGATTAAAAACGCCCCAGATCCGTGTTTGGAATATTGCATACCAGAATCGATTGTTCCATCCTGGCGGGAACGGCCCCCGGGTCGCCCAAAAAGGAATCAGGGATGGAACGTCAGGATCCACCGTCCGCAAAGTGGCGCCAGCTCGCCCTCGGCGTGCTCTGCATGGCGATGATCGCCAATCTGCAATACGGATGGACGCTCTTCGTCGATCCGATCGATGCCCAGTACCATTGGGGCCGCGCGGCCATCCAATTGGCCTTCACCTTCTTCGTCGCCACCGAAACCTGGCTCGTTCCGATCGAGGCGTGGTTCGTCGACCGCTACGGTCCGCGCATCGTGGTCTGCTTCGGCGGCGTCATGATCGGTCTGGCCTGGGTCCTCGACGCCTACGCGTCGTCGCTGCCGCTCCTTTACCTCGCGGCGGTGATCGGCGGCATCGGGGCGGGCTCGGTCTACGGAACCTGCGTCGGCAACGCGCTGAAATGGTTCCCGCATCGCCGCGGGTTGGCCGCCGGCGCGACCGCAGCGGGCTTCGGCGCCGGCGCGGCGCTCACCGTGGTGCCGATCGCCAAGATGATCGCCGCGAGCGGCTACCAGACGGCCTTCCTGACCTTCGGGCTGATCCAGGGCGGCGTCGTGATCCTGCTGTCCTTCTTCCTGCGCAAGCCTTCGGCGACGTCACCGGTGCAGCGCAAGACCCTGCGCCTGCCCCAGGCCCAGTTCGACCGCTCGCCCCGCGAGGCCGTGCGCACCCCGGTCTTCTGGGTGATGTACGCCATGTTCGTGATGGTGGCCGCCGGCGGCCTGATGGCGGCGGCCCAGATCGGACCGATCGCCCACGACTTCAAGGTCGCGGACGTGCCCGTCAGCATGCTGGGCTTCCAGATGGCGGCGCTCACCTTCGCGATTTCCCTCGACCGCATCTTCGACGGGTTCGGACGCCCCTTCTTCGGCTACGTCTCCGACAATATCGGCCGCGAGAACACGATGTTCATCGCCTTCAGCATCGCGGCGCTCGCGGTGATCCTGCTGCTCTCGAACGGTCACAACCCGATCGTCTTCATCCTGGCCACGGCCCTGTATTTCGGCGTGTTCGGCGAGATCTACTCGCTGTTCCCGGCGACCTGCGGCGACACCTTCGGGTCGAAATACGCAGCCACCAATGCGGGCATGCTCTACACCGCCAAGGGCACCGCCTCGTTCCTGGTGCCCTTCGCGAGCCTCGTCTCCACGGCCTATGGCTGGTCAGCGGTGTTCGCCATGGTGATCGGCCTCAACGCGGTGGCGGCGATGCTCGCCTTGTTCGTGCTGAAGCCCCTGCGCGCGCGCTACCTCGCGGCCGATCCCGACGGCATCGTGCTCGATCCGCGCCCAATCCGGGCCGCCTGACCTCGACTCGGCCGCTCCCTTGCGGGAACGGCCACCCCGCAACGGCGGCGGATCCGAGCGGATCCGCCGCCGTTTCCATGTCGGGACCGCCCAAAATCCTTCCGCCGGCGTGGCGTGAGGCCCGGATCCCGGCGGAATCTCGGGTGCGGCCTGGGCGGCCGATGCGACGTTTCCACCACGAGTGACAAATTCGAGATTTGACACTTGGTATCTGGCATGCCAGATTTCGCTGGTGTGCGGTATGGCCATCGCGGCCTCCGGCACCCTCGCGGGGCCCATCCGGGCGCGGCCCGGCGAATCAGGCGGCAAGGTCCGCCGGCAAGGCTTCTCGACAAGGCCTGCCGGGAAGGATCGCAAGCGCCCAGCGAGCGCGCCCGGGCAGACGGAGAGGCTGTCCGCACGGGTCCACCGGACCCGACCGCGCATGCGCCGATCCGACCCACGCGGACGACGTCGAATGGACGCGACGCGCAGAACGAGACGCCGCGCGGGGCCAGCGCGCGGGCGCGAACCGGAGGAAATGGCCATGGATCAGATCCCTCGCGACCGGGCGACAGCCTCGGCTGCGACATGCCGGATGCGTCCGCGCGGAACCGCTCGGTGGCGTGTTCCCTCCCGGACCGCCTTGTCCCGGCCCGTGTCTGGCACCGAAAACCAGACGCAGTATAAGACCTAGGATATACCGCCTACCACATGCCGGGCTCCGCCCGGCTTCACCGCCGACGCGCCGTGCGACGCCCCGCAGACCAAGGGTTGGCGCCGGAATTCCGTTCACTCGTACAGGACTGAGAGTAACCCCATGAGCAAGGCTCTCGAAGGTGTGAAGATCCTCGACTTCACGCACGTGCAATCCGGCCCGACCTGCACCCAGCTCCTGGCGTGGTTCGGCGCGGACGTGATCAAGGTCGAGCGCCCGGGGGCCGGCGACGCCACCCGCCAGCAGCTCCAGGACCTCCCGGACGTGGACAGCCTCTATTTCACGATGCTGAACCACAACAAGCGCTCGATCACGCTCGATTCCAAGAACCCCAAGGGCAAGGAGGTGCTCTGGCGCCTCGTGAAGGAATGCGACGTCCTCGTCGAGAACTTCGCGCCCGGCGCGCTCGCCCGCATGGGCCTGACCTGGGAGAAGATCCACGAGGTCAACCCGCGCATGATCCTGGCCTCGGTGAAGGGCTTCGGCCCGGGGCGCTACGCGGATTGCAAGGTCTACGAGAACGTCGCCCAATGCGCCGGCGGCTCCGCCTCGACCACGGGCTTCCGCGACGGCCTCCCGATGGTGACGGGCGCCCAGATCGGTGATTCCGGCACGGGCCTCCACCTCGCGCTGGGCATCGTCACGGCGCTCTATCATCGCACCCATTCGGGCCTCGGCCAGCGCGTCGACTGCGCCATGCAGGACAGCGTGCTCAACCTCTGCCGCGTGAAGCTGCGCGACCAGCAGCGCCTGGCCCACGGCCCGCTCAGGGAATACAGCCAGTTCGGCGAGGGCGTGCCCTTTGGCGAGGCGACCCCGCGCGCGGGCAATGATTCCGGCGGCGGCCAGCCCGGCCGCATCCTGAAGTGCAAGGGCCACGAGAACGATCCGAACGCCTACCTGTACTTCATCACGCAGGCCGCGGTCTGGGAGCCGATCTGCGATATCATCGGCGAGCCGGGCTGGAAGACGGACCCGAACTACGCCACCCCGAAGGCGCGCCTGCCGCATCTCAACGAGATCTTCACCCGCATCGAAGCCTGGACGATGACGAAGACCAAGTTCGAGGCGATGGACATCCTCAACGAGTTCGACATTCCCTGCGGCCCGATCCTGTCCATGAAGGAGATCGCCGAGGACGAGGCCCTGCGCCAGACTGGCACGGTGGTCGAGGTCGATCACCCGACCCGCGGCAAGTACCTCACCGTCGGAAACCCCATCAAGCTCTCGGCAAGCCCGTCCGAGGTGGAGCGCTCGCCCCTGCTCGGCGAGCACAACGACGAGATCCTGCGCAAGGTCCTCAAATACACGGACGAGGAAGTCCTCGAGATCGCCGGCTCCGGCGCCATCGGGGTGGTGCAGAAGATCGCCGCCGAGTGATCCCTCGCGGCATCCGGTCGTCAGGCCGGGTGCCGCCGCGATCCCGTCGTTCCGGGGCCCCTTGGCCGGGCCCGGAATCGAGACCACGGGTGGCGCTCCGATCCGCTTCGCCTCAGTGTCTGGATTTCCGGGTTCGCCTGCCGCGCGCCCCGGGCCGTCGGCGTTTCCACCGTCCGCCAGTCACCCCCGAACAGATCCGGAGCCCCCATGCGCATCGCATTCATCGGTCAGCAGGATTTCGGCAAGGCCGTGCTCGAGGCCTTCCTGGCGCGGGGCGACGAGGTCGCGGGCGTGTTCTGCGCACCCGAGAAGGAGGGGGCGCGCCCCGACGTCCTGAAGGTCGCCGCCGAGGAGAAGGGGCTTCCGGTCTTCCAGTTTCCGAGTCTGAAGAGCACCGAGGCCGAGGCGGCCATGCGCGGGCTGAACGCCGAGATCGGCATCATGGCCTACGTGCTGCAATTCGCGCCGCAGAGCTTCGTCAACATCCCCAAGCACGGCACCATCCAGTACCACCCCTCGCTGCTGCCGAAATATCGCGGGCCCTCCTCGATCAACTGGCCGATCGCCAAGGGCGACACCCAGACCGGCCTCTCGATCTTCCGCCCGACCGACGGCCTCGACGAGGGTCCGGTGATTCTGCAGAAGACCTGCGAGATCGGCCCCGACGACACGATCGGCGAGGTCTATTTCAACTGCCTCTTCCCCTTGGGTGTCGCGGCGATGCTGGAGGCCGCCGACCTCGTCGCGGCCGACCGCCACGTGGAGATCGCGCAGGACGAGGAGGCCGCGAGCTACGAGGGCTGGTTCCGGGCCCGCGAATCCGCGATCAACTGGGCGAGCCACGTCGATCACGTCTACAACATCATCCGGGCCGCGAACCCCGCGCCGGGCGCCTGGACCACCCTAAATGGCCAGAAGTTGCAGATCTTCGATGCCCGCAAGCATCTCGTGCGCACCATCGGAGCCGTGAAGGGCAAGATCGGCGAGGTGACGGAGATCGGCGCGCAATCGATCCGCGTCACCGCGCAGGGCGGGCAGATCGAGATCTTCAAGCTGAAGCTCGAGGGCGGCAAGAAGGTCGCGGCCGCCGAGCTCGCGCAATCGGGGGCCTTGAGCCAGGGCACGATCCTCGGCAGCTGAAGCCCCGCAGCCTGCCCTCCCCCGTAAAAAGGGAGGGCCTGTTCAGGCCAAAGCCGGATGTCCGTCCGCAGGACGGCAGCCGGGGCGGCCATGCGACGCCCGCAAGGCAGCGGCGTTTGACATCGGGTATCTGGTATACCAATAATCTGCCAGAAGCTTGAGGTGCGTGCGGTCCGGTGCGACCCCGGATCGGGCGGCTTGGCCCGTCAACCACAGCCGGTTGAGCCGCGAGGCCCCCGGCGGCTAGGAGTCGAGACCTCTTTGCGCTACGTCTCGACGATCGAAGCTTGGCACGGACCGGAGCGAGGCTCGGAACGGGTTTGGGTGCAGTGATGGTGAAGAGCGACCAGTTCAGTATTACGCCGATCGTGGCCAGCTCGAGCCTGCGCACGCTCGCCTACGAGGCGCTCAAGGCCGCCATCACCAAGATGGACATCTACGGGCGTCCCGACGAGGTGCGCCTCGACGAGCGCAAGCTCTCGCAGGATCTCGGCGTCAGCCGCACTCCGGTGCGCGAGGCGCTGACGGTGCTGGAGCAGGAGGGCTTCGTCCGCTCCGAGGCACGGCGTGGCGTGTTCGTGATCAAGAAGACCAAGAAGGAAATCGTCGGCATGATCCACGCCTGGGCGGCGCTGGAAAGCATGGCGGCCCGCCTCGCCTGCGAGCGGGCGACCGATGCGCAGCTGAAGTCCCTGCGCGAGATATTCCCCGAATTCTACGAGGGCAGGCCCTCCGAGCACATCGACGAGTACTCGGACGCCAATATCCGCTTCCACCAGACCATCATCTCGCTCGGGCAGTGCGAGGTCATCCAGGACCTCTCCAGCAATCTGCTCATGCACGTGCGCGGCATCCGCAACACCGCCCTGCGCCA
Organism: Methylobacterium soli; assembly: GCF_008806385.1. Lineage (GTDB taxonomy): Bacteria > Pseudomonadota > Alphaproteobacteria > Rhizobiales > Beijerinckiaceae > Methylobacterium > Methylobacterium soli. The sequence goes on from NZ_VZZK01000015.1 coordinate 86,445, forward strand.
GGGCGAGCGGGCGGAGAAGTCGATCAAGGAGCATGTGCAGATCATCAAGGCGCTGGAGGCCCGCAAGGGCGAGCTCGCCGAAGGCCTCGTGCGCGAGCACGGCCTCGGCCTCGCCGCGCACGTGCACCAGTACGGCGACTACCTCGTCTAGGCCTCGGGGCTTCTCCCGCGCGTCCCCGCGATCACCGCTGGCGCGCACGGGCGGGCCCAAGCGCCGGAAGGATGGCTCCGGGCGCCTCGCGCGTTCGGGCAAGATGCGCTGACCAGGGAGGACCGCCCGATGGAAAAGTGCCTCGCCGTCCTCGATTGCCCGATGGTGTTCGAGGGCGAGAACGCGCTCGGCATGTCGAGCATGAGCCTGTGCCCCTCGATCGGGATCGCACCGGGCCTGATCAGCCGCCACGTGCGCGTCGTCGAGGGACAGCTCGTCTGCGTGTCGATCTGGCAGAGCCTGTTCTGCTGCCGCTCCTTCCACGATGCGGCCTGGAGGCAGCGGGCCGAGACCCTGTTCCAGTCATCCTACCGCCTGCGGATCGAGGAGATCACGCAGGAGAGCGACGTCGCCTGAACCCACGGGGCGCCTGCGCTCAGCGCAGTCCATGACCGCGTGCGACCAGCATCCATGCGGCGCACACATGAATGGCATGTGGAGCTTGGCATACCACGCTGCAGAGCAGCATGCGATCTATTGCATTGCAACATGCCCTCGGAGCGCCACCATGATCGTCACCATGTCCGCTGCTTTCCTCGCCTGCGCCAGCCTGCAGGTCCTGCTCCTAGTCAAGCTCGCCGACCGTCTCAGCGACGCGTCGCATGCGACGAGCGGCAACCCGGATTTCAGCTCCGCGGGCCGCTACGCCGGCATCGCCTGAGGCGCCCTCCGCGGACGCGTTTCCGGCCCCGATCGCGGACCGGCCGTGCTGTTCGCAAGGAGATGCCTCTGCAGCGCGCCGGCAGGTGAGCGAAAACGAGGCATTTCCGGAAAATTCTCGGCTCCGAACTCTGGTATTTGGTATACTAGAGTGCTAGCATATCTGCGTCCTTCCTGAGACATGGGACTACCTTTCAGCGCGCCCTCCCCCAGGGGCGCGCTTTTCTTTGGCCGCGCCGCATGACCTCGGATCGGCCAGGCCTAAGACCGGCGATCGGGATGGATGTCCGCCGATGACCTCGTGCGCCGCTGGGCACCGGGGGTGCCGAGGATCAAGGTGACGCCTCCCGGCGTTGAGGGTCTTCGGAAGCGAGGTCCCGATCCACCGAGGCGAGTGGACGGATTGCGAGGGGAGCGAGCCACCATGACGGGTCAGCCTGACCGAACCGAGACATCCTGGGCGGCGATCATCGCCGAGGCTTACGCGGCGGACACGAAGCCACCGCTCACCGCCGAGTTGACGGGCCGGATCAGGACCGATCTCGCGGCGCTCGATTTGCCCGGAGGCTCCCTCGACGGGACGCGGGTCGAGGCGGTGAATGGGGCACTCGATGCGTTTGAGCTTGCCCTGGAGGCGGTGGCGGGCCCGCGCCTCGTCGCCGCGGAGGCGGGGGGAGCGGTGCAGATGGCCCACCGCTCCGAGGCCGGCCATCCGTTGCGCTCCTTCGGCGGGCAGTAGCTCCAAGGCGACCGGCGTCCGTACGCGGGTCGCCCATTGTCTCGATCCAAATGTCACAGCGTGGATCTCCCGGCGCCGCACGTATGCGCGGCGTTGGGGGCAGGCATTCCTGGAACTCTGGCCTCGGCCGGCAAATCCTCTGTTCCGGGCTGAGGATATCGGCTGTCGAGGAGGATGAATTAAAATTCCGACGGCCGCACGGCTCATTTTCGCGACGTTTCAACGCTTCTAAACTCGGAGATTGGCAAGATCAGTGTCGAAAACCGCACGATAATGCCGCCCCTTCGGCGCCGCAAAAGGAAATAATGCATCTTTGCGGTAATCCGCAAGATGTCGCGCGGTTGTTGTCCGCAGGGCCAAGATCCCCGCCGCGCCCGGAGCCTAAACTTCTCGGACCTGGAAACACGTGCTATGCCCCCGGGCAGAAAACGCTCGGCACGGCGGAATGGTTTTTTCGCACTGCACAATCGAAAGACACGTCCGAGTGTCACCAGTCCTGAGGGCACCAAACGTGCCGATGCTTGTATTTTGTATGCCAGGGATTAGAGTGGCGGGATGAGCCAGCACGATATCTCCCGCGTTCAGCGGTTCGACCATCCGGGACGCGGGCGCGAGCGGGCAAGGCCGGTGCCAAAAGGCCGCCAGGTCGATCCCAGCGCCAAGGTCGAGATCGAGTCGCTGCTCGGCGCGGCGTCGCGCCAGCGCGACCTGCTGATCGAGCATCTGCACCTGATCCAGGACACCTACGGGCAGATCAGCGCCGCCCATCTCGGTGCGCTCGCCGACGAGATGGATCTGGCTTTCGCGGAAGTGTTCGAGACCGCGACCTTCTACGCGCATTTCGACGTCGTGAAGGAAGGCGATGCCGCGATCCCGGCGCTGACCGTGCGGGTCTGCGACAGCATCACCTGCGCGATGCACGGGGCCGAGCCCTTGCTGGCCTCGCTCCAGGCCGAGCTCGGGCCCGGCGTGCGGGTCGTGCGCGCGCCCTGCGTCGGTCTCTGCGACCACGCCCCCGCGGTCGAGGTCGGCCACAACTTCCTGCACCGGGCGGATGTCGCGAGCGTCAAGGCGGCGGTTGAGGCGGGCGACACCCACGCGCATATCCCCGATTACGTCGCCTACGACGCCTACGTGGCGGGCGGCGGCTACAAGACCCTGGAGCGCCTGCGCGCGGGCGACCTCACGGTGGACGACGTCCTGCAGGTGCTCGATGACGGGTCGCTGCGCGGCCTCGGCGGCGCCGGCTTCCCGACGGGGCGCAAGTGGCGCTCGGTGCGGGGCGAGCCGGGACCGCGCCTGATGGCGGTGAACGGTGACGAGGGCGAGCCCGGCACCTTCAAGGACCAGCTCTACCTCAACACCGACCCGCACCGCTTCCTCGAAGGCACCCTGATCGGCGCCCACGTGGTCGAGGCGGAGGATGTCTATCTCTATATCCGCGACGAGTACCCGATCGCCCGCGAGATCCTGGCCCGCGAGATCGCCAAGCTGCCCCCGGGCGGACCGCGGCTCCACCTGCGCCGGGGCGCCGGCGCCTATATCTGCGGCGAGGAATCCTCGCTGATCGAGTCCCTCGAGGGCAAGCGCGGCCTGCCGCGCCACAAGCCGCCCTTCCCGTTCCAGGTGGGCCTGTTCGGCCGCCCGACCCTGATCAACAATGTCGAGACCCTGTTCTGGGTGCGCGACCTGATCGAGCGCGGGGCCGAATGGTGGAAGAGCCACGGCGCCAATGGCCGCGTGGGCCTGCGCTCCTACTCGGTCTCTGGCCGGGTGAAGGAGCCGGGCGTGAAACTCGCCCCGGCCGGCATCACCGTGCAGGCGCTGATCGACGAGCATTGCGGCGGCATGGCCGAGGGGCACAGCTTCGCGGCCTACCTGCCCGGCGGGGCCTCGGGCGGCATCCTGCCGGCCGCGATGGGCGACATCCCCCTCGATTTCGGCACGCTCGAGAAATACGGCTGCTTCATCGGCTCGGCCGCCGTCGTCATCCTGTCGGACAAGGACGACGTTCAGGGCGCGGCGCTCAACCTGATGCGCTTCTTCGAGGACGAATCCTGCGGCCAGTGCACGCCCTGCCGCTCGGGCACCCAGAAGGCCCGGATGCTGATGGAGAACGGCGTCTGGGACACCGAGCTTCTCGGCGACCTCTCGCAATGCATGCGGGATGCCTCGATCTGCGGTTTGGGCCAGGCGGCCTCGAACCCGCTGACCAGCGTGATCAAGTACTTCCCCGACCTGTTTCCGACGCCGCGCCCGATGGCGGCCGAGTAGGCGGGACCCCGTCGACGGAGCGACGCGCGCGTTCGCCCGATCCAAGGCCGCCGTCCGCGGCGGCCCCATGAGACAAACGGCTCCCTGGGGCCAACCCGGGAGTGGGAGCGGAACCTGATGAGCAGCGGCACCCAGAACAGCAATCCGAGCGGCACCGATCCCCTGATCAAGGGACCGACGGGCCCGCAGGACGCGGGCGGTGAAGGCGCGGGCGCCCAGTCCGGCGGCTCCTACTCGCAAGGATCGAAATCCGGCGGGCAGGCCGGACCGGTCGCGAGCGGCACCCTCGGCCTCAAGAACATCCCGGCCGGCATCCCGGGCGTGATGTTCGAATTGAACGGCGAGACCGTCGAGGCACGTCCCGGCGAGACGATCTGGGCGGTGGCGCAGCGCCTCGGCAACCACATCCCGCATCTCTGCCATAAGCCGGATCCCGGCTACCGGCCGGACGGCAATTGCCGCGCCTGCATGGTCGAGATCGAGGGCGAGCGCGTGCTCGCGGCCTCGTGCAAGCGCGTGCCCGGCGTCGGCATGAAGGTGAAGACCGACAGCGCCCGCGCCGAGAAGGCCCGCGCCATGGTGCTGGAGCTCCTCGTCTCCGACCAGCCGGCCCGCGAGACCTCGCACGACCCGGACTCGCATTTCTGGCACCAGGCCGACCACGTCCACATCAGCGAGAGCCGCTTCCCGGCGGCCGAGCGCTGGGAGGCGGATGTCAGCCACCCGGCCATGAGCGTCAATCTCGACGCCTGCATCCAGTGCAATCTCTGCGTCCGCGCCTGCCGCGAGGTCCAGGTCAACGACGTGATCGGCATGGCCTACCGCTCGGCCGACGCCAAGGTGGTGTTCGATTTCGACGACCCGATGGGCCAGTCGACCTGCGTCGCCTGCGGCGAGTGCGTCCAGGCCTGCCCGACCGGCGCCCTGATGCCCTCCGCCTATCTCGACGAGAACCAGACCCGCACGGTCTATCCCGACCGCGAGGTCGACAGCCTCTGCCCCTATTGCGGCGTCGGCTGCCAGCTCTCCTACAAGGTCAAGGACGAGCGGATCGTCTATGCCGAGGGCCGCGACGGCCCGGCCAACCATAACCGGCTCTGCGTCAAGGGCCGCTTCGGCTTCGACTACATCCATCACCCCCACCGCCTAACGAAGCCGCTGATCCGCCTCGACAACGTGGCCAAGGATGCCAACGATCAGGTCGATCCGGCCAATCCCTGGACCCATTTCCGCGAGGCGACCTGGGAGGAGGCCCTGGAGCGGGCGGCCGGCGGCCTCAAGCAGATCCGCGACACGCACGGGCCCCGCGCGCTCGCCGGCTTCGGCTCGGCCAAGGGCTCGAACGAGGAGGCCTACCTCTTCCAGAAGCTCGTGCGCCTCGGCTTCGGCTCGAACAACGTCGACCATTGCACGCGCCTCTGCCACGCCTCCTCGGTGGCGGCCCTGATGGAGGGCCTGAACTCGGGCGCCGTGACGGCCCCGTTCGCGGCGGCCCTCGACGCCGAGGTGATCGTCGTCATCGGCGCCAACCCGACCGTGAACCACCCGGTCGCCGCGACCTTCATCAAGAACGCGATCAAGGAGCGCGGCGCCAAGCTGATCATCATGGATCCGCGCCGGCAGGTCCTGTCGCGCCACGCCCACAAGCACCTCGCCTTCAAGCCGGGCTCGGACGTGGCGATGCTGAACGCGATGCTGAACGTCATCGTGGAGGAGGGCCTCTACGACGAGCAGTACATCGCCGGCTACACGGAGAATTTCGAGGCGCTGAAGGAGCGCATCCACGAGTTCACGCCCGAGAAGATGGCGCCGGTCTGCGGCATCGACGCCGAGACCCTGCGGGACGTCGCCCGGCTCTACGCCCGCTCGCGCGCCTCGCTGATCTTCTGGGGCATGGGCGTCAGCCAGCATGTCCACGGCACCGACAATGCCCGCTGCCTCATCGCGCTGGCCTTGACCACCGGCCAGATCGGGCGGCCCGGCACCGGCCTGCATCCCCTGCGCGGCCAGAACAACGTGCAGGGCGCCTCCGATGCCGGCCTGATCCCGATGGTCTACCCGGATTACCAATCCGTCGAGAAGGCGGCGGTGCGGGAGCTGTTCGAGAACTTCTGGGGCCAGTCCCTCGACCGCAAGGCGGGGCTGACGGTGGTCGAGATCATGCGGGCGATCCATGCCGGCTCGATCCGCGGCATGTTCGTCGAGGGCGAGAATCCGGCCATGTCGGACCCCGACCTCAACCATGCCCGCCACGCGCTCGCCATGCTCGACCACCTCGTGGTGCAGGACCTCTTCCTCACCGAGACGGCCTTCCACGCCGACGTGGTGCTGCCGGCCTCGGCCTTCGCCGAGAAGGCGGGCAGCTTCACCAACACCGACCGGCGCGTGCAGATCGCCCGGCCCGTGGTGCCGCCGCCGGGCGAGGCGCGCCAGGATTGGTGGATCATCCAGGAACTCGCCAACCGGATGGGCCTGTCCTGGACCTACAAGGGCCCGGCCGACATCTTCAACGAGATGGCGCAGGTGATGCCGTCCCTGAACAACATCACCTGGGAGCGCCTGGAGCGCGAGGGCGCCGTCACCTACCCGGTCGACGCGCCCGACAAGCCCGGCAACGAGATCATCTTCTACGCCGGCTTCCCGACCGAGAGCGGGCGCGCCAAGATCGTGCCCGCCAACATCGTGCCCCCCGACGAGGTGCCCGACACCGAGTTCCCGATGGTGCTCTCGACGGGCCGCGTGCTGGAGCATTGGCACACCGGCTCGATGACCCGGCGTGCCGGCGTCCTCGACGCGCTCGAGCCCGAGGCCATGGCGTTCATGGCCCCGCGCGAATTGCACCGGCTCGGCCTCGAGCCCGGCGGCACGATGCGCCTCGAAACCCGCCGCGGTGCCGTGAACGTGAAGGTCCGCTCGGACCGCGACGTGCCGGTCGGCATGATCTTCATGCCGTTCTGCTACGCGGAAGCCGCCGCCAACCTGCTGACGAACCCGGCCCTCGATCCGATGGGCAAGATCCCGGAGTTCAAGTTCTGCGCCGCCCGCGCCTCCGCCGTGATGCCGGCCCAGATCGCCGCGGAGTGAACGACGCGGCGTGAACGCCGAAAGGCCCCGCGGATCGAAGGATCCGCGGGGCCTTTCTCGTCGCGCCGCATCGGCGCGGGGCACTCAGGGCATCAGGTTGCGGGAGCGGCGACGCCGCGCCCGTACGGGGCTTTCCGCCCGCGCCTCACTCGCCCGCGTCGAGGAAGCTCAGGCGAAGGCGGAAGCCGTCATTGAGGGAGGCCGGGAGCGGGTCCAGCGGTGCGCTGGTGCCGCTCAGGCGCAGGGCGTAATTCATCGGCTCCGGCAACGGCTTGAGGGCGGCCGGCGCCATCGCGTAGGCGACGCAGGTGGTGAGACAGGCGGTCGCCGCGACCTGGGCGGCGGCCCATTGCAGCAGGCGGCGCCGGAAGGCGGCGCCGTTCCAGGCCGGCTCGCCCCGGCCCTGGGGCGCGAGGAACTCCTCGCACTGGCTCCCACGGGTCCGCACCAGCGGTGCGGCGGCGAACTCGAAGACATCCCGATCGGGGTCGATGGTCAAAGGCAAGATCGTCATGTCGCGCAGTCTCGCGCGATTTTGCTAAAGTCTTGTAAACCCCAATATCAGCCTCCTGCCTCATCGCAGGACTAGCCGTCCTCCCGGCCGAAGATCAGGTTTCAGCTCGCATCCCGCACAAGCCGCGCCCGAAAGGCGCGCCAGAGCCCGGCCGGATCGAGCCGCGTCGTGCCGGATTCCACCGTGACCGTGGCGGTGCGGCCGGCCACGAGGCGCAGGCCCTCGGGCACGCCGTCGAGGGCGATCCGCACCGGGATGCGCTGGGCGAGGCGGACCCAGGCGAAGGTCGGGTTGACGTTGGCCAGCAGCGTCGCCCCGGCTCCGCGCTCCCGGTCCTCGATGCCGCCCGCGATGCTCTCCACATGCCCGGCAAGGGGCGTCGCCTCGCCCATCAGCCGGATGGAGACCCGGTCGCCCGCGTGGATGCGGGGCAGCTTGGTCTCCTCGAAATAGCCCTCGACCCGCAGGGTATCGCTGTCGACGAGGGCGGTGACGCCGCGCCCGACCGAGACGTAGGCGCCGGGCCGCAGCTCCAGGTTGGTGATGCGGCCGTTGACCGGGGCGCGCACCTCGGAGCGGGCGAGATTCAGCTTGGCGAGATCGCGGTCGGCGAGCGCCCCGTCATAGGCCGCCCTGGCCTGCTGGGCGGCGGCATGCGCCTGTTCGAGCTTCTGCTGCGAGACCGCGTTGTCGCTGAGCTGGCGGTAGCGGGCATCGTCGGCCGCGGCCTGTTCGGAGGGCGCGCTTGCCGGCAACCTGCGCCTCCGCCTGCCGCAGGGCCACCTGGAAGCGCTCCGGGTCGATGCGGAACAGAACGGCCCCGCGCTGCACCTCCTGATTGTCCTGGACCAGAACCTCGGTGACGAGGCCGGAGACGTCGGGAGCGACCGCGACCACGTCGGCGCGCACGCGCCCGTCCCGGGTCCAGGGCGCCTCCATGTAGTAATCCCACAAACCGAGGCCGACCGGCACCGCGAGGGCGACGAGGCCGAGGGTGACGAGGATGCGCAGGGTCTGGGCGAGGAGGCGGGTCATGACAGGTACGCGTGGCTGAGGGATACGACGCCGCCGAGCAGGACGACGTAGAGGGCAAGGTCGAAGAGGGGGCGGTGCCAGACGAGGCGGTAGAACCCGCTCCAGGCCAGAAGGCGGCGCAGGGGCAGGCTCACCAGGAACGCGGCGAGCATCGCCGCCGCGAGGCCGGGCAGGAACACCCCGTAGAGATCGAGTTCACCGTTCACGCCGCAACCTCCAGGCGCGAGGTCCGTGGGCGATAGGGCGGCGCCTCTGGGTGGAGCGCGCGCCGCAGGCCCACGAGGCCGAGGCGCGCCTCGCCGCCCGCCTCGCGCGCCGTGGCGTCGAGGGCGGCATCGATCCGCGCGAGGAGGTCGTCGCCCCGTCCGGCGAGATGTCCCGGCAGCGCGGCCAGGACCGCGTCGACGGCGCGGCGCTCCTCGGGGGACAAGTCGGCGCGGCCACGGCGCAATTCCGCGAGGTTGATGGCGGCGCGCACCTCGGCGACGAGATCGGCGATGCCCGCGAGATCGTCCGGCGGCAGGACGGCGAGGCGCGGGGCGAGCAGGCCGAGGCGGTCGAGCATCAGGGCCGAGAGGCCGGCGCCGTCGCGCGCGCCCTCCCCCCGGGCCGCGCCGAGGAGCGTGGCCCGGTTCGTCCGCAGGAGGCGCCGGGCGCTCCAGCCGCCGCCGACCGAGCGCACGAGCCGCGTCACCAGCGCGGCCACCCACATCCCGAGGATGACCGCGATAGCGGAGTTGGTGAAGGCCGCGAACTCCGCGCTGTAGGAGGTCTGCAGCGCGAGGAGCGTCGAGCCGTTGACCGCCGTGCCCACGGCGAGCGCGGCCGTGCGCGGCTGCTGCATCAGGGTGCCGCAGACGAGATAGGCCGGCGCGAGGAAGAGGATCACGGTCTCGATATTGGTGGCGAAGGGCAGGATCGCGAAGAGATAGACCCCGCCGACCAGCGCGCCGATGATCGCCGAGGTGGCAAAGCCCATGATGGCGGGGGCCGGGTCGTCGAGGGTGGCGAAGAAGCAGCAGGCGACGGCCGCCATCATGGGCGCGCCGGACCCGTCGGGCCAGGCGGTGGCGATCCAGATCGCCGAGGTCAGCAGGATCGTGGCGGCCACCCCGATGGCCGAGCGCAGCGCCATCCCGTGGTCGCGGTGGCGCACGTGGCGCGACGCGGCGCGATGCCGGAAGGCGAGCGGCTCCGCCGCGGAGCGCTCCGCCACGATCTCGGCGCGCAGGGCCCGGGTGTCCTGGCGCAGGTCGACGAGATCGCCGAGGCGCGTCGTCAGGCTCGCGAGCAGGAGCGCGTCCCAGTGCGTCGGGTGCGCGGGCGTGGCGGACGCGGCCGCCGCCTTCAGGCACCGGGCCATCGCGGGATCCTCCTCGCCCGCCTGGATCCAGGCGGCGATCTCCGCGATCAGGCGGCGGACCGGCGGGGTCAGGCCGCCGCGCGCCTGCAGGTCCGCGATCCGGTCGGCGATGGCGGAGAGGATCGGCAGGAACATCAGCATGTGCTGGCGCAGGGCCGCGAGGGCCCGGACGGCGCCACGCCGGGCGCCGGCCTCCTAGGCGAGGTGCGTCGCGAAGGCCTCGAGGGCCACGGCTTCGGAGGCGAGGCGCAGCGCGGCGGCGCGGGAGGCCGCGTCGTGGCGGCCCGCGAGGGCGTCGAGGACGAGGCGGCGGGCGTCGTCGAGCCAGGCCGCGAGGCGTGCCGCCACGACCGGCCCCACGGGCTGGGGCAGGACCAGCGTGGAGACGAGGCCCGCGCACAGGATCCCGAGGGTGATCTCCTCGGCCCGGGCGACGGCGGTCTCGAAGATCGCGTGGGGCTCGCCGACCGCGGGCAGGCCGACCAGCGCGGCGGTGTAGCCCGCGAGCATGAACAGGTAGCTGCGCGGCGTCCGGTCGAGCAGGGAGAGATAGAGGCAGCCGCCGACCCAGAGGGCGATGACGAGGCAGAGGAGCTCCGGCGCGTTCACGAGGTTCGGCACGAACACGACCGCCGCCACGGCCCCGAGCAGGGTGCCGCCGACTCGGTAGGCCGCCTTGGAGCGGGTGGCGCCGGCGAGCATCTGGCTCGTGATGTAGACGGTCGCGACGGCCCAGTAGGGCCGGGGCAGGTCGAAGGTCTGGGCCAGGACGAGCGCCAGCATCGCGGCCGCGAAGGTCTTGGCGGAGTAGATCCAGGCCGGCCAGCCGGGAAGCCAGGCGCGAAGCGATGCGGTCGGCCTCATGGGGCGGCCTCCGCGCGCTCGCGGCGGCTGTAATCCTGCAGCGCCTGGAACACGCGCAGGCTCGCCTCGAGATCGGCGGCGCTGACCCCGGCGAACACGGTCTCGCGGAGTTGCGTCAGCTCGGCCTCGATCGTCGCGACGGCGGCCTCTCCGGCCGGCGTCAGCGTCAACACCTTGGCGCGGCGGTCGGTCGGGTCCTCGCGGCGGTTCACAAGGCCGGCGGCGCAGAGCTGGTCGAGGAGGCGCACGAGGGTCGGACCCTCGACGCCGACGGCCTCCGCCAGGGTCGACTGGCGGGGCTCGCCCGCGAGGCGGCCGATCAGCAGCAGGGGCAAAGCGGTGGCGTCGGAGAGACCGTGGCGCTCCACCACCGTGTCGGCGGCGCGCCGCCACAGGCGCCCGGCCTGCAGGAGCGCCAGGGTGTAGGATTGCCGGAGTTGGCGGCGGCCGGGGGACATCGGGCAGCTCTCTGGATGGTCGGCTGCGGGCGCATCCCGGACGGACCGTTCTGATGCGAATAGATAGCTACCTATCGTTGCGCGTGCAAGCGGATCGCCTGGGCATTTTCCGCCCTCACGCCTCGTCCGTTGCCGTACGGGTGCAACCTACGCATTCATCGCGGTGGATGGCCGGCGACGCGAGATCTCGGCAACGACTGTCTCCGCCGGGCGCCTCTTCTCCGCAATGCGCCTCTGAGGCGCCCGAAACCATGATTTCGCCCTCGACAACGCAGGGCGGTACTCGTCATGATCAGAGCGGAAACGATTGCCTTACAATTTTTCGGATATTATCGGCACATCGTTTACCGAGCGAAGGGGCACTGGCACTTGGCTCACGATTGGGCCCGATCGCTTGCGATGATGCAGGATTCCTTCGTTCTCCTCGTCACGGACCGCCCGGTGCCGATGCGCGGGCTGGCGAGCGGCGTCGAGCGCGTGGTCACCTGCACCTGCCTGCCGCCCGGCGCGGGCCTGCCGGCGGAACGCCCGCTCCTCGTCATCGTCGATCTCGACGAGGCTCGGCCTGAGCATGCCGCCGCGATCGCTGCCCTGATGCAGCGCACCCGGGACGGGGGCGTGCGCTGCCTGACCCTTCTGCGCAATGCCTGGCTGCGCGCCGATTCCGCGGTGGATCTTCCCGAGACCCATCGGGTGCTGCCCGCCACGACCCCGCGCGACACGATCCTCGCCAAGGTGCTCGAGATGATCGGCATCGCCGCGCAGGCCTGCACGGCGCAGAGGGTGCGCCTCGAGGCGCGGGCGAGCGCGGCCACCGGCATCGTGACGGACCTGTTCACCGCTGCCGCCGCGGACGGTCCGCTGCGGCCGGCCGAGGTCGATCGCGGGACCGAGACGGTGCTCGACGCGATCTCGGAGACCGGGATCCGGGACTGGCTCGACATCATCTGGAAGCACGATGCGCTGGTCTATCAGCACACCCTCAGCGTCGCCGGCTACGCGGCGGCCTTCGGCGACGAGATCGCCCTCAGCCGCGACGACCACCATCGCCTGACCAAGGCGGCGCTCCTGCACGACATCGGCAAGTCCAAGATCCCGGCCGCGATCCTGAACAAGCCGGGCGCCCTCAGCGGGGACGAGATGGCGCTGATGCGCGACCACGCCGCCATCGGGGCCGACCTGCTCGTCGCCCAGGGCGGCTTCGAGCCCGAGATCATCGACGTGGTGCGCCACCACCACGAGAAGCTCGACGGCAGCGGCTACCCGGACGCGCTGGCGGGCCCGGCGATCTCCGATCTCGTGCGCATCGTGACGATCTGCGACATCTTCTCGGCCCTGACCGAGCGTCGGGCCTACCGGGCGCCGCTGGGCGTGACCGAGGCCGTCACGGTGATGACGGGCATGCGCGGCGGGCTCGACAGGGCGCTGATGCACGCCTTCGCGCCCATCATCGCCCGCACCACGGCGACCGATTGGCTCTGAGGGAACACGCATCCTCCGCCGGGCGGGGGGCGCACGGCCGCGCAAGCGTGGCCGCAAAGGCACAACGGTGCCTTTCGGCACGTGCAACGGCCTGACGCGCGTGGCCGAACGGCACGGATCGGCGCGGAGGGGCCGGTTGAGGACTTACGTCCAAGATGTTGCGGCCGGAACAATTTTCGCATTGCCGGCGAGTATTTCTGAATGTTTCAGCGCGCTGCGCCCAACCGCCAGCGTACTCGTTTGTACCTCCTGGGGATATTGCGTTCAACTGCATTGTTGCTCATACAGTGAATCCCACACCCGGCCCGAAGGGCCGCCAGACCGAATACCCCTTCCCGCACGCACCAATCGTGAGAGGTCATCCCATGGCCCGATACTTCTTTGACTTCTTCGGCTCTTCATTGACGGCCTACGATCGAGAGGGATCGGACTGCCCCGACAAGGACACGGTCTCGGAGAAGGCGCTCGCCGCCTTGTGCGAGATCGCCGCGGACCATCCGCGGCGCTATCTCGGAGAGGATCTGCGGATCGCCGTGCGCGACCAGGCGGACCAGGTCGTGATGACCGCCTCGCTGCAGCTTTCCGCCCATTGGCTCGTCGCGGAGCGGACCGAGGCGGCCTGAGCGGCGCCTCGCAACCACATCCGGATTCCGGCGCGCCCGGATCAAATCCCGCGCTCATCCGTCTTCCCTCCAGGCAAAGCTTGCGCGCGAGGACCGGCCGGGAGGCCGGCCCCGCGCGAATGGCAGCGTTGGGCGGCACGTCTGGGCCGCAGGAGGGATGTCCCGTGAGCATCGGATTGATCGCGCTCCTCGACGACGTCGCGGCCCTCGCCAAGATGGCGGCGGCCTCCCTCGACGACGTCGCCGGGCAGGCGGCCCGGGCGGGAGCGAAGGCGGCGGGTGTCGTCATCGACGATGCCGCCGTCACCCCGCGCTACGTGGTGGGCTTCGCCGCCGAGCGTGAATTGCCGATCGTCGGCCGGATCGCGGTCGGGTCGCTGCGCAACAAGCTGCTGTTCCTGCTGCCGGGCGCCCTCGCGCTTGGAGCCCTGGCGCCCTGGGCCATCACCCCGCTCCTCATGCTCGGGGGCGCCTATCTCTGCTACGAGGGCACCGAGAAGGTCTACGAGGCCCTCGTGCCGCATCAGGCTCATGCGCAGGCGGCGAGCGGCGCGGCCGGGGCGGGCAACGACCGGGCGCTCGAGGACCGCAGGGTCGCGAGCGCGATCAAGACCGACTTCATCCTCTCGGCCGAGATCATGGCCATCACCCTGGCGGCGGTTCCGGAGGGCGGGTTCTGGACCAAGGCGACCGTGCTCGCGGTCGTGGCGATCGGGATCACCGTCGCGGTCTATGGCGGCGTGGCCCTGATCGTGAAGGCCGACGATGCCGGCGTCGCCATGGCGCGGAGCACCGCCCCCGCCGCCCTCGGCAGCCTGATTCGCGGGTTTGGCCGTGCCCTGGTGAAGGGCATGCCGGCTTTCCTCAAGCTCCTCGCGGTCGTCGGGACGGCGGCGATGATCTGGGTCGGCGGCGGCATCCTGGTGCACGGCCTCGAGACCTACGGGATGCCCTGGCTCGGCCATGCCATCCACGATGCGGGCGCATGGGCGAACGGCACATGGGCTTCGGGCGCGCTGACGCCCGCCGGCGGCCTCGTCGCGTGGCTCGTGACGGCGGCGGGCTCGGGCCTCGTCGGCCTCGTGGTCGGCGGCCTGCTGATCCCGGTGACGAGCTACCTGCTCGTGCCGGCCTGGAAGGGCGTTTCGCAACTGCGCATGAAGGCCGCCTGACCCGCGCCGGCCGTGTTTGCCTAAGGGCGCGTCCCGGGATCGCGGCGCCGCGGCTCAGGCGGCCGCGCCGACGCTCGCCCGAGGGTCCAGGGCGCTGACGATCTGCGTCTGCTCCTCCAGGAAGAAGGCGTGCATGGCGCTGTAGAAGCGGTGCATGGAGCGGCAAGCCTCGTACACCGAATCATCCGTCTCCCCCGTCGCGAGCCTCAGGTATTCCTCGGCCTTGATCGTCGAGATTCGAGCGCCATCGGCGCATTCGGCAAGAGCTTTTCGGATTTGCGGCGGATATTCATGACCGGCCATAGCGCGGTGTGACATGCAGCGTTTCGCTCCCGATCGACTTTGAGTGTCTTGACCAGTCGATAGTCCGATTTTCGATTGGAGGACGGCTCAGCCCGAAATATCCCGCCGGCTCACTTCGCGCCTAACTAGCAATCCAAGCCAGCAAGAAAGCGAAAACGAACTGCAGCAATATCAATGATAAACCCAGGCTAATTTGAGTTATAGATCCAGGCATTCACTGCCAAGCCCCAGCAAATCGCGCGGATTCATACTCCATAAACCAGCACCATTACTAGATCCGGTGCGATCCCGTACCGCTCCAGGGAGCCTTCCGGGACGCCGCCTCACGCGGACGGCCTCGGCCGGGCGGCGTGGACGCCGCGCCCCTTGGGCCACGGTCCCGCGGATCGATTCGGCGCCCGGCCGCGTTGTCGTGCGTTCAGGGTCGCGGACTGAAGGAGCATGCCGGTGGCGCTCGTCATTCTCGCCGAGATCAACGGCCGTCCGCTCTCCGAGGCGTATGAATCCGTCGGGGAAGTTTTGAGGCGGGCACGCGTGCTGCGTGCAACCACGCAGAACCTGCAGACCCGCGATTCCGACGGGAAGCGCTACACGCCGGAAGACTTCGCCAGGAGCCTGCAAGTGGCGGCAACCCGTTAGGCAAGGGCAGGACAACCCGCCGCTCCGGGCGCGGCTGGGTTGGACGATACTCGCGCGCTCCGTCCTGGGCGCTCCCTCCCCCATGATCGGCGCCACGTCGGGAGCCGTGCAGGCCGGGGCTGACCTGCGGCGCGGCAAGCCCGAAAGATCAATCCCGTGCAGATCGGGGCAATGTACGGACCGCGACGCTTCCACGAATACGATCGGTACGGAAGCGTCTTGCTGATCAGCTTACGAGTATCGGCGCGAATATCGGTCGAATTTCATTAACCGAATGAGCCTTAGCTGCGGCCACTCAAGCCGGGGACGTTCGAGACTGTCAGGACGGGAGCATGCCCGTCGACGCTCTGCCGATGAGGTTTGCCGATGCAAGGATCTCCGCCTTCGCGCGGTGTCGTGATCAGTCTCGCGGGCTGGTCGGAACGCCATCGCCGCCGTGTTCCCTCACGCCGTGACATCGAAGAGGTGCTGGTCCGGTGCGCGTTCGGTGAGGAATTGCTGTTTGCGGGCCTCTGCGACGTCCCGATGCCGGGCGGCGAGATCCAGAAGCGCCTGGAGCGAACGACCGATGCGCTGATGGCGCTCCTGAACGCCCCCTGAGCCGCCCGCCCATATCGAGGTGCCGCCGTGATGCCTGCCGAAACCCTGCTGCTCGCCGTATCCCTGCTGAGCTCGGGCCTCATGGCCATCCGAGGATTGAGCACGCGGCCCTACGACCTCTTCCTGATGGGCATCTCGGCCGCCAGCACGGGTCCGCTGGTGCTGCTCGGCCTGCGCTGAAGGCCATCACGGCGCGTCGAGGACGAGCTTGAGGGCCTCGAACCGGGCGATGTTCTCGGGGTGGCAGAGCTGCCGATCGAGGTAGCCCTGGACGGCGCCGGACAGCCACCAGCTCATGGAGAGGTTCGCCATCGGTTGCGCCG
Source organism: Methylobacterium soli (assembly GCF_008806385.1). Taxonomy (GTDB): domain Bacteria; phylum Pseudomonadota; class Alphaproteobacteria; order Rhizobiales; family Beijerinckiaceae; genus Methylobacterium; species Methylobacterium soli. The sequence continues at coordinate 102,789 of NZ_VZZK01000015.1, forward strand.
CCGGGTCGATCGTGCCCGCCGGGCCCCGGAACGAGCAGGGCTCGCCCGGCCCCAGCATCGGAACCCGGTCGTAGACCCGGAAGGTCAGCGTCAGGAAGGCGTGGCTTGCCCGGTAGGCGGCCTCGGCGGCGTGGCCGTTCCGGGTGCGGACGAGGGCCGCCAGCGGCGCCGTCAGGCCATCGTGCCAGGTGGCCGGCGGCGGGGCCGGCAGGGATGCGTCCAGGGCGTCGCCCCGCACCGCCGCCTCCGGGTTGTTGGTGATGTGGAGGATGATCGGCTTCAGGGCGAAGGCCGCGAGGGCCTGCGCCAGCTCGCGGGCGGTGGTCAGACCGTCATTCTCGAAATAGCCGCCATCGACCAGGAGATCGCGCAAAGCGCGGTTCTGGCTGTCGCGGATGGCCGCCTGGGGCGAGATGACGGGAAAGCGCGCGCTCGCGACCGCGGCGGTCGAGAGCCGGACGCCCGTGCCGACCGCCACCGGCCCGGTCTCGCAGGTGCCGTTCCGGCGCGCGATCGTCTCGTACAGGTCGAAGGCCACCGGAAAGTGCCGGTTCGTCGTGCCGTCGCGGCAGTCAAAGGGCTGCAGATCCGAGAGGATCGACCGCCGCCCCTCCGCGACCGAGGTGGTGTTGAGGAGGAGCAGCGGCGTCCAGCCGGCGCCGGGAGCAGGCAGGCTCGGCCCGCCGGGCCGACCCCCACCGAGGACCTGGCCGAGACCCGAGCCGGGCTCGCCCGTTTGGCCCCGCGCGATGAGGTCGTAGCGGCGTTCCAGGGCCTGTTCGAGCAGCACGGCACGGTCATGCGCCACGACGAAGCCGAACAGATCCCGGAAGGCGAGGCCGATGAAGGCCGGAGAGAGGAAGTCGCCGGCGGCAAGCGTCTGCAGGCAGGTCTTCCAGGTGAGCGCCCGCTTGTCCGGCCCGCTGCCGTAATCCTCGGCGGGCCCGAACCAGCGGTTATCGAGCCTGGCGCAGGGCGGGCGCCCGGCCGGGCCCGGCTCGGCCAGCAGGCTGCGGATCATCACGGCGCCGACCGCCCCGCCGGACACGCCCGAGAAGGCGAAGAGCCGGTCGCGGACGGGGGCCGGGCCGGCGTCGAGGAGTTCGCCCATGATGGTCGCGGTGAAGAAGGCCGCGCGGCTGGCGCCCCCGGCGCTGGCCACGATCACCGGGTGGGCGTTGCACGCCGCCGGGCCGGCCGCCGCCGGGCAGTTCACCGCCATCCAGGCCGCCACGGCCTCTGCGAGCGCGACCTGCCGCGGGCCGGCCGCGACGATCTCGGTTCGAAGATCGTGGAAATGCCGCGACAGGCCCGTCGCGGCGATCAGGCCGGCGAAGACCAGCGCGACGACGGGCACGCGCCACTGGTGCGAGAGCGCGGAGAGGAAGGACAGGATCGAGACGGGAAGGGCCAGCATCATCACCACGAAGGGGGCCCGCGAGACCCACTCGGCGAGCGTCAGCGGCGCGCTGATCGCGACGATCCAGGCGAGCGCCTGCGCGGCGAGGAGGCCGAGCGCCACGCCGTCCAGGCGGATGCGCCAGTGCTGCCCGGCGGCCCGCGCGGCGCGTCCGCCCGCCGTGGCGAGCGCGGCGAACCAGAAGGCGGTGGGCTCGGTCAGGAGCGTGGTGGAACGTCCCGTGATGGCGTCCTGCAGATCCTCGCCGAGGGGCTGCCCGGCACCGCGCGAGACGCGGCGGAGGACGTGGCGGCGGAGCAGGACGTAGGCGAGATAGAGCGCGCAGCAGGCGGCCGTCGGCCAGAGCAGGACGATCGGGTCGCGCAGCCCGAAGGCGTCCCGGATCGGCTGGATGTCGCGGTGCGCGCCCCAGATCCCAATCCCGAGCGCCACGAGGCAGAGCAGGCCGAGGAGGCGGGGAATCCAGGTCGCCGGCACGGCGTAGCGGTGGCGCAGGTCGAGGAGGCGGATCTCGCTCAAGGGAAGCTGCGCGCCGCGCGCGCCCCAGGCCTGCTGCTCCAGGACCTTCCGGGCGGCGAAGTGGACGATCATGGCCCAGAGCAGGGCGAGCCCGAACAGGCCGACCCAGTAGGCGACGTAGCTCTGGGATTCCATGAAGAGGTCGCGGGCCGGCTCGGCAAGCGAGAACAGCGCGATCCCGAGCCCGGCGCTGAGGGCCGGGATGCGGCAGACCCACAGCACCCGGAGCCAGCGCAGCACCCCGCTCCAGGCAAACCACCAGAGCGCGACGAGCCCCAGTCCGGCCGCGAGCGCGGCCAATCCTTGCGCGAACCCTGCCGACTGCATCTCAGCACCCTCCGGGCGACGGTGATCCGGGCGAGATCCGCCTCGCCCCGCGCCCCGGTCGAGGCCGACCGGCGGTCAGGGGCAGCTCATCAGTTCCGCCCGGAAGAGCTGAAAATACAAGACCGCGAGGGCGAGGCTCAGTCCCCCCTGGACCAGGGCGAGCAACGCAAACCCGCCGCCCAGGAAAAGGCAGAGCACGCAGAGGACGAGGCGACCGAGGAGGCCGGCGAGGTTGCCCCAGCGGCGGCCGACCGGGTCCGACAGCCCGGGAAGCTGCAGGCCGGCCGCCAGGAGCAGCAGCCCACCCAACGCCTGGATCCAGCCCGTGGCCGAGCCGGCCTCGAGGCCGAGAAGCGAGGCCGTCGAGGCCGGCTCCGCGAGGGCTGCGGCGCCGCAGAGGGCATCGAGCGTCAGCACCAGGAGAAAGAGGCGCTGGAAGTCCCATCGGCGGGACAGGGCTTGCGCGCGCGTCCAGGCGAGGCTCAGTGTCTTGTTCACCGGGATCCTCCGACAAACGGGGCTTCGCGCGGGTTGGACGGGGCCCCGGTTCCGGCCTCTCCCTTTCGCCAGGGGAAGAACACGTTGCGGGCGTCCGCAAAGGCGGAATGCAGCGCCGGGCAGTGCCGCTCCAGCACCGTGCGCAGCGAGTTGTCCTGCACCCAGGCGAAGCCGGCCGGCGTGTAGATCTCGGGCCGGAAATCCTCGGTGTAGAAGCGGTCGCTCTTCAGGCGCCGCGAGGCCATCAGGATGAAGATCCGGAAGGCCGTGTCGGAGAAGCCGAAGCCCGGCGGCGAGCCGTAGCGGGCAGACCGGCTCTCGGCCAGGGTGCCGATCAGGAGGTCGACCTTCTCGATGTCGCCGCCATAGACCTCGTGCAGCTGCGCCTGCCAGACCGGGTCGTCGGTGAGTTCGGCGAAGGTCCTCGGCACGTGCGCGTCGATGTGGCGCCGGAAGGCGCAGTAGCGCGGCACGCCGCGCTCCCGGTCGCGCAGGATGTCGATCGCCGCCATGTCGAAGTAGACGCCGCTCGCGTCCAAACGGTCGAGTCGGCGCAGCCCGTTCGGGTAATTGTGCAGCACCAGCGCACCGGGCTTGGCGGTGGCGAGCGAGTAGACCACGTCGTCGAAGGCGACGCGGTCGTGAACCTCTCTGGCCTGTCCGCCCGCCACCTTGGCGAGATCGCGCCGCAGGAGCTCCACGTCGTCGGCGTGGCGCCGGAACGAGAACGCGTCCGGCATCAGCGAGTGCATCCGGTAGACGGCGGCGAATTCCTCCGTCATCGCGTAGGGGGCGGCGTGGTGCTCGGCCGGAGAGCCCGGGATGCCTGAGAGGATCTCGCCCGTCCCGACCCGCCCGAAGGCGCGGCGGTACTGCTCGCCGAGAAGGCCCCAGAAGTTGCCGCGCATCACCATGCGGCCCTCCGGCGAGTTCATCAGCGCCGGCGTCCACTCCACGGTGTGGATCTTCGCCGTGAGCGCGGCATTCACGAGCCGCGCCTTCTGGAACAGCCACTCCCCGGAGCCGTCCGGATAGGCGGCCCGCAGGTGATCCACGATGGCATTGTGCTCGCGCGCGAACAGCGTGTGCAGCACGGACAGGCCAATCCACCAATTGCCGTTGACGCCGGCGAGTTCGAGGTTCTCGTCCGGCTTGCCCCGGGCGGTCCGGTGCGCGAGCGGCAACAAGCCCTCGCGGGTGAGGCCGAGGGTTCCGTCCGTCAGAAATCGGCCGGTCTCCGGGTCGGTGCGGACGGCGCGCTGCCGTTCGAGCGAGGAGCCGTAGATCTGCGAGCCGTCCCACCAGCTGGTCTCGACATTGGCGTAGGCCTCGGGCCGGCCCCGGTCCGCGGCGGATCGGCGGTCCGGCTTGGTCGGCAGAACGGTCATCCGCCCCTCGGGCCAATCATCGCCGGGCGGCAGCGGGATCTCGTGCGGCGCGGCGGTCTTGTCGCCCGATTCGTGGCTCAGCCAATCGTGCACCATGAACTGGATCCAGGCCGCGGCGAGGACATTCAGGTACGGGACTTCCTGGAACGCGCCGCGCGCGAGCAGCCGGTTGCTGATCAGGCGCGGGCTCGGCTCGAACAGCGTCGGAGGCGCTTCCCCGAAGGTCTGATCGAGCGGCATGTTGCGGCCGAAGCGGGCGCCCGCCATGCCCATCCAGGGTTTCGCGAGGTCGTTGAAGCTCCCATCAGCCGTCCGCGCCGCGCGAACATCGAGCCCGGCGGGGTCGGGCGCGGGCGGCGGCACGGTCTGGGTGTCGGTGAGATTGCGGACCCGCATCAGGGTGCGATGACCGACGACCATCGGGACCGCGATCAGGAACGGCCAGCGGTGCCAGGCCTGGATCCGGCTGGCGCGCAGGGTCAGCCAGCCGACGAGCCGCTCGGTGGCCGGGATCCGAACCGGCTGCGGAGCGGGCGCGCTCGGGCGGGCGCGCCCGGCCGAAGCGGAACCGATGTCACGCGGCTCCGAGGGCGGCGGGTCCGATTGCGGAAGCGGACCGCCAAGATCGAGGGATTCGACCGCACCTTTCACGATCAGCGTCCTCCGTCAAAGCTCCGATGACGCCGAGATCGGATCATGCGAAGCACCGGACCGGGCTCGGCACGCCTCCACCGGCCAGACCACCGATTTCCCCTGCCGAGATCGCGCCGTCGGCGAACGATCCGACGCATTTCCTTGCGCAGGCGCAGCCCGGAGACGCGGGTAGCGGGTCTCCCGGAATCCTTCTGTGATGTTGATCACAGTCGGGCCGATCCCGGGAGGGTACGCGACGTCGTCGATCTCCGAAGGCCGACACCGGTCCGGCTGGCATCCCGCTCCTCCTCGGCCGGCCGGGCCGGCTTTCCGATGCGCGGCCTGCACCGGCCGAAGCGCCGGACCAACCCCGAACGCCGCCCCTATCCGGGCAGTCCGGATCTCCGCCGGGCCTTGGCCCGTCTGCGGGCGCGCAGCCACAGCAGGAACGACCACTCGCGACGCCTCACCGGCGCCCGGCTCGCGCAGGGGAGCGCGACGGCGTTCCGGACCAGCGCATCGCGATACGCCGCGATCATCCGGTGGATCCGCTTCATCGCGGCGATCAGGTCGGCCGAGGTTTGCCGCACGCTGTCGCAGGGCTCGTCCCGGTGGAGCTGGAGAAGGCGCGCCTCGGCGTCGCGGAGCAATCGCGTGGCTTCGTCGTAACAACGGTCGACCTCGGCGAGGTCGGGACGGCGCATCTGTGCCAGGCTCATGCCGGCCTCGTCCGAATCGGGAGGATCGGCATCCTTCACAGAGGGCAGCATCGGGTTCTGTGAGGTAGATCACACTCGGGCGAAACCGCCGGCGGCGATCCGGCCGGCTCGTCGCCGGAAGAACCCCTCCAGATCAGGCGATGACTAGACTGTCCGGGACCGTACCAAGTCCCTCTAAGAGCAGTCCATGCATTCGGCGCGTCACGCCTGTTCAACGCCCGACATATGAGCTTCTTAATACCGGCGCTCAGCGCTATGTTGCCGCCGGACATTGGGGGTCACTTGGGCGGATGCGCTCAGGTTGCGCACGCTTCCGGCCACGCGATGGCCGATTCGGCGGTGTGTGGCGTCAGGACGACCGAGGGGGCAAGGTCTTGGAACGACAAAGCCGCCGAATGATCGAGTCGGGCATCTCGCTTCGGGGCGAACGCCGGGAACTGACGATCCTCTTCAGCGATCTCGTGGGTTTCACGAAATTGTCGGCGTCGCTCGATCCGGAGGATCTGAACGAGGTCATCGGGGCCTTCGAGCAGCTCTGCCGGCGCGCGCTCCGGCGCTTCGACGGCCATCTCGAAGGCTTTCACGGCGATTGCGTGCTGGCCTTCTTCGGGTATCCGGCCATCCGGGGCGACGAGGCCGCGCGCGCGGTCATGGCCGCCCTGGCGATCCACGAGGGCTTCGAGACGCAGCGCTTCCCGCAGGCCGGCATCGTCAAGGTCCATTCCGGCATCGCGACCGGCGTCACGGCGGTCTTCCTGGAGGATGGCACCCCCCGGTTCGTCGGGGAACCCGTCAACCTCGCGGCCCGCCTGCAGAAGATGGCCGGGCCGGGCGAGATCCTGATCTCCGAGCCAACGCGCGCGCTCGCGGGCGAGGCCATCGAGACCCAGCATCGCGGCGAACGATTCATCAAGGGCGTGTCCGACAAGCGGCCGATCTGGCGTGCCGTGCGGCCCGTGCAGGATTCCCTCAAGCCCAAGCCGATCGCCCGCGGCCAGACCGCCCTGATCGGCCGCGAGCCGGAGCTTCGCGTCCTCGCGGAATGCTGGCGGCAATGCCTGGAAGGCAAAGGCCAGAGGGTCGTCGTCTCCGGAGAGCCCGGGATCGGCAAGTCCCGCCTCGTGCGGCAATTCTGCGATGCGCTGAGCCCCGCGCCGCGGATCATCAATCTCCGCTGCGACCCGCGTCACGCCAGCACGGCCTTCCACCCGTTCACGGAGTTCCTGCGCGCGCTCCCGCGCCGGGACCGCGAGGCCCATCCCGATGCGCCCGAACGCGTTCAGGCCCTGCTCGCCCTGATCTCCGGGGAGGACGGCGCGGCTCTGCCTTCCGCCTCGACAAGGGGCAGCCCAGCCTTGGCCGGAGCCCAAACCGACGATCCTGCGGCGATCCGGCGAGCCATCCTCGATCAGCTGACTGCCTTCGCGACCGGCATCGCGGCGCGCGGACCCACCCTGATCGTGCTGGAGGACGCGCACTGGATCGATCCGAGCTCCCGCGAATTCCTGAACGATCTCGGCGGCTCGCTCCAGGACAGCCGCACCCTGCTTCTGATCACCAGCCGGCATCCGGCGCGGCAGGAGGGCCGGGCCGTGCGCGAGACGGTTCTTGCGCTGAACCGCCTCAGCGACGACGACGCCACCCGGATGCTGGGCTTCCTGCTCACCCAACACCAGAACGTCCCGAGCCTGACCCGCGAGATCTGCGCCAGGGCGAGCGGCCTGCCGCTCTTCATCGAGCAGGTGGCCCTCGCGGTGAATCAGGAGAGCGGGACGCAGGCGAACGGCAAGGGGCGTTGCGCCGACCCCGCGCAGGTTCTCACGCGCATGCCGCGAAGCGTCCAGGAACTGGTGCTGATCGGTCTCGACCAGACGGCCTCGGCCAAGAAGATCGCGCAGATCGCCTCGGTCATCGGCAACGAGTTCGACCTCGAAACGCTGCAGCGCCTCGTGGCCGCCCCCCCGCAGGCGCTGCGCCGCGCGATCTCGCTCCTCCAGACCTCGGGGCTCATCAAGCCCCTGTCCGCGCCCGATCGCTTCGCGTTCCACCACGCCCTCGTCCGGGAGGCGGCGTATGACAGCCTGCTGAGGAAGGACCGGATCGCGCTCCACCGGCGCGTCGCGGAGATTCTCCAGCGTGGCGAGGCGTCCGGCGCGCAGGCGGGCCCGGCGGTCGCCGCCTACCATTACACCGAGGCCGGTCTCATCGAGGAGGCCGCCAGGAGCCGCATCGCCGCGGCCGGGCACGCCCTCGAGTGTGCGGCGAATTTCGAGGTCATCGCGCATGCCTCCGAGGCTTTGGCCCTGCTGGAGCGGCAACCGGCCCGGACGCGGGAGACGCGGCTCGAACTCGCCGCGCAGCTCCTGCTCGGCACCGCCCTCTGGTCGGTCGAAGGCTTCGCCTCCACCGAGGTCGAGAAGGCGTTCAAGCGCGCGCAGGTGCTGGCGGAACGCTGCGGGGACGCCCAGCAGCTCCTGGTCGCCTATCGCGGCCTGTTCGGATGTTTCTACGCGCGCGGCAGGCTCGAGCGCGCGGCCCAGAAGGCCGACAAGGTCAAGGCCCTCGCCGAGGGCCTGCGCGAGCGAAGCGCCCATTGCATCGGGCACCTGTGCGCGGGCCAGACCGCGCTCTGGCGCGGGCGCCTGATCGAGTCCCAGACGCAACTCGAATTGTCGCTCCTCGAATACGACGAGGTCGATCAGCGGCGCCGGCTCCTGTCGTTCCAGATCGATCCCGCCGTCAATGCCGGTCTGCATCTGAGCTGGGGCCTGTGGCTCCAGGGCAATCCGGCCCAGGCGAAAACCTGCTCCGACGCCGCGCTGAGCGCGGCGCGGGAGTTCGGCCAACCCTTCGGGCTCGCCATGGCGCTGTTCTGGAAGGCCGTGCTGCACACCTGGCTCGCGGAGCGCGGGGTCGCGCGCGAGCTTCGGCGCGAACTCTGCGAGATCGCCGCCAAGCACACGATCTCCTATCTCAGCGCGCCGGCCACCATCCTGGAGGGCGAGGACCGGATCGATCGGGGCGACCACCAGCACGGCATCCAACTGGTGACGTCGGGCCTGCGCGCGTTCCAGTCCCGGAGAGGCGGCCTCGGCATGCCCTGGTCGATGTCGATCATCGCCGAGGGCTGCCTGCGCGGCGGCCAGATCGAGGCGGGCACCCGGGCGATCGCGACGGCGCTGTCCGCGGTGCGGAGCAATCAGGAGCGCTACTGGGAGGCGGAACTGCACCGCCTGAATGCCGAACTGATCTTCGCAAGGCCGGTGATCGACCAGAGGGCGCTGTCGCGGAGCCTGTCCCGCGCCTTCGCGGTCGCCCGATCGCAGAACGCTCTGTCCCTGCAATGGCGGATCGAGCAATCCGTGAGCCGGATGTGCGCGAACCACGATCGAGACCTGCCCGTGTTCCAGACCATCGGGAGGACGGCGCGGATCTCCGAATGAATCGCCCGGGCGGCTTTGGGCGGAGGCCCGCTCCGGGGACCTGCCCCCCACCTGTCGCCGTCACGCGTGATCGCCCGCCATCCTGCCTGGAGCTGCGCCGATGATCTTCGAGCCGCGCACCATCAAGAACGTCACGTTCCGCAACCGCGTGCTGCGCTCCTCGGTCGGCGGGCGGATGGCGGCGTATGACGGGACCGTCACGCATGTCTGGCGCAACTTCGAGCGGACCTTCGCGGAGGGCGGCGTCGGCGGGATCATCTCGACGACGTTCAGCACCAACCGGCGGCGGCAGACCCCGTTCGAGTACCCCTCCCTGTCCGAGCAGCGCTTCGTCGCGCCCCTGCGTGAGCACGTCGCCGCGATCAGGGAGGGCGGATGCCCCTACATCATCCAGATCGGGGATCCGGGTGCGGCCACCCAGCTGAGCCTCTTCGGGGAGAGCGCGGACGCGATGTCGTCCTCCTCCGGGTTCGAGTTCCTCTACGGCTACCGCAACCGCCGGGTCCCGATGAGCCCCGACGAGATCCGCACGGTGATTGGCGAGTTCGCGGATGCCGCCGCCCGCGCGCGCGAGGCCGGCGCCGACGGCGTCGAGATCACGGCCGAGAAGGGCTACCTAATCCACCAGTTCCTCAATCCCGGGCTCAACCGGAGGACGGATGCCTGGGGCGGGAGCGCCGATCGCCGGTTCCGCCTCCTCGAGGAGATCGTCACCGCGGTCAGGAGGGCCGTCGGTCCCGATTACCTGCTCGGTGTCCGGCTCGCCGCGCGCGACTTCAATTACCTGCCTTACGCGAACTTCCTGCTCAGATTTCCCTGGGCGTTCCCGTTGCGCCACCATGTCTACGGCAACGACCTGAAGACGACGCTGGCCTACGGGAAGCGCCTGAAGGCACTCGGGGTGGACCTCCTGCACGTGGTGACGGGCACGGGGTTCCCGGGGCCCAAGGGCAATCCGGGCGCCTTCCCGTTGCGGGAAATCAAGCTGTTCTACAACGCCACCCGGCATCTCGGGACAAAGGCCGCCCTGCGCGCGAGCCTGCTCAACCTCGTGCCCGAGCGGATCGCCCTGCCGCTCCTCTCCATCGGCTGGCGCGAGGCGGCCGGCGTCAGCCTTGAGGAGGCGGAGGCGTTCAGGAATGAGGTCGAACTGCCGGTCATCACCAATGGTGGCTATCAGAGCCGGTCGAACATCGAGCTGGGGCTTGCCCGATGCGACTTCGTCTCGATGGCGCGGGCCCTCATCGCGACGCCGGATCTCCTCGACCGGTACCGCGACGGGGCGGGCGAACCGGCAGAACCCTGCACCTTCTGCAACCGATGCTGTGCCCGCTCGGCGACGAGCCCGCTCGGATGCTACGAGCCGAAGCGGTACGGGGGCGACCTGGACCGGATGGTTCGGGAGATCATGGCCTACAACAATCCGGTGCGAGCGCGGCCCTGAGGCCGCTCGACGCTGCGCCGATCAATCGCCGTTCGGTCTGGCCCAGGGTGCGGCCGAGAGGGCCTGCGCCAGGAAGGCGATGAGGGCGGTGACGCGGGCGGGGCGCGGCTCGCCGGGCGGCATGACGAGGTGCAGGGCGATCGGCGGCAAGGCCCAGTCGGGCAGCACGCGCTCGAGCCGGCCGGCCTTCAGGTCCTCCCAGATCAGGAAATCGGGCTGGACCGCCAGACCGAAGCCCGCCCGCAGGGCGGGCGCCAGCGCGTCGGCATTGTTGGCCCGCATCGGGCCCGACGGCACCACCGCGGCCTCCAGGCCGGCGGCGTTCGTGAAGCGCCAGCGGTCCGGCGTCGGCAGGTAGGCGTAGCCGAGGCAGGCGTGACGCGCGAGGTCGTCCGGATGCCCGGGGCGGCCGTGCCGATCGAGGTAGGCCGGCGTCGCCACCAGGGAACGGCGGATCGCGCAGAGCCGGCGGGCACGCAAGGAAGAATCCGGCAGCGCCGCGATCCGCAGGCCGATATCGAAGCCCCCTCCGATGAGGTCGACCACCGCGTCGCTCAGGTGCAGATCGACCGATACGGACGGGTATTGGCGCAGGAAATCCGGCAGGCGCGGGGCGACGTGCATCACCCCGAACGACATCGGGGCAGCGAGCCGCACCAGGCCCCGCGGCTCCGAGGCCCCGGCGGTCGCCTCCGCCTCGGCCGCCTCGCCCTCGGAGAGGATGCGCGCGGCGCCGTCCTTGGCTGCCTGCCCGGCCTCCGTCAGGGCGAGCTTGCGCGAGGTCCTGTGGAACAGGCGGGCCCCGATTCGCGCCTCCAAACGGCCGACGGCCTTCGACACCGTCCCCTTCGACAGGCCGAGATCGGACGCGGCCCGGCCGAACGAGCCGGTCTCCACCACCTTGGCGAAGATCGCCCAGGCCTCGAAATCGGGTAGGCGCATGAACTCGCATCCGGAAACGACGATGGTTCCTCGTTTCCGGTTTTTCGCCGCGTGGCAAGCCGCGCGGTCATGCCCGGGCAAACGCGCCCCAGTTGAGCGGCGCCCCGAGTCGGATGACATCCGGGGCGCAGCGCGTGGCGCAGTGTTGGCTCAAGGGGCGTCCGGTTTGCGGCGGAGCAGTCCATCCCATGCGGCAAAAAGAAATCCCGCACCGGTGTCCCGGGTGCGGGATGAAAACCTCAAGACCGACTGATTTCAGTGGGCTGGAAATCGAATGGTGCCCAGGAAAGGGGCACGCACGATGAGGAAAATCAATGACTTACTTGAGAGTGGGACAATGGATCTTCCCACGCAATCATTATGCTTTCTTCAGGACTGTCCCACCGCTTTGCCTTGGTTCAACGCTGCGGGGCGCAACATGAGCTCACCTCTCCCGCCCGAGCAAGATCCCGAAGCGGTGGAGGCCGCCATGCTGAAACTCGCCCGCGCCGCGGCGGCTACAGGGTGTCGGGCCTTCACCACGTCGCCCAAGGCGCCCGACCCTGTGCCGACGACGAACCTCGGATGGCTCATCACGGCCCCCGTCGAGATGGCTCTCATGCAGGCCGAGTTCGCTCTCATGATCCATCACGCCCGCCTCGTTGGCGTCGAGAACGCCGGCAAGGCACGGAAGCGCATCAACGCGGCCATCTTCGCGGAATTCGACCGCCCCACTCTTGAGGCAGGAGCCACGCAGTAGTGGACTTCACCGATATGACGCCCCGCGAGCGAGCCGCCTTCCGCGCCGGCATCGAGACTATGAGACAGATGGCTCTTGCCGCCGCGATCACTCTTGAGGTTCGAGACGACGCCCGAGAGCTTCGACAACAGGCTGCCGTGGCTGCTCTTCAAGGCCTTGCGGAGGGTGCCGCTGCGCTATTCGCCAAGACGCCCGCCAGCACCACATCAGAAATCGACTGCGGATTTGAACCCCTGATTTCTGCCTGATCTTTACAGGTATCCGTACGGCAGTAGCTACATAGTGTGCTATAGCTGTTGCGACGTAGGATCGTAGGATGAAAGCGACCACAACAAGCTTCCAGCCGGGTCAGAGCGGCAACCCGAATGGGCGTCCGAAAGGCGTCCGCAATCGCGCGACCATAGCCCTTGAGGCGATCCTTGCCGGCGACGCCGAGGACATCACGCGCAAGGTGGTCGAGTTGGCGAAGGAAGGCGACCCGCAAGCTCTGCGCATGTGCCTCGACAGGCTGATCCCGGTTCGGAAGGATCGGCCCGTGTTGTTCGATCTGCCGGCCATCGCGACGACAGCGGATCTGCCCAAGGCAACCAACGCCCTGTTGCAGGCCGTCGCCTCGGGCGAACTCACCCCCTCGGAGGCCGCCGACATCGGCAAGTCCGTGGACGCGCATGTTCGGGCCATCGAGGCGACCGACCTGCACGAACGCCTATCGCGGTTGGAGGCCGCAGCACGATGATCATCAGCACCCTAGAACGCCGCCTGCGCCGCATTGAGGAGCAGCGCAGTCCGGCCGCGCCCCTGCAGGGCATCGCCATCCTCGTGAACAGTATCGAAGAGGCCCCGCCCCTGATCGCGGAGAAGGAGGCCGGCGGCACCTACAAGCCCGGCTGGCCCCTAATCATCATCACGGGCCGACCGACTACAGGGGTCCAGCCGTGAGCCGCGCTATCGGGAGCCGCCTCGCCAAGCTCGAACAGGGCCGGCAGGAGCGCCAAGAGACCCATGAGGAGCGGCTGGAGCGGATAGCGCATCTCCCACCTATGACGGCCGCCGAGAGTGCCGAACTGGATACGAGGATTGAAGCCGAGGCCATTGCGGAATTCGGCTCCCTCGAAGCCGCCGCTGCCGCAGCCCGCGAGAAGGCCGCGCGAACGGGCAACCTGCTCGACAAGGTGATTGCCTTTGACCTGGAACACCGCGCCGAAACCGGAGGCCTCCATGCGCACTCATGAGACACGGCTCAGGAAGTTGGAGGCGTTGATGACCCCACCCTCAAGAGGCGCACCGATCCTCTTCGTCTTCGGCCGCGATTTGGACGACGCCGCAGCCCGAGCCGAGGCCGAGAAGCAGGCCGGCAGGGTCCCGCAGGGCCAGTACGGTCATTGCGTGATCTGGCGAGGGCCCGGCCCGATCCCGGCACCGAAGTGGACGACGGAGACCACGAGCCTCACCAAGGAGGAGTGGGAGGATTGGACTGCTACCGCCCTGGTTCAGATCGGAGCGGAGCCGAAGCCGCGAGGCGATCCGAAAGCGTTCGAGGACTTCGTCGACCTTCTTGAGGTGCTGAGAGCTGCCGTCAAAGAGGCAGCTTGATCGCCCATGGGTTTGGATCCTCAGTGCCCTTTTGTCGGTCCGCTCATCGGACAATCTGGGATCTGAACCATCATCCGAGTCGAGCGGATCGCTGTCAAAGTTTCCGCAGCGCGAGGCGTCGCAATTGCCTCAGCTTCGAGATCGGCGAGAGCCTCCAGCAAATGTTTCCGGCCGTCAGCATCTCTCGGGTAGGGTTGGTCCGCCAGAAGCAGGACCAACCTACTCATAAGCGGGCAATCAAATCGCTGAAGTGACAAGCCCATCTTCTTGCTCCGCGCTCGTTCAGAGCACGTAACGATGTGTCATCCGTTCCGTCACTCACTCATGTCAACTTTTTCGACTGACACGCCTAGAAACCTCCTTGGATCTGCGCGGGCTATGGCTTGGGATGTGGCCCCTGGAAAAGATCACCCATCCCCCTTCGCCGAAACAGAGTGAGCCGACGCCTACGCCGGTGCTCCTGCCGGTCATGTAGCATGTGGCAATGCTGACAGAAGGCGGCGAGCTTGGCGTCTGAGTTGTTCGAAGTGTCGTGACCCGATCCCAGCCCCGAAGTGGGCGACCGAGACCACCATTTTCACAGACGGGTAATGGGAGGACTGGACCGCCGCCATCATCAGGAAGGCTGGCTCGGAGCCGCGCCCAAGGGGTGACAAGGAGGCATAGAAGGACTTCTTGGACCATCTTGAAAGCCTGAGGGCTATCGTAGCCAAAGATGCCGCCTGAACCTCGCCTGTGCCGAGGAGCGTGGCGTTTATCGGGCAGGTAGCAGGCTGCCCGTGTATGCCACGCTGACCCGACGTCGGGCTGCGAGAGGCGCACAGGGCAAGGATCAAGCGAAATCGACAGGGCCGCCTCGTGAGCGGGAGCGCCTTGCTGGCTCAACCTCGATCAGTCGCTGACCAGGAGTAGCGGGCGAGTACTAGGGGATAGATATCAGCCACTGATCGAACTCTGTGTTACCTGCTCTGCTGCTTCCTGGGTCATCCCGCTTTATTGAGGAGCCGAAGCGAGCCGCAGGTGCGATGCACCTCGACTAGTGACACCGACCCGGTTGCGACCGAGACGCTTGGCCTCGTAGAGAGCCTTGTCCGCGGCTGCAACCAGTGCGTGGGGATCGGCAGCGGCTGTCAGTGGGATCTGCGCTAGACCACCGCTGACCGTGAGCACGCCGTGCGGGTTTGCCGCATGCGGCTCCTTCCAGCCTGAGACAGCCTCGCGGATGCGGTTCGCGACAATCTCAGCAGCCGTCGCGTCGGTGTCCGGCAGGATAACGGCGAACTCCTCCCCACCAATTCGGCAGGCAATGTCGTGACTTGGATCGGTCGCGGCCTCAATCGAGCGGGCAATCAGCTTCAACGCCTCGTCACCTCTCTGATGCCCGTAGCGGTCGTTGAAGCCCTTGAAGCAGTCGGCATCGAGGATGAGCAACGACAGTGGCTGTCGCGTCCGTACGGATCGCCGCCATTCGCGGGCCAAGGCCTCATCAAAGCGGCGACGGTTGAACAGGCCAGTCAGGGCATCCGTCGTCGCAAGCCGCTTAAGCTCAAGGTTGAGCGCCGCTGTTGCCTCCTCAGCACGACGACGTTGCGTCAGCTCGCGTCCGAACAGCCATGTCAGCAGCATCGTCACCGCACACAGGCAGAGCACGACGCTGCCCAGACCAAGCGCCTTCCGCTGCCAGTCCGCATAGATCTCGGCCGGCGGCACTGCGGTGCTGAGCTGCAGGGGATAGTCGCCGATGTGCATGAACACGAACTGGCGGTCTCCTTGCCCGACCATGGCAGGGCCGAGGAAGCTGCCGCTCTTGGTTTTCAGGATCTCCCGGTAGCTGGCGGTATCGGCCACGCTGATGCCGATCTGACGCGGGTCGAAAGGTTCGCGCATCGCTATCGATCCACCAGGGCCGTACAAGGTGACGGTCCCGGCATGCTCTGCGCCAGCTGCGGTGAAGAGGCCGCGGAAGTAGTCGAGAAAGATCGCTCCTGCAGCGACACCCGCGAACGAGCCGTCCGGGTTCGAGATGCGGCGGCTGAGCATGATCACCGGTTGCCCACTCAGGCGCGAAATGGAGGGTGGGCTGACATGCAATTCGTCGTCGGCGTGCGCAGCGAAGTAGCGGAAGTACTCCCTGTCGGCACTGTTAAAGGTCGGCGGCGTGACTGATTGCGAGGAGGTAATCACGTTACCGGTTGCGTCGAGCACGATGATGTTGCCGAAGCCGAGCGCGGTAGCGGCGCGGTCGAACAGGATCATGTGGCGCAGCTCAGGGTCGGCTTTCGCAACCTCGGACCGCTTCATGCCATCGACGACGGCGCGCAGGGAGAGATCGTAGAGTTCGATGTTGCGGGCGATGTCGCGCCCGAGCACCTGGACGAGGATGCGGGCGGCGATTTCAGCGCGTCGTGCTGCATCCAATCGCATCTGCCAGAGCATGAATGCGGACACGGCACACAGACCAACGATGGCCAGTAGGTTGAAGGCACTCAGCCAAATCGCGGAACGTGTCCACCGGAAGGATTGCCTCATGGTAGGAGGCGAAGACATCGTGAGTGCTCTCAGTTCCATCCCCGGAACAAACATTGCACCTTATTGATGAAGTTCTTATTCTGGAGACTGCGCGCAATTGATGTGTGATCTAAGTTAAGTGTTCATCAATTCCACGACAGCTTGCATGGCTGTTTTCCTTCCTCATCGGGCATGGGCGCGCCAAAAATGCAAGCGGCCGAAGAGATCTTCAAGCGTCTTGCCGGAACAGCATGCGTGTTCGCTTTCGCTGGCTCTCTACTCCATCGCGCGCATATGACATCGAGGTCAGAAGGCAGTGAGGTTCGCATCCATTGTTTGTCGTGTCGGGATGCGGTGAGCGGCCCCCTGCGCGATCTGCGGCTGGCTCTGTTGGATCAAGGCCAGTTCAGCAGAGAGAGGGGACTGTATGCCCGGAAGGCGGGCGATAGCTGGCTTCGCGAACAGATAGCCTTGAAAGAGCGAAATCCCGGTAGCTCGCAGCATCGTCAACTCAGTCTCAGTCTCAATGCCCTCTGCAATCACGGCAATGCCGAGGGCCCGGGCCATCGCACACAATCCGCCGACTATGATCCTGCGTCTCGACGAGGTCGCAATGCCGCGGATCAGCTCCATATCGATCTTGATGAAGTCGGGCTGGAAACTTGCCAGCAGGTTGAGCCCGGCATAGCCCGCGCCGAAATCGTCCAGGGCTGTTGAGAACCCCTGCTTACGGTACTCGGTGATGATGCGCTGAACGTGCGCTACATCTGTCATGCGCTCGTTCTCGGTGAACTCGAACATGATCTGGCTGTGCGCAAAGCCGACCCGGTGGGCCGCCTCAAGAGTGGCGCGGATGCAGGCGGCGGGCTCGTAGACCGCGTTCGGCATGAAGTTGATCGAGAGCTTCGTCTCGCCGTCGGCAGGAAACAGTGCGCCGGCAAGCTCAATGGCCTTCACGCGGCAGGCCTGATCGAATTTGTAGCGGTTCGTCTCGTCGACCATGCCGAGGATGTGGCCTGCGCCTTGTCCATCAATGCCCCGGACCAGAGCTTCATAGCCCCAGACAGTGCCCTGAGAGATGTCCACGATAGGGTGAAACGCCATGGTGAAGTCGAAGGGCAGTGCGTCGCCGCCCTTGCACCCGGCACAACCGACCTTGCTCATCGTGGCTTCCTCAGATCCCCCCGATGAGACGATCTCACGGCACTACTTTGCGCTTCGTGAAGATCGTTTGCGGCTGATGGGTGAGCGCTCCGATTAGCTGGTCGTGAACACCGTTGGGAGTTCGATGCGGTGCGGGGGCCTCCAGCGGCGCGCTGCGGTCACTCTTACGGATCGCTTCCTTGCCTTTGCACCCAGGGCGCTCTTGCAATCCAGGTTGAACCGTACGAGTTGGGATTTCCGTACGGTATCGGTCATATAAGACCGATATCTGGTCATTACTCGGATGGGACGGGCGGGCCGTTCTGGAAGCACAGGATTTATGTTCCTTCAGATCAGCGTGATTTTTTCTATTTTGTACGGCCAATCCATTGTCGTGCCGACAGTGTCTGGAGAGTGGCCTGAGGATTATGATAATATTTGTAGAGTTATTGAGGCAACGCACATCGATGCGGATAGAACCTTGATATATACAATTTGCATGCAAGACGAGGCAAGGTGTGGATACGAAAGTGGCCAACTTTGCGCAATGCGAGTTGGTAAAGAAACATTTGAAAAAAGTTGCGCCTGGGTACCAAAGAACCAGTGTAAATCTGGTAGTAAGCAGCGGCAGTTGCTGCATAACTAAGGATCAACGTGTGGTTCGCGTAAAAATGCTCCTTGTCTGCCGCTTGGAGCAGCCCGCAGTGTCGCCTTCGATCTTCAAATCACTCAAGGTCACTGTCGATTGACGAAGGTGTGCGTCTTACGTGATCAGCTAACCCGCGCAGACGCGGCGAGCGGTCTGAGGCATTACGTTGAAGTCGCGAGATAAGGGGTCTGCTCGTCCGCGTTGGGCATAGCTGCCTCGGTCAAGCGATCTCATCGGGACGTGCGGCACCTGATCTGTCATGAAAAAGGACGCCGAACTTTCCTTCGCTCTCGGAGATGAAGTCCAGGCCAGCCTCCTCAAGGGTTCCTCTCAACTCTGCAACGGCTTCCTGAGAAACGCAGCGGCCTCTGCCGTGCTCGAACGAGATAATTGCCGAGAGACCGACGCCTGAGACTTTGGCAAGGTGGCGCTGCGACCAGCTAAGAATAGCCCGCGCGGCCCGGCACTGCGCGCCGTTCATGGAGGGCAGCTCAGTCAGATTGACTGTCGTCCAGTTGGCCGTGTCACCGGGCACGTTCAGGAGGAGATCCCGACGGACCTCATCTTCAGCGAGGTAGGTCATAGGACACTCCCGCTTGTTGTAGAGCGGCCCTTCAAGAGCGCGACTTGGAGCTCCACATGATGCGGAGGCGTCCCAAGATCAGGTCATAAATGACCGAAATTTGCCCATAACGTCAACTTCGTTCACAGCCCTCTAGCGGCGTTCGGGCTTCCCTCATCGAGGAGGGTTAGTAACCACCCTCACGACTTGGAGGGTGATCAATGCCAGTGGCATTCCCCGATCCGCATGTGCCATGGAGTGGCCTTGATCGAGGCGAGCTGTGATGGGGAATGCGGCCGCCGCGCCGTTAGGCTCGCACCCGTCATAGACTGACGGGACAGAAGGTAGGAGACATGGATGGAAGCAGGCTGCAACGCGATCATTCTCACGGCCTGTCAGGTTCGCATGGCCCGTTCAGCCCAGCGCTGGAGCGTCGACGAACTGGCCGAGCGTTCAGGGGTCAGCGAGAAGACGATCCGCCGCATTGAGGCGGTCTATGGCGTGCCGCCAAACGTGACGGTTGAGACGCTCCTCAAGCTGCAGGGCTGCTTTGAGTCACATGGAATGACGTTCATCCCAGAGGACGGGAGCGCTGAAGGGCCGGGAGTGCGCTTTGGACGGTACCCTGGCCGCCAACTGCGAACGGGAGAATAGCACTCCTTGATCTCAAGCTAGGCGTACGGGCTCCGAAAGAGGTCTTCGAGGGCTTTCCTGCGGAACAGCGTCGCCCAGTGCCGCCGCCGGTGTTCGGGCCGGTCGTGAAGCATATGGCACCGCTGGCAGAAGGCGGCGAGGTTGGTGTCTGCGTTGTTTGAGGTGTCATGATCGCGGTGGGCAGCCGCCAACACCACCCTCGTCATGCGGACGCCAGCTACCTCCTCGGCAGTTGGCAGAACCCGAAGCGCCTTCCCCTGGCCATTGCGCCAGGCGCCCGCAGCGGCATCCCACCAGCGGCCATCTCCGAGATGTGGCACGCGCTGTCCATGCGGGCGCCCGCAGCCCTCACAGCAGCCCCCTGCCCTCCGGAACCGGATCACGGCTGAGAGCTGGGGCCAGTCGATGGGGTAAAAGAAGCGGTGCTCGCGCCGGATAGGCATGGCAGTCTCGGCTTAAGGAGCATCTACGAGCTTGGGCTTATGTAGCCCCGAGATGAGCGACAAAGCTGACGCAAATCAACGCGCCTGCTAAGCGACCAACATGCACCTCAATGCCCTTGAGCAGGGCCGCGTTCGCATCGTTGCAGAACCATCACACTGGCTGCTTCGCTAAAGATCACCCCTTGTTTACGGCCACGCTTGCCCGTAGCGAAAGTGAAGAAAAGCCAGCTATAACAGTAGTTTATTATTATTATAAACTACGACCCATCCACCTGATGGGTCGTTGCTGGCGCATGTTTCCGGGGCAGTGTCATGCGGGCGGTTCGGTCGGTCTTTTCTCGGCAGCAGTACGAGGCCATTGCAAAGATTGCGCTGGCAGGGGTGTCCTTTGCGAGCCTCACCGTCGCGGCCTTCGCTCAACAGGCCACATCGCCCGCGCGCGGCGTTGGTGTACCTTCAGCTCAGGGAAGCGTGCGGCTGGAGGAACTCACGGTTGAGGGCCAAGGTGGCAGTCCTGCTCGTGTTCTTGTAGCTCGCGAGGATCCGCGCGGGCCGATCGACGGCTTCGTCGCCAAGCGGACCCTCACATCGACCAAGACCGACACACCCCTGATCGAGACGCCGCAATCGATCAGCGTGATCGGGCGCCAGGAGATCGACGCGATCAAGCCGCAACAGATCGGCGAGATCATCAATTACTCGCCCGGTGTCTACGGCAACGCTTTCGGACCGGATACGCGCTTCGACTTCTTCCAGATCCGCGGCTTCACGGCGAGCGACACCGGCCTCTATCGGGACGGGCTGCAGCTCTTCAACTTCGGCTTCGGATCCTACAAGGTCGATCCCTTCGGCGTCGAGCGCATCGACATCCTGCGCGGCCCCGCCGCGGTGCTATTCGGCCAGGGCGGGCCGGGCGGCCTCATCAACATCGTCAGCAAGAAGCCCCCGCTCGATCCGCTGCGCTACATCGAGGTCGGCGGCGGCTCCTTCGGCCAGAAGTATCTCGGCTTCGACATCGGCGGCCCAGCCGATGCGGATGGGCACTGGTTCTTCCGGCTCACCGGCATCGGCCGCCAGGGCGGCACGCAGGTCGACAGGCTCGACGAGAACCGCGGCTACATCGCGCCGACCTTCACCTACAAGCCGGACGGGGCCACCACCTTCACCTTCCTGTCGAGCGTCCAGTACGACGACACGGGCCGCATCAACGCCTTCCTGCCGTACCAGGGTACCGTGCGCCCGGACGTGCTGGGTACGCGCATCCCGCGCAGCTACAACGTTCAGGATCCGGTCAACAACGTCTATCGCCGGACACAATTCAATCTCGGCTACGAGTTCGAGCACATCTTCGACGATACCTGGACGTTCCGGCAGAACCTGCGTTACGCCTATACCGAGTCCTACGACAACTCGTTCCAGATCCTCGGCTACGCCGACCCGCTGCAGACGCAGCTCTCGCGCTACCGCTTCCGCGCCACCTCGCGGGCCGGGCTGTTCAACGTCGACAACAACGCGGTCGCCCGCTTCGATGACGGCCTCTTCAAGCACACCTTCCTGGTCGGGCTCGATTACAAGAACTTCCAGCTGAACGACAATCAGGCGACGGGCGGCTTCGTCGGGCCCACGGTCGCGAACTTCAATCTGCTGGCGCCGAACTACGGCTCGCCGACGGTCGCGGCGGCGCCCTATCTCGTCAATTACAACGTCTTCCAGCAGACCGGCATCTACGCTCAGGATCAGATCAAGCTCACCCCCGAGCTGACCCTGGTGCTCTCGGGCCGCGGCGATTTCACCTCGAACGAGGTCAACAACCTGCTCGCCAGCACCGTCACGCGCCAGACCGCCAACGCCGGCACTCAGCGCTACGGCCTGATCTACAACTTCGATTTCGGGCTCGCGCCCTACGTCTCCTACGCGAGCTTCTTCAACCCGCAGGTCGGGACGAACTTCTTCAGCCAGCCCTTCAAGCCGACCACCGGCGACCAGTACGAGGTCGGCGTGAAGTATCAGCCGCCGGGCTTCGACGCCTTCCTGACGCTCGCCGCCTTCGACCTGACGCTGGCCAACTCGCTGACCATCGACCCGACCAACAACCTCAACCAGCTCCAGCTCGGCGAGACGCGCTCGCGCGGCTTCGAGGCGCAGTTCGTCGCGAACCTCACCCGGAACCTGAATGTCACCGCCTCGTTCACGAGCTTCAACATCGAGATCACCCGTGGCGATGTCGGCGTGATCGGCAGGGCGCCGACGGCCACGCCCGAGACCCTGGCGACCCTGTTCGCGGATTACACGATCCCGACGGGCCCCTGGGCGGGCTTCGGCTTCGGCGGCGGTGCGCGCTATGTCGGGCGCTCCTTCGCGGACGTGAACAACACGCTGACTGTGCCCGAGCGCGTCCTGTTCGACGCCGTGGTGCACTACAATTACGACAATTGGCGCCTCGCGGTGAATGCCCAGAACTTGGCCGACAAGCGCTTCGTCAGCAGCTGCCAGTCGACAAGCGCCTGCTTCTACGGCGAGGCGCGCCGCATCACTGCGAGCCTGAGCTACAAGTGGTGATGTGAGCCAAACCGAGGTTGTGGCCGTCGTCAAAGCGACGGCCTTCGTTCACTCTGTTGCCGTGACAGATGCTCTCATAGTTCGCTCAGCCAGCCATTTCCGCCGCGTTTGTCGCCAACCACGGTCTATCTTCCGGCCGTGTCGGGCAGGTCGAGACAGCGTGAGTGCTAGTGGGTCGAGGGCGTGTGCTTCACAGACCCACCCAGCTTCGGCAAGGGCGAGGAGCATTTGCGTCCAAAAAGGACGATGCCTCCACCGACGGAAGGCTTGATAGACAGCGGTACGGGTTCCGTAATTCTTCGGACAGTCCTGCCAGCGGCAGCCACTTAGAAGAACATACAGTATGCCGGAAAGGATCATCCGTGTGTCGCCATGCCTCGTGGCGCCTCGCGGAAAGTAGCGATCAGCCAGTTCCCACTGAGCATTACTTAACCAGAACAGCCTTTCCTCAGGTGGAAGGCACAGGGCTGCGTGTTCGGCGGAAGGATCATGAGGCAGCATCGACGCAGAACGCTTCACATTTGGCCACTAGTCAAGACAGCCTTCGTGAATGCCGTTGCCGGTAGGCTCACGGCGTAAGAGGCTAAAGAGACCCGCTCCCCGAGTGATCCTTGAAGGCGTTGGCCCTGCGGATGTAGCCGACGACGGTTCGGGTATCCCGGTGTCCGCTCTGATCCATGATGCGGACGAGATCGGCCCCGCGCTCAGCCGCCGTCGTGATGTACCCAGCCCGGAGGCCGTGAGCCCCAAAGGTCGATGCATCCAGTCCGGCCGCCTTCGCGTACTTCTTGATGATGTCGGCCACGGCCTGCGTGGTCAGGCGCGGAGCCAAGTGGTCAACTTGTCCACTTGATCGCAGCCTCCCCGACCGCGACACCGGCCGGAACACTGGGCCCTCCGTGATGCCCGCCGCCTCCAGCCACTCGCGCAGCAGCAGAACCGGGCGAATGAACCGGCCATGCGGGATGGCCTTCTCCATCCCCCTGCCCTCTTGGTCGGTCTTTGAGCGACGCACGAGGATGCGGATGCCGTCCTTGTCCTCGCGGATGTCCTCGACATTGAGGGCGACGAGTTCGGAACGGCGGAAGGCTCCGGCGAAGCCCAGCGCCAGCAGTGCCCGATCCCGCTTGCCTGTGAGGGTGTCGGGTATCCTTATCAGCATCGCGGCCAAGACCTCGGCGGTGATGGCGGCCTTCTGGTCCGGCGCCGTGCCGATCCGCCTGCGGATGCCCTTCACGGCAGCGTGCACCGCCTCGTTGTCGGTGGGATCCGGGTGTCCGGCGAGCTTGTGGGCATAGCAGATCGCGGCGCAGCGCCGGCCGATGGTGGAGGCCGCCCTCCCCGCCTCTGCCTCATGGACAAGGAAACCTGCGACCGCCTCAGACGAGGCTGGCATGGAGCGGAAGCCGAACCGGACGCACCACGCCTCAAACAGGGCGGCATCTCCGCGATAGGCGCGCACGGTCGCGTCGGCCTTCGAGGCGCGCTGATACGCCTCGACGAGCGCGGCAGCCTCCGCCGGCAGGTTGGCCTCCGACCCAGGAAGGATCACGAGGTCAGCCATCGGAGCGGCCCACCTGCTGTGCGAGGGCCTTCTTCCAGCCGAAGGGAGGCGTCACACCATGGATGTGCATGCGCGCTTCCACATTGTGCAGGACGATCTCCCAATGCTCTGGTGTCAGGCTTTGCAGCGTCTCACCCATGCCGAGGTTGCGCGCGGCAAGCTCTGCTGCCTCCCGCCACTCCCCAGATAGGTTGAACTCATCGTTCGCAGGTGGCCGGCGCGGTGGCTCAGACATGATGACCCCTGTCGGAGTGTCGTGTGAGCGAAGCGGCAGATCGTGCTTCCGAATGGATGTCAGGGTCGATCCCCCCACGTCTGGGTCATGGAAACGAGCAGCCAAATCACCGTGAGGGTGCAGACAGCTGCCAGCAGCGCCCGGTTCACGGGAAGTACGTCGTCGACCAACTCGGCGAAGTTGTAGACCGCGAAGCCGACGAGGCCAGCGAGGGCTCCGATCCAGATCAGGAGACGCGCGCGATGATGCATGTCAGGCGTCCCGGATCCGGAGGCTGCCGCGAACATCGCACCGCGTCCCTCATCAGCCCAATCGGTCGGCAGGCACCAGATGCAACTCGGCACGAAACCGCATCGAAGATAGGACTGGCTTCATTTCTACATGAGCCTTTCAACCTATCTTCCTCGAAACTTTCGAGAACAACCATTATCGAAAGTTGCAACGTCAGAGCGCATCAAACAATTCCTAGGATGCTAGTAAAAAGGAAAGCCGCCAAACTGGATCGCTGGCGAGGTAGCTTGTATTTGGGGGGGAACTCACTTCCTAGCTCCTCGCGGCTCCAGCCACCGAGCGAGTTGCTGCAGCTTTGGCCGTGCAAGCAGGAACAGAAGATAAAGCTTCTCTAGAACGCCCAAGACATACTGAGACCGCGCAACTAGACCAAGAGGGCGCAAAGCCGGAATTGCGCGCCACATGGCGGCGAAAGCCGCAACTCCGGTCAGCATCTGGCCGTCCTCGCGAGCGTGGAGTTGCGCTAGCATGTCCGCGCGTGAAGCGGGGCAGTCGTTGGTATCTCCTGTGACATCGATGAAGTTGATCGCGTTGCGACGATCTAGCCTGCGCATCATCGCGATCTCGCGCCGACATAGAGGACAGCCTCCGTCAAACCACACTGTGATCTGTTCCACGCGGCGACCTACAGACAAGAAAAAGCGCGATGCTCAGTGCAGTCGCCCGAACAAAGAGCACGGCCGACTACAGTGTAACCTCAAATCCTATGCGGGTTGCTGCCCCAGGTATGACTGTACGAAGTCGGGTAGGTGGCCGCCCAGCCAATCGCCCATCTCCTGCTCTTCCCTCATCGATTGCTCCAGAGTCCGCTTGTCGTCCAAAGCACCAGCCGCATCGGCGAGGGTGAGCAGCACTTTGTAAGAGCTTATCTCGTAGGCCTTGTACCCAATGGCTGCGAGGACGTTCTTCAACACCTCGTCGCTCGCACCGGCATGGACGAAACCAGCCACCGTGGCGACGGTGCCAGTTACCGCTTCCTTCAGCAGAGATTTGCTGGAGCCATGCTTTTCGAGGAGTTCGTCGAGCCGGGCAGCCTGCGTGACCGACCGCTGATGGTCGGCCTTCATTTTTGCGTGCAACTCTGCGTACGGCTCCATCCGAGGCAGCTCGTTTTGTATCGTGCCGATGGCTTGGGTTTCGACCGCGTGCTGGTTGCGCAGTCCGTTCAGGTAGACGTCCATCGCTGCCTTCCTATTGCTCATGCGGCGATCCTCTCTGAATGAATTGATGTGGCTGGTGCACGACATCTTGCGCCGGCCCGCCATCGTTCAAGCGGATGAGATGACGCGGGGCAGACTGCGAGTCAGTTAGCTACCCCGCAGCCCTGAGCCCGAACCCAGCGGTTGATCAGGTTCTCATTCGCCCCAAGCGCGTTCTGCAATCTGGAAACTTCGGCCCGCGCCTCGGGGGAGGTGCAGAGACCGCGCGGTGCGCAGAACATCACTTCCTGAGAGATGGGGTGCTGCTTAATCGTGCCGCCGGCACCCTCCCAATCCCTTACCCACCCCGCCACATCGTAATCCGGTTTCCGCAACGTCACCCCGCTGACGAGTGCGGCGCTCTCGAGCAATGAGACCCAGCTGCTCGGCATCGCCTGCCAAGCGGCTCCGTCAAGCTGGCGCGTCTTCAGGGCCAGTCCGTCCAAGGTCTTCGCCGGCATGTCGGCAGAGGCAACGACGGCGGCGTGATGCGCTCCAGATGCAACCTTCCTGGCAGCAACCAGATCATCGCACCGGAAGCGCGCGTTCATCTCCGCCCGGCGGTTCTCGAACGCCTCGGCCACCGGCAAGAGGATGCGCCACTCGCGGATCAGATGCGGTGTCTGCCCGCCCTTGCCGAAAAGGAAGACGGCGTTGCGGATCGCGGAGCGCAGGCCCTCGGCCGTCCACGCCTGCACCATGGGATCGGGCGTGCCATTATCGCCCTCATGCCGAGCGACCCACGTCCAGCGCGGCCTATGCGATAGCCAAGGCTGCTCCAGCCGATGGAAAGTGCTTCGCTCCCACTTCTTCACGAGAAGCACGGCAGAGCAGGGACCCACGGCATCCCAGAAGGCTCTGTGAGCCTCGCCGCTCGCCTTCTCGGTGGCCTCTAGGGCGTCCTTGGTCCGCAAGACATCAGCCTCAGCATCGAACAGCGCTTGATCGGGATGAGGTTCAGCCAGCAACCCCGGCAAGGAGGATGCAAAGGCAGGGAATGCCAGCACCGGCAGCGCCGCGGCTCCGGCCAGCGACCCGAGCACGAGTGAGCGACGATGCGGACCCGTCACGTCCGAGCGTAGGGTGACCTTGACCGCCTGCGCGGAGGCAGCATCCACTTCGTCCCCACCATCAGGATCAGGCAGTGCTTCGCCGCCGTAGGCAAGAGCATGCAGGACAGCAAGGCTCAGCGAGCGGGCCGTCTCGTCCATGACGGCTTCACGTTCGGCAGCGAGGGGGTGCAAGCGCACGAACTCAGCCACCGTGATAGAGCCTTCCTCAAGTGCGAGACCCAGGCTTCGCTTAGTCCAGTGGTCGCTGTCCGAGCGGATGAGCGCGTCAATCAGGCGTTGCATGCCGGCGATAGCGCGCCGGTCGAACTCGCTGCAGGCCGCGTGGAACATGTCCTTAGCTTCAGCGGAGCCGGGTGCGGGGAAGCTCGCAGCCGCCGCAGGATCGCGCCTCATGATACGAGAGGCAGAGGCCTTCAGCGCTGCTGCGCGCTCGCGCAGAGTCGGCTTGTTCCCATCGCGGCGGATGAAACGAGACAGCTTGATAGCGTTCATGGGTGATGTCTCCACGGCTTGATAGCTTGATCGCTAGATGAATGCTGAGGATTGGGAATGGTTTAGAGCATTGAGGCGAGGCCGATCAGCCCCATGCCACCGACGATGATGGACAGGCAGGCAATCATCTCGCCGCAACGCCAGAGCGCCCGCAGGATCGGCGCAAGGGGCTGCCGAGGCGGGGCGACGGGCAGTAAGTCGAGGTTCAGGTACAGGGCGAGGTCAGAGGCGCGAGCGAGAACCGCCGCGTCCGTGATGCCGTCGTGGTCGACGTGCCAGCGCAGATGCTGGAGCAGGGCGACCGAGCCGAACCGGGTCAGGCAGGGGGTCGTGAGTAGGCGGGCGAGGGCGCTCTCCATGTCATGATGGGCGCGCGGGAGGATGGCGTCAGTCGCCACCTGCCAGACGCTCCAAGCCTCATCATGAGCGTCGATGGCCTTCAGGATGGGATCGGCGTGGAAGGGGACGTGCTCTATGACGCGAAGAGCATGAGAGGTCGTTGCCATAGCCGGTGTGCTCCGTGGCTTGAGATCGTCAGGGGATGAAAGACGGGGTGGGTCCCTTTTGGACGCCGATCCGGCCTACGGTGGGCGGCAGGCGCCAGGGCGACTGAACACGACCCTCAGTCGCCGCCGGGCAGCTCGAACGGCTCCACGGGTCTGCGTGCGGGCCACACGGGCGGCGTAGTAGGAGACAAGAGCGTCAGCAGCCTTGAACGAGGCAGGCGTCAGCTCATGGAGCGCCATGCGTGCCGTTGAGCGCGCTTCCGTGAGAGCGGCGCGATGGGCCATCCACTCAGGGGAGGGGCGGGCGCCTGTCGCCTGGATCTGCAGCGAGACCAGACCGGAGAGGCGGTGCGCTTCGTCGGCAGCCTCAGCCCGCCGGATCGCCGCGAAGATCGGATCGGACGACATGGCCTGGAAAGACCGCAGCAGAGTCCCGAGGAGGGTGGCGGCGCCGAGGATCGTGCGGCGGGTGAAGGAAGGTATGACCACGATACCCCCTCAATGCGCGGCGGCGATGCGGGCGGCCTTGGCGACCGACCAGACACCCTTGAGAGCAGCGGAGAGGCAGATGCTCCAGGCCTCACCCGTGACGGCGCGGCGGCTCTGAGCCTGCTGGATGGCAGCGCGCATGATGGCAGCGCGGTCGTAGCGGCCGGCGATGACAAGAACCGGACGAGCGGCGCGGAGGCGGTCGGCGGTGAACTTGGCGTAGGCGTTGGCGCGGAGGGTGGCGCCGATCTGGCCGGGAGCAACCTGCACGCGGTCGTTGCGCATGTCGGCGAGGGCAGTGGTCCAGGAGATTTGGCGGCGGGTGGACATCGTCTTGCCCCTTGCGGTGCTTCGCGTTACACCTGAGATGTAACGAAGCCTCCTCAGGGTGTCAACACCTCAGGGGTCCTGTAATACACCTGAGGTGCATTTATGTTGACTGCCGAACAGCTACGCGCCGCTCGCGCGCTGATCCGCTGGGATCAGTCGACCCTAGCGGAGCGCGCTGGTGTCTCTACCGAGACGATCAAGCGCCTTGAAAAGATGGACGGCCCTCTGATGACGACGAAGTCGGGGACCCTGCACGCCCTAGAGGAAGCATTCCGAGGCGCCGGCGTGCAGTTCATCCCGCAGAACGGCGGCGGCCCTGGTGTCCGGCTGAAGGAGCCGCAGGCGTGAACGAGCAACCCGCATCCGACAAACGGCTATCAGAGGTTGGGCGTCTCGCCACCCTCCTGGCTGACCGCGTGCTTGAGGCTCAGATCATGAGCCGGCCGATCCTGGACGTGCAGATCCGCGCCCTGTTGGATGCAGCGCTCGTGCTGGAGGAGCACGACATGCCTCTGCCGCCCTTGCTGACGCAGATCCTGCATGAGGTCGATGAGGCTTCCGAGCAGGGGAGGCCCGATGCAATTCAGGACAGAAGCGAGCAGGGAAAGGCCAGCGGCTTCACCCGGCTCCTGCGCTCGTTCCGGGGCGAGAGCTGAGAATGAGCTACCCTGGGTTCCTCACAAACGGTCAGAGCGCCGGACTGGAGTTCATCCCTGAGAACGGGGGAGGAGCCGGCATTCGGTTCAGGGCGGCGTGGAACCTCTTGGCAGTTGGCCACGCAGACTTCCGCAGCTCTGCTCAGCTCACATCTCTGAACCTGGCGTCACGTGATCTGTTGAGCTTCCGGCATGGGCGGAGGCGACCTAATGGCACACGACTTCAAGTTCGGTATCGAGGAGGAGTTGTTCCTTGCTAGCGCAAGAACGCGCGCAGCCCCACAGCGATCTCTCGCAGCCTTCCACAAGGCCGCGCAGAAGGACCAGAAGGCCGTGGAGCGCGAGTTGCTCCAGAACCAAGTCGAGATTTGCACCGCGCCCTCAGCGAGCTTCCAAGAGGCACGCAGCACTCTTGCGAAGCTACGTACGAGCCTAGCACAGGTCGGGCGCAAGCATGGATTGCTCGTCTTTGCCGCTGGCACACATCCGACGGCACTCTGGCCGGAGCAGAAGGAGACAGAGAAGACCCGCTACGAGGACATGATGGACGATCTGCAGATCGTCGGGCGTCGCTCGGTCGTCTGCGGCTTGCACGTTCACGTCGAGGTCCCGCGCCCTGGGGCGCGGATCGACCTGATGCGGCGCCTGATGCCGTTCCTGCCCGTGCTGCTGGCTCTCTCAACTTCATTGCCGTTCTGGGAAAAGCGCCGCACTGGCTTAGCCGGTTACCGCATGCGAGCCTATGCCGAGCTTCCCCGCACGGGCTTGCCCGAGCTGTTCGATGATGCCGCGGACTATGACCGCTACGTCGAGGGCATGACGAAGGCCGGCGTGGTGAAGGATCCCA
Source organism: Methylobacterium soli (assembly GCF_008806385.1). Taxonomy (GTDB): domain Bacteria; phylum Pseudomonadota; class Alphaproteobacteria; order Rhizobiales; family Beijerinckiaceae; genus Methylobacterium; species Methylobacterium soli. Next base: position 132,654 of record NZ_VZZK01000015.1, read on the forward strand.
CCTACTTTTGGTGGCAGATCCGTCCGTCGATCAGATTTCCGACCCTGGAGCTGCGTGTTGCCGATAGCTGCACCCGGCTCGACGACACCCTCACCGTTGCTGCCCTGTATCGCTGCCTCGTGCGCCTTGTTGACCGCCGTCCGGATATCCATGCCAAACTCACCGGCGCCTCGCGCGGCTTCGTTATGGAGAACCTATGGCGAGCCGAGCGTGAGGGCGTTCATGGCACGCTGATCGATGAAGCGACCCTGACGGCGATCCCCATGCCGAAGGTCGTGGATATGCTCCTCGAACTCATCGCCGAAGATGCCTCAGCGCTTGGCTGTGAGGCTGAATGTGCCCGCGCTCGCAGGATCGCTCAGGAGGGTTCGAGTGCTGACGCTCAGATCGCGGTTTATGAGGCGGCTCTGAAGAGTGCTCAGAGTAACCGACAGGCACTAAGCAGGGTGGTAGATTGGCTTGCCGAGGAAACAGCCGCATGCACGGCATGAACACGAACGGCTCAGGATCGGCATGAGATCGCTATGCCATACTGCTGCTGCCTGGATCCTTGATGGGCAACTTGAACAAGCTCACGTTCAAGATCTCACTTCCACCGCCTCTGCCGGATGGGAGAGCGATGATCTCTACGACTCCTTCAGGAAATGGCGGCACCTCGGCGCCCTCTCATGCAAGGCTGTGCAGGCATAAGTCGGTGGGATCATGCCTGTTGAGGTGATCCGAGCCGTGCGCGCCTTCCAAAAGGCCAGGATGTTGAAGCAGGAGGACGTGGCCCGTCAGATCGGCATCAGCAGGCCGCAACTCGCTAATGCGATGCGGGGCCGGTTCGGTCTGAGCCGTGCTGCGGCAGCGAACCTCCGGGAATGGCTCGTGGCTGCCTGATTGTTAGCTCGCTCCGAGGAGAAGGTTATGAGGCGAGCGGGACGTTGGCTGCTGCGCACCCTCGGCGCTGTGACCTTTCTCGTTCTTTTGAACAGCGGTCTCCTATGGGCAGCGGGGTATGCCTTGCTGAGTGCCCGAATTTTCGACCCGTTCGCGGTCGTGGCTGGAAACCATTATCGTCGCGCTCTGCCTGAGGAGATCGGAGTCACATCGCTGGTCGCCCACGGATCAGACTTCAACCTGCTCCTGTTTCTCGTACCCATTCGCCAAGAGGCGTGCGGTGGGTTCGCGTTTCGCCTCTCCGACGAGACTGCTGCCGAAATCGAGGCGCAAGGTGTGACCCGTCTGCAATCGGCCAGGGTGGGGCGCGGATACAAGCAGGAGAGAGAGGAGCACTACTACAGTTACGAACCATGGCGGCAGACCCCCGTGCCAGCCTCATGGATGGGCGACGGCACATGGGCCGGGAACCTTGCATGCTTCGGTGCTAATGCCCGCCAGCTCAATACCGAAGCGGTGTTCAAAGCCGCTCGTGAACCGGGTGCATACTTCACGACGGGTGGGGAGAATGAAGTGCTCGTGATCCCACGGCTGCGGTTGGTGGTCGGGACCTTCTCCAGGTGAAAACTTGAGGCACACGGGCCAAGTGACGACAAACCCTAGCATTACAGTTGCATTCTCTTTCTGAGATGGGCCTGTCGAGCGGCAGCTTGGTGGGCGCGCCG
>NZ_VZZK01000016.1 GCF_008806385.1 Methylobacterium soli
CAGGGGCCGGATCGACTGATCCAGATCCTCCGGACGGCTCTCCGGGCTCAGAAGCGTCGGCGCCGATGACGGCGCGCCCGGATTCGCGGCCTGGCCCCCGCCGCGGCGGCCGGCCCGGATCACGCCGCCAGCGCCGGCATTCGCCCGGCGCATTGCGCGAAGGGCTGCAGCAGGACGCGCCGGCCCTTCAGATCGTGCACGGTCACGCGCCATTCCGACCAGTCGGTCTCGTCCTCCAGCGTCCGCATCACCTCCCGGGCGACCTGCTCGGCCCGCAGCGGCAGGCGGGCGGGCACGCGGATCTCCGCGCCCTCGGCGTCGAAGACGCATTCCGAACCGTTGGTGCAGTGGAAGCGATAGCGCGCCATTCCTCATTCCCTCTTCGTCTCGCGGTACCCGGCCGTCCGGCGGCCGATTCGCGCATGATTTGTTCTACATATGTTCTCACATCGGAGGGGCGATGGGGAAGCGCAAAATGCCGCATTCCGTCCTGTCTTCGGCGCTGCCGACCAGCCTGTTCGGGGCAATCTTAACGCCGCGCTTACCCTCTTGGCCGAGGTTGCGGCTCCCGATTGAGGAGAGAGAGGCACCATGACCGACAGTGTTGGAATCGCCGGCGATCGCATCCGCTCCATCATCGAGCGCGTCGAGAAGGTCGAGGAAGAGATCAAGGACCTGATGGAGGCCAAGAAAGACATCTTCCTGGAGGCCAAGAGCGAGGGTCTCGACGTGAAGATCCTCAAGGAGATCCTCAAGCTGCGTAAGCTCGACCAGGACGCGCGTGACGAACACGAGACGTTGCTCGAGGTCTACCTGCGCGCCATGGACGCGCCGACCCCGGCGCCGGTCGCTCAGGCGGCCTGACGCGCCGCCGCGCCCGCCTCAGCGCCAAGCCCCGAGGCGGGCGCGGACCTTGGCGGCGAAACGCTGCCGCTCGTTTCCCGTGCAGGAATCCATCCGGGTGAGCGCCAGCCATTCGAGCCGGCAGCGCCCAGCGCAGAGCGTCCGGATCCCGCGCCGGAACAGGCGCCAGTCGGGCCATCCGACGAGCCAGAGCAGCCATCGCGGCGAGCCGTAGGTGGTCACGATCGTGATCCGCCGGATGTTCGTCAGGAGCGGTCGCAGCACGCCGGGCCCCCCGAGCTCGAAGGCCACGCCGGGCAGCCAGACCCGGTCGAGCCAGCCCTTCAGCATGGCCGGCAGGCCGAACCACCAGGTCGGGTAGACCAGGACGAGAGCCTCCGCGCGCCGGAGCGAGGCCACGTGGCTCGCGATCTCGCCCCGGCCGGCCCCCCCGGTCTGATCGTAGTAGCGGCCGCGCTCCTCGGCATCGAGGGCGGGGCTGAACCCCTCCGCGTAGAGGTCTCGGATCTCCACCGCGTGCCCCGCCGACCGGAGCGCCTCGGCCGCCGCGTCCCGCAGGGCGGCGCAGAAACTGTCGGGCCGCGGGTGGCAATAGATCAGGAGGACACGCACAGGCCACGCTCCGAGCGACGGTCAGGCCGGTCCAGGCGGCGAGCCGGCCCGGCCGAGAATGGACCTAGCACGGTTCGATGCGCGGCTCCCCGTCGGGTGGCTTGGCGTCGGCCGGGACAACCGCGCGCCGGCGGTGCCCGATGCGGCCGGAGGGCCGGCCGCCGTTCGATGGTCCCGCGGGAGGCGGGCCGGGCGGGATCACCCTGACGGGGCGATCTGGCTCGTCCCGGCGCAACTGGTCCGCCGGCCGAGGCCGGGGAGCGCGCCGCGCGGCAGAGCGCCCCGGGAGCCAGGCTCCCGGGGCGCGGTTCGGCCAAGCGGCCAGTCTGATCGGGCTGGGGATGCTTCGGCCAAACCCGGTGAGGCTCAGTAGGAGCCGAACTTGTAGTTCAGGCCCGCGCGGACCACCGCGAACTCGTCGTCGCGGCGCCCGATGGCGCTGAAGGCCACGGCGGTATTGGCGGCGTTGTCGATGACGAGCGCGCCCTGGCGGCGGTTACCGCGGTCGAGGTTCACGTACAGGCCTTCGACCTTCAGCGTCACGGCCGAGGAGCGGAAGAAATTCAGGAACGAGTCGGTGGGCAGCGCGTACTCGACGCCGCCGCCGGCGGCCCAGCCGGTGCGGAAGTCGTCATTGCCGTTGAAGCCGCCGAAGCTGCGGTCGGCGCTGCCCGAGCCGTAGGCGAAGCCGCCGGTGCCGTAGAACAGGACGCGATCGAAGGCGTAGCCGACGCGGCCGCGGACGGTGCCGAAGAAGTCGAGGCTCGACAGGCCGCGCGGATCGACCGCCGAGAATCCGGCCGCCAGGGCACCGCCGCTGATCAGGGCGCTGCGACGGTCACGGCCGAAATCGACATATTGCGCGTCGGCCTCGAGACCGATCACCAGGCCCGAGCCGGGCGTGAACTGGAAGTTGTACCCGATCTGGCCACCGCCGGTGAACCCGTCCTGGCTCGACTGACGGAAGCTCGCGGTCGTGCCGGCGGTGGTCGCGAAGGCGGCCGGGATGCCGAAGGTGTTGGCGGAATCGTTGCTGGCGTCGAACGCGTAACCGGCATTGAAACCGGCATAGAAGCCCGTCCAGGTGAAGACCGGAACCGGCGTGAACACCGGCGGGGGAGCCGCGCGGCGCGGCAGATCGGCCGCCGAGGCGAGGGCGGTCGTGCCGGCAAGAACCGTCGCGGCGAGGAGAAGCGTTCTGATCATCAGGGGTCCTGTTCCCGTATGGGCTTTGACGACCGGGACAAGAAGGCAGCGCGCCGCCGGACGATAGTGCAGGACCGCAACAATGCGTCAGCGCATCGGGCAGGAATGCGATAAGACGTGCTCAAGCGCACATCATCGCACGATGGAATAAACTCCGGATCGGTTGATAGCCCAATTTAAATCAACAGAAATTCTGTCAGAGACATTATCAGAGCATCGAACCGATCATTTGTGCTTTCGCTAACCGCTTCGAGGCCGTGAACTTCAGGGCGCGATGCGATCCACGCGCGTGATCGCCTCAGGGTCCGCACAATCGCGGCGGGCCCGGTTCAGCGCCGGAACATGCCCTCCCCGGCCCAAGCTTCGGCCCGGTATCCGAAGCCGGCCGCGCCGCCGCGTCGGAGCCCGAACGAGGATCCGTCAGCACGTCGCCTCGGCTCCGGCCGTGAAAGAAAATTGCTCACCCTGTCGGAACAGCCGAGCCACTCGGCGGTACCCTCTGGACGAACAAACCGAGAGGGACACGCCCGATGTTCATGCGAATCGATCGCCTGCAAGCTGAGCTGCCCCAGCCGAAGAAACCCGATCCAAATGCTGCCGCGGCTCTTCAGGAACTGCTCGGCGGCAAGTATGGCGAGATGTCGACGCTCGGGAACTACATGTTCCAGAGCTTCAATTTTCGCGACAAGACGAAGCTGCGGCCGTTCTACAGCCTCGTGTCGAGCATCTTTGCCGAGGAACTCGGCCATGTCGAGCTGGTCTCGACCGGCATCGCCATGCTCAACAATGGCCCGGGCGACCAGACGCCGGAGGTCGACGTCTCCAAGGCGCCCTTCGAGGACATGAAGGACGTGCGCCTCGCCGGCAGCTTCCTGTCGAATGGCGGCGGCGCGATGCCGATGAACGCGAACGCGGCCTCGTGGAACATGGACATGGTCACCACGACCGGGAACATCATCATCGATCTGCTGCACAACTTCCATCTCGAATGCGGCGCCCGCCTGCACAAGCTGCGGGTCTACGAGACGCTGAAGGACCCGACCGGCCGCGAGGTCTGCGGCTACCTGCTGGTGCGCGGCTCCGTGCACGCGCACGCCTACGCGCTGGCGCTCAAGAAGCTGACCGGCGTCGAGATCGAGAAGATGCTGCCGACGCCCAATATCGACCTCTCCCGCATTCCCGAGTGCCAGAAATACCTGAACGAGGGCAGCCACCGGCGCCTCTACCGCTTCAGCCCCGACGACTACAAGGAGGCCGCCGGCGTCTGGTCGAACGACGAGGTGGCGCTGCCGGGCGACCCGCCGGGCAACCTCGAGGTCGTCGACGGACTGCCCGAGGGCGGCAAAATCCCCGAACTCGACGGCAATTACGGAGCCTTCGCGCCGAACTACGCCCCGGAAGAGATCTTCGAGGTCGCGAGCAAGCTCTACAAGAAGGGCCGCTGAGGCGCGCGGGGCCGGGGAGCGGACCCTCGCCGGCCCCCTCCCCGGCCCGACGCTCCGCCCATTCAGGGCTGTCGATGGATGGGATCGATCCAGTGGACGGCCTCGGGCCGCTCCACCGGCTCGACATCGGGCAGGTTGACGACGACCGCCTCGTTGTCCGAGCGCACCAGCACGCAATGCAGGGGCTCGTCCGTCGAGGCATTGATCTCCTGATGCGGCACGAAGGGGGGCACGAAGATGAAGTCGCCGGGGCCCGCCTCGGCGACGTATTCGAGCCGCTCGCCCCAGCGCATCCGGGCGCGGCCCGAGACGATGTAGATCACGCTCTCGAGCACCCCGTGGTGGTGCACGCCGGTCTTGGCGTCGGGCTCGATCGCCACGGTGCCGGCCCAGATCTTCTGCGCACCCACGCGCGCGTGGTTGATCGCCGCCTGGCGGAACATGCCGGGCGTCTGGGCGGTGTTCGGATCGAGCTGGCCGCCCGGGATCACCCGAACCCCGTCATGCTTCCAGCGCGCTTCCCCGGCCGGGCCGGCGCGGGCCTCCCCGGCCTCGGGGGCAGCCTCCCCATGCGCGTGGTCAGGGTCGTGATCGTGCATCGCTCGGGTCCCGTGCCCTCCCCCGCACCTGGCGGGGCACTCCGAGGATTGCCCGCCTGCGCGGCCTCCGCAAGCCCGGGCCGGCGCACCGGCCCGGATCGCCCCCGGCCCCGGCGGGCCGTTCGCCGCGGCATCAGGCGCCCGACAGGCGCGCCTTGCTCAGCGGCAGGCTGCGCAGGCGCTGGCCGGTGAGCACCGCCACCGCATTGACCACCGCCGGCGGCACGCCCGGCAATCCCGGCTCGCCGATGCCGCCCATCGGCGCCCCGCTCTCCACGATCGCCACCTGCACCCGCGGCATCCGGGTCCGGTCGAGGATCGGGTAGGCGTCGAAGTTCTTCGCCTGCCGCTCGCCGTTCTCGTAGACCACCTGCTCCAGGAGCGTGGCGGAGAGCCCGAGCGCGGCCGCTCCCTCGACCTGCCGCTTCACGATCGCCGGGTTGACCACGCGGCCCGGGTCGATCGCGATCCAGAGATCGTGCACCCGCGCCTCCCCGTCCTCCAGCGAGACCTCCGCGATGGTGGCCGTCTCCGAGCCGAAGGGCGAGGCCATCGAGACGCCCCGCGCCCGGCGCGACCCGTCCTGGGCCTCGAACGGACCGCGCTTCCAGCCGCCGGCGAGATCCGCCACCGCCTGCAGCAGGGTGCGGTGGCGCGGGCTGTCCTTCAGGAGCGTCATCCGGAGCGCGAAGGGATCGTGACCGCCGGCCTGCGCGATCTCATCGAGGAAGCTCTCGTAGAAGAAGTCGTTCATCGAGTGCCCGACCGAGCGCCAGAACGCGATCGTGACTGGGTGAGGCACCTTCACGTAGTCGAGGCGCCGGTTCGGGATGGCGTAGGGCTTCTTGTCGAGGCCCTCGACCACCGAGGAATCCACCGGCGCCTTGAAGATCGATCCGAACCAGCGCCCGATCGGGCCCTCGCCGACCGCCGTGGTCTGCAGCGCCACCGGAAGCCCGTCAGCCCCGAGCGCGGCCCTGAAGCGCGCGAAGCTCAAGGGGCGCACGGCATCCATCCCGAACTCCTCCTCCCGCGACCACAGCACGCGCACCGGCCGGCCCATCGCCTTGGCGAGCAGGATCGCCTGCGGGAAGGGGTTGGCCGGCCCGTAATAGAAGTGGCGCCCGAAGAAGCCGCCGAGCATCGGCGAGTGGATGCGCACCTGATCGGGCTGCAGCCCCGCGACCTTGGCGGCGACCTGCTGGAACAGCTCCGGCATCTGGTTCGGCAGCCAGAGGTCGAGGGTCCCGTCGGGGTTGAACCGGGCGATGGAGGCCGGCGGCTCGAGCTGCGCGTGGGCGAGGTAGGGCGCGTCGTATTCCGCCTCGACCACCTTCGCGGCGCCCGCGAATGCGGCATCCGGGTTGCCCTCCTGCTCGGCCGGGATGCCGGGCGCGGTCGAGCCCTTCAGCGCCGCCAGCATGGCGGCCGAGGAGAAGCCGCCCGAGACCGTGTCAACGCCCTCGGCTGCGGGCTTCGTCCAGGTGACGGCCAAGGCCTCCGCGCCCTTGCGGGCCCGCCACCAGGTGTCGGCCACCACCGCCACCGCGCCGGGCAGGCGCTGCACCGCCTGGACGCCCGGCATCGCCCGGACCTCGGCCTCGTTGGCGATCGCCTCGGGTTCGGTGCCGAGATGGGGCGCGTGCTGGATGGCGGCGTGCAGCATGCCGTCGATGCGGATGTCGATGCTGTAGACCGCCCGGCCGGTGGACTTGTCGCGCATGTCGAGGCGGGCCACCGGCTTGCCGATGTAGCGGAAAGCCTTTGGATCCTTGAGCGCGACGTCGTCACGGGGCTGAAGCGCCAGCGCGGCCGCCGCGAGCTCGCCGTAGCCCAGGGCGCGCCCGGTGGCCACGTGGATCACGCGCCCGTTCTCGGTGGTCAGGGAATCCTGCGCCACCTTGAGGCGCGCGGCGGCGGCGCGCAGCAGCATCTCGCGGGCGGTGGCGCCGAGCCGGCGCATGGCCTCGAAGCTGGAGCGGGTGGAGAAGGAGCCGCCGGTCATGCGCAGGCCGTTCACCACCGCGTAATCCGGCCCCGGCGGGGCGCATTCCACCGCGAAGCGGGCCGGGTCGAGGTCGAGCTCCTCGCCGATGGTCTGGGCAAGCCCCGTGTTGATGCCCTGCCCGCCCTCCACGAAGGGGCTGAGCAGGCGGACCGAGTTGTCGGGCCGGATCTCCAGGAAGGCGGCCACGCGCGTGCCGGGCTTCGGGGCGATCGCGGCCGGGCCCTCCGCCCGGGTCTGAGCGGCGGCCGGCGCGAGCCGCAGACCGACGCCGAGGAGGAGCGCGCCGGAGGCCGCGCCGAGGAAGCCGCGGCGGGAGAGGTTGCGGACCGGCTCGCGGTCGCGCTGGCCGGGCCGGAGGACGGGCGTGAGGTCGTTCATGGCATCCTCCCTCAGGCCGCGGCCTGCCGCACGGCGGCCGCGATGGCGTTGTAGGTGCCGCAGCGGCACAGGTTGGTCATCGCCTCGGCGATCTCGGCCTCGGAGGGCTTGGGATTCTGCTTGAGGAGGCTGGTCGCGGCCATGACCTGGCCCGACTGACAGTAGCCGCATTGCGGCACCGCGATGCCGACCCAGGCGGCCACGACCTTGGCGCCGACCGGGTCCTGCTCGACCGCCTCGATGGTGGTGATCGCCTGGGTGCCGACGCTCTCGGCGGGCACCTGGCAGGAGCGGGTCGCCTGCCCATCGAGAAGCACCGTGCAGGCGCCGCATTGGCCGATGCCGCAGCCATACTTGGTGCCGGTGAGCCCGAGGCTGTCGCGCAGCACGAAGAGCAGCGGCGTGTCGGGCTCAACCTCCGCCTGATGGGGCACCTCGTTGATCGTGAAGGTCAGCATGCGGGATCTCCTCACAGGCGATGACGTGTCGGGGCGGCAGGCGCGCGCCCGGCGGGAAGCCAGGCCCCGCTCAGGAGGCCTGCGGCGTTGATCAGGCCGACCGCGACGAGGCCGAGGCCGAGGGCCAGGAACACGCCATCGGGCACGAAGCCGAAGCACAGGGCGAGCCAGCCGCCGCCGAGCGCCAGTATCACCCGCAGGAGCCCGGCGGCCAACGCCCAGCCGACCCGGCCGGCGCCCTGCGCGGCGAAGTAGAGGGCGAGGCCGAATCCGAAGAAGCCGTAGAGGGGCCCGACCATCTGCAGGTAGCGGGTGCCCACCGCCAGCATCGCCGGATCGTCGCCGAACAGGCCGAGCCACGCCTCCGGCCGAAGCGCGGCGGCGACGCCGATCGCCTCCGCGGCGAGGCCCGCCAGCGCCGCGCCGATCCAGGCGGCGCGGCGCGCCCGCTCGCGGTCGCCGGCTCCGATCGCGGTGCCGACCAGGGCGGCGAGCGGGGCGCCGAGGCCGAAGACCAGGGGAACGAGCAGGTATTCGAGGCGCGTGCCGGTGCCGTAGCCGGCCACCGCCGCCGGCCCCGCGGCGCCGACGAGGCCGGTGGCGGTCGCGATGGTGACATTCGTGGTGGCGCTGACGAGGGCCGAGACGAGCCCGACGCGCAGGATCTCGCGGGCCGGCGGCCAGGCGAGAGCGGGCGGACGCGCGGGCGGACGCAGCACGCCGCGCCCGGACCAGAGATGAAGCGCGAAGACGAGGCTGCCCGCCGCGTAATAGCCGATCACCGCCGCCCCGCCCCCGGCAATGCCGAGCCGCGGCAGCGGCCCCCACCCGAAGATCAGGGCGGGCGAGAGGGGAATCAGCACCAGGGCGCCGAGGCAGGTGACCGAGGCCGGAAGCACCATGTTGCCCGCGCCGCGGATCACGGCGGCGAGCCCGTTGAAGAGCCAGATCAGCGCCGCGCCGGCGAAGACCACCTGCGCGTAGGTGATGGCGGCGGCGAGCGACCCGTCGCGCCCGCCCATGGCCCGGTAGGCGCCGGGCCCGAGGGTCAGGGCCAGAACGGTGGTGAGGAGGCCGAGCCCGAGGGCGATCGCGACGGCGTACCAGGCGAGATCCCCCGCCGCCTGCCGGCGTCCCGCCCCGAGGGCGCGCGAGACGGCCGAGAGGATGCCGCCCCCGACGGCGCCGGCCGAGACCATCTGGACGAGCATCAGCAGGGGAAACACCAGGGCCATCCCGGCCAGGGCGTCGGTGCCGAGCCCCGCCACGAAGTAGGTCTCGATCAGGCCCACCGATGCCTGCACCACGGACATCAGGACATTGGGAACGGCCAGCCGCAGGAGGGTCGGGACCAGCGGCGCCTGCAGCAGGCGCCGGGTGCGCGGATCCATGGGCGGGCTCACCGACGGCTCAGGCGGCGGGGCGCGAAAAGCCCTCGGGCCGCAGCCGCGGCCCGCCTGCGCGCCCTCGTCGGCGGCCCGCAGGCGCCCGTTCGCGAGGGCTGTCCCCGCTCGGATCGGCTCTGCCATCGTGGTCTCCGGTCCTCGGCGGTGGTTTGAGCCCTGGCGGCCGGGATGCGGCGCAGCCCGCCGCGATCGCCGCGCCGCCGGCGACGAACGGGTCTCGGCAACGGCGCCCGCCCGGGATGGCGTCCGACCATTTAGTGGCATATGCATCTTTATCGAGAGGGGTGTCAAGCACGCGGACGGGCAGCTTTCCGCCGGATGACCCGTTAAGGGCAGGAGGCCGTCGGGCAGACGGTCCCGGTCTGCCCGGGCCGTGCCAGGGTTTGGAGACGCGATGAAACCGGACCTGAGCCCGTGCAGCAACGCCGCGCTGCGCCAGGCCATGCGGCGCCTCGGGCAGCTCTACGACGACGCGCTGGCACCGAGCGGGCTCCGGGCGACGCAGCACGGGCTCCTGGCGACCATCGAGGCGCTCGGCACGCCCACGATGGGCGCGGTGGCCGAGCGCCTCGTGATGGACCTGTCGGGGCTCGGGCACACCCTGAAGCCCCTGGCGCGCGACGGCTTCATCCTGCTCGTCCCCGACGCGCAGGACCGGCGCGCCCGCCGCGTCACCCTGACCGAGCTGGGCCGGACGAAGCTCGCCGAGACAACGCGGCTCTGGCGCGGGGCGCAGGACCGGTTCGAGGCAACCTTCGGGACGGAGCGGGCCGCGGAACTCCGCTCGGTGCTCAGGCTCCTGGCCTCGCAGGATTTCCACGATGCCTTCGTGGCGGGACGGCCGCTCGCCGAGAACGCCGACTGACCGGAAAGACCTCGACCGGCGGGAGCGAACGTCCGGGTCCGCTCCCGGTGTTCCGAGACAGCTTTCGTGAGCAATCGGCAACGCCGTCAATCTGCGCCCGAAGACCTGCAGCCGCACGACAGCAGACCTAAGATTATATGCCGAGAATTGTAGCGTTTGTACAGACAAATACCATTATTGTACTATGGCAAATGTTAAGAAAAATCGTATTTGCCGCATTTCAGCCATATTCCGAGCTAGAACAACACCCAGCAACAAGCCAGACAAATCGAAGACATCGGGGAGTCAGATCGACGATGTATCCAAGCAAAATCGCAGATTATGCTGCCTTAAGCTTTTGAATCATTGTGAATTTGCAAGCATGAATCCGCCGATCACGCGCCGAGCCTCTGCGGCGCGGGAGGCCTGAGCGTCGATCGGCGCGCGAATCCGTCCGACCACCCCCTCGACGCCGGGCAACGGCTCTGAAATCCGGAGCGGGCGGATCTGCGCGGCTCCTCAAGGATCGTGTCGTCATTCAGGACCCGCACGGCCGTGAAGGACGGTCTCAAACCTTCGTTGGTCGCGGGGCGAGGTCACGCCCCTCCCCTGTGCTGGAAGCGGCTCGCGATCGTCGCGTGGCAGCGCGCAGATGCACTCGACCGAGCTCTCCGCTCAAAGATTGAGTTGTCTTTTCGAGCGAATATCCTCCAATTTGATAGTTGTCTTGCGTATATAATACAGAAATTTATTAGAAACCATCTGATTTGAATTCCAAATCTGCTCAAGACACCGCGCAGGTCAATATTGTCTGCCGGCCATGACGCTTGCCTTGAGCAAGAACCTGAAAAGTCACGCCGAACAGAAGAACGTCTTGGATTTTTCCAAGCAACGCGAACAAACGCAAGGGGATAGAATGATTTCCATCACAACTTACGGTGCCAGCGCGTCCGCGAAGGACAATACTGCGGCGATTCAGTCCGCCATCAACGCCGCGAAGGCCGCCGGCACCACGGTCGACGTGCCCGCCGGCACGTTCAAGCATGCCGGGGTCCTGAACCTCGATGGCGTTCAGATGACGGGCCATGGGGACAGCAGCGTCCTGGCGGCCACCAACGCCGCCACCCAGGCCGTGATGCTGACGGGCACCGGCGCCGGGCTCTCCAACCTCAAGCTCGTCGGCGCCGGCGGGGAGCGGCTCGCATCCTACGAGGCCGGCGGTCTCTCGGTGCTGAACGCGACCAACTTCACGGTCGACCACGTCACGATCGATCACGCCAGCGCCGCCGGCATGCACATCTCCGGCTCCTCGAACGGCAAGGTCACGAACAACGTCCTGTCCTATACGGGCGCGGATTCGATCCACTTCTCGAACTACGAGGGCGTCAACCACGACATCGAGGTGGCGGGCAACCGGATCGACCATAGCGGGGATGACGGCGTGGCGGTCGTCAGCTACGCGGCTGACGGTGCGGCCAGCTACAACATCAACGTCCACGACAACGCCGTCGTCGACCAGATCTGGGGCCGCGGGTACAGCGTCGTCGGCGGGCACGACATCGTCATCGAGGACAATTACTACAACAACAACCAAGCCGGATTTGCCGGCGTCTACATCGCCGCCGAGGGCGAGTACGGCACCCTGCCGGTCGACAACGTCAAGGTTGAGGACAACGTCATTGTCAGCGCCGGCGGCAATCACGGGTCGATTCACGTCTACGCGTCGAGCGGGCCGGTCACCGACATCACGATCGACAACAACTGGATCTACAACTCGAAGAACACGGACGTCATCCTGAACGGGGGGTCCGGGCAGTCCGGGATCAGCGTCACCAACAACGACGATTACGGGCCGGCTGCCTTCCTGTCGGATCAGGCCGGGGCGAAGCCGGTGGTCAGCGGAAACACCGAGAACGCGGCCAAGGCGGCCCCGACCCTCACGGAGTGGCTCGCCGCCCACAACGACGGCGGGACCGCGGCCCCCGCTCCGGTGACGTCGGCTCCCGCGCCGATCACAACGGCGCCGAGCCCCGCTCCGACGACGCCCGCTCCAACCGCGCCGACCCCCGCCCCCGCCGGCCTGACCCTGATCGGCAACAGCGGCGGCAACACCCTCAAGGGCGGCGCCGGCAACGACATCCTGAACGGCCACGGCGGCAAGGACATGCTGACGGGCGGCGCCGGCAGCGACAGCTTCGTGTTCGACACGCGCTCAGAGGCCAATGGCGACACCATCACGGATTTCGCGCACGGCCTGGACAAGATCGACCTGTCGCATATCGACGCGAACAGCCGCGCGGCGGGCAACCAGGGCTTCACCTTCATCGGCGAGCAGGGTTTCCACGGGACGGCCGGCGAGTTGAAGGCGTATCATTCGGGCGCCAACACCTACCTGGCCGGCGACGTCAACGGCGACGGCTCCGCCGATTTCACGATCAAGGCGCTCGGCGCGCACAGCTTCGCGACCGCCGACTTCATCCTCTGAGATCACAGCCCCCGGCAAAGCCGGGGGCTGTCCGCGTCCGAGACCCGCGTGGGAATTTTCCGCGCGGCCGCGGAATCGCCGCAGGCGATCGGGCGGCTCACCCGTCGGCCGGACCAGGATCCAGGCCCCGGCTCGGTTATCCGCCGCAATGCCAAAGGTGTAATCCTCCCGAGCTATCGCCGCGTCAATTCTGCCGTGAACAGGGCAGGATCAGAAATTCAGGGGCCAAAACATCAAAGGTTAATTTAGAACGACTGCTGTCATGCACCATATCTCGGCGCGGAGCATGCGTTTATGAGAAATAGTGCAGGGGCTCAGGAGAGATGAATCATCCGAAACCGATCTCCATTCCCAGCAAGGCAGATCTCAGGTCGACGATCTTTCACGAACCCTGGTGGCTCGATATCGTCACCGGCCGGACGCATGATCGTGTGCAGGTCAAGCGCGACGGGCAGGTGGTCGGATGGATGCCCTATTGTCCGAGACGCCGGATGGGTTTGTCCGCTCATCTGATGCCGCCCCTCACGCACTTCCTCGGGCCGGTTGTGGCTGAAGGCGAGGGAAATATCGACACGCGCTTCATCACGCGTCTCGGCATCCTTCGTGAATTGATCCAGCAACTCCCCAAGGCCGACCTGATCAATATCAAGTGCCACCGCGGAGTTACGGATACGATCGCCTTTCAGGAGAACGATTTCGCGACGTCCGTACAATTTACATTCGAGATCTTTCCGCAATCGATCGACACCGTCTGGAAGAACATGCGTTCGCCGCGTCGAACCGTGATACGGGGGGCGCAGCGGGAGGGGATCACGGTCGAGAATTACGGGGACGCGGATGCGTTCGCTGATTTTTACTGGAGGAACCTGGACGAGCGCGGGGCAAAACCGCGGTTCAGCAAGACATTGTGCCGCGACCTGATCGACGCCGCGACGGCGCGAAATCGCGGACGCGTGCTCTTCGCCAACGATCGGCACGGGGAGCACGTCGCGGCCATCTTCTACGTGTGGGATCTGGAAGCCGCCTATTACCTGATGACCACGCGCACGCAGCAGAGCCACAATGGTGCGATCAGCCTCCTGGTCTGGGAGGCCATCAAGAACACGATGCAGATGAATCTGGTCTTTGACCTGGACGGGCTGCACCACGAAGGCGCGATCATGTTCCTGGCGGGATTCGGCGCCCAGGTGAGCCCGCGATACATCCTGACCCGGGGCAACCTCTTCCTGCGCACCGGCTGGGAGATCAAGACCCGCGGCCTGCGCGGGAAGCATTTCTGCTGATCGCGACAGGCCGCCTGCGGTCGCGGGCTGCAGGGTTCGCGCGTTCCGACATTCGGTGGATCCGCCCGACCCGCGCGGAGACGCGATCCGGGCGAGAGCGGAGCGCCGATGCCGTCGGGACGAAGTCGGTGAAGCCGAGGATCAGGCAGGATCGAGGGCCCGGATCGTTCGATTGCGGGCGGAATCAGCGGTCGACGACCCGCATCCGCAGGGTCCGCCGCCCCCTCAACGACCGAGCGCGACGACGCCGACCCCGCTCACGATCAGGGCAAGGCCGGCGATGCGCGACACGGTCAGGGCCTCGCCCAGCATGAGGTGCCCTGCCAGCATGGTCAGGACGATTCCCAGCGCAACGCAGGGATAGGCGTAGGAGACATCGATCCGTGAGAGCACCAGGAGCCACACGACGGCACTGAGCCCAAACGTCAGGAGGCCTCCGAAGACGGCCGGCGCGAACGCCACGACCAGAACCGTCCTCAGGCCGATCGGACCGGCGAGCGCCGCCTGCACGGCGGCCGACGACATCCCGATCTTCAACAGGATCTGCGCCGAAGCGGACAGGGCGACGCTCAGCAGCACGAGGGCGAATGTCGCGGGAGTCACCGATCATTACCTCCGAAGGCGGCGGACGGCCGGCGGGACGCGTCGAAGACGCAGAGGCCGGAATGGCTGAAGACGATCGGGGCCGGCACCGGCTCCGCCGTGCAGGCATCGACCAAGTAGGGGATGTTCTCCCGGAACGCGAAGCTGAGGCGATCCCGGATACCGGGCAGGTTCAGCACCGCCGCGGTGCGGGCGCGCCATTCCGCGTAATAGCCCGGTGACCACATGACCGCAGCCCCATACCCGAAATCCGCCCAGACGCGGCGATGGGCATAATATTGAAACACTTCGCTGCCGCGTGCCAACGCAAGCTGCTTGCCATCCCCCATCGGAAGATCCCGGGGATCGGAGACGGGCCCGCCCCTCGGGGAACCCTGCGACAGCTTCGGATTCGCGACGGGCAGGAGAAACACGGCATCCGGCGCGGTCGCGGCCCGCGCCCAGGTCCCGAGGTCGCGCCATTTCGCGATATCTGCCCGAATCGCGGCATTTGCCCGTTCATTGCCCACGGCGATCGCCAGCCAGGACGCCAGCAGGAGCGGTAGCGCGAGGAGATCGAGCCGCACGCGTTCGAGCCGGGGCGGCGCTGCGCGGCGCCCCCGCGCAGCCCAGAGCGGGGCGAGGAGGAGCGGCAGGGCGAGCTTGCTCGTGGTCAACGCGGCGGCGGCGACCAGCCCCCAAGGCCACGCCCCCCAGCGCGCGCCCCGGGTCAGCCACAGGGTCGTCAGCGACACCGTCGCGAGGGTCACCATCAGCTGGATGCTGCCGCTCGCGCGGAGCAGGTGGAGGTTCAGGATCGGCGCCGCATGGGTGAGGAGCGGCAGGACGGCCCCGACGGCCCAGACCATTCCGAAGCCGATGAGGGCCTCCAGGCAGAAGGCGCGGGGAAGCTGCGCGGCCGCGAGCGCGCCGATGATCACGCTGGCGAGAAGAAACAGAAGGCTCGGTCCGGAGATCGAACCGACAAGAAAGTGGTCCGGATAGAACGCGTACAGGAATGTCGTGTAATCGTAAGGGACTGGACGGCCGTAGGTCGGATTGTTGAGGACGAGGCTGACGACCGGAGCCGCCAGCGCCGAGAACGGCAGCAGGCCCAGAAGGGCGCGCCGCAGAACAATCCGACTCGCGACCTCTCGCCGCCGGACTAGGCCGATCATGATCAGCCCGAGCGGCAACGCGTTCCAGACCGCCATGAAGGCATTCAGGAAGAAGACCGCGCCGTTGAGCGCGAAGGCTGCCGTCAGCCGCCCCCGCGCCGCGAAGGCGAGCAGGATCAGCGTGACCCCATTGGCGATCTCCGAATGCGTGAAGACGTTCAGGAACAGGCCGCCTCCCCCGGCGGGGGAGAGAAGCCGCATCGTGCTGGCGAAGGTCAGGAGGAGCACGAAGGTGACGCGCTGCGGCAGGGTGCGAATGCCGACAAGGTCGGCGCATAGAAGGAAGCCGAGGAAGCTCGCGCAGCGGGACAGATAGGCGAGCAGGAGGAACAGCGGCTGGTGGGCATCCCCGCTCACGCGGCCCGCCAGGAGCCACCAGAACCCGGAGGCGAAGTGCGGCAGGGACTGGATATAGGCATCCTGCGTGAATTGCGGCTCCGTCCAGAGCGCCGCCAGGATGCCGAGGTGATAAAGGTTGTTGCCGAAGCCGGAGACGTGGCCCGTCACGATCAGCGACAGGCCGGCGCCGAGGGCGGCCGTGACCAGAAGTTGGCGCGGAGCCGAGGCCATCGGCCCGGACGCGGCCCCGGCGGGAAGGACGCCGGCGCCCTCAGAGTGGTTCCGAGAGCCTTCGCGCCAGCGATGAAGCTGCGCCGCGCAGCCGACGGCGCATCGCGACAGGGGCATCAGGACCCTCACGGATCGGGTGGCGAGGGCGCACCGAGCCGGCAGGCCAGCCGCGCAGGGATCGGCAGGGTGATGCCGCGATGGGCAGGATGCTCGGATCCGCCGCCCGCATCGACCGGCAGGAACCGGATGCCATTCCGGGGCGCGTCGTCAGGCACAGATATCGTCATCTCCATCCCTGAATGCGCGTCATTGTGGTAAGCTGCTACCGGCTACCGCGTTGCGCCAGGACGGCCGGGATCGTGCGGATGAGAATGCTGAGATCATGCGCGAGCCGCCAATGCGTCGCGTAATGCAGGTCCAGCGCCACACGCTCGTCATAGGTGCAATTGCTCCGTCCGGACACCTGCCAGAGGCCTGTGATGCCCGGCGTGACGGAGAAGCAGAGGTGGAAGGCGTCGCCGTAGCGTGGAATCTCCGCCGTCACGATGGGACGCGGGCCCACGAGGCTCATGTCCCCCTTCAGCACGCTAACCAGCTGGGGCAACTCATCGAGACTGGTCTTGCGCAGGATCCGGCCGAGGGGGGTCACGCGCGGATCGTGGCTGAGCTTGTGGAACTCGCTCCACTCACGCTCTGCAGCAGGATTCTGTGCAAAGTAATCGCGCAGGACCTCGTCGCCATTCACAAGCATCGAACGAAACTTCAGAATCTTGATCGTCCGGCCTTGCTGCCCGACGCGCGCATGACGATAGAGCGGCGCGTGTCCGTCGCTCGCCCAGATCAACAAGGCGAGCAGGCACATCAGGGGCAGCAGGACCATGAGGGCAAGAGCAGCGACACTGAAATCGAGGCAGCGCTTGCCGGCTTGCTCGAGCGCCTGCGATGCCGCTGGCCTGAGCAAAGGATCCGTGATGATCTCCCGAGCTTGCTGCGATGCAGCGGATTGCAGCCGACGCGCGTGTTCGGCTCCTCTAGGCATGCTAGAGCCTCCAAAAATATCGTCCAAACGACTTAATTTTAGCTTGCAAGCCACGTACCACCAGCAAAAACAATACACAAGATTGCTAGTCCTGATGAACTATTACCCCACTTCGGAGTACGATATCGCACGCTGTGGATGTCTCTCGTCTTTGTTCAATAAGCTTACATGCCTGAAAGCCACGATATACGAAAGAATACGCATATGTCCGGATATTTTGCTCAGCGGTCAGGGGACCGCGATATGATCGTGTTGTTGTTCGGCGCCATCCTGGGCGGCTTGATTGGCGCCCTGTTCGGAGGTGGTGGCGTGACGCGGACCGTCGTGATCGTGCAGATCGGCGCCTGTTTCGGGGCGATCGTCGCCGCCGAGATTCTGAGACGCCGCCGATCCTGACGCGGTCCGTCGGGCGCCGGGCCACAGGCAACAAGTCTTTGGTTTTTCTGCAATAACCTGGAATTTCGCGCAGAATCCGCGAGCAGGGGTTGCAGGCTCCTCCGATCATGCCGCCCGGTCCGGCACTCCGAACTCGGACCGCCCCGACACGCGCGATCGACACCCCGCATGGGACCGTACGCAGCGCCGATGACGGGTCGTTTGCCGGTCATCTTCAAGTAATCGTTCGCGTTCCTTCAGAAGGATCGTCTTGCAAAACACCGGCACGGAAGGGCTTTCGGCCTCCGTCGGGCGCCTATGATGTGCTGCAGTGCAATGATAAGTTCGACGCCATACCGACGCGGCCTGACGCTGAGCGCGCGAGCCTCAGGCTGGCGCGCGCCCGTCACCGGGTGATCGGGGCCTTGCGGGAGGTTTTCAGCCTTGCACCTTTACATCAATGGCCGGTTCCTCACCCAGCGGTTCTCCGGCGTCCAGCGCTTCGCCATCGAGTTGACCGGCGCCATCGACGCGCTCGTCGGCGAAGGGGCGTGGCCGGCCGCCACCATTCTGGTGCCTCCGGGCCCGGCAGCGCCCCGACCCTACCGGTTCCTCGGCATGCGCCAGGTCGGACGCGCCAGCGGGCATCTCTGGGAGCAGCTCGAATTGCCGTATTTCAGCCGCGGCGGCTTCCTCCTCAATCTCGGAAACACCGCCCCCCTGGCGAAGGGATCGCGGCAGGCGGTCGTCATCCATGATGCCGGCGTCTACGATATCCCGCACGCCTATTCGCCCGCATTCCGAACCTGGTACAGGACGCTCTATCGCGGCTTGGCCGGGCTCGACGCGTCGCTCGTCACGGTCTCGCGGTTCTCGCAGGCGCGCCTCAGCGCCCGACTGCACTTGGCCCCGGACAGGATCGGGATCATGCGAGAGGGATCGGACCATATCCTGAGGGATTCCGGCGATCTCTCGGGACTGCCCGTCGACGGGAAACCCTTCGTCCTCGTCGTGGGCAACCTGGTGGCCCACAAGAACCTGTCGGCCTTGACGGCCTGCATCACCCCGTTGCGGGAGCGGGGCCTCGCCTTGGCGATCGTGGGGACCGGGGTGCGCACGATCTTCCAGTCGGCAGGCCATGAGGCCCTGGCCGGGGCGCTGATGCTCGGTCGCGTGACGGATCGACAGCTCAGCGCACTCTACAAGGCCGCGACCTGCCTGATCTTCCCATCGAGCTACGAGGGCTTCGGATTGCCGGCCGTCGAGGCCATGGCCTGCGGCTGCCCCGTCATCGCGCAGTCCGGCGGCTCGATCGCGGAGATCTGCGCGGAGGCCGCCCTCTATTTCGACGCCCGCGTCCCCGGATCGCTGGTCGATGCTCTGCGCGAGGTCGTGGGCGACCGCGAGCGCGCCGAGGCCATGTCCCGGATAGGGCTGGGGCGGTCCGCGCATTACACCTGGCGCAACGCGGCTTCGGACCTGTCGGGGCTTCTCCGAGACCAGATCGGCGAGACGAGGCGCCTCGGCACCGAGCGCCTCGTCCGCTGAAGCGCGGGATGATCGTTGCAGGCGCCCAAAAGTATTAATCCCAAAAGACCAATCGGGCGGAAACCGCACGGAATTAAACTCGACCGCCAAGCTTACTTCGTACGCTTATCAATAAACCTGCTCTCATGCTATCAGTCTTGGCCTTTTTCATCTAAGCTTTGCCGGCTTCTGTTATTTGGCCGGTATGATCGATGAGGATTCTAGACCTTGAAGGCACTCTTGCCCATTCTTCTCGCGGCTGTGCTCAACGATAGCGCACCACCTGCCCTATCGATCCTCGATTTTGGCGCCTCCCCGTCGGCCGAGGACAACACCGCGGCGATCGAGACCGCCATCGCGGCCGCCAAGGCGCGCGGCGTCCGGGTCTCCGTGCCGGCGGGCACGTTCAAGCACGCGGCCGCCTTGCGCCTCGATGGTGTGCAGATCGAGGGCGAGGGCCCATCCAGTGTGCTCCAGGGGACGGACCGCGAGAACATGGCGCTCATGCTCACGGGGCGCGGTGCAGGGATCCAGAACCTGCAATTGATCGGACCGCCCGGCGAACGCTACGCCTCGTACGAATCCGGAGGGGTCGCGGTGCTCAAAGCGCAGAACTTCCTCATCCGCGGGGTGACGATCAACCATTCGGGCGGCGCCGGCATCCACGTGTCCGGATCGCGCGACGGCCTGATCATCGGGAATGCCCTGACCTATACGGGGTCCGATTCCATTCACCTCTCGAACTACGAGGGCGCCAACCACGACATCGCCATCGTGGAGAACCGGATCGACCACGGCGGGGACGACGGGGTCGCGGTGGTCAGCTACGCCGACGGGCCGCCGAGCTACGCGATCGACATCGCCCGAAACGCCGTCACCGATCAGATCTGGGGGCGCGGCTACAGCGTCGTCGGCGGCCACGACATCAAGATTGCCGGCAATTTCTACGACAACAACATGTCGGGCGCGGCGGGAATCTACATCGCGGCAGAAGGCGCCTACAACACGCTCGGCGTCTCCAACGTGACGGTGACCGACAACACCCTCAAGAATGCCGGCGGCAAGCATGGCTCGATCCATGTCTTCGCCGACAACAACACCGTCCGCTCCGTGCTCGTCGAGCACAACACCATCTACGCGTCGCGGGCCGCCAGCATCGTGGTCAACGGCGGCGGCGGGGCCTACGATATCGCCGTCCGGAACAACACGTCCTACGCCCCTGCGGTCCGGAGCTTCGTCCAGCAGCGCGACGGGACGCGCGTCCAGCAGGCCGACAACACGATCCTCGATTCGTCGGATCCTGCGGCCGGGCAGGCGCCCGCAGCCGGGCAGGCGCCCGCGGCCGGGAAGATGCCCGCGACGCGGCGCCCCTGAGGGGAGCCCGCGCGGCCAAGCCCGTCACCGCGGCCGCGGCACCCGGGCCGATCCGAGCCCGGCGAACTCCCGGCGGAAGCCGTCGGCGCGCGCGCAGGCGGCGTAGAGCTTCAGCAACTGGCTGTTCATGCGATCGGACCGGTGATGCGCCTGGAAACGGTCGTAGCCGGCTCGGCCGAAGCGGGCGAGATCCGCCTCGGTCACCTGCGTGACGAGCGTGACGATCTGCTCGACGTCGCCGCAGGCGAACAGCCGGCCCGTCTCGCCATCGACAACGATCTCCTCGAGGCCGCCGACCCGGCTGGCGAAGATCGGGAGCCCTGCGCGCATCGCCTCGATGGCGACGAGTCCGAAGCCCTCCCAGCGCGAGGGAATGAGAAGCAGGTCGGCGTCCCGGTAGAGGGCGTCCAAGCCGCTCCGGTCACACCAGCCGCGGATCGTGACGTTCGCGGGAGGGGCGTGCGACCTGCCCGGATCGGTGAGGTAATCGCCGACGGCGAGGCCCTCCGCGCGGTCTGGCACGCGACGCATCGCGTCGAGGAAGAGATCGAAGCCCTTCTGGCGATCGAAGCGGCCCACATACAGGATCTTCAGCCGCCGCGGACCGAGGGGCCGCCCCCGTTCCGATCGGGGCGGCGCGGGGCCGGCCGGCGGCGCAATCCCGTTCTTGATGGTGACGCATTTCCGGGCAGGAAGTCCCGCCTGAACGGCCTCGTGCCATTCGTGGTCGGAGATGCAGATGATCCGATCGGAGCGGAAGGCCAGGATCCGCTCGATCAGGACCAGGAGCGTTCTCGGTGAGCCTTCCCGCAGGAAGCTCCACCCATGCGGGCAATAGAGCAGCCGGCCCCGGAACCGGACCAGGACGGCGCAGAGCCGGACGATGACGCCCGCGAAGGTGGAATGGACGTGAACGATGTCCGGCTTCTCGATCACGAGCACCGCCAGGACATGCCAGGCTAGGCGAAGCATTCCGATGAGCGAGCCGCGCGCGTGCGGATAGGGCTTCAGGATCAGCTTCGCGCTGCCCAGATGCGCGAAGCTGCCCGCGTTGACCGCAGGCAGGACCGCGATGATCCGCTCGATCTCGGGCGCGCGGAGCTGCTCGGGGATCACCTCCTCGAGATAGCTCAGGACGCCGCCCCGGGGCGCCTCGGTGATGTGGGCGACGCGCATCGCGATCCTCTCGGCCTTCGTGATCAGGAGGCGGCATGCCCATCCCGGAATCCTGCGGCCGATCCGCCGTTCCGGACTGCGCCGCACCGCACCGCGAGCCGGGCCAGGCCGGCGTCAGTGATCCAGGCTCCCGGAGGTGCTGATGATCTGCAGGCTCACCTCGATCAGGTCGCCGGGAAGCACGCGGCTGTCCTCGCTCGCGCTGAATTCCCGCGTCTCAGAGCCCTCGATCCGGACGAGCCGGATCTCGGCCTTCTTCTTGATGTCGTAGAGCGAGAGCGACTTGAGGGACCCGGTGGACAGGAGCTTCTCCTCCAGGGCCTTCATCCGGAAGGCGTTCTTCGAGAGTTTCAGCTCCGATTCCTCGATCTTCTTCATCAGCTCGGTCCGCCTCAGGGCTTCGAGCTTCTGATGCTGATTGCCGAGGTCCTCCCGGATGCGCTCGACCTCCGCGGCCTGGGCCGTGATCTGCAGAACGCGCTGGGAGGCGAGCAGGTAGGAGCGCTGCTCGCTCGTGAACTGGGTGATCGGCGTCAGACCGCGCTGGAATTGGTCCTTCACCCGCGCCAGGTCGGCGGCCTGCTGCTCGAGGCCGATTTCCTCCTGCTGCTTCTGCTTGAGAAGGGAGTCGATCTGGGTCGTGGTCTTGGTCTTGACCGTCTTGTAATAGGCCCGCTGGCTGTTCAGATCGTCCAGATTCGTCTGCAGCTGTCCGATCTCCAGATTGGTGATCCTGCTGAGCAACGGCGCCTGGACCGGCATGTTGACCAGGGCTTTCGTGTCGATCTGGGCAACCTCGTCGAGTTCGGACCGCAGGCGCACGAGGCGCACCTTGTGCTCGGCCGAATCCGTCCGCAGGCCGTCATACTCGCTCAGCCAGTCGGACGCCTCGGTGGCGGATCTCTTCCCGCCCTGGCGGAGGCTGTCATAGCCGCCGGCGAGCGCCACCGCCTTGCGCACCGTCATGCCGGTGCGGAACGCATATTCGCCGGGCTTCGAGACGTCGCCGCCGACGTAGAAGGGCCGCATCTCGACGACGTTGACGAGGACGTGGTCCCGCCCGATCGGGATGAAGTTGTCCTTCCCGTCCGGCAGCCTCTGGCGGAAGACCTTACCCGACAGGGCATCCTGGACCCGCGCATGAACCTCGGCCAAGCTCAGCCCCGCGGCCGGGCTCGATCCGACGAGCGGCACCATGATGCTGCCATCCGGGTTCACGGTGGTGCGCTGCTTCAGGTCAGGCAGGCCCGTCACGGAGATTTCGAGGACGTCTCCCGCCCCGACCGTGTATCCCGTCTCGGGCCCGGCCTGCGCGCCCGGAAGCACGGCCAGCAGGACAAGGAGCGCTGCAGGAAGGGCTGCCTTGAATCCGAACCGGCGCGGCCAAACAGCGAGATCGGGCAAGGCGGGCATTCCTTCATCATCGAGGGACCGGGCTTCTCCGCGCTACGATCGCGACGGTCTCGGCAGAGATCGCGCGGTGGGTCGCGGTGGAGCGCGACGATCGGCGTCGCGGACATCGATCGGGGCGAACATCGTCGCGCAGAGCTTCGCTGATTCCATACCCGAATTGTAGTGAATTTCAGCCTCTGTACGGATGTGCACTTTGTCTAGTTCGATTATCCTGATGTATTTCTCCGTCTAATATTGCTTGATAGCCGATCAATCCGAAGCAAAATCGAGTAAATCTTGGGCGGCTTGACGCCGGAATCGGCATCGCCTGCCCGTCCGCTGGCGGCCCCGATCGTCATGAGGCCCGCTGGAAGCGCCCGAGAAGGAGCGCGATCGCGCATCCGGCGGCTCCCCCCAGGACCACGAAGGTGAGCAGAATGGGCAGCAGCCGCGGCCAGCTCGGCCGGGTCGGGGAGGTCGCGGGCGCGACCCGCTGGACGCTGGCCTCCGATGCCGGCGTCCAGCCCGAGAGCTCGATCGAGCGCTGGAGCAACTTCTCGTACGCGGCGCGGGTCGAGCGCGCGACGCTGTCCAACTCGCGGATCCGCGCCTGGCTCTCCGCGAATTCCCGGGCCCGCCCGGCCCGCTCCTTCTCGACGCTCTCGTAGCTGCGTGCGTAGCCGCGACCGGACTCGATCGGTCCCGCGCTGGCTTGCGCCGCCGCCGCATCCCCGGGAAGGCCGTCATCCTTGGAGGATTGCGCGGCCTTCTCGGCAGCGAAGGACTGCATCCGCAGCTCTTCCACCCGGCCGCCCAGGGCTTGGAGTTCGCGGGCATTGTCCTGGGCCTTGAACTCGTACTGATCGGTGATGAAGCTCTCGACGATGGCATTCGCAAACTGCGCCGCCTTGTCCGGATCGCGCATCCGGAACGAGATCTCGACGAGTTGGCTCAAGCCCACCCGCTTCACGCCGAGGCGCTCGCGCAGCTGATCGACGACCCATTGCGTGCTGACCTCCGGCGTGCCCTCCCCGACCGCCGCCAGCCCGAAGGGCCAAGCCTTCGGCTTGGCGAATTCCGGGTCGGAGCGGAGCGCGAGGGTCTCGGCGGCCCGCCTCAGGATCCGGTCGGAGCGCATGATCTCGATCTGATTCTCGACCAGGATCGTGTTGGCGACCCCGTCGCCCGAGCCCGAGCCGCCCGTGAGATTGGCGCTTTTCGGCTCGCGGATCAGCAGGAGGGCACTCGCGCTGTACCATTTGGGAGCCATCTGGCTGTAGGCGATTCCGGCGATCATCGACACCGCGACGATCGCGGCGATCAGCCAGGCGTGGCCGCGCAGGCTGGCGCCGATGTCGAACCGGGCTTCGCGGGAGGCCGGAGGAAAATGTTCCGAGGATTGTGCATCCCGGGCAAATTCGGGTCTTCCTGCCGTGAAGATATGAGTCAATAGACGTCTCCGCACGTTGCGTCGGTGGACAAGATCCACACAAGCAGCAGGCCTGCACCGTAACGATCTGGCACGGTAATGCTTGCTTCCGGACAGGACCACAACTGCTTCAAGCCTTCAGGCCATGGCAATTAAGATCTAGGACCGATTTTTTTGAAGCGCGCGCCCGGCCTGTGATCCCGGTCACCGCGCTGCACCCCGCGACGGGCGTGGATCGCACCCGTCTCGCCGTCGCGGGGCTTCATGCAGGATTCGTGCAAAGATCGCCACAGGCGAACGAAGCAGACCAGCATCGCGCGTCAGGTCCTGCCGGGTCCGAGACCGCACGAGACAGGTTGATACCGTACAGGAGCGTGGATTTGTCTTGTTATGTCCATGGGATACGGTGATCGCTCATTCACGCGACGCGACGATCGATGAGCCGGAGGTCAGAACATCCCGGCACGGTAGCATGCTTTGTGCTTGATCGGCGGACATGAGGTTTCATCGCTCCGGCACGCGCCGTTGGGCTTGCACGGCGCCGATCGCGTCAAAGCGGTGCTTGCGCAGATCGACGCGTAACTTGCGAGCCTGCGTTCGAACAAGCAGCCCATGTCTTCCAAGCAGCCCATGTCTTCATCCCCGCCTCCGCACGCGTGCCGGAACGAGCGAGGCAGGGTTTGTGGATCCTCGCATCCTGTGCCGGTTCCGCACCCTTCGGTCCAGAAACGCACGACCGCGCCGACGCGATTTCGACCCGAGCCTCGGGATCCCGCCGGGGATGGAGCAAAGGCGCATAGAGCAAAAGTATTAGCCCGCAAGGGCGATATAGGCCTTGGCAGAAAACCCCGATAGGGTCGAATGAGTTCTAACAAATTTTGGATATTGCCCAGCTTTCTAACCTGAGAAGGCCGGATAAGTCTCGCCTTATTCCCGAACAAGATTTGATATGTGTTTAATTTGTACTTCTTCGTACACGTTATCTGATAGACTTTGTGCAGTGCAGCGTGCCACGATCGACAGGATCATGCGGTTTGGAGGAGCGGTGATGACCGATTCAGCTGCGCTCGAGAACACGGGAGCGATACCGCTGGTGGTCGATCTTGACGGCACCCTGATCAAGACCGACCTGTTGATCGAAGCGTTGTTCGCCCATCTGGGACAGGACATCGCCGGGACCTTCTTCGTTGCCCGTGCGCTGGCCGGCGGCAAGGCCGCGATGAAGCACGCCCTGGCGGCCCGCATCGAGATCGATGCCGCGCTCCTGCCCTATGACGAGGCGGTCCTCGACCTCATCAAGGAGGCGCGATCCCAGGGGCGCCCGGTCTATCTCGCCACGGCGAGCCACGAGAGCAAGGCTCAGGCCGTTGCCCGTCATCTCGGGATCTTCCACGGCGTGTTCGCGACGACGCACAGCCACAACCTGCTCGGACCCAACAAGGCGCGCGCGCTCATCGACGCGTTCGGGAGCCGGGGCTTCGATTACATCGGCAACAGCTATCCCGACCTGGCGATCTGGCAGGAAGCCCGGCGCGCCTACGCGGTTCGAACCTCGGCGGGCGTGCGCCGCAAGGCGGAACGCCTCGGTCTCACGCTGCAGCCGATCGCGAGCAGCGATAGCGGGCAGTGGATGACCTGGCTGAAGGCGCTGCGGGTCCATCAATATGCGAAGAACACGCTCGTCTTCGTGCCGCTGCTGACCTCGCACAACTTCCAGACCCATGCGATTCTGATGGCCTGCATGGCCTTCGTGACCTTCTCGCTCGCGGCCTCCGCCGTCTACCTGCTCAACGACCTGATGGATATCGACGCGGACCGGCGCCATCCGACGAAGCGCAATCGCCCCTTCGCCAGGGGGGCTCTGTCCATGAAGGCCGGCATGGCGGCGATCGTCGGGCTGTTCGCCCTCGCGATCGCGGGGGCGTCGCAGGTTTCCACCCTCTACCTGCTGACGCTGATCGGATACATTGCCCTGACGACGGCCTACTCGCTGTTCATCAAACGCAAGATGATTATCGACATCGTCGTCCTGGCGATGCTCTACACGGTGCGGGTCGTGGCCGGTGCCGTTGCCATCGATGTGGTGCTCTCCGAGTGGCTGCTGACCTTCTCGATGTTCGTCTTCACGTCCCTGGCCCTGATCAAGCGGTACACCGAGCTGGCCATGCGGATGGATAACGGGCTCGGTGACCCGACGAACAGGAACTATCGCAAGAGCGATCTGACGGTGATCGGCGGCCTGGCGGCCGCCACCGGCATGAACGCCGTGACGGTCTTCGCGCTCTATCTCTCCTCCCCGGCGGTGACCGCCAATTACGGCTCACCCAAGATCCTCTGGGCGATCTGCCCGCTCCTCGTCTATGTCCTCGGCCGGATGCTGGTGATGGCGCATCGGCGCGACCTGCACGACGATCCCGTCGTCTTCGCGCTGCGGGACCGGGTGACCCGCCTCGCGGTCGTGACCGCCGGTGCGCTCGTGCTGATCGCCCTGTGATTTCACCGGACCAGGCTCGTCGACGGCAGGGCGGGCGCGAGACGCGTCGACATAAATTCCAAAGCATCGATGAAGCACATGAGGCTAACGGCGCCTAGATTTTGCGATGTTCGCCAAGAGAAACACAGGTACACAGGATGAAATCACGCTCCCTTATCCTGATCTGCGCGCTAATTCCGTTCGTTATGCTCCTCATAAGTGGATCTCTGGTCGCACTCCACCTCTACTTTTTAAATACCCCCAACGGCCAAACAAACGCCGTTTATTTTCACAGCAATCTCCATGATCTTCGTGAAGCCCTACGGTTTCGGACTGACGACTCGTGGGGTCCGATGCTGCGGGCGCAGCAATGGTTGCGAGAAAATCCCGGGCAAGATGTCTACCAAGCGCTTTTCTTTGAACAAGGCATCAAGTTTCAATACCCGACCACATCTTTGTTCTACACTGAATTACAGAGCATAATCGCAGGCAGCGCAGCTGTTCAATCGTTAAACATCACAAATGCCTTGCTGTTCTTGTTGGCGGTCGTCGGGATGGTGCTGCTCACCCTCGGCTTAGTCGAGCACACGCGGCCCTCAGATACGAAGCGGGAGGTCAGAGAGCGCATCGGAATTGGTTTCGCCGCTGCCATAGGCACGCTGTGCTTCTATCCCTTGCAGAGGGCGTGGGCACTCGGCCAGATCCAAATTCTGCTCGATGTTCTATTCATATTCAGCTGTTACGCCTTCTTGCATGGTCGTTCCGCCACATCCGGCTTCCTGCTCGGTGCTTCCGCGCTGATAAAGCCGCAAATGGCACTTTTCCTGATCTGGGGGCTTCTCCGAAGAGACAAAACGTTCGTCGCCGGATGGATATTACCGGTCGGCTTTGGACTGACGGCATCCATTCTCGCTTACGGGCATGCATGGATCGGTGGATACATCCATGTTCTCAGCTTTATCAGCAGCCACGGTGAGAGTTACTTTGCGAACCAATCGGCTAACGGACTGATGTATCGGTTGCTTGATTTGGGTCCGAACTTGATCTGGGATGCGAGAGGCTTCGCTCCGCCCGACTTTCGCGTCAGAATTGTCACCCTTCTTTCATCCATCATGATCATCTCCATGGCATTGGTGCTTGCGGCCAGGGATTCTTCTCGTGAGGGAGGCCTTGTTTCGCTGATCGTCGCCGGTGGATGTTTCACAATGGCATCACCGATCGCTTGGGAACATCATTACGGAGTGCTGCTGCCAGCCTTCGCGTTCTGCTTCGCCACATTACATGCCCGCGAGAAGCAGACAGGGGCTGCCCTGTGGCCGTTCAGGATCACACTGGCAACCACGTTTATTGTCTCGGCGAACGCGCTACCTTTCCTGAATTATTTTGCAAAAACATCACTCAACCCAATTCAATCGTACCTCTTCTTTACAGCCATTGTGACACTTACCCTCACTTACATGCTCGCGAGCAGGAGTAGAATCCAGATCAACGATCTCGCGTTCAGGAGAGCCCGATTCGGCCCATGATGCGGCTGTGCGAGTATGACATCCTTCCCACAGCAGGCTGGAGGCCTTTGATCCACAGCTTGGTGCTAAGCGGCACTTTAGTATCGTCCGTGATGAAGAACATCGGCCGCCTCCCCGGGCGGTCGCATCCGGAGGAATCCCGCAGCATTGCCGTCTCGTCGCCCCTGGATACCGTGCTCGTGAAAGGCCCGCCACGCTGTGAGGACCGCCCGGTACAATGTCTATCGCTCCGCGGCTTGGGTGATCCTCGAAGTCCTCAGCGGCTCCGTCTTCTCCTCGATCGGCCTGATCCTGATCGCGAGCCTGATCGGGACGGCGAGCCTCGGCACGGCCGCGATCGCGCTGGCGATCGCCCAAACGATCAACTTCTTCCCGGACACGCTGTTCGATGAAGCCATCGTTCAGCGCCGCCGACTGGAACGGCGCCATCTCGGCAGCGCATTCTGGATCGTGACCGGTCTCGCGGTGATCCTGGGCGCCGCGATGGGCCTGACGTCCGGGTTCGTTGCGCGACTCTACGGGCAGGCCGAAATCGCCCCGCTCCTCCTCGCACTCGCGCCCGTTCCCATCTGCTCGGCCGTCGTGAGCGTTCAGTGCGCCCGGCTGCGCCGCACGCTGCGGCTTCGCACGCTCACGATCTGCACGGCCATCGCGCGCGCCTGCGCGACATCCCTCGGCATCGGCCTGGCGATCGGCGGATACGGCTCCTGGGCCGCGGTGGCGCAGTTCGGGTTCGCGCCGGCGATGCTCGCCATCCTGCTCGGCGCAAACAGCGATTGGAGGTTCGTGGGAAGCGTCTCCCGAAGACATGCGATCGAGATCAGCCGCTTTGCTTCCGTGCGCACGGTCGCCCACTTTGTCGAGGCGACGCGAAATCAGTTCTTTTTCATGATTCTTGGCTATTACGTGAGCCCCCAAGTCCTCGGCCAGGTCAGCCTCGCCTTCCGCCTGATCGATTCGCTCACGCGGATCATCTGCACGGCGCTGGTTCGGCTGCTGCTCCCGCTCCTGTCCCGCATGCAGCATGACAGGACGGCCCTGCCGGGCTTCTTCCTCGCTGCGAGCCGAGCGACGGCGGCGATCTTCATGCCGCCCTTCGTCGTGCTGGCGCTCATGGGTGGGGATCTGGGTCACCTCGTGGCCAACACCGATTGGCAGGGCCTTGCGCAGCTCGTCCCCTGGCTCTCGATCGCCGGCCTGTTCCTGGTGATCGAGATCCCGGCCCACACCGCGATCCTGGCGATCGGGCGTCCGGCGCTCCTGTCCTTCGCGGCCCTCGGCGGCCTCGCCTTCCTGCTGCTTCAGATCGTCGTCTTCGCGCCGGCCACCGGTGTCGGAGCCGTCCTCTGCTGGCTCACGGCCGTGGTGGCGAGAGCCCCGGCGCAGTTCCTGATGACCCGGCTCGTTCTCGGGATCCCGCTGCGGTCACAGCTGGCCGCCTACTGGCCCGCCCTCATGATCACGGGCGCGGTCCTTGTTCCGGTGCTCACGATCGCCCACTGGACCCTCCGGCACGGCTATTCGGACGTGTTCGTCGTGGCCCTGAAGCTGTTGGCCTGCGCCTGCATCTACCTGGCGTCGATCGCCCTCCTACTTCGGGCGCAACGCGGGACCGGAAGTCTTCCGAACACGCCCGGCGTCAGGGCGTGATCGGGGCTCAGCGCCGGCCCGGCCCGAGGGAATTGTCCAGCCGGTAGGCACCGAACCCGTAGATCCGCCCGCGCAGGGTCTGCAGGTGGTAGCGGGCCTTCAGGAGACGCCCGCAGGCCAGGTTCAGGATGAAGCCCCCCGTCGGACGAACCAGGAAGGTCGCGACCGTCATCGCCGGAACCCGGTTCTTGCGCATGGCGAACCCGAGCCCCGCCCCGTAGGTGTAGGCCCGCGCGACGGCGAGGCGCGTCAGGCTCTTGTCGGGATGCACGGCCAGTTGCGCGACGTCGTACCAGCAGAGCCAGCCGGCCTGGATCGCCCGAATGACCAGATCGTTGGCCTCGGCGGAGCCGAAGGGGCTGCCGACGCCGAGCCGTTCATCGAAGCCGCCCAGATCCTGGATCAGGGAGCGGCGGATGAACATGTTGAACTCGATCACCGACGTCCAGACGTCCCGGCACCCGATCGGCCCCGATTGCGGCCGCCAGCGCCCGGAGCCCAGGCCTCCACCCGGCGCCGCCGACGGACCCGTCCGCACGCCGAGACCCGGATCCTCGCGGAAGGCCCGATCGATCCGGGCCAGGAGGTCGGCCGGATACGTGCAATCATCGTCCGGGAAGGCGATGATGTCGCCCCGCGCCTGTTGCAGGCCGAGGTTTCGCGCGTGGGAGGAGTGACGGATACTGGAGCGGAGATGCGTGACCGCGAAGCGGAAACGCCCCTCCTCCGCCAGCCAGGCCAGGCGCTCATCCGCGTTCTGATCGACCACGATGACGTCGAAATCCCGGAACGTCTGGGCCTCGAGGGAGGCGAGGAGCTCGACGAGCTCGGCGACCCTGCCCAGGGTGGCGACGATGAGGGAGATAGGCATAGGCGTGATCCCGTTCGAGCGGCGGCGATGGCTGAACCCACGGCGCCGCGGCCCCGGCGGGCGGGCCGACGACCGGCGAGGCAGCCTCGTCCCCGCGTGGCCGCGCCCCAGCCCGCCTCCACCGACCGTGGCCGACCCCGTCGGATCGGCTCACAGCGCCGGGCCGGTCTTCGGCGCCCGCCCGCCGAACCAATCTCCGCCGGGGCGGGAAGCGCTCTCGACCGCGCGCGGCCGAGCCTCGCCCGCCCGGGGGCGGGGCGGGCCGGCCCGGCGCGCTTCCAGCCGGTGCCCACCCCGGATGTAGAAGTAGACCGCGATCGCGGCGCCCGCGAGCGGGACGAAGCGCGGCTCCCCCCAGTAGAAAACCCGGATGATGTCGAAGTATCCGTAGATCCACACCGGGTACAGGATCAGGCCGAGCAGCCCCCTGGCGACGAAGCTCCTGTAGACGAGGCCGCCCAGGAAACCCCAGATCGTCAGATAGAGACAGCCCAGCGGGAGACCGAAATCGATCAGGGCGGCGTAGACGCCCGAGTAATTGTTGAATTCCGGATTCGCAAACCGGTTCAGGAAGCTTTGAAACTGCACGCCCGACGAGGCATCCATCGAAATCCCGAGGAAATCCCAGAGTGGAAATCGGTGGAGCCACCCTGCCGTCCAATAGGGCATGAGCGTCGGGTCTGTCTTGAGATAGTATCCGGCGCCATTATTGATCGAACTTGCGAAATATCCGACGAACCGGTCGAAGGCAAAATCCGAAAACTGGATCCCGGTCCCCTGATAGAACGGCCAGCTCCGAAAATATTCACCGACCGCGAAGAGACCGAAGATTCCGATCATTCCCACGAAGGGAGATGTCGCACGGAAGAAGGACGGTCGCAGCTTGAAGGTGAGCGGCGCAAGAAGCGCGGCAACGCCCATCTCGATGATGACCACGCGCTCGGAGACGATGAAGCTGTACATCAGCGTCGTCACGACGAGCGCCGCGTAGAGGGGCCAGATCCACCGCGCCAGCCGAAAGTCCCGGTCGAGCAGGCAGGCCGAGACGAGGGCGAAGAAGACTCCCCTGACGTTCATCAGCGATGTGAGGCCGGGGATCCGCACGGCCGTGTCGTGGAGTTCGTAGATCGCGCCCTGCTCACCGTTGATGGCCTGCATCACCAGCCCCGGGTATGAGATCACGAGGTCGAAGATCACGAAGACCTGGCTGGCGATGGCGAGGCTCGCCAGAACGATCAGCGCCGTGTTGGTGCGGGCTTCGGGCAGATGCAGCGGGTTGTTGGAGGCCGGGGCCAGCCAGATCGCGAGGCCACTGCCCACGCAGAGGGCGAAGAGGGCGCAGATTCCGGCCGGGACCGATTCCCAGTCCATGTAATTCGAGTAGATGCGGTTGATCGCGAGGCTGTCGGCCCCATAGATCGTCGAGATCAGGAAAACCGGAAGGATGAAGACGCCCAGCAACGCAATCGGGTTGATCCACCACGGAGGACGAATGACTTCCATCGATCTCTGCCTCGCCCGTCCCGTAAATCCTGCCTCGTCCGGCGGCATCTGCCCTGGATTGCATCGGGCGCTGGATCACCAGCGACCGCGGGGTGAATCCCTGTTGATCGACCGATCTCCCGTCGCGCTGACGCGATCCTGAACTTACGCGAAAACGATACCAAACCGAACGGCAAAGCCCGGTACGTTTCGCGACACTGGAGGCGGGAGACGAAATCCTGGCGGTGAGCCTGCAGGACCCGGCCCGAAGCAGGTCTCCGACCTCAGAAGAGCGCCTGCGCGAGCCGCGCGAGAGCGCCGATCCACGCAATGGTGAGCATCAGGACCACGGCGAGGACGCCGCAGGCCAGGAGGCTGATCCGCCGGCGCGATCCGCGCCGCGCCGGGCCCATCAGCGCCGGCGCCGGAGGCGGGAGGCGCACCGCTCGTAGACGAATCCCGGCAGGTGGAGCAGCGCGCGCCCGGAGACGAACAGGGCGGCGAGGAGCCAGATCCAGGGCCCCGGATCCGTGTCGGGCTCGGCGCGGTCGTACCAGAGCGGATCGGGCTTCGGATCGTTCATCGCGCAAACCGACTCCTGCCCCACGAAGCGTGGCGTTCATCGGATGCTAACCAACCCGTCCGTGGTCGAGCCTTAACTTTCGATGCCGGGCCGG
Organism: Methylobacterium soli; assembly: GCF_008806385.1. Taxonomy (GTDB): domain Bacteria; phylum Pseudomonadota; class Alphaproteobacteria; order Rhizobiales; family Beijerinckiaceae; genus Methylobacterium; species Methylobacterium soli. The sequence continues at coordinate 32,910 of NZ_VZZK01000016.1, forward strand.
GAGCCGGGACGACAATCTCCGACGCTCTTCGTGCCGGAAGGCCCGGCGGGGCGGCGTTTGCCGCAGCACCGCCGGGATCCGCGCGTCAGAAGAACGCCTGCAGGCCGGTCTGGGCGCGCCCCAGGATGAGAGCGTGCACGTCGTGCGTGCCCTCGTAGGTGTTGACCGTCTCGAGGTTCTGGGCGTGGCGCATGACGTGATAGGCGCCCATGATGCCGTTTCCCCCGTGCATGTCGCGGGCGACCCGGGCGATCTCGAGGGCCTTGCCGCAATTGTTGCGCTTGACCAGGCTCACCATCTCGGGCGCCATCCGGCCCGCGTCGAACAGGCGCCCCACCCGCAGGGAGGCCTGGAGCCCGAGGGCGATCTCGGTCTGCATGTCGGCGAGCTTCTTCTGCACGAGCTGCGTCTGCGCCAGCGGCCGGCCGAACTGCTTGCGGTCCAGCGTGTATTGCCGGGCGCGGTGCCAGCAATCCTCGGCGGCGCCCATCGCGCCCCAGGAGATGCCGTAGCGGGCCCGGTTGAGGCAGCCGAACGGCCCCTTAAGACCCGAGACGTTGGGCAGGAGGGCGCTCTCGGGCACCTCCACATCCGCCATCACGATCTCGCCCGTGGTCGAGGCGCGCAGCGACAGCTTGCCCTCGATCTTGGGCGCCGAGAGGCCCTTCATGCCCTTCTCCAGCACGAAGCCCCGGATCGCGTCGTCATGGGCTTCCGACTTCGCCCAGACCACGAAGACGTCGGCGAAGGGCGCGTTCGAGATCCAGGTCTTGGCCCCCGAGAGGCGGTAGCCTCCGTCGATCCGGACCGCCCTGGTCCTCATGCCGGCCGGGTCCGAGCCGGCATCGGGCTCGGTCAGGCCGAAGCAGCCGACCCACGCCCCCGAGGCGAGCTTCGGCAGGAACTTCCGGCGCTGCTCCTCCGAGCCGTAGGCGTGGATCGGGTGCATCACCAGGGAGGATTGCACGCTCATCATCGAGCGGTAGCCGGAATCGACCCGCTCGACCTCGCGCGCCACGAGGCCGTAGGCGACGTAGCTCGCCTGGGCGCAGCCATAATCCTCCGGCAGCGTCACCCCGAGGAGGCCGAGCGCGCCCATGCGGTCGAACAGCCCCCGGTCGGTCTTCTCCTGGGTATAGGCCTCGACGATGCCGGGCAGGAGCTGCTCCTGCGCGAAGGCGCGGGCGGTGTCGCGGATCGCCCGCTCGTCCTCGGTGAGCTGCTCCTCGAGGAGGAACGGGTCCTCCCACGAGAAGGCGGCCGAGGCCGGGGTCGGGCGGACGACTTCGAGCGTCTCGGGATTGGTCATCTGTGCTCCGGTGTCTGAACGCGCGGGGCCGGCCCGGCCCGCGCGGCGGCTCAGGCCGCGCCGAGAAGGCCGCCCGCCCGCGTCACCCGACGCAGGTGGTGGGCGGTGTCGCCGAACAGGATCTCGATCATGGTCAGGCGGCGGAACTGGTGGGCGCCGAGATATTCCTGCGTCATGCCGATGCCGCCATGGAGCTGCACCGCCTGCTGCCCGACGAAGCGGGCCGAGCGGTTGATCTGAACCTTGGCGGCGGACAAGGCGGGGCCGCGCGCCTCCGCCTCCGCCTCGACCATCATGGTGGCGTAGAGCTCCATCGACCGGGCCTGCTCCAAAGCCACCAGCATGTCCACCGCCCGGTGCTGCAGCGCCTGGAAGCCGCCGATCGCGGTGCCGAACTGCTTGCGGGTCTTCAGATAGGCGACCGTGAGGTCCTGCAGGGCCTCCATCAGGCCGACCGCCTCGGCCGCGACCGCCGCGATGGCGCCGTCGATCACCTGCTCGATGATCGGCAGGGCGCCGTCCGCGGGCCCGAGCAGGGCCTCGGACGGGACCCGGACGCCCCGGAGGATCACGTCCGCCGCGCGCCCGCCATCCTGGGTCGGGTAGGGGCGGAGCGTCAGGCCGGGGGTGTCCGTGGGGACGAGGAACAGGCTGATTCCCGCGCCCTCGCGCCGCCCGCCGGCCGTGCGGGCGCTGACCACCAGGAGGCCGGCGGCATCCGCGTTCAGCACGACGCCTTTCGCTCCGTCGAGGACGTAGCCCCCCGCCTCGGGACGGGCCGTCGTGGCCACGTCCTCGAGGTCGTAGCGGGCCTGGCGCTCGCCATGCGCGAAGGCGAGGCGCAGGCTGCCCCCGGCGAGCTGCGGGATGAGCCGGGCGCGCTGGGCCGCGTCGCCCGCGAGCCGCAGGGCGGCCCCGCCCAGGATGACGCTCGCCAGATAGGGCTCGGGCGCGAGGGCGCGGCCGAGCGCCTCCATCACCACCATGGTCTCGACCGGCCCGCCGCCGAAGCCGCCATCGGCCTCGGAGAAGGGCAGGCCGAGGAGGCCGAGCTCGGCGAGCTCGGCCCAATGGGCCTCGCTGAAGCCGAGGGGCTCGCTCCGGCTCGCCTCGACCCGGTCGAGGCTCGCATAGGTGTCCGCGGCCCAGCGTGCGACGCTGTCCTTCAGCAGGCGCTGCTCGCTCGTCAGATCGAAATCCATGGATGTCCGTTCCTCACAGGTCCAGGATCGCTTTGGCGATCACGTTGCGCTGGATCTCGTTCGAGCCGCCGTAGATCGAGACCTTGCGGGTGTTCAGGTACATGGGCGCGGCCGCATCCTCCCAGGCGAAGGGGGCGTCCGGATCGTTGCGCAGGAGGTCGGCGCCCCCTGCCGGCAGGGCGTTGGGGCCGGCGAGTTCGAGGAGGAGCTCGGTCGCGGCCTGCTGCAGCTCCGAGCCCTTGATCTTGAGGATCGAGGAGGCGGGATCGGGCTTCGTGGCATCGCGGGTCGCCTGGGCGGCGACCACCCGCATCTGGGTGATCTCGAGGGCCTTGAGCTCGATCTCCACCCCGGCGACGCGGGCCCGGAAATCGGCGTCGTCCCACATCGTGCCCGCGCCCATCGGGGTCTCCCGCGCGAGGCGCTTGATGCGCTGGAGCCGCTCCTTGGTGAGGCCGATCCGGGCGATGCCGGTGCGCTCGTTGGCGAGCAGGAACTTGGCGTAGTCCCAGCCCTTGTTCTCCTCGCCCACGCGGTTCTCGACCGGCACCCGCACCGCGTCGAGGAAGACCTCGTTCACCTCGTGCCGGCCGTCGATCGTGATGATCGGCCGGACGCTCACCCCGGGGCTCTTCATGTCGATGAGCAGGAACGAGATGCCGGCCTGCTTCTTGGCCGCCGGGTCCGTCCGCACCAGGCAGAAGATCCAGTCGGCGTATTGGCCGAGCGTCGTCCAGGTCTTCTGGCCGTCGACGACGTAGTGGTCGCCCTCGCGCACGGCGCGGGTCTTCAGGGAGGCGAGGTCGGAGCCGGCGCCGGGCTCGGAGAAGCCCTGGCACCACCAATCGTCGAGGTTGGCGATGCGCGGCAGGAAGCGCCGCTTCTGGGCCTCGGTGCCGAAGGCCGCGATCACGGGCCCCACCATGAAGCAGTTGAACTGCAGCGGCAGCGGCACCGCCGCCTGCATCAGCTCCTCCATGAAGATGTAGCGCTGGACCGGGCTCCAGGGCTGGCCGCCATAGGCCACCGGCCACTGGGTCACGGCCCAGCCCTTGGCGTTGAGGATGCGCTGGGAGGTGACGTAATCCTCGCGCGCGAGGGCGCGGCCCTCCGAGACCTTGGCGCGGATGTCGGCCGGGATCTCGCTGCGGAAGAAGTCGCGGACCTCGGCCCGGAAGGCGGTCTCCTCGGGAGTGAAGCGCAGATCCATCGGGGCGGCTCCTAGTTGATCTCGAGGAGGCCGGCGCAGCCCATGCCGCCGGCGACGCACATGGTGACGACGGCGAAGCGCACGCCGCGCCGCCGGCCCTCGAGCAGGGCGTGCCCGACGAGGCGGGCGCCGCTCATGCCGAAGGGATGGCCGATGCTGATGGCGCCGCCATTGACGTTGACGCGGGCGGGATCGAGCCCGAGCCGGTCCACGCAATACAGGGACTGGGACGCGAAGGCCTCATTCAGCTCCCACAGGCCGATATCCGCAACGCCGAGGCCGTGGCGTTCGAGGAGGCGCGGCACCGCGAAGACCGGCCCGATGCCCATCTCGTCCGGCGCGCAGCCGGCGGCGGAGAAGCCCCGCACGATCCCGAGGGGTGCGAGGCCGCGCCGCGCCGCCTCCGTCCCGGACATCAGCACGCAGGCCGAGGCCCCATCCGAGAGCTGGCTGGCATTGCCGGCGGTGACGAACTGGTCGGGCCCGCGCACCGGCTTCAGCCGGGCCAGGCCCTCCAGGGTCGTGTCGGGGCGGTTGCCCTCGTCCGCCGAGAGCGTGACCGTCTCGGTGCGGGTCTCGCCCGTCGCCCGGTCGGTGATCGCCTGCGGCACCGTGATCGGCACGATCTCGGCGTCGAACAGCCCGTCGCGCTGGGCCGCGGCGGTGCGGGCCTGGCTCTCCAGCGCGAAGGCGTCCTGGGCCTCGCGGCCGACGCGATAGCGCGCCGCCACGATGTCGGCGGTCTCGATCATCGGCGTGTAGATCGCGGGCATCCGGGTGAGCAGGGTCTCGTTCTGGAAGAGCTCGCGCTTCACCTGCGGCTGGACGAGGGAGATCGATTCGACGCCGCCCGCCACCGCCACCGGCACGCCGTCGAGGATAATGCGCTTGGCCGCGCCCGCGATGGCCTCGAGCCCCGAGGCGCAGAACCGGCTGACGGTGACGCCCGCCGCCTGCACCGGGATGCCCGCCACCAGGGCGGCGTGGCGGGCCACGTTGCCGCCGGTGGCCGCCTCCGGGTAGCCGCAGCCGAGGACGACCTCCTCGATCTCGGCGGGCTCGACACGCGCGCGCGCGACCGCGTGGCGGATCGCGTGGGCCGCGAGATCGGCCCCGCGGGTCAGGTTGAGGGCGCCCCGATGCGCCTTGCCGACGGGCGTGCGGGCGGTGGAGACGATCACGGCATCGATCATGGGAATCTCGGGCTTCTCGCGGGCGGGGGCGCGGTGCGGGCCGGCGGGCGGCCCGTCGGGACAGTGGAAGCCGGGCTCATGCGGGGCCTGCGGGGCCTGCGAGGCTCGCGAAGCCGGCGCCCTGCGCGGCGAGGCGCGCCAGAAGCGGCGCGGGCGCCAAGTCCGCGTCGCCGGACGCGTCGGCGAAGCGCGCGAGGTCGGCCGCCACCGCGGCGAGGCCGATCGTGTCGGCCCAATGCAGGGGACCGCCCCGCCAGGCCGGCCAGTTGTAGCCGTTGAGCCAGATCGTATCGATGTCGCCGGGGCGCGCCGCGATCCCCTCTTCGAGGATGCGCGCGCCCTCGTTGACCATCGGGTACATCAGGCGGGCGACGATCTCCTCCGGTGCGAAGGCGCGTCGCGCGATGCCCCGTCGGGCGGATTCGGCCTCGATCAGGGCCTCGACCTCGGGGTCGCGTTCGCCCGCACGGGCGCCCTCGGGGTAGCGGTAGAAGCCGCGCCCGGTCTTCTGGCCGAAGCGGCCCTGCGCGCAGAGGGCGTCGGCCACCGGCGCGACGCCGCCGGTGGCCTTGCGGGTGCGCCAGCCGATATCGAGGCCGGCGAGATCCGCCATGGCGAAGGGGCCCATCCGGAAGCCGAAATCCCGGATCGCCGCATCGACCGCGTGCGGCAGGGCGCCTTCGAGGAGCAGGCGCTCGGCGGCCGCGCTGCGCCGGGCCAGCATGCGGTTGCCGACGAAGCCGAAGCAGACCCCGACCGTGACCGGCAGCTTGCCGAGGCGGCGGGCGAGATCGAGGCCGGTGGCGAGCACGTCGGGGGCGGTCGCGGCGCCGCGCACCACCTCGACGAGGCGCATCACGTTGGCGGGGCTGAAGAAGTGCAGTCCGATCACGTCCTGAGGCCGGGCGGTCGCCGCCGCGATGGCGTCGAGGTCGAGATAGGAGGTGTTGGTGGCCAGGATCGCGCCGGGCCTGGCCACCCGGTCGAGGGTGGCGAAGATCCCGGTCTTCACGGCCATGTCCTCGAAGGCGGCCTCCACGACGATGTCGGCCTCCCCCGCCCGCTCCAGCCCGATCGCGCCGCCGATCAGCCCGAGACGCTCGGCCTCGGCCTCTGCGCTCAAGCTGCCGCGCGCGCGCGACGCGGCGTAGAGGGCGCGAATCCGGTCGAGCCCGCGGGCGAGCGCGGGCTCCTCCGCCTCGATCACCGTCACCGGGATGCCGGCCTGGGCAAAGCACATGGCGATGCCCCCGCCCATCGTGCCGGCGCCGATCACGGCCGCCTTCCGGATCGGCCGCCGGGGCGTGTCCCGGCTCAAGCCCGGCACCCGCGCCGCCTCGCGCTCGGCGAAGAAGGCGTAGCGCAGGGCCTTCGCGCGCGGATCGTCCAGGAGGGCGAGGAAGCGGGCGCGCTCGACAGCCAGCGCCTCCCCGAAGGGCAGATCGAAGCCGGCCCGGACCGCATCCGCCAGGGCCGCCACGTTCGGGCTGTCGGGGGAGCGCCGCAGAGCCTCGGCGGCCGCGGCCTCGAAGCCCGCGCGCGCGCCCGGATCGAGGCGCTCCGCCCGTTCCCGCGACCAGGATCCCGCCTCGGCGAGGCGCAGGGCCTGCACCCGGGCGGCCGCCACGAGGTCGCCCGGTTCGAGGGCGTCGGCGAGGCCGAGGGCGAGGGCCTTCCCGGCCTCCAGGGGCTCGCCGCCCAGCATCAGGGCGAAGGCGGCCTCGGGCCCGACGAGGCGCGGCAGGCGCTGCGTCCCGCCCGCGCCCGGGATGAGGCCGAGCTTGATCTCCGGCAGGCCGAGCCTGGCTCCGGGCCCCACCACCCGCGCGTGGCAGGCGAGCGCGAGTTCCAGCCCGCCGCCGAGGGCCGCGCCGCCGATCGCCGCCACCACGGGCTTCGGGCTCGCCTCGATCCGGGCCAGCACCTCCGGCAGCATCGGCGGGCGCGGCGGCTTGCCGAACTCACCGATATCGGCGCCCGCCACGAAGACCCGGCCCTCCGCCGCGATCACGATGGCGCGGACCGCCTCGTCCCGCGTCGCCTCCGCGAGGGCCGCATCGAGGCCGGCGCGCAACGCGGCGCCGAGGGCATTCACGGGCGGATGCGCGAGGGTGAGGACGGCCACGCCGCCGCTGATCTCCTGCCGGACCACAGATCCCCCGTCTGTTCTGCAGTGCAGAATTACGAACTGCACTTTCCAGAGGCGTCTAACGGGGCTCCGGAATGCATGTCAAGGCAAGTGACTGATCACAGGTTCCAGACAGGGCATGGTCAGCTTCAGCCAGCACGAGATGTCAGTTCCACGATGCAGAACAGGCTTCCACGCGTTTGACAGGGCCTGCGGAGGCGTGACATGGAGGCGCTGCCACGCCGCCCTCCGGCCAACGCCACCGGGCGGCTGCGACGGCGCGCCCCGACGGCGCGCCCGAACGACGACGCGGATCCGCAATCCGCGCGCCATCGCGGCCGCCTCGGAGCGGATCGCCAGGGGAGGTTGGAATGCTTCGCAAGGCCGTCGCGGCGACCGCGATGACGCTCGCCCTCGTGGGGGGAGCGCTGGTCGCCTCCCTGCCCGCCCGTGCCGAGGAGGTTCTCGTCGGCGCCCACATGCCGCTCACCGGCTCCCTCGGTCGCTCCGGCCAGGCCTTCGAGGCCGGCATGCGCACGGCCATCAAGATCTTCAACGACGCCTCGCCCAGGACCAAGATCCGACTGCAGGTGATCGACGACGAGAGCACCCCGGCCGCCGCGGTCTCGGCGGTGGAGAAGCTCGTGTCGGAGAAGGCGGTCGCGGTGATCGGCGGCTACGGCTCCAACATCATCGGGCCGGCCTCCGATGCCGCCAGCAAGCTCGGCACCGTCTACATCACGGCCGGCGCCGTGAGCGACGAGCTGACCGCGCGCGGGCTGAAGACCTTCTTCCGCATCAACAACAACGCCGGCTACCAGCGCGGCATGGCGGGGCTCGTGGAGAGCGTGAAGCCCGCGGCCGTCTCGATCATCGCCTCCACCAAGGAGGCGCCGATCCTGCTCGCGCGCGGCCTGGAGAAGGACCTCTCGGCCAAGGGCATCCGGGTGACGGTGCACGCCTTCGATCCGGCCATCACCGACTTCAAGCCCTTGATCAACAAGGTGAAGCTGCAGGATCGCTCCGAGATCCTGATCATGTCGGCCTACGAGAACGACTACGTGGGCATCATCCGCGCCGCCAAGGTGCTGAAGCCGCCGCTGAAGCTCGTCCTCGGCGCGTGGTCGCTCGCCACCCCGAAGATGTACCAGGAATTTCCCGACCTGATGAACAACGTGGTCGGCACCTCCTTCCTGCCCTTCCCGGTGGAGATGAAGGACCAGGAGGGCCGGCGCTTCGCCGAGGTCTTCAAGCAGCTCTACAACAAGGACATCGAGTACCTGGCGACCCTGAGCTTCGTCGAGACGACGATCCTGGCGGAGGCGATCGGGCGGGCGGCGGAGGCCGGGACCCTGTCGACGGGCGGCCTCGCCGAGGAGATGCGCCGCACCGACCGCAAGACCCTGATCGGGCCGGTGCGGTTCGACGCCACCGGCGACAACCCGCTCTTCTCCCTGTCGATGGGCCAGCACCAGGACGGGAAGGTGGTGCTCGTCGCGCCGCCGGCCGCGGCGACCGGCTCCCTCGCCTATCCGGCCCTGCCCTGGTGAATCCTCGCTGATCCCTTCGCTGATCCTGGCGCGGCCCGGCGGGCCGAGCCCGATCCGTCGAGATGACATGACCGACCTCATCCTCCAGGCCCTGTTCTCCGGAGTGCTCATCGGCGGCGTCTACGCCCTGGTGGCGCTGGGCCTCGCCCTCTCCTTCGGGGCCATGCGCATCATCAATCTCGCCCATGGCGAGCTCGTGCTGCTGGCCGCCTATTGCGCCTACCTCGTCGAGACCCGCACGGGCCTCGACCCCTACGCGGCGATTCCCCTGGCGCTCCTCGTGGTGGCGGGGGTGAGCGCCGTGCTGTTCCTGATGATCGACCGCATCCGCCAGGACCGCGAGCTGAATTCGCTGATCCTGACCTACGCGGTCGGCATCATCCTGACGAACGCGATCCTGCTCGCCTTCGCGAGCGACGTGCGCAGCACGGCCTCGCCGACCCTTCAGGACGCCGTCACCCTCGGCAGCGTCTACGCCATGACGGGCGAGATCATCGCCTTCGGCCTCAGCCTCGTCCTGATGGTGGCCCTGTGGTGGTGGCTGAAGCGGAGCTGGTACGGCCGCGCCGTGCGGGCGGTGTCCTCGAACCGGGCGGCCGCGACCCTGATGGGCATCAGCCCGGGCCGGACCGAGCTCGTCGCCTTCCTGGTGGCGGGGGCGCTCGCGAGCTTCGCCGGGGTTGCACTCTACACCATGAGCGTGATCCAGCCGGCGCTCGGCCACGCGCTCACCGTCAAGGCCTTCGTCATCACGGTGCTGGCGGGCGTCGGCTCGATTCCCGGGGTGTTCCTGGGGGCCCTCCTGCTCGGGGTGACCGAGGCCCTGACGGTGACGCTGGCGAGCTCCGCCCTGCAGGACCTCGCCGGGATGGTGCTGTTCCTCGTCGTTCTCTTCCTCCTGCCGAACGGCCTGTTCGGCGCCCGCGCCCGGCGCGGCTGAGAGGCACGCCATGGCGCCCGCACATCGCGATCCCCGGATTCCGGCCCCCGCATCGGGCAAGCCCTGGCGCAACGCCGCCCTGGTCGGCGCCTGCCTCGTCCTGGCCGCCCTGCCGGTCCTGCTCGGGGCCAGCAACTACCTGCTCGGGCTCCTGATCTCGGCGCTGATCCTCTCCGGCATCGCCCTCGCCTGGGCGCTGCTCGGCAATCTCGGGGGCATGGTCTCCTTCGGTCACGCGGCCTTCTTCGGGGTCGGGGCCTACGCCTCGGCGCTGATCTCGGCGCGGCTCGGGGTGCCGGTGCTCCTGGCGATCCCGCTGGCGGGCCTCTGCGCCGCCCTGAGCGCCCTCGCCATGCTGCCGACGCTGCGCCTGTCCGGCCCCTATTTCGCCCTGGCGATCCTCGCCTACGCGCAGATCTTCCGCATCCTCGCCACCGAGGCGACCGGGCTCACGGGCGGCGGCGCGGGCCTGCAGCGCTTCCCCGGGCTGCCGACGATCCTCGGCCTCGATCTCGGCAGCCGCACCGGCAGCTACGGGCTCCTCGTCGCGATGGTCGCCCTCAGCGCCCTCGCCTACGAGGCGATCCGCCGGAGCCACGTGGGCACGGCGCTCCGGGCCATCGCCCACAGCGAGGACGCGACCCGCGTCGTCGGGGTCAACAGCGTGCTCCTGAAAGCCTGGATGCTGCTGCTCTCGGCCTTCATGACCGGGGTGTTCGGGGCGCTGAACGCCCACATCATCGGCTTCCTCGAGCCGGCCTATGCCTTCTCGGGCCTATGGAGCGTGATGCCGATCATCGCGGCGATCTTCGGGGGCTACCGCACGGTCCTGGGGCCGATCGGGGGCGCCATCGTGATCTACCTGTTCGATCAGCTGGTCGCGAAGGACCTGATCGCGGTGGGCCACCAGATCCTGCTCGGCCTCGTCCTCGTCGTCATGGTCCTGATCGCCCCGAACGGCCTCCTGGGCCTCCTGAAACGCCGCGCGGGAGGGCGTCCCCATGCTGACGCTTGAGGCCGTCACGGTCCGGTTCGGCGGCCTCGTCGCCCTGCGCGAGGTCTCCTTCGGGCTGCAGGCCGGCGAGATCCTGGGCCTCGTCGGGCCGAACGGGGCGGGCAAGACCACCCTGTTCAACGTCATCTCGGGCCTGACCCGGGCGCGCGGGACGATCCGGTTCGAGGGGCGCGACATCACGGCCCTGCCGCTGCACGCGCGGGCGCGGGCGGGGATCGGGCGCACCTTCCAGATCCCGCAGCCGATGAAGCACCTCTCGGTGCGCGAGAACCTGACGGTGGCCCAGGTCTTCGGGGCCGGACGCCACGATCCGGCGCGGATCGAGGAGATCCTCGACGTCATGGAGCTTCGCGCGCAGGGGGACCGGGACGCCGAGGGCGGCCTCGCCCTGCAGGAGCTGAAGCGACTCGAGATCGCAAAGGCCCTGGCCACCGAGCCCCGCCTCCTCCTCCTCGACGAGGTGCTGGCGGGGCTGGAGAGCCAGGCCAAGCGCCAGTTCATGGGGAAGCTGAAGGAGCTGCACGCCCGCTTCCGCCTCACCATCGTGATCGTCGAGCACGACATCGAGACGATCTCGGGCCTGTGCTCGCGGGCGGTCGTGCTGAATTTCGGGCAGGTGATCGCCGACGCCACCCCGGCCGAGGTGTTCCGCAACCCCCTCGTGGTCGAGAGCTACACGGGGACGGCCGATGCTTGAGACCCGCCGCCTCCGCGCCGGCTACGGCCACATCACGGTCCTGTGGGACCTCTCGCTCCGCTTCCGCGCGGGCGCCCTCACGGCCATCGTGGGGCCGAACGGGGCGGGCAAGACCACCCTGCTGCGCGCGCTGACGGGCCTCGTGCCGCATGCGGGCGAGATCCTGTTTCAGGGCGAGCGCCTCGTCAGCCGCACCAGCGATCTCGCGGGCGCCGGCCTCGTCATGGTGCCGGAGGGCCGCATGGTCTTCCGCGACATGTCGGTGGAGGAGAACCTCCATCTCGGCGCCTATCCGAAGCGCTGCCGCGGCGATCTCGGGGCGAGCCTCGACCGGGTCTACGGCCTGTTCCCGCGTCTGCGCGAGCGCCGCCGCCAGGCCGCCGGCTCCCTGTCGGGCGGCGAGGCGCAGATGCTCGCCATGGGACGCGGCCTGATGTCGGCGCCGCGCGTCCTGCTCATCGACGAGCCCTCCCTCGGCCTCGCCCCCGTCATCGTCAAGGAAGTGTTCGAGATCATCGCCCGCCTCAAGCAGGAGGGCACCACCATCGTGCTCATCGAGCAGAACACCCGCGTCGCCCTCGGGGTCGCCGACGACGTGCACCTAATGCGCGGCGGCCGGGTCCTGCTCAGCGAGCCGGCCGCGCGCGTCGACCTCGACCGGCTGCACGACCTCTACTTCGCGCGGGAGGCGCAGGGCGCATGACGCATTCTCCTCTGCCTCCCGCCCCTCTGCCTCCCGCCGCGCTGCCCCCCGCCCTCGAGGCGCGGCTGCCGCCGGCCCTGCGCGGAACGCTCACGCTCCCGGTCGTCGCCGCACCGATGTTCATCGTCTCGGGCCCCGAGCTCGTGGTCGCCCAGTGCCGCGCCGGGGTGGTGGGCGCGTTCCCGGCCCTGAACGCGCGCGCGCCGGACAGCCTCGACGCCTGGCTCGCCCGCATCGGCCGGGACCTGGCGCGGGCGCGGGCAGCGGAGCCGGAGCGCCGGATCGCGCCCTTCGCCGTCAACCAGATCGTCCACGCCTCGAACGACCGGCTGGCGCAGGACGTCGAGACCTGCGTCCGGCACCGCGTGCCGATCGTCATCACTTCGCTGCGCCCGCCCGACGCGGTGGTGCGCCCGATCCAGGCCTATGGGGGTCTCGTGTTCCACGACGTCACCACCCTCCGGCACGCCGAGAAGGCGCTCGAGGCCGGCGTCGACGGGCTGATCCTGGTCTGCGCCGGCGCGGGGGGGCATGCCGGCACGCTGAGTCCCTTCGCCCTCCTGGGCGAGGTCCGGCGCATCTATGACGGGCCCGTGATCCTGTCGGGCGCGATCACCACGGGAAGCGCGATCCTGGCGGCCCAGGCCATGGGCGCCGACCTCGCCTATATGGGCAGCCGCTTCATCGCCACCGCCGAGGCGAACGCGGCCCCCGCCTACAAGGCGATGATCACCCGCGCGCGGGCGGCCGACATCGTCTACACGCCCTTCTTCACCGGCGTGCCCGGCAACTACCTGGCGCCCAGCATCGCGGCGGCCGGGCTCGACCCGGAGGCGCTGCCGGGGGCCGACAAGAGCGCGATGAGCTTCGGCAGCGGCCGCGCCAAGCCCTGGCGGGACGTCTGGGGCGCGGGGCAGGGCGTCGGGACCATCGCCGACATCCCGACCACCGCCGACCTCGTGGCGCGGCTCGGCCGGGAATACGCCCAGGCCCGGGCGCGGCTGATGCCGGCCGATGCCGGCTCGCCCGCGCTGGGATCGGCAGAACCGGGATCGGCAGGATGGGAGGAGGCCTCGTGAGCGACACCGTCATCGTCACCGAGCCCGGGGAGGGGATCCGGCTCGCCACCCTCTCCCGTCCGGCGCGCCGCAACGCCCTCGACCGGGCGACCTACGCGGCGCTCGCCGAGGCCGTCCGGGCGGCCGGCGCGGACGAGGCCGTGCGGGTGCTGGTGCTCACGGGCGCCGAGGGCTGCTTCACCAGCGGCAACGACTTGGCGGATTTCCGGGACGTCGCGGAGACGGGCGAGGAGAGCGCGGGCCTGCGCTTCCTCAAGGTCCTGGCCGCCTGCCCGAAGCCCGTGATCGCGGCGGTGGAGGGCTTCGCCATCGGCATCGGCACCACGCTGCTGCTGCATTGCGACCTCGCCTATGCGGGGCGGGGTGCGCGCTTCCGCCTGCCCTTCGTGCCTCTCGGGCTGTCGCCGGAGGGCGCGTCTAGCTACCTGCTGCCCCTGGTCGCCGGCGCGAAGAAGGCCACGGAGCTCCTGATGCTCGGCGAGGTCTTCGGGGCGGAGGCGGCCGTCGAGGCCGGCCTCGTCAACGCGGCGACCGAGGCGGGCGGGGCGCTCGATTCCGCCCTCGACCGGGCCCGGGCGCTTGCCGCCCTGCCGCCCGCCTCCCTCGCGGCCACCAAGCGGATGCTGCGGCGGGGCCAGGCCGAGATCGTCGCCAGGACCTTCGAGGAGGAGGCCCGCACCTTCCACGCCCTGCGCCGCGGCCCCGCGGCGCAGCAGGCCTTCGCGGCGTTCTTCGCCCGATGACCGAACCCGCGAACCTCCCGCCGGGCGAATCCGCCGGCCCCGATCCGGACGAGGCCGGCGGCCCCAAGGACGACCGGCACTTCGTGACCGCCCTCGCCCGGGGGCTTGCCGTCCTCGCCTGCTTCGGGCGCGGCCGGACCTTCATGGCCAACCACGACATCGCCGAGGCCTGCAACCTGCCCCGATCCACGGTCTCGCGGCTGACCTACACGCTGACGAAGCTCGGCTACCTCCACTACGTCGAGGAGGTGGGCAAGTACCGCCTCGGCACGGCCCTGATCGCCCTGAGCTCGACGGCTCTGGGCGGGCTCGACGTGCGCCACATCGCGCGGCCGGCCCTGCGGGAGGTCGCCAACTTCGCCAATGCCTCGGTCGGCCTCGGCGTGCGCGACCGGCTGAGCATGCGCTACGTCGATTGCCAGCGCGGGCCCGCCGCCATCGCCCTCAACCTCGACATCGGCTCGCGCATCTCCCTGCCCCGCAGCGCCATGGGCCGGGCCTATCTCGCCGTCTGCGACGCGCGCGAGCGGGCCGCGATCTACGACGAGCTCTGCGCCCTCGATCCGGTGGCCTGGCCGAGGCTGCGCGACAGCATCGAGCGGGCCATCGCCGAGTATCGGGAGATCGGCTGCAGCACCTCGTTCGGCGCGTGGCAGGACGAGGTCAGCGCCATCGCGGTCGGCTTCCACCCGGGCGGCGGCCTCCCCGCCATGGCGGTCAATTGCGGCGGTCCCACCGTCATCACCGACCCGCGCACCCTGATGGAGGTGGTGCGCCCCAAGCTCATCGAGGCGGTCCGCGACCTCGAGGGCGTGATGGGAGCCTGACGCCCCGCCGGGGCCAGACGCCCCGCCCCGGGCCCCACATCTCGAACGGGGGCCGCCCCCTCGCCTCTCGGAGACGCCCCATGCCCGACGACGCTTCCGCCGACCTGCCGCTCTCGGGAATCCGCGTGCTCGACCTGTCCCGCGTCCTGGCCGGGCCCTGGTGCGCCATGGTGCTGGGCGATCTCGGCGCCGACGTCGTCAAGGTCGAGCATCCCGGGCGCGGCGACGACACCCGCGATTGGGGCGTGCGCACGGGGCCGACGCGCACCTCCTATTTCGACAGCGTGAACCGCAACAAGCGCTCGATCGGCGTCGACCTCGCGACCCCCGAGGGCCTCGCCATCGTCCGCGGCCTCGCCCGCGAGAGCGACGTGGTGGTGCAGAACTTCAAGACCGGGGGCGCCGACAAGCTCGGCCTCGGCTACGCGGCGCTCAGCGCCGAGAACCCGCGCCTGATCTACTGCTCGGTCTCCGGCTACGCCTCGGACGGGCCGGAGGCGACGCGCCCCGGCTACGACCTCGTGGTGCAGGGGGAGGCGGGCCTGATGGCGCTGAACGGCGAGGCCGGCCGGCCGCCCCTGAAATTCGGCCTCGCGGCGGTGGATCTGTTCACCGGGCAATACGCCGCCCAGGCCGTGCTCGCCGCCCTGTTCCAGCGCGAGCGCACCGGGCGCGGGCGGCACGTGGAGCTCGCCCTCTACGATTGCGGCGTCGCCCTCACCGCCTATTACGGCCTGGAGGCGCTGGCGCAGAACGCGGATCCGCCCCGCTACGGCAACGCCCACCCCTCCATCGTGCCCTACGGGGTGTTCGAGGCGGGGGATGGGCCGGTGGTGCTCACGGTCGGCACCAACGCGCAGTTCCGCCGCTTCTGCGAGGCGGTGCTAGAGCGGCCCGACCTCTGCGCCGATCCGCGTTTTTCCACCAATCTCGACCGCGCGCGCAACCGCGCGGCCTTCATCCCGATCCTGGAGGCGGAGCTTGCCCGCTGGCCGCGCGCGACGCTGCTGGCGCGCCTGCGCGAAGCGGGCATTCCCTGCGGCGAGGTGCTGGGCCTGCTCGAGGCCCTGACCTCGGAGCGCTCGCGCGCGGCGGGCCTCGTGGTCGCGGCGGGCGAGGGCGCGCCGACGCGCGAGGGGTCCGCCCAGGGTCCGGCCGCCCATGATCTGACTGCCCATGATCTAACTGCCCATGATCTGACTGCCCATGGTCCGGCCGCTCATGGTTTGACTGCCCATGTCTTGGCGCCGCCCTACCGGCTCGACGGGGCGCGGCTGCCGGTGCGCCGGATGCCCCCTGCCCTCGGATCGGCCGGCCCCGAGATCCTCGGCGAGCGCCTCGGCCTCTCGGAGGCGGAGCGTGGGGCCCTGGTGGCCAAGGGCGTGCTCCGCTGAAGCGTCCCGATCGCTGCCGGAGGCGGGCAGCGCTCAGCAGGCCGCGACGTTGACGGCGAGGCCGCCGAGCGCCGTCTCCTTGTATTTCGACTGCATGTCGGCGCCGGTTTGGCGCATGGTCTCGATCACCTCGTCGAGGCTGACCCGGTGCTGACCGTCCCCCCGCAGGGCCAGGGAGGCGGCCACGATCGCCTTGTTGGCCCCGAAGGCGTTGCGCTCGATGCAGGGGATCTGCACCAGGCCGCCGATCGGGTCGCAGGTCATGCCGAGATGGTGCTCCATGGCGATCTCGGCGGCGTTCTCGACCTGGTAGGCGCTGCCCCCGAGGGCCGCCGCGAGGCCCGCCGCCGCCATCGCGGCCGCCGAGCCGACCTCCCCCTGGCAGCCGACCTCCGCCCCCGAGATCGAGGCGCGGCGCTTGATCAGCCCGCCGATCGCGGCCGCGCTCAGCAGGAAATCGCGCCCGCGCGCATCCGACCATCCGGGGCAGAAGTCGCGGGTATAGCGCAGCACCGCCGGCACGATGCCGGCCGCCCCGTTCGTCGGCGCCGTGACGACGCGCCCGCCCGAGGCGTTCTCCTCGTTCACCGCGAGGGCGAACAGGCTGATCCAGTCCATGATCTCGTGGGCGGGCCGGTCGTTGGCGAGGCGGCTGCCCTCCAGGGCCTCGTGCAGGCGCCTGGCCCGGCGCCGGACCTTGAGGCCGCCGGGCAATTCGCCCTCCTGGCGCAGGCCCCGCTCGATACAGGCGAACATGGCGTCGCGGATCGCGTCGAGGCCTGCCTCGATCGCCCCCCGCTCCCGCTGGGTCAACTCGTTGGCGAACTGCACCTGCGGCACGCTCAGGCCCGTGCGGGCGCAGAGATCGAGGAGCTCGGCCCCGCTCGCGAAGGGCAGGGCGGCCTCGGCGAGCAGGCCCTCGGTGCCCTCCTGCGCCCCCACCACGAAGCCGCCGCCGATCGAGTAGAAGTCCTGCTCGGACAGGCACGTCCCTGCCGCGTCGTAGGCGCGGAAGCGCATGCCGTTGGTATGGCGCGGCAGGATCTCCGTCAGGTTGAAGACGAGGTCGGAGCCGGGGTCGAAGGCCGCGCCCGCGGGGCTGCCGGGGATCGCGATGCGGCGCGCCGCCGCGAGCCCGGAGACCAGCCCGGCGACCGCGTCCGGATCGACGGTGGCGGGGTCCTCCCCGAGGAGGCCGAGGAAAATCGCGATGTCGGTGCCGTGCCCGCGCCCGGTCCAGGCGAGCGACCCGAAGATCTCGGCCCGGACCCGCCGGGTGGCGGGACCGAGCCCCGCGCGGAAGCGGGCCGCCGCCACCATCGGGCCGACCGTGTGGGAGCTCGACGGGCCGATGCCGATCTTGAAGAGATCGAAGGCGCTGATCATGGGGACCTGACGGGCGAGGGTTGGGGCAGGCGTCTCTCGCACTTCGTGCGGGCCGGGGGTGCAAGCAAGAACGGGACGACGACAGACGGGGCGCGATGACACATCCGGGACCGGACTTGAGCCGCGCGCAGGGGCCGCGCGCAGGCTTGCGCCGCGATGAAGCTTGCCTTGCGCTGAAGCTTTCCCCGCGATGAAGCTTGGCCGGCCTTCCGCGCGTTGGCACGGCATCCTTCCCTTCGCGAGAGCGCCCTGATGCCGCGTCCGACCTCCCCCGCTTGCCTGCTGACGGCCCTCCTCGCCGGATCGCTGCTGGCGGGCCCCGCCCTCGCCCAATCCTCGGATTTATCCTCCGCCCCGGCCCGCGCGGGCGGCGCCACGCTGACCAAGGTCGCCGACTTCGCCCATCAGGTCACCGGCGTCACCGTCTCGAAGGACGGGCGCCTCTTCGTGAACTTCCCGCGCTGGACCGAGGACAGCGCGGTCTCGGTGGCCGAGCTGAAGGACGGCCGGCTCATCCCCTTCCCGGACGACGCCTGGAATGCGTGGCGCAACGCCAGGAAGGACGAGCTCTCGGCGAAGGACCACTGGGTCTGCGTCCAGAGCGTGGTGGCCGATTCCCGGGGCAATGTCTGGGTGCTCGACCCCGCCGCCCCCGCCATGGCGGCGGTGGTCAAGGACGGGCCCAAGCTCGTGGAGATCGACCTCAGGACCAACAAGCCCGCCCGCATCATCGCCTTCGACGAGAGCGTCGCGCCGCAGGGCTCCTACCTCAACGACGTGCGCTTCTCGCCCGACGGCAAGACCGCCTACCTGACGGATTCGGGCGCCAGTGGGGCCCTCGTGGTGGTCGATCTCGAGAGCGGGCGGGCCCGGCGGGTCCTCGACGGCGACCCCTCGACCCAGCCGGACAAGAGCGTCACCGTCACGGCCGACGGCAAGCCGCTGCGGCGCCCCGACGGGCGCGGCGTGGAATTCGCGGCCGACGGCCTCGCCCTCGCGCCGGACGGCAAGACGCTCTACTGGCAGGCGATCAAGGGCAAGACCCTCTACGGCATCTCGACGGAGGCGTTGACGGGCTGGCTCACCGCGGCGGTGGTGCCGAGCGGGCTCGCCGACAAGGGCCTGTCGGGCAAGGTCGAGACGATCGGCGAGAACGGCCCGGCCGACGGGCTCGTCATCGCGCGCCGCGACGGGCGGATGTACGTCACGGCCCCCGAGGAGAACGCCGTGAAGGTGCGCGACCTCTCCGCCAAGGGCAGCAAGCCCGCAATGCTCGTGCAGGATGCGCGCCTGCGCTGGCCCGACACCTTCGCGGAGGGGCCCGACGGCACGCTCTACCTCACGACCTCGCATATCCAGGACTCGGCCTTCTACAAGCCCGACGCGCCGGCGGCCCTCCCGACCGAGCTCTGGAGCCTCAAGCCCGGCCCCGCCGAGGCCACCGGCTCGAGCGGCAGCCCGCCCGCCCGCTGAGGCGTTGATCCCGGGAGGCGCCGTCCTTAGGCGCCTCCGCCCGGTCTCGAGGGGCCCTGCCCGCCCGGACCTGGTGTATGGAACGCGCCCGCAGACCCGGAACCCGCATGACCGCGCACGCCCCTCGCCTCTCCCGCCGCCACGCCGATCTCGGGCCCGCCTTCTACGACGTCGTCGCGCCGGCCCGCTTCCCCGAGACGATCCTGCGCTACCGCAACGATCCGTGGGCGGCCCGCATCGGGCTGGGGGACCTGTCGGAGGAGGCCTGGATCGCGCATTTCGGCCGGTTCGAGCCCCTGCCCGGGAGCTTCCCCGAGCCGCTGGCGCTGCGCTACCACGGCCACCAGTTCCGCTCGTACAACCCCGATCTCGGGGACGGGCGCGGCTTCCTCTACGCGCAAGCCCACGATCTCGCGGACGGGCGCCTCCTCGATCTCGGCACCAAGGGCAGCGGCCAGACGCCGTGGTCGCGCGGCGCCGACGGGCGCCTCACCCTGAAGGGGGGCCTGCGCGAGGTGCTGGCCACCGCGATGCTGGAGGCGCAGGGGGTCAACACCTCGAAATCCTTCAGCCTGATCGAGACCGGCGAGGCTCTGGAGCGGGGCGACGAGCCCTCCCCCACCCGCTCGGCCGTGCTGGTGCGCCTCAGCCACGGGCATATCCGCATCGGCAGCTTCCAGCGCTTCCTGGCGCTCGACGAGCCCGACGCCCTCGTGCGGCTCCTCGACCACACGATCACGACCCACATGCCGGAGCTCTGGCGCGACGATCTCGCCGACCGGGCGGTGGCCTTCCTCGAGGGGGTGAGCGGGCGCGTCGCCCGGACCGGCGCGCAATGGATGGCGGCAGGCTTCGTGCACGGGGTGCTCAACACCGACAACATCAACGTCACGGGCGAGAGCTTCGATTACGGCCCCTGGCGCTGGCTGCCCCACAGCGACCCGGATTTCACGGCGGCCTATTTCGACAGCCAGGGCCTCTACGCCTATGGCCGCCAGCCCGAGGCGCTGTTCTGGAACCTGAGCCGGCTCGCCGATTGCCTGCTGCCGCTGGCCGACCAGACGCGGCTCGAGGCGGCGCTCAAGGGCTTCGGCCCGCAGCTCCAGGACGCCTTCGCGGAGAGCCTGTTCGCGCGGCTCGGCCTCGGGCCGGCGGAGGAGACGGCGACGCACCGCTTCGTCGCGGTGTTCTGGCGCTTCCTCGCCGAGAGCCGCGCCCCCTTCGAGCAGACCTTCTTCGACTGGTACGGGGGCCTGGCGAGCCTGGAGCGGGCCGCCCGCAGCCCCGCGGCGGCCTTCTACGCGAGCGAGGGCTTCGCCCCGGTGCGCGAGGCCCTGGGAAGCCTGCAGCCCGCCCCGGATGCGCGCCTCGACCACCCCTACTTCGCCGCGCCGAGCCCCTGCACCCTGCTGATCGACGAGGTCGAGGCGATCTGGGCGCCGATCGCGCAAGCCGACGACTGGTCCCTGTTCCGGGCAAAGCTCGCGGCGATCGACGCCATGGCGCAGGCCTACGGCACGGCGCCGGAGCCGGTGCCGACGGCCTGAGACCGCGGCGGCGAAGCCGCGACGGCGAAGCCGCGGCTCACTCCTTCGGCTGCTCGGATTCCGCCTCCCGGCGGCGGGCCTCGTCGCGGCCGGCCGCGATGCCGAGATCGACCGCGCGGCGGGTCAGGCGCAGGCCGAGCCAGAACAGGATGGCGCAGAGCGCGACGGCGGCGGCGATCTTGACGGGCTGCATCGCCGCAGGTCTAGCACGCGGAGGCGGGCGCAGGGATGCGGGCGCAAGGGACGCGGGCGCAGGGATGCGGGCGCAAGGGACGCGCGTACAAGAGGGACGCGCGTACAGGGACGCGGTGCCGCCCCGGTGCAGGCGCGGGCCGGATCCCCTATCTGTTCCGGGAGACCGTCACCCTCCCCCGAGCGGAGCCGCCGAAGCCTTGAGCCTGCGCGAGACCTTTCACATCGAAGTCCTCGGCCCCGAGGAGGGCGAGGTTCAGACGCGGATCTCCGTGCGCACGCAGGATCTGGAGGGAGCGCGGGAGCGGGCCCTGCGCCTGTTCGCGCGCGCCCGGGTACCGCAGCGCTCGGGCGCGCCGGCCGAGGCCGTGCGGGTGATCGACGGGGCGGGGCGCGAGGTCTTCCACTGGACGCGCTTCGACGCGCAGGACTGATTCTCCTCGCGTGGGCAGCGCCCTATCTCCCGGTGACGCCGCCCTCACCCGGGACGCCATGCGCCTGCTCTCCGCCCTCGCCCTGTTCGTTCTCCTCGGGCTGCTGTTCGTGCGCAGCTACACGGTCCCGCCCGCGCCGGACCGGCGCGGCGGCACCACGGTCTCGCTCGCCTGGCCGAACCGCCCGCTCTTCGGCAGCCCCCGGGCCGATTGCCTCGCCACGCCCGAATCCGAGCCCGCCATCGCCTGCCTGATCGCCTCGGTGAACCGGGCCCGGTCGGCCGGAATCCCGCTCCTGTCGCTCGGCTTCTGCGCCACCTGCTACGACCTCTCGCAGCGCATCGCCCTGATCGGCCGCGACGAGGCCGCCGCGCAGGCCCGCCTCGCCCAGATCGCCCGGTTCGGCTGGTGAGCCCGCCCCGGCGCCGCAGGAGGCCCGGGGAACAGTTCCGCGCGCTGATCCTTGTCCCGAGGACCATCCCCGCACGACCCGGCGCTCCGCAGCCCAGGGTCGTGGGCTTCAGGACGACACCGCGATGACGCTCAGGTCCGAGACCCCGCCCCCGCCCGCCGACCTCGCGGCCGGCGCAGCGCCCGATTCCGCCCAGCCGACGACGGCGCAGCTCAAGGCCGACATCGACCGGGGCCGCACCGGCGACAAGGTGGCGCATTACGATCCGGGCCTGTCGCAGCTCGGCACCGACGACGAGGCGGCGGGCAACCCGAACGCCCCCGACCGCATCCGGCTGGCCCGCGAGACCGAGGCCGCCTCGCCCCGGGTCCGGGCGGCCGCCGACCCGCATGGCAGCCGCAGCTGGATCCTGCCGGCCTTCTTCGGGTTCATCGTGGCGGTCGGGGTGGTGGTCGGCCTCGCCCTCTGGCTGCTGCGCTGAGGGCGCGGCGACCGGGGCGTCAGGCCGCGTCTCCAGGATGCGCGTCGAGCCGCGCGCCCCCGCGGCGCGCGGCCCTGATCCGCGCGACCCGCTCCCGCGCCCGCTCCAGGGCCGCCGCGAGGGGAAACAGGGGATCGCCGCCCTCCCCCTCGATCAGCGTGTGCGCGAGGCGGCGGCGCCCGGTCCAGAACATCTCGGCGAGCCGGTAATCGGCGCCCGCGCAGGAATCCACCCGCGCGAGGCTCGGATCGGCCAGGACCGCCTGCGTCAGCCGGTGGACGAGCTGCACGCCGGGGGAATTGCGCGCCTCCGCCTCGTCATGGGCGATCTTGAGCCACCAGGCCTCGCGGCCGGTCGGCCCCTCCCCGGTGATCGGCAGGATCGCGGCCGCGAGGGTGCGCGAGCCGCGGCGCAGGCGGTCGATGCGGATCCGGCCCTCGGCGCCGAGCGCCCCGACCATGTCCCGCAGGAAGGCGATCTCGGCCGGGCGATCGGCGACGGCGGTGCCGGCCCGGCCCTTCCAGCCCGCCCCCTCGAGGGCGATGTAATCCTCCAGCGCCGCGGCGAGCGCCGCGGGGGCGCGGGCGGTCTCCAGGGTGACGGGCCCCTCCGCCTCCAGGCGGGTGAGGAGCTGGCGCAGCTTGCGCCGCCGCTTGCCGGGCATGTGGTCGAGATAGGCGGCCCGCGCCGCGGGCGCGCAGGCGCCGAGGTCGAGGACCCCGCGCGCGTAGGGCCAATACGCCGCCCGCCGCAGGCCGGCCCGGGCGGCCTGCCCGGCCAGGAGGTCGGCGAAGGGCCCCTCCCGCGGCAGGGTGGACATCAGCAGGCGCGGCGGAAGGCCGAGCGCCTTCGGGGCGGCCAGGAGGCCGGCGAGCGCCCGCTCCGGCGCGTCGCCCGCCAGCAGCGGCACCCCGAGGGCGCTGAAGCCGTGGGTCCAGCCCATCAGGACGCCCAGCGGCAGGCCCCAGCGGGCCCGCGCGCGCAGGAACGGCCACAGGGCGAGGATCCGGGCGCCCGCCTCTTCCGGGGGCCGGTCGGCCACGAGGAGGAGCCGCACGCCGGCTCCGAAGGCCGGGGCCGCCGCGAGGGCGTAATCCGCCTCGTAGAAGGGGTTCGCCGCGAAGGCGGCCCGCCCGAGCGCCGCCCAGGCCGCCCGGTAGGGCGCGGCCGGATCGAGGGGGCGCAGGGCCGCCACGAGGTCGTTCCCGAGGCTGCGCGTCGGATGCTCGGGGGGCGCGCTCATCGGGCCGCGCGCCGCCGGCGCAGGAGATCGGCGACGCCGACGATGTTGAAGTGCCACGCGGCGGCGAGGAAGCCCGCCGCCAGCACGGCGAGCCGGGCGGCCTGCCCCGGGGCCGCGTGGCCGCCGGGCATCAGGCCGATCCCGTAGAGGAGCGCCCCGCAGGCGGCGGCCGCGAGCGCGATGCCGAGGACGTCCAGGACGGGCACCGGCATGCGCACCCGGTCGCGGGCGGGGGCGAGGCGCGCGCCCAGGACGAAGACGAGGCAGGCCAGCCCCTGGCCCGCCACGAAGGCGAGGGCCGCCCCCATCACCCCCATGCGGGGGATCAGCAGGAACGAGAGCCCCGCCACCGCGACGAGGAGGACCAGCGAGGCGAACGCGTCGAGATGGCTCGTGCGGGTGAAGTAGATCACCTGCCCGAAATAATAGGAGCGGAACATCAGGATGATGCTGGCGGCGAGCAGCACCGGCGCCAGGGTCACGGCCTGGGCCCGGTAGCCGGGCCCGAGCAGGATCGCCACGATGAGGTCGTCGAAGCTGAGGACGAAGACCGCCCCGAAGGCGGCGACCAGGGTCAGGGCCCGGGCCGCATCCCGCAGGACCGGGACGGCCGCCGCCATGCCGCCCGCCCGCGCATCCCGCTTGGCGATGGAGATGAGCGAGAGGGCGACGCTCTCGCCGAACATGACGAAGCTCTGGCGCAGGAAATCCGCGATGGCCCCGTAGGCGCCGAGCTCCTCCGCGCCGACCATCCGGCCGATGATCAGGCGGTCGCTGGTCTGGGCGAGCGCAGCGATGCCGAAGGACAGGATCAGCGGCCAGCCATAGGCCACGAGCCGCCGGGCCTCGGCGCGGCTCGCCCCGCCGCGCAGGACCGGCAGGATCGTCCGCAGGGCCGGCAGGGCCGCGAGCAGGTTGGCGCAGGCCACCGCGAGGACGAGGTCGACCGGATCGCCCGTCGCCGCGAGCACGAGGCTGCCGAGTCCGAGGACCAGCACCGCGCGGGCGACGATCGCGAGGGCGACGGCCCCGGCCGCGAGGCGCGCCCGGGCGATCTCGCTCGCGGCCTCGAACAGGGTCATGCCCAGGACGGCCGCGACCAGGACGGCAGCGGTGCGGGGGCTCGTCAGCCCCAGGAGGGCGGCGAGCCCCGCGACCATCCCGGCCACGACCAGCATGGCGGCGAGGAGGCGCGCGACGGTGGCCACCTGCGCGGGCGCGCGCGCCTCGTCGTAGAGGGCGAAGAACGAGAATTTCGGCCATTGGCAGGTCGCGCCGTAGAGCACCAGCACCCAGGACAGCACGAACAGGTAGGCGCCGTAGGTCTCCACCGGCGCGAGCCGGGTGAAGACCGCGACCGAGGCCATGTTGAGGGCGGCGGCGAGGCCGCGCGCGCCGACATACAGAAAGGTGTGACGCGCGATCATCCTCGAGCCCGGGAATGCGTCCTGCGCCGACGGGCGGCCATGAGGCGCGGCGTCGCGCGCGGATGCCGCGGCCCGACCGGCCGTGGCGGATCGGGCTGTAGCACGGCCGCGCTCTCCTGCGGGGGCGGATTGCCCCATGGCGGAACGCGAATGTGCCATGATGGCGTGGAGATCCGGCCTCGATTGCATGGCGGCCCTGCATCCGCACGGGTCGTGCCGTGCGGCCACGCATTGACTTCGCAGCTGCGAAGCCGCATATCGCGGTTGCAGCGTCAGCGGCCGTTTAGCGGAACCGCTTGAGAGGGCTGCGTGACGGATGGGGCGAGCCCGCGCATCGGCGGCTCGAACGGTCCGGCCCCTCTCTTCAAACGTGCATGCACCTGGGCTGCCCCATCACGCGGGCGGCCACCTGCCAACGGATCGAATCTGCCCGCACTGCGCCCGGCGCACGGCCCGAGATCCGCTGCTCTGAAAGACCAGACTTGACCCAATTCACTGATTTCGGCCTCGCCCAGCCCGTGCTGAGGGCGCTTGCGGAGGCCGGCTACCAGAATCCCACGCCGATCCAGGCGCAGGCGATTCCCCCCGCCATGGAGGGCCGCGACCTCTGCGGCATCGCCCAGACCGGAACCGGCAAGACGGCCGCCTTCGCGCTGCCGATCCTGCACCGCCTCAGCCTCGAGAACCGCCGCGCCCCGCGCCGCGGCTGCCGGGTGCTGGTGCTCTCGCCGACGCGCGAGCTCGCCAACCAGATCGCCGAGAGCTTCTCGGATTACGGCCGCCATCTCCCGCTCACCAACACGGTGGTGTTCGGCGGCGTCACCATCGGCCGCCAGGAGCGGGCGCTGGCGCCGGGCGTCGACATCCTGGTCGCCACGCCGGGCCGGCTGATCGACCTCGTCGACCGCCGCTCCCTGACGCTCGAGGGCGTCGAGATCCTGGTCCTCGACGAGGCCGACCAGATGCTCGACCTCGGCTTCATCCACGCGCTCAAGCGCATCGTGAAGATGCTGCCGCAGCAGCGCCAGAGCCTGTTCTTCTCGGCCACCATGCCGAAGAACATCGCCGGATTGGCCGACCAGTACCTGCGCAATCCCGTCCAGGTCGCCGTGACCCCCGTCGCCACCACCGCCGAGCGCGTGGAGCAGCAGGTCATCTTCGCCCATACGGGGGCCAAGCAGGCCCTGCTCGGCCACATCCTGCGCGATCCGAAGATCGAGCGCGTGCTCGTCTTCACCCGTACCAAGCACGGCGCCGACCGGGTCGTGCGCGGCCTCGAGAAGAGCGGCACCGCGGCCTCCGCCATCCACGGCAACAAGTCGCAGCCCCAGCGCGAGCGCGCGCTCGCGGCCTTCAAGGACGGGTCCTGCCGGGTGCTGGTGGCCACCGACATCGCGGCCCGGGGCATCGACGTCGAGGCGGTGAGCCACGTCGTCAATTTCGACCTGCCCAACGTGCCGGAGAGCTACGTCCACCGCATCGGCCGCACCGCGCGCGCCGGGGCGAACGGCCTCGCCATCTCGTTCTGCAACGACGAGGAGAAGGCCTATCTGCGCGACATCGAGCGCCTGACCCGCCAGAAGGTGCCGGTGGCCCCGTTCCCGGCGGATTTCACGCCCCCGAGCCGCCAGGAAGCCGCCGAGATCGCCGACAGCGAGGAGCGCCGTCCGGGCCCGCGCGGGCAGCGTCCCGGCCAGCGTCCGCAGGGGCAGCGCCCCGGCGGCCAGCGCCAGGGCCGTCCCTTCGGGGGCGGGCGTCCCGGCGAGGCCGGCCGCGGTGGCCGCCCGCAGGAGGGCCGTCCCGGCGGGCGCCCGCAGGAAGGTCGCCCGCAGGATGGGCGCGGCGAGCGCCGCGACACGCGTCCCGCCAGCGGCCGCCCCGAGCAGAACGCCCGGCCGGACCGCGGCTCCGAGGGCCGTCCGACGCAGCGCCCCGGCAACCGTCCGCGCAGCGGCGGCGGCGAGGGCCGGGCCATCGGCTGGCTCGAGCGCTCCCCGCGCTCCTGAGTCGCAACGCAAGCTCCGATCACGATCCGCGCCGCCCCGGACCTCCGGGGCGGCGCTTCGCGTTCGGGAGCCGGGGCGCGGCATCACGGCCCCGGGATTTCCGCCCGCCATATTGCCAAGCCGCCCGCGCGCGCCATCTCACCCCCGGAGACGGCAAGGGGAGGCGGCGGCATGCGCTTCGAACTCTATCGCGATGCGGGTGGGGAATGGCGCTGGCGCCTGCGGGTGCAGAACGGCAACGTCATCGCGGATTCGGCCGAGGGCTATGCCCGGCGCGAGGATTGCGAGCACGGGATCAGCCTCGTGAAGCAGAGCGGCGCGGCCCCGACCGTCGACATGACGACCCGGATCGCCTGACGCCCCTCGCGCCGCGCGCCCTCCGTCTCCGCGAAACGCTTTGGGCGGTTCGCGCGTTTGATGCAGCCGGGTCTCGGATCTGAAACCCTTCGCCCGAAAACGTCCACCGACACACCAAGGAGTTGTGAACGTGCTGAGGAAGTTCGTCCTGGCCGCCCTGCTGGCCCTCGGTTTCGCTGCCGCAAGCCCGCAAGGCGCCTCCGCGGCCCCCGTCGGGCCGGCCCTCGCCCTCCAGAGCGAGGCGGCCCCGGCGCTCGCCGAGAAGACGCAGTACTATTACGGCCGTCGCTTCTACGGCCCGCGCCGCTTCTACGGCCGCCCGTATTACGGACGCCGCTTCTACGGTCCGCGCCGCTTCTACGGCCGCCCGTATTACGGCCCGCGCCGCTTCTACGGCCCGCGCCGGTTCTACTACTGATCGGTCCTCCGCGCTCCCCGCGGACCTCGCCCGGCGGCTCCCCCGAGCCGCCGGGCTTTTTCATGCGCGGTCGCCCCGGCGTTTTTCCAAGGCCCGGATTTCCTGATATCCTGGGCTTCGCGCGAGACGGCCCGCGACAGATCGGGCCGCTCCGGAGGACACGCCATGGACGACGTCGCGACCCGGGCCACCGCCCCCCCGAAGGCCCCCATCCTCGATTCCTTCGCGCCCCCTCGGCGGGCCGCGCGGACCGGATCCGGCCCAGCCGGGCTCTGGCCATCGATCCCGCTCGAATGCATCGTCTGCGCGGTCGCGGTCTTCGCCGCGGCAGGCCTGAAACTTGCCGGGCTGATGCCCTGATCGGCGCCAGGCCGGTATTCGCGCGCAAGGCGCCTCGGAGGGACGGTCCGGATGAACGAGGGGAGAACGGTGGCGGCCGAGCCGCGGGGCGATCTGACGGTGCGCACCATCGCGATGCCGGCCGACACCAACGCCAACGGCGACATCTTCGGCGGGTGGGTGCTCTCGCAGATGGACCAGGCCGGCGGCATCGCGGGGGTCGACCGGGCGCAGGGACGGGTCGTCACCGTGGCCCTCGACGCCATGACCTTCATCCGCCCGGTGCGGGTCGGCGACGTGCTCTGCGTCTACACCCGGGTGGCGAGCGTCGGGCGCACCTCGATGAAGATCGACGTGGAGGCCTGGGCCCGCCGCTTCTGCACGCAGATGCGCGAGAAGGTGACGGAGGCGACCCTGACCTTCGTGGCGATCGACGACGAGGGCCGCCCCCGCCCGATCCCGCAGGACGCGCGCGCCAGCCCGGGATGAGCCGCCGGGGCCATATCGCGGGTCGCGGCCCGCGTGCCACACGCCACACGCCACACGCCACACGCCACACGCAGTGGTTTCATTTCCTGAAAAACTCGCCTACAACACCGGTCGACGAGGGTTGAATCTTCGCACCGGAGTGTCGTCGATTGCAAGCTTTTGGTTCGAGCAAAGCTTCCGCTGCGCGCGCCGAAGAAAGACCGTGGATACAAGCCGGAAACAATCGGCGTGAGATCCTTCGGCCGCTTCACGAAGACTGGCAACCGAGTCAGGAGACCGAGGCGGCGCCGGGCTCCAACCTGACTTGGCACACCTTGCAGCCGCGCGAGAATCGCTGGGCCTGCCTCGGCCAGCGGCCCGCCATCGCGTGGTTCACGGGCCTGTCGGGGGCCGGCAAGTCGAGCATCGCCAACGCGGTGGACCGGGCGCTGACCGCGCAGGGGCGCCACACCATGGTGCTCGACGGGGACAACCTGCGCCTGGGCCTCAACCGGGATCTCGGCTTCAGCCCCCGCGACCGGGCCGAGAACATCCGCCGCGCCGCCGAGACCGCCCGGCTGATGGCCGAGACGGGGCTGATCACCATCGTGTCGCTGATCTCGCCCTTCCGGGCCGAGCGCGCGGCGGCCCGCCTGATCGCGGGCGACATCCCGTTCCTGGAGATCTTCATCGACACGCCGCTCGCGATCTGCGAGGCGCGCGACCCGAAGGGGCTCTACGACCGGGCGCGGGCGGGCAAGATCCCGGATTTCACCGGCATCTCGGCACCCTACGAGGCGCCGGAGGCACCGGACCTGACGATTACCACTCATGGTTGCAGCGTGGCGGATTCGGCCAGGGCGCTGATCCCCGCGCTGCTGGGCCTCAGCGCCCCGGCGTGAGGCGGCACGCCGCCGCTCACTCGGCGGCGAACAGATTCCAGGCCTCGGCCCGAGGCGCCTGCGCCGGCTCGGGGGTGGACGGCGCGGTGCCGAGGTCACCGGCAGCGACCCTGAGATCGGCGGCGGCCTTGATGTCGGCGGCGGCGGCCTTGGGATCCCCCGGCGCGGTCTCGCAGGCGAGCGCCGGCAGGGCCACGATGCGGTTGCCGCGAAAATCGTTGCGGCACACGATGGCGCCGCGGCTCTCGACATAGCCGAGGAGACGCCGGGCCCGGCCCGGCGAGCGGCTGCCGATGGCCCGCGCCAGCGCGGCGTCCCCGGGGCAGGGCTCGTCCGCGAGCGCCGCGCGGGCGAGCAGCAGGTAGAGCCCCTGCACCTCCTCGGGCATCGCGGCGGCCGCCTCCTGCGCCTGCGCCCAGCGCCCGTCCGCCTCCGAATCGGCCGCCGCCGTCAGGGCCGCCTCGTCGATGCCGGCCCGCGCGACGCTGAGCGCCCGGCGGAAGGCCGGCAGCCCGATCGCCTCCCCGTCGAGCCCCCGCATCCGGCAGCGCACCAGGAAATCCTGGTAGACCACCGCGACGGACTGCCCCCCCGCATCCGGGTCGCCGATGAGGCCGCGCAGCACCGCCTCGCAGCCCGCGCGGTTCTCGGCCGCGCCGAGCGCCGGGGGCGCCTCGACGGGCTCGGGCCGGTAGGCGCTCAGCTCGCGCATCAGGTCGGCCGGGCTCACGCGGGGCTGGGCCGCCGCCCGCGCGCTGGGCGCGCGGGGCGGCAGCAGCGCCTCCTCGGGCGAGGGCGTCAGGATCAGGGCGCGCAGATCCGCCTCGCTCGGTTCCGGCAGGGGGATGAGCTTGGGCGAGCCGGAGCGGGCCGAGGTCGCGACCGGGCCGATGCGCAGGGCGAGCGGACGCCGGCTCAAAGCCGGCCCGAGGGCCACGAACTCGCCGCGGGCGAGGTCGCGGAAGCGCTCGGCGCCGCGCCGGTCGAGGCCCAGGAGATCGGCGGCGCGCGCCATGTCGATGTCCAGGAAGGTGCGGCCCATCAGGAAGTTGGTGGCCTCGGCCGCCACGTTCTTGGCGAGCTTGGCCAGGCGCTGCGTGGCGATGACGCCGGCGAGACCGCGCTTGCGCCCGCGGCACATCAGGTTGGTCATGGCCCCGAGGGCGACCTTGCGGGCCTCGTCCGAGACGTCGCCGGCGGCGGCGGGGGCGAAGATCTGCGCCTCGTCGACCACGACGAGGACCGGGTACCAATGCGCCCGCTCGGCCTCGAACAGGCCACCCAGGAAGGCGGCGGCGGCGCGCATCTGCGCCTCCATGTCGAGGCTCTCGAGGTTGAGCACCACCGAGACCCGGTGCGCCCGCACCCGCGCGGCGATGGCCTGGAGATCGGCCTCCGGGTGGGCGCCGTCGACCACCACGTGGCCATAGGCCTCCGACAGGGTGACGAAATCGCCCTCGGGGTCGACCACCACCTGCTGAACCTGGCCCGCGCTCTGCTCGAGGAGCCGGCGCAGCAGGTGCGACTTGCCCGAGCCCGAATTGCCCTGGACCAGCAGGCGGGTGGCGAGGAGTTCCTCGAGGTCGAGCCGCGCCGGCTCAGGGGCATTCTGCCCCGCCGCGCCCATGCTCAGACCCATCTCGATGCCGAACGCCATCACCGCTCCGGTTGCAGGCCGTGTGCCGAAAATCCAATGCCCCGCGGGGATCCGGCGGATCCCCGCGGGGCGCCGGACCCTAACACGCGGGGGCAGGCGCCGTTTCCGCCCCGGCCCGGCGCATCCACAGGGATGGGGTCGCAGGGCCTGCCAGCCTGGGTCTTCGTGCCTAGGTCCGAGAGCCTAGGTAAATTGGCTTAGGGTCATAAGCCTAGGAACGATGCCGTCCACCCCCTGCCCGTCCGGCCCTCCCCTGCCCCCTTGGCGGGCTTGGCTTCGCGGTGTCCTCTTGGCCTTGCGGTGTCCTCCTGTCTCGCGGTGTCGCCGTGGCCATTCGGGCGGCCCCGTGCGAAGAAACCCGCCCCCGGAGCCGTCACCATGCGCCGCAACAGCCTCACCGACATCCCGGGCATCCGCGTCGGCCACGCGGGCGACGCGCGGGTCGCGAGCGGCACCACCGCGATCCTGTTCGACGCGCCGGTCACGGCGGCCGTCGACGTGCGGGGCGGGGGGCCGGGCACCCGCGAGACCGACCTCCTCGACCCCGAGCGCACGGTGGCGGGCATCGACGCGCTGATCCTGTCCGGGGGCTCGGCCTTCGGACTCGACGCGGCGGCCGGCGTGGTGGCGTGGCTCGCCGAGAACGGGCGCGGCTTCCCCATCGGCGGCATGCGGGTGCCGATCGTGCCGGGCGCGATTCTGTTCGATCTCCTCAACGGCGGCGACAAGGATTGGGGCCGCTACCCGCCCTATCGCGAGCTCGGCTACGCGGCCGCCGCCGCGGCGGCGGCGGATTTCGCGATCGGCTCCGTCGGGGCAGGGACCGGCGCCCGCACGGCGAACCTCAAGGGCGGCCTCGGCACCGCCTCGGCGGCGGTCGCGGGCACCGGCCTGTCGGTCGGGGCCCTCGTCGCCGTCAACGCCTTCGGGCGGGTCACGATCGGGGAGGGGCCGCATTTCTGGGCAGCCCCCTTCGAGCGGGAGGCCGAGTTCGGCGGGCTCGGCTGGCCCGGGCAGGTGCCGCCCGCCGCCCTCGCCTTCCCGGCCCGCGCGATGCCGGGCGCCTCGACCACCCTCGCCGTGGTGGCGACCGACGCGGTGCTGACGAAGGCGCAGGCGCGCCGCCTCGCGGTGGCGGCGCAGGACGGGCTCGCCCGGGCGATCCACCCGGTGCACACGCCCCTCGACGGCGACGTGGTGTTCGCGGCGGCGACGGGCCGCCGCCCCCTGGCCGATCCGGTCATCGACCTCGCCCGCCTCGGGGACGCGGCGGCGCAGGTGCTCGCCCGCGCGGTCGCCCGGGGCGTCCACGCCGCATCCGCCCTGCCCGGCCTGGCGACGATTCCCGCGGGGGCCGCCCCGTCGTTCCTCGGCCTGCCGCCGGCCTGGGCGGACCTGTTCGGGAAAGACGCCTGAGGCGCCTCAGCCCGCCCCGTCGATCGCCTCGCGACCGTCCTGCAGGAGCTGTGCGAGGCCGGCATCGACCTCGGCGCCGAGCATCGCGCGCTCGGCCTCGGTGAGGTCCCGGGCCCATCGCGGCCCGGCGAAGCCGTCCGCGCAGCGCGCCCGCTCGGCGGCGATGTAGGCCTCGGTCTCGGCGGGCTGCGTGCGCAGGGCCTGGACGAAGCCGAACCAGGCCGCCCGCTCCACCACCGCCAGGCGGGCGCGCAGGCGGATCATCACGGCCCGGTCGGGGCTCACCTCCGGGCCGCCCTCATCCCGATCGCTCATGCTCGCTCCCTCAGCGCCGCGGCTCGCAGCGGGTCTTGACGTAGCTGCCCTCGCCGCCCGCATGGCCCGCATTGGCGGCCAGCACAGGCCCCTGGATCAGGCATTCCTGAAGGGTATGGGCCGGCCCGGTGATCACGTCGAGCGCCGTTTCGCGGGAGCAATCGGGGGCCTGGACCGTGGAGGCGCAGACGAGCGC
This sequence comes from Methylobacterium soli, assembly GCF_008806385.1. Classification (GTDB taxonomy): domain Bacteria; phylum Pseudomonadota; class Alphaproteobacteria; order Rhizobiales; family Beijerinckiaceae; genus Methylobacterium; species Methylobacterium soli. The sequence goes on from NZ_VZZK01000016.1 coordinate 65,569, forward strand.
GACGACGAGGATGGCATTCATGGAACCTCCCTGGCTCCGATGCGGGCGAGCACCCGAGCGGGCGCGCGGGAGCCGGCGAGGGAGCCGGCAAAAGAGACCGGCAAGAGAAACCGGCAAGAGAGACCCGCAAGAGAGACCCGCAAGGGGACGCCGCCAAGGTGCGGCAGAATTCCGGTCTCCCCAAGGGCCCGCGTCGTCGCAGGGGAGGGGCGCCCGGGCAGAGGGGCCGCTCAGGCCGCGGGGGCGGCGGGCGCCCGGCGGGCCCGGGCCGCGCTCAGCGTGCTGCCCGCCGAGGCCGCCACGATGCAGGCGATGGCGAGCCCCTCGGGCAGGCTCAGGCGCTCGCCCAGGATCGCCAGCGCGGCGAGCGCGGCGATGGCCGGCTCGAGGCTGAGCAGCACCCCGAAGGTCTGGCGCGGCAGGCGCTTCAGGGCGACCATCTCGAGGCTGTAGGGCAGCGCGCTCGACAGGATCGCGACCATGAGGCCGAGGCCCATCAGGCGGAGGTCGAACAGGGCGGCGCCGGCCTGCGCCACGCCGACGGGCAGCACCACGAGGGCCGCCACCGCCATGCCGAGGGAGACCGCCTGCCCTCCGTGCAGCCGCCCGGCCCGCTGCCCGAACACGATGTAGAGGGCCCAGCACAGGGCGGCGCCGAGGACGCAGGCGAGCCCGACCGGATCCAGCGGCTGCAGCGCGGCCGGGGCGGCCAGCCGCCTGGGCAGGAGCAGCAGGGCGAGCCCGAGGGCGGCGAGGCCGATCCAGAGGACATCCGCGAGCCGGCGCGAGGCGAGGAGCGCCACCGCGAGGGGCCCGGTGAACTCGATCGCGACCGCGATGCCGAGCGGGATCGTGCGCAGCGACAGGTAGAACAGGAGGTTCATGGCCCCGAGCACGGCCCCGTAGAGCGCGAGCGTCCCGGCATCGCGCCCGGACAGGGGCCAGCGCCAGGGCCGCCAGAACGCGCAGAGCAGCAGCGCCGCGAAGCCGACCCGGTAGGCGGTGGTGCCCGCCGCCCCGATGGCCGGGAACAGGTGCTTGGCGAAGGCCGTGCCGACGCAGAGGCAGACGATGCCGGCCACGAGGGCGCCGACGAGCAGCAGCAGCGGGACGCTGCCCGGCCGGCTGGGAACGTCCGGCCGGCTCACCGCGCCGAACCGCTCCCGTCGCCCGTCCCCGGCCCGTCCTTGGCGGCGAGCCGGTCGATCAGCCCCTGCATGCCGCTGGGCACCGGGCTGTCGGGCTCGCGGGCGTAGAGGGTGCGCAATTGCCGCCCGATCTCCGCCAGGCTGAGGGAGCCCTTGAGAATGACCCGGTCGGCCTGGGTGGCGAGGCTCGCCTTCTCGGCCTCGGTGATCTCCTTGGCGGTGAGCACCACCACGGGCACGTCGCCGCCGTCGGGCCGGGCCCGCAGGGCCCGCAGGAAGCCGAACCCGTCCATCTCCGGCATCATCAGGTCGAGGAGGATCAGGCTCGGGAAGCCCGCGTCGAGGCGCGTGAGGGCGGCGGCGCCGTTCTCGGCCTCGTCCACGGTCCAGCCGTCGCGGGTCAGCGTCCGGCGCAGGCGCTCGCGGGCGTCCCGGTCGTCGTCGACCACGAGCACGCGGCCCTCGACGCCCTCGGGCCGGTAGCGGTCCATCAGGCTCTTGAGGCGGCCCCACGCGATCGGCTTGACGAGGTAATCGGTGGCGCCGAGCGCCTGGCCGAGGCCCTGCTCGGCCACCACCGAGGTCATGATGACGGGGATGCCGGCGAGCTCGGGATCGCTGCGCACGGCGTGCAGCACCGCCCAGCCGTCCATGCGCGGCATCTCGACGTCGAGCAGGATGGCGCGGGGCTTCAGGGCGCGGGCGAGGGTCAGGCCGGCGCGCCCGTCATTGGCGGTGCGGACCCGGAACCCCTCGCGCTCGAGGAAGCGCTGCAGGATCTCGCGGGCGGCCGGGTCGTCGTCGACGAGGAGCACCGCGTCGTGCTCCTCGTGCTCGGGGATCACCGGCGCCTCGATGGCGCCCTCGGCCTCGGCCACCGCCTCGTCCTCGGGGCTGAGCTCGGCGGGCAGGCGGATCGTGAAGGTCGAGCCGGCGCCGTGCCGGCTCTCCACCGCGATGTCGCCGCCCATCTTGCGGCAGAAGGCGCGGGTGATGGCGAGGCCGAGGCCGGTGCCGCCGAACTGGCGGGTGGTCGATTCGTCGGCCTGGGCGAAGCGCTCGAACAGGCGCCCGATCTGCTCCTCGGTGAGCCCGATCCCCGTATCGGCGACGGAGAAGCTCAGCCAGTCGGCCCCCTCCTCCCGGTGGCGGCGCACCGACAGGGTGATGCGGCCCTCCTCGGTGAATTTCGCGGCGTTGCCGATGAGGTTCAGCAGGCACTGGCGGATCTTGGTCTGGTCCTGGTGCATCTCGCCGAGATCGGGTCCGAGATCGGCCGCGAAACGGTTGTGCTTCTTGGCGACGAGGGCTTCGGTGGCCGCCTCCACGTCCTCGACGAGGGACGCGACCGCGAAGGTCTCGCCCGAGACGGTCATGCGCCCGGCCTCGATCTTCGAGATGTCCAGGACGTCGTTGATCAGGCTGAGGAGGTGGCGCGCCGCCGTCTCGATCTTGCGCAGGTCCGGCAGCAGGGTGGACTGGCCGAGATCCTCCAGCTCCTCACCGAGCATCTCGGCGTAGCCGATCACCGCCGAGAGCGGCGTGCGCAGCTCGTGGCTCATATTGGCGATGAACTGGCTCTTGGCGAGGTTGGCCGCCTCCGCCGCCGCCCGCGCCCGCTCGACCTCGGCCTCCGCCTCCTTGCGCGCGGTGATGTCGACGTTGAGGCCGACCCATTCGCGGATCGCTCCGTCCGCCGCGAGCACCGGCACGCCGCGCACCTCGGTGTCGCGCCAGACCCCGTCGGCGCGGCGCAGGCGGTACTCGACCTGATAGGGCGTGCGGGTCTTGAGGCATTCCGCCCAGACCTCGGCGGCGTGGGCCCGGTCGTCGGGATGGACGGCGTCGACCCAGCCCCAGCCCTGGTAGGCCTCGTCGCTCTGGCCCGTATAGAGGCTCCAGCGGGGCTGCGGCGGCAGCAGCTCGCCCTCCGCGCTGGTGTTCCAGATCACCGCCGCCGAGGCTTCGACCAGCGCCCGGAAGCGCTCCTCGGACTGACGCAGGGCCGCCTCGGCGGCGCGGGCCTCGGTGACGTCGGTGTTGGTGCCGTACCAGCGCAGGATCCGGCCCCGCGCGTCCCGGTGGGGCAGGGCCTGGGACAGGAACCAGCGGTATTGCCCGTCGCGCCCGCGCAGCGGAAAGGTGTCCTCCCAGGATTCGCCCGCCGCGATCGCGGCCCGGAAGCGCTCCGTCACCGCCTCGACATGGTCGGGGTGGTGGACCTTGCGCCAGCCCCAATCCTGCATCTCGTCGAAATTCGAGCCGGTGTAGTCGTACCAGCGCCGGTTGTACCAGACGATGGTGCCGTCGGCCCGCGCCATCCAGGCGAGCTGCGGCAGCGCCTCCGCGAGATTGCGGTAATCGGCGTCTCCGATGTCAGGGTCCGGCATCGCGTCGTCTCGGCTCATGCGTCCATCGGCTCCCGGCCCGCCGCCCGCGGGCGCGCCTTCCATATAAGTTTCGGGAGCCGGTTCGGATCAGCCCGGCCGCCGGAATTCAGCGCGCGGGCGGTCCCGGCCGGGCGCCGCAATCGTGGGCGGCAAGCCGGGATGACTGCCCGGATGACTGCCCGGATGCTTGCCGCGATGCTTGCCGCGATGCTTGCCGCGATGCTTGCCGCGATGCTTGCCGCGATGCTTGCCGCGATGCCTGCCGGGCGGCCCGCCACGTGTCGAGGGCGTAGAGGGCGAGCGCCAGCCAGATCAGGCCGAACAGGGGCACCTGGTGGGGCGCCACCTGCTCGCCATAGGCCAGCACGCTGAGCCCGAGCAGGCCGGTCGGCGCGAGGTATTGCAGCAGGCCGAGGGTGGCGAGCTTCATCCGCTCGGCGGCGGCCGCGAACCAGATCAGCGGCAGCGCCGTCGTCACCCCGGTCAGGGCCAGGAGCCCGAGGGTCTGGCCGTCGCGCGGGGTCGTCTCCGGGGTCCAGGCCCAGTAGGCGAGCGCGAAGGGGGCGAGCAGCAGGGTCTCGGCCAGGAACCCGACCACCGGATCGACGCCGACGACCTTCCGGATCAGCCCGTAGAGGGAGAAGCTGGCCGCCAGCGCCAGGGCCAGCCAGGGCAGGGTCCCGGCCATGGCGACCGCCACGATCACGCCCGACGCCGCGATCACCACGGCGGCGATCTGCACCGGGCGCAGGCGCTCGCCGAGCACCGCGGCCCCGAGGGCGACGCTGACGAGGGGGTTGATGTAGTAGCCGAGGCTCGCGTCGAGCAGGTGGCCGCTATTCACCGCGGTGAGGTAGAGCAGCCAGTTCACCCCGATGAGGGCGGCGGAGGCCGCGAGCCATCCGTGCCGGGCCCGCAGGGGAAACGGGCTGCGCAGGCGGGCGCGCCACAGGGCTACCAGGGCGAGGGCGAACAGGCTCGACCAGACGATGCGCTCGGCCAGGATCAGGCCGGGGCTGAGATGGCCGAGCAGCCGGAAATGCACCGGGACCACGAGGCCCCAGCTCAAATAGGCACCGAGCGCGTAGACGAGGCCCACTTCCCGAGCTCCCTCCCCGCCCGCCGGGTGCGGCGGGGGCACGCCCGCCGGGTCCGGCGGGGGCAGGCTTCATAGCGGCCGATGGCGGGCGCCGTCAGGGCCTCCGGCGCCGGGCCTGCCCTGTGCGCGGCGCGGGGACCGCCTCAGCGCCGGACCGGGGCGATCGGGTCGCCGCGCATCAGGGCGTTCAGGCGCTCGGTGTCGAAGCCGTTCGGGATCTTGGGCGCGGCGGGCTTCGGCGCGAGGGCCGCGACCTTCGGCTCGGCCGCCCGGGTGCCGGGCCGGGCCTCGCCCGCCCGGGTCCCGCTCGGGCGGATTGCGCCGGGCGCGGCTCCGCCGGGCAGGATGGCGCCCGGCTTGCCCTCGCCGGGCCCCGGCTCGGGCAGGATCGAGCCGGTGGCGGAGGGTTCCGGCGGGAGGGCGTGGGCGAGGCGCGGGGCCGGCTGCAGGTGCGCGAGCCGGTCGGCGCAGGTGAAGCCGACGATGCCGGTGCTGGCGGCCACGACGGCGCCCACGGCGAGGAGACGCAGGATACGCAAGGGCGAACTCATCCCGGATACGCGAACAGGGCACCAGGATAGGCACGCGGCCGTTAACGAAGGGACACTCCCGGCCACGATTGAACGGAAATCCGATGAACCGCACCACCGACCACGAAGCCACGGCAAGCGACAGCCCCTTCATCCAGGGCCGCAACGCCCGCCTCTACGGCAAGCCGCGCAGCCAATGCCCCTATGCCGAGGGCTCGCAGGACCACGCCGCCTGGATGCAGGCCTACGAGGAGGCGTCGAGCCCGGAGGCCGACGAGGGCGGCGAGATCAAGCGCCCCTGAGGCCGCGGGGGCCCAAGGCGGGCCCCCTCCCCTTCACCCCGGGATCCGGCCGAGGAAGCTGCGGGCCCGGGGATGGCGCGGCGACGCGAAGAATTCCCGCGGCGGGGCGTCCTCGAGGATCTGGCCCTCGTCCATGAACACGACCCGGTCGGCGACCTGCCGGGCGAAGCCCATCTCGTGGGTGACGCACAGCATGGTCATGCCGCCCTCCGCGAGCCCCACCAGGGTGTCGAGCACCTCCTGCACCATCTCGGGGTCGAGGGCGGAGGTCGGCTCGTCGAAGAGCATGACCTCCGGGCTCATGCAGAGCGCCCGCGCGATCGCCACCCGCTGCTGCTGGCCGCCGGAGAGCTGCGCCGGGTGCTTGCCGGCCTGCCCGAGGATGCGCACCCGCTCGAGATGGCGGCGGGCAAGATCCTCGGCCGCCCGCCGCTCCATCCGCCCGACATGGATCGGCGCGAGGGTGCAGTTCTCCAGAACGGTGAGGTGAGGGAACAGGTTGAAGGCCTGGAACACCATGCCGATCCGGGGCCCGGCCGCGCCCGGGGCCCGCCCCCCGACCCGGATCGTGCCCGCCTGATGCGGCACGAGGCCGTTGATGCAGCGGATCAGGGTCGACTTGCCGGAGCCCGAGGGGCCGCAGATCACGATCCGCTCGGCCGGCGCCACCGCGAGGTCGATCGCGCGCAGGACGTGCTGGGACCCGAACCAGGCATTGACGCCGCGCAGCTCCACCGCGGGGGGCCGGGCCGGGGCATCGGGAGGATCGGCGGTCTCGGGCAAGGCCATGGGCGCCAGACAATGGCGGTTTCGGCCCCGGGCGCAAGCCGCGCCAAGCCGCGCCAAGCCCCGCATCCCTCGCCCGCGCCTCAATCCGCCCGGGTCAGCGCGATGGCGTTGCCCTCGATCAGCGAGAAGCTGATCCCGGCCGCCCGCAGGGTGGCGATGGCGGTCTGGCGGGAGCGGGCGGCAGGGCCGTCCGCGTTCTCCTCGAGGCGCCTGACCGTCGAGAAGGACAGGCCGCTGGCGCGGGCGAGGTCGGTCATCGACCAGTCGAGGAGCGCGCGGGCCGCGCGCAGGTGGCGGCCCTGGATGCCCTGCTCCAGCCCGGCCCCGAGATCCGGCTCGGGCCGGGGCGCGACCGTGTCGGCCGGCACCATCACCATGGTCCAGCTCTCGATGAGGCCCGCGGCGTCGCGGGACGGAACCAGGGTCATGCGGAACGGCACGCGCTCGCCGCCGGCGAGCCGCAGGGTCGGGGTGACGGTGAAGGGCTTGCCCGCCGCGTAGAGCTGCGGGATCTGCTCGCGCCAATGCGGCCATTCCTCGGGGACGGCCGGGACGACCCAGTTCTCGCAGATCTCCTCGCGCCGCAGCCCGGTCATCTCCAGGAACTCGGGCCCGTACTCGACGAAGGGCACGACCCGCTCGGTGAAGGTGAAGATCCGGGCCTGCCGGGCGAGGGCCCTGCGGCGGCGCTGCTTGAGCCTCTGCGCCCGGCCCAGGCGCTCGCGGTCGGTGACGTCGAGCACCACCCCGACCAGCCCCATGGGGCGGCCGTCGGGGGCGTGGAACACCTCGCCGCGGATCGCGAGCGCGCGCATCGTGCCGTCCCGCCGGACGATCCGGACAACGCGCTCGCCGAGCACGCCCGTGCGCAGGATCTCGGCGGGCTCGACCAGGCTCGCCCGGTCGTCCGGATGGGCGAGCTCGCGCAGGAGCGCGTAATCGGGCCGCACCGCGCCCGGCGCGATGCCGAGGATGTCGTAGAGGCCGGGCGACCAGGTCTGCTCGCCGGTGGCCAGCACCCAGCTCCAGGTCCCGGTCAGGCCCTGCGCCTCGATCATCCGCAGGAACTCGCGGGCTGCTCGGTCTAGCCGTTCGCTCTACAATCCGAAAACCATCACTTTATCAGGGTTTTAGCACCGCTCTCCATTACCGTATTCGACCGTAGAATCAATGCCGAAAAGATGCCAAATGGACGATTTTCGGACGCTCAGTGTGCTGGAAGTGCGCTGGAAATCGGATGGTTGGATCGGGCCTAAGTGACCGTCCTGTATGACGCTTCGAAGGCTGATCGAGGGCGTTGGGTGATGGTCGTAGGGGCCCCGTCGATAGAAACACCGGACTTCACAACTAGCCGGTCGACTCTAGCTTGTGTACGATTCCGAGCACAACCGAACGTGGTAGGGGAAACATGGCTGAGCGGTTCAAGAAAGCATTTTATGCCTATCCAGCTGAGCCGGCCGACCTCGTCAACACGATCTCCGGGGCATCGAAACTGGCTTCCCAATCCGGCTCCAAGCTTTCATTGAAGATTTGGCCCAATATGAGCGTATTTGGCGCAAATGTGCCAGATGAGGTAAGAGAAAGCATCAGAGAGTCTGATGTTGTAGTTGCCGACGTAACAGTCCCAAACCTAAATGTTTACTATGAGGTCGGCTTTGCAATCGGTGAGGGCAAAGCCGTCGCGCCAGTAGTAAATAAATCATTCGCGAATGCAACGGTAGACCCACAGCGTGACGGTATTTTTGACAATATTGGGTACAAAACCTACGAAAATGCCGACCAGCTTTTCAAATTACTCGGCGATCTTCCTTCAAATTCACTGATCGATTTGTACGGCAAGCCCATAAATTTTAATCAGCCACTATTTCTTCTAGACGCATTGCATAAAACCGACTTTATAAGCTCTATTGTTTCCGGCATAAAGGGGGCAAAAGTATTTTACAGAAGCTTCGACCCCGTTGAGATACCAAGATTTTCGACAATAACGATGATTTCGGAAATTACATCATCAGCCGGCGTCATCGTTCCCTACCTTGCACCCCATGTTGGCGACGCTGATCGACATAACCTGCGCGCAGCATTGCTGGCAGGGCTAAGTCACGGACTAAACAGAAGCACCCTCATAATTCGGATGCACAAACACGGTCAAAGCGGCCCCGCAGATTACAGGGATATGATCGAGATCGGTCAGAACGAGAAGGATATTTTCGATAGAGTGGGAGATTTCGCCAAGGCTGCCGTTATAGACAGCCATTCCATTCGGCCTAAGACACCAAAAAGATCAAGAAGCTCACTACAAAAACTCACACTAGGGTCGTCCGCAGCTGAAAATGAATTCCGCACACTGCAAAATTACTTTGTAGAAACATCAGAGTTCGTACGAACTAGACGTGGTGAAGTTAACGTTGTGGCGGGCCGCAAAGGTTCTGGCAAGTCCGCCATTTTCTTCATGGTGCGGGACGATTTCCGAGATTCAAAACATACAGTGGTCGTAGACCTCAAGCCCGAGTCGCATCAATTGAGCCTCTTTCGGCGCGAGCTTGCGTCGGTGATCGACGCCGGAGTTTTAGACCATACCCTTGCGGCCTTCTGGTACTTTGTTGTTCTTTCAGAAATTGCTTTGACCCTTAGGCGCAGCCTGCAACGCAAGTCCAAATTTGACGGTAACGCGTATGCTGGACTTAGGGAAATCAGCGAAAGCTTGGATATTTTTGATATCTCAGAGACCGGAGATTTTTCGTCGAGAATCAATAAGCTCGCTTCGTATGTCTTACAAGAAATTGAAAGGGCAAAATCTCAATCCAAAAAGATTACATCGGACAGTCTTACTAACATTGTGTTTCGGAATGGGATATCCTCACTTAAGAATGTTGTTGTAAAGTACACCGACAAGCGATCGCAAGTAGTATTTTTATTTGACAATATAGATAAGGGCTGGCCGACCAACGGAGTCGACAAGCTGGACGTGCGGCTTGTCCGCTTGCTGATAGAAACCCTCGATAAAGTGCGCAGAGATTTGGATACTCAAGACAGGGAATTTCTCTCGGTAGTGTTCCTCAGGAACGACATTTATGAGCTTCTGATGGATGAAACTCCGGATCGCGGCAAGGCAGCTCAGATACGTATCGATTGGACTGATCGAGTAAAATTACGCCAAGTTATATTGAAGCGGCTGCAGGACTCAACGCGCAACGTTGACGCAAAATTTGAGGAACTCTGGCAGCGGTTCTTCATCGAGAAAATAAGTGGCAAAGACTCATTCGACTATTTTGTCGAGCATAGCCTGATGCGTCCAAGATTCCTGATAAACATCATCGAAAATGCTGTCGCCAATGCTATCAACCGTGGTCACAGTGTAGTGGACGAGTCGGACTGCATAGACGCGGTGAGACAACATTCTAACTACCTAATCGACGATTTCGGTTTTGAAATTCGCGATGTCTCAAAGCTCCCAGAGGACCTATTGTATGCCTTAGTCGGAGCACCCAAGTTGCTTGCGAAAGAGGAAATCTTTGATCGTTTATCAAATTTTGTCAAAGAGGAAGATAGCAAAGATCAAGCGTTCAAGCTTATGCTTTGGTACGGAGTGTTGGGCATCATAAACCGGACCAACTCTGAGCGGTATATCTACGATTTTGACTACAACATGAAGAGACTGGAAGCCGAAATAAGAACAATATCGGGCGAAATTCTGTATGTCACAAATCCCGCGTTGCAAGTTGCGCTGGAATAAAAAAAGGGTCGCGTTAAGCGACCCGGCTGCATATTGGAAGGATTATACATCCTAAACTCACGACGCGTGGCCGCAAATTTCACGTTACATGACAGCCTCTCGAAGCTCGCGGTTTCCTACGACTCGCGGGCTTTGCACACGAATCGAACGATCCCTGATACCGCGTATGAGCCGAGACGGAAAGTCCAAAAATGCGATCCGTACGGCCGCGTGAGCCTAGGCATCTAAGGGATTGGTTTGTTCGATATGTGTACTCAACGCGCTTGAAGGTTAAGCCGCTGCGCTGAAACCACGCAAGACCTTAGGCTTTGGTGTTCTCCTCGTGACGCTACGATCCGCCTTCCGGCCATCCCTCGAACCATCAGGGTGCACCGTGATGGTGTGTCACATGGGTAAACTCATACGAGTCACTCGTTCGAGACACCCAAGCGAAGGGCCGAAATGTCTTTTATGACTCGACTTTTGCGTTCTGAGACACTAGGGTATGAAGGTCTAGACTCATAAGAGACAGGAGGGTCGCATAGCCACATACGGATACGCCAGAGTCAGCAGTTCCTCTCAGTCACTTACGATCCAGCAAGAAGCCCTGCGGGCTTTCGGTTGCGAGGTCGTCCGAGCCGAGACGCGAACAGGCACGAAGTTCGAGGGCCGCACCGAGCTTGAGACGCTCCTACAGTTCGCCAGGACGGGTGATCGGATCGTGGTCACACGCATCGACCGTCTTGCACGATCTATTGCGGACCTTGCCGGGATCGTGAAGCGGATGGAGGCGAACGGAGTACATCTGACCGCCATCGAACAGCCCGTGGACACCACCACAGCCGCAGGACGATGCTTCCTACAGATGCTCGGCGTGTTCGCGGAATTTGAGACAGCCATCCGTCGTGAGCGGCAGATGGAGGGCATCGCCAAGGCTAAGGCCGAAGGCGCCTTCAAAGGGCGCAAGCCATCCATCGATGCTGTCCGGGTTAAGGAGCTTGCAGCGTCGGGGATGGGAGGAACCGCTATCGCCCGCGAGTTGAACGTGAGTCGGGCGTCCGTGTATCGCCTAATGAGCGCCACTGACTGATCAGCGTGGTGCCTTCCTGACGGTTCTTGATCCCCATGTCAGCACGCGAGGCGAGTCGGGGAGGATCGTTCTGACGGTTTTAGGGATGGTGGCCCAGATGGAACGGCGTTTCATTTTGGAGAGGCAGCGTGAGGGGATAGCCACTGCGAAGAAGGCCGGGGTCTCTAAGGGTGGCACGCGGCGGGTGGATCGTGAGCGGGTGTTAGCTATGCGGGCTGATGGTCAAGGTCCAGCGGCGATTGCGAAGACGCTCGGATGCACATTTACCGGATCATAGAAGGCTTAGGACCGTCCACCGCGTTAAGGGCTGAACCGGTCATGCCAGCTTTCGTCAATGATCGGATTCATTTACGCCAATGTCAGGGATGATTTGGTGCTTAGGGTTATCAAAATCGATCATATATCGGGTCCTAAGCTTGTCTAAACTGATGTTTTTGATAAAGAATATCCTCGCTCCAAAACTGTCGCGTATCTGTTCCTTCAATTGATCCCAATCATCCACGTCGCAGTAGCTGTCGGAGCCCAAACAAGGCTCTTGCTTGGTCGCCTTTGTAGCGCCTGCGGGGTGCCAGTCTCTTTCGAGCTTGCTGATAGATCGCTTCTCCTCAAAGTTACCTCCGCATCGGAATTTATGCGCAATTTTGCAATATCGGTTGAACCTTCGGCCGTATCCCTGCCACGACCAAGAATCTAGATTAGTTTGGTTCGCTAAATCATCTATCTCGTCCGCACTGAGTCCAATTTGAGAAATAAATCTTTCTTTTACTGGATTCGAATTGTCGTAGTCAATTTTCTGAATCACCTGTAGAAGACCGCGACCACTTGCCGGTATCACAGACTCTTCCACCGGGAAGATAATTGCCGAAACACGTTGACCAGGTGTGAGCTTGCTACCGGACATATTGACCGCATCCTCCACGCTGTATCCTTTCAATTCTGCATAGGGAGAAACAAAAGTGTAGGCTGTGGTTGGAGGGCCGAGCGTCTTGAGTTTCGATATCGGTAAATCGAGATCAGATTCTGCGCCGGGAGAGTATGGAATTAGTCTTATAGCCCAATTTATCCGTTTGTTTTTATTGAGGTTATCGAACGCCTCGTCTTTGGACAGGGTGCGAATGCGGTTTTCATTTAACTTCATCAGGGCGAAAGAAGGTCCGGCTCCCGAGAACACAACACCGGCAACAAGGCTGCCGGCAGCTATAAACTTAAGCCACTCCGAGGTATCCTCAGGCTTCGTCTTAAACAATTTTTGTAGAGTATAAAGCGCAACAAAAAGTAATATTAACCCGATGGCAGTCAGCGTAGTTCCGACGCTAGTGTTCGTTAAAAGGTCCAAGAACTCTTTTGCGCTTTTCACGAAATTATCGAACATTCCCATGAAATCCGCTCTGCACGCAGTATTGTGGCCCTCAGCCTAAAGCCGAGCTTATCCATATTGTGCAGCCTTTTCAAGCCAGCCCAACTATCATGCCAGATTGCTGTCGGACAGTGCGGGCCAAGGAAAGCCTTTTTCCACCGCAATTGGTTCTCTATAGCGGCATTGAGGAGCAAATCAAATTTCCGGAGGAAGAAGACTCGGAATTCCCCCTCTAAGTATATGTGATCAGAAAACATACGCATTTCGACACCGGCAGGAAAGTTATCATGTTGTCGAAACTTCGTATAGATTGGAGTTCTGCAAATAGAAACCTCCAAGGACCGCATTCTCTAGATTTCAAGCTCCGGGGCATTGAAATTTCAGGACTTCTCTGACATTATGATGTCGGAGAGGTTTGATGACGAAGGATCATTATCACACGTTTTTTGCTACATTCGGGTTTCATAGTCGTTCACTGGCGGCGAGACATGTTCGCACAAGCTTATCGCATCCGATGCAGATAGGTTCTGTGCGGCCGTTTCTCCCTAGTGGACTAATCGGCATTACATTCTGCCCTGGTAAAAAACAGGAAGTCGCCGCGTCAGGGTCGTGGGATCGTGACCTGTCGGTGGATATCAAAGCCGTCCAAGCGCTCGGTGCTGTCGCACTCGTCACGCTTATTGAGCAGCACGAAATCGACGCCCTACAGGTCTGTGACATTGGTGAGGTATGCCGCCGTCACTCTATCGAATGGCTGCACCTGCCCATCCCTGACGTTTCCATCCCATCGGCACCCTTTGAAACGCGGTGGGCAATCGTCGGTGAAGGCTTGCGATCACGCTTGCGTAACGGCTTCAACATCGTGGTTCACTGCAAAGGCGGCCTCGGGCGTGCTGGAACGGTAGGCGCGAGGCTGCTGATCGAGCTTGGCGTGGAACCGTCCCGTGCTGTCCAGATGATTCGTGAGGCTCGCCCTGGCGCTATCGAGACGGATGGTCAATTGGCCTACGCCCTTCGCCAGCGGGTCGTGCCGGAGCGTCAGCCTTCAACTATGATAGCTGACGTTCGTGATCGTGCGCTCGGAGCGTTCGTCGGGCTCGCTGTGGGTGATGCGCTCGGCACTACCCTAGAGTTCAAGCCGCGCGATACCTATGAGCATCTGACCGATATGGTCGGCGGCGGTCCGTTCCGATTGAAGCCGGGACAGTTCACAGACGACACAAGCATGGCTTTATGCCTCGCAGACAGTCTGATCGCGCGTGACGGCTTGGACGAACGCGAGTTGCTGGAACGGTTCTGCCGATGGTTTGAGTTGGGCGAGAACTCCTGTACCGGAACGTGCTTCGACATAGGCAATGCGACGAGTGCAGCCTTGTCCGAATATCGAGCCACTGGGGACGTTCAAGCAGCGTCGGCTGATCCTCGCCTCGGAGGGAACGGTTCAATCATGCGGCTAAGCCCAGGGGCGATTCGCTACTGGAACGACGCCAAGAAACTGCGCGACACCGCCAGACGACAATCCGCGACCACCCACCCCGCTCCTGAGCCCGTAGACGGCAGCGAAGCTCTTGCCTTGCTCCTTGCCTCCCTGATTCACGGAACGCCGCTCAGCGAGGCTCTGAGCGCCAAATACGGTCCATTTTGCGAGCGTGTGCAGGCCGTCATGGATGGATCATGGCGAGGGAAGCACCGGGATGCGATTAGGTCGAGCGGCTATGTGATCGATACGCTTGAGGCAGCAATCTGGGCCGTTGCGTCGACCGGCAGTTTCGAGGAAGCGGTCCTACGAGCGGTCAACCTCGGGGATGATTCCGATAGCGTTGGGGCGGTATGTGGTCAGATCGCTGGTGCAGCGTATGGGCTGAGTGGCATCCCCGAACGCTGGCGTCAGAAGCTCGTGTGGTCGGATAGGATCAAGGGCTTGGCGGATCGTCTGTTCGCTGAGTCCTGCCGATGACGGACGCTCCCTTCATTCCGCACGCCATCGTTGAGACTGAGCACCGGATTCCGACCTCGATCATGCAGGCTGCGATTTACGGCGTCGCCAACATCATGCGGATCGACCTCGACGGTTCGCAACCGGAGGACACGTTCATCGAGCAGGCCATAGCGGGATTGCAAGCTAAACATGAACGATGGAGGACGGATCGTTGCCATGGACGGCTACCAGCGTTCGGAAAGCCTGTGTCGCTGGTCGTGAACTATGCCGCAGACCGTGCAACTCGATACGATCTTGACGGAAACGTGATCGAGCATCTGAATCAATCGGTCGAGATTGGGTCCGCGTCGGCCACAGTAGCACGAGGCAAGGTCAAGCTTGAGGTGAGATAGCTACTTCGTTGAAACAAGTTGGTAGGGCAACGCTTGAATTGCCCTACCAACGAATGATTCTATTGCTCGTTACAAAGCATCAGCGGAGACAACTGCTGAATTGAGGTTTGTAGACTGCACTCAATTTCTGCATTTTTTAGGCGCACGAGCATATAGGCAACGCTTAGCGCATGATGGACTCTGGCGATCTCTGTTACATGTAGCTTCATCAGGTTCTCGGGAGCGAAATGCAACCTCTCCTGCAAATCCTCGAATTCGCGAAGCAAACTATGATAGTCAAGCCCTGTCTCGGTATCTGCGTCCGTAATGTGTGCACGATACGCATACTCTGCTGCAACCGAGAGAACACGACACACAAAGCCCCTAGATAGGCAATCGTCAGAGCGTGAATATTCGGGGAAATTTTCGTGCAATGGGTGGAAGTTAGGCATAGGTTGGGTTGTACCTCTAAATCTGTCCGGTAAATTTGGTTTCGGCAGTGACAATTGGGCTCAAGTTAAGAATAAAATCTTGGAGCCAATTCATCAATTAATCATCAACGAAGCTTTTTTATCAATCGGTCAGCCTGTCTCTTTCTGTCTCTAGGTGACGACGATGTTGATACCGCTCGATACAATAGTAGTTGTAGATTGTTGATTGAAACTGATGCACGCCGTAACGCGATGTAGAGACTATAGAGTCCAGTGTCTCCGTTACCTCGCAATCGACCATAGCGATCCCATTCGGAGAACGCTGCATCGATCTTGGCTTGCTGTTCGCTAGTTAGTTCATCTGTTTCTCCGTCTTTAAGTATGAGCGGAAAATCATAAAAGGCATCGTCTACTTCGTATTGCAGCCGATGTTTCAGCCACTGGTCAACGTCTATCGGCGAACGATCATTGACGTACTCAAGAAAGAAGCTGTGACGATTATCCTTCGCCTGACACGGCAACATTGATAGACTTGCGGGATTAGGCCGACAATCGATCCCATCGAAAGGACGATTAGCGCTAGCGCACCGCTTCGCGTCTGTTTTCATTCCATTAATGTATCCGTCTAGATTGAGGTTATATCGAACTTGATGGTAGATCGCCCTACTCTCTTGTGGCGCCATAATTCTGCTAGTTGGAAGATAGAGCCGGAAGCGAGGTTGATCCTTCGTATGACTGAACGTGTTATAGGCGACGAACTGGATCATGGGGAAGTGACGGCTGAATTCCTCTGGCGTTAGGTCACCATTCTCGACGTCTATCCATATACCCCGGACGAATTCGACACTCTCCGAGCTTCTTTGCGTGCCGTCTGTCGCTAACGGGTTGAACATCGCACCGGAAACGCAGGGCAAGTCGTGTTTATAGGCATAGACATTGTTATGATGATTCCTCAAGTATGTAATGAACTTATCTTGTTTCATGCAGATGGATTTTGGGGACGTATCATACATGTTGTTGAAGAAAGAAGCGCGAAAGTTCCCGACGTATTTACCTATAGACTTATAAGCTAATTCGTCGGAGGGATTTAAGAACACGACTCTTGTAATCATATCCGGTGCGAATTTATCAGCGAAGCTGGCGCTCTGCGCTTTCCATTCCTTCCTTTGTTCCTCATAAGCACGTTTCCTATCCTTGTCCGTCTCGTGCTTTCTTGCAGGTCCAGGTGTTCCCTTTACAGGCTGAATAATGTTCAGGGACTCGATCACAGCACCTGGAAGCCTCTCAGCCAGAAGTTCCGCATCGACTCTGGACGCCACCACCCATTTCTTCGGATTGATTGTGTCATCGTTTCTCACCGAAGTGCGCATTAGAGCTTGATAGATTCCAAGATTTAGGCTGCGGGTTTGCATACATTCATCAAAGCCGCCTATGTGTGATAGGAACATCGAGGCATCCGGAGTGTGGTTATAGGCAGCGAGTACAACGGCATTGTGATAGTTCGCGTATTCATTCAAACCGTGTGACATAGGCGGTAAGACGTCTCCTTCTGGAACTTTATTCAGGACTGATTGCGAAAGCCAATCTTTGTTCTCAAGCCACACAAAGGGTTCGCCATTCATTACTTTAGTTGCAGCCGTCCTAAGCTCGGAGTTGCCCATCTCATGAAGCTTGTTCCTCTGATATTTGCTATTCCGATCTTCATAGCCGTAGTAGATTTTGATTGACGGATTTATTGGATGGATACGACGGAGCAACTTGCTAACTACACATGCGTCCTCTCGCCACTTCACTCCCAATCGCTCCCAATAATCATACATCAGGGTATCTTTGAGCCCCGCAGCAGTCACTGTTACCTTTTCAAATCCGTCTAGCCACCTGAACGACATTAGAGAATACAAACTTAACTGCCCGCCATTCGTCAGCTTATGCTTCAAGTCACTGTACTGTTTTGATCGGACGTAATGTCTGTAATTATCATTTAACAGTAGCAATGCGAGTTCTTTAAGCTCTACCCACAAACGGTCCTTACCGCTATTTTCAGCGATTCGTCTAAGCATCGTCCTGTCTGTCACTTCGATCCGGCCGTACCTTGCATCAGTTTTCGGAATGGATAGACAGTCAGTTACGAGCGCAAAGCTTTCTTGCAGCCCAATGGTTTGTTGTTCAAATACCGGAATACCTTCATCGATGAAAACCTGCCATCGACTCTTCCGATTGATATAGGGCAGCTTCGTGAAACACTGACGACAGATGACAAGAATTTCCCCATACGGACCGGCCTTGTCTAAATGTTCACAAACCAAATGAACGACACTTTGGCCCTGCTCGACCTTGTAGTCTTCGCTGTAATACGCTTTGACTTGCGTAGTTGGATTAATGGTGTTGATCGTCGCCTCAATCTCGCGTCCAAGCTTGACAGTCGGAACAACTATCATAGTTTTCTTTCCGGCCGCGTGACGCTCAATCGCAATGGTGGCAGACGCATAGCTTTTGCCTGCGCCAGCCCGAAGGTCAGCGTAATGAATAATAGACATGATTCTCGTGTGTGTTAGGAATTAACTGGGTCGAAATTCTGCCCGCCGTCGAAACTCAACAGGGTATTTGGCCCCGCGTTCGACAAGCAAGTTCATAAAAAATGAATGTAAACTAATGTTAATGGGTTTTAAGTGTGGTTTTCGTCTCGGGCGTAATTTTGCGATGGTGAGTTGCATGGCGCTGAAACCCGCCCACCATCTGGCAGAACTATTCTTGTGAGGCTTGGGTGAGCTTTGCCAGCTTCGCGGCAACGTTCTCTGGCCGTAAATGAACATACCGGGCGAGCAATCTAAAATCTTGGTGGCCTGACACGAGGGCGACCTCTGGAACGCTTAAGCCCAGTTCGATCAGTGTCGAGACTCCTTCATGACGCAGATCGTGAAATCGAAAATTCTTGATTCCGCTTTCTTGCATCAGCCTACGCCAGCCTTTTCGCAACCCGCGTTCACTGATCCCGAAGACGCGATGTTCTTGGTTTATTGCTGCGCGTTTCCGCAACACGGCGCTCGCTCTAGGGCTCAACGGGATCGTTCTCGGACACCCGTTCTTCGTGATGGGTATGTGTAGCGTCTGGTTTTTGAAATCGATATGCTTCCATTGTGCGTTTAGTATCTCACCTTTTCTCATTGCTGTCTCAACAGCAAACTGTATTATGTCGCTGTAAAGTTCAGACTTCTCTTTCCTGCAAGCTTTGTCTAACGATTGTCTTTCTTCCGCTGTAAGTCTCCGGTCGCGAGCATCCCTTACGGATGGCTTTCTGACCTTCGCGAAAACGTTAGTTGGAATTGGGTAGCCCCAGTCTCTACTCGCGATTCCGACGCAGTGAGAGAGCAAGGCTAGTTCCTTCACGATTGTCGAAGGCTTCACGACTTTCAGCCTTTGATCCCGGAACTCCGCGACAACGCCCTCTGTGAGGTTCGTTAGGCTGTAGGCGGATATTGGGTTCTTTCGTATCAGTCGAATTCGAGAAATTTCCTGCCGTCGTCCGCGTTTAGTCGGGGAAATTTCGCGGCCATACCGTTCCAAAATCTCGCCGAGGGTTAGCCTTTCTAGCGCCTTGACGTTCGTTGGTAGGCCGCGCGTCTCAACCTCGGACTCGCTCACTCTTGCCCATCGTTGCGCGTCACTTTTTATCGTAAAGGTTCGTGACAGGATTGGGTTGCCCTTCACGCGAATCTGAGCCTGCCACCGACCGCTTTCGAGTTTCCTGATCGTCGCCATTTGGTCCCCATTGCGCTGGATTTACGCTGGACCCTTCAAGGCGATAATTTCTGGACGGTGAGCGAGACGGCCTGACAAACGTTAAACCGTTGATCTACAATCCGTTTCCATTTGAGTAAGGGTTACCCCTCACTTCCTTACCGTTCATCAAACCGGTGGATCGATCATCCGCAGGAACTCGCGGGATGAGAAGGTGGTGGAGGTGGCGTGCGTCGCCGAAGCTCCGTCCATCGCGATCCCCTGGCTGCCTCGCTGCGCGGCCCGGACCGAGACCCCGCCGGGACGCGGCCGGATTACCACAAGCTCAGAAAGACTTCAAAGATCTTTCCAAGTTCAACTTAAGGGTGCACGTGTATTCGACACAACAGCGTCCGGTTGGCAGATGATGTCGAGACTTCTTTCGAGTATTCCATTCAAAATACAGTCGTCACTCCGGAGCCCGGATCTCAGCGGCGGTCGCCCGCCGCGAGGCGCCGCTCGATGAAGCCGGCATAGCGCGCCATGCCGAAGCAGACCGCGAAATAGACCAGGGCCGCGAAGGCGTAGGCGGTGACCGGCACGGAGGGGGCCGACCAGCGCGGGTCGGCGCGGGCCGCCTCCAGCGCCCGGATGAAGTCGCTGATGCCGACGATCGAGACCAGCGTGGTGTCCTTGAACAGGCCGATCAGGGTGTTGACGATGCCGGGCACCACCACCTTGAGGGCCTGGGGCAGCACCACGAAGGCGAGCACCTGCGGGCGGGTGAGGCCGAGGGCGGCGGCGGCCTCCTCCTGGCCCCGCGGCACCGCCTGGAGGCCGCCGCGCACCACCTCGGCCATGTAGGCGGAGGCGAAGAGCGCGATGCCCACGAGGGGGCGCACGAGGCGGTCCACCGTGAGGTCGCCGGGCAGGAACAGGGGCAGCATCACGTTGGCCATGAACAGCACCGTGATGAGCGGCACCCCGCGCCAGAACTCGATGAAGCCGGTGCAGAGGAGGCGCAGCACCGTGAGCTCCGAGCGGCGCCCCAGGGCCAGCAGGATGCCGAGCGGCAGCGCCGCGACGATGCCCACGAGGGAGACCACGATGGTGACGAGGAAGCCGCCCCAGCGCCCCGTCGGCACGGGATCGAGGCCGAGCGCCGGCATCCCGGCGAGCAGCCCGTAGGCCGCGAGCGGCAGGAGCAGGAAGGCGAAGACGGCGCCGAGGCCGCGGCGGGGTGAGCCGGGCCAGAGCATCCAGGCGAGGGCGAGGGCGCTCAGGGCGAAGAACAGGTTCGGCCGCCAGCGCTCGGCGACCGGATAGGAGCCGTAGGTGAGATAGCCGATCTTCTCGCCGATGAAGGCCCAGCAGGCGCCGACCGGCCGGCCGACGATCTCGGGGCGGCAGGCGGCGCCGGAATCCCCAGTCCAGACCGCGTCGAGGACGAGGAAGCGCAGGGCCGCCGGCACCAGCCAGGCCAGGAGGGCGAGGATCGCCAGGCTCGTGAGCCCGTTGCCGAGGCTCGAGAACAGGTTGCGGCGCATCCAGGCGACCGGACCGGCCACGGCCCGCGGCGGCGGGGATGGCGGGATCAGCGCGGTCCGCACGCGGCTCATCGGCGCCCCACCGCGACGATGCGGGCATTGTAGCGGTTCATCGCGGCCGCCGTGGCGAGGCTGATCGCGAGGTAGACCGCCATCGTGATGGTCACCGCCTCCATCGCCTGGTTCGTCTGGTTGAGCACCGTGCCCATCATCACGTGGACGAGGTCCGGATAGCCGATCAGCACCGCCAGGGACGAGTTCTTGGTGAGGTTGAGGTACTGGCTCGTCAGCGGCGGCAGGATCACCCGGAGCGCTTGCGGCACCACGACGAGGCGCAGCGCCTTGGCGCGGCTCAGGCCGAGCGCGGTGGCGGCCTCCCCCTGGCCCCGGGGCACGCTGGCGATGCCGGCCCGCACGATCTCGGCGATGAAGGCCGCCGTGTAGGTGGAGAGCCCGGCGAGCAGGGCCGTGAACTCGGGCTGGAGCGCGAGCCCGCCCTCGATGTCGAAGGGGCCGCGCGCCGGGAAGGCGACCGGCACCGGGCGCCCCGCGAGCGCGAGGCCGATCCAGGCCAGGGCCGGCAGCCCGAGGCTGAGGGCGAGGCCCGGCCACAGCAGCGGCAGCCCCCGCCCCGTCCGGGCGGCCCGCGCGCGGGAGACGCCGCGCAGCGCGAGGCTCAGGCCGAGGCCGAGCCCGAAGGCGCCCGGCACCAGGGCGCCCCATTCCGAGAAATCGGGCCGCGGCAGGAACAGGCCGCGCTGGGTCAGGAAGATGGCCTCGCGCCAGGCGGCCGGATCACGGGGCTCCGGCAGGGCCACCCGCACCGCCACGTACCAGACGAGGAGCTGCAGCAGCAGCGGCACGTTGCGGAAGAGCTCGACATAGGCCCGCGCCAGCCCGCGCAGGATCAGGTTCGGGGAGAACCGGGCGAGGCCGATGCCGAACCCGATCACGCTCGCCAGGACGATGCCGAGCCCGGAGACCAGGAGCGTGTTGAGGAGCCCGACCAGGGCGGCCCGCCCGTAGCTCGCGGTGGCGGCCGCGTAGGGGATCAGGCTCTGGCTGATGTCGAAGCCGGCCGCGCGGTCGAGGAAGCCGAAGCCCGCGACGATCCCCTGGCGCGCGAGCTTGTCGGCCGCGTTCGTCGCCGCCCCGTAGGCGAGCGCCAGGAGGCCGGCGACGAGCAGCGCCTGGAGCGCCAGCCCGCCCCAGGCGCGGCCGGGATCCTGTCGCCGCGCCGGCTCCTCCGGCGCCCGTGCCCGCCCCGCCCTCACCGGATCGGCGGCCCGTATTGCAGGCCCCCCTGGTTCCAGAGGGCGTTGAGGCCGCGCGGGATCTTCAGGGGCGTGTCCGCCCCGAGATTGCGGGCATAGACCTCGCCGTAATTGCCGACGTGCCGGATGATCCGGTAGGCCCAATCGTTCGTCAGCCCCAGCGCCTCGCCGTACTTGCCCTCGAGCCCGAGGATGCGGCGGATGTCGGGGCTGAGCGCCTCCCGGCGCATCGCCTCGACATTGCCCTGGCCGATCCCGGCCTCCTCGGCATCCAGCATGGCGTAGTGGGTCCAGGCCACGATGTCGCGCCATTGGTCGTCGCCCTGGCGCACCACGGGGGAGAACGGCTCCTTCGAGATCGTCTCGGGCAGGACCGTGTGGGCGTCGGGCTCGGCCATCTTCAGGCGCTCGCCGTAGAGGGAGGATTTGTCGGTCGAGTAGGCGTCGCAGCGCCCCGAATCGTAGGCGCGGCCGGTCTCCTCGGCGGTGGCGAAGGCGACCACCTTGTAGGCGAGGCCGTGGGTGCGGAACCAGTCGGCGAGGTTCAGCTCCGTGGTGGTGCCCTGCTGCAGGCAGATGGTGGCCCGGTCGAGCCCCTCCACATGGGCGATGCCCCGGTCCTTGCGCACCAGGAAGCCCTGCCCGTCATAGAAGTTGATGGCCGGGAAGTTCAGCTTGGCGCTGGTGTCGCGGGCGAGCGTCCAGGTGGTGTTGCGGGCGAGCACGTCGATCTCGCCCGATTGCAGCGCCGTGAAGCGGGCGGGCGCGGCCAGCGGCACGAAGCGCACCTTGCCCGGGTCGTCGAAGATCGCGGAAGCCAGCGCCCGGCAGAAATCGATGTCGAGCCCGCGCCACTCGCCCTTCGCGTCCGGCACCCCGAATCCGGCGACCCCCGGGCTCGATCCGCAATTGAGGTAGCCCCGCGCCTTGATCTCGCCGAGGAGCCCCTCGGCCCGGGCGGGGGCGGCCAAGGCGAGCAGGCAGGTGGCGAGCAGGCAGGCGACGATGAAGGATGCGGCGAAGAGGCACGCCGCCCTGCCGGCCCGTTGCCCCGCCCGGGCCGGCGGCGTCGCTGTGTCCGGGTACGGGGTCATCCGTCGGTCGGCTCCGGGCGCGGGGGGTGAAATCCCGAGACAATCGTCCGGCGCCATTGCGCGCGGCGGGCGCGCCGGTCAAGGCCTGTCCCGGAGAACCGGCCGCGCCCTTGACCTCGGGGCGGGGGCCGGGCTTCCGTCGCGGGACCACCCGCCCTCACCTGCCCCGAGCCCGCATGTCCAAATCCCCGCCCCGCGATCCCGGCCGCTTCGGCGAAGCCACCCGCCTCGTCCATGCGGGGCGCGACCCCTCGGCCCAGCACGGCTTCGTCAACACCCCGATCTATCGCGGCTCGACGGTGCTCTACCCCACCTACGACGACATCCAGCACCGGCGCGGGCGCTACAATTACGGCACCTCGGCCACCCCGACCATGGATGCGCTGACCGAGGCCTGGACGCAGATCGCGGGGGCCGCCGGCACCGTGGTGACGCCCTCCGGCCTCTCGGCGCTGACGGTCGCCCTGATGGCGAGCGTGTCGGCGGGCGACCACCTGCTGGTCAGCGATTCGGCCTACCGCCCCACCCGCCAGTTCTGCGACGGGGTGCTGTCGCGCTTCGGCGTCGCGGTGACCTATTACGACCCGACGATCGGGGCCGGCCTCGCGGAGCTGATGCAGGCCAACACCCGGGCGGTGCTGGTCGAGGCGCCGGGCTCGCAGAGCTTCGAGATGCAGGACGTGCCGGCCATCGCCGAGGTGGTGCACGCGCGCGGCGGCATCGTGATCATGGACAACACCTGGGCGACGCCGCTGCTGTTCCCGCCCCACGCGCGCGGCGTCGACATCGCGGTGGAGGCCGGCACCAAGTATCTCAGCGGCGGCTCGGACCTGCTGATCGGCCTCACCTCGGCCAACGCGAAGCACTTCCCGGCGGTGCGCCGCACCTTCGACCACTTCGCCATGTGCGCCGGCCCGGAGGACATCTTCCTGGCGCTGCGGGGCCTGCGCACCATGTCGCTGCGCCTGCGCGAGCACGGCCGCCAGGGCCTCGAGATGGCGCGCTGGCTGCAGGCGCGCCCGGAGGTGCTGCGGGTGCTGCATCCGGGCCTGCCCGAGGATCCCGGCCACGCGATCTGGCGCCGCGACTTCTCGGGCGCCTCGGGCCTGTTCGGCGTCATCCTGAAGCCGGTGCCGGAGGCGGCGGTCGCGGCCCTGCTCGACGGGCTCGAGCTCTTCGGGATGGGCTTCTCCTGGGGCGGCTTCGAGAGCCTCGTCATCCCCTTCGACTGCAGGCCCTACCGCACGGCGACGGCCTGGGCCCCGGGCGGGCCGGCTCTGCGCTTCCATATCGGCCTCGAGGACACGGCCGACCTGAAGGCGGATCTGGAGGCCGGGTTCGCGCGGCTGCGGGCGGCCGCCGGCTGAGGCCGGGCCCGCCCCTCAGGGCGCGAGCCAGGTCCGCCCCTCAGGGCGCGAGCCAGGTCGGCCCTTCACGGCGCGAGCCAGGTCCGCCCTTCACGGCGCGAGCCATGTGCCCGACCAGCCCCCGGCCCCGCGCGTCCAGCCGGCGCGACGATGCCCGCGGCGGTCGAGATAGAGGAAGTCGAGGCGCTCGGCGCGCAGGCGGAGCGCGCAGAAGTTCGGGCGGCCGAGGACGAGGGCCGCCTCGGGGTCGGGCTGGGCGTAGGCGCCGCCCCGCGCCAGCGCCGTGCCGGGGGCGGGCGTGATGGCGTAGCAGACGCGGCTCATGGGCTGGCTCGCGGCCCAGGCCGCCTCGGCCACGTCATCCTCCGCGTGGAGCGAGGCCCGGCCCTCGATGCGGATCTGCACCTTGCTCTCGGGATCGTAGGCGTGGAGCGCGCAAGGGGCCCGCGCCAGCACCTCCCGGGCCTTGTCCGAGCGCCGGTCGCAATGGATCCGCAGGAGCGCGGCCTCGGGATCGGCCGCGCGCAGAACCACGGTGCGCACCCGCGGCCGGCCATCCTCCCCGAGCGTGGCGAGGCTCGGGGTGTGGAAGGCGGAGCGCCCCCGCGCCACCCCGTCGGCGAGGAGCCGCCACAGCTCGGCCCAGGCGGCGGCGAGGTCGTCGTGGAAGGGGGGCAGGGGCGCGCGGGCGTCGAGGCTCATGCGGCCAGGCTCGCAGGCAAGCTCTGCCCAATCAAGTTCTGGCCGATCAAGTGGTGCCCGATCAAGCGCCGCCGTCGGGGGCCGCGCGCTCCGCTCCGCCGGCGGCGCCACCCCGCGGCCGGCGGCGGCGCTCGCGGAAGATCAGCGCGAGGTTGCGCAGGTAGATGCCCGTGGAGAGCCCCTGCCCGATGATGATCACGGGCTCGCGCCGGACGAGCCCGTAGACCAGCGTCATCAGCCCGCCCGCGATCGACAGGAACCAGAACGAGAGCGGCATCACGCTCTTGCCCGCCCGCTCGCTCGCGATCCATTGCAGGATGAAGCGCGAGCCGAAGATGAGCTGCGCCAGGATGCCGAAGACCAGCCAGAAATCGAAGCGCGTCACGAACACGTCGTAGACGTAGCCGCGCAGGTGGTCCGAGATCTCGATCAGCACGGCGTCTCCTCCCGGCCCGCCACCTCCGTCACGGACGGGGTCGGCCGCTTGCGGCGGATCAGCCACCAGACCCCCGCAAGGTCGAGGAGCCCGACCCAGAGGCGGTCGAACAGGCCGTAATTCGAGCGGCCGGTGTGGCGGGGCCGGTCGACCACGTCGCGGTGGACGACGCCGTAACCCTCGCGGGCGACGAGGGCCGGCATGAAGCGGTGGAGCGCGTCGAAATAGGGCAGCGCCCGGTAGACCGCGCGGCGGAACACCTTGAGGCCGCAGCCGGTGTCGCGGGTGGAATCCCGCAGGATGCGCCCCCGCACCCCATTGGCGATGCGCGATTGCAGCATCTTGAAGGGCCCGTCCTTGCGGCCGATGCGCTGGCCCTGCGCCAGGCCGATCGCGGGGCCGCCCTGCTCCAGGGCCGCCACGAGGGCGGGGAGGAAGGCGGGGTCGTTCTGGCCGTCGCCGTCGAGGGTCGCGACGATCGGCGCGCGCGCCGCCGCGACCCCGCTGCGCACCGCCGCGCTCTGGCCGGCGCTCCGGGCGTGGCGCAGCACCCGCAGCCAGGGCCGGCCTGCGCGGGCGGCCTCGAGGGCGGCGGGCGTCGCGTCGGTGGAGCCGTCATCGACGTAGATCACCTCGAAGGGCGCGAGGGCGGCGCAGGCGCGGCCGATCTCGGTGACGAGGCTCTCGATGTTGCCGGCCTCGTTGCGCACCGGCACCACCACGGTGAGGCGGGTCGGCGGGCCCGCCGGATCCGAGTCCGCTGCGGCCACCGAGGCGGTCACCGATGCCGTCATGGGTTCACCCCGTAGGCCGTGAGGTCGACCCGCCGGCCGCCATTGATGTTGAAGCCCGAGACCTGCCCGACGACGTTCGGCGGGAGGTCCGCTCTCTGGGCGGCGGCCGCGAAATCGGGGGCGAACCGGCCCTCGACGAAGACGAGGCGGCAGCCGCCGGCGCGCAGGAACGCGACCGCCTCCGCGCCGGAATTCAGCATGGCGAGGTCGGTGCCGATCAGGAAGACGAGGCTCGGCTCGCGGTAGCCGAGGCTCGCGACCCGCGGATGCGGGCAGGCGAGGCCGTCGCGGATCGCGGCGAGGCGCGGCGAGACCTTGAGGGCGGGCAACGCCGGCTGCACCAGCCCGAACACCGCCGGCGAGACCAGGGCGGAGGCGACGATGGCCAGGACGAGGGCGCGCTCGGCCGCCCCCCGGGCGAAGGCCGCGACGGACAGGCCCGCGAGCCCGGCGGCGCCGGCGAGCAGCGGCAGCCCGGCCCAGGGCAGGGCCCGGTCGAGCTGCCAGCCCGCGAAGGAGAGGCCGGCCATCAGCCCGACCGGGATCAGCACGACGAGGAGCGCCACCGCCACAGCGCCGCGCCGGGCCGGATCGACGCCGCCGCGCCCGACCGGATCGACGCCGCCGCGCCCGACCGGATCGACGCCGCCGCGCGCCGCCGCCATCGCGGTTAGGATCGCCAAAGCCGGCATCAGGGGCAGGACGTAATGCGGCAGCTTCGTCGGCACCGCCTCGAACACGATCCAGGCGGGCACGATCCAGGCGAGCAGGAAGGCGACCGCGTCGGTGCCCCGCTGGCGCCAGCAGAAGGGCAGGCTGAGGGCCGCGAAGGCCGCGCCCGGCCAGAAGGTCGCGAAGAAGACGAGCAGATAGGTGCCGGGCGGCGCCCAGTGCTTCTCCTTGGCGCCCCCGACCTTGCCGAGCATGTCCTGGCCGACCGCCTCGCCGAAGAAGGCGCCGCCGCTCTTCCACGCGATGGCGAGGAACCAGGGCGCCACCAGGACGAGGACCAGGGCGAGGCCGAGCCCGGGGCGCAGCGCCAGGAGCCAGCGCCCGGAGCGGGCGCGCAGGGAGAGGGGGATCCCCGCGAGCCCGACGAAGAGCGGCACCATCGGGCCCTTGACCAGGATGCCGAGCGCCAGTCCGAGCCAGAAGGCCAGGACCGTCGCGAGGGGGAGCCGCGGATCGGCCCGCCCGAGCCAGGCGCGGGCGAGCGCCCCCATGGCGGCGACCGAGCAGGCGGTGAGCACCGCGTCGGTCTTGGCGAGGCGCGCCTCGGCCGAGAGCATCAGGCAGGCCCCGAACAGGGCGGCGGCCAGCAGCGCCCCCCGGCGCGGCAGGAAGGCGAGCGCCGCCCAATAGGCCAGCAGCACGGCCGCGACCGCGCCCGCCAGCGAGGGCAGCCGGTAGAGGGCGATCCGGCTGCGGGCCTGCGGCACGCCGAGCGCCTCGCCCAGGGCGACGCTGGCGCTCTGGAGCCAGTAGATCCCCACCGGCTTCTTGTGCCGGGCCTCCCCCTGGAAGCGGATATCGACGAGATCGCCCGTCTCCAGCATCTGCTTGGAGGCCTGGGCGAAGCGCGGCTCGTCCCGGTCCATGGGCTGGAGGGACGCGATCCCGGGCAGGAAGCAGACGAGGCCGAGGACGAGAAGGAGCGCGCAGGCGCGGGCATGGCTCGCGGAGGCCGCCGCGAGGAGGCGGTCGATCCAGGCGGAGGCGTGGCCCGGAGC
Organism: Methylobacterium soli; assembly: GCF_008806385.1. GTDB lineage: Bacteria > Pseudomonadota > Alphaproteobacteria > Rhizobiales > Beijerinckiaceae > Methylobacterium > Methylobacterium soli. Next base: position 93,388 of record NZ_VZZK01000016.1, read on the forward strand.
GACCCGGCCGGCGGAGAGGCTCGTCATGGCGTTAGGCGGCCGTGCGGGCGTTCATGACGGCATTCCTGGACGGCTTCGGACCGGCCGTCGGGCCCCGGAGCGGGATGCGAGGACGAGACGCCGGAGAGGTCGGGGCCGCGGCCGGCCGTGTCGATGATTGGGCCGGGAAAGTCAAATGGCGGGGGGGTCCCCTCATCCGCGCGCGCTCATCTTCGGTGCTGCTCCCGGCGTGCCGCAAGGGCGGTCCAAGGACGATCCAAGGACGATCCAAGAGCGGTCCAAGAGGCGGGTCCGGGCCGTCGTGCGGATGGGGGCGCTCCGGGCGCGCGTTGGATCGGCGGCGCGGGCGCGCTACGGTGGCGCCAGGGAGACAAACGCCATGAACGCCCGCACCGACGCCGCCCCAGAGGCAAACCGCGACACCATCTACGACCGGGACCTCGACCGGAACCCGGCCAATTACCAGCCGCTGACGCCGCTGAGCTATCTCGACCGGGCGGCGCGGGTCTTCCCCGACCGGGTCGCGGTGATCCACGGGCCGCTCCGGCGCTCCTACGCCGAGCTCTACGCCCGCTGCCGCCGCCTCGCCTCGGCGCTCGCGGCGCGCGGCATCGGGCGCGGCGACACGGTGGCGGTGCTCCTCGCCAACACGCCCGAGATGATCGAGTGCCATTACGGGGTGCCGATGACGGGCGCCGTGCTCAACACCCTCAACACCCGCCTCGATGCCGGGGCGCTGGCCTTCTGCCTCGAACACGGCGAGGCCAAGGTGCTGATCACCGACCGGGAATTCGCCAAGGTCGCGGGTCCGGCCCTGGAACGGGCCGGGGTCAGCCCCCTGGTGATCGACGTGGACGATCCCGAATATGCCGGCGAGGGCGGCCTCCTCGGCAGCCTCGGCTACGAGGCCCTGCTCGCCGAGGGCGACCCCGACCACGACTGGGCCATGCCGGGCGACGAGTGGGACGCGATCTCCCTCAACTACACCTCGGGCACCACGGGCGACCCGAAGGGCGTCGTCTACCATCACCGGGGCGCGGCGCTCCTCTCGCTCGGCAACGTCATCACGGGCGCGCTCGGGGGCCACCCCGTCTATCTCTGGACGCTGCCGATGTTCCACTGCAACGGCTGGTGCTTCCCCTGGACCCTGTCGGTGGTGGCGGGCACCCATGTCTGCCTGCGGCAGGTGCGGGCGGGGGCCATGTACCGGGCGCTCAGCGAGCACGGCGTGACGCATCTGTGCGGCGCCCCCATCGTGATGCAGCTCCTCCTCAACGCCCCCGAATCCGAGCGCCGCCCCCTGCCCCGCCGGGTCGCCTTCCTGACGGCGGCCGCGCCTCCGCCGCAGGCGGTGCTCGCCGCCATGGGCGAGGCCGGCTTCGACGTGACCCATCTCTACGGCCTGACCGAGACCTACGGCCCGGCGGTGGTCAATGCCTGGCACCCGGAATGGGACGACCTGCCGGCGGACGCGCGGGCCGCCAGGATGGCGCGCCAGGGCGTGCGCTACCCCGTCCTCGAGGGCTTCGACGTGCGCGACCCCGAGACCCTGGATTCCGTGCCGGCGGACGGGGAGACCCTGGGCGAGGCGATGTTCCGCGGCAACGTGGTGATGCGGGGCTACCTCAAGAACCCGGCGGCGACGCAGGCCGCCTTCGCGGGGGGCTGGTTCCGCTCCGGCGACCTCGGGGTGAAGCATCCCGACGGCTACATCCAGCTGAAGGACCGCTCGAAGGACATCATCATCTCGGGGGGCGAGAACATCTCGTCGATCGAGGTCGAGGACGCCCTGTTCCGCCACGCCGCCGTGTCGGCGGCGGCGGTGGTGGCCCGGCCCGACGCGAAATGGGGCGAGACCCCGGTGGCCTTCGTCGAGCTCAAGCCCGGCCAGAGCGTCGCGGCCGACGCCCTCATCGCCTGGTGCCGCGAGCGCCTCGCCCCCTACAAGCTGCCCCGCGCGATCATCTTCGGCGAATTGCCCAAGACCTCGACCGGCAAGGTGCAGAAATTCGTCCTGCGCGAGCGGGCGAAGGCGGAGGCCGGGGAGCCGGGCAAGGACGGCTAGCCCGCGCCTCGCCCGCGGGGACCAGGCGGAGACCGGGCGCCCCCTGCCCTCAACGCTCGGGCGCCGCGCGAGGCCGCGTCGCCGCGGCGCGCGAGGCCTCCGCCAGCTCGGCGAAGCGGTGATCGGCCCGGCGCAGCCGCCGACAGAGCTCGCGGTTGATGTTCTGCATCACCATCGCGTAGGCGTGGATGTCGGCCTTGTAATACGCGTACAGGTTCCGGGCCGTGAGCTCGTAGAGCGCGACCGGGCCCTCCGCCACGAGGGTGGCGGACCGGTGCTGCACGTCGATGAGCGTCATCTCGCCGAAGAAATCGCCGGGCCCGAGGCGGTTGAGATCGATCACGCTCCCCGCATCGCCGCGCTTGCGCACCGCGAGCGCCCCGGCGTGAACGATGTACATCGAGCGCCCCGGCTCGCCTTCCGCCACGACCGTGGCGCCCGCCTCGAAGCGGCGCTCCACCAGCATCGCGACCAGGAGGTCGAGGCTTTCGGCCGAGAGGCCGCCGAAGAACGGGGTCTCGATCAGGAACGCCTTGAGCTCGGGCGAACTGGCAGCCATCAGCCTACGCTCCCGGAACGCGACCGCGGCGCATCTTTGGGCCCTCCCGGCCCATCCGCAACAGGTTTTTCGCGGCGGGCGCCGGGGCTTGCCCCCTAGCCGACCCCGAGCTGGCGGGCCACGCGCACGATCGCGGAGGGGCGGTAGGGCTTCATCACCAGGACGCTCGCGCTCACCTGCCGGGGCGCCTCGGCGCTGTAGCCCGTGACGTAGATCACCGGCAGGGCCGGGTTCCGGGCGCGGGCGCGCTCGGCGAGGTCCCAGCCGTCGAGGCGGCCGGGCAGGCGGATGTCGGTGAACAGGAGGTCGATCCCGGTCCCGGCCCCGAGGATCCCGTCCGCCTCCTCGGCGCTCGCCGCGCAGAGCACGCGGAACCCCGCATCCGTCAGCTCGGCCGCCACCACGTCGAGGAGCATGGCCTCGTCCTCGACCACCAGGATTGTCGGCCCGGCCGCCGCCCGGGCGGGTCCGGAGGTCTCCCGCATCGCGTCCCCGCTCCCCATCACGCGGCACCGCCCGCGAGCGCGAGGTTCGGCTGCCAGGTTCGCGCCGCCTCCGCCGCCGGCGCGGGGAGCCGCGCCGGGAAGCAGAGCCGCACGACGGTGCCCCCGGAGGGCCCGATCACGATGGCGGCGGCCCCGCCCGATTGCTCGGCGAAGCCGAAGACCTGGCTGAGGCCGAGGCCCGTGCCCTGGCCGAGGGGCTTCGTGGTGAAGAACGGCTCGAAGGCGCGCGCCGCCACCTCGGGCGACATGCCGGCCCCGGTATCGCCGACCTCGACCGCGACGCCGCCGGCCGCCCCGCCCGCGAGGCTCCCCTCCTCCGGCCGCAGGCGGCGCGTCGCCAGGGTGAGGACGCCGCCCCCCGGCATGGCGTCGCGGGCGTTGACCGCGAGGTTGAGGATCGCGTTCTCGAACTGGTTCACGTCGAGATGGACCCGCGGCAGGTCCGGCGCGAGGGCGAGGCGCAGGCGGATCTGCGCCCCGATCGTGCCCCGCAGCAGCTCCGCGAAGGCCTCGATCCGGGCGTTGAGGTCGGTCTCCTCCGGCGAGAGGGGATGCTTGCGGGCGAAGGCCAGGAGCTTGTGGGTGACGGATGCCGCGCGCTCCGCCCCCGTCATGGCGTCGCGCACGGGTTCGAGGAGGCGGCTGCCCGCCGGCAGGCCCCGCTCCACCCGCTCGAGATTGGCCAGGACGACGTTGAGGAAGTTGTTGAAGTCGTGGGCGACGCCCCCCGTGAGCTGGCCGATCGATTCCATCTTCTGGGACTGGCGCAGCAGCGCCTCGGTGCGCTGGCGCTCGGCATTGGCCTGCTCGAGGGCCGCGAGCGCCGCGTCGCGCTCGGCCACCCGGGCCTCGAGCTGGGCGTTGGCCTGGCTCAGCTGGCGGGGCGAGGGCAGCGCCAGGGCCCGCGGCATCAGCTGCCAGAGGGCGATGGCGGTGGCCACCGAGGCGAGGGCCGTCACGGCCTTGATCAGGGCCTCGGCCCCGTAATCGGGCACCCAGAGGGTCCAGATCGCGAACAGGTGGGTGGTGCCGCAGGCCAGGATGAAGACCGCGAAGGACCAGAACATCCAGCCGTACACGACGTCGCGCCGGCGCCAGACGAAGTAGGCGAGCGCGCCCGGAATCGTGAAATACGCGAAGGCGATCAGCGCATCGGAGATGACGTGGGTCCAGATCAGCTCCGGGCGCCACAGCAAACAGATGCCGTGGGGCGCGAGGGAATCGGATTCCCAGAGACGTCGCAGGAAATCGAGCATAGGCCTCCGCTCCTGGCTCGGCACCATAGCGTACATTGAGGACTATCGGCGGTTCCTTTGCAATGCAGGCCCTGCCGAGATCTGACCGGGCGCGCGGGAATCCGATGTCCCGGGCGTGACGCCCCGGAGCCCAGCGCGCCGATACGCCGGCAGGCGGCGAAAACCTGCGGCGAAACTCTGCGGCGAAACTCTGCCGTGACGATCAGGCCGGCCCGGGTCGGGGACGGTCAAGCCGCGTGCGGGCCGAGCCAGTCTGGGGGCGGGTTCAGGCTCGGCCCGCCGGCCGCGCCGGCCCGCGCTGGGAGCGGATGGCCACGGCAAGGCCAGCATCGGGCCCGCGTTTTTCTGGATGATTGCTGACTTGGCCGAACCACCCGGCCGAACCACCCGGCCACTCCCCCTTTCGCGCCGGGCCCTAAGCCGTTTGAGGCCCTGGATCGCGGGGCCCCGCGGGATTTCAATGGGGGCCGGACCCGTGAGGCGTCGCCGGCTTCCCGGGGACCGGGTCCGGCGGCGCGGGAGCGGGAGCTTCGCTCACCCGCGCCGCCGGACCGCGCGGCACGGATCCGCCTCCCCCGCCACGAGACCGCCGATCCCGCCGCCTCCGCGCGGGCGCCGCGAACCGGACGCCGCTTTTCTCGCGCCGAGATGGTAACGGGCGTGCAGATCCCCCGCCACGCCACCGCGACGCCCCCTCATGCTGACCACCGCCCTCCTCTCGGCGCCCTGGGTGGCGCCCCTCGTCCGGGCCGTCACGACCGGCCTCATCGTCGTGCTGGCCTCCGCCGTCGCGGAAGCCGCCGGGCCGTTCTGGGGGGCGCTCGTGATCAGCCTGCCGGTGACGGCGGGGCCCGCCTACGTCTTCATGGCCCTGGAGCACGATGCGGGCTTCATCGCCGGGGCGGCGCTCAACGGCTTCGCGGCCAATGCGGCGACGGGGGCGTTCCTGATCGTCTATGCCCGGCGCGGGCCCAGGGGCTCGCTGCCCGGCGCCTTCGGGGCCGCCCTGGCGACCTGGCTGGTCTCGGCCCTCGCCATCGCGCAGCTGGCCTGGACGCCGCTGACGGCCTTCCTGCTGAACGGCGCCGTCTACGGGGCGGGGCTCGTCCTGTGCCGGGCCCGGGTGCGGCCGAGCTACGCCCCGAGCCCCGTGGCCCGGCGGCGCTGGCTCGATCTTCTGGTCCGGGCCGTCGCCGTCGCCCTGTTCGTCACGGGCGTGCTCGCGGTGAGCGCGGTGCTCAGCCCGGCCCGGACGGGGGTGATCGCGGCCTTCCCGATGGCCCTCAGCTGCACCATCGTGATCCTGCATCCCCGCGTCGGCGGGGCCGCCACGGCCCATCTCGCCAGCACGGCGATCCGGGGCGTGTTCGGCTTCGGCCTGACGCTCCTGACCCTGCATCTCCTGGCGGAGAGCCGGGGCGTCGCGACGGGCCTGGTCTCGGCACTCCTCGTCTCCCTCGCCTGGTCGGCGGGATTGCTCGGGGTGCAGCGGCTGCGGATGCGGCGCCCGCCGGCGGGCTGGTAAGCGGAGCGATGCTTGGGCCGATCCGCGCAGCGATGCTTGGCCCGATCAGCGGAGCGATGAGCGGGCCTCACGGCGCGGCCGCCGCCCGCTCGCTCCGGAGCGCCGCGAGGCAGCGGTCGAGGTCGGCCTCGTGCGCGAAGAAGCCTCGTGCGCGAAGAGGCCTCGTTCGCGAAGAGGCCTCGTGCGCGAAGACATGCGGGCTGAGAGGCAAGGCCCCGAGCCGCTCGCCGACGAAGACGCCCCGCGCCCGCAGCCGCGCGACGCGCCCCTCCGGGATCCCGCCGGGCCAGCGCAGGCCGAGGATGTGGGGCGCGCGGCCGGCGCGCGGCGCCATCCCGAGCGCCGCGGCCCCCTCGGCGAGGCGGTCGGTGAGGGCGCGCAGGCGCGCCGCCACCGCGGGCACGCCCCAGCCGGCGATGAGTTCCAGCGGGGGGATCCGGGCGGGCCGAGGGGATCGCCAGGATGGCGGCCGGGATCAGGCGGCGTGCGAACACGCGCCGGGCAGGATAGACCGGGATGCCGGCTTGCGGGGAGGCGCGGGCAGGCGGCAAGGCAAGAGCGGCAAGGCAAGCGCGGCAAGAGGAGCGCGGCAAGGGGAGCGCTGCCGGGGCGGGCGCGCGGACCATCGCGGCAGCGGGGGGGGGCATCATGGAGCTCAAATGGCTCGAGGACTTCGCCAGCCTCGCCCGGACCGGCAGCTTCTCGCGCTCCGCCGAGGAGCGGCACGTCACCCAATCCGCCTTCAGCCGCCGCATCCGGGCCCTCGAGACCTGGCTCGGCGTCGCCCTGATCGACCGCAGCACCTACCCGACCACCCTGACGGCGGCGGGGCGGGATTTTCGCGAGACGGCCGAGGAGGCCGCCCGGATGCTCCATGCCGGCCGCGCCGCCCTCCGGGCGAGCGCGGGCCCGGGCCGGCAGACGGTCGCGGTGGCGGCGCTCCACACCCTCGCCCTCACGGTCTTCCCGGGCTGGTTCCGGGAGATCCAGGCGCGGACCGGCCCCCTCGGCAGCCGGCTGCTGCCCGACGACTTCCACACCTGCCTCCAGGCCCTGGCCGAGGGCGGCTACGATTTCCTGCTCACCTTCGCGCATCCGAGCGTGCCGATCCTGCTCGACCCCGGCGCCTTCCCGCACCGGGTGATCGGGCGCGACAGCCTGGTCGCGGTCCGGCCCGCCGGGCTGCCCGGCGCGGCGCCCCTGCCCCGGCTCGGCTACCCGCCGGCCTCCTTCCTCGGCCGGGTCGTCGCCGCGCAGGCGGAGGGACCCGGGGACCCGCCGGGGGATGCCCCCGTGGGCCTCGCCCATGTCAACGAGAACGCCATGGCGGAGGCGCTGAAGTTCATGGTCCTCGAAGGGCACGGCTCGGCCTGGCTGCCCCGCAGCCTCGTGGCGCGGGAGCTGTCCGAGGGCCGCCTCGTGGCCACGGGCGGGGAGACCGCCCTCGCGGTGCGCCTCTACCGCAATGCCGGGCATCGCCGCGGCGCCGTGGCGGCCCTCTGGGAGGCGGCGTGTGCCCTCGCGGCGACGGCGGATGCCGTCGCGGGGACGGCGGATGCCCTCGCGGCGGAGACGGACGCCCCCGCGGCGGAGACGGATGGGGTCCGAGGCCGGACGGACGGGCCTTGAGCGTCCGCGCCGCGCCGGATCCGGCGCCCCGTGCGCGCAGGACGATTCTCGGGCAGAGCCCCGGGGGTGCAACGCCGGGAGATGCGCCATGCTGGATACGGACGTGATCACCTGCTCGGTGGCGCGGGATGCGCGGGCGCTCTACGCGCTGCTCTGGCGGCCCGAGAGCTTCGCGCACTGGGCCTCGGGCCTCGGCGGCGCCCTCGCGCGCGACGACCGGGGCTGGACGGCGCAGGGTCCGGAGGGCCCCGTCCGGATCACGTTCACGCCGCACAACGCCTTCGGGGTGATGGATCACCGGGTCGATCTCGGGGGCGGGCGCGTCGCCTGCGTGCCCCTGCGGATCGTCCCGAACCAGGCGGGCAGCACGGTGATGCTGACCCTGTTCCGGCAGCCCGGCACGAGCCCCGCGCGTTTCGCCGCGGATGCCGCCTGGGTCCGGCGCGACCTCGCATCCCTCAAGGCCTTCGCGGAGGGCGCGCTGGCGCCCTGACCGCGCCGGCGCCGATCGTCAAGGCCGCCGTCCCGCCTGCCTGGCCCGCCTGCCTTGGCCCGCCGCAAATCCGTCCGCGGTCCGGCCCATCCGCGAAACGCCCCCGCATCCGAGGCGATGCGGAATCGGACTGGGCCGGACCGAGACGGCATTGGCCGCCCGCCCCCGCACCCGGCACCCTCGCGGGCGACAGGAGAGGCGCGATGCTCGGTGTTCTCGGCGGGATGGGTCCGATGGCGACGGTGGATTTCATGGGCAAGGTGGTGCGCAACACCCCGGCGGCCCGCGACCAGGAGCACATCCCGATGATCGTGAGCTCGGCCGTCCGGATCCCGGACCGGACGGAGGCGATCCTGGGCCGGGGGCCCGATCCCGTCCCGGCCCTGCGCGCGGCCCTGCGCCAGCTCGAGGCCGCGGGGGCGACCCGCATCGCGATCCCGTGCAACACCGCCCATCACTGGCACGGGGCCCTCCAGGCCGGGACGGCCCTGCCGATCCTCCACATCGTGGACGCGGTGGCGGCCGTCCTGCTCGCGCCGGGGACGCGCCCCGGGCCAGTCGGCCTCCTGGCGACGCGCGGCACCCTGGCGGCCGGCCTCTATCCCGAGCGCCTCGCCCGCCACGGGCTCGCCTGCCGGGTGCCGGACGCGGCCGGGCAGGAGGCGGTGACGCGGGCGGTGCGGCTGGTGAAGGCCGGGGCGGTCGCGGAGGCGGCTGGGCTCCTGCGCGCCGAGGCCGCGGCGCTGGCGGCGGCGGGCTGCGCGCAGGTGGTGATGGCCTGCACCGAGATCCCGATCGCCCTCGCGGCCCCCGAGGACAGGTGCCGCTGGTCCCTGGTGGATGCCACCGAGGCGCTGGCCAGGGCCTGCGTGGCGGCCTTCTGGCCGGGCCGAAGCCCGGTGCCGGGCCGAAGCCCGGTGCCGGGCCTGAACCCGGTGCCGGGCCTGAACCCGGTGCCGGCCTTGAGCCCGGCGGTCCGGGGATGCGGGGCTGGCTCCGGGCCCTACCGGTCCGCCAGGGCGTAGACCGCGTCCCCCATGCGGCGGACCGGGCCGCCGGGGCCGGAGCGCTTCCACAGGCGGGTGTTGAGGGCCGCCACCGGGTCCTGGCCCGGCAGGGTGAAGCCCTGGGCGGCGAGCCGCTCCAGGATCTCGCCCGCATGGAGCGGCCGGCCGGCCGCCTCCAGCACGCCGATGGCCGCCTCGATCACCGCCCGGCCGTAGCGGCGGGCCGCGACGGGGTCGTCCTCGAAGGCCACGGGTGGGACCGGAAGCTGCGAGACCGGGATCTGCGAGACCTGGAATTGGGGGCCCGGGGATTGCGGGGCCGGCCCAGCCGCGCCCGGGCTCGGGCGCAGGGGCGCGGGCGCCGCCCAGGGCTGCGGCGGAAGCGCCGCCTCGCCCGGCGCCGGATGGGGCCGCGGCCCGGACCCGGAGAGCGGGGGCCTTGCGGGCGGATCGTCCGCTGGATCGGGCCTGGGCTCCGGGGCGGCCCCGAGCCTGGGTTCCCCGAGGCGCCGGCCGAGCTCGCGGTAGAGGGTGAGATCGGCGATCTCGCGGTCGAGGGCCTCGCGGCGCCGGCGCAGGGCGGCGAGGCGCGCCTCGATCTCGGCTTCCGACGGGAACATGCGGCCTCCGGAGCTTTATTCCTTGGGCCTCAAGGAATACCCGATCCTAGCGCTTCGTTCCCTCCGGCGGAAGGGTTTTGTATTCCCTCTGGAACCTTGGATTTGTTCATATGAATCCCGCGGAATTCCCCTGTGAACCCGCGGGATCGTGCATGAAGTGTTCAGCGGGCCGCGGCCCGTTTTCCCTCGCGTTTTCCCTGCCGCGGCGGCACCAGCAGCGCCCCGGGATCGGCGGGCTGCAGGGTCATGCCGTTGTCGTCGAGGGCGACCGGGAGCTTCGGAAACACCTCGGCGAGGTGGGCGAGATCGGCCTTGAAGGCCTGCCGGAAGCTGCGGATATTGCCGTTCTCGGCGCCGAACTGCCCGTGGAGGTTGTCCCAGGTGAGGCGCAGGGGCCGCTGCAGCGCCCGCAGGCGGTAGCCGATCCAGAACAGGAGGTCGAGCTTGCGGGCCGAGCCCGAGAAGGCCCGGGCCGCCCGGATGTCCACCGGCAGGGCGTGGCGGATCAGGTTGTCGTAGAAATCCTGGTGGAACTGCACGGTCTTCGACCAGACGAGCCCCTCGGCGCCGTTGCCGCGCCAGAGGTCGAGGCTGCGGAAGGGCGGCACGTTGAGGGTGCTGGCCTTCGATTCCCCGTCCCAGAGGCCGATCTGCATGGTGCAGGCGGCGAGCCGGTTCAATTGCTCCTTGAACTGCCGGATGGTGCCGCGCTCGCCCCCCGTGACCGCGAAGCCCATCTCCCGCATGAAGCCCGAGAGGCTGTCGGCGACCGCGATGGTGGGGCTGCGCTGGCGCACGGCCTCGGTGCAGAGGTGCAGGAGCACCAGGCGGGCCTTGGGGCCGTAGGGCAGGCCCTGCGCCTCCATCTCGCCCGTGACGGGGCTCTTGAGGCGGCCTGCGAGGAGGCTGAGGGTGTTGCGCCCGTATTCGCGGAAGAACTCCCGGGTGTCGCCCGGATCCCGGTAGGGCAGGCCGCAGAGGGCCAGGACCGAGTGGATGTGCTGCAGGTTCTCCGGGGCCGTCGGCTCGTTCTCGATGACCTCCCGGATCGCGTCGCGGCGGCGCTGGTCGCGGCCCATGCCGGCCCGGCGGTCGGCCACGGCGCCTTGCGCCGCCCGCTCCGCGTCCCGCGCGCGCTGCCGGTGCAGGATGTGCTCGACGATGGCCCCGAACAGGAAGCCGCCGCGCGCCGCCTCGACCTCCGCCAGGAGGTCGGCGTCGTGGATGCCGGCCAGTCTGTCCTCGATCCCCATGCCTCGATCCTCAAGCCTCAACCCTCGTGCCTCGGTCCGCGAAGACCTGGCCCGTCGGATTCCGGGGCGGCGCCGAGGTCTCCCCTCGGGTCCCGAATGCCGCGCGCGCTCCCGCAACCGCCGGTGGTCGATCCGCCGACCGATCCTCTTGGCACGATTCGGCCCCCCGGAGTCTCGGGGACCCCGGGCCCCGGCCGGGCTTATCCCGGCAATCCCCGCTTCCCGGCCCCGGATTTCCTCAGGATTCGCCGAAGGGACGAACGGGCGGTGAGGCGGGCGCCGGCCCGCGGCCCGCACGCAGAGTTCGATACGCCCCCGCCTCCCCGGATCCCCGGCTTCCCGGCCCACGCAGAGTTCGATACGCCCCCGTCCGGGTCGTTATCCCCATTCTGCACCGCGCGAGGGCGCGATCGCGCGCCGAATCCCATGCAACCCCACGCCGAATCCCATGCGCCACCCCGGCAAACCGGCGCAGAGTTCGATACGGTCTCACGCAGAGTTGCATGCGGGATTGCGCAGAGTCGGATGCGCGAACAGGCCCTATCCTCTTAGCCACACTGGGGTTTTCCGCACCCCATATAACTTGCTGAACTGACTCTCTGAGAATCCCTTCTGATATCTTTCCTATGACGTCGGAGGAGCGTTCGCTTTGCAGAACCATCCGTCACCCCCCCCCCTTTTCCAATTGGAATACAGGGAATAAGAGCCACTTCTCCCCAGCCCCTCCCCCAAAACGCGCCGTGCCATCCCGATCCGGGCGCGGTAAACGCGAGGCGGATCGGGGCGCTCTGCCACCGCATCCTCAGAGAGACGGCATGGCCTCACCCGCGTCCGAACCCCCGATCGCGATGCTCCTGCGCCTGATGGCGCAATTGCGCGACCCGGAACGCGGCTGTGCCTGGGATGTCGCGCAGGACTTCGCGAGCATCGTTCCCTACACGCTGGAAGAGGCCTACGAGGTCGCCGACGCGATCGAGCGGGGCGACCTCGGCGATCTCAGGGAAGAACTCGGCGACCTCCTGCTCCAAGTCGTCTTCCACGCCCGGATGGCTGAGGAGCGCGGAGCTTTCGGGTTCGACGACGTGGTGCGCGCGATCGCCCAGAAGCTGATCCGCCGGCATCCGCACGTCTTCGACGCGCGCGGACAGCTGCTCGACGAGGCGGCGCGGCCACGTGATCCGGCGGAGATCGCGGCACTCTGGGAGACCATCAAGTCGAGCGAGCGTCGCGCGCGGGCGGCGCAGCGCGGGGAGGGGGCGGTCGACCCGCTCGGCGGAATCGCGCAGGCCTTGCCGGCGCTGTCGCGGGCCGAGAAGATCTCCCGGAAGGCCGCGTCCTACGGTTTCGACTGGCCGAACGCGCGCGAGGTCATCGCCAAAGTCCGCGAAGAGACCGACGAAGTCGTGGACGCACTCGAATCCGGGGATTCGGCGGCCCTCGCCGAGGAGATCGGCGACCTTCTGTTCTCGGTCGCGAATCTCGCCCGCCACGCGGGCATTGATCCGGAACTGGCCTTGCGCCGCGGCAACACCAAGTTCGAGCGCCGTTTCGCCGCCATGGCCGAACGGCTTCAGGCGGCCGGAGGCGATCTGGCCTGCAGCGACCTCGCGGCGATGGAAGCGGCCTGGGCCGCCGTGAAGCGAGACGAGCGGTCCGCGTGAGGCGCGCCCGGCATCAGTTCTTGCGGGCCGGCGACCCGTCCGCCCTCGGCGGACGTCGCCCCTTCGGCGCCAAGCGGTCGAGGGTTGCCTTGATGGCCCGCTCGACATCCTCCTGAGCAGGCGGATGGTCCGACGGAACGCGGCGTCCTGGCTGCTTCGATCGGCTCGTGTCGCTGCGCTTCGGCATGCCGGCAAGCGTACCAGACTCAAACCGATCCGGCGATGAGGCTATTTCGCGACGGTTAATGTGTGCTGCCGCGGATGTGAAAACCCGCAACTCTGGATCCGTCTGCCGGGAGACTGGATGTCGTGAGAGCCGCCTCCCCGCTTATGCTTGCGAGGCCAGGGCTCTGCCGGCGCAGCACTGGATCCCGCCCGCGGCGGCCCGGGGCGGCACACGCGAAAGTTGCGTTGATGTTTGCTGATACCTCGCCGGACGGGGAGAAACCGGGTGCGGCGGCGCTCAAGCGCCTGTCGGACCAGCGACCGATCGCGCAGACTTCCGGAATGGCCAGTCCAGAAGACCGGACGCGTAGAGTGCTGCCCAGACCAGCACGGGCTGAAAGGCGAGACGCGGCCCGTGATACCACCAGGAATCCGGCAGGCCCTCCACGTGGATGCCTTCCAGGGCCTGTTTGAGATTGGCCGGAAAGACGCAGATTGCGTAGAGCGCCAGCCCGAGACCGGCCGCCCGCCGCAGACGCGGTGTCATGAGCGCGACGGCGCCCGCAATTTCGCACAGGCCCGTGGCGAGAATGACGAGACGAGGCTCCGGCACCCAGTCCGGCATGATCGGCATGAGTTTCTCGGGGGCCGCGATGTGGACCGCCCCGATGCCGCCATAGAGCAGAATCAGGGCTCGGCGCAGCCAGGTTCGGCCTCCCTGCCTTGTCATGGGATGGTCTCCACCGCGACCTCGCACGCGGCCGCGACCCGCGCGCGGAGCGCGCGCGCGAGGCTCGCCACGGCCGGGTGGGCGGCGCTGGCGAGGACGGTCGCGCCGATGGCCTCGACGGGCGCCAGGAGCCGCAGGGAGTTCGTGAGGAAGACCGCGTCGGCGCGCAGCAGGGTGTCGAGCGTCAGGGAGCGTTCCTGGCACGCGAGCGCGCAGGCGGGCGCGAGGCGCAGGATCTCCGCGCGGACGATCCCGTCGAGCACGCCGTCGGTGAGCGGCGGGGTGACGAGGCGCCCGTCCAGGATCGCGAACAGGTTGCCGGTCCCGCCGCAGGCGACGGCGTCCTTCGTGTTGCGGAACAGGGCCTCGTCGAAGCCGTGCTCCGCCGCTTCGCGGGCGGCGAGCACCGCGTCGAGATAGCCCAGCGTCTTCAGGCGGGCCGTCGGCGCGGTGTCGTTGCGGCGGATCTGCGTCGGCCAGAGGCGCAGGGGCGCGCCCGCGAGGCCGGGCGCGAGCGGGCCCGCGCTGGCGAACAGGGTCGGGCGCGGCTCGGCCGGGGGCTTCAGGCCGCGGGGGCCGGAGCCCCGGGTCACCGTGGTGCGGATCGCGGCTTGCGGGAACTGCGCCGCCAGGGCCCGCATCGCCTGATCGATCCGCGCGGGCTCGACCGTGAAGCCGAGGGCGGCGGCGGCCGCGACGAGGCGGTCCCGGTGGGCGGCCGCGAAGGCGACGCGCCCGTTCAGGGCGAGCGCCGTGTCGAACACCCCGTCGCCGAGGAGGAGCCCGCGGTCTCCGAGATCGAAGGGCGCGCGCGGGTCCTCGCTCAGCGCTCCGTCACGCCACAGCATCGCGGCGCGCCTCGGCGGTGTCGCGGGCCCCCGTCTCCCGCCAGCCGCGGGCGAGGTCGAGGAAATTGCCGAAGAGCGCGTGCCCGTTCTCGGTCAGCACCGATTCCGGGTGAAACTGGATGCCGTAGGTCGGGTGCTCCCGGTGGGACAGCGCCATCACCTCGCCCTCCGCCGAGACCGCGTCGACCGAGAGCTGGCGCTCCATCCCGGGCTGGGGCGTCACGATCAGGGAATGGTAGCGCCCGACCTGCATCGGGGCGGGCAGGCCGGAGAACAGCGCCCGGCCCTCATGGGTCACGGGCGTCGCCTGCCCGTGGAGCGGGCGCAGCGCCCGCTCCACCCTGCCCCCGAAGGCCGCGCCGATCGCCTGGTGGCCGAGACAGACCCCGAGGATCGGAACCTCTCCGGACAGCGCCTGGATCGCCGGCAGGGAGATCCCGGCCTCGGCCGGCGTGCAGGGGCCGGGCGAGATCACCATCGCGTCGGGGGCGAGCGCCCGGATGCCCGCGACGTCGAGGGCGTCGTTGCGCACCACGCGAACCTCCTGGCCGAGCTCCTCCAGGTAGCGGACGACGTTGAAGACGAAGGAATCGTAATTGTCGATGACGAGGATCATCGCGCCGCCCCGCTCGGGTCCGTCGCATCCGGGGCACCCCCGGCGGGGGCACCCCCGCACGGGGCACTCCCGCACGGGGCCTCCCCGAAGGCCTCGAAGACGCGGGCGGCCTTGGTGAGGGTCTCCTCGTATTCGGGGCCGGGCTCGGACAGGAGCGTCACGCCCCCGCCCGCCTGGAGCACGGCCGTGGTCGCGTTCATGAACACGGTGCGGATCGCGATGGAGGTGTCGAGCGCGCCGTCGAAGCCGATGCGGCCGATGGCGCCGCAATAGAGTTCGCGCGCATCCCCCTCGATCTCCGTGATGATGTCCATGGCCCTGAGCTTCGGCGCACCCGTGATCGAGCCGCCCGGGAAGGTCGCGGCGATGAGGTCGAGGGCGTCCATGCCTGCCCGCAGGGTGCCGACGACCACCGAGACGAGATGGTGGACCGAGGCGTAGGATTCCAGGCCGCAGAGCACCGGCACCGCGACGCTGTGCGGCTCGCAGATCCGCGAGAGATCGTTGCGCAGCAGGTCGACGATCATGATGTTCTCGGCCCGCTCCTTCGGGTTGGCCTGGAGCGCCGCGCCGAGCGCCCGGTCGGCCTCCGGGTCGCCCACCCGCCGCACCGTGCCCTTGATCGGCCGGGTCTCGACGCTGCGGCCGTCGAGCTTCAGGAAGCGCTCGGGGGAGCTCGAGGCCACCGTCAGGCCCTCGAAGGCGAGATAGGCCCCGAAGGTCGCGGGGTTGGTCTCGCGCAGGCGATGATAGAGGGCGAAGGGGTCGAAGCCCGGCGGCAGGTCGGCCACGAAGCGCTGGGCGATATTGGCCTGGTAGATGTCGCCGGCCCGGATGTAGTCGCGCACCCGCTGGACCGCCGCCTCGTAGGCGGCCCGGTCGAAGTTCGAGCGCCAGGCGAGGGGCCGGGGCACGGGCGCGGGGTTCGGCTGGGCGGGGTTCGGCTCGGTGGGCGCCGCGAGAAGGCGCGCGAAGGCGTCGAGCCGCGCCTCGGCCCGCGCCCGGCGGGCATCCGGCTCGGTCTCCGGGAAGCCCGTGGCGACGAGCCGGCAGGTGCCGGCCTCGTGGTCGAGCGTCAGCACCGTGTCGTAGAGGTTGAAGGCGATGTCGTCGGTCAGGCCGGCGCGCCGGGCCGGCACCGCGACGCGCTCCAGGGACTGGCCGAGATCGTAGGCGAAATACCCGATGGCGCCGCCCGGGAACGCGTGCTCCGCCTCCGGCGCCAGCCGGTAGGGGGCAAGGCAGGCGCGCAGGGCCTCGATCGGCCCCCCGGGGAGCGGCCGCCCGTCGAGGCTCGCCTGCCCGGCGCGGTAGCGGAAGCGCCCGAAGGGGTCGGCCGCCACGGTGGAGCTCCGCCCGAGCGTATCGTGATGCATCGCGCTGTCCAGGAAGGCGAGGCCGGGCAGGCGGGCCAGGCGCTCGGCCGCCGCCATCGCGTCGAGGTACGGAATCTCACGGGTCCACATGTCGTCCGGACTTCGCTTCGCCTCGTGTCGCGCCCCTTGCGGGGCTCGTGTCGCGCCCTTGCGGGGCGCGTGTTGCGCCCTTGCGGGGCGCGTGTTGCGCCCCAAACGGCGCATGTCGCGCTCCTCGAGGGCCACCGCTTCCACCGGGCCGGCCGCGGCCGGTCCCGTCCGCCACGCCTTGCACAGGCGAGGCCGCGGGGAAAGCCGGCACGGCGTCGCCCGCTGCGCGAGGGGGCTGCGGGCGGCGCATCGCCGGGAGTGCCCTGCCCTGATGTGGTGGCTTCGGGGTCGGCCTCAAAGTCCTGATCCGACACGGCAAAGCTTCGCTCCAGCCCCGCGCCGGCGTCACGCCGCCCCTGTCGCGGCGAGGCTCGCCTCGCCGCGGCAATCCCGGTATAGGGCCGGACGAATCCCGGGATCCTCCTGATCGTCACGGCCGGCGCGGCGCGCGCCCGACCCTGCGGCGATCGTGCCGCACGAGCCGCCATGACCCTGTCCCCATCGCCCTCCCCCGCGCCCGGCTCGAAGGCCGCGGCGCCCCGCATCTCCTTCGTCTCGCTCGGCTGCCCGAAGGCCCTGGTCGATTCCGAGCGCATCCTCACCCATCTGCGCGCCGAGGGCTACGAGCTGTCGCGGCGCCATGACGGGGCGGATGTCGTCATCGTCAACACCTGCGGATTCCTCGATTCGGCCAAGGCGGAATCGCTCTCGGCGATCGGCGAGGCGATGGCGGAGAACGGCCGGGTCATCGTCACGGGCTGCATGGGGGCGCAGCCGGACGAGATCCGCGAGAAGTACCCGAACCTCCTGGCGGTCACCGGGCCCCAGGCCTACGAATCGGTGGTGGCGGCGGTGCACGAGGCGGTGCCCCCGGCCCACGACCCGTTCCTCGACCTGATCCCGCCCCAGGGCGTGAAGCTGACGCCGCGGCACTACGCCTATCTGAAGATCTCGGAGGGCTGCAACAACCGCTGCACCTTCTGCATCATCCCCTCCCTGCGGGGCGACCTCGTCAGCCGCCCGGCGGCCGAGGTGCTGCGGGAGGCCGAGAAGCTCGTGAAGGCCGGCGTCAAGGAACTCCTCGTCGTCTCGCAGGACACCAGCGCCTACGGCCTCGACACCCGCTACGCCCCGAGCACCTGGCAGGACCGGGAGGTGCGGGCCCGCTTCTACGACCTCGCCCGGGAGCTCGGCACCCTCGGGGCCTGGGTGCGCCTGCACTACGTCTACCCCTATCCCCATGTCGACGAGGTCATCCCGCTGATGGCCGAGGGCAAGATCCTGCCCTATCTCGACATGCCGCTGCAGCATGCCAGCCCGAGCGTGCTCCGGCGCATGCGCCGCCCCGGCAACCAGGAGCGCCAGCTCGACCGGATCCGGCGCTGGCGCGAGATCTGCCCCGATCTCGCGATTCGCTCGACCTTCATCGTGGGCTTCCCCGGCGAGACCGAGGCCGAGTTCGAGGAGCTGCTGGCCTGGATCCGCGAGGCCAGGCTCGAGCGGGTCGGCTGCTTCACCTACGAGCCCGTGCGGGGCGCCGTCGCCAACGATCTCGGCGACCCGATCGCGCCGGAGCTTCAGGCCGAGCGCAAGCGCCGGTTCATGGAGACGCAGGCCGCCGTGTCGGCGCGCCTGCAGAAGGCGAAGGTGGGCAAGCGTCTCCCCGTCATCATCGACGAGGCCGGCCAGGGCCTGGCCAAGGGCCGCTCGAAATACGACGCCCCCGAGATCGACGGCGCCGTCCACGTCGCCTTCCGGCGACCGGTGCGCGCCGGTGACATCGTCACGGTGAAGATCGAGCGGGCCGACGCCTACGACCTGTACGGCACGGTGGCGTAGGGGCCGCCGGCACGGGGCCCCGCCCGCTGCGGCGAGCGGGACCCCTCTTGAATGCGGCCCTCAGGCGTTCTTGCGCGAACGGTGGTTCGGGTCGACGCCGCCCTCGGGGGTGGTCTCGTTCTCGACATCGCCCTCGAAGGTCGAATCCGCCTCGAGGTCTTCCGGGTCGCCCCCCGACAGGGTCATGCCCTTCGAGGTGCCGATGCCCGGGTTGCCCTTGAGGTCGGCATCGGTCGGGCGCTCCGTCTTGGGGTGCTTCGTCGACATGCTGTCTCCTGCTGGGGTTGCTCTCCCGGGACCAACGCGGGCCGCAGGATCGGGCCGATGCGGCGGTTCGCCGCCCGTGATCCCGTGATCCTGGAATTTTCCGAACCCGGGATCCTTCGACCCCAGGATCCTTCGACCCCAGGATCCTTCGACCCCAGGATCCTTCGACCCCAGGATCCTTCGACCCCAGGATTGTCCAACCCCGAGATCCTGCAGCCTCAGGTTCCGGTGATCGCCGCGCTCGCGATCCGGAGGACGCCCGCCGCCGCCATCTCGGCCCAGGCCCGGGCCACGGAGCCGTCCCGGTCGATGCCCCGCACCGCGTCCTCGACCACGAGCGTCTCGAATCCCTCGGCCCGGGCGTCGAGGGCGCTCCACAGCACGCAGTAATCGGTGGCGAGGCCGCACAGGAACAGACGCCTCAGGCCCCGCTCCCGCAGGTAGCCGGCAAGCCCCGTGCGGGTGCGGCGGTCGGCCTCCAGGAAAGCCGAGTAGCTGTCGACGAGCGGCGCGTGGCCCTTGCGGATCACGAGGCCGGCCCGGGTGGCGTCGAGGCCGGGGGCCAGCTCCGCCCCCGCGGTGCCCTGCACGCAATGCTCCGGCCACAGCACCTGCGGGCCATAGGCCAGCGCCACCGTGTCGAAGGGCGCCCGGCCCGGATGGCTGCCCGCGAAGGAGGCGTGGCCCGGAACGTGCCAATCCTGCGTGACGACCACGTGCGGGAACAGGCCGATCAGCCGGTTGATCGGCCCGATCACCCGGTCGCCCTCCGGCACCGGGAGCCGGCCCCCCGGCAGGAAGTCGTTCTGCACGTCGATGACCACGAGAACGTCGCCGGGCTCGAGGATCATGGCCGCCTGCCTCCCTCCGCTGCCGGGGCCGCCCCGGGCCCCGCCGATGCCGGGATACCGGTATCCTTGGATCCCGATATCCTTGGATCCTGGTATCTTTGGATCTGGAGATCCCGGGATTCCGCGATCAGGGGATCATCACGGTGGATCCGGTGGTCTGGCGCCCGGCGAGGTCGCGATGCACCTGCGGCGCCTCGGCGAGCCTGTAGCGGGCGTGGACCGGGATCCTCACGGCCCCGCTCCTGACCACCCCGAACAGGTTCTCGGCCATCCGGTCGAGGACCGGGCGCTGGCTCGCATGGGTGAAGAGCGTCGGGCGGGTGGCGTAGAGGGAGCCCTTCTGGGCCAGGATGCCGATGTCGAAGGCCTCGATCGGGCCCGAGGCCGAGCCGAAGCTCACGAAGGTGCCGAGCGGCGACAGACAGTCGAGGGAGGCCGGGAAGGTGGCCTTGCCGACCCCGTCATAGACCACCGGCACGCCCTTGCCGTCGGTGATCTCCCGCACCCGCGCGGCGAAATCCTCGTCCCGGTAGAGGATGACGTGGTCGCAGCCATGCGCCCTGGCGAGCTCGGCCTTCTCGGGGGAGCCGACGGTGCCGATCACGGTGGCGCCGAGATGCTTGGCCCATTGGCAGGCGATGAGGCCGACGCCCCCGGCGGCGGCGTGGAACAGGATGGTGTCGCCGGCCTTCACCGGGAAGGTCCGGTGCAGCAGGTACTCGGCGGTGAGCCCCTTCAGCATCATGGCGGCGGCGGTGGCGTCGTCGATGCCCTCCGGCACCTGCACGGCGGCGGCCGCGGCGATCAGGGGCTCCTCCGCGTAGGTGCCCTCGCCCGAGCCGTAAGCGACCCGGTCGCCGACCTTGAAGCCCGTGACCCCCTCGCCCACGGCCGTGACCTCGCCCGCCCCCTCCTTGCCGGGCGTGAAGGGCAGCTGGGCCGCCTTGTAGGCGCCGGTGCGGAAGTAGATGTCGATGAAGTTCACCCCGATCGCGCCCTGGCGCACCCGGATCTGGCCGGGGCCCGGCTCGGCGCGCGGAACCTCCGCGTAGGCCATCACCTCGGGGCCGCCATACTCCTGAACTCGGATCGCCTTCGGCATCGTGAACTCCTCGACAGCGCGGCGCGGGGCCGGACCGCCCGCGGGGCGGCGCGTGGTGAGATAAGGGCCGTCCGGAGCGGGGCAATGCCGGATCCGGGCCCTGGCGCCATCTCATGTCCTCCCCACGCCACGCGGCTTCGCCCCCGCGCGCCGTTCGGCGCCGGGGGCATGGCCCGCTGCTCGTTGCCCAGGGGACGCGGGACGCCGCGAGACCACGTGAGCGTTTGGACGTGAGGCCGGTCTCCCGGCGTCCCGCGGCGGCCCCGAAGGACCGCCGTCACGCGTCGCGGTGTCTCCGACCGGTCGCGACCTGCGCCATCGATTCCCGGGTTCGTGACGACCCCGGCAAGATCAGAGCGAGGCTCCGCCGCACGCCGCCTCGTAATGGGCGCCGCCGCAGTCTCTGTCGCTACCCCCCAGACGAGGGTCGGGATCGCCGGGCATTTCCTCCCGGCGCCCCGCCACAGGCCGAGCAGGCGTCGCGTCGCACCCGTCGCCCGGGGCGGTGATGGCCGAGACCACCGACGCGGGCACCGCCCGGCCACACGGCCCGCCCGGTCGGCCCCGGGCAGGCCCCCTCGGATCGAGGTGGCCGGTAACGGACAGGAAGCACGAATTAGGATTATTGTCAAGAACTTTCGGGGAACGACAGGGGATTTCGGTCGGCTCCGTTCGGGCGCCTCCCGGTCGGCGGCGGGCGCGATCCGCGCCTCCTGACGATTTTGTGTCTACGCCGCCGCGCGGGCGGGTAACTCTTTCAACCATTTTGCGCCAAGGTGCCGGTGCCCGCTTCTCTGAGGACCGGGACGTCTGTGCCCGCCGATCCGGCACCCCCCCTCGGCTCGGCCCGGCGGGCACAGATTGCAGCCGGCCGATCCCCGGGACCGAACGTCGCCGGGCCGAGACAGCGGCGCCGCATCGTCCTAGATCAGCGCGAGGCGCCAGGGCCCGACCCGCCCGCAGCGCCGCCGCCAGGATCATGCCGGTGACCATCTTGCCCGACACCACGCCGTCCGCCCCGCCCTCCTCCGCCTTGCCTCCCTCCACCTCGCCCCGGTTCGAGGTCGCCGTGGTGGGGGCCGGCGCGGCCGGGCTCGCGGCCGCCCTGGCGCTGGCGCGGGAGGGCATCGCCACGGCCCTGATCGGGCGCCACGCCCCCGTGGCGGACGGGCGCACGGTGGCGCTCCTCGACGGCTCGGTGCGCTTCCTCGACGCCCTCGGGGCCTGGGCGGCGATCGCCCCGCACGCGGCGCCGCTTGCCGAGCTCCACATCGTCGACGACACCGGCAGCCTGTTCCGGCCGCCCCCGGCCCGGTTCCGGGCCGGCGAGATCGGCCTCGCGGCATTCGGCTGGAACGTCGAGAGCGCCCGCCTCGTCGAGAGCCTGCGCGCCCGCGCCCGCGCCACCCCGGGCCTGACCCTGCTCGAGAGCGACGCGGCGGGCTGCCTCCGGGGCGAGGCGGCGGCCGAGCTGACCCTCGCAGATGGGGGCCGGGTCGCGGCCCGGCTCGTCGTCGGCGCCGACGGGGCGCGCTCGCCCTTGCGCGCCGGCTCGGGCCTGCGGGTGCGGGACTGGTCCTACCCCCAGGCCGCCCTCACCACCCTCCTGGCCCACACCCTGCCGCACCGGGACGTCTCGACCGAGTTCCACACCCGCCAGGGGCCCTTCACCCTGGTGCCGCTGCCGGGCGGCCACCGCTCCAGCCTGGTCTGGGTCACGGGCGCGGGCGCGGCGCGCCGCCTCGCGGATCTGCCCGATGCCGCGCTCGCCGCCGCCATCGAGGACCAGGCCCAGCGCCTCCTCGGCGCCCTGCGGATCGACGGCCCCCGCGGCCTCGTGCCGATGCGGGGCCTCGCGGTGGAGAATCCGGTCGCGCATCGCCTCGTGCTGATCGGCGAGGCCGCCCATGTCTTCCCGCCGATCGGGGCGCAGGGGCTGAATCTCGGCCTGCGCGACGCCGCCGCCCTCCGCGACGCGGTGCTGGCCGCCGCCCGCGACGGCCGCGACCCCGGGGCCCGCGCGGCGCTGGCCGGCCTCGGCCGCGGCCGGCGCCGCGATGCGGGCCTGCGCACCACCGCGGTCGACGCCCTCAACCGGAGCCTGCTGGCGGACCTCCTGCCGGTGGATGCCCTGCGGGGCCTCGGGCTCCTGGCCATGACGACGATCGGCCCGCTGCGGCGCGTCGTGATGCGCGAGGGCGTGCTGCCGCGCCTCGGCGCCCCGGAGCTGATGCGGGCCGGCACGGCGCGACGGGCCTGAGGGGCGGCGCGCGATGGCAGGGCGCCTCAGCGCCCCGCCATCGCGCGCGTCGCGGCCTCGGCGCGGGGCGCCATCGGGGCGCCCGGGAGGGCACCGGCGGAGATCGGGCCTGACGGGATCGTGCCGGTCGCCGGGGCCAGGTCCGGGCGCTGGTCCGGCCCTTGCCCCGACACCGCCGCCGGCGTGCCGGCGGGCGTCAGCCCCGCGAAGGCCGTGCCGGCGCGGCCGAGGCGCTCGCCATGGGCGAAGAGCGCCTGCATGTAGGTCGGATCGAAGGGCGTCGCGGTGGTCTGGCCGAAGCGCCCGTCGATCTCCGCCACCTGCAGGTCGAGGCCGGTCCGGTCGGCGAAGCGGCCGGCGAGCGCGAGGCTCGCCTTGGTCTGCGCCTTGATGGCCGCCGACATGGCGCGCCCGAGGACGCTCAGCGTCGTGCGGGTCGCCATCTGGAAATCCGGCGCGAGCTTGTTGTTGACCACGAGGTAGACCCTGCGCGCCGGGATCCTGACCTCGGCCTCGCCGGTCAGCGCCGGGCCCGGCGCGAGGTAGAACGGGCCGGTGGTGCCGCCATCGGCATGCATCTCCTGGAAGGTCTTGCCGCCGGGGCTCACCGCGTCGACCATCACGGGCGGGAACACCCCGGGCACCGCCGAGGAGGCCAGGATCACGGCGCGGAACAGGGCGAGCGCCCTGGGGCCGCCGACGGAGGCGATGGCGCCCATGTCCCAGAGGACCGGGCGCTCGGCATCGACCTCGGTGGTCGCCACGAGGAGGCGCCGGCCCTTGGCGTGCTCGGCCGCCACCGCCTTGAGGAGCGCCGGGCTCACTGCCCGGTCGATCCGGCGCTTCAGCGGCCAGGTGTCGGTGAGCGCCTCGCTGGTGCCGCCGAACTCGAACACGTCCGCGGCCGAGATGGTGGTGTAGGCGTCCCGCAGGACGGGATCCTCGACCGGGCCCACGAAGGCGAAGGGGGCGATCAGCGCCCCCGTGCTGACCCCCGTGATCACGCCGAAATCCGGCCGGGTGCCGGCCTGGCTCCAGCCGCTGAGGAGGCCCGCCGCGAAGGCGCCGTTCTCGCCGCCCCCCGAGAGGACGAGCCAGGGCCGGGCCGCCGCGCCGGCGCCGTCGATGAGCGCCTGGAAGGCCTGGGCATCGTCGCCCGCGATCCGGAGCGTGCCGCGCAGGCCCTCGGGCCGGGCGGCGCTCAGCTCGCCCGCCGTGAAGGCCACGCGGGCGCCGGGGCCCACTTGCGGCGCGGCGCGGCCGGGGCCCGCGAGGCTCGCCTGCGGCGTGCCGGCGCCGAGCGTCAGCACTGCAGCGCACATCAGGATGTGCCGCTTGATCAGTCCGGACATGGCCTTCGTCCCTGGTCGAAATACCCGCCTCGGTAGAAAAAACTCAAGCTTTGCGGCCCAGTTCCAGCCTCGGGCCCCGGTCGGCGGCGCTCCGGTCGGCGGGGTGCGGCGCCGCACGCGGGGCCGGCGGGCCGGTTCGGCGCCCCCGCCGCCGATCGGGGCTTTGCGTCGGCGCTGCCCTTGCACTAGGCGGGAGCCGCGGCCCGCCTGTGATCGGCCGCCCACGATCCAGCCGGGATCGACGGATCTTGAGGAGCCCGAGACGCCGATGAAACTGCCGCGCCGCTTCTTCCAGCCCCTCGCCACCGGCGCGCCGGCCCCGTTCCGGGACCTGCCGGTGCAGCTCGAGCGGATGATCCACTTCGTGCCGCCCCACAATGAGAAGGTCCGGGCGCGCGTGCCCGAGCTCGCCAAGACCGTGGACGTGGTGCTCGGCAACCTCGAGGACGCGGTCCCGGCCGACCAGAAGGAGGCGGCCCGCAAGGGCTTCGTCGCCATGGCGCGCGACACCGATTTCGCGGCCTCGGGCACCGGCCTGTGGACCCGCATCAACGCGCTCAACTCGCCCTGGATTCTCGACGACCTGTTCGAGATCGTCGCCGCGGTCGGCGACAAGCTCGACGTCGTGATGGTGCCCAAGGTCGAGGGGCCGTGGGACATCCACTACATCGACCAGCTGCTGGCCCAGCTCGAGGCGCGCCACGGCGTCGCCAAGCCGATCCTCGTCCACGCCATCCTGGAGACCGCCGAGGGCGTGGCCAATGTCGACGCCATCGCCTGCGCCTCGCCGCGCATGCACGGGATGAGCCTCGGCCCGGCCGACCTCGCGGCCTCGCGCGGCATGAAGACCACCCGGGTCGGCGGCGGCCACCCGGATTACCGCGTCCTCGCGGATGCGGCGGGCGAGGCGGCCCGCGCCTCGGCCCAGCAGGACCTCTGGCACTACACCATCGCCAAGATGGTCGATGCCTGCATGGCGAGCGGCATCAAGGCCTTCTACGGCCCCTTCGGCGACTTCTCGGATTCGGAGGCCTGCGAGTCCCAGTTCCGCAACGCCTTCCTGATGGGCTGCGCCGGCGCCTGGACCCTGCATCCGAGCCAGCTCGCCATCGCCAAGCGGGTCTTCGCCCCCGATCCGGCCGAGGTCGCCTTCGCGTCGCGCATCGTCGAGGCGATGCCGGACGGCACCGGCGCGGTGATGCTCGACGGCAAGATGCAGGACGACGCCACCTGGAAACAGGCCAAGGTCATCGTCGACCTCGCCAGGCTCGTGGCCCGGAAGGACCCGGATCTGGCCAAGACCTACAACCTCCAGGGGTAGGTCCCCGCCCCGCTCGGCATCCCCCGAACCGAAACGCGCCCGCGCCTCATCCAGCGATGACAAGGCGCGGGCGCGCGCCTATCTAGACGAACATGACCGACCAGAGCATGAAAACCGCGAAGTTCGGGCTCGGTGCCGTGGTGCGCCACCGGATCTACCCGTTCCGGGGCATCGTCTTCGACGTGGATCCGGTGTTCGACAACACCGAGGAATGGTGGCTCGCGATCCCCGAGGAGATGCGGCCGCGCAAGGACCAGCCCTTCTACCACCTCCTCGCCGAGAACGCCGAGAGCGAGTACGTCGCCTACGTCTCGGAGCAGAACCTCGTGCCCGACACCTCCGGCGAGGCCTTGCGCCATGCCGGCATCGCCGAGGTCTTCGTGCAGGACGCGAGCGGCATCTACCGGGTCCGCGACCGCCACGCGAATTGAGGCGCGCCGGCCCCAGGAACCACGGTTCCGGGAAACGTGATCTCAGGAACGAGAAAGGCCGGGCATCGCTGCCCGGCCTTCGTGGTCTCGGCCCGTTGCCGGACGATCAGGGCTTGGGAGCCGCGGTGGCGCCGCCCTTCTCGGATTCGAGCTTCTTGCGCATGTCCTCGCTGCGCTTCTCGAGCTCGGCCTGGAGCTTCTTCTGCTGCTCTTCCAGCACCTTCGGGTCCATGGCCGGGCCGTCGAAGGCCTTGCCGAAGCCGGCCATCGGCACCGCGAAGGTGACCTCGCGCTGGGTCTGGTTCTGGACCGAGACGTTGAGGGTGGTGCCCTTCTTCATCGCGGCGACCACCTCCGGCCCGAGATTGCCGGCCTCGGCGAAGCAGCCGTTCGGGAAGCAGACCGCGAACTTGCCGGTGGTGGGCTGCTGGCCGTCCACCGTGAAGCGGATGCCGGGCTGCAGCAGCAGGCCGAGCGGCAGCAGGTAGCGCACCACGCGCACCTCCTGCTTCGTCTGCGGGTTCTTCATCTCGTAGACGGCGACCGCCAGGACCGGCTGGCCCTGGTCGGAGACGAAGTCGCGGGTGGTGTAGCAGATGTCGGTGCCCGATCCGCCATCCTTGCCGCAGACCTTGGTCCAGTCGGCCTGGCTCGGCTCGGACTTGACGTTGATGGTCTGCGGGCCGGTCTGCTGGGGCTGCTGCGCGGCCGGGGTCGTCGGCGCGGGCGCGGGCGCCGTGGGGGCGGGCGCGGCGGGCTTGCCCTTGGGCTGAGCGAGGGCCGGCCCGGCCAGCAGGCCGCCCCCGAGGGCGAGGCTGCCCGCGAGGGCGATGAACGCGGCGCGCTGCGGGCGCGCCTGGCGGTTGGCGAAGAACATCAGCTTCTGACCCCTTGGAAGTCTCGGGAAGACGAAAAACGTGACGCGGCTCGAGACGCGCACTGCCGCCGTGGCAGGGCCGTCGGCCGGCGCATGCGGGGGCGTCTCGTCCCAGCCCCGCACGCATCCTGCCCAGCGCGGCGCCTCTCGACTCCGCTCGAACGACCGGGCGGCCTGCTTTCCCCCCGAATGAGGCGAAGACATGACACCGCTGCGGTTCCGGCTCCCGGGACGCTCCTGAGCGAGCCACGCCCTGACGCAAGACGCCGCCCGACGCAAGCCCGGGACGATGGGCGCCGGGCCCGCGCGCGCGTCGGCCGCACTTTGAATGCGCGCCCCGCCGGCCGCGCGAGCGCCCGCCGGTGGCGGAATCGGCCCCGAACCCGCGCGCCCGGGGCGGGCGGTTAGGGGGTGGTTAACCTTAAGGTCTCATCAACGGAAGGGCAGCGGGGAGACGGGTGCCAGTGTCGGCCCAGGCGTCGTACAGACCTTTCAGCGACCAGGCCCCGGAGGCCGCGCCAGCCCCCGCCTGGCCGCTCGCCCAAACCTTGCCTGGCCATCCCTTGCCTGGCCACACCTTGCCCGCGCCGTTTGCCGCGGCGCCGGCCGATTCGCCGCGCCAGGAGTCGCCGCGCCAAGAGTTGCCGCGCCCGGACGCCGCCGCGGAGGATTCGTCCCGGGCGGGCGGGGGAGCCCAGCCGGAGGTTCCCCTGCGGCGGACGGGGCTCTGCGCCCTCCTGGCCGCGACCGCGATCCGCCATCCCGCCCGCATCGCCCTGGTGGACGCCGCCGACAAGGCCGCCTGGAGCGGGCGCGCCCCGATGACCTGGACCTACGGGGCGGCGGCCGAGTTCGTGGCCCGCCTCGGCCACGGCCTGCGCGCCTGGCGCCTGCCCCCCGGCAGCCGCATCGGTCTGGCGCTGCCCGGCAGCACCGAGGCCCTCGTCGCCCATCTCGCCGTCGAGGCGGCCGGCCACGTCCCCTGCCTGCTGCCGCAGGCCTGGGACGCGGAGCAGCTCCTGGCCGGCATCCAGGCGGCGGGGATCAGCGCCGTCCTGACCCAGGCGCGGCTCGGGCCGAACCGGCCGGCCGAGCGCCTGTGCGGCGTCGCCGCGCGCTATTTCGGCCTGCGCTACCTCGCGGCCTTCGGCCCCGACGTGCCGGACGGCGTGATCAATCTCGACGAGATGGCCCTCGACCGGCGCTCCGCCCCGGTCATCGGCGATACCGGCGGCGGCCTCGTCAGCTTCGCGGGCGGCGATCCGGCCCGGCCGGTGCACCGCCCCGGCGACGCGCTGCTCGCCGCGGCCGCCATCCACCTCATCGCGGCCCGGGTCGGGCCGGGGGAGCGCGTCCTCAGCCTCGTGTCGCCGGGGGACCTGCGCGGCCTCGTCACCGGCCTCGGGGCGGCCCTGATCTCGGGGGCGAGCCTGGAGACCCTGCCGGTCTTCGACGGGCCGGCCTTCGCGGCGGCCCTGCGCCGGCCGGTGCCGACCCACCTCGTGGTCCCGGGCTTCCTCGAACCGGCGCTCGCCGGCCGGCCCCTGCCCGAGACCCTGCGCACGCTCAGCGTCGCCCACCGGGCGCCCTGCCGCCTCACCGGGCGGAGCCTGCGCCCGGGGCCCGGCGCCGCCATCATCGACGTGCTCGCCCTCGACGAGGACCTGGTCCTGTCCTGCGCCCGCGGCGCCCAGGACCTCGCCCTCACCCTCGCGGAGCCCGGGCGCCTCGCGCTTCCCGCCGGCCTCCTCGCCCTCCGGCACGAGCCGGACGGCCGCCTCGCCTACCGGGGCCAGGCCTGCAAGGCGGGTCCGCTGCAGCGCGGGGCAGCCCCCCTGCCGGAGGGCGGCGAGTGGCGCCCGGCGGCCTACCGGCCGAGCCTGTTTGCCGGAACCGCAACCGGCCTGACCGAGGCCTGAGCCCCATCACGCGGTTTTGCGCACCGCCGAAATTTTTTGGTGCATCTGCGTACTGACCCACGCCGCCCCGCGGCGCGACCGCGCCTCCGGCCCGGATCGGTTTTTTCAATCTTATGATTAAAAACGATATTTTACAGCGACTTAAATCGAAGCATTCACGCGCCGCATCAGGCGCTTGATCCGGGCCCGGGCCGCCGGTTCATCCCAGGCTCAGGCACGGCCGGCATCTTCGCACCTGCAATCTCGTCGGCGAACCAAAGTCGCTGCCGTGGGTTATGGCTAGGGTCCCTTCACAAGGGACATGCGATGGGATAACGCTCAAGCTCATGGGTGCGCTGCAACAAGTT
Organism: Methylobacterium soli; assembly: GCF_008806385.1. Taxonomy (GTDB): domain Bacteria; phylum Pseudomonadota; class Alphaproteobacteria; order Rhizobiales; family Beijerinckiaceae; genus Methylobacterium; species Methylobacterium soli. The sequence goes on from NZ_VZZK01000016.1 coordinate 122,353, forward strand.
CTTGTTGTCGATGACGGCCACCGGGCCGTGGATCATTCCCTCGCCGCCGAGCTCGCCGAGCTCGGCTACGCGAGCGTCACGGCGTCGCTCGAGGCGGCCGAGGACGTGCTGGCCGTGATCGCCCGCCCCGCCGCCATCCTGCTCCAGACCTCCCGGCGCGGCGGCTCCGGCTTCGCCCGCCGCGCGGCGGCGTTGCGCGCCCAGATGCGCGACGCCGGCATCCCGGTGATCCTCGTCGACGAGGCGACCGGCCGGCATGCCGGGCCCCCGGTGGACCTGAAGAGCCGGATCGGCCCCTACGTCCTGAACGAACCCGAGCTCTGAGGCCTCCCGCCCGGATCCGGCGCGGGAGCGCCGAATCCCGCTTGCGCGGCCTTCATGTTTCCCCGCTCACGCGGCCTTCTTGCCGCCCCGGGCCGCGATCTTGGCGAGGCTGCGCAGGATCTGGGTCGTCACCTTCAGGCGCTCCGGGACCGAATCCAGCTCGCGGATGAAGACGATGCTCATGTCCGGGCGCACCTTGGCGAAGGAGGCCTGCTCGGCCACGTAGGCGACGAGTCCCTGCGGGTTGGCGAAGGCCTTGTCGCGGAAGTGGATGACGACGCCCTTGGGGCCGGCCTCGACCTTCTCCACGTTGGTGTCGCGGCACAGGATCTTGATCGTGACGATCCGCAGGAGCTGCTCCACCTCCGGCGGCAGGGGCCCGAAGCGGTCGATCAGCTCCGCCCCAAAGCTCTCCATCTCGGCGTCGTTCTCGAGCGTCGAGAGGCGGCGGTAGAGGCCGAGGCGGACGCCCAGATCCTCGACGTAATCCTCCGGAATCGTCACCGGCGCCCCGAGCGCGATGGTGGGCGACCACGCCTCCTCCACGGGCTCGTCGATGCCGGCCTTGAGGGCCGTCACGGCATCCTCCAGCATCTGCTGGTAGAGCTCGTAGCCGACCTCCTTGACGTGGCCGGATTGCTCGTCGCCCAAGAGGTTGCCGGCGCCCCGGATGTCGAGGTCGTGGGAGGCCAGCTGGAAGCCGGCCCCGAGGGTGTCGAGGGTCTGCAGCACCTTGAGGCGCTTCTCGGCCTGGGCGGTGAGCTGGCGGTTCGCCGGCGTCGTGAACAGGGCGTAGGCCCGGGCTTTCGAGCGCCCGACGCGGCCGCGCAGCTGGTAGAGCTGGGCGAGGCCGAACATGTCGGCCCGGTGCACGATCAGGGTGTTGGCGGTGGGGATGTCGAGGCCCGATTCCACGATGGTGGTCGAGAGCAGCACGTCGAACTTGCCCTCGTAGAAGGCCGTCATCACGTCCTCGAGCTGGCCCGCCGCCATCTGGCCATGGGCCACCGCGACCTTGATCTCGGGCATCTCGGCATCGAGGAAGCGCTTCACCTCCGCGAGGTCCTCGATGCGCGGCACCACGTAGAAGGCCTGGCCGCCCCGGTAGCGCTCGCGCAGCAGCGCCTCGCGGATCAGCAGCGGGTCGAAGGGCGTCACGAAGGTGCGCACGGCCAGCCGGTCGACCGGGGGCGTCGCGATGATCGAGAGCTCGCGCACCCCCGTCATGGCGAGCTGCAGGGTGCGGGGGATCGGGGTTGCCGAGAGCGTCAGCACGTGCACGTCGCTCTTGAGGGCCTTCAGGCGCTCCTTGTGGGTGACGCCGAAATGCTGCTCCTCGTCGACGATGATGAGGCCGAGCTCCCGGAACGCGACGCCCTTGGCCAGGAGCGCGTGGGTGCCGACCACGATGTCGACGGTGCCGTTGGCGAGCCCCTCCCGGACCTTCTTCATCTCGGCATTCGGGACGAAGCGGGAGGCCTGCGCCACCTGGATCGGCAGGCCTTTGAAGCGCTCCGCGAAGGTGCGGTAATGCTGGCGCGCGAGCAGGGTCGTGGGCACCACGACGGCCACCTGCCGGCCCCCGATCGCCGCCGCGAAGGCGGCGCGCAGCGCCACCTCGGTCTTGCCGAAGCCGACATCGCCGCAGACGAGGCGGTCCATCGGGCGGCCCGCATTGAGGTCGCCGAGCACGGCGTCGATGGCGTTGGCCTGGTCCTCGGTCTCCTCGAAGGCGAAGCGGGCCGCGAACTCGCCGTAGAGCCCCTCGGGCGCGGCGAGGCGGGGGGCGGGCTTCACGAAGCGCTCCGCCGCGATTCTGATGAGCCCGCCCGCCATCTCGAGGATGCGGCGCTTCATCTTGGCCTTGCGGGCCTGCCAGGCCCCGCCGCCGAGGCGGTCGAGGGGCACCTCGGCATCCTCCGAGCCGTAGCGGGTCAGGAGCTCGATATTCTCCACCGGCAGCAGCAGCAGGCCGCCGGCATATTGCAGCTCCAGGCAATCATGGGGGGCGCCGGCCGCGTGGATGGTCTTGAGGCCGACGAAGCGGCCGATGCCGTGGTCGGCATGGACCACGAGGTCGCCGGGCTGGAGAGCCTGCACCTCCAGGATCACGTCCTGCGGGCGCTTGGACTTGCGCTTCTGGCGCACCAGCCGGTCGCCCAGGATGTCGCCCTCGGCCACCACCGCGAGCTGGCCCGCCGTGAAGCCGGATTCGAGGCCCCAGACCGCCACCGCGATGTCGGTGCCGCGCTTCAGGGCGTAGACGTCCGAGAGGCGCGTGATCGCCACCGGCTTCTTCAGGCCGTGATCGGTGAGCACGCCGCAGAGCCGGTCGCGGGAGCCGTCGGACCAGGATCCGAGGATCACGTGATGACCCGATCCCTGCAGTTCCCGCACATGCGCCACGGTGGCGTCGAACACGCTCGCGGATTCCTCGGCCCGCTCGGGGGCGAAGTTGCGGCCCTGCCGGCCCTCGCAATCGATCACCGCGCGCTCGGGGCTCTCGGGCACCGCGAAGGGCGTCAGCCGGGCGACGCTGGCCCCCGCGACCCGGTCCTTCCACTCGTTCGGAGTGAGGTAGAGGGCGCGCGGCGGCAGCGGCTTGTAGGGGGCGACGCCCGCTTGCGGGGTCTTCAGGGCGCCCTCGCGGGCCTGGAAATAATCCTGGATCAGGGCGAGGCGCTCGGCGACCGCGTCCTCGACCTGCGCGTCGAACACCATCGGCACCCCGGCGACGTAGTCGAACAGGGTGTCGAGCTGCTCGTAGAACAGGGGCATCCAGTGCTCGAGCCCGGCATAGCGCCGGCCCTCGCTCACGGTCTCGTAGAGGCGGTCGTCCCGGGTCGCGGCGCCGAAATGCGTGACGTAGCCCTGGCGGAAGCGCCGGATCGTCTCGGTGGTGAGCTGCACCTCGCTCATCGGCACGAGGTCGAGGGCGCGCAACTGCCCGATGGTGCGCTGGGTCTCGGGGTCGAAGGCCCGGATCGATTCCAGCGTGTCGCCGAAGAAGTCGAGGCGGATCGGGTTCGGCAGCCCCGGCGGCGACAAATCGAGGATGCCGCCCCGCACCGCGTACTCGCCGGTATCGCGCACGGTCCCGGTGCGCAGGAAGCCGTTGGCCTCGACCCAGGCCGTGACCTTGTCCATCGACACCACGTTGCCGATCGCCGCCGAGAAGGTCTCGACCGCGATGCGGGCGCGGGGCGGCACCCGCTGCACCAGGGCGTTGACGGTGGTGCAGAGAATGCGGGGCGCGGTCTCCGACGAGCGCGAGCGGGTGAGGCGCGACAGCGCCGTCATGCGCTGCGCCGCGATGGCGGCGTTCGGCGAGACCCGGTCGTAGGGCTGGCAGTCCCAGGCCGGCACGCTCATGATCTCGAGCTCGGGCGCCACGAATCTCAGGGCGTTCATGAAGGCGTTCGAGCGGCCCGAATCGCGGGCGACGTGGACCAGCACCGCCGGCCCCTCGAAATTCGCGCTGAGCGCCCGGGCGAGGTCGGCCACCACCAGGGCGTCGAAGCCCTCCGGCACGCTCGCGAGCGTCGGGCTGTCGCCGCGCTTCAGCGCCTCGATCGCCCGGGCGAGCGGCCCCGATTTCGGCAGGGCGAAGCGCGCGGCCTGCGGCTTCGGGGCGGCGGGGCTGGGCTTGGGTGCTGACTTGGGTGCTGACTTGGCCATGAGGTCTTCGGTGTGGGGTCGGGCGTCTCTCCGCCCGCTGTCGGGCAGGAGGCGGAGATGGGATGGCGGCGACGCGTCCGGGCTCACGCGGGCGCGGCCCTGGGGCCCCTGGACGGAAGGGGCGGGCGCGGGCCTTCAGCCGTGGATCGGCGCGTCGTGCCTGTGGAACGCCTTGAGGCGCCGGTAGACGCCGGTGTCGTAGTTCTCGGGCACCGGATCCTCGCCGGTGAGCCAGCGGAACAGGTCGCGGTCGGGCACCTCGATCAGGGCCTCGAAGAGGGCGAGCTCGTCCTCGGACAGGGCCCCGATCTCCGCATCGGCGAAGCGGCCCATGATCAGGTCCATCTCGCGGATGCCCCGGTGCCAGGCGCGGAAGAGGGTGCGGCGGCGGCGCGGGTCGAGATCCGCGCTGGTGCGGGTGGTGCCGGACATGAAGCCAAACCTGTGATGCCGTGATCCCCGGATCACCCGATACGGGGATCCCCGGCTCCCGTTATCCTGTGCTGCCCGGAAGGGAAGCTGTGCCGCAGCGGGCGGCGCGTGCAATGGTCTATATAGGGACGCGCGCCCGCCGCACCATCCGTTTTGACGCCATTCCGGCCCCCGCATGACCGTTGCTCCCGCCTCCGCCCGCCCGCCCGCAGAGGCTCAAGGACCGGCCCAAGGACCGGCCCAAGAACCGGTGCGAGAACCCGCGCGGGAGATCGCGCCCGATTCGGCGGGCCCTGCCGCGCCCCTGCGGCCGAGCATCCTCGACGCGCTGTTCGCGCCCGCCCGCGGCCTGCCGGGGATCGGCCCCAAGATGGCGCCCCTGATCGAGCGCCTGCTGGGCACGCCGGAGCAGCCGGCCCGCATCGTCGACCTGCTGTTCCACCTGCCGCAGGGGGGCGTGGCGCGCCAGCTCAAGGGCTCGATCGCCGAGGCGCCCCCGGGCGAGCCCGTGACGGTCGGCGTCACGGTGGTGGCGCACCGGCCGCCCCAGCCCGGGGCGGGGCGGCGCCCGCACCGGGTCCTCGTCGAGGATGCGACCGGCGATGTCAGCCTCGTGTTCTTCGGCATGCCGCGCGCGCGCGTCGAGAAGATGCTGCCCTTGGGCGCCCACCGCTACGTCTCGGGCCGGATCGACCTCTGGGACGGGCAGCGCCAGATGGTGCATCCCTCCCGCATCACCGACGAGGCCGGGCTCGCGAGCCTGCCCGCGGTCGAGCCGATCTACGGCGCCACCGAGGGGCTGACCTCGCGGGCGATCTCGAAGCTCGCCCACGCGGCCCTCGACCGCCTCCCCGTCCTGCCCGAGTGGCAGGACCCGGCCTGGCTCGAGCGCCACGCCCTGCCCCCCTTCGCCGACGCGCTCCGGGCCGAGCACCGGCCGGAGGAGGCCCCCGCCCCCCGGCGCGAGGACGGCACGCCCCCGCCCCGCACGGCCGCGCGCCGGCGCCTCGCCTATGACGAGATCCTGGCCTCGCAGCTGGCGCTGGCGCTCCTGCGGGCGCGCCAGCGCCGCAAGCCCGGGCGCCGCAATGCCGGGGACGGGCAGCTCGCCGGCCGGATCGAGGCCGCCCTGCCCTTCGGGCTCACGGGCGCGCAGGCCCGGGCGGTGGCGGAGATCCGGGCGGATCTCGCCTCGGACCGGCGCATGCTGCGCCTGCTCCAGGGGGATGTCGGCTCGGGCAAGACCGCGGTGGCGCTGCTGGCGATGGCCTCCGCCGTCGAGGCCGGGCGGCAGGCCGTCCTGATGGCGCCGACCGAGATCCTGGCCCGCCAGCATTTCGAGCGCCTCGGCCCGATGGCGGGCCCCTTGCGCCTGCGCCTGATGACGGGCCGCGACCGGGCGCCGGAGCGCCGCGCCACGCTCAACGACCTCGCGGCGGGCGCGATCGACATCCTGGTCGGCACCCATGCGGTGTTCCAGGACAGCGTCGTGTTCCACGATCTCGGCCTCGCGGTGGTGGACGAGCAGCACCGCTTCGGCGTGCACCAGCGCCTCGCCCTGGGGGCCAAGGGCGAGGCGGTGGACTTCCTGGTGATGACCGCGACCCCGATTCCCCGGACGCTCGCGCTCACCTTCTTCGGCGACATGGACGTCTCGATCCTCGACGAGAAGCCCGCCGGCCGCCAGCCGATCAAGACCCTGACGATTCCCGTCGAGCGCATCGACGAGGTGGTGGCGGGGCTGGACCGGGCCCTGGCGCGGGGCGAGCGGGTCTACTGGATCTGCCCGCTGGTGGCCGAATCCGAGTTCATCGACCTCGCGGCCGCCCAGGAGCGCTTCGAGGATCTGCGCCAGCATTTCGGCGCGGCGGTCGGGCTGATCCACGGCAAGATGCCGGGGCCGGAGAAGGATGCCGCGATGGAGCGCTTCGCGGCGGGCGAGACCCGGATCCTCGTCTCCACCACCGTGGTGGAGGTCGGCGTCGACGTGCGGGAGGCCACCATCATGGTGATCGAGCATGCCGAGCGCTTCGGCCTCGCCCAGCTCCACCAGCTCCGCGGCCGGGTCGGCCGGGGCTCGGCCGCCTCCTCCTGCCTGCTGCTCTACCGGGGGCCCCTCGGCCAGGTCGCCCGCGCGCGCCTGGAGATGATGCGCGAGAGCGAGGACGGCTTCCGCCTCGCCGAGGAGGATCTGCGCCTGCGCGGCGAGGGCGAGGTGCTCGGCACCCGCCAATCGGGCCTCGCGGCCTTCCGGCTCGCCAGCCTCGAGACCGATGCCGACCTGCTCGAGGCCGCCCGCGACGACGCCCGCCTCGTGGTCGAGCGCGACCCGGGCCTGCGCACCGCGCGCGGCCGCGCCCTGCGGGTGCTGCTCTACCTGTTCGAGCGCGAGGCCGCGATCCGGCTCCTCGGGGCGGGCTGAAGGCGGGGCGCTCCGGCTCGGGCGCGCGCGCCCGGCCCCCGCGTAACCGCTCCTTAACCCTGCCCGGCGCCTCCTCGGCCGGATCCGGCGGCGGGCCCGCAAAAAAGCCTTCATGGCCCCGCCTCTGGTCCCGACGACGGGCTCCGTTCATCTGCCATACAGATTCGGGGTTGCGGCGCGGGTCTCGGAACGGCATCATACCTTGCCGCGTTCGTGTCCCAATCTTAACGCAACATGAACGAAGGGTTGATTCGATCGGCCCTTGATCGGGAGATGTGGAGGGTATGCCGATGCTGAACGGACCGTTCCAACGCCTGCCGGGGTCCTCCGAGGGCTGGAATCCGACCGCGTGCGAGCCCTGGCTGCTGCCGATCTCCGACACCGAGGCCGCCTCCGCCGTCGGCCCGGACGCGATCGCCCTCGCGGTGCGTCGGGCCACCCGGCCGCTCTGGATCGCCGCCAACGCCCTCTGCGTCGCCCTCGGGCTGCTGCTGGCCGTCGAGACCGCCACGGGCTGGATGAGCGCGGGCCCGGTCGCGCCCGTCACCACCAAGGTGCCGGTGCTCGCCTCCGCCAGCGCCTCCTGAACCGAACCCGCGCGCGCGCCTGAACCGGCGCGGGCGCTCATGCATCCTGCCGCTCGGGTGAGGGCGCGCCCACCTGGGCCGCCCGCAGCCCCGCCGCCATCGCCTGGAGCCGCGTCTGCGGGTCCTCGGGCTGGATCACCCCCGCCGACATCACGAGCTTGGCGGCGTCGTCCACGCTGATCCCGACCTCGATGATGTCGGCGCGCGGCAGGTAGAAGAAGAACCCGGTGGTCGGGTTCGGGGCGCAGGGCAGGAACACCCCGACATAATCGGGGCCGGTCTCGGCCGAGCCCTGCGGCAGGGCCGCCTGCACGTCGGGCGCGGCCGGGGCCGACAGGAACACCACCGACCACGTCCCCTTCACGGGAAATTCCACGAGGCCGACCGTGCGGAACGAGGTGCCGTTTGCCGAGAACAGCGTCTCGAAGATCTGCCGCAGGCCCTTGTAGAGGCCGGAGATCACGGGGGTGCGGGCGAGCAGCACCTCGCCGAACTCGATGACGCTGCGTCCCACGAGATTCGCCGTGAGGAAACCCAGCAGCGTCACCGCCACGAAGGCGATGACGAGGCCGAGGCCCGGGATCGAGAAGGGCAGGTAATGGTCCGGCAGGTAGCTCGCCGGCACCAGCGGCTTCACCCAGCCGTCGATCAGGGTGATGAACCACCAGGTGATGTAGATCGTGATGGCGAGCGGCCCCGCCACGATGATGCCGGTGAGGAAGTAGGTCCGCAGGCGGCCCCGGACGCTGACGCGCTTGCGCGGGCCCGCGGGGTCGAGGTCGGGGATCGGCGGCTGGATCGGCGGGATGGGTGGCGCCACGGTACGGTGTCACTTTCGCGCGCGGGGCAACGGGCTCGGGGCATCGTCGACCTGAGGCAGCGCCCCGAGCTCCGAAGCATCCTCAAGCCAGGGACGCCGGAGGCCGGACCGCCCAGGCGCAGAGAGGTAGCGGTTGCGGGGCGGCGGCTCAAGGCCGATGCGGACCGCCCGCGCACCCGCGCCGCCGACCGGGCGCGGGTGCCGTGAGCCCGGTGGGCCCGGCGGCCCGTCCCACCGTGACGGGGCTCATTCCACCGTGACGGATTTGGCGAGGTTGCGCGGCTGGTCGACGTCTTTGCCCATCACCACGGCCGTGTGATAGGCGATGAGCTGGATCGGCACCGCGTAGACGATGGGGGCGACGGTCGGGTCGAGGTCGGGCATCGTCAGGGTCGCCATGGTCTCGAGGCCGGCCTGCGCCGCCCCCTTGGCATCCCCCACCAGGATGATGCGCCCGCCCCGCGCGGCCACCTCCTGCATGTTCGACACCGTCTTCTCGAAGATCGCGTCGTGGGGCGCGATCACGATCACCGGCACGCTCTCGTCGATCAGCGCGATCGGACCGTGCTTCAGCTCCCCCGCGGCGTAGCCCTCCGCGTGGATGTAGCTGATCTCCTTCAGCTTCAGCGCGCCCTCCAGCGCCATCGGGTAGGCCGTGCCGCGCCCGAGATAGAGCACGTCGCGCGCCTTGGCGATCTCGCGGGCGAGACCCTCGATCTCGCCCTCCTGGCGCACCGCTTCCGCCATCAGCCCCGGCACCGTGATCAGCGCGTCGACCAGGTGGCGCTCCTCGGCCAGGCTCAAATGGCCCCGCGCCCGCCCCGCCGCGATGGCTAGGCACAGCAGCACCGTGAGCTGGCACGAGAACGCCTTGGTCGAGGCCACCCCGATCTCAGGCCCCGCCAGCGTCGGCAGCACCGCCGAGGCCTCGCGCGCGATCGTCGAGGTCGGCACGTTGACGATCGCCAGCGTCGGCTGGCCCTGGCTCTTTGCGTAGCGCAGCGAGGCCAGGGTGTCGGCGGTCTCGCCCGATTGCGAGATCACGAGCGTCAGCCCGTCCGCGTCGAGCGGCGCCTCGCGGTAGCGCGCCTCGGAGGCGACGTCGATCTCGACGGGCAGGCGGGCAAGCTTCTCGAACCAGTACTTGGCCACGAGCCCGGCATAATAGGCGGTGCCGCAGGCCGTGATGGTCAGGCGCGAGAGCTTGGCGAGGTTGAAGGGCAGGGCCTCCGGCAGGGCGACGCGGCTCTCGGCGAGGTCGACGTAGTGGGCCAGCGTGCGCCCGACCACCTCGGGCTGCTCGTGGATCTCCTTGGCCATGAAGTGGCGGTGGTTGCCCTTGTCGACCCGGTAGGCCTGGGCGGCGATGATCTGGCGCGGGCGGGTGACGACCACGCCGGCGATGTCGCGGATCTCGGCGCCCTCGCGCGTCAGGATGGCCCAGTCGCCCTCCTCCAGGTAGGTGATGGCGTCGGTGAAGGGGGCGAGCGCCAGCGCGTCCGAGCCGAGATAGGTCTCGCCCTCGCCGAAGCCGATGGCCAGCGGGGCGCCGTGGCGGGCCCCGATCAGCAGGTCGCTCTCGCCCGCGAACAG
>NZ_VZZK01000017.1 GCF_008806385.1 Methylobacterium soli
AAGCCTCGCAACTCCAGCGTCCTCGGTTCAGACCGGATGGACAACCTCCTGAAAGCTCACACCTAGCGCCGGTCCCGCGCGGCTTGAGACGGGTTTGCAGGTGGCGCGTTGATGGATGAAGGAGTTTGCCCATGCCTTCACCGTTGTCTGTGGACCTGCGCGAGCGTGTCGTGGCTGCCGTGGCGGCGGGTGCCTCCTGTCATCGCGCCGCAGCTCGCTTCGGGGTCAGTGTTTCGAGTGCCAGCCGCTGGTCGGAGCGCTTCCGCGACCAGGGGCAAGTTGCGCCCAAGCCAATGGGCGGCGATCACACCTCGCATGCCATCGAGGCCCATGCCGCGCTGATCCTGGCCACCTCCAAACAGGAGCCGCGCCTCCTCCTGCGCGAGCTGCGCGACCGTTTGGCTGAGCAGGGCGTGCAGACCAGCACGAGCGGCCTGTCGCGCTTCTTCCAGCGGCATGGGATCACCTGGAAAAGGGGACGACGGATGCAGCTGAGCAGGAGCGTGCGGACGTGAGGTCTACCCGCGAAGCTTGGTTTGAGGCGCAGCCCGAACTCGATCCGGATCGACTGGTGTTCCTGGACGAGACGGCCGCAGCCACCAACATGGCGCGACGCTACGGTTGGGCGCCACGCGGCGAGCGCTGCCGGCTCGCAGCCCCGTGGGGGCATTACAAAACCACGACCGTCACGGCCGCCCTGCGCACGAGCGGGCTATGTGCCACCGCGCTGCTTGACGGACCCACGAACGGCACGCGCTTCCGCAGACGCGGCGGGCTTTTTGTTGCGCACCGAAGCGACCCTCAGTAGGGAGTCACCGCTCAGCTCGGCTGCTCTTCTGTCTCGGAGCCCTCTTGATCCGGTCCAGGCAACGGCAATGTTTGCCGACCTGCCTCAGATTCGCTCACCGGCAGATCATTGTTTGACGAGCGCTTGATGTCCGGCCCAGGCGGGCTCCCCTTGCCGGGGTGCCCCTGCTGATCGTCGATGCTGCCGAGGCCGCCTCCACCACCGGGCGAGTCCAGCGGTTTCGGATTATCCGGGCTGCGTGACTGGATCATATTTCCTCCGAACGTCCGGTTGTCTTGCCAAACTAAGCGGCGATCGGTCGGCATGTTCCGTTCGCGTGCATGGGTGACCGCCTTGGCGCCCAGCGTGGATCTCGCGCTTCTGACATGGCCCTGCCAGCAGATGTTCCTCCGATCCAGCGCTGGGGGGCCACTCTTCATCTTGCCCAATGTGACTCGCACGCAGCCTCACGGTTTGCGGAGCTGTTTTTCCTAAGACGAGCCGCTCGGCGTGAACGGCTCGTCTATTGGACTCAGATGAGCATCGCTCCGTGGCTCAGACTACGAAGCTGCCGTCACCGCCGGTTGGGCGGCCCTCAACGCTGCCGAACTCAAGGTAATGCTGCAGCGGATTGATGCCAGCCGCAGCAACATCTGGGTTGGCCGCAAGGTAGTTGCTCGTATCGAAGTTGGCCGAGGGGTCGCGGCCCTCTTTCCAGCCGAAGGTCAGGTAGTGTTCGAGGGGATTGATCCCCGCAGCCTTCACATCGGCATAGGCGGCGAGATAGCCGTTGGTGTCGAAGAACGCATTGGGATTGCGGCCTTCTCTCCACCCACTCGCGGCGTAGTGTGCCTCTGGATCCACGCCAGCGTTGAAGACGTCACGGTTGGTGCTCAGGTAGTACAGATCGTCGACAAGCGCATTGCCGTCGCCCTGGGTGATCGCGCGGTCTCCGAACTGGAAGATTTCGGTGTTCTTGACCGTATCGGTTCCGTCCGCACCGCTGATTGTCACCAGCGCGCCGGCGGAAACGACGCCCGCCTGGAGGAAGTTGAAGCTAAACACCGCCGTGTCGGTGCCAGGCGCACCGTCCAACGTATCGTTGCCGGCGCCCCCGATCATCACGTCGTTGCCGGCATCACCGAAGACGACGTCGTTCCCGGTATCGCCGAAGAGGGTGTCGTTGCCGAGATCGCCATCGACAAGGTCATCCCCAGGGCCGCCATAGACAAAATCATCGTCGTCACCGCCAGCGACGAAATCGTTCCCAGCCTCACCAAAGACCTGGTCGCGGCCTGCTTCGCCAACCAGAAAGTCGTTGCCGATGCCGCCATAGAGGATGTCATCACCGGGATTACCAGCGGCGTAATCGTCGCCATCCTGCGTGTAGATGGTGTCGTTGCCGGCCTCGCCGATGATCTGGTCGTTTCCTCCTCGACCGAAGATCGTGTCATCACCGGGGCCGCCGGCGATATAGTCGAGATCAGCGCCCCCTGTGATGGTATCATTGCCGTCTTGCCCGTCGATCCGGTTGAATCCACCAGGATCGGAGATCGTATCGTTGCCAAGTAGGCCGAGAATGATGTCGTCGGCTGCCGTGCCAGTCAGGATATCGTTGCCGTTCGTGCCTGAAATGGTAGCCATCGTACGTTTCCTCCGGTGCTGAGTTCCCAATCAGCTAAATTCTCATCCCACGACCAAAAGGTTTGTTCCTCTCCGGCATGTGCGCAGGAATGTCGCATTAATCAAAGTTAATACTGCAGAACCAGCCTCAAAAAACTTAGCCACAGCGAGCTAGTTCTTACGAGCGTCGAGTCGGCGAATTGCACGACCAGCTAAATACTGGTGCGCGCTGACCTTTTTAGAACTGAACGGTGCCGGCCGCGCCTAGGCATTCGAAAGGCCGCCGGCTCTCGGCTGTTTCCGCCACCTGCCGAGTGGGCGAGGCCGCCCTTGGGCAAGGCGGTCTGCAATCTCTATCGTATCGGACAGGTCTGGGTTCCCGCCCGCGGCGCCACGCTCTGGCGAGACGAAGCGCAGGTGTTCCGATCGGAACTGGTAAGAGGCAGCCAGCGTCCGGCAGGGAACAGGGAGAGCCCCGATGGCCGCCACGTATGTCGGCATCGACGCGAAATCCGACCGCACTCCCGCCTCTACTTCGTCCCGCAGCCCAGGCTCGTGAGGTTCCTTCGTTAACGTACCGCAACCGAAAGACAACTTATGTCGGGAAGCCAGCGGAGCAGGAGCAACCTCCGTCGCCGGGCCCCGTTGCCCGTCCCTGAGCCTGACTCAGCCAGCAGGGAGACAACATGAAGAAGCTCGCAATCCTTACCACGCTGGCGCTGATGTGCGCCGGCCCTGTCCTAGCTCAGGGCCGCGATCCGAATAGCTCGTCGGCTGCATCCGGCAATGCCGAAGAAAACAACAAGCCGCGGTCCAACTCGACCGGCGGCGGTGGGGGAAGCGGCCAAGGCCCTGGCGGCGGCGGGTAGTCGATCTCTACTTAAAGGAAGCGGCCTTGCAGCCTCACGGCTCGCGGGGCTTTTCGTTGATCTCAATTACTGCTGACGAGATGCAGACCCGACGTCGCGGGTGCTTGGGCGGAGTTTTCTCCGGAGCTCAGCTCCTCATCCCCGAACAGGACCGCGTATGTCTCGGGGTCGTAGAGGGCAGGATCATCTTGGCGAAGTCGCGGCCGGCAGGCCCAGAGCCTCAGCCCAGACCCGCAGCTTCTCAGGCGGAATGCGCCCACGCCCGGTCTCGATCTGCGAGATGAAGGTGTAGATCCCGGCGCCGACGAGTGCGCACATCTCGCGCTGCGACAGACCCTGCGCCTCGCGCAGACGCTTCAGGAGACGACCGCCTTCGCGGCGGAGCTCCTGACCTGACGACGTTCACCGAGAGCGCCGAGGCGCACGCCTTCAACAATTACGGCGTCAACTCGGTCCTCGACACGGTGGCGGGCGGCGGCCAGCCGAACGCCGGGCAGGACGTCGCTCAGGCACCGGCTGGTACCGGTACTAGCGGTGGAGCTGGGTCAGGCGGATCGGCGCCCTCCGAGCCGCAGATCGTCTACGTGGATCGTCCTGTTCCGGTACCGACTCAGTACGTCGATCGCCCGATGCCTACTGCCGAGGCGCATCACATCACCTTCATCGAGGACGGCAAGCTGCCCGCTGGTACCCTCAAGGCGGATGGAACATTCGACAGCGGCGCCGGGACAGCTAACGCCGGCTTCACCACTCTGATCGACCACGATGCCGGCTTCGATTTCTCCGTCCGGTCGCACGGTCGGCTGTCTGGCTTGTCCGACGACGCAACGGTAAAGCAGAGTGGTCACACGGTTACGGTCGATTACACTGCCCGTGCTGGCTCCCAGAACAACGACGCCGGCACGGATTCGACGAGGGGCAATGCCAGCCTCGACTTCCAGATTAGCAAAATGAATCTCGCTGACGCGGCCGATAACGCTAAAGGTAGCAAGGACGATTTTAGTACTTTTGTCCAATTCAGGTCTTCCAATGCGGATGGCACCCAGAAGGTGATCACGGGCTACCTTATGAACACGGATGATACTCATTTCGAGTTCCGCTCAACAGGTGACGGTGGCGTGAAAAAGGACACCGTGCTGATTTCCGGCTTCAATCCGGCTGGTGACCATATCAGCAACTCGACCAACGCAGGGTTCGGGGTGTTCTCGGGCAAAGCCGACGTGCCGGTCGGAGACTACCATCTCAGCTTCTGGGCCGTGGACAACACCGGAATCGATGCCGGCCGCGAGATTGCACGCCTCGACGTGAACCTGCACCTCACCGATCCCTTGCAGGCCCAATCCGCTATCGCACCTCACGTCGATTTTGCCTGATCCTTAAGCCCCGACGTCTCATACGAACAAGAAGGGCGCCCAACTGGGTGCCTTTTTTCGTTACGAGCTTCGGGGTTTTGACCTCATCTCCTTTCGTGTAGCGGATCGACATGAAGCTGATTTGCATTCTCGTGGCAGCGACCCTTGTGCCGAGCGGTCGCGAGGCCTTATTCAAGCCCGAGCTTTCACGGAAAGTCGATGAGCTGAATCACCGAACAGCGCGATCAGCGCCCGATCTTGCTCCAGTCCCAGTCGATGGTGTTGTCCTCGGGCAAGGTGATCATCGGCCGCACTTCAGACTTCGCCCGCTCGGCAGCTTCGGTCTGAGCACGGGCTCGGGCAAGTTCGCCTAGGGTGGAGAGATTGCCCATCGAGAGGAGTTGCGCGTAGGCCATTCCCACGCCGGCGGCTCGACGAAGCGGGCCGAAGGCAGCATCATCAAGCGTGTTCAGGGCGAGTTCGTTGACGCGGTGCAGGCCGCTTACCTGCTGCATGCCGTCCGCGCCCTGGATCGTGATTGGCCAGGGCTCGATCACCCCGGCCGCATGAAGCTGCGCGCAGGCGTTGGCCAGGACAGCTTCGCTCTTCGCGGCCTTCTGGAGGAAGGCCCAGACCTGCTGGAGGGACGCGCTGGGCTCGCCTGTCTCGTCGAAGAAAGCCTCGCCCTCTTCGCTTTCCACCACGAGCCCGCTCGCCTCATCGACACACAGCACGGGCTGCACTGCTGCGCTTCCCTTTGGCGCGCTAACCCGCCGCTTCGATGTCTGGTTCGTTCCCGGGAGGCAGTAGGGTTACTCCTTCAGCAGATGAAAGCCGGACCAGCTTCTACAGGCTCGGCCTCGCCACCACCGGCACCGGCGACCTCCCGCTTCCCCACCGTGCCGATCATTCCGGATAGGTCACGATCCGCTTGCCGTCGCGGGCTGAGTACCGCTGCCGCAGCGCGATGTCAGGCACGAGCTCGTCCGGCCGCAGCATCTCGAACGGGACCATCGCCTCGGCTGCAAGCGGAGCCGCCGCGCATGTTGCCGGACCTGGCAAAGGTGCCCGTCGCGATCGTGGCGGGCGACGCTTTGTTTCGGGCCACGATGGACGATTGAACGGCCAGGTTCCTGGAGGAGGCCGGAGCGAAGCCGGATCGGCTAGCACTGGCCGAGCACGGCATCCGCGGCAAAGGTCACATGATGACGCTGGCGGCGAACAACGGTGAGGCCGCTGACGCCCTCATCGGCTGGATCACCAGCAAGGTCCGATGAAGGATCGATTGCAGCGCAGGTCACCCCTCGTCCGCTCGAGGGCCTCTCGCGACCTCCTTCATCATCGCGTCGGGCAGGAGTCGTTGCAACTTCAGCGCCTCTTCGACTGGCGCCTCAAGCCAGGTGCTCCATTCGTCTTCGGTCGTCAGCAGCACCGGCACGGCCTTCGGGTGCACCGGGCCGACCACACACCGTTCGCCTCGGTTGTGAGGAAACTGTGGAGCCGGTGCTCCTCCTCGACCGGTTGGTCGCGCTTCGGTCCGCGCACGCCCGTCCACGGGCGCCAAATGCCCGCGAAGGCAAAGAGCGGGCGCTCCTCGTCCAGAGCAAACCACACGGGCGTCTTCTTCGGCTTGGTGTCGGCGTACTCGCTGAAGGCCGAGACCGGCACGAGGCAGCGGTATTCCGGCTTCAGCCAGGGCCTCCAGTAGGGCGACGCGACGTTGCGCACGTTCGTGACCGGCTGCGTGCCAACTTTCGGCGGTGGCGGGAATCCCCAACGCATCATGCTGAGTTCGCGACCATCGTCCCGTCGGCGCACCACCGGCGCCATCTGATCGGGGAAGATCCCGGGCAGCGGCGGCAGGTTGCCGGTTCGGTCCTCCGTGACGCCGAACGCCTTGCGGATGGCGTCCTGACCCTTGTTCAGGCTGTAGAGATTGCACATGCGGCTATCGTCGCGGGACAGCAGTCAAGGTTCAAGTGTATGAGCAGCGAAACCAACCCGCTGCCCGCCGACCGATAGGAGGCCCATGTCGGAGATCGTCTTCACCGTGCGATCCGAAAGCGACGGCGCACAGTACCGTCTGGAAGCCTCGAGGACAGATCGCGGCATTCGCTTCACCTGTAGCTGCGCGGCTGGTTTGAAGGGTGCCCACTGCCAGCATCGTCTCGCCCTGCTCCTCAAGGACACACGCGCCTGCGTGGAAGTGATCGATGCGGACGTCGCGGCCCTTCACCAGATGGCCAAGGGCTCGCACCTGATGCAGGCCGTCGAGATGATGGTGCAGGCGCAAGCGACTGTCGACGAGGCCCAAGCTGATCTCCGGCGAGCGAAGAGGGTGCTCGCGACCATGCTCGGCGGGTGAGCGAGACGAACTCGACCCGCGCAACTCACGGGAACTCCCTCAGAGCCTCAGGGATTTGTTCTCCGCCAATAATGATCGGAGGAACACACCATGAAGGCTTCACGTCTTATCAGCGCCGCTGCCATTCTGGCTCTCACAGCCGGATCTGCGTTAGCGGCTCCTTGCAATACCGGCTCGACGAAGGGCAAGAGCCCGGATCAGCAGACTTCAAACGAGAAGAGCTCGGACGTTGATAAGTCCAGCAAGAACCTCGCTGGTGGTCAGCAGCCGGCTTCGCCGGGTACGGTCGGCGCCATGAACAACGTCGGCGCCAATCAGATGACCGGCGACAAGCAGGCCTCGAACGATCAGAACACTCGCAGCGGACCCAAGGATCCGGCGAGCAAGAACCTTGCAGGCGGCGAGCAGCCTGCCTCCCCGGGGACCGTTGGCGCCATGAACAATGCGGGAGCCAATCAGCAGGTCGGACAGAAGGATGACGGGTGCTAAGCGCAATCGCTGTCAGCTAAGCGAAGACGAGCCCGCCCAGCATTCGCTGCGGCGGGCTTTTGCATGCGCACCTTGTCAGCACGGGCTGATGCTCCACACGAACGAAGAACCGGCCGCCACGACAGATGGGAAGCTCCATCCAACGCAACGACCGGTTCCCCGTTAATCATTGGAAGAACGAGCCCGAAAGCTCAGTCGGATAACAATCAGCCGCTTCGAAAGTTCAAGGCGTCGCCATACGATTGTACATGTTTGTCATGTCGACGCGCTCGCCCCGCTTCTCAGAGGGGAGCGATCTCGAATTCCATTCCTCGGCCAGGACCCTGGTCGGCATAGTCCACCAAGCTGTAGCCGCGCTCGCTCAAGGCCGTTTCCATGATGTCGCGGTGTCTGCGGAACATCTGGCCGATAGCAAGGGGTGTCAGTCGCGGGTTGCCCTGCCTTAGCCGATCAACCCCGATCTGCAACGGGGCACCTTCGTTCGGCCATGCGGACTAGCGCAGATGCCAAGTCGGCGGCTTTTGTTTCCGCCGCAGATTTCGGTTTGAATGCCTTCTTATCTCTCTGTCTGCGGTCGGCGTCAGCCGCCGGTCAGCCCCTCTGCGAAGTCCTCCGGCACCTCGCCGAATTGACCGAGGATCGTTGCGCTTTCCAACTCGCCCGTCTCGTCGTCGGCCACGACCCGTAGCGCTACCGTGCCTGGCATCCGGCCGGCCATGGACTCGGCGCGCTTCAACGCACCGCTCTCGGTCGGCGCGAGCTGCCGCTCCCCTGGTCCCAAGGCTTGCGCTTGATGACGAAGGTCTGCACCAGGAACGTCGTCTTCATACCCATTTCACTCTCCCCCTAAGCCGCTTGGCGCAGCTCGCGCACATCGCTGAAATCCAGCGTGCCGACGTGCCGGCCCTTGCTGTCGTGGACGTCGACGATCCAACTCGACCAGTCGAGGCGGCCGCCGCAGCTCTGCATGACCTCGCGCGCGACGCGTTCGGCGTGACCCCAAATCAGAAGCGGATCGGCCAATCGCTTGCCGGCTCGATCGAAGACCGCATGCGACCATCGGTGCAATGAAAGCGGTAACGATCGGCAGGCATTCGCTTTCTCCTATGCTGTCCACAGGCATTCACAGGCTCGCGAGATTGCGAGCCGAGCCGGATTGAAGCTCGCACGCCCATGATGTCTGTTCTCTGTATGTTCTCGTACCGGAGAGAGCCGTGGACGTCTATCGGATCGGCGAATTGGCCGCGGGCTCGGGAGCGCTTGTCCACGTTCCAATCCTGGGACAATGCCTCTGCGCCGGCTTCCCTCCGCCCGCCGACGACTTCCGGGAAGGCGCGCTGGAGCTGCCGCGCTGGCTCGCGCCCAACCCGCCTGCAACCTTCGCCTGGAACATCTCGGGCAACAGCATGCGAGCTGCGGGCATCTTCGATCGCGACCTTGCGGTGGTCGATCGAAGCCTCAAGGCCGGGCACGGCAGCGTCGTGGTCGCGGCGATTGATGGTGAGATGTCGATCAAGCGGCTGGTGATCGACGGCAATGTCGCGCGCCTCGCTTTCGACAACTCGGACTTGCCGGCCTTCGCGGTTGAGGAGCTGAGTGACGGCGAGATCTGGGGCGTGGTGCGTTTCTCGATCCGCTGGCACATTGCGCGTGCCCGGCTGGTGCGATCAGCCGCGCCATCGCGCTGATCGACGGCAATTCGTTCTACTGCTCCTGCGAGCGGGTGTTCGATCCGAAGCTCGCGGTCGTGCCGGTGATCGTGCTGTCCAACAACGATGGCTGCGCGATCGCCCGAACCGCCGAGGCCAAGGCGCTCGGGATCCGCATGGGCGCACCCTACTTCAAGATCCGCGACATGTGCCGGCGCAAGGGCGTGCGCGTGTTCTCGTCCAACTACACGCTCTATGGCGACATGTCGGCGCGCACCAACGCGGTCTACCGCGACTTTGCGCGAGCCGTGGAGATCTACTCGGTCGACGAAAGCTTCCTCGACCTCTCGGATGTGCGCGAGCATGAGCGTCTGGAACTCGCTCGGGACCTGCGCGCCACGGTGCGGGCCTAGACCGGGATCCCGACCTGCGTCGGCATCGGCCCGACCAAGACACTCGCCAAGCTCGCCAACCACATCGCCAAGAGCATCCCCGAGCTCGGCGGCGTCTGCGACCTCTCGGACGAGGACGAGCGCGCGGCCTGGCTCTGCCGCGTCCATGTCGGCGAGGTCTGGGGCATCGGGCGCGCCTCGCTCACCAAGCTCGAAGCCATGGGCGTCGACACGGTGGCGGAACTGCGCGACCTCGATCTGCGTCCGGTGCGCAAGGCCATGACGGTGGTGGGCGAGCGCATCATCCACGAGCTACGCGGCCTCGCCTGTCTGCCGCTCGAGCTGTTGCCGGCCCAGCGCAAGGGCTGCGCCGTCACTCGCTCGTTCTCCAGCCGCATCGAGGACCGCGCCACGCTGGAGCAGGCCGTCGCGGCCCATGCGACGCGGCTCGGCGAGAAATTGCGGCGGGGTGGGCTCGGCACCTCGCACGTCACGGTCTTCTACCACACGAGCGAGCAAGACCGCGGCGAGCCGATGCTCTCGGTCTCGACCACCGTGACGCTGCCGGAGGCGACGAACGACACGCTGGCGCTGATCAAGGCGGCGCGCCTCGGTGTCGCCAAGACCTGGCGCGAGGCCGGCGAGCGGCCCTGGCGCTACAGCAAGGCTGGCGTCGTGACGACGGATCTGATGCTGCTGAGGGACAGCCCGCGGGCGCTGATCGGGCAACTCGACCGCAAACGCTCCGATCCGCTCATGGCCGCGATCGACACCTGCAACGCTCGCTTCGGCCGTGGCAGCGTCGTGCCAGCCCGCGCCGGCCTCGAGGAGAAGCGGGCTTGGAGCACGAAGTTCGAGATGTGCACGCCGCGCTACACGACCCAGCTTGCGGAGTTGCCGACGGCCATTGCCTGAGACGGGCAGCGTGGGTTTCTCACCGCTTCCACGGCTCAACCAACGCTTGGATCAAGCTTCGCGCTTTGTGGATTCCGTGTCCGATCAGGCTACGGCCCCTGTCGACAGGGACCAGACCGCACTCCGTTGGTCGGTCAGCATATTCGGACGCCACGGGTTTGATCGGCTTCGCCGGCACACCCGCATAGAACCACCCAGGCCTGACGTCTCCCATTACGACACTGCCCACGCCAATCACCGAATGACGCCCAACTCGGCACGGCCCGAGAATGGTTGCGTTCGACGCGATCCAAGCACCCTGCTCGATTTAAATGTCGCGCCCCTGCTCCGGCACTGCAGTTTGGCGTGCGCTGTCGTATTGATCAATCGAATGTGTGCCCGTCAAAACGCAGACGTTGTGTCCGAAGAACGCGTGATCGCTGATGAATATGTGGCCGGAGACGGTGTTGAAGAGCGTGTTTACTAGACTGACGTCACGACCTAAATGAACGCGTTCGCGATCACCCCAGTAGGTGGGGCTAGCAACGATGCGCTCAAGGATATGAGGCATCAGCTCATCGACGAGATGCCGAGCCTCGTCCTGTGTGAAGCGTTGCGTCATCTCTTTTCAGGCTGCCCCAACAGGATCGAAGTGCGTTCCGCGCCGCGCATCTATGCGGTCGCTGGTCTCGGCGTTGACGATGCTCGTGCGCGGCGAGGCGTGGAAGCGAGCTGCCTCGGCCAAGTTCGGTTCGTACCCCTCGTTTCTCACGAACAACGTCAGCATCGGATCGTCCATGTAGGCTTCGACCGAAGCGGGCATACTTTCCTCCATGATCGCCTGAGCGTTGCAAGGGTCACCGATTGTCGACGATTCCGTCATGGCTCAGTTCAACGGGTGGCGATCACTCATGCCGAGCATGTAGGCCCCGGTCATGCTGGCGCAACGCGGCGCTTGAGGCTTGAGGGGCGAAGCAGTCGCGCCAAGCTGGAACGTCGAACGGCACGATCTAAGGGACAGTTGATGCATGTATGCATTCCGAGCGGCTGGAGAGGGCGCCGGGACCGGCGGGTGAGCCGAATCGCTCGAGAAGAGCACCGCGGTCCGTCACCAGCGACGTCATCGCCTGCCTTCAGAGACGCATCAACGGAATGGCGAGTCGGTGCACGACGAAATGCATCAAACGCACCAGCCCCTACCAGAACCTGAAGGCACCGAGTCTGTAATCAACGACATCGGGCGAATTCGGCATATCAAGCTCCGTTGGAAAGACTTCCGAACTCAACTCCAGATGAACGTCCGCTGTCCTGATGAGTGTCAATTCAAGCGTACAGGGAAGCGGCACGCCTCCCAATATCAAATATGGGGAGCAGTTGTTTGCGTGAACGTGTATGACCTTGTGATGTGCGGTTAGATTTCCGATCGCGTCGGATAACAACTTTATATAGCTCTCGTCACGAAAATTTCCCGTAAAGTGAAGCTCGATTACAATTTGTGAGAACGTCGCCAATAGATTAAACGGCGCGTTCGCTAACATGCTCCATTCATGGCCCTCGATATCGCACTTCAGGATCAGTTCTCGGCAATTTTCATGGCCATTCGCCGCGATGAGATTGGCCAACGTGTCAAGCGAGCTGTTCCCAGACTTTACCCCCTCGATGCCAATCTTGAACCACGTAAACAAATCATGTTTTGCCGGGATATCGTCTATCGTATGATCATATTGAAATACAGCTATACCGCGCCGAGCTATATCTTCATCCCATGAAACATCGTCATTGATCCCGAGAGAGTAGGCTGCCTCCACTCCTTCGAGCTTGTCGAGCATGATGTAACCGCCATCGTGATCTCGACCCATACGTACTTTCTTGAATTCAAGAGTAGCGTACGGAGCAAGTCGACGCAGGATCGGCAGCAAATCACTTTGCATTTTAGGCGACAGGTCATAAAGCTCGCTCCGGTGGAGAGCGAATTCCCTGAGCATTCCTTCCACGGACAAGTCATAGAGGCCGCGGCGCTGGAGCGCCGCATCCCTCAAACTGACAGCTTCTGCGGATCGCTGAATAATCTCAATCAGCTCACGGACACTGTCGCACCTGTTTGACCAATGAACACATATTTCCTCCGTCTCCGGATCTCTCAGAAACACAAGATTGTAGGCCCATTTCACATCGTCAATGCTGATAGTCATTATTTTCGAACCTCATGATGTCACTAACCAGACATCTTAATCTTGTATTTTTGGTAGATACGCAGCGACTGGCAAACAGGATTGGCCGTTGTTCGAGCGACTGCTGTGGACAAGCCTCCGTGAACGCGCAGTTGTCGCGGTCATGGCTCCAGTGCAGGCTTCGCAGATCCTGAGAGAGGGCAGGCCGTTCTCTTGTCAACGATGAAAATCGTTCTCTGATGGAAGGCGCCAAATCGGTCTCTCAGTTCACCGGTTGCTGGCCGCTCATACCGAGCAGATAAGCTCCTGCGATCAGCTGCTCGCCGGTCACCTCTTGGCCGTCGACCATGTAGGCCTGCTGGCCGTCCTGCTCGACAATTTCGAGCGCCAGACCGCCCGCGATGAGGGATCGGATCGCGTCGCTCAGAAGCTCGTCGATGGGCGAAAGCTCAGCCATGTACCAGATGGTACGCATTGCCAGCGGAAATCCCAAACAGGTCTCCCGCCCCTGTCCCCTCCCCGGCACGCTCCGCCCGAGGCGCGAGAGGACGTCGCGCCAAGTCTGAGCGCCGGACGGTCTGATCGGAAGCGTGGGTGAGGCTGACATCGACCGAGAGCGGCGGGGAAACGCCCGGGTCAGGCGAGCTGACGGCGAGAACCGCTAGTGCCGAGAGTGCGCAGCCCTTCGCCGACTGAGGGCGGCGCCGTGGCGCTGTGGTTTGCGGGAGCGGCGGATTTGGGCCTGCGGCGGCGCCACTTGTTGAGCCGCGGCAGCGGGACCGTCGTGAGCCGCGACGATGCGGCGCGCCTCGTCAACGCTCATCCCGCAGGTCGTCAGGCCTTGCAGAGTGCCCAGGGCGCGATGGTACTCAGGGAGGTTGGGGCATCCGGGGATGCCCCACGCCAAGGCTGCGGCGGGCACTCCAATCGCCGTCACGAAAGCGAGCAGGGCAGCGCTATTCCTGAACGACAAAGCCGAGGCTCCTCACGATCGATGGCGGATACCTGTCGGTAGGATACCGCATGCCTCGTCAGATGGGACCAGGCAGTTGGCTGCACCCCCTCTCGCGAGCCACCCGTCCGTCGGCCTCCTGCTTGGCTATGCGGAGGGAACTCGAGCCCGCCGGCCACGCTCCGACGCGACAGCACTGGGACGGCCAAAGTCGCGCGGGTGCACCGCGCAAACAGAGTGTTGTTGTGGAGTAGTTGGGGAGCGCCCGAGATTCCGCGTCATCGGATGGCGCTAAGTCATTGATATGTATGGTGGGCGGTGAGGGACTCGAACCCCCGACCCTCTCCGTGTAAAGGGGAGACTATTAATAGTCAGAAGCGTTCGGGGTGCAGCAAGAGTAGCCACCACGCTCTAGGACCTTCTCACTGATTGTGTCATAAGGAGCATCAAGCGAGCACCAGAGGATGGTTCTCTGCACCCCAGTTGCACCCCGAGTTCCTCCATGGGCCGCCGTGCCGACGCCGAAAACCTTGTGCGCCTAAGCCGGTCGGTTGTAACCAAGCTCGCGCTTCAGCCCGGCCAGGGGGAGCGGATTTGGTGGGATGCCGAACTGGCCGGGTTTGGCTACCGGCTCCGTGGTGACCGGGCAACGTGGGTGATCCGCCCTCCCCGTGGTGGCGGGCGCTCTTCCCTCATCACCCTCGGTGCCGCCAACCTCATCGACATCGCGGACGCTCGGCGAGCCGCGCGTGAACAGTTGGCGAAGGCCGCACTCGGCGAGGATACCCGCGCCGTGCGACGGATCGAGCGTGCGAAGGTTGGGCTGACCGTCAAGGACGTCTTCACCCGGTACACGGCAGATGCCGAGGGCAGGCTTCGCCCCTCGACCTTGGCGAACCTCCGCACGCATCTCGGCCAGCACTGGCAGGGGCTTCATGCCCTCCCCCTGGTATCGGTGCGCCGGGCTGACGTGGCCGAGCATCTGCGGAAGATCACAACCGGCTCGGGTCCGCAGGCTGCGCTGCGCGCCCGGCGAACGCTCTCCACCGTCTACGTCTGGGCCATTGGTGAGGGCCTGTGCGAGGCAAACCCGGTAGCAGGCACCAACCCGCCAGCCGTAGAGGTCCGACGCACACGGGTGCTGAGCGACGCCGAGCTTGTAGCGGTATGGGCCTCCTGTCCACCTACCAGCGACTTCGGCCGGATCGTGCGGCTTCTCATCTTAACTGGGCAGCGGCGAGACGAGGTTGCGGGCCTCTTATGGAACGAGATCGATGAAATGGGCCGGGTGTGGCGCCTGCCGGCACCACGCACGAAGAATGGTCGCGCGCATGCTGTGCCGTTGAGCGGGGCCGCCTTGGGCTTGCTGGAAGCCACCCATCGGATCGAAGGCAAGGCCTATGCTTTCGGCAGCGGTGACGGGCCATTCTCGGGTTTCAGCAGGGCGAAGTACCGCCTTGATAAACAGCTCGGCTTTAAGGAGCCGTGGGTGCTGCATGACCTTCGCCGTACCGCCGCTACCGGCATGTCCCGGCTTGGAACGTCGATTGAGGTAGTCGAGAAAGCGCTGAACCATGTCAGCGGCAGCTTCGGCGGCATCGTGGGGGTGTACCAGCGCCATGACTACGCGGACGAAAGGCGCGAAGCGCTGGATCGGTGGGCCTCGCACGTTTTGAGCTTGTCTGACGCCAAATGACCAGATAAGGAATCAGCAGCTCAAGTTCTAATTCGGGCCGTTGCTCCTGCTGGGGGGCGCGGTTGGACGGAAGCCAGCGTTAAGCGCCGGCCGACCTCAGCTTCCGAAGAACTGAGCGATCCCCTATGTCCAATACGAACGTTGTCCTGCGCCTCCCCGTGGCCTGCGAGGCTGCCAGCCTGTCGCTGAGCACCTTGCGCCGCCTGATCCGCGCCGGCCGTGGTCCGCGCGTCATCCAGCTTTCGGATCGCCTCATCGGTATCCGCCGCGCGGACCTGGACGATTGGCTGACCAGCCGCTCCCGCAAGTAGTTCATCACAGGTCCTAGCTACTAGGACCATGCGTTCGCATGTGTTCGTTTGCGTCTCTATATCTAGCTTAGTCAACAGCTAGAAGGACCATCCATGAACACTTCGAAGAAGTTCCTGACCCGACAGGAAGTGCGTAAGATGACCGGCTGGAGCCTCGTCTACATCGATAAATACGTCCCGCGAACCAAGGTCGGCGGCAAGGTGCTGATCCTGGTCGATGCGCTGGAGAACTTCCTGCCGGGCGGCAATCCGCTGTTCCGGGGCGAGGGCTCGCCCTTCGCGCTGGGCCTGCTGTTCCAGTGGAACGAGGGCAGTCCCTACGACCTCGGCTCGGACGACTGGAAGCGCTTCGGCAGCGAACTGGTGGACGCCTTCCGGGGCCACCTCAAGGCGACCGGCGCCTACGACACCGTGACCACGCTCGAAGACGCGCTGGCGTGGTCGAAGACGGTCGAGGGCCAGGCTTTCTTCGATCAGCACATCCCGTCGCCAGGCCGTCAGCGCCGCTTCGCTGTCTACGCAAAGTAATCCCCCGCCCGAGGCTCAATCGGACGAGGGATTGATACTTCCGCTAACCGTATTGTGAAGGACTGTCAGCCCCGTGAATATAGTACGTCAGCCCATTGCGGGCAATACGAACCCGACCCTGGAAGCTGCCCTGGGCTACGCCTTGCTCGGCTGGCACGTGATTCCGGTCGATCCGGTGAACAAATGGCCCGCCGATCCCCTGACGGGCCGCAAGTGGAAGGGCTGGAAAGAGGGTGCGACCACGGAGGCCGCCGTTCTGGCCGACTGGTTCGGTGTCGAAAGTCGCTTCGGTGTCGGCATCGCGACCGGCCGGAAGAGCCGCATCGTGGTGCTTGATTTCGACGTGTCGAAGGGCAAGGACGGCCTCGCCGATAAGGCGAAGCTGGAGGAGAAGTACGGCAAGCTCCCGGAGACCCTGACGCAATCCACGCCCTCGGGCGGCACCCAGGAATTCTACGCCCGCCCGGAGGAGGCCGAGGACCTTCCGAACCGCACCGGGTTTGGCTGGCAGATCGCCGGTCACCAGAACTACGCCCTGTGCGGTGTGGACGTGCGTGGCGACGCCGGTCAAGCCAACGTGCCGCCCACGGCGCGTGCTGGTAGCGCGTACCACTGGCACTCAGATCCCATTGGCACACCCCTGGCCGAGCTGCCGGCCGGCTGGATCGAAGCGCTGTCGGAGAAGCCGACGCCGCCCCCGAAGCCACCCATGTTTTCCGATCCTGATGCCGAGCCGAAGGCAGAGATCAAGGGCAAGATTGAGAGCGTCCTAGCCGGTTGCGCCGCGATCAGTCGCCTGAAGACCGAGCCCGGAAGCGTTCTCCAGTGGCTTTGGGCGATGGCGGCCGGTGTCATCGGTCGAACCGAGCGTGGCCGCCAAAACTTCCACGAACTCTCGGCCCTCGACAAGGACCGGTATGACAAGGACGATACGAACCTCATCCTCAACTACATGCTGGATAAGACCGGACCGCACGGGTGCGACAGCTTCGCCAAGGAAGTCCCCGATGCCTGCGCCGGGTGTCTGATACGGGGCAAGATCCGGGGACCAAAGGAGTTGGCCGAAAAGGACGCTAACCTGCTCGGCCTCATCCGAACCAATGTCTACACGACCGATGGCAACAAGTTCTACGATACCGAACGTCGGCTGGTGAAGTCGGAGAAAGACTTCTCGGCAACGCACGACCACCTCGTCATCAAGTCCGCTTCGCCGGACAAGAAAGACGATGAGGGTAAGCCGAAAATGCTGCTCACCCGGGGCAACAAAAGCAAAGTGTTTACTCAAAGCCCCCTGGCGGCCAAGGCCGATATTGGGGAGTACACGCCCGGAGAGGTTCGGCGCATCTACAAGAACAGCCTGGGCCAGAAAGTCGCTAATACGTGGATCGATGACGGTATTCCTGCCGTTCCGGGCGACTGCAGCGTCTGGGAGGATCACATCGATTGGCTGGTCCCGAACGATGAGGGTGAGCGTGACCTGTGGCTCGACGTCATGGCGCACTCGCTCCAGCGCCCCAACATCAAGATCCGGATCGCGCTCCTGCTGATCAGCCGCAATCACCAACTCGGAAAGGGCGCTCTGATCGAGACTTGGGGCGGGATGCTGGGAGCCACGAACTACGTGAAGCTTACCAACGCCGAGTTGCGGTCCGACTTCCAGGGCGGGATTTACAACAAGCGGCTCGCCTTCTTCGAGGAACTGTTCGTCCGGGACCGGGACATCTACGGTGAGACGAAGGCGCTGATCACCGAACCGAAGCTGCGCGCACAGTTGAAGTTCCAGGATTTCGCCCCGGCGCGTCCGCCCCTGGCTATCGTCGCGGCCAGCAATGAGGATGTGCCTGTTCGCATCACGGAGCCGGCCGATGTCCGTTGGCACGTCACCCGGATCGACCGGGAGCGCCGTAAGCCTGAGTACTACGCGCGACTGGACCGGGAGGGGCCGCGCCAAATCGCGGCTTGGAAGGCGAAGCTCCTCCGGCGCAACATCTCCAACTTCAATCCCGCCGCCCCCGCACCGATGACGAAGGCCAAGGCTGCGCTGATCGCGGATAGCCGGAGCCCGTTCGATAAGGCGCTGGACCACGTGCTCAGCGAGATCGGCCGGGAGGTAGTGATCTTCTCGGAGGTGAAGTCGAAGATGTTGCATCAAGGTCTGCGGGGCTCGGTGCAAGACCCTGAGATCGCCAAGGCGATGAAGGCACGGGGCTGGAAGCCGCAGGGCCAGCACAAGATCGGTCACGGCGATCTCAAGGGCTCATTCTGGAGCTTGGGCACCGAGTGGGACGGTGCCAGCGCGGGTGTGCTCCAGGCCGCCGTTCGGTGGCAGGGTGGGCCGGGGTAAACCGGTCTACCCTTCCGGAAAGGGTAGACGGAAAAACTCCAACCAAATCAAAGGTGTCTACCCCGTCTACCCGTCTACCCCCCTCCGAGCCATAGGTAGTTAGGGAGAAAAGAATTTTTTTAGAAATTAGGTAGACTGGTTAGACAGGTTAGACGGCGTTGTTTTTAAAGGGAAATTTCCGTCTACCCTCTGGGTGGGTGGGTAGACAAGGGTAGACGAATGACTGATCAGCAACCGCTCGGCCCACCCTGCCACCGGAGGGGCGCTACTATCAACATCCTGAGGACCACCCTCGGTGCGCTTCCCTCGGCCTCTGAGGTGGCTTTCCCGGGTCTGTTCGCATGGTCGCCAGTATCCACCTCCGCCGTCACCCGCACCCTGAAAATCGACAAGGGCTTGTGGGGGACGTGGCGCAATCGCGGGATCACACCGAGCCCGATGCCCGAGGCCTGGTTCCGGCGCGCCGCCGGCCGGCCCCTGAACTACCGGCTGGACAGTGTGCTGGCCTGGCTCGCGGCTCGGCGCGGCGAACCGTTTGATCCCCTCACCACCTGGCGGCTCAGCCTCTTGACCGGCTTCGAGACCGACGTGTCCGATCCGGAAGAGGTGCGGAAGCTTGCCCGCCTCTATGCGCAGGCGGTCGGCCCGCACCTCCCTGGTGGTGTGAGCTTCACGTCGCAGGGGTTCCGGGAATACCTCGCATCGCTCTTGATGTAGGTTGGTCCATCCAGATAGCCGCGTGAGCCTGCCATGCGTAAAGGGATGCTGGAGCTGATGAACACCCTGGCCTCAAGTGTTATCGCCTTGAACAGCCTGGCCGATGATTTGATGCAGGCGGCATCGTCGGTGGACGACGCCGTGGCAATTAAGGTGATGCGCGGCGTGGCCTCCGGCATCGGGTCCGCGCACTGGAGATGCAGGGGCAACTGGCTGTTCTGAGTGCGGACTACGCCGAGCGGTTACACACCGGCTCCTGGATCGAGTGAAGGCCGCCCTGTTATCATCCTAGTAAAACCAACATTTTTTGGAAATATAAATGTCAGATAGTGTATTTTAACAAGCATAAATATCTGTAAAATGGCACCCACCCATCCAATTACATTGTAGCGTCAAGTGTTTTGTTTGTGCTCTAGGTAGATTGTTCTGTTGCCCTCTTCCGGATCATGTTCCACTCTCCTGGCTACGCTTCGCCGTAGGCGAAGCAGGGGATGAGGTCGGGATGAGCAAGCCACCAGGGAACGGGCTGTGTGACAACCCCATGGGTTCCCATGGACCTGTCACATCAGTGCCTCGACCCCTGGTGGCCTACCTCAGAGTGAGCACGGACAAGCAGGGCCGCAGTGGTCTCGGCATTGAGGCGCAGCGCATGGCCATCACTGCCTTCGCCGAAGCCAACGGGTTCATCATCGTGGCCGAGCACGAGGAGCACGAGACCGGCAAGGGCAGCGATGCCCTGGAGCGCCGGCCTCAGCTGGCTGCCGCCCTGGCATCGGCCCGCAAGCTCCGATGCCCGGTGGGAGTGGCGAAGCTCGATAGACTGTCCCGAGATGTGGCTTTCATCGCCAGCCTGATGGCGCAGCGCGTCCCCTTCTTGGTGGCCGAGCTAGGTGAGAACGCTGACCCGTTCATGCTGCACATCTACGCGGCTCTGGCCGAGCAGGAGCGTCGGCTTATCGCGGCCCGGACCAAGGCGGCCATGGCTGGCCTGAAAGCACGAGGTGTCCTACTCGGAAACAGGACCAACCTCGCTGAAGCCGCGATTAAGGGCGCGACCGTGAACCGAGCCGACGCTTCGGCCTTCGCCGCCAACGTGCTGCCGGTGATCGAGAGCATCAGGGCAGCTGGTGCCGGCTCGCACCGGGCTATCGCTGCGGAGCTGAACGCGCGTCGGATCGGGACGGCGCGAGGCGGCACGTGGAGCGCCGTGCAGGTCGGGCGGATCGTGGCTCGCGCCAGCACCTGTTCACTCACTCCCTGAACCAGATAATTCAGCCCATGCTTGAAAAAATCTCTGCTATCAATTTGATAAACGACTACCATTCAAACGACGCCAGGCAAGCTTTCAGAGCTCAAACACCTCAGCTTAGAGCATTTGCTGTTGTTGGTATTGTATACGCAGTCCGGTGCCGCTGGCATCCATCCGCGGACATTACCAATATTCTTCGAGCAGAGCTAGCAGATGTATCATCGCTCTTGAATTTAGAAAAGAGAGCACACCAGACATATATAATACATATCAGACGAATGATGATCAAAATATGTAATCTAGATACTAACAGTGACGCTGTATTACCTATCAAGAATTCCAGAGATGAGCAGTCGGCCCTTCAGAGCCAGCTGCAATACTTACATTCCAAAAACATTTTCACAGCCGCTCACATGCGAATTTGGGCACTCAAGAAAGGAGTAGACCCACTGATCTGAGCCGAAAAACAGGTGATGCAGCTAAATTCAGGCTTAAAAACAAATAGTTACTTACCAGAACCGCCCTCACTCTAATCTCGGCGCTTCTTAGCCCGTCGTGGTTTTGGAGCAACGCCGCGGTTCATTCGCAACTTAAAGATGCAATTGCGCTAGACGTCCCGCGTTGCTCCCCGCACGGTCAGCGCAGAAAATGGCTACGCGGCGTTCGCCGCATCAAAAAGTGTACGGGGCGGGGATACCTATGACGGAGCTTACGCCCGGCGACTTCGTCGAACTGCGCGGGCGTCCCTGGCTCGTCGAGGCCGTAGACACCTACACACCGCTGAAGCCTGTGCGCCTCTCCTGCATTGCCGACGACGCTCAAGGTGAGCCGCTCGAGGTGTTATGGGACGCCGAGGTCGACGCGCGCGTGCTTGATCGCGATGACTGGGCGCGGGTTGGCCGAGGCGGCCCCGACAGCGCCGAGGTGCTTGCCGCCTACCTGCGGGTGATGCAGTGGAACTCGGCTACAGCCGCCGAGCGAGATTTGCTTCAGGCACCATTCCGAGCCGGGATTAAACTCGACGCCTACCAGCTCCTGCCATTGCGCAAGGCGCTGCGGCTGCCGCGGGTGAACCTCCTGATTGCCGACGACGTCGGCTTGGGCAAGACCATCGAGGCCGGCCTAATCGTGCGCGAGCTGCTCCTGCGGCGGAGGATCGACTATGTCGTCGTGTCCGCACCTCCGGCTATGACCGAGCAGTGGCGCGACGAGCTCGCTGCAAAGTTCGGCCTGTCGTTCACGATCATTGACCGTGAGCATCTGAACGAGCTGCGCCGCACGCGCGGCTTTGGGTCGAACCCTTGGCGCACCGGCTCGCGCTTCATCATTTCACACCGTCTTCTCACGGACGAGACTTACGCCGCCGACTTGCGCGAGGCGTTAGGCTCGTTCCGCGCCCGCGCGCTCTTGATCCTAGACGAGGCTCACCACGCGGCACCGGCGGCCAGTGCACGCTACGCTGTCTCGAGCCAGTTCACGAAGGCTGTGCGCGACTTGGCGGAGCGCTTCGAGCACCGCCTGTTCCTCTCAGCCACGCCGCACAACGGGCACTCGAACAGCTTCTCAGCTCTCCTCGAGATGCTCGATCCCCAGCGGTTCACCCGCGGCGTCACAGTGAGCCCGAAGGACATCGAGCCGGTCATGGTCCGGCGGTTAAAGAGCGACCTGCGCCGGATCAGCGGCGGCTTCCCGCACCGGGTCGTCGAGGCGATCCCGATCCATGGTCTCCCGGCAGACGCGCCTGAACTCGTCCTGGCCGACAAGCTCACAGCCTATGGCGAGTTGCGCCTGCAACGCATCGCCAAACTTCCGACGGCGAAGGCTGCTCTCGCCAAGCTCGCCTTCGTCGGCCTTCAGCAGAGATTGCTGTCCTCGATCGCAGCCTTCGCTCGGACGCTCGCAGTGCATCGCCGCTCGCTGCTCGCCGCGATCGAGGATACCAACGATGAGAACGTCCAAACGGTCGGTGTCGCGAACCACGATCACGCGGAGCTATTCGATCTCGGGCTCGACGAGGACGAGGCTGAGCGGGCGGCCCAAGCTGACGAGGACGCCACGGCGGACATCGAGACCCGGGCCGGCACCGTCGAGGCCCCACGCGCGGCCCTGCACGCCGAACTGGCGGCCGTCGACGCCATGCTCGTAATCGCTGAGAGCGAGAAGGGGAGGAGCGACGCACGCACGCGATGGCTTGCCAATTGGATCCGCGCCGAGTTGCTCGATGGCGCGCGCTGGCGGGAGCGCCGGCTCATCATCTTCACTGAGTACGAAGATACTCGGCGCTGGCTGGAGCGGCGTTTGATGGAGATGATCGGCGATACTGAGGACGCAGAAGCTCGTATCCTCGTGTTTTCGGGCGCCACGCCGGCCGATCGGCGCGAGGACGTTAAACGGGCTTTCAACGCTGATCCACGCGTGGAGCCTGTGCGCATATTGTTGTGCACGGACGCAGCGCGCGAGGGGCTGAACCTGCAGAGCCATTGCGCCGATCTCCTACACTTTGACTTGCCCTGGAACCCAGCGCGGCTCGAGCAGCGCAACGGGCGCATTGACCGCAAACTCCAGCCCGCACCAGAAATCCGCTGCCGCTACTTCCGCTACGAGCAACGCGCCGCCGACATCGTCCTCGACGCGCTGGTGCGGAAGACCGAGACGATCCGCGAACAGCTTGGCTCAGTTGGACAGGTGATCGAGGGGCGCATTGCGAAGCGGCTGGCAGAGGAAGGCATCCGGGCACGCGGCGAGACCGATCTTGCCCACGCCATCGCAGCTGAGGATGCCGCCGAGCTCCTCGCCCGCGCGCGCGACGAGATGGACGACGCCGAGCGCGCCCGCCACGAGCGCCTGCTGCGGGAGCAAGACGTGCTGCGCCAAGCGCTTGAAGCATCACGCGAGCGCGTCGGCGTTGACCCGGACGACTTGCGCCGGGTGGTGCGGGCCGCGCTCGCACGGGCCGATTACCAGCTCGATGAGGCAGTGTCCGACCCCGTCAATCTGGTCGAAACCTTCCGCTTCGATCCCGAACATCCGGCCTTCGCGGCTGAGGGCGGCTGGTCGGACGCCTTTGACGACCTTCGGGTCCGCCCGCGCCGCCGCGGCGAGCGGCTCAACGAGTGGCGCAGGGCCGCGCCTCCGCGAACCATAAGCTTTGAGACGCCGGAGCTCGCCGATGGGCGCCTCGCGTCGAACGTCGTGCAGGTGCATCTTGAGCACCGCCTCGTGCGACGCCTCCTCTCTCGCTTTATCAGCCAGGGCTTCCAGGCTGGCCTTTCCCGGGTTTCAATGATCCGAGGGCCCGGGGCGCAGCCGCGTGTCGTGTTGATTGGTCGGCTCTGCGTGTACGGGCCGGCGGCGGCGCGGCTGCACGAGGAGATCATCCCAGTCACGGCGATCTGGACCGAGGCTGACCGAGGCGTGAAGCCGTTGCGGCCACTCGGCGAGAGCGGCGGGGCGACGACGCTGCGCCAGCTCGAGGACGCTCTGCGCGGGGCTGTGCCAGCGCCTGAGGGCGCAGTCACCCGTGTTCAGCGCCTCGTCGCGCAGGACATTGACCAGTTGCGTCCTGAACTGGAGCGGATCGCGACCGAGCGTTTAACCCGCGCTGAAGCACTGCTCGCCCGCCGCGCGGAGGAGGAGGCGAACGGTCTCGCCGGCCTGCTCACTGGCCAGTGCGCGCGCATTGTGCGGGAGCTCGGCGCGGCTGAGCGGGAAGCCGCCCAGTTCGAACTCGGGTTTCTAGCCGAGGAGCGCCGCGAGCGCGACCGAGATCGCCGGCACTGGGGCGAGAAGCTCGCTGCCCTAGAGCGCCAGGTCGTGACAGAGCCCGAGCGCGTACGCACGGGATACCGGGTCAACGCGCACCGGCTTGAGCCTGTTGGCCTCGTCTATCTCTGGCCTGCGACCGGCTGAGATCCAGGCCATTCCATCCCGCTACCGTCCCAAATCGCGCCGCGGACCTGCATGCCCGATATTAATGTCGACCCGACCACCGATTGGCTGAAGTACCTCGAGCCGTTCAGTTCAGGCCTCGTCGTTGCTGGTCCTGTCCTGGCAGATCTTGGCCTCGCGCCGGAGCCGCAGGCCGCACGTGACACGGCTGCCGCTGCGTCCGTGATTGCGTTGCTCGAGGAAGAAGGTCCGGCACTGACTGACGCTTGGGCATTTTTTCGCGAGATCCTCGGGTGGGAGACCCGCATCGTTGCAGGCAGCCCCGGCGGTCCCACGATCCCCGAGGCGCTGCACGTACGCCTTCCCGAGCACGACACGACACTTGCGCCGACATTCGCTGTACGCGATCTCGCGGTGCGCAGCGGCGAAGCTTGGCAGCTCCTCGTCCGCGTAGAACCTCCAGGCGTCGGGCCGGACACGCGCGGGGCGCTTGACGGCTGGGAGGCCACGCCTCAGCAGCGCTTGGAGCGCCTGTTGCGCGAGACCGGCGTGCCAGCGGGTCTCCTCGTCACGGACAGCGTGTTGCGCCTCGTCTACGCGCCAAAGGGCGAGACCTCGGGTTGGCTCGGTTTCCCCCTGCGTCCGCTCGCCACGGTCGCGGGCCGGCCGATGCTCGGTGGCCTCAAGCGTGTGCTGGGCCGCGCCGCCCTATTCACGGATGGCGACACGCATCGCCTGCCTGCGATCCTGCGGCGCTCGCGCGACGAGCAGTCAAACGTCTCTACCGAGCTCGCCGGTCAGGTCCTCGGCGCTCTGCACGAGTTGCTGCGAGGACTGGACGCGGCCGACGCTGGTCTGATCCGCGGGCTCTCCGCAGCGCCCGCCGGCCAGGGGCACCTCTACGAGGGGCTGCTCGCGGTGCTTATGCGCCTCGTCTTCATCCTCTACGCCGAGGACCGCGGCCTGCTACCTTCCTCGGGCGAGGCCCGAGCGCGGGAGATCTATGAGCGCAACTATTCCCTGCGCGGCCTTTATGGACGGCTCGCAGAGGATGCGGGGCTGCACCCCGACACAATGGATGAGCGCCGCGGTGGGTGGGGGCAGCTCGTCGCCATGTTTCGCCTCGTCCACGGCGGCTACCCTGGCTTCGTGCGTCGCCGCGGTGGCAAGTTGTTTGACCCCGCTGTCTATCCCTTCCTCGAAGGAAGCGTAGAGGCGGGTGCGCCTGCGCGCGTGCTGCCGGTGTCGGACGGCTGCGTGCTGCGCGTGCTCGAAGGGCTGATGACCCTACGGAGCCGTGGCGGCGCCCGCGAGCGCCTGTCCTACCGTACGCTGGACGTCGAGCAGATCGGCTCGGTTTACGAGACGGTGATGGGCTTCACGGTGCTGCCGGCGAGCGGGCCAGCACTCGCTGTGAAGGGCGGCAAAAACAACCGCACACCGATCTTCCTCGACCTCACTGAGATCGTCAGGTTGAGGGGCGAGGAACGGCTGAAGCGCATCAAAGAGGCAGGCCGCGCGAGCCTCACCGCGGCGCAGGGCAAGGCGGTGAAGGCAGCAATCTCGGTCGCTGATCTCGCCGCGGCGCTAGACGGGATTGTCGACGAGCGCGCCTCTCCAGGACGCACAGTGCAGGCCGCCGGCACCCCGGTGCTTCAGCCCACCGACGAGCGCCGCCGCACTGGCTCGCACTACACCCCGCGCAGCCTCACCGAGCCGATCGTCCGCTACGCCCTGGAGCCGGCCTTTGACCGCCTCGGTGACGCCGCAGCACCGGATCAAATCCTCGACCTTAAAGTTTGCGATCCGGCGATGGGCTCGGGGGCTTTTTTGGTCGAGGCCTGCCGCCAGCTCGGTGCCCGCCTCGTGCAAGCTTGGGCCCACCACCATGCGACACCGGCGCTGCCGCCCGACGAGGATGCCGACCTTCATGCCCGCCGTCTCGTAGCGCAACGCTGCCTCTACGGCGTCGACAGGAACCCTCGCGCCGTCGATCTGGCCAAGCTATCACTGTGGCTCGCGACGCTCGCTGCTGACCACGAGTTCACCTTCCTCGACCATGCACTACGCGAAGGTGACAGCCTCGCGGGCCTGAACCGAGCCCAAATCGCCGCTTTGCATTGGGACGAAAGTAAACCGCCGACGCTCGCCGGCCACCTCGTCGCCGACCATCTGCGCGAGGCAGAAGTCGAGCGCTCAGCGATCCGCGCGCTTGCTGAGACCGCAAGCGAGGTAGAGCTCAGCCCGTTGCTGCGGCGTGTAGAAGCTAAGCTTAACGTCGCTCGCTTGATTGGTGACGGCGTGATCGCGGCGCATTTCTGCGCCGAAAAGCCGAAAGCTCGTCTCGCAGCGCTCGTCACCCTTCAGAAGGCTGTGCAGAGCCACCTCGGATCGGTGGCGTGGCACGACGCGGTCGCGCCGCTCTCGGCTGGGCTCACGGACGGGGCGCACCCATTGCGGCCGTTCCATTGGTCGGTTGAGTTTCCGGAGGTGTTCTCGCGCGAGAACCCCGGCTTCGACGCGATCGTCGGCAACCCGCCCTTCGCTGGCAAGAACACGACGATCACCGGCAACCGCGAAGGTTATCTCCCCTGGCTTCAGACCCTACACGCGGGTGCGCACGGCAACGCCGATCTGGTTGCGCATTTCTTCCTGCGGTGCTTCGCACTGCTGCGCGACGGCTGCGCCTTCGGGCTGATCGCCACCAACACGATTGGCCAGGGTGACACCCGCGACACTGGCCTCGCTGCGATCCTCGCGACCGGCGGGGCAATCAGGCGTGCGACGCGCCGTCTGAAATGGCCTGGCGAAGCCGCGGTAGTTGTAAGCGTTGTACACGTCGCCAGAGGAACGGCCGCCTCTCCGATCCTTGATGGGCGGCAGGTGCGGCGGATCTCGGCTTATCTTGTAGAGGGCGACCTTGACCGCTCACCAGAACGCCTCGTAGCCAACGCACGCAAGGCGTTCATCGGCTCTTACGTGCTCGGGATGGGCTTCACTTTCGACAACTCTGCGGCGGCGAAGGGTGAGGCAGAAAAGTTGGAAGTCATGCAGACTTTAATTGCGAAGGATAAACGGAACGCGGAGAGAATTTTTCCTTATATTGGCGGCGAAGAAGTCAATAACTCGCCAACTCATGCTTATCACCGCTATGTAATTAATTTTGCAGATTTCCCGCTTCGACGCGATCCTGCTCTTTCCTCTTGGAATGCAGCGTCAAAAAAAGACCGCGAGATATGGGTTAAGGAAGGAGTAGTTCCGTCTGACTATCACGGACCAGTCAGTGATGATTGGAGCGATTTGTTAGAAATCGTCGAACGGCGAGTTAAACCATCCCGGCGATCTCTTCCCCCCATCAATGCATGGAATAGATCCGTCGCTAAGAAATGGTGGCTATGGGGCGCCGCTCGAGTTGAACTGAACAAGACTATTGAGGCATCGAAAACGATATTGTTCATACCAAATGTGGCGCCACACCTTACAGTTGCGCGCCTACCTTCGGATATCGTCGTGGCTGCGCCGCATAACGTTATTGCCTATGAGTGCTATTCCGCGTTTGGAGTAGCTCAATCTCGAGCGCATGAAGTATGGACGCGCTTCTTTGCTTCCTCGATGAAGGATGACCTCCGCTACACGCCTTCCGATTGTTTTGAAACCTTTCCATTTCCGCCAAGCTTTGAGGCCGCGCTTGCTCTCGAAGCGGTCGGCCAAGCCTATCACGATCACCGCGCTGCACTGATGGTCGCGCGCAGCGAGGGCATGACCAAGACTTACAATCGCTTCCACGATCGAGCTGAGCGGTCGGAAGACATCCAGCGCCTGCGCGACTTGCACTCCGATATGGACCGTGCCGTGCTGGCAGCCTACGGCTGGGACGACCTTGCCGCTCGCGCGAAAGCTCAGTGGCTCGGCGATGAGAACGAGCCCGAGCACACTTACCAGGGTCGCCTGTTCTGGCCGTCCGCCTTCCGTGATGAGGTGCTCAGTCGCCTGCTCGCGCTGAACGCCGAGCGTGCGGCGGCCGAGCGTGCTGCGGGGCTCGTCGCAGCTTCGTCCGATGAGGCCGACGATGAAGCAGCCTGAACTTCGGGGCGTTGCAGCGAGCCAGCGGCTTTGCGTGACTGAGAGGAAGCGATGAGGACGATCCGAGAGGCTCGCTCCGGTGATGCCTGGTTGCGGCTGCTGCAAACGAAGGCAGGTTTCACAGGCGTCGTCTTCATTGAGGACAAGCGCCGCTTTACTAT
Source organism: Methylobacterium soli (assembly GCF_008806385.1). Lineage (GTDB taxonomy): Bacteria > Pseudomonadota > Alphaproteobacteria > Rhizobiales > Beijerinckiaceae > Methylobacterium > Methylobacterium soli. The sequence continues at coordinate 28,521 of NZ_VZZK01000017.1, forward strand.
CGAGGGTGACACTGCGGACAAAGTTTGGCAGCTCCTGCAAGACGAGGCCGCCAAGCTTAACCCGAGCTACTTCGGATTTTCCGGCGCGCGGGCTCGCTTCCTACGGATGATGCCAGACGGCTTCGCGGATCCTGTCTATTTGGCGGAGGAGCGCGCCTACAAGTTGCGGGCGAAGGAGCGGCTCGACGCGGCCCTGCCGCTCGACGCAGCTCTGGCTTGGAATGGGGATGGCAAAGCCGCGCTGGCCGCCTTTCGGGCGACGAACTTGCTCTCGCCATTTGAGAGCACCCGGATCGGTGAGGCTCTGCGCTCATCGGCTGCCGCCCCTTACATTCGTGGCGCAGCGGCCTTTGCGAGCGGCGCGGTCGAGGATGGGATCCGAGCCATGCAGGGGGCCTTAAAACCCTTCGCGATCGCAAAATGGACAGCTCTTACCTACCTGCCGTTCCTCTGGCGGCCCGACGCGCACCTGTTCCTCAAGCCCGAGGTCACGCGCGAATTCGCCGAGCGCGTTGGACATCCCTTTGCCCACGCCTACGCGCCGGAGCTTCACCCGGACATCTATCGCTCGCTCCTCGACCTCGCCGCTGCGATGCGGACCGAGACCGCCGACCTGCAGCCCGCCGACATGATCGACGTGCAGAGCTTTATCTGGGTGGTCGGTCGCTACACTGAGGCCGACGAAGCCGCCGTTCTCGCTAAGGCAGTTGTGACGAAATCGGGAACCCCATGACCGCCACCACGCCGCTCGCCGTCCGCGGGCATATCGTCAAGACCTTCCGCCGCGACCTCGTTGGCCCATCACCCGACGACATCGATCTCTCTCGGGAGCGGCTCTCCGAGAACCCTTCGCGTTGGTATCTGACAGGCTTTCTGGCGCCTGCCGACGACGCAGCGACCTTGGGCGGCGATGCAGACACCGACGAGCCTGGTCTGCTGGATGAAGCCGACCACGAAGGCGAAGAGCCGGACCCAGTTGAAGCAGGTGGCGCGGCGGCCGATCGGCAGGAACCCGAAGCGTCCAACACGCGCCGCCGCTTCTTACCATCGACGATTGGGCTCACCGTGCTGTTGCCGCCCGACGTGCGCGAGGTCGAGGCGATCGTCACCTGGGGGGATTACGCCACGGTGCCGCCGCTGCCTGATAGCGTGCTGCTCGGCGAGCCGGAAACCGACGAGGACGGGAAGCCCAAACGCCGCCGTCGCGAGGACGTCAACTGGGTCCGCGCGCCGAAAGAGCGTCGCTTGCGCCTCGTCGTGCCCGAAGCTGGCCGGGCCACCGCCATCGTGGTTCCAGAAAGCGCGGCCGAGCAGGCAGCTATCGGCGGCCTCGAGCTCGACGCGCACGCCCGTCTGTTCTCCTACGAAACGCCGGATGGCGGCCGAGAGGAGGTCCGCGCGCTCACCGTCGTGCTAGTCAATCGCCGACGCCCGGCTGGGCGCTTCTACGCCGACGTGGCCTTCGCCTTTCAGGCGCGCTTACGCCTAATTTGCGCGCAAGGCTTACGTCCCCGGCGCGACCTCTCCGGCCTGAAGTCCGCCGACCCGGACCTGCGGCTCGCCGATCTGCACTATCGAGACGTGTGCGAGTGGGCGGTCGGCCGCAACACCGCCGCACGCTGGGAGGATCCGGCTGCGGGCTCGGTGACCTGGGCCGAGACTGACCCACTGCCCTCTGCTGAGGTCGAGCGCGTCGCACCGAACGAGGACGATGCCCTGAAGCAGGCCGTCGTCTTCGGCATGGATGACCTTGCGGAGGCTGCGCGAAATAGTGGTTCGTCCCTGGCACAGGCGCTTGGTGCGCTACCTGAGCTCTATGATGCTTGGGTTACGGCGAAGCAGCGTGTTGAACTCACTGGCTTGCCTGATCGTCGGCGTGCGACCGCTGCGACCCTTGTCACCGACCAGGAGCGTGCCCGGGACCGCATTGCAGAGGGCATTGGGCTGCTGACTGGCGATGGAGCTGAGAACCGCCACGCCCGCACTGCCTTCAGGCTGATGAATGCGGCGGTCGCTGAGGCGGCGCGTCGGCGCAATTCGGCCCACGCGAAACCGGCTTGGCGCCCATTCCAGCTCGCCTTCATCCTGCTCAACCTCGCAGGCCTAACCGAGAAGGCGCATCCCGACCGTGCTGTCGCGGACCTGCTGTTTTTCCCGACCGGAGGCGGCAAGACCGAGGCCTACCTAGGTCTCGCCGCCTACACGATCGCTCATCGGCGTGTGACCGGATCCGGCCTGCTCGGCGCAGGTGTGGCGGTCATTATGCGCTACACCCTTCGGCTGCTCACCCTCGACCAGCTCGCACGCGCTGCCGGCGTCGTCTGCGCACTCGAGCTGATGCGGACAGACGGCAAGCATCTCGATGAGAAGGACCGCCCTCTGCTTGGCGATTGGCCGATCGAGATCGGGCTGTGGGTAGGGTCTGATGCCTCACCAAACCGCCTCGGCGGCAAAGGCGACAAGGGGGATGACACCGCGGTTGGTCGTGTGGCCGATTTCCGAAAGGGCAAAGGCAAGGCGCCGGCACCGCTGAAAGCCTGCCCGTGGTGCAGCACGCCATTCACGAAGAACTCGTTCGCCTGCGTGCCCAACGACACTGCGCCAACGAACCTGGAGCTGCGTTGTGACAACCTCACTTGCGACTTCTCGGGATCGCGCGCGCTGCCAGTGCTTACCGTCGATGAGCCGATCTACAGGCGCCTTCCGGCCTTCCTCATTGCCACTGTCGACAAGTTCGCGAGCCTACCTTGGGAGGGGCGCACCGGCGCCTTCTTCGGGCACGTCGATCGCTTCGATGCGACGGGCTTCTATGGCGCTGCCGAGCCTCGGATTGGGCGGCGCCTCGACAACGGCTGGTCGCTTGATCCACCTGATCTTGTTATCCAAGACGAGCTACACCTGATCAGCGGTCCGCTCGGGACAGTCGCCGGCCTCTACGAAACAGCGATTGACGCACTCGCTACCCGCGTGAAGGGCGAGACCCGCGTGCGTCCGAAGATCGTCGCCTCAACTGCAACGGTCCGTAGGGCGGGTGCGCAGATAAAGGCCCTATTCGATCGGGACGCGACGCAGGTCTTCCCACCGCCGGGGGTGAACCGCACTGACAGCTTCTTCGCCCGCACTGTGTCGGCGGACGTCAATCCGGCGCGGCTGTACCTGGGTCTGGCCGCGCAGGGCCGCGGCCCGAAGCTCGTGTATCTACGTGCGCTGACGACCCTACTGGCGGCCGCGCAATCCGCCTACGCCGTGACGGCACCGGACGTACCGGAGGGCAAGCGCAACCCGGCCGACCCGTACATGACGGCGCTGTGCTACTTCAACGCATTGCGCGAGCTCGGTGGGGCACGACGCATCGTAGAGGACGAGGTACGGAAGAACGCGGCCTCCTACGGTCGAGAGCGGCGACGCCAGGAGCCTCCGGATCAGCCATTTGCAGATAGGCCCGTGCGCGAGCCCATGGAGCTGACTTCGCGCGTCTCAACCGACGAGGTCGCAGCTGCCAAGCAGCGGCTCGAAGCGGTGTTCGGTGGCGACGAGGCGACCGTAGACGTTGCGCTTGCCACCAACATGATCTCGGTGGGCCTCGATATCACGCGGCTCGGCCTGATGCTGGTGCAGGGTCAGCCCAAAACGGCGGCTGAGTACATCCAAGCTACGAGCCGCGTAGGGCGCGACCACGACCGACCTGGCCTCGTTGTGGCAATCCTCAACTTGCACAAGCCGCGCGATCGAATGCACTTTGAGCAGTTCGGCCACTTCCACCGGACGTTCTATCGGGCGGTTGAGGCCACGAGCGTGACCCCGTGGGCAGCCCGTGCACTTGACCGGGCGCTCGCAGCCGTCGTCGTGGCGGCCGCTCGCCATCTCGATCCGATGCTGACGCCGAACGAAGCGGTCGTAATGCTCCGAGACCAGTCGGCGACCCGGGCGGCGGTATGCGACACAATCGTCGCACGTGCGCCCGAAGCCGCGGTCCCCGGCGGCCGAGCGGCGCTGCGTGCACAGGTCGAGGGGCTGCTCGAGGCCTGGATCGCGACAGTAGATGCGCAGACGGCGAGCGGCGTGCCGTTCGGCTACGCGCAGAAGAAGAGCCCTGGGCGCCTCCTACACATGCCGCTCGAGCGCGACTGGGACGGTCTTGAGCCCGCTCACAAGCAGTTCCAAGCCAACCGCTCGATGCGAGACGTCGAGCCCGCGGTGCTTCTCAAAGTGCGCGACCGCAATGGTCACGCGATCGCAAACGCGGACGATGTCTGAGCATGAGCAAGAACGCCCAACGCCTGTCGCAGCTCGTTTCGACCTTTGGCCCCGGCAGCATGGTTGACCTGCCGACGCGCTCGATCGTCGTCGGAGGCTTGGAACAGTGGGACATGCGCCCCGGAACGTTTCAGCCGGTGAGCGAACCTCGCCTCGCTCAGCGCCTCCAGATACTGCTGCAAGAACGTGGTCAACTGGACCAAGGGCAGCGCCTCAACTTACGCACTCCGCCCGTGAGCGACGGCAACGGCGAACCGAAAGGCGTGGCTGCGCCTATCTTCCCGAACTGGTTCGTCTGCGACCAAGTCGAGGCGAACGCCGAGGGCACCCCGACGCGCCGGCGCCGGCTGGTGCAGTGGCGCGACCTCGACCCCAAAGGTCGCCGCCGCTTTACGCCCGAGGGCGGCAAGCGGACGGAGGTGACGCCGATCCGCTTCGTATGCGCTTGCGACAAGGGCCATTTGCAGGACATCGAGTGGCGCTGGGTCGTCCACGGCGCCACCCCTTGCCAAGAACCGATGTGGATTGAGGAGCGCGGCACGAGCGCCGACCCGGCTGACACCTCGGTGGTCTGCGGCTGTGGCAAGCGGCTATCGCTGCAGGAAGCATTTCAGCCCCGCCGCCTTGGCTTTTGCAAAGGCGAGCGCCCCTGGCTGCTCGACCGTGATCCCAACGGGTGCGGCGACGGCACTACGCCGCTCAAGCTGCTCACACGCACCGCGACCAACACGTACTTCCCGCAGGTACTGACTGTAATCTCGCTGCCGAGTGAGGAGGACGTGCTGACGAAGCTCGTGGACGAGATCATCGGCGAGATGAACAAGGTCACCTCCATCGAGCGTGTTGGCCTGTTTCGGGAGTTCAACGAAGCCGCAGCAGCGAGCCTCACACGCTACTCCGATGCTGAGATCTTTGACTGCCTGACCCGCCTGCGTGAGGGTGCCACGGCAGACGCAGCGCGCTCGCCGAAGGTCGCCGAGTTCGATCTTTTCGCGAGCGGGCGGCCGGAGATCGGGACGAACCACCCCGGTGCCAAACTCTACGCCCAGACTTTGGCGCGAAGCGACTGGGACGATGGAAGCTGGGCGAGCCTCAAGTTCGTGCAGGCGTTGGTAGCTGTCCACCGCCTTCGCGAGGTGTCCTGCCTCTACGGCTTCACGCGCTTCGAGGCAGCTCCGACCGCGGCCGACGGCGACATCGAAGATATCAGCCTGGCCGTGCATGGCGCGCCAATCGCCAGGGCGACCGACTGGCTGCCGGCCTGCGAACAATTCGGCGAAGGTCTGTTCGTGCACGTCGACAGCGACGCGATCGCCACGTGGCTCAATGGGGCAGGAGATCGCCATCGGCAGCTCGTCGGCGGCTACAACCGATGGAAAATCCGCTTTGGCGCTGCGGCTCCGAAATACCCGACCACACCTTACGTGCTTCTACACAGCCTGGCGCATGCGCTCATGACCGAGATCGCGCTCGACTGCGGCTACCCAGCAAGCTCGCTGAAGGAGCGCATTTACGCGCTCGGCCCGAATGGGGCGGAGCGCTGCGGCATCCTGCTCTACACCGCGAGTGCGGGCGCGCAGGGTACGCTTGGCGGGCTCGTGGGCACGGCGCCGCGCTTTGCACAGATCCTGCGGGCGGCGCTCGAGCGGATCATAATCTGCTCGAACGATCCCATCTGCTGCGACCATGACCCCGAGCATCAGACGGGCGACCGAGCAACGCATGGCGCGGCCTGCCACGGATGCCTGCTCATCGCTGAGACGAGCTGCGAGAGCCGCAACCTGTTCCTCGATCGCAGTTTGCTGGTGCCTACGATGTCGACACCGCGCTTCGCCTGCTTCGAATGCTAAAGCTCAATGCGCCCCGTATGCGCCCCGATTTCGACCTTCGGGGTGCAGGCAACACTGAGAAGCATGCTATGTTATTGAAGTTTATGGTGGGCGGTGACGGGCTCGAACCGCCGACCCTCTCCGTGTAAAGGAGACGCTCTACCAACTGAGCTAACCGCCCGCACCGCCGCCCCCGGATTGGGGCCGTCGGCGGCTGATCGCATGCTGGGCGCGTGGTAGGCCAAGCCGGCCCGGGCGCGCAAGCCCTCCGGAACGTCGATCCCCCAGGTGCGGCGCTCACGCCGCGGCCCAGATGCGACAAGCCCCCGGAGCTAGGGCTCCGGGGGCTTGTCCGTCAGATCGGCGCGGAGATCCGCACGCGGCGTCGCCGATCAGTGGGCGACGACGGCGGCCCCGTCATCCTCGGGCCGCGCGGGCTTGGCCGCGGGCAGCGGCTCGTCCCACTCGATCGGCTTGGGCTGGCGCACGAGGGCGTGCGTCAGGACCTGATCCATCCGCGAGACCGGGATGATCTCGAGGCCGTTCTTCACGCTGTCGGGCACCTCGGCGATGTCCTTGGCGTTCTCCTCCGGGATCATCACCGTCTTGATGCCGCCGCGGAGCGCCGCGAGCAGCTTCTCCTTGAGACCGCCGATCGGGAGCACGCGCCCCCGCAGGGTGACCTCGCCCGTCATCGCCACATCGCGGCGCACCGGGATGCCGGTGAGGGTCGAGATGATCGCGGTCGCCATCGCGATGCCGGCCGACGGGCCGTCCTTCGGGGTCGCCCCCTCCGGAACGTGGACGTGGATGTCCCGACGCTCGAACAGCGGCGGCTCGATGCCGAAATCGATGGCGCGCGAGCGGACGTAGGAGGCCGCCGCCGAGATCGATTCCTTCATCACGTCGCGCAGGTTGCCGGTGACCGTCATCTTGCCCTTGCCGGGCATCATGACGCCCTCGATCGTCAGCAACTCGCCGCCGACCTCGGTCCAGGCCAGCCCCGTGACGACGCCGACCTGGTCGTCCGCATCGATCTCGCCGTAGCGGAACTTCGGCGGGCCGAGGAATTCGGGCAGCGTCTCGGGCGTGACCGCGACCACCTTGACCTTGGCAATCAGGATCTCCTTCACGGCCTTGCGGACGAGGTTGGAGATCTCGCGCTCCAGGTTCCGCACGCCCGCCTCGCGGGTGTAGCGGCGGATGAGCATCATCAGGCCATCGTCGTTGATCGACCATTCCTTCGTGTCGAGGCCGTGCTTCTTCATCGCCTCCGGGATGAGGTGGCGACGGGCGATCTCCAGCTTCTCCTCCTCGGTGTAGCCGGCGATACGGATCACCTCCATGCGGTCCATCAGGGGCGCCGGGATGTTGAGCGTGTTCGCGGTCGTCACGAACATCACGTTCGACAGGTCGTAATCGACCTCGAGGTAATGGTCGTTGAAGGTCGCGTTCTGCTCAGGGTCCAGCACCTCGAGCAGGGCCGCGGACGGATCGCCCCGGAAGTCCATGCCCATCTTGTCGATCTCGTCGAGCAGGATGAGCGGGTTCGAGGTCTTGGCCTTGCGCATCGACTGGACGATCTTGCCGGGCATCGAGCCGATATAGGTCCGGCGGTGACCGCGGATCTCGGCCTCGTCCCGCACGCCGCCGAGCGACATGCGCACGAACTCACGGCCGGTCGCCTTGGCGATCGACTTGCCGAGCGAGGTCTTGCCGACGCCCGGAGGGCCGACGAGGCACAGGATCGGGCCCGTGAGCTTGTTGGCGCGCTGCTGCACGGCCAGGTACTCGACGATGCGCTCCTTGACCTTGTCAAGGCCGAAATGGTCCTCGTCGAGCATGGTCTGGGCGCCGAGGAGATCCTTCTTGATCTTCGAGCGCTTGCCCCACGGGATGCCGAGCATCCAGTCGAGGTAGTTGCGCACCACCGTGGCCTCGGCCGACATCGGCGACATCTGGCGCAGCTTCTTCAGCTCGGCCGTCGCCTTCTCGCGGGCCTCCTTCGAGAACTTGGTCTTCTCGATCTTGTCTTCGAGCTCGGCCAGCTCGTCGCGACCATCCTCGTCGCCGAGCTCCTTCTGGATCGCCTTCATCTGCTCGTTGAGGTAGTACTCGCGCTGGGTCTTCTCCATCTGCCGCTTGACGCGGGTGCGGATGCGCTTCTCCACCTGGAGCACGGAGATCTCGCTCTCCATCAGCGACAGCACGCGCTCAAGGCGCTGGGCCACCGTCGGGATCTCGAGGATCGCCTGCTTGTCGGCGATCTTGACCGCGAGGTGCGAGCCGACCGTGTCGGCGAGCTTGGAGGGCTCATCGATCTGGGTGACGGCGGAGACGACCTCGGGGGAGATCTTCTTGTTGAGCTTCACGTAGTTCTCGAACTCGGACACGACCGAGCGGGCGAGCGCCTCCGCCTCGACGCGGTCGCCGAGATCGTCCGTGAGCGTCTCGGCCTCGGCCTCGTAGAACTCGTCCGAGCGGTTGAAGCCCGTGATCTTGGCGCGGCCCGCCCCCTCGACCAGGACCTTGACGGTCCCGTCGGGCAGCTTGAGCAGTTGCAGCACGCTGGCGAGCGTGCCGATGGTGTAGATCGCGTCGGTCGCCGGATCGTCGTCGCCCGCGTTGATCTGGGTGGCGAGGAGGATGTGGCGGTCGGTGCGGACGGCCTCCTCGAGCGCACGGATCGACTTCTCGCGCCCGACGAAGAGGGGCACGATCATGTGCGGGAAGACGACGATGTCGCGCAGCGGCAGGACGGCGTAGGCGCCCGTCGAGCCCGGGACGACAGGCTGGCGCGATTTGGACTGAGTCATGGCTGACTTCCTCATGATGGACGCCGGGCGATCGCTCCTCTTTTCGAGAGCAAGCATCCTGCCAGGGGCCGACCGGGCCGCGAGGGTCGGAAGTATCTGAAGGGACTGTGCGGCTGGTGACGCAGCACCGCACCTCGAAGGGAGCGTGCGGCCACTGCGCTAGCCCTCAGGTGGCTCTCGGAGGCGCCTGTTTCAAGCGGCGCCTCCGAACCTGGCGGGGAACCGGCGATGCGAAATCTGCATGGCCGGCCAGTCACTTACGCAGTGCGCTTACGCACTCACGCTCGCCGGGACTTCCTTGTTCCGGTCGCCATGGATGAACAGGGGCCGGGACTTGCCCTCGACCACCTCCGGGCCGATCACGACCTGCTCGACCGAGTCGAGGCCCGGCAGATCGTACATCGTGTCGAGGAGGATCGTCTCCAGGATGGAGCGCAGGCCGCGAGCGCCGGTCTTGCGCTCGATCGCCTTGCGAGCGACGAGCGAGAGCGCCTCGTCCTGGAACGTCAGGTCGACATTCTCCATCTCGAACAGGCGCTGGTACTGCTTCACCAGCGCGTTCTTGGGCTCCTGCAGGATCCGCTTCAGGGCGGCCTCGTCGAGATCCTCGAGGGTCGCCAGCACGGGCAGACGGCCGACGAATTCGGGGATCAGGCCGAACTTCAGCAGGTCCTCGGGCTCGACCGCGCGGAAGATCTCGCCGGTGCGGCGGTCGTCCGGGGCCTGCACGGTCGCGCCGAAGCCGATCGAGGTGCCCTTGCCGCGGGCCGAGATGATCCGCTCCAGCCCCGCGAAGGCGCCGCCGCAGATGAACAGGATGTTGGTGGTGTCGACCTGGAGGAACTCCTGCTGCGGGTGCTTGCGTCCGCCCTGCGGGGGCACGGAGGCGACGGTGCCCTCCATGATCTTCAGGAGCGCCTGCTGCACGCCCTCGCCCGAGACATCGCGGGTGATCGAGGGGTTGTCCGACTTGCGGGAGATCTTGTCGATCTCGTCGATGTAGACGATCCCGCGCTGCGCCCGCTCGACATTGTAGTCGGAGGCCTGGAGCAGCTTGAGGATGATGTTCTCGACATCCTCACCGACATAGCCGGCTTCCGTCAGGGTCGTGGCGTCCGCCATGGTGAAGGGCACGTCGAGGATACGGGCGAGCGTCTGCGCGAGCAGCGTCTTGCCCGAGCCCGTCGGCCCGATCAGCATGATATTGGACTTGGCCAGTTCCACGTCGTTGTGCTTCGAGGCGTGGGCGAGGCGCTTGTAGTGGTTGTGCACCGCCACCGAGAGGACCTTCTTGGCGAAATCCTGGCCGATGACGTAGTCGTCGAGGACGCGCCGGATCTCCTTCGGGGTCGGCACGCCGTCGCGGGATTTCACCAGCGAGGACTTCGATTCCTCGCGGATGATGTCCATGCACAGCTCGACGCACTCGTCGCAGATGAACACCGTCGGGCCCGCAATCAGCTTGCGAACCTCGTGCTGGCTCTTGCCGCAAAACGAGCAGTACAGCGTGCTCTTCGAGTCGTTGCCGCCAGTCTTGCTCATATCGGTCTCCGATTCGTGCGCGCGGTGCCGGCCAGGGGCGCACGCGCATCGTTCAAACGTAAGGACATCCGCTTAAAGAAACAGTCACCTGCGCGCATGTGACGGGTCGGTGGGGCCAGAATCCCGATGCAAACATGCTGCCGCGGCAGGATCAAGGCTGATCATCCAACGCCCACGCCCCCGGACCGGGCGCGTGGGCACCGTCATCGGGCGCCTCAGGCCGCCACCGGCTCCGGCCGCTTCTGGATGACCTCGTCGATGAGGCCGAACTCCTTGGCGGCGTCGGCCGTCATGAAATTGTCGCGCTCGAGCGCCTGATGGATGGTGTCGTAGTCGCGGCCCGTGTGCTTCACGTAGATCTCGTTGAGGCGCTTCTTCAGGGCCTCGATCTCGCGGGCATGGATCAGGATGTCGGTCGCCTGGCCCTGGAAGCCGCCGGAGGGCTGGTGGACCATGATCCGGGCGTTGGGCAGCGCGAAGCGGTGGCCCGGCTCGCCCGCCGTCAGGAGGAGCGAGCCCATCGAGGCGGCTTGGCCGACGCAGAGGGTCGTGACCGGGCAGCGGATGAACTGCATCGTGTCGTAAATCGAGAGCCCCGAGGTCACCACGCCGCCGGGCGAGTTGATGTAGAAGGAAATTTCCTTCTTGGGGTTCTCGGCCTCGAGGAACAGGAGCTGCGCGACGATCAGCGACGCGCCGTAATCCTCGACGGGACCCGTGAGGAAGATGATCCGCTCGCGGAGCAACCGGGAGTAGATATCGAAGGCGCGCTCGCCGCGGCTCGACTGCTCGACCACCATGGGCACGAGCGCGCTGTTGTAGAAGTCGACCGGATCTCTCATCATCGTTGCCCCAGGGCTTCAAGGGGCCCGGCCTCGCGCGAATCACGCGGGACCGGGCGAATTCAGCGAACACCGGCGGCGCTTAACGCCGCCTCACTCGGAGCCCGCCGACCCTGAAGGCCTGCGGGTTTTCACTCGACCTTGTCGTCGGCCGGCTTCTCGTTGGCGGCGTCGGCTTCGGCATCCTCGTCGGCGAACAGCGTCTCCTTCGAGACGGGTTCCTCGACCAGTTTGACCTGTGCGAGGACGTGGTCAACCACCTTCTCCTCGAACAGCGGCGCACGAAGCTCGGCGAGCGCCTGTGCATTCTTCCGGTAGAAATCCCAGACCTGCTGCTCCTGGCCCGGAAACTGCCGGACCCGGGCGATGAGGGCCTGGTTCACCTCCTCGTCGGAGACCTTGATATCGGCGCTCTCGCCGACCTGCGCAAGCACCAGACCGAGACGAACGCGACGCTCGGCGATCTTGCGGTACTCCGCTTGCGCCTTCTCCTCCGTGGTGCCCTCGTCCTCGAAGGTCTTGCCGCGGGTCTTCAGGTCCTGCTCGACCTGGGCCCACACGGCCGCGAACTCCTGGTGCACGAGGCTCGGGGGCAGGTCGAAGGCGTACTTGCCGTCCAGCGCGTCGAGGAGCTCCTTCTTGAGCTTGCGGCGGGAGGCAGCCTCGAAATCGGTGCCGATGGCCTTGGAGACGGCCTCCTTCAGCTTCTCCAGGGATTCCATGCCAAGGCCCTTGGCGAACTCGTCGTCGATCTGGGCCTCGCCCGGGGCCTGGATCTTCTGGACGGTCACGTCGAACTCGGCCGCCTTGCCGGCGAGCTGCTCGGCGCCGTAGGTGTCCGGGAACGTCACCTTGACGAGGCGCGCCTCGCCGACCTTGGCGCCGACGAGCTGGTCCTCGAAGCCCGGGATGAAGCTCGCCGAGCCGAGCTCGAGGTCGATGCCCTCGCCCTTGCCGCCCTCGAACTCGGTGCCGTCGATGCGGCCGACGAAATCGATGGTGACGCGGTCGCCGGTGGCCGCCTCGGCGCCCTCGCCCTTGTCGCTGAATGGGCGGCTCTGCCCGGCCATGCGCTCCAGGGCCTCGTCGACCTCGGCGTCGCTCGGCGTCGCGACGTATTTCGTCAGGCTGACATCCGAGAGGTCGGCGAGCTCGAAGCTCGGCAGCACCTCGAGGGCGACCTTGAAGGCGAGGTCGGACTTGGCGTCGAGGGCCTTGTCGACCACCGACTTGTCGGAGGGGAACTCGACCTGCGGCTCGAGGGCGAGCTTGAGGTTGTTGTCCGTGATGATCTTCTGGTTGGCCTCGTTGACAGCATTCTGCAGCACGTCGGCCATGACCGAGCGGCCATAAACCTTGCGCAGGTGCGCCACCGGCACCTTGCCGGGGCGGAAGCCCTTGAGCTGCACCTTGTCCTTCATGCCGGACAGCTCGTTCGTCAGGCGATCCTCGAGCTCATTGGCGGCCAGGAGCACCTGAAACTCGCGCTTCAGCCCCTCGGAGAGTGTCTCGGTCACCTGCATCGTCGTCTTTCCGCTCTCAAGTCCGTGTGATCGTCTCAACTGCGAAAGCCCCGGACCTGCCGCATCGCGGAAGGACCCGAGGCCTGCGGGGAAGCGTGGGGCCGGGTCGCCGGCCGACTCAAAGCGGCAGGGCGGGCCGGCCTTCTGTTGATGAAGCCAATCCGTTCCCGACGGCGTCGCTGGTGCGGGCGGAGGGGCTCGAACCCCCACGTCTTGCGACACTGGAACCTAAATCCAGCGCGTCTACCAGTTCCGCCACGCCCGCGAGCGCCTGCAACCCGGCGCGCTTCCGGCCGCCGGAGGGCGGCTCTATAGCATGCGGGGCCGGGCCCGCAGCAAAAAACTTCATGGCGTGGCGCCGCTTCGCTCAGGTCGCGCCACGCGTGACGGCCCCCCTTCGCTTCCCTGGCGCCGCCCGGAATGCGGTGCTTCCCTCGGGCGCCGCCCGCCGGTGGCGCCGGGCGGATGCGCCCGCTACAAGCGGCGCTCCGCCCCAGCCCGCCCGAGGTGTCATGCCGCAAGCCCGCTTCGCGTCCCTGCCCGAATCGCCCGAGGTCGCCGCGTCGGACACCCCATCGGACAGGCCCTCGCGCCGGGGATTGCTCGGCGGCGTGGCGCTTCTCGGCCTGCTGCCGGGCCGGGCCTGGGCGCAGACGGCGCCGGCCAAGCCCGCGGGTCCGGGACCGGCCCCGGCGACCCCCGCCCCGGCCGCGGAGGCGAAGCCCCTGGTGGCCGGCCCCGCGAAGGCACGCTTGAAGCCCGAGCCCGCGCCGGAGACCGAGACCTGGGCCTTCGACGGCAAGAGCCTGCCCCCGACCCTGCGGGTGAAGCTCGGCGAGAGCGTGCGGCTGCGCGTCGAGAACCGAACGGAGCGGCCGCTCTCGCTGCACTGGCACGGGGTGCGCAACCAGAACCCGATGGACGGCGTCGGGGGCGTCACGCAGGCCCCGATCGCGCCGGGCGCCAGCTTCACCTACGCCTTCACGCCGCCCGATGCCGGCACTTTCCTGGTCAGGCCCCTCGTGGTCGGGGGTTCCAGCGAGCCCTCCGGCCGGGGCCTTGCCGGGTTCCTCGTCGTCGAGGAGAAGGCGCCACCCGCGGTGGACCGCGACATCCCCCTCCTGATGCAGGATTGGCGGCTGCAGGAGGATGGCAGCCTGCTGCCGTTCGGCCAGACCGCCTTCGCGGCAGCGGGCGGGCGCCTCGGCAATCTGGTGACCGTCAACGGGCAAGCGGTGCCCGAGGCGATCGAGGCCCGGCCGGGGAGCCGCCTGCGGCTGCGCCTCGGCAATGCCTGCAACGCCCGCGCGACCCGCATCCGGTTCGACGGCCTCAAGGTCTACGTGGCGGGGGTCGACGGCCAGCCCACCGACACCTTCGAGCCCCTGCGCGCGACGCTGCCCTTCCCGCCCGGCACTCGCTACGACCTTCTCCTCGACCTTCCCGCCGAGGCGGAGGCGAAGGGCAGCATCACGGCCCTCGTGGGCACCGGCCTCGTCCTGGCGACCCTGACCACGAAGGGCGAGCCCGTCACCGAGAAGCGGCCGCCGATCGGGCCGATCGGCGACAACAAGCTGCTGCCGGCCGAGGTGAAGCTGCAGAACGCGGTGCGGCGCGACATCACGATCACGGGCGGCGCCACCATCGCGAAGGACAAGCCGGAGGCGGAGCCGGTCTATACGGGCGATCCCGCCCGGATCTGGGCCGTGAACGGCGCGAACGGGGTCGCGGGCATCCCGCCCCTGTTCACGGTGAAGCGCGGGCAGGTCGTGGTCCTGGCGATCCGGAACGACACCGCCTTCCCGCAGGCCCTGCACCTGCACGGCCACGCCTTCCGCCTGCTGCACCCCCTCGACGACGGCTGGGAGCCCTACTGGCTCGACACCTTCCAGCTCCGCGAGGGCCGCACCGCCCGGATCGCCTTCCTGGCGGACAATCCGGGCCGCTGGCTCCTCAGCGCCACGGTTCTGGAGCGGTTCGATACCGGCCTCTGGACCTCCTTCGAGGTCGCTTGAGCGCGATCAGCTGAGATCCTGGGCCAGGCCCGAGAGGACCGCCGGCATCAGTTCCGGCAGATCCTCCGCGATGAGGCCGGGCCCGTGGCGGCGCCCGGCATCGCCGTGCAGCCAGACCGCGGCGGCAGCGCCCGCGAAGGGCTCCATGCCCTGTGCGATGAGCCCGGCGATCAGGCCGCCGAGCACGTCGCCGGAGCCTGCGGTGCCGAGATCGGGCGTGCTGTGGTCGTTGATCGCGACCCGGCCGTCGGGGGCCGCCACCACCGTGTCGGCGCCCTTCAGGACCACGACGGCGCCGGACAGAACCGCCGCCCGGCGGGCGCTCTCGACCTTGCCGAGGCCGGCCGCGACCGCGTCGGTCCCTTCGAAGAGCCGGGCGAACTCGCCCGAATGCGGGGTGAGCACGGCCCTGGATTCCCCGTCCGCGATGTGGCCGGCGAGCGCCGCGAACTGGCCCTTGAAGCTCGTCAGGGCATCCGCATCGAGGACGAGGCCGCGCCCGGCCGAGGCCGCCACCGCCACGAGGTCACGGGTCTGGGCGCCGGTGCCGAGGCCGGGGCCCGCCAGCACCACGTTGAGGCGCTCGTCGACCAGGAGGTCGTCGAGGTCGTCCGCGCTGTCGCAGGGCCGCAGCATGATGGCGGTGAGATGGGCGGCGTTCTCGGGGAGCGCGCTCGCCGGCGAGGCCATGGTGACGAGGCCGGCGCCGATCCGCAGGGCGGCGCGGGCGGCCAGCCGCGCCGCGCCGGTCCGGTAGGCGGGGCCCGACAGGACAAGGGCATGGCCCCGGGTGTATTTGTGGCTGGACGCGCTGAGGCGCGGGAAGGCCGCCCCCCAGAGGGCGGGCCCGTTGCGGAAGAGGGGCGGCGCGCAGGCGGCGAGCCCCGCCGCGAGGGCGTCCGGGCCGATCCCGATCTCCGCGAGGCGCAGGTCGCCGCAGAGGGCACGGCCGGGCTGGAGCAGGTGGCCCGGCTTGTAGGCCACGAAGGTGATCGTGCGGGTGGCCCGGACCGCGCAGCCCCGGATGGCGCCGCGATCGCCGTCGACGCCGCTCGGGACGTCGACGGACAGCACCGGACGCTTGGAACAATTCGTGAACGATACGGCGGTCTCGGCCTCGCCCTCGAGATCGCGCGCGAGGCCCGACCCGAACAGCGCGTCGATCACGAGGTCGACCCCCTCCGCGTCGAGCCCGGCCATCCCCTCGACGACCGGGCCGGTCCAGTCGGCGGCGGCGAGACCCGCATCGCCCGACAGCGCGGCGCGGGCGCCGAGGAGCCGGACCTCGACGGCGTGGCCGGCCTCGGCGAGGCGGCGGGCCGCGATGAGCCCGTCGCCGCCATTGTTGCCGGGGCCGCACAGGATGAGCACCCGTCCGCGCGCGGGCAGGAGCGCGCAGGCCTCGGCCGCCACCGCGGCGCCGGCGCGGCGCATCAGGTCGTAGCCCGGGATGCCCCCGGCGATCGCGCTTGCATCGACCCGGGCCATCGCCTCAACCGTGAGCAGCCGCGCCGCGTCCATCCTTGAGATCCCTGGCTGGTTGCCCGCCCGCCGCCCAGGTTGGCCGGGAGCGGGGCACGACACCGCATCGATGCCCAAACGATTTGCACAAACTGCCTATCTGATAGGCGGAATCGACCCATTCCGTCGGAAAACAGCGTGGCGGAGCCCGGACCGGAATGGTAGAAAACAGGCTCAGCGTCGTGAAGGTTAGGCTCGTCCGGCATGAAGAAGATCGAAGCGATCATCAAGCCCTTCAAGCTCGACGAGGTGAAGGAGGCCCTCCAGGAGGTCGGCCTCCAGGGCATCACCGTGATCGAGGCGAAGGGTTTCGGCCGCCAGAAGGGCCATACCGAGCTCTATCGGGGCGCGGAATACGTGGTCGACTTCCTGCCGAAGGTGAAGCTCGAGATCGTGCTCGCCGACGCGCTGGTCGAGGGCGCCGTTGAGGCGATCCGCAAGTCGGCCCAGACCGGCCGCATCGGCGACGGCAAGATCTTCGTCTCCACCATCGAGGAGGCGATCCGGATCCGCACGGGCGAGACCGGCGCCGACGCGATCTAGCGGATCGTGCGGGCTCGGACCGTCGTCGCGCTCCTGCCATCGCCCGATGGTCAAGGAGCCGGTTCCCTCGCGCCGGAAACGGCTCTAGATCACGGGCATTCCCGGCGCTCGAATCATCCTTCGCGCTCGAGATCAAGTCGAGACGCCGCGGGCCCCAATGCTCCGCGGCCTAACCACGGCTAAATGCCGATCATCAGGAGACATCAAGGGATGGCTAAAACGGCAGCCGACGTCCTGAAGGAAATCAAGGACAACGACGTCAAGTACGTGGACTTCCGGTTCACGGATCCGCGCGGCAAGTGGCAGCACGTCACCTTCGACGTCAGCCTCGTCGACGACGAGATCTTCACGGACGGCACCATGTTCGACGGCTCGTCGATCGCTGGCTGGAAGGCCATCAACGAATCCGACATGCTGCTGATGCCGGACCCGGCCACCGCCTGCATGGATCCGTTCTTCTCGGCCTCGACCATGTCGATCGTCTGCGACGTGCTCGAGCCCTCGACCGGCGCCCCCTATGCCCGCGACCCGCGCGGCACCGCCAAGCTGGCGGAAGCCTTCCTGAAATCCACCGGCATCGGCGACACGGTCTTCGTCGGCCCCGAGGCCGAGTTCTTCGTGTTCGACGACGTGAAGTTCGGCGCCGACCCCTACCACACCGGCTTCCAGCTCGACTCGACCGAACTGCCCACCAACGGCTTCACCGAGTACGAGGGCGGCAACCTCGGCCACCGCATCCCGATGAAGGGCGGCTATTTCCCGGTGCCGCCGCAGGATTCGGCGCAGGACATGCGCGGCGAGATGCTGGCGGCCATGCAATCGATGGGCGTCAAGGTCGAGAAGCACCACCACGAGGTGGCCTCGGCCCAGCACGAGCTCGGCATGAAGTTCGACACGCTGACGCTGCTCGCCGACCACATGCAGATCTACAAGTACTGCATCCACAACGTCGCCCAGAGCTACGGCAAGACCGCGACCTTCATGCCCAAGCCCGTCTACGGCGACAACGGCTCGGGCATGCACGTGCACCAGTCGATCTGGAAGAACGGCAAGCCGCTCTTTGCCGGCGACAAATACGCCGACCTCTCCCAGGAATGCCTCTGGTACATCGGCGGCATCATCAAGCACGCCAAGGCGCTCAACGCCTTCACCAACCCCTCGACCAACTCCTACAAGCGCCTCGTGCCCGGCTACGAGGCCCCGGTGCTGCTCGCCTACTCGGCCCGCAACCGCTCGGCCTCCTGCCGCATCCCGTGGACGACGAACCCGAAGGCCAAGCGCGTCGAGGTCCGCTTCCCCGACCCGATGGCCAACCCCTACCTCGCCTTCGCGGCGCTGCTGATGGCCGGCCTCGATGGCATCATCAACAAGATCGATCCGGGCCCGGCCATGGACAAGGATCTCTACGACCTGCCCCCGCGCGAGTTGAAGAAGATCCCGACCGTCTGCGGCAGCTTGCGCGAGGCCCTGCAGAACCTCGACCGCGACCGCGCCTTCCTGAAGGCCGGCAACGTCTTCACGGACGACCAGATCGATTCCTTCATCGAGCTGAAGATGGCCGAGGTGATGCGCTACGAGATGACGCCGCACCCGGTCGAGTTCACGATGTACTACTCGCTCTGAGAGACAGGGCCGGGCGCGAAGTGCCCGGCCCCCTGAGACGACCCGGCGCCGGGGCCTCCCAGGAGGCTCCGGCGTTTTCGTTGGGCTGACGAAGCCGAGGCATTGTCCTACGGCCTGGAATCGATGGGATTTCGTCGGGACCACCACTGAGTGAGAGAACGAAGTGGCTGCTCGTCTATCCCGTTTTCTCTCTTGGGCTCGGGGCCGCTCTGGTCTTGGCGTGGATCGGCGCGACAGGATGCTCGTAGCCGAACACGAGGGTGAGGTGCGGTTCTCGCGACGGCTGCTATGGGTGGTGAGTCGTCATTCAGCCGCTGCCCGAAAGCAGATGCCGCCGCAAAGGACAGCCATCGCCTCCGTCGAAAACCGCTCGGGCGTACTGAGAGCTGTTCCCGATCGCGTTGCGACGGGACCGTCGGCCGCGGCCGTGCCGAAGCGGGCGCGGATCCCCTCTCCCGTGCGGGAGAGGGACAGGGTGAGGGGTGCGACGTCTCCGGAAAGGCCGCATCCCTCACCCGGTCGGCTGACGCCGACTCGACCTCTCCCGAACGGGAGAGGTGGGGCGCCACCCTCTGGGTCATCTCGAGCCAACGCGCTGGCTGCCCCTGCCGCGGGTCCCCTCTCCCGTGCGGGAGAGGGACAGGGTGAGGGTCGAGACCTTTCAGAACGAGGTGCGCCCGATCGGCGCCGAGTCGGCGATACGACCGCATGCTCCATCCTGAAGGCGCTCATCCCTCACCCCAACCCTCTCCCGCACGGGAGAGGGGGTCCGTCGCGCCGAACCGGACCGGGGCTGCCTATTTTCCAGCCCGTTGCAACGCGCTCGGGCGTACTTAGGTGCCGTCGATGCGCTCCGGACGACACCCTCACGGTTACGTCCACCGCCGGCTTGATCCTCGGATATCAAGGTGCCTATCTCCGTTCACACCCTGATTCGGCGAGGCGCCTTGTCGTCAGCGAAGAAGGTTCGGGGGCACCGGCGGGCTCGCATTGAGCAGAGTGATCGTCACCCGTCGATTCGGCGCGATGTAGGGATTTTCGGGGAAAACCGGCTCGGTGTCGGCGCGTCCCACGACGGACACGAAGTTGTCGTTGGGAACCCCGGCACCCGACAGGATCTCGCGCACGGCGAGCGCACGCCCGGCGGTGAGGTTCCAAGGTTCGACGGTCCGCGCCGAGCCCGGGCGCGCGGCGGCCGTGTGGCCGGTTATGGACAGACGATTGGGCAGCCGGTTCAGGGCAGGCGCGAGCGCCTCCAGCACGCGACGGGTGCGCTCGTAAGGGTCGACAGAGCCCTCGCGGAACATGGAGCGCCCGTCCTCGTCCACGAAGGAAACGTTCACGCCCTCCTTGGTCGTCTCGAAGACGATGTTGCGCGACAGCTCGCCAATCTCGGGCATCTTCTGGAGCGCCTGCCGGAGGCTGGCGACGGCGTTGTAGTTGGCCTGCATGTCGGCGGGCGGACGGCTGGCCTCGCGATCGCTGGCGCGGCCCGGGCTGGTCGGGCGCGCTCCGTCCTCCGTCTTGGCAGAGCCCACCTCTGCGTCGGGGGGCGTCGTCGGCTTGTTGCCTGAAGCGTCCAGGGCGGTGCCGTACAGCATTCCGCCACCGCCACTGTTTGCAGGGCTCAAAGCCGCCGGCGCGAAGTATTCCGCCAAACCGATCTTCTGCTCCTGCGTCGTCATGCTGATCAGCCACATCAGCAGAAAGAACGCCATCATGGCGGTCACGAAATCCGCATAGGCGATTTTCCAGGCCCCGCCGTGGTGTGCGTGAGCGGCCTTCTTGACCTTCTTGATGATGATCGGCTGAGGGGGCTTGGCCATCGAGTCGCTGCTGGAGATTGGGGCAGATCTAGGCGGGCAGAGCGGCGGTTGCCGCTTCCACTTCGTTGAAGGTCGGGCGGACGTCGCTCATCAGTGCCTTGCGGGCAAATTCTACCGCCATCACCGGCGGCTGGCCGGCGATGTGGGCGAGGAGACCTGCCTTCAGTGAAAGGTAGTATTTGGATTCGGCCTCGAAGAGGCTCTTGAGCGACTGCGCCATGGGCCCGAAGAACCCGTAGGCGACGAAGACGCCGAAGAAGGTGCCGACGAGCGCGCCGCCGATCAGATGTCCGAGCACCTCCGGCGGCTCCTTGATCGCCCCCATCGTCTTGATCACGCCGAGCACGGCGGCGACGATGCCGAGCGCCGGTGTCCCGTCGGCGAGCGACTGCATGGCCGAAACGACACGCTCCTGCTCCTGGTGGTGCGTCTCAAGTTCCTCATCCATGAGAGCGTCGATCTCGTGGACGTTGTTGGCGCCCAGCGTCACCATACGCATGTAGTCGCAGACGAACTCGACCGCGTGATGGTTCGCCGCAAAGGTCGGGAAGGCGTTGAACAGCGTCGATTCGCTCGGATCTTCGATGTGCGGCTCGAGCGCCATCAAACCCTTCTGTTTCGCAAGTTTGTACAAGGAATACTGCATGCCCAGCAATTCGACATAGGATTGCTGATTGTATTTGGGGCCCTTCACCAGCGTGCCCAGCATGGCGGGCACGGCCTTGAGCACCGGCCCGGTGTTGCCGATGACGAAGGCGCCGATCGCTGCACCGAGGATGATGACGAACTCGTACGGCTGCCAAAGGACTTCCAGGTGGCCACCCATCGCCGCGTAGCTGCCAAAGACGCAGGCGAAGACGATCAGTGCGCCGACGATCAGCCGCATAATTTGTCATCCTTGCGCGGCGGCCGGTACAGCCCGCTCGATGCCACCAACCATCCGACAAATTGCCTAATAAGGTTAACGCCGGGTTTAGTGTTGTGGCCGGGCTTCCACTTGGCGACCGTCCTCGAACCGATCCCGTAGCGCTTCGAGCGCGCCCTCAGGCTTGCCTGACCATGCTGGACCGCTCGACGAATCGCCCACGTCGAAGGGCATCGCCGACGCCTTGAACGCCCAGAATATCCCGGCCGCGAAGGGCGGCCAGGGGAGCGCCACGCAGGTCCAGCGGGTCGAGGCGCGGGCTCCATGAGCGCGGATCTGCGCGGGACGATCCTGGAGATGATGGCCGTCCTCGGCTGACCGCGGTATGGTCGAGGCGTTGAGAGACGGCGACCGCTTCCGCTGCCGTGAGCCCTGCTTGGGGCCGGGTCACGCAATCATCGCCCTCCGGCGGCGTACCCTGGCCCTGGAACGGGTCAGGACCTCCACCGGATGACGCTCCGGTTCATGCGTCGCGTCGATACAGGGTTCGAGGTAGAGCGGCATGGTGTTGTGGGCCTGGTTCGACTCCCTGTCACTCCTCGACCAGCTCGTGGTCGGGGCATGCACCGCCGCGTTCCTGTCTTGCATCTATAAGGCCGGCTACAAGCATGGGTTTGCGGCCGGTGCAGCCGCTACCAAGACCCAATGGAAGATCCCATGGCCCTGATTTCAAATCCACTCAGGGTCAACCATCACGCGCCGCCGCCCCATGCCGCCGCAGAGAGGCTTTCAGAGTCCTGGCCGTTGCCGGGCGGTCGCGCGCGGATCGCCGTCATCGTGTCGGCATCCCGGGCGTGGGTCGGCTCCGCGACTTCATCGGGCAGATCCTCGAGAGCGACCGCGCCTTCCTGAAGGCTGGCAACGTCCTCACGGACGACCAGATCGATTCCTTCATCGAGCTGAAGATAGCCGAGGTGATGCGCTACGAGATGACGCCGCACCCGGTCGAGTTCACGATGTACTACTCGCTGTGAGGGCAGGGGGCGGGCGCCGGCCCGCCGCCTGATCGGGACGATCCGCGATGCCGGGGCCTCGGGAGGGCTCCGGCATTTGTCTTTCAGGCATTCGCTGAAAGAAAGCCTTGACGTTATGTATATAATCTTATATCAGAACAAATCGTGAACATATGGAGGTGGCGATGGCGTCATGGTCGATGACCCTGGAAAGAGCGCATTGGCTCGTCGCCGCCCTCCGCGTCCGCGTGGCCCTGGCCCGGGCGCAGCTCGCGCTGCGGGGCTACAATCAGTTCCAGCCGCGCGTGCCGGCCGGCGTCGCGGAAGGCGGCCGGTGGACGGCCGATGACGGCGGCGGATCCGGCGCGGAACGAGACGACGGCCGCATCCGGCTCGCCGAGAACGAGACCGGCCGACAGAAGCCCATCGATCTCCGCGAGGAGGAGATGCGCGGTGGACATACGCTGCGAAAGCATGTCGGAAAAAATGATGAAGAATTACTAGCAAAAGTGATAGGAAGTCGAAGGATATCGACTTTCTATCGGTATGGATACCACCGAGACGGCTCCTTTGCCTCTTTGGGAGATGCAAATTATTTGTAAACGAGGCTCTTAAAAGACATCCAGAAGAAATCGATCTCGTTTCCTCCGGTAAGAAAGATGATATTTTTATCAAAGAAAGATTCGGATATCGAACCGGGCGAGAGGCTTATACGGACGGGTACATCGAACCATATTTGCGGAACACGTACGGAGTCGGAATTCTGATTTTCCACGACCCGGGCAGCAGTCGCGGATTTCGTATCCACACTGCCTACCCTCGAAACGATAAACCTGAAAAGGATGGAGATTGACATGAAGCCTTCCCCGGAATTCGAGAAGTTCGGAATCAGATTCATACAAGATCTCGACACGGTTGCATCGAATGACGAGGAGATCTACAACTTCGTTTTGAAGCATTTTCTGGGCGAAGAGCGCGTTCGTCTGCGCGACTTCATCGATCATGCGCTCCGCGAAGCCTCGGACAGCGAGTTGCTGCAGCTCTGGGGATCTGTTGATGCCGACATCTATTTTCCGACGGCTGCCGATCTGAGGGCGATGCTGACGGGTGCGCGTGACCGGCTTTGATCCGCAGACACCGAGCTTGACGGCGCCGCCGCACCGTCTCCACATGGGCCCCTCGATGGACGATCCGACTCGCCGCGATGGCGCGAAGCAGAAAAGCGCGAAACCGCGCGAAGCGGCAGCTGGGGCGGCTTCCGCCGACGCAGGAATTCCTGCGCTTCGGGCAGCTGTTCCATCAGGACTTGCTGGAGGATCACGACGGCGTCGAGGCCGCCACGCGCTTCGCCCTCACGTTTTTCAGGGGCGAGGAACGGCGCAGGCTCCGCGACTTCATCGGGCAGATCCTCGACAGCGACCTGTCCCCTGACGAATTGAGCAAGCTCTGGAGCCTGACGGGCGCCGACTGGCACTTCGAACCGGCCGGGTATCGCCAGGTCTTCGGCTTCGTGCATGATCATCTGCGCAAAGGGCTGTCGCGTGGCCCGTCCGCCGCGGGCTCACGCTAGGCCATGAGGCACGCATGCTCGTCCTCGATCACCTCGCCGTCGTCGCGCCCTCGCTGGAGGCGGGGGTCGCGCATGTGCAGGAGAGCCTCGGGCTCGCCATGGGGCCGGGCGGGCGCCACCCGGAGATGGGGACGCAGAACCGCCTCCTGCGGCTGGGCGACGACCTGTTCCTCGAGGTGATCGCGGTCGACCCGGAGGCGGCGCCCCCGCCGCATCGGCGCTGGTTCGGCCTCGACGATGCCGAGGCTGTGCGGGCGGATTGGGCGGCGGGGCGGCGGCTGCGGAGCTTCGTGGCCCGGACCGACGGGCTCGACGCCGCCCTCGCCCGGCACACGCCGGAATTCGGGGCGGCCCTGCGGGTGTCGCGCGGGGAGCGGGCCTGGCGCTTCGGCGTGCGCCCCGATGGACGGATGCCCCGCGACGGGCTGCTGCCCGGCCTGATCGATTGGGGACCGGCCGGCTGCCCGGCGCCCGCCATGCCGGAGGCCGGGGCCCGGCTGCGGCGCCTCACCGTGACGCATCCGGACCCGGAGGCGGTCGCCGCGCTCTACGCCGATCTCGGCCTCACCGGCCCCTTCGCCTTCGCGCAAGGCCCCGCCTTCGCGCTCGGTGCCGAGATCGAGACGCCCTCTCGCCTCCGGCACCTCGCCTGACTCCACCATGACAGGGGGCCTCGCGAGACAGGGCGCTCCCCCTCCGTTAGGCTCGCGGCTCCCGCATCCGCTCCGCGAGGTTGCCATGTCGCTCGTCTGCCCCGTGATCCTCGGCACCGTCCGCTCAGACCGGCAGGGCATCCGCGCCGGCAAATTCCTCGTCAGGGCGCTGGAGGCGCGCGGGCACGAGGCGCCGCTGGTCGATCCCGAGGCGCTGGCGCTGCCGCTCCTCGACCGGATGTACAAGGAATACCCGAAGGGGGAGGCCCCGCGGGCGCTGGAGGATCTGGCCGGGCTGTTTCGCCGCGCCGACGCCTTCGTGGTGGTCTCGGCCGAGTACAACCACTCGATCCCGCCGGCGCTGTCGAACACCCTCGACCACTTCCTCGAGGAATATTACTGGCGCCCCTCCGCGATCTGCTGCTACTCGGCCGGCCAGTTCGGCGGCGTGCGGGCGGCGATGCAGCTGCGCGCCATGCTGCCCGAGATGGGCATGCCCTCGATCCCCTCGCTGCTGCCGATCCCGCGCATCCACAAGGCCCTCGACGCGGACGGGCGCCCGGCGGAGGACTGGCTGTCGCGGGCGGCCGACCGCTTCCTCGACGAGATGACCTGGTACGCCGAGGCGATGGGCGCGCAGCGCGCCAAGGGCACGCCGTACTGAGCGCCCGTGCCGCGAGGGCCTCGCGCCGTGAGGGCCGCGTGGCCTGGCATCGCCCTTGCGGCGGCGGGCCGCAGGCTCAGGAGACATCATGGACACCATGGCCCGGACGGTGCGGACCTTGCTCGCCAGCCTCGTGAAGGCGGCGCTGATGTCGGAGGACCGGGCCAGCGCCCTCTGGCGCGAGGAGGCGGCGCAGGCGCAGGCCAGGCTCCGTGCCGAGCCCGAGGCCGCCGCCGCCCTCACGCTCGACGGGCTCTGGTCGCTGGCCGTGCGGGAGGCCGAGGCGCCGGACCTGCGCGAGGCCGAGGGGCGGGTCTCCTTCGGGCTCCCCGCTGCCTGCCCGTTCACCCGCGCGGCGCTGACGGATCCGCATTTCGACGTCGATGCAGCGGTGGAGCGCATCCGCAAATCGGCCGCAACCGGCTGACGGCGCCTGTTGAGGGCGCAGGCCCCGGGCGTTGCCCCGGCGCCCGGCGATCCCCATCTTGGGAAGGCGGCGCCCCCGGGTGCCCGCTTCCCTTCTCACGATATGGACGTCGCTCGTTCAACGCAGGCGGCGCGGCGAGCCCCCTCTTTGGCCAAACGCATCAGCCCGCCCCCGGGCGACACCCCTTCCGGCGATTCCCCCTCAGGCGACATTCCTGCGCCCACCCGCGAGCAGATCCTCGCCTTCATCGCGGAATCGACCGAGGCGGTCGGCAAGCGCGAGATCGCCAAGGCCTTCAACCTCAAGGGCGCGGCCAAGATCGGCCTCAAGCAGATCCTCAAGGAGATCGAGGCGGATGGCGCCATCGCGCGCGGACGCGGGGGCTTGAGCCGGCCCGGGCGCCTGCCGCCGGTGGTGCTCGCCGACATCCGCTCGCGCGACCGCGACGGCGAGTTCCTGGCCGTGCCGGCCGAGTGGGACGCCGCCCAGGGCGAGGCGCCGCGCATCATCGTGGCGGCGCCGCGCGGCGGGCGCAGTCCCGGCCGGCCGGCGCCCGGCATCGGCGACCGGGTGCTCCTGCGCGTCGAGGCGGAGCCCGGCGCGCCGGGCCGCTACGGCGGACGCGTCATCAAGGTGATCGGCAAGAACAAGGCCGAGGTGATCGGCGTGTTCCGGGCGGGCGCGCAAGGGGGCCGCATCGTCCCGGTCGAGAAGCGCGCGCAGGGCCGCGAGATCCTGATTCCGCCGGGCCAGGAGGGCAAGGCCGAGGACGGCGACCTCGTCAGCGCCTCGATCGAGCACGAGACCCGCTTCGGCCTGCCCAAGGGCCGGGTGCGCGAGCGCCTGGGCTCCCTCGGCTCCGAGCGGGCCGTGAGCCTGATCGCGCTGCATCTCCACCATATCCCGCACGTCTTCGCCGAGGCGACGCTCGCCGAGGCCGACGCGGTGGAGCCCGCGCGCCTCGCGGGCCGCGAGGATTGGCGCGACGCGCCGCTGCTGACCATCGACCCGCCGGACGCCAAGGACCACGACGACGCCGTGATGGCGCAGCCCGACCCGGACCCCGCCAATCCGGGCGGCTTCGTCGTCACGGTGGCGATCGCGGACGTCGCCGCCTATGTGCGTCCCGGCTCGGCCCTGGACCGCGAGGCGCTGCTGCGCGGAAACTCGGTCTATTTCCCCGACCGCGTCGTGCCGATGCTGCCCGAGCGCATCTCGAACGACCTCTGCTCCCTGCGCGAGGGCGAGGACCGGCCGGCGCTCGCGGTGCGCCTGATCATCGGCCCCGACGGTATCAAGAAGCGCCACAGCATCCACCGGGTGATGATGCGCTCGCGTGCCAAGCTCGCCTACGCGCAGGCCCAGGCCGCCATCGACGGCCACCCCGACGCGGTGACGGCGCCCCTCCTCGAACCGGTGCTGCGCCCCCTCTGGGCCGCCTACGAGGCCCTGAAGACGGCGCGCGACGCGCGCGGGCCGCTCGCCCTCGACCTGCCCGAGCGCAAGGTGCTGCTCACCCCCGACGGCGCCGTCGACCGGGTGAGCGTGCCCGAGCGCCTCGACGCGCACCGGCTGATCGAGGAGTTCATGATCCAGGCCAACGTCGCCGCCGCGGAGGTGCTGGAGGCGGCGCGCCAGGCCCTGATCTACCGCGTCCACGACGAGCCGGCGCTCGAGAAGATGCGGGCGCTGGGCGAGGTCCTGGCCTCGGTCGGCATCAAGATCCCGAAGGAGGGCGCGCTGCGCCCGGCCCTGTTCAACCGCATCCTCGGAATGGTGGCCGAGACGGAGCATGCCAGCTTCATCAACGAGGTCGTGCTGCGCAGCCAGGCCCAGGCGGTCTACGCCGCCGAGAATCTCGGCCATTTCGGCCTGAACCTGCGCCGCTACGCCCATTTCACCTCGCCGATCCGGCGCTACGCCGACCTCATCGTGCACCGGGCCCTGATCACCGCCTGCCGGCTCGGGCCCGACGGGATCTCCCCCGACGTCTCGGTGGCGGAACTGAACCAGATCGGCGAGCAGATCTCGGCAGCCGAGCGCCGCGCCATGGCGGCCGAGCGCGAGACCATCGACCGGCTGATCGCCCACCATCTCGCCGACCGGGTCGGCGCCAGCTTCCAGGGCCAGATCGCGGGGGTGACCCGGGCCGGGCTGTTCATCAAGCTCGCCGAGACGGGCGCGGACGGCTTCGTGCCGGTCTCGACGATCGGGGCGGATTATTACCGCCACGACGAGGCCCGCCACGCGCTCGTCGGCGAGCGCAGCGGCGAGACCTACCGCCTCGGAGACCGGGTCGAGGTGAAGCTCGTGGAGGCGGCGGCCGTCGCGGGGGCGCTGCGCTTCGAGCTGCTCTCCGAGGGCCGCGCGGGGGCGGCGGGCGCTCCCAAAGGCGCGCGATCCGGACCGCGCGCCTTCAAGCAGGGCCCGCGCGGGCGCCCCGCCGGCATCCGCACCTCCGGGACCCGGCATCGCGGCGCGCGCAAATGAGGGGACTGCGCGCCATCGTTTCACCGACCGCCGGTTCGGGGGCCTGCACGACGATCCCGCGCCGCGTCGCCCGCGCCCCTCTCGACGGCCGCGGGCCGCGCCAGCCCTCCACCGGCTCGGCGATGACCCCTCTGGACGGACCGATCATGAACCCTGACCGCGACACCCCTCGCCACGAGATGCCTCTCCACGAGATGCCTCTCCACGAGATGCCCGCCCGCACCGGGCTCATCCGCGCCATGGCGCGCGGCTTCCTCGGGCGCTGCCCCCATTGCGGGGAGGGGCGCATCTTCGGGCGCTTCCTCAAGGTGCGGCCGGAATGCGACGTCTGCGGGCTGGAGCTGCACCATCACCGCGCCGACGACCTGCCGCCCTACATCGTCATCTTCATCGTCGCGCACGTGGTCGGCTACGTCATCCTGGAGCTGGAGATGGGCTACGACGTGCCGCTCTGGTTCCAGCTCGGCTTCTGGCCGCTCGCCACCCTCGGGCTGGCGCTCGGGCTGCTGCAACCCGTGAAGGGCGCCGTCGTCGGCCTGCAATACGCCCTTGGCATGCACGGCTTCGCCACGCTACCGAGCGGCGGACCCGCAGCCCCGCGGGGCGAGGAGCCGCGCCTTGGATCAACCGACGAGCGAGCCGCCGACACCCGCCACGGCCTCGGCCCCGCCTGAGGCGGCGCGGAAGGCCACCCTGCGCCCGCGCGACGCCGCGACCCTGATCCTGATCGACCGGCGCGGGCGCGCCCCGAAGGTCCTGATGGGCCGGCGCAACCCCGGCCTCGTCTTCATGCCGGGCAAGTTCGTGTTCCCGGGCGGCCGCATCGAGCTCGGCGACCGGCATATGCCGGTGGCCGGGACCCTGCCGGACTACGCCGAGGCGGCGCTGATCCGCCAGGTGAGCCGGCCGCCCCATTATCTCGGCCGGGCCCTCGCGCTCGCGGCCATCCGGGAGACCCAGGAGGAGGCCGGCCTTCTCCTCGGCACCCGGGACTACGGCCCGCCCGCGCGCGTGCCGCGGGGCTGGGAGGCGTTTCAGGCGCACGGCGTCCTGCCGGACCTCGAGGCCCTGCACCTCGTCGCCCGCGCCATCACGCCGCCGGGTCGCGCGCGCCGCTTCGACACCCGCTTCTTCGTCGCCGACCGGCGCGCGGTGGCGGCTGAGGAGCCGGGCCGCGTCGGCGCGGAGAGCGAGCTCGTCGAGCTCGCCTGGTTCTCCCTCGCGCAGGCGCGCAAGCTCGACCTGCCGGGCATCACCCGGGCGATCCTCGACGAGTTGGAGACGCAGATCGGGGTGGATTTCGCGCCCCACCGGCCGATCCCCTATCACTTCATGCGGCACGGGGAGCGCCGGCGCACGTTCCTCTGAGACGCCGACCCGCGAGACCCATCCGACACGAGCGAGCGACCGCGCCGACCGCCGCGGCGTCCCGCTCCCACCTGTGGCCCATGCTCGACACGACGCCCGACCTCGATCCCGCCCGCAATCCCGCCTCGGACCGCGCCCGCATCGCCGCCATCACGGCGGCGATCACCTGCGTGGCGGTCGTGGGCATCGGCCTCAGCCTGTCGATCCCGCTCCTGTCGATCGAGATGGCCCGGATGGGCGCGTCGAGCACGCTGATCGGCGTCAACACCGCCGTCTCGGGGCTCGCCAGCATCCTCACGGTGCCCTTCGTGCCCCGGCTCGCCGCCCGCGTCGGCGTGGTCCGGCTCCTCCTCCTCGCCATCGGCCTGGGGGCGGCCTGCCTCGTGGCCTTCCCGCTCCTGCCCACGATCGGCTGGTGGTTCGTTCTGCGCTTCGTCTTCTCGGCGGCCCTGGGGGCGCTGTTCGTCCTGTCCGAGTTCTGGATCAACGAGGCGGCGCCCCCCGCCCGGCGCGGCCTCGTGATGGGGGTCTACGCCACGATCCTGGCGCTCGGCTTCGCGGTCGGCCCGACGCTCCTCGCCCTCCTCGGAACGCAAGGGTTCGCCCCCTATCTGGCCGGCGCCGCCCTGTTCCTCGCCGGCATGCTGCCGATGGTGCTGGCGCGCGGCCTCTCCCCGGCGATCGGGCGGGGCCCGAGCCGGCGCTTCGCCACCTACCTGCGGGTCGCGCCCGCCGCGACGCTGGCGGCCCTCACCTACGGCGCGGTCGAGACCGGGGGCTTCGCGATCCTGCCCCTCTACGGGCTGCGCCTCGGCTACGACGCCGAGAGCGCGGCCGGGCTCGTCAGCGCGCTGGCCCTCGGCAACGTGCTGTTCCAGATCCCCTTCGGCTGGCTCGCGGACCGGATGGACCGGCGCGTCGTGCTCCTGATCGCGGCGGCCGGGGGTGCCCTCGGGGCGGCCCTGATCCCGGCGGCCTCGGGTTCCCTCCCCCTCCTCGTCGGGCTGCTCTTCGCCTGGGGCGGCATCGCCGGCACCCTCTACACGGTGGGGCTCGCCCATCTCGGATCGAGCGTGCGGGGCGCCGACCTCGCGGGCGCCAACGCCGCCTTCGTGGTGCTCTACAATGTCGGGTTGATGCTCGGGCCCCCGATCATCGGCGGCGGCATGGACCTGATGCCGCCCCAGGGCTTCGCCTGGACCCTGAGCGGCCTGTTCCTGGCCTACGGGGCGGTGGTGCTGTGGCGCCTGCGGGCGCCGGCGCGGCCTTGACGAAGCGGTTCGGATCGGGCATTGAGCCGCCCGTATTCGGCCGGGCCCTCCCGGCCCTTTTGCGTTTCGCTCTCATGCGGAATGCCGCACAGTTCAGGAGCGCCGCGCCATGGCCAAGGCCGTCACCGTCAAGATCAAGCTCGTCTCCACCGCCGACACCGGCTACTTCTACGTCACGAAGAAGAACTCGCGCACGCAGACCGAGAAGCTCTCGATGAAGAAGTACGACCCCGTCGTGCGCAAGCACGTCGAGTTCAAGGAATCCAAGATCAAGTAACCGGCCTCCGGTTCACGACCGCGCACGAAAAAGCCGCCCCCGCCCGGGGCGGCTTTTTCGTGTCCGGGCGGACGCGTCCCGACCCATCGGCCCGATGTCAGCCCCGCAGCGCCCCAGGGCCCGCAGGGCCTTGCGTGTCTGCTGGACTTGCCGGCTCAGCCGCCCTGGAGGCTCTCGGCAAAATCGTCCGGCACCTCGCCGAACTGGTCCAGGATGGTGGCGCTCTCCAGTTCGCCGGTCTCGTCGTCGGCCACGATCCGGAGCGCGGCGGTGCCGGGCATCCGGGCCGCCATCGCCTCCGCCTTCTTGCGGGCGCCGCTCTCGGTCGGCGCCAGTTCCCGGTCGCCCGGAACCAGGCGCTTCCGTTTGACCACGAAGGTCTGCACCAGGAAGGTCGTCCGCATCGCCATGGTGGCGCCCCGTGCCTCTCGTTGTGCCGATGATCCCGACCACCCTCGGCCGCGATCGGACGGCCGAACCGCCGCGCCTCTATAGGACCCACGGCCCCGAGGATCGAGACAGGATTGCGCCGGAGGAGGCCGACGGGCTCATGGGCGTTCCGGCCTCAAGGAGCGCGGAAGGCCGGCCGGTCCGGCATCAGGCTGGCGGCCCGCACGGTGCGGCGCACCGCCCGGATCGCCTCCGTGGTGCGCGGCGGGGCGCCCGCCGACAAGGCCTCGGTCTCGAGATCGGTGAGTTGATCGATGAGCCGCCCCTGCTCGGGCAGCCCCGGCTCCGCCGGGATGCGGGCCACCAGGGTGATCAGCCTGCGCAGGATCGGGCAGACGCCCGGCATTCGAGAACTCGGCACGGGGGACTCCAGGGACGCGGGGCGAGGTACGCAGAGCGGGGTGCACGGGACCGACCGGCGGACCGCGACCACCGGGGTCAACGCCGGCCGCGCCACGATGGTCCCGCGCGGCGGCCAAGTGAGGCACGCATGAGTGCGTGCGCGCGACGTGCGGGTTGCGGCCCGGGTCGCCCGCGCGGCGGAAGCCGGAGGGCTGGCGGCCCGGCCAAGTCGACCGCGGCCAGCCCCGAGATTCCGGAAAACAACGCTCAAATTCAGCGGAATTCGAGCGGTTTTTCCGCGCTTTTCGATCCGCTGTTGTAAATATCGTCTCGATGGCGTAGAAAGCAGCCATCGATCTTTGGCCAGATATCCGGCCGTTTCGCCTGAACAGGGCGCGCGCTCAGCATTTCTCCCACATTTCGAACATCCGTGAACGAGCGCGTGCTCAGCGTGCGCTCGTCCGATCCTATTGCCTACGAAGATACGGACATCTCCATGAGCACCGGCACTGTAAAGTGGTTCAACGGAACCAAGGGCTTCGGCTTCATCCAGCCCGACGATGGCAGCAAGGATGTGTTCGTGCACATCTCGGCCGTCGAGCGCGCTGGCATGCGCGAGCTGACCGAGGGCCAGAAGGTCTCCTACGAGATGGAGACGGACCGTCGCACGGGTAAGCAGTCGGCCGGGAACCTGCAGGCCGCCTGAGGCTTGCTTTCTGCCGGACAAGCATCGAAGCCGTTCCTCCCGGAACGGCTTCATCTGTTTTTCGACATCGGCGCGAATCGCGCGTCGTGTGAACAAGGATTCTGCGTGAGCCAATTCAAAGAAAACCAGCTTTCTGATCGGCTTGAGACCGCCGCCAAGGCGCGCGAGGCCCTGCTCGCCCGCTTCCGGGCGCGCCCCTCGGCCGACGATCCGGTCATCCTCGCCCGACAGGCCGCGCGCCGCGCCGTCATCGAGGCGCGTGAGGTCCGGGCCAGAGAGCGGGAGAAGCTTCGGGTCGCCGAAGAGGCGCGCCTGAAGGCGGAAGCCAAGGCCGCGATCGAGCGCGAAGAGGCCGAGATCGCCCGCATCGCCGCCGAGAAGGTGGAGCGTCAGGCCGCCCTCGCGGCCGAGCAGAAGGCCGCCCGCGATGCCCGCTTCGCGGCCCGCAAGGCGCGCGCGCGCCGCTAAGGCCCCTCGCGTCGGCGGCCGGGCCTGCCCGGCGCCGAGAGCCCCCCAAGATCGGAACCGCCTCCGTCCCGACGGCGACGGCTCCTGGCCCGCTGACGGCGCGCCGACCACCGGCCCGCGGCCAGGAAGGACACGACATGTCTCACAAGTTCAAGATCGGCCAGCAGGTGCGCCAATCCAGGATCGGCTACGCCGACAGCAAGGCCCCGGCCGAGAGCGTCTTCGAGGTCGTCCGGCTGATGCCCGAGGACCAGACCGGCGAACCCTTCTACCGGATCAAGTCCGCCACCGGCGAGCGCGCCGTGCGCGAGGGCGAGATCACCCCGGTCTCCTAAGGCGTCGCCGCGGCGTCGTCCGGGCGCGTCAGCGCGCCTGCCAGAGAAGGCCGACGAGACCGACATTGACGAAGGCGAGGGCGACGAGGAGGCCGAACAGGGCGTCCGGCCCGCCCTGCGCCAGCACGACGGCGCCGAGCGTCGGCGCGAGCGCCTGCGCCACCAGCCCCGGCCGGGCGAGGCGCCCGACGAGGGGCGCGTAGCGGGCCGGGCCGAACAAGGCGAGCGGCACCGTGCCCCGGGCGATGGAGTAGATGCCGTTCCCGGCCCCGTAGAGCACCAGCGCCAGGGCGACGGCGGGCAGGCCCGCCGCCAGCATGCCGAGGCCCAGGGCCACGAGGCAGATGGCGGCCGTCAGCGTCCAAAGGGGGTGGTGCCGGCCACGCCCCGCCATCTCGACCACCCGGGCCGCCACCTGCGCCGGGCCGATCAGGGCCCCGAAGGAGACCGCCGCCGCGAGCGCGACGCCGCGGGCCTGAAGCAGGGTCAGGAGATGAACCGAGAGCAGGGTCATCACGGTGCCGCCGAGCGTCAGGACCCCGGCGAAGAGCCGGAAGGCGTGCCGCTCGGCCGGTGTCAGGACCGGGGCGGCCTCGGCGACATTCCCCGGCTGGACCGGGAGGCGCGGCGCGGCGGGCACGACCAGGAGGATGAGCGGCAGCGACACGGCGAGCTGCAGCCCCGCATAGGCGAAGCAGGTGCCCCGCCAGCCGACATGCTGGATCAGGAAGGCCGAGAGCGGCCAGCTCACCGTGCTGGCGAAGCCGCCCCACAGGGTCAGGCTGGTGACGGCCGGGCGCGCCTCCGCGCCGTAGAGCCGCCCGAGAGTGGCGAAGGCAGGGTCGTACAGGCCCGTGCCCATGCCGAGGCCGAGGAGCAGCCAGGCTCCCACGAAGACCGGCAGGGCCGGGGCGAGGCCGAGAAGCGCGAGGCCCGCCGCCATGATGGCGGCCGAGAAGGCCAGGACCGGGCGCCCGCCCCGATGCCCGATCCAGGCCCCGACACGGGGCGAGATCAGCCCGGCGACGAGCAGGCCGAGGGAGAGGCCGCCGATGATCCAGACCATCGGCCAGCCCGTCTCCGCCGCGATCGGCCCGGCGAGCACGGAGAGCAGATAGAAGGACGAGCCCCAGGACAGGATCTCGAACACCCCGAGGGCGCTGATGACCGCAAGGCGCGGGCGGCCGCAGGATTCGGAGTTCATGGTGTTTCGGGTTCCTGAGCCGGCGAACCATCGCTGCGGGCCGCAAGCCTTAGCGCGGACCGGCCCCGCTTCCCATCCGGCCCGATCCGGAACCCGATCCGCCGCCCGGCCGTTTGCGGGTCTTCGCCGCCCGGTGAAGGCCGGGCGTGCCGAGAGACCACGGGAGGGACGCGATCGTGAAACACCTTGCATGGCTGATGGGCGCGGGCTTCGGCGCCGCCACTCTGCTGGCGCTGCCCGCCCAGGCCTATGAGTGGGGCGGCGGCTCCTGCGTCGGCCGCGGCTGCGTCCGCGCCATTCAGGAGGGCGAGTACCGCCCGGTCCGCGGCTACCGCGACCGGGAGCGCCCCGACATCCGGGTCATCGAGCGCCGCCGCGACCTGCGCGACGCCGAGGATTGGGACGAGGACGACGAGGATTGAGCCACCCGTGATCCTGTGATCCGCTGATCCTGCGCGTCGCAGGGGCGCCGCGTGGTGCCCGCGGGTGATCGCGAAGGGCGGGCGCGGGCCGCGAAGGAGGCCTCCGGGACCGATCGGGATCTCCGGAGCCCTTCGACGCTCCCAAGGGCGGCGCCTTCAGGGCGTCCCACCTCCGGATCGGCAGGGCCGATGCCCGGCCGTCGCATTCCCGCAACACCCAGGCCAGGCCGGCGCGCGGGCGGCGCGTGCATGTGCGCTCCGTCACCACGAAACAGGCGCGCCCGTGCCACGCAATCGTGGCGCAACGATCGGTCGCCAGAATGGCGTCGTCGCGGGCCGGGGGCCGGTGGGGAGGTTCGCATGGTGACGGACATGCAGTTTCGGCGGATGTGCTTCGTGGTCTTCGCCTTCGGGCTCGCGGCCGCCCCGCTCCTCAACACGCTGCTGCCCTGACCCCGGGGCGCGGCGTTGCCCCGACGGCGCCGGCGGCCTTAACCTCCGCCCCGGAGGCCGAGGATGACGGAGAGACCGGGCACGCGCGGACGGGGAAGCGAGGGGCTGTCCCTCCACATCCTGCCGAATGCCGGCACGATGATCGGGATCTGCACCACCCTGATCGGCCTCGTGAAGATCGCCGAGGGGCATATCGGCCCGAGCCATGTCGACGAGTATTTCGGCCTCGCGGCCTTGCTGTTCCTGGCGAGCGCCCTGACCTCCTACCTCTCCATGCGGGCTCTGACCGGCAACCGCCTCGGGGCGCAGCTCGAGCGCGCCGCCGACCTCTGCTTCATGGCCGGGCTGATCATGCTCTCGCTGATCTCGCTGCTCTTCGCCTACGAGACGATCTGACGGGCTTCGAGCGTCCTGAAGCGGACGGAGACGAACCCGGCGCGCCCGCGTTGATCTCTGTCATGCCGGAGAAGCCACCATGCAGAGCAGGCTTGGAACAGGGTTCGTGCTCGCGGGATGCCTGCTGATGCTCGGCTGGTTCGGCGCCGGGCCGGCGAGCGCCCAGCGGCTGGAGATCGGGCCGGAGGGACCGAGCGTGGACCTGCGCAGCCGTCAGCAGCGCGCGATCGACCGCGAGGATGCCCGCCGGGACCGGGAGGAGCTGCGCCGCGACCGCGATATCGACGACGATGACGACGCGGATGACGATCCGCCGCCGCGTCCGCGCTGAGGCAGGCGGAAGTCTAGGCGGCCTGCGCCTCGACGCGGTTCCGGCCCGCCGCCTTGGCGCGGTAGAGGGCGAGGTCGGCCCGCTTCAGCATGTCGCCGGCCGAGACGTCGGCGGGGTCGCGCACCGCGACGCCGATCGACACCGTGACGCCGACGCTGCGCGTCGCCCGCTGCACCGAGAAGGGCATCATCTCGACCCGCTCGCGGATGCGCTCGGCGATGAGCTGCGCCTCGGGCAGGCCGACCTCCGGCAGGATGATTACGACTTCCTCGCCGCCGTAGCGGGCGACGATGTCGATGCCGCGGGTGTGCAGGCGGATGCGCTCGGCGAAGGTGCGCAGAACCTCGTCCCCTGCCTCGTGCCCGTAGGTGTCGTTGATCGACTTGAAGCGGTCGATGTCGAGGATCAGGGCCGCCACCGGGCGCTGGCGCGCGATCGCGTCGCCGAACAGGGTGCCGAGATGGCTGTCGAGGTAGCGCCGGTTGTGCAGGCCCGTGAGGCCGTCCGTGACGGCGAGCTCCATCGAGGCCTGGACGGCGCCGCGCAGAACCTCCGAGAAGCGCTTGCGGCGCACCTGCGTGCGCACCCGGGCGACGAGCTCGTTCCGGTCGACCGGCCGCATCAGGTAATCGTGCACCCCGAAATCGAGGCCGCGCATGATCCGGCTCCGGTCGTGCGGCTCGGCCAGCATGATCAGCGGCACGGATCGGGTGCGGTCGAGGGAGCGGAGCTGGCTGCACAGGCGCAGGCCGTCGAAGCCCGCGAGATCGAGGCTGACCAGGATCGCGTCGAAGGCGTGGTCCGTCGCGGTCAGCAGGGCCTGGTGCGGGTCGGCCTCCAGCGTGACGACGTGGTGCTGCCCGAGGGAAGCGGCCATGCGCTCGGCCGAGGCGCGCCGGTCCTCGACCATCAGGATCTGGGCGTTGAGGCCGGTCTCGGCGGTGGCGAGGGCGAGGGGATCGCCCATGCCGAAATCCCGCGACGCCATGGCGCGGCTGCGCAACTCGTCCGTGACCGCCTTCAGGCGCACGAGGCTGCGCACCCGGGTGAACAGGGCGGTGTCGTCGATGGGCTTGGTCAGGAAGTCGTCGGCGCCGGCATCGAGCCCGCGCAGGCGGTCGGAGGGCTGGTCGAGGGCCGTGACCATCACCACCGGCAGGTGGGCGGTGACGGGGTTGTTCTTGAGGTGGCGGCAGACCTCGAACCCGTCCATGCCCGGCATCATCACGTCGAGGAGGACGATGTCGCAGAGACCCTTCTCGCAGATCGCGATCGCGTCGGGGCCGTTCATGGCTGCGAGGACGTCGAAATATTCCAGCGACAGCTTCGTCTCGAGAAGCTTCACGTTGGGAAATAGATCATCGACGATCAGGACACGGGCCGACATCGTTTCTCGCGTCTAGGTTGCGTAACGACGAATCTGACCCGTTCAGCGAGTACAGACTATCCGCCGACATTCATCGGGTGTCGCCAAGATACGTACGAACCGTTGCCAAAAACTTCGCGACCGAGATCGGCTTCGACAGATAGGCCTCGCATCCGCCTTCACGAATGCGTTCCTCGTCGCCCTTCATGGCGAAGGCCGTGATGGCGATGACCGGAATATCCTTGAGGTCGTCATCCTCCTTGAGCCATTTCGTGACCTCGAGCCCCGAGACTTCGGGAAGCTGGATGTCCATCAGGATCAGGTCGGGATGGTGCGCCCGGGCGAGCTCGATGGCCTCGATCCCGTTGGCGGTCTTGAGGGTGGCGTAGCCGTGCGCTTCCAGGAGATCGTTGAAGAGCTTCATATTGAGCTCGTTGTCCTCAACGATGAGCACCGTTTTCTTCATGGCCCATTGTTCCCGGCGCGCACGCTGCTCATTCTTTACGGACTCTTCGCCCGTCCGATCGCTTTGTAAGTGACACATGTTGATGAAACGCAAACCCGTTCAAGGTGATGATTCTACTGAACGCGTCGCGCTCGACGTTCTGGGCTGGCTCGTCGCCGACGAGGACCGGCTGTTTCCCTTCCTCAACGCCACCGGCCTCACCCCCGAGACTCTTCGGGCGAGCGCGGGGCAACCGGGCTTCCTGGCCGGCATCCTGGACCACGTGATGGGGGACGAGAACGTGCTCACGGCCTGCGCCAACGGCCTCGGCATCCCGCCCGAGACGATCGCCACCGCCTGGCGCCGCCTCGGCCCGCCGGAGCCGGAGGACTTCTGAGGGCGCGGCCCGCGCCCCGGCCTGCCCGGATTGCCGGGCCAGCCACGGCGCCCCGGTATGGCGGAGCGGGCAGGCCAAGCCCCTTCCCTTCAGGAGCCGAAACCCCGCCCTGTCAGGGCGTGCAGGGGGTGCCCTGGACCTTGTCGATGTCGAGGCGGGTCATGTCGCCCAGGATGGCGAAATCGCCGTAATCGAGCTTGAGGGCGCCGCTGACGCCGTTCTCGTAGAGGTCGAAGGTGAGGGTGTAGATCGGCGTGCGCTCGCCCTCCCCTTGCGTGAAGTAGCTGAGCGTCACGGGCCAGTGCGGCACCGCCGCCATCGGGCCGTCGCGCAGGGGTTTGTCGCGCTCGCTGCCCGCCGCGTTCGTCGGGGCCGTGACCTGGCGCCCGATCACCGCCAGGGTGTCGTAGATCTTGCGGCCGTCATCCGAGCCGTCGAAGATCTTGGCGGAGAGCGTGGTCTCGCCCGCCCGCGCGGCCTCGACGAGGCGGCGCATGTGCAGGCTCGGGAACAGGACCGGGCCCTTGTCGCCGACCTGTTCGCGCTTGGGCTCCTTGATGCGCACCTTCAGGCCCTCGGCCCCCGCATCGGCGGTGCCGTCGATCGCCGGGCTCGCGGCGCCGTTGAGCACCGTGGTGGTCTTGAAGCGGAAGTCGCGCCCGTCCGCGCTCTCGAAGGTGGTGTTACGCAGGTCCGAGGTGCGATTGCCGGTCTCGCCGCTGTCGAGCACCGTCACCTGCCGGGTCTGCATCGTGTAGCCCTTGCAGGCATCGCCCTTGAAATCGATCACGATGCGCCCGCGCGCGCTCTCGACGGCCCGGGTGCCGCCGCTGGAGGAGAGCGCGAGGTCGTAGACGGCGCGGTGGCTCGCGAGCGTCACGGGGGCGGCCTTGGCCGGGGCCTCCCCGGCGGGGGTGGCGGGCGCAGCCAGTGCCGCCCCGCCGAGGGCGAGGACGGCCCCGCCGAGGGCGAGGAGGAGGCGGGCGGAGGGGCGCAGCGTCATGGAATCTCCTGCATGGGCCCGCCTCAGGGCGCCGG
Source organism: Methylobacterium soli (assembly GCF_008806385.1). Classification (GTDB taxonomy): domain Bacteria; phylum Pseudomonadota; class Alphaproteobacteria; order Rhizobiales; family Beijerinckiaceae; genus Methylobacterium; species Methylobacterium soli. The sequence continues at coordinate 67,809 of NZ_VZZK01000017.1, forward strand.
GGCTGGCGGCGGCCCCGATGGTCCCGTCCGGGGCGGCCTCCGACCCGGCCGGCGGGCATCGATCAGATAGGATGCCGCGCGACCTGGGCAAACTTCGGGCCGGATCAGCGATAACCGGCGGCCTGGAGTTCGAACAATTCGGCGTAGCGCCCGCCGAGCGCCTGCAGCTCCGCATGGGTGCCGGATTCGAGAACCCGGCCCTGCTCCAGCACGAGGATGCGGTCGGCCATGCGCACGGTGGAGAAGCGGTGCGAGATCAGCACCGCCGAGCGACCCCGGGTGAGGTCGCGGAAGCGCTGGAACACCGCGTATTCCGAGCGCGCGTCGAGGGCGGCGGTGGGCTCGTCGAGGATCAGGATGTCGGCCTCGCGCATGTAGGCGCGGGCGATGGCGATCTTCTGCCACTCGCCTCCCGAGAGGTCGATACCATCCTCGAAGCGCTTGCCGAGGGGCTGGTCGTAGCCCTGGGGCAGCCGCCGGATCACCCCGTCGGCGAGGCTGCGCCCGGCCGCCTCGGCGATCCGGGCGGCATCCGCCCGCTCGGCGATGCGGCCGACCGCGACGTTCTCCGAGGCCGTGAGGTCGAAGCGCACGAAATCCTGGAAGATGACGCCGATGCGGGCCCTCAGGGCGTCGAGGTCGTAGGCGGGAAGCGGCCGGCCGTCGAGGAGGATGCGCCCCTCGACCGGATCGTAGAGCCGGGTCATCAGCTTGACGATCGTGGTCTTGCCCGCCCCGTTCTCGCCGACGAGCGCCAGCACCTCCCCGGCCCGCAGGGTGAAGCTTAGATGGCGAACCGCCCAGGCGGCGGCGCCGGGGTAGCGGAAGCCCACATCCTCGAAGGCGAGGCCGTGCCGGATCGGCTCCGGCATCGGCGCCGGGTGCTCGGGGGAGCGGATCAGGGGCCGGATCTCGAAGAACGAGAACAGGTCATCGAGATACTGGGCCTGCGAGGCGATCAGCGAGACGGCGAGGAGCATGTCCTCGATCAGGCCGCGCAGGCGCTGGAACGAACCGGCCAGGAAGGCGAGGTCGCCGATCGAGAACTGGCCCGCCACCGTGCGCCAGACGATGACCGCGTAGGCGAGGTAATAGGCGAGGGTCCCGAGCGCCGCGAAGCCCCCGCCCCAGGCGGCGCGGCGGATCATCAGGCTGCGGTTGTCGGCGAGGAGCTTGCGCGCGAGCGCGTCGAAGCGCTCCGTGAGGTAGCCGTTGAGGCCGAAGAGCTTGACCTCCTTGGCCGCCTCCACGCTGGCGCCGAGATAGCGCAGGTAGTCGATCCTGCGCCGCTCGGGCGTGCGCTGCCAGGCCAGCCGGTAGCCCTGGCGGTTGAAGTGCATCTCGTTGAGGAAGGCGGGCACGAGGGCGGCGACCAGGAGCAGGATCAGCCAGGGCGTGAAGGCCGCGAGGCCGACCGCGAAGGAGGCCAGGGTGACGCAGTTCTGGCCGAGCCCGAAGACCTGCGCGATCAGGTTGGCGCGGCCCGTCACCTGGCGCCGCGCCCGCTCCAGCCGGTCCTGCTGGGCGCTGTCCTCGAACTGGGCGAGGTCGAGGGCCGCCGCGTGGCGCATCAGCCGGAGGGTGGCGGCGTTGCCGTAGAGGTCGGCCATGAGGCCGTCCACCAGGGTGCCGAGCCGCCCCAGGATGTCGGTGAGGACCGCAAGCCCGAGTTCCAGGGCGACGAGGCCGGCCAGACGGGCGAGGTGCGGATCGGCGAGCCACGCCTCGAGCCCCATCGGGGTCGTGCGCGGGCGGCCATGCTCGGCCACGATCGCGTCGAGGATAAGCTTGGCGAGATAGAGCATCGCGACCGGCAGGCAGGCGCGCACGAGCCGCAGGGCGAGGCTCGCGGCGAACAGGCGCGGGCTCGCGGCGTGGACCTGCCGGAACAGGGCCGGCAGGTAGCGGAGCGCGCCGGCGCGCTCGCGGATCCAGGTTCGAACAAGGCGGGAGGGCATCGGCCCGACCATGGCGCCGCCGGGGCCTCGCGTCGATCCCGGCGCCCCGGACCCGCTGCCGCAGGGGCGACGACCGTCGCGCCGAGCCGTCCGCACAGTCACCCGGGCGGGCTCGGTTTGCGGCCGATCCGATTATGCTTATGTTAATGAACGCAGAAAATCTCGACATGAGGGGAGGCGCGATGCTCAGCGGCTCAGCAGTCTTGCGGGTTTCGTTGCTGCTCCTCGCAGCCGGCTGCCTCGCCGCGCTCGTGCAATTCTACTGGCCGCAGATGGGGACTGAGCCCGCGCCGCGCAGCACGGTGCCGTCGCGGCCGTCGCCCACGGATCCGGGCCGCAGCGAGGTGCGCCGCGTGGAGCCGCCCCCCGCGCCGGCGCCCAGTCCCGCGCCTGTCCCCAGCCCTGCGCCGAGCCCTGCGCCCGCGCCCGGCCCTGCGCCTACCCTTGCCCCCGCGCCCAGTCCTGCCCTCGTGCCCGCCCCGGACATGCAGCCCGGCGACACGGCCCGGACGGCCCCGCAGCCTCCCGCGCCCGCCGTTGCGCCATCCTCCGCGCCGGCCCCGCGCCCGGAGCCCGCGCCCGACACGGCCCTGTCGCCGGACCAGGACGGCGAGCCGGTGGCCGAGGGGGCGAACCCGCGGGCCGTCGCGCTGGTCGATCTCAACACGGGCTCCCTCGCGGAGCTGAACCGGCTGCGGGGCGGCGGCAATATCGGCCGCGCCATCATCCAGCGCCGGCCCTACAGCTCGGTGGACCAGCTCCTCAGCAAGCGCGTCCTCAGCCGCTCCACCTACGAGCGGATCAAGGATCAGGTCACCGTGCAATAACGCGTTCGGGCCGATGCGTTTGGGCCATCACGCCCGGATGCCGGGGGCTCGCGGGACCGCCCCGTGGAGGACGGCGCCGGATCACTTCCGCCCGCCGCTCTGGCGCGGCACACGCCGGGTGCCTATGGTGCGTGCGAGCGCGATCGCACGCGACGGTCGCTCCGTCGACAGGCCGAGGAAAGTCACATGCTCACCCAATCCGGCAGCGCGATCCTGCGCGATGACCTGGGCGTTCAGGAGACCACCGAGACGGACAACATCGTCCGCTGGGACGGCGAGAAGCTCTACGTGGAGCACGACGTCTACCACAACGGGCAGCTCGTCCACCGCAAGTACCGCCGCAACGTTTCGGAGCCCGTCGCCCAGGCGCTCCTCGCCCTGATCAACCGCGCCAAGCAATGAGGCGCCCGTCCGGGCGGGCGCTGCCGGGGGGCTCGGCTCCGAGGCGGCTTCTCCGCAGGGGCCTCCTGGCCCGCACGGGCCTTCTGATCCGCACGGGGCTTCTGGCCCTCTGCACGCTCCCGGCCCTGGCCGACCCCGCCACCGCGCAGGGGAGCGTCCGGCCCAGCGATGCGGCGCAAGGCGATGGTCCACGCGTCAACATCCGCTACGTGGCGCCGGAGCGCTTCACCGATGCCGAGAACCGCTTCACCTCCGGCCCGCCCCTGCGGGTGACGCTCGCCGAGATGACCCGCATCCTCGAGGATCTCGCCCGCCCCCGCCTGCGGGCCGGCGAGACCCTCGACCTCGCGGTGCTGGACATCGACCTCGCGGGGTTCGAGCAGCCGAGCGCGGCCCTGCCGACGGGCCTGCGCGTGGTGCGCGACGTGACCCCGCCGCGCATCCGCCTCGCCTACACGCTGCGGCGCGGGCGGCGCGTGCTGGCGCAGGGCGAGGACGTCGTCACCGACATCAACTTCCTGCTCACCAGCAACGCGCGCTTCTCCACTGGGCCGCTCTACTACGAGCGCGCCGTCCTGCGGGACTGGTTCGCGCGCCGCTTCCCCGAGGGACGCCCGACGCGGGATTGAGGGGCTGGCCGGGCTCGCCCGAGACGCCCGCCCCCCGCCGGGTCGCGCGCGGCCGCATCGTCAGGGTCGGGGCGGCCGCTCCTGGCCGGCCCACGAGGGAGCTCCATGCGGCGCATCGCCCAGATCTCGGACCTGCATTTCGGCCGCACCGACCCGGCCGTGGTGGAAGGCCTCGTCCGGGACCTGAATGCCGACCCGCCGGACCTGATCATCGCGTCGGGCGACTTCACCATGGCGGGGCGCCGCGTCGAGTACGGCGAGGCGCGCCATTTCCTGGCGCGGCTGCCCAAGCCCTGGATCGCCGTGCCGGGCAACCACGACATCTCGCCCTTCCACCTGGCGCAGCGCTTCCTCCGGCCCTTCGCGCGCTACCGGCGCTTCATCGCGCCCGAGACCGAGCCGACCTTCCAGGACGCGGAGATCGGCGTCGTCTGCCTCAACACCGTGCGGACCTGGGCGCCCGAGCGCGACTGGTCGCAGGGCAAGATCCACCGCTGGCAGATCGCCAGCGCGGAGGCCCGCCTCAAGGCGATGCCGCCGCACCTGTTCAAGATCGTGGTCGGCCACCATCCCTTCATGCCGCCCCCCTGGGACGAGGAGGCTCGCCTCGTCGGGCGGGCCGACAAGGCGCTGGCGGCCTTCCGGCGGGCCGGCGTCGGGCTGACGCTCGCGGGCCACCTGCACCGGCACTACGCGCGCTTCGCGGAAGCCGCGGGCGACGGCCCGGAGCGCGTCGCCGTCGACCGGGGCGAGATGCGGGGCGGCCGGGGGCGGCTCCTCGCCGTGCAGGCCGGCTCCGCCACCTCCACGCGCCTGCGCGGCAACGAGCCCAACGCCTATAACCGCATCGTCATCGCGGACGGTCTCGCCACCGTGACGGTCCGGCTCTGGACCGGCCGCGACTGGGCGGACGCGGCCTGAATCCGGAACCGCAGACTGAGTATGCGCGCAAGTCTCCGCCGCACACAATCCAACATTTGTTAGAACACGCACTGTACGAAACCGACCTTACCAGCGCGTCTTGATATCGACACAAAACAATACTCAAAAATTCACAGACATGGCCATGCTTCATGGCTGTGATGATTGGTCGATGCGTCACACGTGCGTCGGAGTGCTCGATGAAGACCTTGGGGATCGCGGTGGCCGTGGCGGCTCTGGGCTGCCTTGCGGGAATCCAGGCGGCGGAAGCGGCTCATTGCCGGCCCGGCAAGTACTATCGTCCCTCCCGCGGCGTCTGCGTCACCGAGGCGGCCTTCCGGCGGGATGTCCGCCACGTCTCGCACCAGCGGGCGAGCCGGCATGCCGGGCGCCGGGCCGAGCGCGTCCGCGTCGTCTACGTGGAGCGGCCGGTGCCGGTCTATGTCGAGCGCGCGGCGCCGCGCCCCGCGCAGACCGCCGAGGCGGTCGCGCCGGCTCCGGTGGTTGCAGCAGCTGCGATCGCGGCCGCGCCGGTCGCGGTCGCGACTCAGAACGTCGCGCCGGTCGCGGGCCCCGTCGCGAGCGCGCAGCAGGTCGCGGCCGTTCAGGCCGGCCCGGCGCCGGCCGCGTCCGGACCCGCGGAAGCCGAGATCCGCACGATCGCGGCGATCCCGTTCCAGGCGGTGGGCCAGCAATCCCTCAACCCGCTGCCGCCGAGGACGCGCGGCTGGGAATGGTCGCGCTGAGCGCGTCGCGAGGACCCTGCCGGCCACAGTGACCGGCGCAACCCACGAGCCTCTCTCGAACCTGGAGGGCGGCCGCTGCGCCCGGCTCCGGAGCCTTCGTCGAAGCGCGCGGGCCGCGCCGCCTCAGCCCTCGGCCCAGTCGTGCCCGGCGATCACGGCCTCGACCGGGCGGCTCCAGGTGGCGGGCTGGTCGGAGGCCCCGGTGCCGAGGGCGCATTGGACCATGACGCTGTCGCACCAGCGCCCGAACTTGTAGGCCACCGAGGGCAGCATGCCGACGCGGGCGAAGCCGCAGGCCTCGTGCAGGCGCAGGGACGCCTCGTTCTCGGCGTCGATATAGCCGATCATCTGGCGGTAGCCGCCGGCCGCGCAGGCCTCGATCAGGGCCGGCAGCAGCTTGCGGCCGATCCCGGCATGCAGGTGCTCGGGATGCACGTAGATCGAGTGCTTCAGGGTGTAGCGATAGGCCGGGCGCTTCCGGAACGGCACCGCGTAGGCATAGGCCGCCACCACCCCGCCCCGGTCGGCGACGAGGTGGGGCAGGCGCTTCTTGCGCATGCTCTTGCGCCGCTGCTTCAGGTCGTCGGGCAGGAGGCGGTCCTCCTGGTAATCGCCGACATCGCCGATGCCGCGGCCGATATGATGGGCGTAGATCGCCATCATGGCCGGGACGTCGGCGTCGGAGGACGGGCGGATCACGATGTCGCCGCAAGGTGCGGGCCCCGCGGCAGCCGTGGGGCTGAGGCCCTCGGCCATCAGGCGCCCTCGCGCAGGACGTAGGTGTAGAAGCGGATGCGCCCGTCCGGATCGACCTCGCGGTAGACGCCCTGGATCTCGGCCTCGAAGCCGGGGAACAGGTTGGCGGAGCGCTCGAACATCTTGAAGTAATCCAGCATGGGCTTTGCGCGCTCGTCCAGCCGCTCGCCGGGCAGCACCGTGCCGATTCCCGGCGGGTAGACCAGAAGCAAGGTCGTCGCCACGCGGCCCTCCGCCTCCGCGATCGGCACGTAATCGACCTTGTTGCGGGTCAGCATCTGGGCCGCGTCCTTGGGCGGCATCACCATCTCGGGCAGGTGCCCGGGCTCGAACTGCTTGCGCTGCAGGGCGCTCGTCCCGGATTCGCGGTGGAAGGCGTGGAAATCCGCGCAGAGGTCGCGCAGGCGCACGCCCCGGTACCGGTTCGGGCGCCGCCGCACGAATTCGGGCATCGCCTCCTCGAGGGGCACGTTCTCGTCGTGCAGGCGCTTGAAGGCGACGAGGCCCGAGATCAGCGTGCCGGCCTTCGACGATTCGACGCCCGGCGTCAGCAGGAAGAGCAGCGAGTTGAGGTCGTTCTTCTCGGCCACGATCCGGTTCTCGCGCAGGTACTGCGCGACGATCGGGGCCGGCACGCCGTGCTCCGCATAGGCGCCCGTCGCCCGGTCGAAGCCGGGGGTCAGCACCGTCAACTTGTTCGGGTCCGTCATGGCGTAGCCCGGCGCCACATGGGTAAAGCCGTGCCAGGTGGCGCCGGGGGTCAGCTCCCAGTAGCGCGGGTCGCTCGCGAGCTCGTCCGTCGAGACGCTCTCCCACGCGACCTCCCCGCCCTCGGGCCCCGCCACCACGTCCGGCACGAAGGGATCGAAGAACCAGCGCTGGACGGGGTCCTCGCGCTCCTCGAACTCGCGCCGGATCGCCCGCACCTTCTTGCGCCACTCGATGCCGAGCCGGATCGTGTCGTCCCACAGGATCATGCCGGAGCGCCCCTTCATCATCTGGGCGCCGACATCGAGGGAGGCGAAGAGCGGGTAGAAGGGCGAGGTCGAGGCGTGGACGAGGAAGCTCTCGTTGAGCCGCCGGTGCTCGACGCGCCGGGTCTGCCCGCGGATGTGGCTGTCCTTGGTGTGGATCTGCGAGGCCTGGCTGAAGCTCGCGAGCTGCTTGTGGGTGGATTGGGTCGCGACGATCCCGGGGGAGGTCTCGTCGAGGCCCTTGAGCCCCATGGCGAAGCGGCCGGCGAAGAGCGGGTGGAACTTCATGAAGCCCGCCCAGGCCTCGTCGAACAGGATGTAGTCGCAGAGATGCCCGATCTTCGCGAGGATCTGGCGCGCGTCGTAGATCGTGCCGTCATAGGTGCATTGCTCGATGACCGCGACCCGGAAGGGCCGCTCGCGGCGCCAGGCCTCCTTGTCGGCGACCAGGGGGTTGCGGCGGATCTTCTCGCGGATCGCCGTCTCGTCCAGCGCCTCGTGGTACATGGGGCCGATCAGCCCGTAGGCGTTGCGGTCGGTCTCCAGGAAGATCGGGATGCCGCCGCCGAGGAAGAGCGCCCCGTGATGGGCCGCCTTGTGGTTGTTGCGGTCGAACAGGACGAGGTCGTCCTCGGCCACGAGCGCCGAGAGCACGATCTTGTTCGAGGCCGAGGTGCCGTTGAGGACGAAGTAGGTCTTCTCCGCCCCGAAGATCTGGGCCGCCTCCTTCTGGGCCTTCAGGGCCGGGCCCTCATGGGTGAGAAGGTCGCCGAGATCGAGCACCGAATTGTCGAGGTCGTCGCGAAACACCGCCTCGCCGAGATGCTCGACGAAGATCCGTCCGATCGGCGAGCGGTTGTAGAAGATGCCGCCGTTATGGCCCGGGCAGGTCCAGAGCTGGTTGCCCTTCTCGGCATAGTCGACGAGGGCGCCGAAGAACGGCGTCTTCAGGGTCTCGGCATATTGCGTCACGCGCGAGACGAGGCCGCGGGCGATGAATTCCGGGGTTTCCTCGGCGAGGAAGATGTAGCCGTCGATGAAGTCGAGGAGCTCGACCGGGATGTCCTCGAGGCGCTTGCGCCGAACCATGATGACGATCGGCATCTCGAGGCCGCGCTTGCGCATCATGTTGATGAGCGCCGCCGCCTTGCCGTCGAGGCCGCGCTTGCCCCAATCCACCACCATGCAGCCGATGGCGGCGTCGGTCTGGACCGCGATGGCCGCGTCCTCGACGCGCCGGGCCCGCACCACCTCGAAGCCGCGCCCCTCCACCGCCGCCACGATCTGCTGGACCCGCACCCCTTCGAGATCGTCGGGATCGAAGTTCGGCGCGCACATCAGCACGGTGAAGCGGCGGTGAAAATCCATGGCGTTACGGCCCCCTGAGCATCGAGGCGCGCACCCTTAGGCGGGACTATGACGCTCGCATGACGAGGCGGCGATGCCCGCCCTCGCTACGACTTGGCCTCCCCGGCCGCTTCCCGGGCCAGGCGGAGGGCGCGCAGGCGCTGGGTCTTCACCTCGACGGCATTCTGCGTCGCCTCGTGGTCGGCCCAGGCGGCCGCGCCTGCGATGCTGCGCTCCTGCTGCTTGGCCGCACGGGTCTCGGCCCGGTCGCGAACGCCACTGTCGTTGGCCATCTTGGCTCCTCTCGCTGGGACAGTCGGATCCCGACAGATAGGGCGGCGAGCCAAAAAGGCTCATCCGGGTCTGATCGCGCGGTCCTGCGCGCTGGCCCTGCGCGGCTGCGAAGCCGCGTCCCGCATCAGTCCCGGGTTGCCGCGGAGGGGCCCCGGAATCCGGACCGGGGGCGTGCCGGCGCCGGAACCGAGCCCCGGCTCGCGCCTTCTCCCCAGCGAGGATCCCTCGGGAGACAGGTCGGACGAGACGCCAGGAGACACCCGATGAACCGCGAGCCAGACACCCCGCGCCGGCAGGCCACCCCCACCGCCCCGGAAGGCCGGCAGGCCGACCGCGACGCAGAGCCCGGTCCGCATTCCCCGCCCCCCGCCCGGAGCACCGAGAAGGGCCCCGAGAGCGGCGGCTACGAGCGGGGCCAGCACGACAGCGCCCCCACCAACCGCAAGGGCGGCTACGGCGCCGGCTGAGGCGCGGAACCTTCGCGGTTGGCCGAGGCTTGCCGGACAGGCCTCGCGGATGCGCCCGCCCCGCGGATGCGCCCGTGGCGGGAATCCAGCACGCGGCGGGCCCCTGGAGAATGCGGATGAGCTTTGGCGTCACCGGCCTTCACGGCCTCGAACAGCAATTCGCCGCGGAGACCATCGCCGATGGCGAGTTCGGCGTCAGCGTCCGCCAGGGCGGCGATCAGATCGTGCTGATCCGCCTGCGGGACGGCTCGGAGGCCAATGCCCGCGCGCTCGCCGACCTGCTCGCCGAGAAGGCCAGTGCCGTGATGACCCCCTCGGTGGTCCAGGCGATGCTCGACGAGGCAATCCTGCCGGGTTCCGCCTGAGGGGCCGCGACCTCCGGGCGGGCCCGAAGGCTTTCCGGCGCGCGGAACCGCGCGCCCTACCGCAGCACCAGGAGGGCCTGCGCGACCTCCGCGATGGCGGCGTTGCGGGCCTCGCTCGAGGCCGTGGAGCCGGTGAGATAGGCGGTCACCAGGATGGGCTCGCCGACCGGCGGCGCCAGGAGGCCGACATCGTTGGCGGTGCCGTTCTCGCCGGTGCCGGTCTTGTCGCCGACGCGCCAATCGGCGGGCAGGCGGGCGCGCAGGCGCGTCGCCCCGGTCTTGTTGTCCCGGAGCCAGCCGAGCAGGCGCGCGCGGGACGCGTCGGACAAGGCCGACCCGCGCAGGAGGCGCTGCAGGGTGTCCAGCATCGCGCCGGGCGTGGTCGTGTCCCGGGGATCCTCCGGGCGCGCCTCGTTGAGGTCCGGCTCGGTGCGGTCGAGGCGGGTCACCGGATCGCCGAGGGAGCGCAGATAGGCGGTGAGGCCCGACGGGCCTCCGATGGCCGAGAGCAGCAAATTGCCGGCGGTGTTGTCGCTGAGGGTGATGGCGGCCGCGCACAAAGCCTCCAGCGCCATCCCGCCCTCGCCGACCCGGGGCTCCGTGACGGGCGAGTAGGCGACGAGATCGGCCGCATTGTAAGTGACGCGCCGCTCCAGGCTCTCGCGGCCCGCATCGACCCGCGCCAGGACGGCCGCCGCCGCGAGGAGCTTGAACGTGCTGCAGAGCGGGAAGCGCTCCTCGGCGCGATGCCCCGCCCGAAGCCCCGTCTGAAGATCGAGCACGCCGACGCCGAGCCGGCCCCCGCTCCGCGCCTCGATCTCGGCAAAACGCCGCCGCAGCGCCTCCGCCTGATCGGCGGCCGAGGCCGCGCGCGGCCACGCGCCGGCCAGGCCCAGGCACGCGCTTGCCGCGCCCAGGATCGCGCGGGTGAAAACCCGTCTGCTCAGCATATCGAACCCCTCGCGTGCCGGCCGCAGACTGACCCTCACCGCGTCGCGATGACGGCGGGGCGCGCCGACCGGCTCGGGCCCGGAAACGGGCGGGCCAATGCCGGATTCAGCCCGCATTGTCGGGGCCGGAAGGCCGCGGGCGCGGCCTCCCGATCCTCGGAGCGGCACCCGGCTCAGTAATACGGCCGAGGTCCGTAGAAGCCGTAGGGCCGGTCATAGGGCCGCGGGCGGGCATAGCCGTAGCCGCCATACACGACGGGACGGCGCCAGTAGGGACGCGGACCCCAATTCGGACGGCAGCGGCCCCAGGGGTTGAGGTGGGCGCCGGGGCCGCAGGACCAATCGACGTTCCGGATCAGGGCCTCCCCGCCGGACGCGGCGAGCGGCGCGGGCGCCAGGGGAGCCGCGCTCGCGACGCCGGCGACACCCAGGCTGCCGGCGATCACCGCAGCCATCCCAAGCACGTTCACGTGCCTCATGACAGGATCTCCTCAGATGTCCGGCGACGGCCTCGGCCGTCCCGGCGAGGCAGAAGCTGCACCCCCGCGAATGAACCGTTCCTGACCCAACCTGGACGGTTTTGCGGCACGGTCCCGGGCCGGCCGGGACCCTGACGGGGAACGCCCGCTCCCAGGCTGCCGCGCCGGCGACGGAGGGGATGCGGGGCTCAGTTCATGCTCTTGCGCCGCCGCCCGCTCTCCCGCTTGGCGAGCTTGCGGCCGACCTCGAACAGCAGCATCTCCGAGAGCAGCTTCAGATGCGCGTCGTCCTCGTCGGCGAGGGCCCTGTGGGCCGCGACGCAATGGTCGGCGGCGCGCTCCAGCGGGTGGAGGGCGCCATCCCGCCCGGTCCGCACATAGGCATCCTCGCTCATGCGGCTCGGCGTGATGTCGATGACGATGCCCCGCCCCCGGAAGGGGCGCCCCGCGGCGTCGATCTGGTAGCGGCCCCGCGCCAGGATCCAGCGCGTCACGCCGTCGGCGGAGCAGACGCGGTACTCGGCGACGTAGGACCGGCCCTCCAGGGCGGACGCACCGATCAGCGTGGTGACGCGCTCCCGATCCTCCGGGTGAATGGCGGCCACGAAGGCCGCCAGCGGCGCGCCGGCCTCGGCGGAATCGGGGTTCACGTTGAACAGGAGCGCCACGAGGGCGTCCGCGTGCACGCGGTCCGCCGCGATGTCCCAGTTCCAGCTGCCGATGACATCCTGGGCATCGAGGGCCGCCTGGATGGAGGCTGAGCAAACCTGAGCATCACCGTCCTTGAGCTTGGGCACCGCCGATCCTGTCCGCTTGTGATGAGGTTGCCGGAGGTTAAGCCCGAATCAAATTGCAACTTCAAGTGTGAATGAATTGTGGACGCAACTCTGGCATGTTCTTCCTCGTACGGCTAAGCTGAGGCGAACCGATTGCTGCGTCGTGAGTCGGAGTGCGCCATGGGCTCGAAGGTTCCGCCCGCGAAGGCCCCGAAGATGGAGGTCCCCGAAGGTCGCGAGCACCTGCGGGAGACCGGCGCGGCCGGTCGGCCGGATGCCGCGGCACAGGGCCATGGCGGCCTCGACCTGTCGGCCTCCCTGCGCCTGACGCAGAGCCGGGACACGCACCTCCTGCGGCTGATCGCCGAGACGCTCGGCATGTCGGCCTCCGCCTTCCTGTCGCCCGGGGCGCCCGGAAATCAGGCGAGCCCCGCACAGGAAGCCGCGGGAGAATGCGGCGAGTTGATCCGGGCCTATCTGCGCATCTCCGATCCGAACGAGCGCCGCCGGTATCTGGAGCTGATCCGCATCGCCGGCAACCGCGCGTAGAGCCGCGCCCGATCGCGTTGCAACGGGCCGGAAAATAGGCAGCCCCGGTCCGGTTCGGCGCGACGGACCCCCTCTCCCGTGCGGGAGAGGGTCGGGGTGAGGGGTGCGCGCTGTCCGGAGAGACCGCCCCTCACCCGGTCGGCTCACGCCGACTCGACCTCTCCCGAACGGGAGAGGTGGGGCGTGCGCGATCGGCAGCGACGGGGGAACGCACTTCAGGATGGGACGCAGATGCCGCGACCGGCCCCCTCTCCCGTGCGGGAGAGGGTTGGGGTGAGGGATGAGCGCCTTCAGGATGGAGCATGCGGTCGTATCGCCGATTAGGCGCCGATCGGGCGCACCTCGTTCTGAAAGGTCTCGACCCTCACCCTGTCCCTCTCCCGCACGGGAGAGGGGATCCGCGCCCGCTTCGGCACGGGCGCGGCCGACGGTCCCGGCGCAACGCGATCGGGAACAGCTCTAGCCGGCCCGGGACGGGGCGTCGGGGCTCGCAGCCCCGGGCCGCGCGCGGGCGCTCGATCCGAGAGACGCCGCCGCGCGTGACCCGCATCACAGCGCGGGGGCCGCCCCGGACGCATGGTCCGCCCGAAGTGCCGGATCGGAAGCCATGTCACGTCGTGTCCTCGGCCTCCTGGCCCTGTTGTTCGTCACCGACGCGATCGTGGTGCACGGGCGCGGGCCGCGCCCGACCGCGATCGTCTACCCGGAGGGGGGCGAGGCGGCCCGCCTGCACCGGCAGCACACCCTGCCGCTGCTCTGATCCGCCTTGGCGGCGCCCTGCCCCCCAGATCCCGGGCGTTCCTAGGCGTCGTTCTCGGGCGCGAAGACCTCGCCTTCCTCGGCCAGGCGCGTGTCGGCCTCGTCGGCCTTCAACTCGGCGAGCGCCCGATGCTCGGAGAGAAGCCGCCGCATGGTGCGGTCCGCATCCGAGCAATCGGCCGGCTCGGTCGCGGGGGTGGCGCATCCCGCGATGGTCTCGTCGGCCTGCCGGTCGACGAGGTCGCGATCGGCCGGGCTGAGACCGCCGAGTTCCCCGAGGCCGAGTTCGAGGGCGACCTGCGCGGCGATCTCCTCGCGCTTCGCCCGCAGCGCCGCCACCCGCGCGCCCGGCCGGTCCTCCGGTTCGAGGCGCCCCGCCTGCCGGGCGAGCGTCCGACGCCAACCGGGCGGGAGCGCGACGCCGCGCAGGCCCATCCGCGCCTCGACGCTCGCCAGCACGACCTGCCAATGCTCCGGGCTCAGTTCGGAAATCTCCCCCGTCAGGCCGAGATTGTGGGCCGCGAGGCGGGCGGCCTCCTCCCATTCGGGGCCGAGGTCGTGCTTCTCGATCGGGACGGAGGCGATAGGCTGATCTGGCATGCCGGAACCCTTCACAGACCCTGCGGTGATACGCGGGCGGCTCCCGAAAGTCATGCGAGCCCGGAATGCCGACGGGCCGCGCGTGACGCAAAACGCGAGGAATCCGGGCCCGCGAGGGGTGATGTCCCGCTCCGTCGATCGCTCCATCCTACGGGCGGTTCCGGAGGACCTGCGCGCGCAGGGGCTGGACCAGCGCGAACCCGCGCTCCGGGTCGCTTTCGGCGACGTCTGAGAGGATGGCCTCGATCTGCGCGCGCCGGTCCCGCACCGCCTCGGCCCGCGCCGGATCGACGGCGAGCACGCGGCGCAGGAATTCGTCGACGCTCGCGAAGCTCTCCCGGCGCGCGAAGGTGATGTCGCGCTGGCAGGCGAACCGGCCGGCCGCGATCGCGGCCGCGAGGGCCGCCTGCGCGGCGCGCCGAACCGTGATCTCGTCCTCGATGAGCCTCAGCGCCGTGAAGTAGCTTCCCTCCGCCAGCGGTTCGATCACCAGGATCGCGGCGCCGGGCCGGACGATGCGGGCCGCCTCCGCGAGGGCCGCGGGCGCATCCGGGACATGATGGAGGGCGTTCAGGACGATGGCGCCGTCGAAGCTGGCGCTCGCGAAGGGGAGCGCTTCGGCCCCGGCCACCGCGAAACGCCCGGTCGGCACGGCATGGCGCGCGGCAGCGACCGCCGCCGGGTTGGGATCGATGCCGGTGACGGTCGCGCCCCGGGCGGCGAGCGCCCGCGCGAGCGTTCCGGAGCCGCACCCGATGTCGAGGAGGCTCCGCTCCGCAACCGGATCGAAGGCTTCGAGGATGAGGGCGAGCGAATCCATGGCCTGTCTCCGGCGCGTCGATCGCGGATGGCCCGCGATGGGCGCGGCGCCTGCGCGCCGGCCTGCAGACCCCATCCTCCCCATCGAGAGTGACCCCGATGGAGCGTCCGGCCGCATCGCGGCGCCCACAGACACGAGAGATTTCGTTCGCCGTCAACGGCGCGAGGCCCCGGGAGGCGACGCGCTCCGGCACTGGGCCGAGCCGAAGGGCGGCGCGGTTCATCAGGAGAAGGGCCGGATGCCGTCCGGTCGCGCCATCGCCGCGGATCCGCGCGTCAGGGCCTCGACCCAAAAGGCCGGGGCGATCGAGGGCTGTCCGACCGGCTAGAGTGCGGGCGATTGGGGCGTCCAGACGACGCGATCGTCCACGGCATAAGCGTGGCATTCGGCAGAACGGGCGCGGCATTCCGCCAGGCAGCGCGCCAGGGGGTCGAAGCCGCCCGATCTGTGGACGGCCAGCTTTCCGGGCGCGATGACGAAGGCGCGGGGGAAGGGCTGCGCCAGGAAGCTGCGATAGGACGCCCGGGCCGGCTCAGTGAGATCGGGAACGGCCGCGACGTCGTCGATCCGCGCGTATCCGCTCGCCGGAGGCGACGTGAGCGGCAGGTATTCCGGATGCGTGAGGCGCGCCGGCAGGCCGAGATGGCTCAGGAACGCGTCGAGGCTCGGGGCGAAGACCGGAATGCCCTCCGGGAAGCTCAGGAGCTTGTGCGAATCGAACAGAAACCGGCCGAAGGGCACAAGCTGCGCCTGTCCGCCTGCGGCGCGGTAGGCGCGAACCATCGCCTGCCGGGTGGGCCGCGGGAACAGGTGATCATTGTCCCCGTAGAACCAGATGGAGGGCGTCCGGCTCCTGGCGCCGAGCGCGGCGGCCCCGTTCCGCAGGGCCTCGCCGGAGGCGTGACAGCTCTCGGCCTGCACGCCCCCGTAGAAGTTGACGATGCCGCGCACGCGCGGATCGTTGAGGGCGCCGCCCCCCAGGGCGTTCCAGCCGCCGAAGCTGCTCCCCGCGACCACGACGCGCCGGGCATCGATTCCGGGCTCGCGGAGGATGATATCGAGGACGGCCAGGATGTCGCCCCCGACACAAGCCGGCTCATGACCGGATAAGCTTGCATCACTTAGACCCAACAAGGTGGCCCTGTTGAACTCAAGCCACATTATGTCAAGTTACGATTTTGTTTATGTTTGTATATTGGACAGATTTGTTTCGCAAATACTGCATTCATACCAGCATGGCATTCAAGGCAGCCACGGCGCGCGTGCGCGACAACCCGGCGCATGACCCTCTGCAACGTTCGGTTTGGCGCCTTGTGTTGCGTACCGGTGCGCGAATTGTCCCGCATTCCGGCATCTGAACCGGAATGGCCCGCCCGACACGGTGCGAACATGGGACCTTGGCTTTCGGGGGACAGCGCTCGATCCGGCCAAGCTCCGGGTGCTGACCGCTCTGTGGCCGCCAGGTCTGGCCTGATCGGTCTTGGTTGCCCGGCGCGGCCCATGATGGTGCGCGTGGGAACGAAGGCCTGATCCCGCAGGAACCTGAGCCTCTCGACAGCGTAGCTTGTGAAGAAGCTCCGCGGCCTGGGTTCTCAAGGATTCCCGATGTGCTTCCGTCCAGCCGTCGTCCTGTCAGCCCTCCTCGTACCAACGCTGGTCTCGCTTCCTGCATTGGCCGATGTGCGAATACGGATCGACCAGAGCCATCAGCGCATGTCGGTCGCGGTTGATGGACAGCCTCTCTACGATTGGCCCGTCTCGACCGGCTTGCCGGGGCATCGGACCCCGAACGGATCCTTTAGGGCCCTGCGGATGGAGCGCGTCTACTTCTCACGCAGGTACGACAATGCGCCGATGCCGCACGCGGTGTTCTTCACGTCGGTCGGGCACGCGATTCACGGCACCCATCACGCAAGGCAACTCGGCCGGGCCGCGTCGCACGGCTGCGTTCGCCTGTCTCCTTCCCATGCCGCAGCCCTGTTCAGCATCATCAGGGCGGAAGGGCCAGGCAACACTCGGATTTCGATCAGCGGACGTGAGCCACTCGTGGCAGCCCGGTTTGGCCGAGGCTTCGGGGCCAGGAGCCACCGGCCCGGGCATGAATATGGCCGCGCTATACCCACGGGAATGCCGCTGGAGCCCGGCGAGGGCTACGCTACCCGCATGCCGATGCGTCCATCCTCTCGTGAGCCATTCTATCCCCCCTATGGCTACGGCCGGGAGGATGACGATTTCGAGTAGCGGCCCACCCTTGAGGACCCGGGGGCGAAGTCCGGGACACGGACTTGGTGAGCGGGAAGCCTTCAGGATGTGCCCCCGCCCGGGGGCAGCCCTACGCGCGCCGGCGGCTTGCCGGGCCTGGAGGTGGTTGGGCCTTGAATTCAGTTTCCGTGGGCGCTCGTGACAGCGCCCTGCCCGGTGGTATCCTCCCCTTAACGCTGCGCTTCTCCTTCCGGAAGACCAGCCTTGCGCAAGCCCTCGACGATGCGCTGGTATTCGGCAAGAAAAGTAGGATCTTCGGACCAGCCCGCATTCGCCCATTTCTGGACTGTGTAGCCGGGCATCAACTCCAGCAGCCGGGCCACGGAATTGCGCGCAGATTCCTCATTCCCCAACCATGCATGAGCGGCGGCAAGATCGATCATGGCCTGCCAATACGGACCATCGGCGACCGAGCGATTGCACCACTCGACCGTCTCCCTCCATTTGGCCTGATGCGTGTAAGAGTGGCACATGTAGTATTTCCATATATTCGTCGATGGATCGCGTGGGCTGAGGCGCATCGCCTTGGCAATGTAGGGGGGAGCCTCCGCAGCATGCCCCGAAAGAATATTCACCAGCCCGGCCTGTGCGTAAGCGATCGCCAGATTCCTATCGGCCTCGATCGCGCCCTGCTGCATGTGGAATGCGTCTTCGAATTTGTGCCTGACGCGCAGCACATCCCCCTTGATCGAGCGAGCCGTTGCATTTTCACTGTTTGTCGACAGCACCTTTGAGATATTTCGATCGGATCGCATGATGTCTGATTGCTGATCTTCGCTCCACCTCGCCCCGGCCCTGATGATCAGCGCCCTGGACAGACCGATGAGAGCTTGGGGCGCTTCGGAATCGAGTGCGAGCGCCCGTTCGAAGATGGAGACCGCCTCATTGACGCTCGCCTTCGTCCGAGGCCGATTCAGGATCGCCCATCCGCGCATGGCGAGATCGGCAGCGGTCGGATTGTCGGGCCGTTCCCGGAGGGCCCGCAGACTCTCGGCCTGGGTGAGCTGAACGTCGAGCGAGCGGGCGAGGCGGGCAACAAACTCCACCTGCAGCTCACCCAGTCGGCTCCGGTCTCCTTCGAAACGATCTGCCCAGATGTGGGCCCCTGTCTCGGCCGAGATCAACTGTGCGTTCAGGATGACCCGCTCGCCCGTGCGCCGGACGCTCCCCTCAAGGACGTAGCGGACACCGAGATCCTTGCCGACCTGTTTCACGTCGACCGCCTTGCCCTTGTAGGTGAAGGCCGTGTTCCGGGCGATGACGAAGCTGCCTGTCAGATGCGACAGGTCCGTGGTCAGGTCCTCCGTAAGCCCATCGGCGAAGAAGTCCTGCTCGGGGTCGTTGCTGAGATTGGCGAAGGGCAATACCACGAGCGACAATCCCGGGACCGTCTTCGGGAGGTTGCTCGCCTGCGCGGCGGCGGTGGTTGCCGCCTCCGAAGCCCGATGCGTTGACCACGACCATAAGCCGAGCCCTCCTGTCACGAGGACGGCCGCGACGCTGGCGGTGAAGAGGAGGCGCTTCGAGACAAGTGGGCGAGCGGGCGAGGCCCCTCGCACAGCCGGCGTGCCACCGCCAGCGTCCTCCAGCTCTTCCTCGGCGGGCTGTTCGGGCAGGCTCGCCACGGCCGCAGCCGTGAGGCCAAACACGCCAATCGGCCGAGCGATGTTTTTCAGCTCCCGCTTGCCCAGATCCTCGAAGCGATAGGGCAGCTTGTCTCGCACTTGATCGTGCACCGAGCGAGAAACGCACAATCCTCCCGGTTCAGCCAGCGGTTCAAGGCGGGCCGCGACGTTGACGCCATCTCCGTACAAGTCGCCATCAGGCTCCGCGACGACGTCCCCGACATTGATGCCGAAGCGTAGGCGGAACACACGATCCTCAGGCAGGCCTTTGTCCCGACTCAGCATGGCACGCTGGATCCGCACGGCGCAGGTAACCGCCCGAAGCGGGCTCGGGAACTCCACGAGGAGCCCATCTCCCATGGTTTTGACGATCCGTCCGTGAGCGGCAGCGATGCTGGGATCGACCACCTCTCGGCGGAGCGCTTTCAGGCGACGAAGCGTGCCTGCCTCGTCAAGACCCATGAGGCGACTGTAGCCCACGATATCGGCAACCATGATGGCCGCCAGACGACGTTCTGCGCCGACTTTGTTCATGGCCCCCTCCTGAGCGGCCTTCGATGGCTGCCCACGCTCCTCACCGTGGCGAATTCTAGCATAGAGGATTGCTCGGCGGAGCAGCCCTCCATCGGCGTAAGGCCGTGCCGTTCAGCACAGATTTATCCCGACCAGACTGTCACCTCTGAGCAGTCGAACAGCTTGAGGAGGCCTCAATGTTGAAATCGATCATCTGCTTTTTGCAGATTTGGTGGCGAGATCAACGAATTTGTCGAGAGTTGCAAACCCTTGACTGTCGGAGCCTGGAAGACATTGGACTGGAGCCGTACCAAGTCCCCCGCCGTCGCCATTCGCTCTGACCCGGGCTGACGAACCGGGCGCCCATGAAAGACGGCCCTCACGACTCGAACCTCAGCCGCGCTTCGCTTGCGACAGCAGCGCGACAGACCGACCTGACCAGGGATCTTGCAGAGGATTGTGAACCAGCCGGACACCAAGCCTTCCGGAGGCTTGGAGATGGCGCACCCGACACGATTCGAACGTGTGACCTTTGCCTTCGGAGGGCGATGGTAGACATTGACACTAGCTACTACACACCGTCACTATCATTGAAAATCAAATGCTTAACGCACCGCTTTCCGACAAGACACGCCGTTGGTATCCTGCAACGCTGTAGCCCCGTTGTAGCCCGGAGAGTGACGTGGTCGGCAGGTTGACCCTCCAGATTGTCAAGGCAGCCAAGTCGCGCGAGAGCCGCTACACCCTATGGGACACGGAGCTGAAGGGCTTCGGGCTGAGGGTAAATGCCGACGGCACCAAGAGCTACGCGCTGAAATATCTGTTCCGCGGTCGGCAGCGCTGGCATACGATTGGCAAACACGGCTCACCCTGGACGCCCGACACCGCACGCAACGAAGCGCTTCGCCTTCTCGCGCAGGCGCGCAACGGGGTCGACCCGCAGGAGGTCAAGCAGGTGCAGGCGAATGCCGATCTGACTATGGCCGAGCTGTGCGACCTCTACCTCGCGGCGGCCCGTGCGGGCCAGATCCTTACGAAGTTCGACGAGCCGAAGAAGGCCTCGACGCTCCTAACGGACGCAAGCCGTATCGAGCGCCACATTAAGCCGCTTCTCGGGCGCAAGCGGGTGCGAGAGGTAACGACCGACCATATCGACGCATTTCTGCACGACGTTGCGACGGGTAAGACCGCCCTCGACGTTAAGACGGGCAGGCGCGGCCGCGCCATCGTCGAAGGCGGCCGGGGCGCGGCCACGCGGACGGTCGGGCTCCTCGGCGGCGTCTTCGCGTTCGCGGTGCGCAAGCGGCTGCGTCCGGACAACCCGGTGCGAGGCGTTCAGCGCTTCAAGGACGGCCGCAACGAGCGCTTCCTTTCCGGCCAAGAGCTCCTACGATTGGGGCAGGCGCTCGCGGCCTGCGACGAGGCGTGGGGACAGCATGCAGCCGATCTGGCCGCCTGGGTTGAGGCCGGCCGGCGCGGCCCCTCCCCGCGGACACCGACGCAAGCCGAGAGTCCGTCGGCGACTGGCGCCATACGGCTGCTGTTGCTCACCGGCGCGCGCAAGTCCGAGGTGCTGCAACTCGAGTGGGCCCACGTCGATCGCGAGCACGGCTATCTCCGTCTGCCGACGAGCAAGACGGGCGCGAAGGCGATCCCGATCGGAACCGCGGCACTGACCCTTATCGAGGCCCAGCCGAGGTTCGCTCACAACCCGTACGTATTTACCGGCAACATCGCGGGCCGGCACTTCGTTGGGCTGTCGAAGGTCTGGGAGCGCGTGCGAGCTCGTGCTGACCTGCCCGACGTGCGCCTGCACGACCTGCGCCATTCCTTCGCGAGCGTCGGAGCGTCCTCAGGGAACAGTCTGCTGTTGCTTGGCGCAATCCTAGGGCACCGCGACCCCAAGACGACACAGCGATACGCTCACATCGCGCGCGACCCAGCACGCGCTGCGGCGGAACACGTCTCGAACCTGATCGCAACCTCGCTCACCGCCTCACGGTAGGCACGTCGCTATCAGCGGGCATGAGTTTGCATCCCGAAGGAGCAGCGCAGCAACTCGCAGTGCAGACCATGTAGGCCGTGCAGACCATGTAGGCCGTGCAGACCATGTAGGCCGTGAGGGCTTTGAAGCGTGAGGTGCGCGTGGGTGCCAGCGCACGCAGCGAGAGCCAGGCGGCGAGACGAACCAGATTGAGGGCAGCGGCCGTGGCCACGCCCTGGAAGGTCATTTTGGCCAGCCCGCGGTAGCGCGCCTGACGCAGGCCGAAGCTGCGTTCGCTTTGCGCGATCGTCCCCTCAATGCCTTGTCGCTGCCCGTAGAGCTGTCGGCCCTCCGCGCTCTCCTGCCGCTGCCGCGAAGCCGCCAGCGCCTCGTGCTCGGCGCGCGGATGCAGGCCGAGTCGGCGGCTCGCCGCCCGGGTGCAGCGCGGCTTGACGGAGCACGCGCGACAGACGGCGGGTCTGAAGCCCGCGCGGATGAACGGACGTCCGGTCGCCTTGTCCCTGTACGTGCCCCACCTCGTGCTCTCGTGCTCCTCGGAGCAGCGCACGCGGTGGCGCTCCCAGTCGACCGCAAAGTCGGTGACCTGGAACGCGTCCTAATGCGCCAGCGCCAGGCGCTGACCCGGCTCGGTACGGACGGCGGCTTCGACCTCGACCCCGGCACAGCGGAGTAGACACGTTACGAGGGGCCCGAGACGTTGGCCGAGATGAAGCGGGCGGCCGCGGCACTTTGCGGGCTGGAGAAGACCGGGGTGCACGCGCTGGTGCAGGCCAACCCCAACGTCGTCGATGTCGAGATCGCGCTCACCGGTGCCCCGTCCGCAACCGTCGCCGCCGAGCCGGACGGGGCGGAGGCGGACGCCGCGCTCCTCACCCCGGAGGCCGAGCCCCATGCAACCCCGGCCCACACCCGCCAGGATCGGCTGGACGTAGCTAGCTTGGAGGAGCGGGGCGAGCCGGACGAGGCGTGGCTGGTGTTCCACGAGGCCAAGCTCGCCGCAAACCCGGGGCTTCGTTCAAAGACCACCCCGGCGATCGTCGAGCAGGTCGCCCGCTACCGGGCGAGCCTAACGGCGCAGGCGGAGCGGCTGGCTGCGGGCTACCCGGCGCTGTGCCGCGACCTCGTGCGGCTCGACGCCCTGCGCCGCGCGGTACGGACCGCCCACGGCCTCGACGCCGAGGCACTGCCAGCGCGCGACCCGCTCGTGGCGGAGGTCGCCTCTGGTGCGCGGACGTTGCGGGTCGACCCCGAGCCGCGCCTCGTGGTGTTTGGCTTCGACGCCGACCAGCGCGACGGCGCCCTGCGGGCGGTAACCGACGAGTTGCGCGGCCGGCACGGACTGCGGGTCTACGCGGTCGGCCGGCCAGGGGGACGCACGTCCAGCGCCTTCCGCCGCCTAGCCGGCGCGGTCGCCGACCCGACGCCCGACGCAGCCTGACAGCACCGGCCCGGAGGGGCGCGACCGCCGGCCGCAGTAGAAATCTGCGTCCGGTGGTAAATTCGCGGAGGGGCAACGGGAATACCTCTCCTCGGCTCCGCCGGAGCGTCCGTGAGACCCCTTCGTCATGTCCAGCCCGGTCCCTTACCCCGCCCCGAGCCGCTCCACGCCGCGCCTCCGGGGGCAGGCACACCCCGCCGCGATTGCGCTACGGCTCGGCGCGCTGCTCACGTTCCTCCTCGCCGCGGCGCCTGCCCACGCCGACTCGCCATTCGAGGGGCGCTACCAGGGCCGCGGCGACGGCCGGCTCGACCTGCAGGTGTTCGACCTCGGTGACGGGAGCGGCGCGCACTTCGTTGTCGCCGGCACCGCCGTCCCGAACGAGTGCACCGGCGAGCTGCGCGGTTTGGCCAAACCCAGCGGCCAGGGGTCCCTGGTGCTGACCCGCAAGGAGAGCGGGTCAGAGGAGGCCTGCACCCTCACCCTGCGTTTCGGTCCGGACCGCAAACGCGCGCGGATGGAGGAACAGGGCTGCGGCGACTTCCATGGGACGTCCTGCGCCTTCGACGGCGCGCTGACCCGCCGCTGACCGCGCTCGACGTCTTCCGGGTACCTCGGTGCGCCCGGACACCCCTTTGTTCCTTCCTCCCCTCACCTCCCTGACGGATCACCCCCATGATGCGCGCGATGCTGCCGCTTGGCTTATTGCTGTTAGCCATCCACCCGGCCCAGGCGAACCCGCCGGTTGACGAGACCAAGTCCGGCGGCTGCCTCGAACTCAAGCTCGACGGTCGGCCCACCCCCTGCAACCACGACTTCCGCTTCGTCGACGACGGCAAGGGCGAGATCAGCTTCGTCACGGGCTATGGCGACGGCAGGGCTGCCCCGAAGACGGTGCTGGCGCTATTCACCGCCCAGACGCCCGACATGGAGAACGCCTACGGCTACGCGCTGCGCCTGACGAACGTGACGCTCATGACATACGACAAGCCGGCCAGCCAGCGGATGTGGAAGGCCGCTGGCCTGTGCTTCCTGGTCAAGCCGAACCCGGTACGGGCCGGCGCGAAAGCGGTGCGGCAGGATATCGTCGTGATGTGCTCGGCGACGCTCGCCGACGCGGGTGTACCCGTACGGCGGGTCGACTGGAAGTTCGCGTTCTGACGGGGGCGAGCACCATGAGCACGACCACCACTGGCACCGACACCGCCGTTCCAGGTCTCGAGACCCATACCGGCGAGACCCCAACCAGCGAGACACCTGGACCAAGCGTCGGCATCTTCTGGGGCGTGCCGGAGGGCGGGCGCATGGTGCTGGTCACGGACCGCACGCCCCTGGCGGAGGCCGAAGCCTACGGCGACTGCCTCACCCACCCGCACGGGCACTACGAGGTTTGGGAGGCGTGGCGCAGGCTCGGCGCCACGACACTGCGCCGCCGCGGACTACCACCGGCCATCGCGGGCAACGAGTACGAGGCATTCCCGCGCGGGCGGGTGGTCTACATGCGCGGGCCGGCGCTGTTCACCCTCTACGCTGACCGGCGCCTGCAGAAGCCGGAGACCATCGCCGAACTCGTGCTGCGGTTCGGCCTTGCTGCCGAGTGCTACGCGGTGCGCTCGGACGCGCACTACCGCACCCTCGCCTGACGGAAAGGAGACGCGGCATGGGCGGCAGCTCGGCCGACATCGAGGCGCTGCTGGTCGACGTCACCGACCCAGACAATCCGACACCGGCGATGCTGCCGGCAATCTTCCGCGACATTGTCGGGCGCCTCGGCGCGGCCAGGCTCGCCTACGCCGTGGTCGGGCGCATCGCCCTGGCGCTGCACGAGCAGGCGCGGTTCGTGCGCGCGATCGAGATCGTCGCAAACCTCGACGCGGACGGAGACGATCGCGCCGCGGAGCTCGTGCAGGCGATGCGGGCCCGGTTCGCGACCCACATCGACCCACACCTGTGCCAACGGCCCATCAGCCTAACGCTGCGGCCCTATGCCTGCGCGACCGAGGCGGGACTGCTGGCGGAGGCGATCACCCGCACATGGTTCGGCGTGCCCGCGCAGCTGGCGAGCGCGGAGCACCTGCTCTGGCTTTGGTGCCAGTCCGACGCCATCGACCATCACGCAGACGCCGCCACGCTGGTCGCGGGAAGCACGGTCGACCTCCACCGCGTGCAGGGCCTGCTGCGAGAGACTGACGACAGCGACGAGGCAGGCCAGAGGCGGCTACGGCTGGCGATCGGCGACGCGGTCTTATCGACGGCGTCCTCGTTCAAGCGGTTCATGGATGAGCGGCGCGCACGGCTCGACCCGAACCGCGTGCCGGTGTGGCGCATGCCACAGGATGGCTCCGCCGAAGCCTGAGCTGATCTGACGGAGTGGGGCTACGTGACGCCCTCGCTGCGCAGGTCCCTTGACGTGGCGACTGCACACCGTGCGGCCCGCCAGCTACATCCTCCAGAAACACATTCCCCCGGGGCCGGCACAACGAGGAGGCCTTGCCCCTCAGCGGCAGGGTAGGAGCCATACGCGGCCCACGGCGCCAGCCCCCGACGCCGCCTCAGTCACACTACCGTAGCTCTCAACCCAGCCCGACAGCCCAGTCTTCCGCACTAGTGGACGAGCCGCCAGGCGGACCACCCGACCCGGCACATCGACCCTTTAGCGCCGATTAACTACACATCGGCGGCTGCCGGTAGATTGCGAGGCATTCCAGTCGCTCGGAGTTAAGGGGTTTCAGGCAGGGTGAGCCCCATGGAACGGAGACGAGACATGCGGACCCTGCTGCTGATCGGTGCTGCGGCTTTGGCGCTCGCCGGCAGCGGCCTTGAGGCCGCCGCACGCGGCCGCGGCGGTGGATGGGGCGGCTCGGTGTCCGTGCGCGGCTACGTCACCTCACGCGGCACCTACGTTGCTCCGCACACCCGCTCCCGCCCGGACGGCATCCTGAGCAACAACCTGTCGAATCGTCTGGATCGGCCGGTTCCTGCCGGCAGCGCGAGCTACGTCTCACTACCGCCGCCAGAGAGCACAGAAGTGGCCGGGGCAGCGCCAGGGACCGCCACGGCCGAGAAGGTCGCTAAGGCCGAGCCCTGGTGCCCGCCGGGGCGTCTGGTCGGCTCCGGGGCGGGCTTCTGTCTGATCAACTGAGCTACTTCTCGTCGACGGCACAGGGTGACCGTCAGATCCAGCCATCGTCCGCCTTCGTCCGGGGCATCGAGACACCCACGTGGCTCTGCCTGTCCACCGCTGACCTCTACGCCCATGCCTGTCGTCCTCGCGCGAAGGCCCGGCCTGGCCGTCACCTCGACAGTGTGGTGAGAGCGCCAGGAGGCGTTTTCGAGGCGGTCAGCAATGCCCCGTAAACGGGTCTCGGCTCCGCCTTCGCCCCGCCTTCCGGCAGCTGCCGTCCGGCATCTTCGGCCCCGGGATAATCGAACGCGGGTCGCGCATCTTGGCTGCGGCCGGTGCCCTCGGCGCGAACTTTCTTCATCCTGACATCGTACCGGTGGTCACCCGCGCCCTGGCCTGTCGCGAGCCCCGCGCGGCCTACGACATCGGCCGCCTCAACACCAACCTGCTGTCGTCGCGGCCGCTGGCCTTCGACCTGTTTGGCCCGCTCTCCCGCGATCTCACCCTGGCCGCCCGCTTCGTCACGGAGTTGCTGCCGGGGACGCTGACCGAGCTCAGCAACGTGCTGGTCAAGCACAGCCCAGGCCGCGGCGAAGCTCGCTTCACTGGCGACGCACCACTCCAGGGCCGACCAACGAACGGGAAGCCGGCACCGGAGAGGCGTACGCCCGCCGCAGCCTAATCGGGCTAGCGAGCTCTGCCACCGACGCTTCATTGGCCCTGGCAATCAGTCGCCTCCGCGTTCTCAGACGCGCATCCCTCGAACTCAAGCTGAGACTGGCACTTCGACAACCCCCATCCCGGATCACGCCACAAGTGCGCAAAACTAGCTCTGCGCCTCATTGAACGCAGCTCGAGCGTTCGAACCCGTGAGTAGCCCAAATCGCAGAATCAGCACTCAGAAGCGTGCGCGCAGCAGCACCTCATGAATATATACTACGGGTAGGCAGCGATTATGGGTGGTCATAAATTCAGAATAATCACGCTAATACTTCATGTAGCTAGCAAGACTCGAGAAATCCGGAGTAAAATCATGACGGAAACGATGCCACCTTTGCCGCCGTATGAGGAAGAGGGGTACATGATAGCCGAGCCCCGCATCGCGTTCACGATCGAGCGGATCGTTCGGGCTCGCAGGAATGAGATCTACCGTGCCTGGACTGATCCGGAGACGTTCAAGCGCTGGATTGTAGCCCCCAGTCAGGAACTGGTCTCCTACTCCTTCGAACCACAGGGGAGGACCGTCTGGAGCACAAAGAGCCAAACGGACAGCGACGTATGCGTCGAGTACATCGTGGACGTCCAAACGCACTGGCCATACAAGGCTCTTGAAGCTCAGTGCTTCACCTCGGCGGTGCGAGGCATGCGGAACGAGCATCCGGTTTACCTGCACCTGACACTCAGGAAACGTCGGGTAGAGGACCGGCCGGTTTCTACCAATTTCAAGCTCGAATTGAGCTATCACCACGCGACGCTGTGGCACTACACGAGCTGCGTCGATCTGCACACGTTCTGGCTCGACGCAACCGAGCGGCTCACGCAGCTCGTCGAGCAGGACAGCGTCCTATCCGGGGCGACGGCCTGAAGCACGCCCATCCCGGCGGCTTTGTTCGCCGCCTGGATGCGCATCTCGCGTAATCGGGCTGAGGAGCATGCGGGCGTTCATTCGTACGGCTTCCTAATTTTACCCGATCAGCCTGCTTCATTGCCAGCAGAGGCGGTCGGCTCCCGCTTACAACAGCGGCGCCCCTGCGACTGAGCCTGCGCCGCCAGTCCGATCTTGCCACCCGCCAACCACGCCGCTCAAGCTGCCGTTGCAACGGCGCTTCGACGCACGCGGACGCCTGACTTGCAGCCATCCCAACGCACCTGCCGCCGTCGACGACTACGCCGACTTCGGCCATCCCAGCACGATGCGGACAACCCTCACGCCGCCGACGCGCGCCAGCCACGATCTGCCCGTACGCCGCCAGCCTCCGCACCTCCGTGCCGAAATGGACGACGGCGCGATCCGCCGGCACGACGACACCGACCTTCGTCTGAAGTCCCGCTGAGCCCTTTCCGCTGGCTCATTCCTATTCGGATTGGACGCATGAGCGGGAACCCTGACCTGACCGCACCACCGCGGTCGCATGTCAGGGCTGCACCATGGCCAGCAACGAACTCATCCCACTGCCCACCGCAAGGGCACCCGACGCTTCATCCGCTGCCCTTGCCCTGCTCGATCCCAGCAACCCCGGAACACGACCCTGCGTGCAACTCCCCCGCGTCCCCACATCTGGCTATTCGGGCAAAATTGCCCGGAGCCAAGTGTTTGAAACTTCAGCACGCTCAACCCAATCCTACCGGCCACATGCGGCCTTCATGGCCACCAACGACCTGTAGCTCAGCCCCAGTGTGAAAGACCGAACTTTGTGCCCTGGTTCGTCGATGATCAGCCCGCCTCTGAGTGGCAGCAATGCGCCATGAGCCGTCCTTCAACCTCACCCGCCTGGAGGTCGGCTTCCGACGCGGCAACGGACGTAAAGGGGAAAGGAGCGTTCCGGCAGCCAGTTGGCCGCTGATCGTTCGTGACCTTAGCTTTTTGGATCTACCGCTTGACGAACCCGATGTCGGCGGCCACTGCCTTGAGGCGGTCGGGCTCGCGCTCCTTGCGCTCGCTGTACCGGTCGACGAGGTAGCCGGCCCGCTCGCGGGTCAGCAGGGTGAACTTCATCAGCTCCTCACAGACGTCCACGACCCGGTCGTAGAGCGGCCCCGGCTTCATGCGGCCGGCCTCGTCGAACTCCTTGTAGGCCATCGGAACCGAGGACTGGTTCGGAATGGTAATCATCCGCATCCAGCGCCCGAGCACACGGAGCGAGTTCACTGCGTTGAGGGACTGCGAGCCGCCCGAGACCTGCATGACGGCCAGGGTGCGTCCCTGCGTCGGGCGCACCGAGCCCTCGCTCAGAGGCAGCCAGTCGATCTGGCTCTTCATCACGCTCGTCAGGTTGCGTGCCTCTCGGGCGAAACCCAGACCTGCCCCTCCGACCAGATCGACCGGGACCTGAGCTCCTGCGCCCTCGGGTGGTCGGCGGTGGGCACGCGGGCGCGTGCCAGCCCAAAGGCCGGCTCGGGGCCGACCTAGGCGCGGCTTGGAGACCGCTCAACGAGGCTTCGTGCCTAATGGTGCGGGTCGCGGACGCCCCGCCGGGCCGTCACCCGTGCATAAACTTGGCCGGGCGCTTCTCCACGAAGGCGGCCATGCCCTCCTTCTGGTCTTGCGTGGCGAGCATGGCGTGGAACATCCGCGTCGTGGCCCGCCACGGCGCTTCCGTGATGTCGGGGAACCCACGCATGAGCTCACATGCCTACTACCCGACCGCCAAGGCGCTGCACTTGCTGACGGCGGCCCTCTGGATCGTGGCTTGGTTCTCCGCCGCCCACAAGGTCGCGGGGGCGCCCTGCCTGCGCACGCCCTACCACCCGCACCAGCTCGCCGGCATCATCAGCGGCCTGCAGGCGACCGTGGCGCCGGGCGGCGGCGAGAGCCAGAAGGCGGCCTGATCCCCTCCGGCCTCTGGACGCCCGCGCATCAGGCGGCCATCCAGCCCCCGTCGACCTCGAGGTTGACGCCGGTAATGAAGCTCGCCTCCGCGCTCGCGAGGAAGAGCACGGCTCGCGCGACATCGTCCGGATGCCCGAGGCGCGGCCATGGCGTGCGCGCCCGGGCCCGGGCCAGCACGGCCTCGTCGAGCAGGCGGCCACCCTGCCCGGTGATGATCTTGCCCGGCGCCACCGCGTTGCAGATGATGCCCTCCGCCGCGTAATCCGCTGCGACCTGCCGGGTCAGGTAGGCGATCCCGGCCTTGCCGACCCCGTAGGCAAGGTCCCCCGGCGCCGCGATCATGCCGTGCTGCGACGAGAGGTTGACGATCCGCCCGCGCTCCTCCCCGCGCAGGGGCTGGGCAAGCATCTGCCGGGCGGCTTCCCGGCAGCACAGGAACACGCCCTTGAGGTTCACCGCCATCATCCGGTCCCAGTCGGCCTCCGCGAGGTCCGTCAGGCGACGCGGGTGACGGATGCAGGCGTTGTTGACGATGACGTCGAGCCGGCCGTGCCGCCGGACCGTGTCGGCGACGAGCCCCTCCACCGCCGCCGCATCGGAGACGTCGGTTTGCCGGAACTCCGCCCGGCCGCCTTCCCCCCGGATCAGCGCGACGGTCGGACCGCCGCCCTCCAGCACGGCTTCGGTGACGTCAGCCACGACGACCGCGGCGCCGTTGCGGGCGAACAGGCACGCGATGGCACGCCCGATCCCAGAGGCCGCCCCCGTGACGATGCAGGTGCGGCCCGCGAGGCGGCAATTCGCGTCGATGACGGGGGTCTCCTGGCTCATCACGCGCTACCTCGGCATGGGGCCGGGCCGGCCGAGGAAGTCGGCGGCGGCGGCGGGCAGGTCGTAACGCGGCCGGTAGCCGGTCTCGGCGACGAGGCGCGCGATGCTCATCGGGGCACGGTCGAAGGCATCGTAGAGCCGGATATTGGCGTGAGCAGGCTCGGTGACGGACCAGGCGAAGCCGGGGTGGCGCGCCGCCACGCGGGCGCACCAATCCGCGAGCGACCAAGTGAAGCCGGCCGCGACGTTGTAGACCCGGTGGGGCAGCGCCGGCGCGTCGAGGAGCGCCAGCAGCCCCGCCACTGCGTCGCGGATGTAGAGCCAGTCCCGGTGCCCGGGGCGGGGGAGGCGCGCGGCGCCGCCGGCCTTCGCCAGCCTGAGCACCTGGAGCGGCGCGCTCAGCGTGTCGCGCACACCCGTGTCTCGCTCGAAGGGCCCGAAGCAGGTGCCGAGGCGCGCGGCCACGCAATTGATCCCGACGGTCTCGGCGAGGCGCAGGGCGGCGGCCTCGCCGGCCTGCTTGGTGATGGCGTAGAGCGAGCGCGGCCGCAGTGGCGTGGCGTCCTCGACGAGGGGCTCCGGGCCGGCGGCGCTGTCCCCGTAGACGGCGCCGGAGCCAAGATAGAGGACGCGGCGGACGCCGTGCGCCCCCGCCGCCCGGACCGCGTCCGCCACCGCCCCGACATTGACCGCCACGATGCCCGCTGGGTCGGCGCGCTCCCGGGCCGCATCCGCCGTAACCGCAGCGCCTATCACCAGGGTGTCGACCGGCTCGGCCGCGAAGATCGGGTCGAGGGCGCCGGGCTCGGTCAGATCCAGCGACACGGGCCGGTGGCGCCCGGGTCCGGTCCCGGCCGGCGCCGCGCCCCGGTCGACGGCGATGACCGTCTCGCCGCGGGCGATGAGCGCCTCCGCGAGCGCGGCGCCGACGAATCCGGCCGCTCCGGTGATCAGGTAAGTCATGAAATGTTCCGCTTCCGGACTCAGTCGCCGAGCTCGGATCGGGGTTTTCCGGTCGCGGATTCGAGGAAGCTGTAGTCCATGTTCCTCGCCACCTCCGCAGAGACATCTTTGGAGATGTACTTCAGGTCGCGCATCATCGCAGCGATCGCCAAAGCTTGCGGGCGGTACATCCGATAATCGGGCTGCAAGTTTTCGATCGCTGCGGCCGCAATAGGCTTGTCGAGGCCGGTCACCTTGGTGATCACGGCGATCCAGGCGTCGTGATCCTGCGCGACATGATCATCGATCTTGACAATGCCTGCGACGACCGATTGCACGGCCTTACGCTCGGCCGCGATCACGTCGGAGCGCGTCACCATCAGGTTCGTCAGGCGGCCCGCCGGCTGGTCGTAGGGATGGTCGAAGAACTTCCCTGCCCCAACCTGCCGAATCTGCGTCGCGAACGGCTCGACGGAACAGATCAGATCGACCTCGCCCCGACGAAGCGCTTGCGCATGATCTGACGGATTTGGAATATTGATGAACTCGACATCTTTGCGCATGTCGATGCCTTGCTTGGCGAAGGCGCCGCGCATGTGGATGTCCTGAGCATTGCCGCGAGAAGCCGCGACCCGGAACGGCTTGCCGGCCTTGCTGCGCTCAGTGATCATCGCTTTGAGCGCGGCCCAATCCCCCTCTTTCACAGCGAGATCGTTCGCGAGCAGCAGCTGGGAGCCGCCATTGACCTGACCGGAGACCGCTACGACGTCGAAGCCTTTATCGAGGGCGGTCGCGTAGTGGAGGTAGGTTACCTGCGCGACGTCGATGCTCTTCGAGACCAGCGCGGTCAGCACGTCGTTGCCAGTGTTGAAGCCGATCACCTCAACGGCGTTCACGTAATTCGGCAGCAGAACCAGCGGCGTGCAATGGGCACACTTGGCGAAGCCAAGCTTCAGCTTCGGCCTATCCTGCGCCAACGCCGCGCCCAGGAACAGCGGCAAAATCAGAAGGCAGGCGAGAAGACGTAAAGGTAAGCGCATCGAGATGATGTCCTTTCGACGGGGGATCCTGCGCTCACGCGGCGCTCGGTGCGGTTCTGCTGGATTCCGGGAAGGCGGAGGCGACGACGTCGGCGGTGTGGCCGACATGCTCGGCGAGGAGTTCCCCGGCCCGCGCCGCATCACGGGCCGCGAGAGCGTCGAGGATCTCGCGATGCTCCGCGATCGACTGTTCCCAGCGGTCCTCCAGCCGGAGTGCGAAGTAGCGGACCTGCTCGGCGCGCGACAGCAGAGCGGCGTGCATCTCGGCGAGCGGTGCGTTGCGCGCGGCCAGCACGATGGTCCTGTGAATCGTTCGGTTCGCGATAAAGTACGCCTCGCGCCGCCCGACCTCGTGCTCACGCTCGATCTCGTCTTGGAGGTCGCGCAAACGCCGCAACTCCGAGGTGGTGATGCGTATGGCCGCGAGTTCCGCAGCCAGCCGCTCGAGGCCGCCGAGAGCTTCGAACAACTCGCGGATCTCGTCGGGACGCATGGCGCGCACGCAGGGCGAGCGGTTCTGGCGCAGTTCGACGAGGCCGTGCTGCGCCAGGAGTTTGAGAGCCTCGCGCACTGGGGTCCGAGAGATGCCGAGCGCGGCGGAGAGCTCGACCTCGACCAGAGGTGCGCCGGGCGCGAGATCGCCTCGCACGATCATGTCGCGCAGCCGCTCGGCGGCCTGCTCATGCAGGCCCGATCTTAGGACCGGAAGGCCGGCCGTTAAGGCGAGGGACGGCAGCTTCCTGGGACGGCCGCGACGCGGGATAGGATCGGTCAAGGAGACGCCCAAATGACTGGTTTCTGCGCGGCATCTTAGCCTGAAACGCCGATGTTGCATGCCGCTTTGGTCGGCAAATCTGCTTAATCTGGAGACGTTTCGCTCCAATTGCATGCAGCATGCAGAAAATGCCTTGCGCGTTCTGGGCCGTGTCCCGATGGTGCGCCGAACAGTCCTGCGGGATGCCGGAGTGAACCTTCGCACGGCTCCCAGCGCCGGTCCGTCTCGGCGGTCCGTACCACGGGAGCATCCCTCGATGCAGACGGTCAGCCAATCCCTCCCGGGTGGCGCTCGGGTCGCGGTCCGCCAGGCCTGGCTCGAGCGCGGACGCTCGCGCCTGGAGCGTCTCGCCGTTCCGGTCCTCCTGCTGGCGGGCTGGGAAGTAATCGCGCGCTCGGGGTACCTGCCGCCGAGCCTGCTGCCGCCGCCCACGGCCGTCCTGCACGCCCTGGGCGACTGGACCCTCGGGATCGACGGGACCACGCAGGATTACTCGGGCACCTGGGCCCGTCACGCCCTCTCGAGCACGTGGCGCGTCCTCGTCGGCTTCGGCCTCGCAGCGCTGGCCGGCATCGCGATCGGTACCGCGATCGGGTGGTCGCGCTCCGTCGAGAAGGCGATCGAGCCGACGCTCCAAATGCTGCGGCCGATCCCGCCGGTCTCCTGGATTCCACTGGCCATCATCTGGTTCGGCATCGCCGACAAGCCGGCGATCTTCCTGGTCTTCCTCGGGGCCTTCTTCCCGATCCTGATGAACACCATCCACGGCGTGCGCACGATCGACCGGAACCTCGTGCGGGCCGCATCCATGATGGGGGCGAGCGAGCGGCAGCTCCTTTGGAACGTCGTGGTTCCGGCCGCCCTACCCTCGATCTCCGCGGGCCTGCGCATCGCGATCGGCTCGGCCTGGATGCTGACGGTGACGGCCGAGATGGTCGCGGTGAAGAGCGGGGTCGGTTACGTGCTCTGGGATTCCTACTACTTTCTCCGCTACGACATGGTGATCGCCGCGATGGTCTCGATCGGCCTGCTCGGGTACCTGTCGGACTGGGCGATCAAGGGATTGATGGGCCGCGTCCTGCGCTGGCAGCGAACCACCACCGTCCATGGCCGGGAGGGCTGACCATGGCCGAGATCGCCATTCGCAACGTCACGAAGACCTTCCACGACCGAGCCCGCGCCCGCGATATCCTCGCGGTCGACACCGTGAACCTGACGATTGCCGACCACGACTTCGTCTGTCTGCTCGGTCCCTCGGGCTGCGGGAAGTCCACGCTCCTCAACATGATCGCGGGCTTCGAGAAGCCGAGCACCGGCTCGATCGAGGTCGGCGGCGCCCGCGTCGAGCGGCCGGGCGCCGACCGCGGCGTGGTGTTTCAGCAGCCGACCCTGATGCCGTGGCTCGACGTTGCCGACAACGTGGCTTTCCACCTGAAGCTGAAGGGCGTCCGCCGCAGGGGGCGGCGCGAGCAGGCGCAATCCTTCATCGACCTCGTCGGCCTCACCGGCTTCGAGCGGCACTTTCCCTCCGAACTCTCGGGAGGCATGAACCAGCGCGTCGGCATCGCCCGGGCGCTTCTGATGAATCCGCGGGTGATTCTGATGGATGAACCCTTCGCGGCCCTCGACGCCCAGACCAAGATGGAGATGCAGGAGGAACTGGTGCGGATCTGGGAGCGCATCCGCTGCACCATCGTGTTCGTCACCCACAGCGTCGATGAGGCCCTGGTGCTGGGCAGCCGGATCGCCGTGATGACGCGCCGGCCGGGCCGCATCCGCGACGATTTCGCCTTCGATCTCCCGCGCCCG
Source organism: Methylobacterium soli (assembly GCF_008806385.1). Classification (GTDB taxonomy): domain Bacteria; phylum Pseudomonadota; class Alphaproteobacteria; order Rhizobiales; family Beijerinckiaceae; genus Methylobacterium; species Methylobacterium soli. The sequence continues at coordinate 102,342 of NZ_VZZK01000017.1, forward strand.
CGCGACGTGACGAGCCCCGCCTTCAACGATGCGAAGCGCCGGATCCTGTCCCTGATCCGGGACGAGGCCGCGACGGCCCGGCGGGCCGCCTGATGGCCGCGCCGGATGCACTGTGGGACGGGGACCTGACGGGCGCGCGCCTGCGCCTCGGGATGCTGACGCCCTCCTCGAACACCGTGCTGGAGCCGATGATGGCGGCGCTCGCCGCTGATCTGCCGGGGGCGAGCGTGCATTTTAGCCGCTTCCGGGTGACCGAGATCGCCCTGTCGGAGGCCGCGCTGGGGCAGTTCTCACTCGCGCCGATGATCGAGGCTGCCGAACTGCTCGGGCACGCGAAGGTCGACGCAATTGCGTGGAACGGCACCTCTGCGGCTTGGCTCGGCTTCGCACGCGACGAGGCGCTCTGCGCGGCGATCGAGCGGGCGACCGGGATCCCCAGCACGACCTCGGTCCTCGCCTTCCGCGATCTGTTCCGCGCGACGGGCGCGCGCCGCATCGGCCTCGTCACCCCCTATACGGGGGACGTGCAGGCCCGCATCATGGCCAATTGGGAGGAGGCGGGCTTCCCCTGCACGGCCGAGCGGCATTTGGCGCTCAGCGACAACTTTTCCTTCGCGGAGGTCGACGAGGAGCGGGTCGCCGAGATGGCCCGGGCGGTCGCCCGCGAGGGCTGCGACGCCGTGGCGATCGTCTGCACGAACATGCGCGGGACCCTTGTTGCCCCGGCCCTCGAGCAGGAGATCGGCGTCCCGGTCTACGATTCCATCGCCGCGACTATGTGGGGCAGCCTCGGCCTCACCGGGCGGGAGGCCGGGACCCTCGCGGCTCGCGGCAGTCTGTTCGCGGTTCCGCCGCCCTGCCGGCGCGAGCGCTGAGGAGGCGAGCGGTGCGGATCCTCCTTCTCAATCCCAACACCTCGCAGGACATGACCGACCGCATGGTGGCGGTGGCCCGGACCGTCGCGTCCGCGGGTACCACCCTCGTGCCGGTGACGGCGGCGCGCGGAATGCCCTACATCGCGAGCCGCGCCGAGGCGCAGATCGGTGGCGCGATCGCCCTCGAGATGATCGCGGAGCATCACCGCGGCGTCGACGCCGTCGTGATCGCGGCCTTCGGGGATCCCGGCCTGCTCGGCGCGCGCGAGCTCTTCGACATCCCGATCGTCGGCATGGCCGAGGCCGCGATGCTGAGCGCCTGCATGCTCGGGCGCCGCTTCGGCATCGTCACCTTCGCGCGGGCGCTGGGCCCTTGGTACGAGGACTGTGTGGCGATGCATGGCCTCGCGAGCCGCTGCGCCGGCATCCGGATGCTCGACGCCCCGGTCCGGGCCGTCGCCACGGTGCAGGACGACAGCGAGGACCTCCTCGTCGAGCTGGCGATCCGCAGCGTCGCCCAGGACGAGGCCGACGTCATTATCCTGGCCGGCGCTCCGCTGGCGGGCCTCGCCCGTCGGGTCGCCCACCGGATCCCGGTCCCGCTCGTCGATCAGGTGGGGGCCGCCGTGAAGCAGGCCGAGGCCCTCGTCGCTTTGCGTCCTCGCAAGGCGACAACCGGCACCTTCAGCCGGCCGCCGGCCAAGCCAGCGATCGGCCTGCCCCAGCCTCTGACGGAGCGGATCGCCCATACGGACGAGGCCGCCTCGCTCCGCGCCGGGTGAGGGGAAGCCCATGACCGAACTCGACCTCGCCATTCGGGGCGGCACCGTGGTGACGGCCGCCGATTCTGTGCGCGCCGATATCGGCATCCGCGACGGCCGCATCGTCGCGATCGCCGATCGCCTGGAGGGCGCTGCCCGCGAGATCGACGCGACCGGCCTTCTGGCGCTGCCGGGCGGCATCGACAGCCACGTCCACATCGCCCAGGCAGCGGGGACTGGCATCGTCATGGCGGATGACTTCGCCTCTGCGACCGCGGCGGCGGCGGCGGGAGGCAACACGCTGGTGATGCCCTTCGCACTCCAGGCCCGCGGCACCTCGCTGCGCGAGGCGGTCCAGGCCTACCGGGGCCTCGCCGAGGGCCGCTGCTACGTCGACGTGGCGATGCACATGATCGTCTCGGACGCGTCCCCGGGCGTCCTCGGGCAGGAGCTGCCGTCACTCGTCAAGGACGGCTACACCTCGTTCAAGGTCTTCATGACCTACGACGATCTCGTCCTCAGCGACCGCGAGCTCCTCCAGGTCTTCGACGTGGCCCGGCGCGAGGGCGCCCTCGTGATGGTCCATTGCGAGGGCTACGACGCCATCCGCTTCCTGACCGAGCGCCTCGAGCGCGAAGGACGCACCGCCCCCTACTACCACGCGGTGTCGCGGCCGGAGATCGTGGAGCGCGAGGCTGCCCACCGGGCGATCAGCCACGCCGAACTCGTCGACGTGCCGATCATGATCGTTCACGTCTCCGGCCGGGAGGCGATGGAGCAGGTGCGCTGGGCGCAGGCGCGCGGCCTCAAGGTCTACGCGGAGACCTGCCCGCAATACATCACTCTGACGGCCGAGGACCTGCGCGACGCCGGCGTCGAGATGAGCGGCGCGAAGTATGTCTGCTCGCCGCCGCCGCGCGAGGCGGAGAGTCACGCGGCGATCTGGGAAGGCCTAGTCCAGGGAGTGTTCCAGACCTTCTCGTCCGACCATTGCCCGTTCCGCTACGACGACCCCGCGGGCAAGCTGACCCCCCGCGGCCGGACCTCCTTCCGCTGGGTGCCGAACGGAATCCCGGGTATCGAGACGCGCCTGCCGATCCTGTTCTCTGAAGGGGTGTCGAAAGGGCGGATCAGCCTGCAGCGCTTCGTTGAATTGTCGTCAACGAACCATGCTCGCATCTACGGCCTCACCCGCAAGGGCTCGATCGCCGTCGGATACGATGCCGACATTGCCCTCTGGGACCCAACCCGCCGCGAGACGATCCGCCAGGAGATCCTGCATCATGGCGCCGACTACACGCCCTGGGAAGGGTTCGAGGTCGTCGGCTGGCCCGTCACCACGATCCTGCGAGGCGAGGTGATCGCCGAGGCTGGCCGCGTCGTCGGAACGCCGGGTCAGGGGCGGATCCTCGACCGGCAACCTCGCTGACAGAGCCCGCAGCATCACGGGCCCGCCGCGCGAAGGGCAGTCAGAGCTTCAGCGGTCCGCGGCGAGCCCGCCGGCGCTGAAGCCAGAGCACGGTGAAGAGGGCGGAGGCGATGACGACGGCCGAAACGGCGGTCGTCAGCGTGCCGAGGGCGTAGATTTCCGGCGTCGTCACCGTCGTGGTCAGGCCCTGGAGCTCCAGCGGCAGGGTGTTGCGTCCCCCGATCGCCTGGCTGGTCCGCGCCAGCTCGTCGAAGGAGAGGGTGAAGCCGAACAGGGCGACGCCGACGAGGGAGGGCGCGAGGATCGGCACGACGACATGGGCGAGCGTCTGCGCACCGGTGGCGCCGAGATCACGCGCCGCCTCCTCGTAGGCCGGGTCGAAGCGGTTGAAGACCGCGAACATGATCAGGAGGCCGAAGGGCAGCGTCCAGGTCAGGTGCGCGCCGAGGGCCGAGGTGTAGAGCCCCATCGCGGTGCCGTGGTCCTGGAGGATCGTCCAGCCCGTCGCCGCGGCGAGTGCCTTGATGCCGTCGTCGATCAGTCGAAACTCCAGGCCGATCCCGAGGGAGACGACGATTGAGGGCACGATCAGGCTAGCGACCGCGAGGGTGAACAGGAGATTGGAGCCCCGAAAACCCTTGCGGAAGGCGAGGCCCGCGAAGAAGGCGAGCAAAACCGTCAGCGCCATGGCAACGAGGCCGAGCCGGAGGGACCTCCCGAAGGCCGCCCAGATGTCGACCACGCCGACGCCGGCCCAGAGCCGCGAGAACCAGTGCGTCGAGACGCCGTTCAGCGGGAAGGTCAGGCCGCCCTGCGGTCCCTGGAAGCTGAGGACGAGGATCGTCAGCGTGGGGCCATAGAGGAACAGCACGAACAGCGCGAAGAACACTGCCAGGACGTAGAACGAGAGATTGCGGGGACGGCCGCTCACGCGCTCACAGCTCCCGGCGCAGGTCGATGATGCGGGTCAGGCCGAGGATCATCAGCATCACTGCGCCGAGCAGCACCATGGCGTTGGCCGCGGCGGCCGGAAATTGCAGGTACGACATCTGAACCTGGATGACCTTGCCGACCGAGGCGATCTGCTGCCCGCCCATGACGCCGACGGTCACGAAATCTCCCATCACGAGGGTGACGACGAAGATCGACCCGATGGCGATGCCCGGTTTGCAAAGGGGAATGACCACGTTCGTCAGGGTCTGCCAGCCCGTGGCACCCGCGTCGTAGGAGGCCTCGATCAGCGCACGGTCGATCCGCGCCATGCTGTTGAAGATCGGCACGATCATGAAGACGGTGTAGAGGTGCACGAAGGCGAGGGTGACGGAGAAGTCCGAGTAGAGGAGCCCCTCGATCGGAGACCTGATCAGGCCGAGGCTCTGCAGCGTGTCGTTGACGAGCCCGTTGCGTCCGAGGAGGGGGATCCACGAAATCATCCGGATCACGTTCGAGGTCCAGAACGGGATCGTGCAGATCAGGAACAGCACCGTCTGGGTCGTGCGCGAGCGGACGTGGAATGCCAGGAAGTAGGCCACCGTGAAGCCAATCAGCAGGGTGCAGACCCAGGTCAGCGCGCAGAACTTCAGCGTCGACAGGTAGGTCCGCACCGTGGTGCAGAGGTCGCTGCCGTTGAGGCAGCCCTCGAAGACGTCGCGGTAGTTCTGCAGGGTGAAGGCCGGAACGATCTCGTACTCGTTGTACTCCCAGAAGCTGACCATCAGGGTGAGCAGCAGCGGGATAGCGAGGAAGATCAGAAACACGAGCGCCATCGGCGCCGCCTGCAGGTAGGTCCGGCGACGCCGGCGCCGCTCGCCCGCGTTGAGGCTGGTCTGCGGCTTGTCGGCCGCGAGCGCGGGCGCGGGCAGAACAATCTCGGTCATGGAGCTCTCCTCGGCGCTACAAAGAGGCACAGAACCCGGGCGCCAAGCTTCGACGTCCGGTCGCGTCGCGCGCGGCAGGCGCGGCGATGCGAGGTCGCGCTCACGCGGCGATGAACTCGTTCCACTTGCGGACCATATATGTGTTCTCGTCCATCACCGCGTTCCAGCAGGCAACCGAGCCCATGCGCGCCTCGAAGGAACCGCCGTCGCGCGTCGCACCGGCCTTCTCGAGGGTCGAGCCGTCCGGACCCTTGATGTCCTTCTCGGCCGCCTTGCCCTCCATCCAGTAGGCCCACTCGTAGGGTTCCATATGCGCCTTGGCGGTCTCCAGGACCGCGGAGTAGTAGCCTTGCCGGTTGAGGTAGGCTCCGGCCCAGCCCGAGAGGAACCAGTTGACGAAGTCGTAGGCGGCATCGAGCTTGCGCCCGCTCAGCGTCTTCGGCAGGCCGAAGCCCGACGCCCAGGCGCGGTAGCCCTCCTTCAACGGCTGGTAGATGCAGGGCACCCCCTGGGAGCGGACCTTGGTGACGGCGGGCGACCACATCGACTGGATCACGGTCTCGCCGGACGCCATCAGGTTCACGGACTCGTTGAAGTCCTGCCAGAAGGCCCGGAACTGGCCCGCGCGCTTAGCCTCGATCAGGAGCTTGATGGTGCGGTCGATCTCCGCCTTCGTCATGTTCCCCTTGTCGCCGTAGGTGTAGTCGCCCGTCGCCTCCACGACCATCGCGGCGTCCATGATGCCGATCGACGGGATGTTGAGGATCGACGCGCGCCCCTTGAACTCGGGGTTCAGCAGTTCCTTCCAGCTCCCGATCGGCCGATTGATCAGGTCCGGACGGATGCCGAGGGTATCGGCGTTGTAGGTCGTGGGGATCAGGGTGATCCACTCGGTGGGGAAATTCGCGAAGGTCTTTCCATTCTGGCCCTCGAGATAGAAGACCTTCTTCGGCGCCGTGCCCTGGTCCCCGATCGTCTTGCCGGCGACCTCGCCCTTGGTGAACACGCTGGTGATCTTGTCGGCGAGCTTGATGCGCTTGGCATCCATGCCGAGGATATTGCCCGAGGGGATGATTTTCTTGAGGCTGAAGAACTCGGTGTCGACGAGATCGAACGAGTTCGGCTGCGTCACCACGCGCTTGGTCACCTCGTCTGTGACCACCGGGATGTACTCGATGGTGATGCCGAGATCCTCCTTCACCTTCCGGGCGATCTCGGCCGATTGATTCACGGCCGTTCCGAGGTAGCGAAGCGTCACGGGCTCGGCCGCGTGGATCGCCGGAAATCCGGTGATCGGCCCGGCGCCGAGCGCCAGGCCGGCTCCTTTCAGGAAGGTGCGCCGGTTCGGTGTGGTGATCTCGCTCATGCGGGTGTTTCCCCTGGCTTGTTCTGCGCGAAAGGTATGATGTCAGGCGTCGAGCCGGTGTGCGGCGGCCTCGTCCCAGCCGACCGGAATGGTATCGCCGAGGGCGAACGGGTGCGCGGCGAAGGCGTGATCGCTCAGCACCGCGGTCAGCGCCGAGGAGCCGTCGGCCGGCCGCTCGATCCCGTCGGCATCGAGGCCGACCAGGACGCTGGTCCCTTGGTATTCGACCGCGACCACCCGCGCCCGACGAGCCCCCTGGCCGGCATCCTCACCGAGGCGCATCCGGTCGGTGCGGACGGCGATGGGACCTTCAGGGAGGCTGATCACGTTGTGGCCGCCGATGAAGCGCGCGACAAACGCGGTCGCCGGGCGCTCGAACACGGTGCGCGGATCGGCGGCCTGCTCGATCCGTCCACCCCTCATGACCACGACGAGGTCGGAAAGAGCTATTGCCTCCTCCTGACTGTGCGTGACGTGGATGAAGGTGAGGCCGAGTTCCGCCTGGATCCGCTTCAGCTCGACCCGCATCCGGCCGCGCAGGAATGGATCGAGGGCAGAGAGCGGCTCATCGAGGAGAAGGACCTTCGGGCCGGTGACCAGCGCGCGGGCAAGCGCCACGCGCTGCTGCTGGCCGCCGGAGAGCTGGGCGGGCAGACGTTCGGCCAGACGCTCCATCTGCACGAGGCTCAACATCGCCATGGCCTTGGCTTGCCGCTCGGCCTTGGCGATCCCGCGCATCTTCAGGCTGAAGGCGACGTTGTCCCGGCAGTTCAGGTGTGGGAAGAGCGCGTAGCTCTGGAACATCATCGCGGTGCCGCGTCCGGCAGGCGGTGCATCACCGACGGAATACGGCCCGATTACGACGTCGCCGCTCGACACGGCCTCGTGCCCGCCGATCATCCGCAGCGTGGTGGTCTTACCGCAGCCGGACGGCCCCAACAGGCAGCAATAGGCCCCTGACGAGATCTTCAGGTCGATCGCGTCCACGGCGAGGGTGTCGCCGTAGCGCTTGGTCAGACGGATCAGCTCGACATCCATGCGGTGCTCCCTGCGCTCTCGCGAGCAAAGGGCAGGCCAGAACCTTGGCCACTGCGGCGTTTCCGCCTCCGGCGAGGCATCTTCGAGACAGTTGGCGTCGGGGCTGCCGCGAGAAGCAGCAATCATCCAGTCTCGGTCGGTCCGAACTTGCATGCGCGCGTCACGCGCCGCCGAGCATCCGCGACAACGGGCCCGACAGTCCAGCGGTTTCGACGATGATTCGCGGCGGCGATGGCTCGGTTCGGGAGGCGGCAACGATCACCGCGCGTGTGCCTGCCTCGACCGAGCAGATCACCGGCACCGGAACCGCGGGCTGGATGCGCTCCGCCATTCCGGCGAGTGCCGCACCACCGAGGATAACGGTCTGCGCTCCCTTCTCCTCTACACAGGCGCAGCAGGCGGCAGCGAGATGGGCCAGGGCGGCCTCGGGGTCGCGGGCGATCTCACCGCCGGTCTGCGGGATCGTTCTCACCCCGGCGAATTGCTCGGAGAGCCCGAGCGTCGCGACGATCTCGCCGAGGATCGGCTGCCACAGGGCGCCGCCGGTGACGATGGCGAAGCGCCGGTCGGCACCGGCCGCCGCCCTGCAGGAGGCCTCGACCATGCCGACGACCGGCACCGCTGAGATCTCCTGCAGGGCGCACAGGCCCGGATCGCCGAAGCAGGCGAGGAAGACGGCATCGTGGCCGTTCGCGTGCTCGGCGAGGCATTCGAGTGCCGCATGCCCCGCGATCGCGAGGGCCGCGCGGCTCGCGATGTAGCGCGCGCCGAACCGGGCGGTGACCGGCTCGAACGCGGCTTTCCCGCCCCCGATGCGCCGCACATGCCCTGACACCAAGTCGGTGACGGTCTCGCTGGTATTCGGATTAATCAGGAGGATACGCATAATTCAACTGTCTCGACCTTCGCTCGGCCGGTCCGACGCGCATTGCGAAGGATACGCCAGGAGCGAAGCCTAATCTCGATGCCAGTCTCAAAGCCACGGAGCCAGCAGCGGATGCGATGTCCTGAGGTTGGATCGTCGACGTCCACGACAGCAAGGTCTGGCACGTCGGCACACTGGATTTCACTGACGTACGCGAGCGGTGCGAGGCGGCTTAGGAGAGAGCGCGATGAGTTATGAAGACGACGTCCTGGTGCAGACGTCCGTGATCAAGCGGAAGCGCCTCGGACTAGAAGAGCGGCAGCTTGACCCGACGGAGAGCGGAGCGCTGAAGCGGGCCGAAGCGATAGCTGGCCGGATGCCTAGGACAGCCGCGCTCCGGATTGTAGTTGACGATGAGACGGGCGAGCTGGAAAGCGCGACGATCCTCGGTCAATTCGGCGAGGTGCCGGAGGACTTCGCGTTGGGACTGACCGGCTGAGGCAGCAAGCGGATTGAGAACCTATCCGGATCGGTCGGCGCGGTGGTGGAGCGGGGCGACGGCGCATTCGGAGGGATCGAAGCAGCCTCGGTAGGTGCGGCCCAGGTCTTGATGCATGAGGATGGCGGCGGGCCAAGTCGCTGGGTTCGTGGGGCGCCTGACCCGCCGGCCGCACCGAACTGCTGGGAGGCGGGCGATGCGACGCAGAGACATAAGCAGATCGCGTGCCTCCCGACGGCGGACCGAGCCAACGTCGAGGAAAGACCCGGCCCGCCAGTCCGACCGCAGGGTTGAGCAATTCGCCGCCAGACAGCCCACGATGTGCACGGCGTGGTTAGCACGCCATTACCGAGACATGACGAAACCTGTTCGACGAATGCCTACTGGTTGACGAACAACCGCACCAAACCGCCCGCCGCATATTCGTCAAAAATTCGTTAAATTCGCGGCTTCGGGCGAACACAGATTAAAGCAAAGCGGCGCACGCTGCGATACGGCAGATTTCCAGTCGGAGATGAGCCATGTCGCGCGATGCGGTGATTGATCGTGGCTTCCTCGGCGACCGCCCTGCGGCCTGGATTGTCGGTGCTCTTGTCGCCCTCGAAGGGGCATTCTTAGCGGGGTGCCTAGCCTTCCTCTAGCGCGACGATCGCGGCTCTAATAGCGGCCTCGCCGAGGCCGGCAGCTAGCGGGCGCACCTGCAGAAACACCTCTAACCCTGGATCATCCAACAAACCGGATAGCGCGGTGCTCAGTCTTCGCTGTGCGTGAGGGCACACAAGAGAGCATACCCGGCCTTCGTAGATTGGGAATTATGGAGCCTGATCGAGCTACCTGAGGGCTATCCGTCGAGCACCGCCCTCGCCGTTTCTGTTGCAATGCGGTATGTTGTTTGCGATGCAGCAACGAGGCTGATATGGCTCACCGCAGAGTAATCAAAGCGATCAATGGCCAACCGGCGGCCTTCATCGGCTCACGGACTGGCCGCGAGGACGCCGAGAAGGTACTCCTTCGGGTTGGCGACCGTGAGGAGACGGCCAGCGGCCAACGATGGGCCTCGGCTCCCCTTTGGGAGGGCAAGCGACCATCGTGGGCTGGCCGCGAACGCTGATGCCATAGGACTCCCTGGAGATCCTCCATGGCAGACACAGAGGCGTCCACGGCCGGGAGCAAAACTCAGAAGGCGTCGGCCGCCTCTCCGAAGACCAGAAGCCACCGGCTTCGGACTGTTTCCCCTCATTGCTAAGTGGGCTGACCCTCTCCCATGAGCAAGAGTGGCCTGCTGGAGTATGCAGTGTCCACGGCTTCGGCGAAGACGTAAAAATGATTCGCCTCCTTCAATGTTTATACCTACCGTGCCCAGGTCGGCCTAAGGGTGCATTTTTTCGTCACTGTCATGCTGCCTGGCAGTCCAATTTCGAGCGTGCGAGACGATGCTTGGGATGCGGCGGCGCGACTTCGGTTCGCTCGTCTGTGGGGCGGCCATCGTCCTGCCCCGAAGCCTGCGCGCGCAGCAGCCTGCCCGGCCCGAGATTGGCTTTCTGAGCAGCCGATCTGCGACAGTCGATGGGACGCTCCTAACTGCCTTCCACAAGGGTCTTGCCGGATTGGGTTTCGTCGAAGGTCGCGACGTGACCATCGCGTATCGCTGGGCGGAGGGGCGCTACGACCAGCTCCCGGCGCTGGCCAACTCGTCAGCGTAGCCCTGCAGCAAGGCAGGCTCGCTGCCACCTCTCGGAGCAACCGCGACGGTCAGCGTCGTCGGACGCGTCCGGTAATAGGTCGCGAAAGCCACGAACGCGAGCACGAGGGCCAAGCCCAGCAGAAGCCAATCCTGCCGGCGACCGGGAAAGGTCATCCTAGCCACAAGCAGACGGGAGTGAGTCCTGGAGCGAAGTGGCCTCGCCATCGTTCCAAAGGATGCCATATCCAGCCTCGTCGATGGCTTCGGGAACGACGTCCTTCCAGTCCGCAAGGGGGTAGTCAGCGGCTTTGAGCGCTCTGATTATCAAGTTCTACCATGCGCAGCCTTAAACATCCGGGGTCGGGAAGACATCGACTGGAACGACCGCGCGCGAACGAGGAACTGGTCGTATCTCTGACGCTCTAAGAAACCGGAATAGAGCGAAGCCAGTGATTGCTGCCGCCACGAAAGTGACACCTGGCCGACGGCGTACGACGGCATCCACCTCGTCGTAGATCTCGCTGAACGTGCGTCTGTTGATCCCCTCGGCAAACTCTTCGACTCCTTCCGCTGCCGCATAGACGAAAGCCTTGATGTTAGACTGGTCCGAGAAGCCGGAACCACCCGAACGGATGGCGTTCCCGACATCTGAGACGACCCGAGATATATCAGCCTTGCGCTTGCCTGCGTAGCCGACCGCTTGCCTACGGACTTCGTCTGCGAAGCCCCCCGCGGTTTCAGAGCTCGTCTCGGCTGAACCCTGCGGCAGGTCCTTGGCGGACGCTCGCATCGTAGCTTCCTCAGCAAGACAGGATTCTCGAAGTCTGACTGGAAAGTAAAAGCTCAGCCTTAGGGTTCCATCTGACCCAACTTTGAAATCCCAGGGGCCAAGACCTGCCGGTCGGGTCAGGGGCGATCCTCTTCACCCGAGACCATGTCCCTGACCCGATCAGCCGGCTTGGCCGCGCGATTGCATACAACGGTCCGTCCGGTTTGGACCCGTGGAAGGACCCTGTGTGCGAATGACCGATTCAGTGAAGCGTCGGACTAAGCTCTTCCGTTTTGAGAGCCGCCTTCTAGCGATCGCCCTTTTGTCGGGCCTGATGACGCCGCCGGCGCTTGCGCAGGGCGTCCTGAAGATCGGGATGACCGCTTCCGACATCCCACTGACGACGGGCCAAGCCGATAATGGCGGCGAGGGCATGCGGTTCACGGGCTATACGGTCTATGACGGCCTCATCAACTGGGACCTTTTCTCGGCGACGAAGCCCTCCGTGCTGGCGCCAGGCCTCGCCACGAGCTGGACCGTTGACTCCTCCGATAAGACCAAGTGGACCTTTAAGTTGCGCGACGGCGTAACGTTCCACGATGGTTCGCCCTTCACCGCCGAGTCGGTGGTGTGGAACCTCGACAAGCTCCTGAAAAACGATGCCCCACAATTCGATCCGCGCCAGTCTGCGCAAGGGCGCTCGCGCATCCCGGCTGTGGCGAGCTACCGCGCCGTCGACCCGACTACCCTCGAAGTGATCACGAAGAATCCCGACGCGACGCTGCCTTACCAGATCGCCTGGATCATGATTTCGTCGCCTGCTCAGTGGGAAAAGCTGGGCAAGAACTGGGATGCCTTCGCCAAGACGCCATCGGGAACGGGCCCGTGGAAGATGACCCTGTTCGCCCCGCGCGAGCGTGCTGAGATGGTGCCGAATAGGGAGTACTGGGACAAGGCTCGAGTGCCCAAGCTCGACAAGCTCGTACTCGTGCCTCTGCCGGAGGCCAATGCGCGAGTCGCGGCCCTTCGGTCCGGTCAGGTCGATTGGATAGAGGCACCCCCGCCCGACGCCGTGGCGTCGCTGAAGAGCGCTGGGTTCGGCATCGTGACCAATGCCTATCCGCATAACTGGACCTGGCACCTGTCGCGCGCCGAAGGCTCGCCTTGGAACGACATCCGAGTGCGCAAAGCCGCCAACCTCGCGGTGGATCGTGACGGCATGAAGGAGTTGCTGAACGGCCTGATGATCCCCGCACAAGGCTTCATGCCCCCGGGCTCGGCCTGGTTCGGCAAGCCGACCTTCAAGCCGGGCTACGATCCGGAGGCTGCAAAGAAGCTTCTGGCGGAAGCCGGCTACGGCCCGAACAAGCCCATCGTTACGAAAGTCCTCATCGCACCCTCGGGCTCGGGCCAGATGCAGCCCCTGCCAATGAACGAGTTCATCCAGCAGAACTTGGCCGACATCGGCATCAAGGTCGAGTTCGAGGTGGTAGAGTGGAACACGCTCATCAACCTGTGGCGCGGCGGCGCGAAGGCCGAGATGTCGCGGAAAGCCACTGGGATGAACTTCTCCTACTTCATTCAGGACCCCTTTACAGGGTTCATCCGGCACCTGCAGTGTAACTTGGCAGCCCCGAATGGCACCAACTGGGGCCATTACTGCGACCCAGAGATGGATAAGCTGTTCGACGAAGTGCGCAACACCTTTGACCCGGCCGAGCAGACCAAGGTCCTGGAGAAAATCCACGAGAAGTACGTCAACGACGCTTTGTTCCTGATGGTAGCCCATGACACCAATCCGCGCGCCATGAGCCCCAAGGTGAAGGGCTTCGTCCAGGCGCAGAACTGGTTCCAGGACTTCTCGCCGATCTCTATGGCCAAGTGAGGGTGCTCGGTGGTCCGGGGGAGGAGCACCGCGGAGCAATCGGGACGAGGGTGACACCATGCTGAAGTTCATTCTCCAGCGCCTGCTCACGGTCACGCCGGTGGCGCTGGGCGTGAGCGTCGTCTGCTTCATGCTGGTCCACCTCGCCCCCGGCGACCCCTTGAGTGCCGTGCTCCCGGTGGACGCTACCCAGGAGACCATCGACGCCATGCGGGCGGCCTACGGCTACGATAAGCCGCTGCCGGTGCAGTACGTGATCTGGCTCTGGCACGTCCTTCAGGGCGATCTCGGCATCTCGATCGCCACCGGGCGGCCGGTGGCACAGGAGGTCGGCCGGGCCGTCGTCAACAGCCTCATCCTCGCCTCCGTGGCCACTCTCATCGGCTTTACCTTCGGCTGCCTGTTCGGCTTCGTGGCCGGATACTTCCGCAACTCGATCCTGGACCGGCTCGCCTCGGCGGTGTCGGTCTTCGGGGTGAGCGTGCCGCATTACTGGCTCGGCATGGTACTGGTCATAGTGTTCTCGGCTCAGCTCGGCTGGCTCCCGCCCACCGGCGCCGGACCGGACGGCTCGGGCAACTGGCGGCCCGACTTCGAGCATCTGCGCTACATCATCCTGCCGGCGCTCACGATGTCGGTGATCCCCATGGGTGTCATCGCTCGCACCATCCGGGCACTGGTGGGCGACATCCTCGCCCAGGACTTCGTTGGTGCGCTGCGCGCCAAGGGCCTCAGCGAGTTCGGCGTGTTCCGGCACGTAGTGAAGAACGCAGCACCCACCGCGCTCGCCATCATGGGCCTGCAGCTCGGCTACCTCCTCGGCGGCTCGATCCTGATCGAGACGGTGTTCGCCTGGCCCGGCACCGGCTTCCTCCTCAACGCCGCGATCTTCCAGCGCGACCTGCCCCTGCTCCAGGGCTCGATCCTCGTCCTGGCGATGTTCTTCGTCGCCCTCAACCTCATCGTCGACGTCGTGCAAACGGCACTCGACCCGCGCATCGAGAGGGGCTGATGGCACTCGCGACACAAGCCGCCGCGCCGATCCTCGACATCGCCAGCGGAGCCGCCCCAGCGCCGGCCGCGCCCGACGCCTTTGTGCCGTCGCGGGGGTTCTGGAGGCAGGTCGGCCACAAGCTCCTGCGCGATCCCGTGGCGATGGTCGCCGCCTGCGTCATCCTGGCGATCGTGGCGTTGGCGCTGCTCTCGCCCTGGATTACCCCGATGGACCCGTATCGTGGCTCGATGCTGCGGCGCTTGAAGCCGATTGGGGACGCGACTTACATCCTGGGCTCGGATGAGCTCGGCCGCGACATGCTAAGCCGCCTGATGATGGGCGGGCGCCTGTCCCTGTTCATCGGTGTCACTCCCGTCATCCTCGCCTTCATCATCGGGTCCGGCATCGGCATCCTGGCCGGCTACGTCGGCGGCTGGGTCAACGCCGTGCTGATGCGCACGGTGGACGTGTTCTTTGCGTTCCCCTCGGTGCTGCTCGCCATCGCGCTCTCGGGCGCCCTGGGCGCGGGCATCTTCAACTCAATCGTATCGCTGACCTGCGTGTTCGTGCCCCAGATCGCCCGCGTGGCCGAGAGCGTGACCACCCAGATCCGGGCGCGCGACTACGTCGACGCGGCCCGCCTCTCGGGCGCTTCGACCCTGACAATCCTGCGGGTGCAGGTGCTCGGCAACGTGCTTGGGCCGATCTTCGTCTATGCCACCAGCCTCATCAGCGTGTCGATGATCCTGGCTTCGGGCCTGTCCTTCCTCGGCCTCGGCGTGAAGCCGCCGGAGCCCGAATGGGGTTTGATGCTGAACACCCTGCGCACGGCGATCTACGTGAACCCGATGGTCGCGGCCTTGCCGGGGCTCGCCATCTTCATCGTCTCGATCTCGTTCAACCTGTTCTCCGACGGCCTGCGGTCCGCCATGGAAGTGAAGGCATGAGCATGCCCATCGGCCACGCCACCGTCCCGATCGTCCGTGACCGCGGCGGCCCGGCTCAGCCCCTTCTCACGGTCGACCGCCTGGTGAAGCACTTCCCCGCGAAGAAGGGGTTCGGCGGTGCCAAGGCGGTAGTGCGGGCCGTGGACGGCGTCGACTTCGAGATCTTGAAGGGTGAGACCCTTGGGGTTGTCGGGGAATCGGGCTGCGGTAAGTCCACCACCGCCCGGCTTATCATGGGGCTGACCCGCCACGATGCCGGCGAGCTTCTGTTCGACGGCGAGCGCATCGGCAGTCGGGCGCTGCCCCTGCGCGACTTCCGAGCCCAGGCTCAGATGGTTTTCCAGGACAGCTACTCGTCCCTCAACCCGCGCATGACCATCGAGGGTTCCATCGCCTTCGGGCCACAAGTGCACGGGGTGCCCAAGCGCCAAGCCATTGAGCGCGCCCGCAGCTTACTCGCCCGGGTGGGGCTGGAGCCGGCGCGCTTCGCCGCCCGCTACCCGCACGAGCTCTCCGGCGGCCAGCGCCAGCGGGTGAACATCGCCCGCGCGCTCGCGCTCGAACCCCGCCTCCTGGTGCTCGACGAGGCGGTCTCGGCCCTCGACAAGTCGGTGGAGGCGCAGGTGTTAAACCTGCTTATGGACCTCAAGCAAGAGTTCAACCTCACCTACCTATTCATCAGCCACGACCTCAACGTGGTGCGCTTCATATGCGACCGGGTGGCCGTAATGTACCTCGGGCAGGTGGTGGAGATCGGGCCCGCCGACACGGTGCTGGCCGCGCCGGCCCATCCCTACACGGCCGCGCTCCTGTCCTCGATGCCCTCGATGGACCCGGATGCGCGGACCGAGGCGGCGCCCCTGGCCGGCGACCCACCCAACCCGATCAACCCGCCCGCAGGCTGCCGATTCTATCCCCGCTGCACCCTCGTCGAAGAGGTCTGCCGCGGCGCGGTCCCGCCCCTCGACGCCCTCGATGCGCGCCACCGCGTCGCCTGCCTCGCCCGCCAGCCCGGCTCGGGTCATTCCCTAACGCCCAGCCTGACGGTGGCCGCATGAGCGCGTCCGCAACGGGACCGGCCGTCGAGATCCGCGGCCTGACGGTGGTCTTCGGCGGCGTGGTCGAGGCCGTCGACGGGGTCGACCTCACCCTGGAGCGCGGCCAGGCCGTGGCGCTGATCGGCGAGTCGGGCTCCGGCAAGAGCGTGACCTTGCGGGCGATCATGCGCCTGAACCCGGAGCGCCGGACGCGGATCGGCGGCGAGATCCGGGTCGGCGGCGCGGACGTGATGGCGATGTCGCCCAAGGCCCTGCGGGCCCTGCGCGGCCGGGCGGTGGCGATGATCTTCCAAGAGCCCCTGCTCGCCCTTGATCCCGTCTACACGGTGGGCCAGCAGATCACCGAGGCGATCCGCCAGCATGAGCGGATTAGCGCCGCAGCAGCCCGCCAGCGCGCCCTGGCGCTGTACGAGCGGGTCCGCATCCCGAGCCCGGAGCAGCGCCTCGATGCCTATCCGCACGAGATGTCGGGGGGCATGCGCCAACGCGCGATGATCGCCCTGGCGCTCGCCTGCCGGCCGCAGGTGTTGCTCGCCGACGAACCGACCACAGCGCTCGACGCCACGGTGCAGATCCAGATCTTGCTGCTCCTGCGCGAGTTGCAGGCGGAGCTCGGCCTCTCGACGATCTTCGTCACCCACGACCTCGGCGCCGCCGTAGAGGTCGCCGACCGAATCGCGGTGATGTATGCCGGCCGCATCGTCGAGGAGGGCTCCGCCCGCCACGTGGTGCTCACCCCTCACCACCCCTACACCATCGGCCTCCTGCGCAGCCGGGCTGACGGGGCGCTTACCAAAGGGTCGCGCCTCAAGACGATCCCCGGCTCGCCGCCGGATCTTGCAAACCGTCCGCCGGGTTGCCCGTTCGCCCCGCGCTGCTTCCTCGCTGAGGAGCGGTGCCGTGTGGACGCCCCTCCCGATGTCGCCGTCGCATCCGGTCACCGAGCGGCGTGCTGGCGCACGGAGGCTGCCCACGAGGCTTTTAAGGGCGACTGGGCTCGGGCGCCGGAGGACGCGACCGTCTAGTACTACTGTGTCACAGATCCCTGCTGACAGCATGGACATCGTTGCAGGGTTCGAGCGAGTGCCCGTACCAGGTTCAGGCGCAAGGTCGCGATGGAGTTAGGCACGTGTCGCTCGGGCCGGATCGGGGGCGCCGCGGGGTCTGTAACTGCCGGGTAGGGCAAGCGCTTGGCGCTCGGTGATCTCTGGTCCTGAGGGGGGAAAGCGGCCTCTCTCGGAGACCAGGAACCCGTAGGCCGCGATGCACAAGCTGGCGTGATGATGGAAGCCGCGCCAGCTCCGCCCCTCGTAGTGACCGAGCCCGATCTCCTGTTTCAGCTCCTGGTAGTCCCGCTCGATGCGCCAGCGCAGCTTGGTCTGGCTGACGAGCTCGGCCAGGGGCGTCTCCGGCGGCAGGGTCGAGAGCCAGTACTTGGTTGGCGCGTCCTCGCCCTCCGGCCACTCGATCAAAAGCCACTCCTCGGGACGGGGCTCATGTCGCCGTTCATCCCGATGCGCTGGGCGCGCCCGCACCGTCGCAAAGCGCGAGGCCAGCCGGCTGTTTGTGCCAGCGCGCCATGCGACACGCTGCCAAGCCGCCTCCGGCAGAGACCGGGCCAGCTTCTCTGCTGAGAGCGGCTTTTGTTCAGGGCTACGCCGCACCCGGGTTGGTGGGCGACCGCGTCCGCTCCAAAGCTTGGGCGGCAGCGGTGCCGTTCCGGGAGGCCACAGGCTCGTCGAGGACTGAACGCCCAGAATGTAGCTCATGCCCAAGGCTGTCAGGGCCGTACGGAAGGCTGTGTCGATCCCGTATCCGGCATCTGCCAGAACAACCCCGGGCGCCACCTGGTCGGCCAAGGCCGCTCGGATTTGATCCAGCGCGATCTCGGGCTTGGTCTGAAAGCTGATGTCCTCAGGTACGCCAGCCTTCCTGCGCCGCTCGGCATCCTGGACCCAGGCTTCTGGCAGGTAGAGGCGATAGGCCACTGGCAGGCTGGCCTGTGTGTTGGCCAGCGAGAGCGTCACAGCAACCTGGCAGTTATCCTGTTTGCCGAGCTGACCGCAGTATTGCCGCCCCACCCCGACCGAGTGGCGGCCCTTCTTGGGAAAGCCTGTATCATCGACGATCCAGGCCTGGATTGGGCCCTGGCTCGCAATCAGAGGCAGAACCTCGCTGCGGACCCGGGTCAGCAAAGCGTTGTCCGACCATTCACCCTTGGCCACGAAGTGATGCAGCGCCTGATGGGTGGCCTGGACACAAGCCGGCGCGATCCGGGCCGCCATTGGCTCGATGCTCTTGCGTGCTCCCGGCAGAAGAAGACCCGTACAGTAGGCCTTCAGCGGCGCGATCCGATCAGCATGACCCAGGACGCCTGACAAAGCCTCAAGGTAAGCTGCAAAACGCGGCTCATCGGTCAGCGGGGAGTTCAAGCGATCCATGCTTCGCTCCATCGCAGGACCGAATCACCCATTTTATCCACAAAATTTGTGACACAGTAGTACTGTTGTCTGGTAGCGGAACGTTGTTGGGATCAGGTGCGTTGGGCGATTGAGGAAAACGCCTGGCGCTTT
>NZ_VZZK01000018.1 GCF_008806385.1 Methylobacterium soli
GGTCCTGGGCGTCGCCGCCTCCGTCGCAGGACCCATCGGATCCGCCGCCTCCGTCTACGCCTATACCCGATGAGCCAAACGCGCGCGGCCGTTCCGGCCGTGTTGCACCAATTCCCCTCTTGCCAATCTGCGCGGCCCCGTCGTTTCCTCCGTACCGGGAAGACGGACGGGACCGCGGGCTTTGTATCGGCGCGGGCTGAGCGTCTAGAAGAGGCCCGATGAAGATCAGACGTGTCGCCCCCCTGCTCGGCCTGGCGGTGGGTGTCTCAGCCCTCGCATGCCCGGCCGCGGCCGAGATCACCATCGGCGTGGCGGTGCCGCGCTCCGGCGCCTACGTGGCCGTGGGCGAGCAGGTGTTGCGCGGGGTGGAGGCGGCGGCGCGCGACGCCAACGCCCATGGCGGCCTCGACGGCGAGCCCATCACCCTCGACGTGCAGGACGATGCCTGCGATTCCAACAAGGCGACGGCAGTCGCCAACCACTTCGTGCAATCCAAGGTCGGCCTCGTGGTCGGGCATGTCTGCTCGAACGCCTCGATGGCGGCCTCGGAGGTCTACGCCGCCAACGGCGCCCTGATGATCACGGCGGCCTCGGTGGCGGCCCGGCTGACCGACCGCGGCCTGCCCACGATCTTCCGGGTCTGCGGGCGCGACGACGACCAGGCCCGGCTCTCCGCCACGGTGCTGGCCGAGCGCTTCCGGGACCGCAAGATCGCCCTGATCCAGGATCTGACGCCCGCCTCGCGCACGCTGGCGGCGGCCACCAAGGACAACCTCAACCGCATCGGCATCAACGAGGCCATGTCGGTGGCCTTCTCGCCGAGCGATGCCGACGACGCGGCCCTGGCCGACCGGCTGAAGGCGGCGGGGATCGACGTGGTCTATTACGGGGGCGACGCCACCGAGATGGGGCGCCTCGTGCGGATCTCGGCCGAGCGGGGCTTCAAGCCGCAATGGTTCGGCACCTCCGCGATCGCCACCCAGGATTTCGCCAAGATCGCCGGCCCGGCGAGCAACGGCGTCCTGATGACCTTCTACCTCGACCCGAGCCGCCAGCCCGCCGCCGCCTCGGTGGTCCAGGCCTTCAAGGCCGAGGGCGTCGACCCGACGGGCTCGACCATCTACGGCTACGCCGCCCTCCAGGCGCTGGTGGCGGCGGGCAACTTCGCCCATGCGGGCGACCCGAAGACGATCGCCGCCACGCTCCACCGGGAGCGCTTCGACCTCGTCCTCGGCTCCGTCGGCTTCGACGCCAAGGGCGACGTCACCGCGCAGGGCTACGTGCTCTACGTCTGGAAGGACGGCGCCTTCACGCCCGCCGGCAAGTAGCCCCGGCCGCGGTCGGGCTCACGCCGGCGCCGACAGGGCCGCGTCCACCTCGGCGCCCCGGCCGAGATCGCGCAGGAGCTTGGCGAGGTGCGGGCGCACGCCGAGCTGGTGCGCGTGCAGGCGCCGCACCGCCGCGTTCAGGCCGTTGTCGCGCCCCAGCATCGTGTCCGCGAAGGCGATCATCCGGGCGTTCGGCCAGGCGGGCTCCCGCAGGGCGTGGAGGCGCGCCACCAGCGCCTCGGCGGACGCCTCCGGCGCGTCCTGGGCGAACAGGATCAGCAGGGCGGCGGTCGAGCGGGACAGGCCGTAATGGCAATGCACCAAGAGGTGCCCGCCCCCGCGCGCCTCGGACCCGAAGGCCAGGATCGCTGCCACATCGGCGCGCTCGGGCGGCACCAGACCTTCGCCGGGCGCGAGGCAATCGTGGAAGCGCAGGGTGGTGCGGTGATGGGCCGGGAAGCCCGCGAAGCTCTCCGGCTCCGGCGTCCCCGGATCGAGGAGCGAGAGCACGTGGCTGACGCCCCGCCCGGCATGGCCGGCGATCTCCTCGAGGCCGCAGACGGTGTGGAGGGTGATGCTCTCGGGGGTCATGGGGCCGGGTTAGCATGGGGCGCCCCCCGGTTTCGAGTCGGGAATCGGCGTGTTATGGCCCGGCACTGGGCCGGTGGATCGTTTCGGCGTGATCTCCGTTCGTGAACGGCGGCCTCGCCGCGACGCGGGACATCGACGCATTGGACGACGCCTTGACCGAAGACCACCCGAGCGACGACCGCTTGAACGAGCCGGACGTCATGCCCTCGACCCTGCCGGGAGGCGCCTTGCCGAGACGCGCCCTTCCGAGACGCGCCCTGCTCACCGCCGGTCTCGGCGGCGTCGCGGCGGCCGGCGCGCTTGCCGCCCCGGCGATCGCCCAGACCGCGCCGGAGCTGCGCTGGCGCCTCGCCTCGGCCTATCCGAAGACGCTCGACATCCTGTTCGGCGCCTCCGAGACCTTCGGGCGCCTCGTGGCGGAGGCCACCGACGGGCGCTTCCAGATCAAGCCCCTCGGGGTCGGCGAGGCCGTCGGGGCGGATGGCCTCCTCGACGCGGTCGCGGCCGGCACCGTCGAGATGGGCCACGCCCCCGCGACCCTCGCGATGCAGAAGGACCCGACCTTCGCGCTCGCCACCGCCCTGCCCTTCGGCCTCAACGCCCGCGGCCAGAACGCGTGGTGGCTCGCCGGCGGCGCGAGCGAGCTCTTCGCCGAGATCTTCGCCAAGCAAGGGCTCGCCACCCTGCCGGGGGGCAATACCGGCGCGCAGATGGGCGGCTGGTTCCGTCGCGAGATCAAGAGCGTGGCCGACCTCCAGGGCCTGAAGATCCGCATCGCCGGCCTCGGCGCCCAGGTGCTGGCCAAGCTCGGCGCCGTGCCGCAGGCGACGCCGGGCCCCGAGATCTACGCCGCCCTCGAATCGAAGGCCATCGACGCGGCCGAGTGGATCGGGCCCTACGACGACGAGAAGCTCGGGCTGCAGAAGGTGGCGCCGATCTACCATTACCCGGGCTTCTGGGAGGGCGGCGCCATGCTGCATTTCTGGCTCAACGCCGAGAAGTGGAAGGCCCTGCCCAAGACTTACCGGGCCGCCCTCCAGGGTGCCGCCGCGCAGGTCAGCGCCGAGGTCCAGGCGCGCTACGATGCCCGCAATCCCGGCGCCCTGCGCCGCCTCGTGGCGGGCGGGGCGCAGCTGCGCCCGTTCCCCCAGGACGTGATGGAGGCGGCCCTCAAGCAGGCCAACGAGGTCTATGGCGAGATCGCGGCCAAGAACCCTGACTTCAAGCGCATCTTCGAGGCGATGAAGACCTTCCGGAACGAGGAATACCTCTGGTTCCAGGTGGCTGAGTACACCTACGACAACTTCATGATCCGGGCGCGGGCGCGCGGCTGACGCACCCTCGATGCGATTCGACCAAGAAAAAAGGCCACTCCCGAAGGAGCGGCCCGAAGTCTAGGGAGGAAACGCCCAAGGAGGGCAGCGGGACCGCGACGCCATCGCGCTCCCGCGATGCACAATCTGAACCTCCTGCGGCCGAATTCAAGGGGATTGGGGCAGCAAGGCTGTCTCTTTTGGTGCGACCGCGCACATTGATTTCGTGATGTGCTCAAAATGTCGCATCCAGTCAGGCGGTCGATTTCGCGGGCCCCTCCGCCGTGCGCACCAAGGTTCGGCGCGATAACGCCCTGATCGGGCAAGTCATTCTCCGCCCGGGCGGGCTCGTTTCTCTGGTCAGGGACGCTCGCCGTCTCCCATCCGCCCCTGCGGATATGCGGGGCCCGCGCCCTAACTTGTGCTCCTGGGTTCTCGGGGGACGAGGGACAGAATGGCCATCCAGGCGGGACGTATTCGCATCCTCAACGACGTCGCGCCCCGGGCCGAGGGCGCCTACGTCCTCTACCTGCTGCAGCAGGCGAACCGCGCGCATTTCAATCCGGCGCTGGAATTTGCCATCGAGGAGGGCCATCGCCTCGGCCTCCCGGTGGTGGCCTGCTTCGGCCTGCTCGACGGGAAGAGCGGCTTTCCCGAGGCCAATGCCCGCCACTACGCCTTCCTGCTGCAGGGCCTCGCCGACGCCAAGGCGGGTTTGGAGCAACGCGGCGTCGCCTTCGTGATGCGCAAGATGTCGCCGGCCGCGATCTGCCTCGACCTCGCCCGCCGCGCCGCCCTCGTGGTCCTGGACCGCGGCTATCTGGCGATCCAGAAGCGCTGGTACGGCGAGATCAGCGCGGGCGTCGACACCCGCCTCGTCCAGATCGAGGGCGACGTGGTGGTCCCGGTCGAGGTCGCCTCCGGCAAGCACGAATACGCCGCGCGCACGCTCCGGCCGAAGCTGCACCGGATCTGGGAGGAGTACATCCAGCCGCTCGCGCCGCGCCGGGTCTCGCACGCGGCGGCCACGCTCGGCCTCGCGAGCGAGATCGACGTGACCGATCCCGACGCGGTGCTGGCCGGGATGAGCCTCGACCGCACGGTGCCTCCGGTGAAGCGCTTCCGGGGCGGGGAGCGGGAGGCGCGGGCGCGCCTCGAGGCCTACCTCGCCGGCCCCTTCGCGGATTACGGCAGCGACCGGAACCGGCCCGAGGCGGGCGCGGCCTCGCATATGAGCCCCTACCTGCATTTCGGCCAGATCTCGCCGGTGGAGATCGCCCTCGCGGTGCGGGCCGCCCAGGCGGGCGGGGCGGAGGACAAGGCCGCCTATCTGGAGGAGGTCATCGTGCGGCGCGAACTCGCGATGAACCACGTTTTCTACACCGAGGGCTACGACGCCTTCGCGCGCGCCGTCCCCGAATGGGCCCGCAAGACCCTGGCCGAGCACGCGAGCGACCCGCGCCCGCGGACCTACACGGAAGCCGAGCTCGCCGAGGGCCGCACCCACGACCGATACTGGAACGCCGCCCAGGCCGAGATGCGGGAGACCGGCTACATGCACAATCACCTGCGCATGTACTGGGGCAAGAAGATCCTCGAATGGTCCCCCTCCCCCGAGGAGGGCTTCGCCCGGACCCTGCGCCTCAACAACCGCTACTTCCTCGACGGCCGCGACCCGAATTCCTTCACCAACGTCGCCTGGGTCTACGGCCTGCACGACCGCCCCTGGGCGCGGCGCAAGATCTTCGGCACCGTGCGCTACCAGAGCGAGAACTCCCTCCGGAAGTTCGACGCCAAGTCCTATCTGAGGACGGTGGAGGACCTCTGCGCTGCGGAGGCGTGAGCGATTCCGCCTTGCCCCGGGATCGGCGGCGACCGGATGCCCCCTTGCCAGGGCGGCGCCCGCGTGGTTCGCCACGCCTTCATGGCCGCGCGCGCCCGTTCGCTGAGGAAGATTCCATGCTGCCCGACCGCACGCGTCGCCTGCTCCTGCCCCTCGGGGCGTTCCTGGCCGGGCTGGTCGGGCTCGCGGCGGTGGCGGTGCTGACCCTGGCGCCGGAGCGGGCCCCGGTCGCGACCTCCAGCGTCGGCGGCCCCTTCACCCTGGTGAACCAGGACGGTCAGACCGTCACCGAGCGCGATTTCGCCGGAGCGACGCATCTCGTGTTCTTCGGCTTCACCCATTGCCCGGACATCTGCCCGACGACCCTGCAGCAGATCTCCGACGTGCTGGCCGCCCTCGGCGACAAGGCCAAGGCGATGAAGGTCGCCTTCATCACGGTCGATCCCGAGCGCGACACCCCGGAGAGCCTGAAGACCTATCTGGGCAGCTTCGACCCGCGCATCGTCGGGCTGACCGGCAGCCCCGAGCAGGTCGCCGCCGCGGTCAAGGCCTACCGGGCCTATTCCCGGAAGGTGCCGTCCAAGGGCGACGACTACACCATGGAGCACACGGCCCTGGTCTACGTGATGGACGGCCGGAACCGCTTCATCGGCGCCCTCAACCTGCAGCGGCCGGCGGATGAGACCGCGGCGGAACTGGCAAAGCGGATCTGAGCGGCTCCGCGACCGGGCGGCTTTTCAGGGCGCCGCTGCGGGAGGTGCGCGACAGGCCGTGCTCGGTCTTGTTCCAGCGGTTCGGGGCGCGGATCAGCTCGATCAGGCCGAGCCAGGCCGCGAGGCTCACAAGCAGGAAGTAGAGCGGCAGCATCAGCACGTAGGGCACGAGGTCGATCCAGCCGCGCCGCAGCGCCCCGAGCGTCGCGGGCAGGAGCATCGCGGAAAATCCCGTGACGAAGATCGTGATGGCGAGCCCGGTTGGCAGGTTCGGCCAGAATTCGGGCCCGGCCCAGACCGGACTCAGGAGGAATTCCGCCGCCGCCGCCCCCATCAGGAACGGGTAGACCAGGGCCGAGGCGACGGTGCCGGGCACCAGCGCGAGGGCGCACAGCACCTCCAGGGGGCCGAGCGCGCGCAGGTTGCGCCAGGGGCGGCGGGCATGGGTGAAGCTCGTCTGCAGGAAGCCCTTCATCCAGCGGGTGCGCTGGCGCAGCCAGGGCCGGATCTCGGCCGGCGCCTCCTCCAGGGTGGCGCTCGGCAGGTCCCCGACGATGTAGCCCGCAACCGCGAGGCGCATCCCGAGATCGGCATCCTCGGTGACGTTCCAGGCGTCCCAGCCATGCACCGCCCGCAGGATGGCGGTGCGGAAATGCGTCGAGGTGCCCCCGAGCGGGGTCGGCAGGCACCAATGGGCGAGCGCGGGCCCGAGCACGTCGAACAGGGCCGTGTATTCGAGGGCGAAGCAGCGGGTGAGCCAGGAATCGGCGGCGTTGTCGATGACGAGGCGCCCCTGCAGGCAGGCGAGGTCCGGCCGTCCCGCGCGAAAGCGCGCGGCGGCGCGGCGCAGTTGCGCCGGGTCCGGCACGTCCTCGGCATCGTAGACCACCAGGCAGGCGCCCCGGGCAAGCGGCAGGGCAGCGTTCAGGGCCCTGGGCTTGGTGCGGGGCAGGCCCGGCGGCACCACCACGATCTCGAACCACGGGGGCAGCGCCTCGGCCGCGAGGGCCGCATGGGTTTCGGCATCGTCCGCCTCGATCACCAGCTTGATGTCGAGCTTCGTCACTGGATAATCGAGCCGCGTCAGCGCGCCCACAAGGCGGGGCACCACGGCGGCCTCCCGGCAGAGGGCGACGAGCACGGTGTAGACCGGCAGCTCGCACTCCGCGAGGGGCGCCGGCTCGGGCTGGTCGACCGGCGCCGGGATGCAGAGGGCGCCGAGCCGGAAGGTCGCCATCGCCAGGAAGACGCTCTGCACCGCCGTCAGGCAGGCGAGCGCCGCCCAGCCGGGCAGGCCGGCATAGAGGCAGGCGAGCATCGCCGCCAGGAGGGCGACCAGGATCGCGTGGCTCGGGCGCGGCCCCGGCCGGAAGGCCCAGTCCGGCCGCCGCCGCGCCAGTTCGTCCGACGCGTAGGCGGCGATCCGCCCCGGCATCGCCGCGAACACCGCCGCGCGCAGGCGCGTCGGCGTCGTGATGGCGGGCAGGCGCCCGGGCGGGCTGCGGCCGGCGAGCCACTCGGCGATCTCCGCCCCCCGCGGCGCCAGCACGAAGGCGGCGGGCGCCCCGGCCGCGAGGGGCGCGAGGCCGGTCGCGAGGCTGTCGGGGAAGCGCAGGCTCGCCCGGAACGGGATCGGACCGTCGAGGAAGGGGGGCACCGAGGGCCCGGGCCAGGGCCCGGTAATAGGCCTCCTCGCCCATCAGGCCGGCATGCAGGAGGGCGGTGGCGCCGTCGCTGCCGCTGGCGCGGGCCAGCGCCGCGGCGCGCAGGAGCCGGGCGGGCTCGACGCCCTCGGCGAGCAGGAAGGCGAGTTCCGGCGGCAGCGCCCGCGCGCCGGACCAGGGCGATGGAATCCCGAGGAACGACACGCACCCGCTCCCGCCGGCCCCGGAACGTGCTAGGGGAGACGGGTGAGCCGACCCTTCCCCGCCTTGTGCCAGCGCATCCTGGGTGCGAACCGGCCGTTCCGCCGATCCGGCCCGCGTCGCGGCGCCCGATGGGCCATTATTCCCATTTTCGTTGCGGGCGCAACCATCGCGGTGCCGGCCGGCGCCGAGACCCCTCAGCCGCCGGCGCCGGCGCAGAATGTCGCGATCCCGAACTTCTGGAATCCGCGCAGCCGCGGCGAGCGGGTGGAGGCGCCGCAGACCGGCCGCGCCGTCCGCTTCCTCACCGACGACGAGTTCCCGCCGCTGCATTTCGCCGGCCCCGACGGCAACCCGACGGGCTTCGTGGTGGAACTCGCCCGCGCCGTCTGCGAGCGCCTGTCGATCACCTGCACGGTGCAGGCCCGGCGCTTCGACACGCTGCTCGACGCGCTCAACGAGCGCCAGGGCGACGTGGTCGCGGCCGCGATCCCGCTGACCCCGACCCTGCGGTCGCGGTTTCTCGCCACGCGGCCGTTCTTCCGCTGGCCGGCCCGCTTCATCGCCCGCACCGACCGCGGCCTGCCCGAGCCCTCCGCGGCGGCGCTCGCGGGCAAGAATGTCGGGGTGATCGCCGGGAGCGCCCACGCCGCCTACCTGAAGGCCTTCTTCCCGAAGGCAACCTTGCGGGAATTCACCGATCTCTCGGCGGCGGAGAGCGCCCTGCGCCGGGGCGAGACCGACTACGTCTTCGCCGACGGGCTCGGCCTCGCGCTCTTCGTCGGCGGCTTCGAATCCGGCAATTGCTGCGCGCTGATCGGCGGCGATTACCTGGAGAACCGCTATTTCGGCGAGGGCATCGGCCTCGTCACCCGCCAGGAGGATGCGGCGCTCTCCCGCGCCCTCGACGACGCGCTCCAGCGTCTCTGGGACGACGGCCGCTACGCCGAATTGTACCTGCGCTTCTTCCCGGTCTCGCCGTTCTGAGGGGTGGCGCGGCGCGGGCGCTCTGGTGCCCGTCCGGCCGATCGCCTACATCGGGATTGGCCCTCAGCGAGGCCGAGCGAGTGTGGCGCGCGATGCCGGCAGCCAGCAGATCTCCGACGAGCCGGATCGACCGCCTCGTGGCGGCGCGGACCGAGGCGCGCGCGCGGACCGCACGGGGCCGGGCCACCGCCCTTCTGGCGGGGCTGAAGGCCCGCGGGTATGACGTCGCGGTGATCGGGTCCCTGGCCGCCGGCCGGTTCCGGCTGCACTCGGACATCGACCTCCTGGTTCGCAACCCGGTCGACGGCGCCGAGCGCGCCGAGGTCGAACGCGCGGTCGCGGAGGCGTTGCGCGCCTCCGGCATCCCCTATGACCTGATCTTCGCCTGCGACCTGACAGCGTCCCAGCGGGAGGCCTTCGAGCATGATCTCGTCGTCTCACCCGGCCTTCGCTAAGCTCGGGCCGAAGCTCGAGCGGGCTCACCGCGAGCTCGCGAATCTCGACGATTTTCTCAGGCTCTACGATGCCCTCTCGCCGGATCTGGTGACCGTCTGGGGACGAACGACGACGATCGCGGCGGCGGTCCACAACGCCTATAACGGCATCGAGGACGTTCTCCTGAACCTTGCCAACGACATTGATGGCTCGGTGCCGACCGGAGAAACCTCCCATCAGGATCTCCTCGACCAGATGCGGGCGGCACTCGCGGGGATTCGCCCGGCCCTCCTCGACGACCCGCTCTACGCCGCCCTCACGGAGCTGAAGGGCTTCCGCCACCGCGTACGTCACCGCTACGGCTTCGATCTCGATGCGGCGAAGACCGACGAGAGCCTCGCGCGGATGCGGCGGAGCTTTCCGCATTTCGTCGAGGCCGTGCGGCGGCTGGAGCAGGTCATGACCGCGTAGGCCGCGGCCTGAGCGCGTGCGACCGGCGTGTTTCCGGGCGCCGCGCAGGCCGCGACCACAAAAACCAGCATGGGGAATTTCGCAGCGCGGCAAAGCGCACTAGGGTGCCGCCCTTCGCAAAGCCCCTTTCTTCGAAGCGTCGTTCCTGATCATGCCGTCCCCGCTCTCCCTCGACCCCGCCCTGATCGAGGCCGCCGCCCACGCGGCGTCCTGGCCGTTCGAGGAGGCGCGCAAGATCGTGGCGCGGCTGGAGCGCAAGCCCAATGCCGAGGTGCTGTTCGAGACCGGCTACGGGCCCTCCGGCCTGCCGCATATCGGCACCTTCGGCGAGGTGGCCCGCACCTCGATGGTGCGGCACGCCTTCCGGGTCCTGACGCAGGACCGCGTCCCGACGCGGCTCATCGCCTTCTCGGACGACATGGACGGCCTGCGCAAGGTGCCGGACAACGTGCCGAACCGGGAGCTCCTGGCGCGCCATCTCAACCAGCCGCTGACGCGGGTGCCGGACCCGTTCGGCACCCATGACAGCTTCGGGGCCCACAACAACGCCGAGTTGCGCCGCTTCCTCGACGCCTTCGGCTTCGACTACGAGTTCCGCTCGGCCACCGCCTGCTACGAGGCGGGTGTCTTCGACGACACGCTGCGACTGGTGGCGGAGCGCTACGACGCCGTCATGGCGATCATGCTGCCCTCGCTGCGGGCCGAGCGCTCGGCGAGCTACTCGCCCTTCCTGCCGCTCCATCCGGTCACCGGGGCGGTGATGCAGGTGCCGATCGACGAGGTTCGGGCCGCCGCCGGCACGCTGGTCTGGCGCGACCCGAGCTCGGGCGAGGCCTACGAGACCCCGATCACGGGCGGCGGCGCCAAGCTGCAATGGAAGCCCGACTGGGCGATGCGCTGGGTGGCGCTCGGCGTCGATTACGAGATGGCCGGCAAGGACCTGATCGATTCGGTGAAGCTCTCGGGCCAGATCGCCCGCGCCCTCGGGGCCGAGCCGCCGGAGGGCTTCAACTACGAGCTGTTCCTCGACGAGAAGGGGCAGAAGATCTCGAAGTCGAAGGGCAACGGGCTCACCATCGACGAGTGGCTCGCCTACGGCACCCCGGAATCGCTCGCGCTGTTCATGTACAACAAGCCGCGCGAGGCCAAGCGCCTGTTCTTCGACGTGATCCCGCGCCACGTCGACGAGTACCTGAATTTCCTCGACCGCTTTCCCGGCCAGGACCCGAAGCTGCGCCTCGGCAACCCGGTCTGGCACCTGCACGCGGGCCAGCCGCCGGCCCCCGAGACGATCGGGGGCGGGCCCGAGACCAAGGCCACGACGCTCACCTTCGCGATGCTCCTGAACCTCGTGGCGGTGGCCAATGCCGAGGATCCGGCCGTGCTCTGGGGCTTCCTCCGGCGCTACGCCGACGGGATCGGCCCGCAGACGCATCCGGGCCTCGACCGGCTGGTCGGGCACGCGCTCGCCTATTACCGGGACTTCGTGCGCCCGGCCAAGACCTACCGGGCGCCGACGCCCGAGGAGCGCGCGGCCCTGGAGGACCTCGCGTCCTCCCTGGCCGAGCATGCGGGCTCGACTGATCCCGAGGCGCTGCAGGCGGTGGTCTACGAGGTCGGCCGGCGCCACTTCCCGGACCTGTCGGGCAAGGCCAAGAGCCCCGACGGGCGCCCCGGCGTGTCGCAGGCCTGGTTCACCACGATCTACAACGTGCTGTTCGGCGAGGCGCGGGGCCCGCGCTTCGGCTCCTTCATCGCCCTCTACGGCGTGGACGAGACCCGGGCGCTGATCGCGAAGGCGCTCTCGGGCGCGCTGGAGCAGGAGCGCGCGGCCATGACGGCGGCCATCACGCCGGCCATCGCGCCGGCCTTGCCGAAATCGGCCTGAGGCCGGCCCTCCCCGCGCGTCAGGGGAAGGCGGCGGGCGCCGTCTTCACGCGCTCAGCCCGACCTGCCGAAGGCTGATCTCCCAGACCCGTTCCTGCACCGCGCGGTCCTGGCTCTCGGCGGAGGGGGGCGTCGGCCGGCTGCGGGCGAAGTAGCGCCCGCTGACGCCCGCGAGGTCGGGGGCGGTGGCGAGGTGGAGCGAGGTCGCCGCGCCGTCCTCGGGCTTGCTCAGGAAGGGGCGGATCAGGCTCCAGCCGAAGCCGAGGAGCCCGCCGGTATTCTTGGCAAAGCCCGTGTTGATCACGCCCGGATGCAGGGCGTTCACGGTGACGCCGCTGCCGCCGAGCCGCCGGGCGAGGGCCGCCGTGAACAGCACGTTGCCGAGCTTGGCCTGCGCGTAGGCCTTGATGGGGCTGTAGCGCCCCGCCCCCTCGAGATCGTCGAAATCGATGCGCCCGCGGGTATGGGCCGCCGAGGCCACGTTGACGATGCGGGCGGGGGCGCTGGCCTTGAGCCGGTCGAGGAGCAGGAGCGTCAGGAGCACGTAGCCGAGATGGTCGAGGGCCCAGCTGCGCTCGATGCCGTCGGCCGTGATCTCGCGCCGGTCGAAGATCGCGCCCGCATTGTTCACCAGCACGTCGAGCCGGGCGTAGCGAGCCAGGATCTCGGCCGCGAGGCGCCGGATCTCGGCCTGCGACGAGAGGTCGGCCACGAAGGCGTCGAGCGCGGCCCCGGGGGCGCGGGCGCGGATCTCCCCGATCGCGCGCGCAACCTTGGCGGCGTCGCGCCCGACGAGGCCGACGCGGGCGCCTTCCCGGGCCAGGCCCAGAGCCGTCTCGTAGCCGATGCCGGAGGTCGCCCCGGTGACGAGGCAGACCTTCCCGGTCATCGCCGCTCGGGCGGCGGGCTCGCCGGAAGCCGTGCCCGGGCGCGCCGCCACGGCCCTAGAACACCGCCTGGCCGATGGCGAAGGCCACCACCACGATGACGATCGCCACCAGCAGGAACAGGCCGAACAGGATCCGGGCGAGCGACCCGGCGCCCGAGGCGATGCCGGTGAAGCCGAGGCCGCCCGCGATCAGCGAGATCACGAAGCAGATGAGGGCCCATTTCAGGAGGGTCATGGCGTGAAGTCCGTCAGAGTCGAGAGAATCGAGCGATAACCCGGCCAAAGCTCAACCGTTCCGGATCGCGTCCGCGCTTTCTCGCCCGTCAGGCCGTTCGCTTGACCGGCGGCGCGGCGGGATCGGCCCGGGCGAGCAGGATGTCCGCGAGGGCGTGGTAGAGGCCGCCGCGGCAGACGAGCTTCGAGGCGGCGTCGGCGATCAGGGCCGCGATCATCAGGGGGATCATCATGGCGTGGTCCTGGGTCATCTCGGTGACGATGACGAAGGAGGTGATCGGCGCCTGCAGCACGCCGGTCAGGTAGGCGACCATGCCCAGCAGAACGAGGGCGCCGATCGAGACCTCCGGGAACAGCGCGTGCCAATGGGCCCCGAGCCCCGCCCCGACCGCGAGGGAGGGGGCGAACAGGCCGCCCGGGATGCCGCTGATCGAGGACAGGACGGTGGCGGCGAATTTCAGCGGCGCGAACCCGGTCCGCACCGCCGCGTCCCCGTGCAGGATCGCGCGGGCCTCCTCGTAGCCGGTGCCGTAGATGGCGCCCCCCGTGGCGAGGCCACAGAGGGCGACGCCGAGGCCGCAGAGCATTGCGAACACCACCGGGCGGCGGGCGATGAGCCGGCCGGGCAGGCCCGGGAGCCCGCGCCCGAACAGGATCACGATGCGGCTGAACAGGCCGCCGCCGAGCCCGCCCAGGACGCCGAGGAGCGGCACCACGATCCAGCCCGGGCCGATCGCCAGGGTCGCCCTGGTGGTGCCGAAATAGGTGTAGTTCCCGACGAGCCAGAGGGAGGTGAGGCCGGCCGCCACGATGGCGGCGACGATCAGGCCGGTGGTGCGCGCCTCGTAGGTCCGTCCCAGTTCCTCGATGCCGAAGACGATGCCGGCGAGCGGGGTGTTGAACGCCGCCGCGACCCCGGCCGCGCCGCCCGCCAGGATCAGACCCGGCAGGCGCTCCGGCGTCAGCCGGCCCACCGCCGCCATGAGGGCCGCCCCGACCTGCACGGTCGGCCCCTCGCGGCCGGCGGAGGCGCCGCAGAGGAGCCCGAGGGCCATCACCACGATCTTGCCGAAGGCGACGCGGAGCGAGACCAGGGCGTGGCGGAAACCGGAATCGCGGGTGTGGCGGGCCGCGATCACCTGCGGGATGCCGGAGCCTTGCGAGTTCGGGAACACCGTGAGGGCGAGCAGGGCCGCGAGCCCGAAGCCGAGGGGCGTCATCACGAGGGCGATCCAGGGCGAGACCGCGAGGACGAGCTTGAACCCGGCCTGCGCCGCGTCCGCGACCTTGGCCATCAGCACCGCCGCGAGCCCGACGCAGATGCCCCCGAGGAGGAACAGCAGGCGCCGGCGCCAGATCGCGAAGGCATCCACCGAAGCGTCGCGCAGCCGCACCAGCGAGCGGCGGTAGAAGGGGCGTCGCGGCATGGCCCTGCGTCGGTTGGTGCCTGGCTCGGGGGGCGGCCCCGCGCGGAAGGAGCGGGCCGGCGCCTAAGATTGGCACGGAATGCATGAAGGGCGGGTGGCGGTGCCGCCCTGCGTACGCTGGCGAGGGGCCGGCATCGCCCCGGGCGATCCGGACCCCGCATCCGCCCTGGCCCGCCGGTCGGATCCGGCCCCGGTCAGATCCGGCCGGAGGAGTCCGGCCGGGATGGGATGCGCGGGAGGATGGGCCCGCTCAGGACGAAGCCGCGGCCGGCGCGGCCTCCACCGCCTGGGCGGCGGCGCGGGACAGGGCCTCGCCCACCATCAGGATCGCCGGGCCCTCGAGGCCCGAGGCCTCGACGCGGTCGGCGAGGTCGGCGGCGGTGCCGCGCACAACGGCCTGGTTCGGGCGCGTCGCGTTGAAGGTGACGAGGGCGGGGGTGGCGGGCGCGAGGCCCTCCGCGATGGCGCGCGCGAGCAGCACCCGCAGGGTGCGCTTAGGCATGTAGACGACGGTCGTCACGCTCGGATCGGCGAGCGCGCCCCAGTTCAGGTCCTCGGGCAGCGCCCCCCGGCGGTCGTGGCCGGTGACGAATTGCAGGCGGCGCGCCGCGTCGCGGTGGGTCAGGGAGACCCCGAGGGAGGCCGCCGCGCCCTGCGCCGCGCTCACCCCCGGCACCACCGCGACGGGGATGCCGGCGCGATGGCAGGCGTCGATCTCCTCGCCGGCCCGGCCGAAGACCAGGGGGTCGCCGGATTTCAGCCGCACCACCTGCTTGCCGGTGCGGGCGAGCTGGACCATCAGGGCGTTGATGTCGTCCTGGCGGCAGGAGGGCCCGTGCCCGGTCTTGCCGACCAGCATGGTGCGGGCCTCGCGCCGGGCGTAGTCGAGGATCTCGGGCGCCACGAGGTCGTCGTACAGGATCACGTCGGCGTTGCGCAAAGCCCGGAGCGCCTTCAGGGTCAGCAATTCGGCATCCCCCGGCCCGGCGCCCACGAGGGTGACGGCCCCGCCCTTCGGGGCGGCCTGGGTCTCGCCGAGGAGATCGGCGAGGTCGTGCGCGCCCGGGGCCCGGTCGGGCTCCGCGAAGGCGCGGTCGGTGAAGCGCTCCCAGAAGTGGCGGCGCTCCGAGAATCCGTGGAAGCGGGCGGAGACTTGGTCGCGCCAGTCGCGGGCGGCGGCGACCCAGGTGGCGAAGCCCCGCGGCAGCATCGCCTCGATCCGGGCCCGCACGGTCTGGCCGAAGACCGGGGCGGCGCCCTCCGTCGAGATGCCGACCACGAGGGGCGATCGGTTGACGATGGCGCCGAACTTGACGTCGCAGAGATGGGGCCGGTCGACGGCGTTGACGATGGCGCCCGCGGCTCGCGCGGCCGCCACGAAGGCCACGCAATCGGCCTCGTCCTCCATGGCCCCGATGCAGAAGGCGGCGCCCGTCAGGTCCTCCGGCGCCCATGGGCGGCGATGCAGCGTGACGCGGCCCGCCACGATGTCGCCCGGCACGGCGGCGAGCTCCTCGCTCGGCTCGGGCGCGTAGACGTCGACCTCGGCTCCGGCCGCCGCCAGCAGCTTCACCTTCCAGGGCGCGCCGCCATTCGAGCCGGCCAGCACGGCGCGCTTGCCCTGGAGCGGGACGAAGACGGGCAGGACGGCGAGGGGTTCGAGCCCTTGGCCGCGCGTCTCGCGGGGCTGGCGGGGTGTGCTCATGGTTGTCGCGCCGATCGGACTTCAGGTTCAGGTGACCCCGTTCCGGACCGGGAAGGGTCGGGACGGTGCCGCTAGATGGCCCTCAGGCGGCGCTGCGCGCAAGCGTCTCGGGCAGGAGCTTGCGAATCTCCGGTATGCAGGAGCCGCAATTCGTGCCGGCCTTGCAGGCCGCCCCCACCGCCTCGACGCTGCCGGCACCCGCCGCGATCACGCCCGCGATGACCTCGAGGCCGACGCCGTGGCAGGCGCAGATCGTGGGGCCGGCGGCGGCCGCGGCGGCGCGGCCGGAGAGCAGGGCGCGGCGCTCCGGCGCCTCGGGCTCGGCTTGCGCGAACAGGGCCTTGGCGGCCTCCCAATCGGGCTTGTCCTCGGCGGGCGCCAGGGACAGGCAGGCGACGAGGCGCCCCGCCTCGTAGACGGCGCCGCGATAGCGGCCGCGGGCGTGGTCGGCATATTCGGCGAGTTCCAGGCCCTGGAAGGCGCCGCGCATCAGCAGGGCGATCTCGCGGGAGCCGTCCTGCGTGGCGAATTGCAGCGCCGAGCCGCCCAGGATGGTGGCGCGCGCCCACCACCAGCCCGCCGGGGCCGCGTGCGGGGCGCGGGTGAGCAGGAAGCCGCGGGAGCGGTAGGCGACGGGGCGGACGCGCGCGGGCGTCGCCTTCAGCTCGGGTTGGCCGGAGACGGGATCGGGCACGCCGCGCACCACGGCGCCGACGCGCGCCTGCGAGGCGGTAGCGTCGCTCCAGTGCATCGGCATGAACAGGCTGCCGGGGCGCACGCCCTCCGTCACCATCGCCTCGAGCTCGGCCGTGCCGTG
This sequence comes from Methylobacterium soli, assembly GCF_008806385.1. Taxonomy (GTDB): domain Bacteria; phylum Pseudomonadota; class Alphaproteobacteria; order Rhizobiales; family Beijerinckiaceae; genus Methylobacterium; species Methylobacterium soli. Next base: position 16,506 of record NZ_VZZK01000018.1, read on the forward strand.
CTCGCTCGCGACCTCGCAGAGGGCGCCGTCCCGGATGCCGAGGGGGCCGGCATCGTCGGGGTGGATCTCGCAGAAGGGCACCGCCCGGTGGGCCGAGAGGCGCTGGCTCTTCCCCGTCCGCGTCATGGTGTGCCAGTGGTCGCGCACGCGGCCGGTGTTGAGCACCATCGGATAGGCCGTGCTGGTGTCCTGCGCGAGCGCCGGGGGCTGCACCGCGACGAAGCGGGCGCGTTCGTCGAAGGTGTAGAAGCGCCCGTCCGCGAAGAGCCGCGCCCGGCCCTTCTGGCCGGCGCCGCCGCGCTTCGGCAGCGGCCATTGCACCGGCCGGTTCGCCGCGTAGGCGCCGTCGCTGATGTCGCTCAAGGCGCCGATGTCGAAATCGCGGGTGCCGTTGTTCTCGAAGGCCGAGAGGGCGGCGTGCTCGCGGAAGATCGCGGCGGCCGACAGGTAGGCGAAGTTTTGCCCGTGGCCGAGGCGCCGGGCGACGTCGCTGAGGATCGCCCAATCCGGCCGGGCCTCGCCGGGCGGCTTCAGGAAGGCGCGCTGGCGCGAGATGCGGCGCTCGGAATTCGTCACCGTGCCGTTCTTCTCGCCCCAGCCCAGGGCGGGCAGCAGCACGGTGCGCCGGCCCGCGGCGCGGGCGGTGTCGCTGTCGGCCATCACCTCCGAGACGACGTAGAGGTCGAGCTTGCGCAGCGACGCCTTTATGGCGTCGGCGCGGGGCATCGACACGAGCGGGTTGGTGCCCATCACCCACAGGGCCTTGATCTTGCCGCGTTCGATCGCCTCGAACAGGGCGACCGCCTTCATGCCCTCGCCCGTGATGATGCGCGGCGCGGCCCAGAAGCGGCGCACCCGGTCCACCTCCTCGGGGGCGAAGTGCATGTGGGCGGCCAGCATGTTGGCCAGGCCCCCGACCTCGCGCCCGCCCATGGCGTTGGGCTGGCCGGTCAGCGAGAAGGGCCCGGCGCCCGCCTGGCCGATCCGTCCCGTGGCGAGGTGGCAATTGATGATGGCGTTGCCCTTGTCGGTGCCCTGCGCCGATTGGTTCGCGCCCTGCGAGAAGGCCGTGACGACCCGGGGCGTCTTCGCGAAGAGGTCGAAGAAGCGCCCGATTTCGGCCTCGTCGAGGCCGGTCGCCAGGGCGGTGGCGGCAAGGCTCGGGGCGATGGCGCGGGCCCGGTCGAGGGCCGCCTCGAAGCCCGCCGTGTGCTCGGCGATGAAGCGCTGGTCGAGGGCGCCGCTCTCGGCGAGGTGGACGAGGAGGCCGGAGAACAGGGCCGTGTCGGTGCCGGGCTTGAGCCCGAGAAAGAGGTCGGCCTCCTCGCCCGTCTGGGTGCGGCGGGGATCGATCACCACGAGCGTGGTGCCGCGCTTGGCCCGCGCATCGACCATGCGGCGGAACAGGATCGGGTGGCACCAGGCCGTGTTCGAGCCGACGAGCACGATCACGTCGGCCTCGTCGAGATCCTCGTAGCAGCCCGGCACCGTGTCGGAGCCGAAGGCGCGCCGGTGCGCGGCGACCGCGGAGGACATGCAGAGCCGCGAATTGGTGTCGACATGCGGCGTGCCGAGGAAGCCCTTCGCGAGCTTGTTTGCGACGTAGTAATCCTCGGTGAGGAGTTGGCCCGAGAGATAGAAGGCGATCGATTCCGGGCCGTGCTGCTCGGCGGTCCGGCGCAGGCCGCCGGCGACGCTGCCGAGCGCCGCCTCCCAGGAGACCCGGGCGCCGTCGAGCATCGGGTGCAGCAGGCGGTTCTCCAGCGACAGGGTCTCGCCGAGCGCCGATCCCTTCGAGCAGAGCCGGCCGAAATTCGCCGGGTGCTCGGGGTCGCCCGCGATGCCGGCGCCCCCCTGCCCGTCCGGGGTCGCGAGGACGCCGCAGCCGACGCCGCAATACGGGCAGGTGGTCCGCACGACGGAGGACGGGTCCGGCACCGGGACGGTCATGGGGTGATCCTCAGGCGTGGTCTCGGGATGGGCGCGAGCAAGAGTCGGGCCTTGCGCCCGCCGCCCGCGCCGGCTCAGTAGACGTCGGCCTGGTAGCGGCCGGCCTTCTTGAGGGCCGCGAAATACGCCACCGCCGCCTCGGGCGACTTCCCGCCATGCTCGGCGGCGACGTCGATGATCGCCCGCTCGACGTCCTTGGCCATGCGCTTGGCATCGCCGCAGACGTAGAAATGGGCGCCTCCTTCGAGCCATTTCCACAACTCGGCGCCGTTCTCGCGCATCCGGTCCTGGACGTAGGTCTTCTCGGCTCCGTCGCGCGACCAGGCCAGCGACAGGCGGGTCAGCACCTTGTCGTCCTTCAGCCGGTTCAGCTCGTCCTTGTAGAAGAAGTCCGAGGCCTGGCGCTGATGGCCGTAGAACAGCCAGTTGCGGCCCGGCGCCCCGGTGGCGGCGCGCTCGCGCAGGAAGGCGCGGAACGGGGCGACGCCGGTGCCCGGGCCGCACATGATCACGTCCTTCGAAAGATCCTCGGGCAGGCCGAACCCGTGCGCCTTCTGCAGGTAGATCTTGACCTTGGTCTGCTCGGGCAGGCGCTCGCCGAGATGGGTCGAGGCGACGCCCAGGCGCAGCCGCGAGCGATGATTGTAGCGCACCGCGTCGATCGTGAGGGAGACCCGGCCCGGATCGGCCTTGGGCGAGGACGAGATCGAGTAGAGCCGGGGTTGCAAAGCCTCAAGGGATTCGAGGAAGACCTCGGCATCGGGGCGCGCGCCCGGGAACTTGTGGAGCGCGCCGAGCACGTCGAGATAGGCGGCGTCGCCGTCCGGATCCTCGCCGGCGGCCAGCGCCTTGGCCTTCCGGCGCGCCTCGCCGGCGGTGAGGAGGGAGAGCAGCTGGTAGAGGCTGTCCGGCGCGGCCCCGAGGGCGTAGTCGGTGAGCAGGTGCTGGCGCAGGGTCTTGGCGCCGATCAGGCGCTCCGGGCGCGCCCCGAGCTCGGCGATGACCGCGTCGACGAGGGCCGGGGCATTGGCCGGGAACAGCCCGAGGGAATCCCCCACCGCGTAGGTGATCGGCGTGTCGCGCAGGTCGATCTCGATATGCCAGGTCTCCTTCTCGCCGCCGGGCGCGTTGAGGCGCGTGCGCGAGAGAAACGTCGCCTCGACCGGGTTCTCGCGGCAGAGCCCGAGGGGGCCGAGATCGGCCGCCCCGGCCGGCGCCTCGCCTGCCTCGCCCGCCTTCGGGGGCGCGCCCGCGCCGAACTCCTCCCCGAGCTTCTTCAGCATCCGGAGGGTGTCCTTGCCGCCCGGCTGGCAGAGGTTCAGCCGCTCCTCGCTCTTGAGGAAGATCGCGTTGGCGTAATCGGCGCAATTGTAGCCGCACTGGCCGCAATCCTGCTGGGCCATGGCGGCCATCAGCTTCTGCGGCTCGGGCCGCTCCCGCGCCATCTCCATCCGGTCGGCGATCGGGAGGGAGGGGTCGTGCCAGGGGGCGTCGTCGTTGTCGGCGAGCCGGGGGCCGCCCGGGGCCTCGCCGGGCGCGAGCGCCGTCGCGCCCGCGACGGCGGGGCCGAGGAGCGCCGCGAAATAGCCCGACAGCCAGGAGCGCTGGTCGGGGTTGAAGGGCGCGGTCTCCGGGATGAGGACGAGGGGGGGCGTGACGTGCTCGCTCATGCTGCGGCCTTCAGGACGGGCTGGTCTTCGGCCAGCGAACGGAGGGAATCGGGCCCGGTGCGGCCGGTGAAGGCCTGGAAGCTCTCGGCCTGGCTCTCGCGGCCCTTGAGGTAGGCGCGCAGCAGCGCCTCGATCCGGCCGGGGCAATCCTCGGCCTTGACCGCCTTCCAGATCTCGGTGCCGATCTTCGGGCTGTCGCCGAAGCCGCCGCCGACCACGATGTCGTAGCCCTCGACGGTGTCGCCCTCCTCCGAGACCACGACCTTGGCGCCGATGAGCCCGATATCGCCGATGTAGTGCTGGGCGCAGCTGTGATGGCAGCCGGTGAGGTGGACGTTCACGGGCACGTCCAGCTCCTTCAGGTTCGCCTCGATGTAATCCGCGATGACGAGGGCGTGGCCCTTCGTGTCGGAGGCCGCGAACTTGCAGCCCCGGCTGCCCGTGCAGGCGACGAGGCCGGCGCGGATGCTCGACGCCTCGGTGGTGAGCCCGAGCGCCGCCACGCGCGCCTCGACCTCGGCCACCTTCGCGTCCGGAACGCCCGAGAACAGGAAGTTCTGCCAGACCGTCATCCGGATGGCGCCGTCGCCGCATTCGGCGGCGATTTTGGCCAGCGCGCGCATCTGGTCGCTGGTCATCTTGCCCACCGGCAGGATCACGCCGATCCAGTTCAGCCCCGCCTGGACCTGTCGATGGACGCCCACATGGGCGAAGCGGTCCATCCGGCCACGGGGGGCGATATGGGCGGGGTCGACCCGATCGAGCTTGCGGCCCAGAACCTCCTCGACGGCGGCGAGGTACTTGTCGAAGCCCCAGGCATCGAGGACGTACTTCATGCGCGACTTGTTGCGGTTGGTGCGGTCGCCGTTTTGGATGAAGACCCGCAGGATCGCGTCGGCCACGCGGTTGCACTCGGCGGGGCGCAGCACCACCCCGGTGTCGCGGGCGAGGTCGCGGTGGCCCGAGATGCCGCCGAGGACGAGGCGCATCCACACGCCCGCCTCGACATTCGCGCCCTCCAGCACCCGCACGGCCTGGAAGCCGATATCGTTGGTCTCCTCCAAGACCGGCATGACGCCGCCGCCGTCGAAGGCGACGTTGAACTTGCGCGGCAGGCCGAAGAGGGAGCGGTCGTTCAGGATCCAGTTGTGCCAGGACTTGGCGAGCGGCCGGGTGTCGAGCAGCTCCTGCGCGTCGATGCCGGCCACGGGCGAACCCGTGACGTTGCGGATGTTGTCGGCGCCCGCCCCCCGGGCGGTCAGGCCGAGATCGATCAGCCCGTCCAGGAAGGGCTGCCCGTGCTCGGGCGCGATCTCGCGGACCTGGAGATTCGCCCGCGTTGTCACGTGGCTGTAGCCGCCGCCATGCGCGTCCGCGAGGTCGGCGATGCCGGCGAACTGCCAGTGCTGCAGGATGCCGTTGGGGATGCGCAGGCGGCACATGTAGGAATTCTGGGCCGGCGCGACCCAGAACAGGCCGTGATAGCGCCAGCGGAAATTGTCCTCGGGCTTCGGGGCGCTGCCGGTCGCGGCCTCGCTGATGAGCCGGTTATGGCCCTCGAAGGGGTTCTCGGCCCGCTTCCACTTCTCCTGGTCGCAGAGCTTGCCGCCGGCCTTCACGGTGGCGTCCTGCGCCCGGATGTGGATCGCGTCCGGGCCCGTGGGCTCGGCCGGCGCGCCACCGCCGCCACCCTGGCCGAGGGCGAGGCCGCCCGTGAGGCGGGCCGCCGCGATGCCGGAGGCGAAGCCTTCGAGGTAGCGCTTCTGCTCGGGGTTGAAGTCTTCAGCCACGGTCAGCCTCCGTCACGCTGCGAGGGTCTGAGGGGTGCTCGGCGCGGCGGCCGGGCGCCCGAACATGAGGTCGTCGAGATGGCCGGTGACGGGCTCGCCGGACCGGATCAGGGCCTTGCACCAGCCCTGCTCGCCGATATCGCCGACGAAGACCGCGCCGATCAGGCGCTCGTCCTCGACGAGGAGCTTGCGGTAGAGCCCGGCGCCGGGATCGCTCAGCACGATGGCCTCGGCGCTCTCCGGCGTGTCGACCACCCCGGCCGAGAAGACCGGGAGGCCCGAGACCTTGAGGCTCGTCGCGAGCGCGGTGCCCTGATAGGCGCCGGCCTCCCCCGCGAGGTGGCGGCTCAGCACCTCGGCCTGCTCGTAGGCGGGCTCGACGAGGCCGTAGGTCATGCCGCGGTGCTCGGCGCATTCGCCGAGGGCGAAGATGCGCGGATCCGAGGTCGCCATCCGGTCGTCGACCTTGATGCCGCGCCCGGTCTCGAGGCCGGCGCCCTGCGCCAAAGCCACCGAGGGGCGCACGCCCACCGACATCACCACGAGGTCGGCCGGCAGCACGGTGCCGTCGGACAAGGTCAGGCTCTCGACCCGGCCGTCGCCGTCGATCGAGGCGGTGTCGGCCTTGAGCATCACCTTGACGCCGCGGGCCTCCATGGCGCGCTTCACGAGGCCGGCGGCGGCATGATCGAGCTGGCGCTCCATCAACCGGTCCATGACGTGCAGGAGGGTCGTGTCGATGCCGAGGCGACTGAGCCCGACCGCCGCCTCAAGCCCGAGCAGGCCGCCCCCGATGACGACGGCCCTGGCGTGCCGGACGGCCGCCCGGCGGATGGCGGCGACGTCGGCGAGGTCGCGGAAGGTGATGACGCCGGGCAGGTCGATGCCGGGTTTCGGCAGCCGGATCGGCGTGGAGCCGACGGCGAGCACCAGCTTGTCGAAGGGAAGGACGTGGGTCTCGCCGACGATCGCCAGCGCGTTCTCGCGGTCGATCGCGGTGACGGGGGCGCCCGTGATCAGGCGGATGCCGTGGCTCTCGTACCAGTCGAGGCCACGGAAGGCGCAGGCCGCCTCGTCGACCTCGCCGCCGAGCAGCGAGGAGAGCAGGACCCGGTTGTAGGCGGCCACCGGCTCGGCGCCCACCACCGTCACGTCGTAGAGGCCCGGCGCGCCCTCCGTCAGGCGCTCCAGGAAGCGCAGGGAGGCCATGCCGTTGCCGACGACAACGAGGCGCTCGCGCATCGCTGCCTGGGAATCCGTCCGGGGGGTCGCCATCGCGTGTCGGGTCTCATCCTCGATGCTCGTGGGCGGGCCGCCACGAAAAAAGCCGCTGCCGTTCGTCACCCGACGGGGTCAGCCCCCGCGAGACGACCGGATCAGCGGCCTCGCTGACGGTGCTGCCCGTCGCCATTGACGGACGTGAGGATGAGAGCAGGTTCCGTGCCAGAGGCCGCTTTGGACGCCAAGCCACTGATCGGGATCAGGAATTTCGCGCCGCGGCTGGACACGCATGAGGGCCCGGCGGGGACGCGTGCGCTGCACAAAATTGAGGCGTTTGGATTCGAATGCGGCAAGCCGGTGCCGCGGTCGAGCGTCAGGCGGCGACGATCCGCACGCTCAGGCCGGCTTCGGGCTCAGATCAGGATGGTGAGGGCGAGCGCGAGGCCGATGGTGGGGGCCGTGCCGATGGCGACGGCCCAGTGCCAGAGCTTCGGGGCCGAGGCGGAACGGTTGTCGTTGGCGGGCCGCGGCGGCACGGCGCGAAGCCGCACGTAGCGCGACAGCTCGACCCGGGCGTGCCCCGTGGGCGGCAGGTTCGAGCTGAAGGAGCGGCGGCAGCTTGGCATGGCGAGCAGATAACGGCGATCCGGCGCGCCCGTTCCATGCCGCCGCGGGGGGCCCGGCGCGCGAGTTCCGCGCCTGCCGCGAGTCCTCACGCGACGGGCCCGGCGGCCTCGAACAGGTCGGGCCGGTAGATGGCCTCGACCGCCTCGCGCAGGTCCGGTCCGGAGGGAACCTGGCCGGCCGCCGCCATCTCGGCGAAGAGCCAGCGCGCCTGCTCCCGGCCCGGCCTCTGGGCCGGGGCGCCGAGGCGGATGTAATCGGGCGCGCGGCGCCGGCGCCCGGCGGAATCGACGATGATCTCGCCCTCCAGGCAGCGGGCGATCAGGCCGGCCTCCTGGCCGAGGGCGGAGCGGCGCGCCAGGCGGTGCGCCAGCTCCACCCGGTTGGCCTCGTGGCCGCACCAGAGCCCCGCCCGCGCCACCGCCCGGACCAGGGGCAGGGCCGCCTCGCCGAGCCGGCCCGAGAGGGCCAGCACCTTCTCGGGGCAATCCGGCACGATCTCGCAGCCGAGCGCCGCGATCCGCCCGATCCCGGCCGCCACCGCGACGCCGTTCCAGGGCGCGCCGGCGCAGAACCCGTCCACGAGGCCCCGGGCCAGGGTCTCGACGCTGTGCTGGGGCGGCACCGCGACGAGGCGGATGGCCGCGAGGTCGAGGCCGCCGCGCAGCAGCAGGTGCCGCAGCTGGTAGGTGTGGCTGGAGAACGGATGCACGGTGCCGAGGGTGAGCGGACGGCCCTGCGCCCGGCGTTCCCGGGCGACCCGCGCGAGGGACTGGGCGACGCTTTCCAGCCCGTCATCGGGGGGCGCCATCGCGTCCCAGAGGGGCTTCGACAGGGTGACGGCGTTGCCGTTGAGGCTGAGCCCCAGCGGCACGGCGAGGTCGGCGGGCGGGCCGCTCAGGCCCACGGCGCTCGCCAGCGCCAGGGGCGCCAGCATGTGGGCGGCGTCGAGGTAGCCGAGCGCCAGCCGGTCGCGCAGGGTCGCCCAGGAGGGCTCGGCCGAGAGGTCGAGGTCGAGCCCTTCCTCGCGGCCGAAGCCCATCTCGGCCGCCGCCAGGAGCGGGGCGGCGTCGCAGAGGGGAACGTAGCCGAGATGCAGCCTCATCCGAGCAGATCCGCGGTCGTCACGATGGCGCGGGCGATGTCGGCGATCTTGCGCTTCTCGTTCATCGCCTTGCGCCGGAGCTGCTTGTAGGCCTCGTCCTCGGACAGGCCCTTCAGGCTCATCAGGATGCCCTTGGCGCGCTCGATCAGCTTGCGGTCGGCAAGCTCCCCCCGCGCCTCCGTGAGCTCCCGCTGCAGCCGCGCGAAGGCGTTGAAGCGCAGGATCGCGATGTCGAGGATCGGCTTGATCCGCTCCGAGCGCAGCCCGTCCACCACGTAGGCCGAGATGCCGGCATCGACCGCCGCCTGCATCATGGTGGAATCCGAGCGGTCGACGAACATCGCCACCGGCCGCTCCGCCTGGCGCGAGACCACCGACATCTGCTCCAGGATGTCCCGGCTCGGGCTCTCGAGATGGATCACCACCACGTCGGGCTTGAGGGCGGCGACGCGCTCCAGGAGGTCGGCGGTGTCGGGGATGATCACGACGCGGCCGATACCGGCCGCCCGCAGGCCCTCCTCCAGGATGGCGGCGCGGGCCCGGCTCGGGTCGATCACGGCGACGGTGAGGCTGGATTCGGTCATCGGGGCCCGGCTTTGGGCATCTGGCGGGTGTCCGGGGGGCGGTAGCGCGGCGACGAGGCCGGACGCAAGCGGCATGCCCGGCGCGGGGGGCGCCATCGGCCGCGCCGAAATCGGCCCCGGGTTACCGACAGGAAAGAAAACGGCCCAGCTTCCGCCGCAAAGCGCGGCGCATTCTCGGGGCGGATCGGACAGCAGGCGAGGTGCGCGGTGAGTCGCTTGATTCGGCAGGCCCCGTGCGACGCGATGCCGAACGGCCTCGCCTCCGGCGAGCGTTCGAGCGCCAGCCTTCCCTTCCTGCCGACCCTGGCGACGGCCCTCGTCCTGGCGAGCGCCTCGTTCCTCTGCCGCGAGCCGGCGCAGGACAGGCCGGTCCCCCCGGTGCCGGGCGTCGAGACGGTGACGCTGATCGACCCGCACGCCTTCCCGGAGCCCGCCGCCGCGCCCGCCGAGCCCAGGCCTTCCGCCGCCCTCGCCTTCGCGCAGGCCTATCCGCTGCTGCCGGCCGAGCCGCGGGCGGTGGCGAGCCGCATCGCCCCCCGAATCGCCGCGACGCCGCGCGTCGCCCCGATGCCCCGCATCGCCGCGATGCCCCGCATCGCCGCGATGCCGCCGCGGCGCTCGCCCTGCCTCGCGCAGGGGCTCGATTGCGAGGCGACCCCGCGCCGGCCCGAGCCCGTCCTGGCAAGCCAGCCCGCGGAGCCGAAGGCCGCCGAGAGCCTGGTCTCCGGAACCCGCGCCCCCGAGACGATCGAGGCGGTGACGGAGGACGGCCTGCTGCCCGACCTCGCCCTGCCCTTCGCGCCGGCCGCGCGGGCCGCGGGCCGCGCCGCCGACTTCGTGCGCACCGGCGCGGCCGCGCTCGGCGGCTCCGTCACCGTCCTGGTCGACCGCCTGCGCTGAGGCGCCGGCTGCCCCGATCCGAACCGCGCCTGCCCCGGCACACCGCGCACCGCCCGGATGTGCGACCCCGCACGCGCCTCGGCCGGGGGCTGCGCAAACGCGTGAGCAGGCTGGACCGTGGCCCTCCCCGGGACTAGGTGGACCCCAACGCGGCTTGGCCGGTTCCGCGGCCTTCGGGGATCGCCCTGGTCCGGGGACCCGGCGGGCTCCGGGCCCATCGTCCGGGAGCAGGGACCATCATGGCAGCCAGGATCGAGGATTACGCCCTCGTCGGCGATGGCCGCACGGCGGCGCTGATCAGCCGGGACGGCAGCGTCGACTGGCTGTGCTGGCCGCGCTTCGACGCCTCCGCCTGCTTCGCCGCCCTGCTGGGCACCGAGGAGCACGGCTTCTGGCGCATCGCCCCGGCGGCCCAGCATGTGGAGACCAGCCGCCGCTACCGCGACGGCACCCTGGTGCTGGAGACGCGCCACAAGACCCGCGAGGGCGAGGTCCTGGTCACCGATTACATGCCGGCCGGCGACGGCTCGCACCTGATCCGCCTCGTGGAGGGCGTCCACGGCCGGGTCGCCATGCGGATGGATCTGTCGCTGCGCTTCGATTACGGCTCGGCGGTGCCCTGGGTCTCGCATAACGAGCTCGGGGACCTGCGCGCCATCTCGGGCCCCCACAAGGTGGTCCTGCGCACCAAGGCGCATCACCACGGCGTCGACCAGACCACCGTCTCGGAATTCACCGTCCACGCGGGCGAGACCGTCGCGTTCACCCTCAGCTACGGCGCCTCCCACGAGGACGACCCGCCCCCGATCGAGCCCCGCAAGGTTCTGGCCGCCACGGACGCGTTCTGGCGCGACTGGTCGCGGCGCTGCGCCGGGGGCACGCACTGGGACGATATCCTCAAGCGCTCGCTCCTGACCCTCAAGGCCCTGATCTACCGGCCCACCGGCGGGATCGTGGCCGCGCCCACGACCTCGCTGCCCGAGCAGCTCGGCGGCGTGCGCAACTGGGATTACCGGTTCTGCTGGCTGCGCGACTCGACCTTCACCCTGCTGGCGCTGATGGATGCGGGCTTCATCGAGGAGGCCCGCGCCTGGCGCGACTGGCTCCTGCGGGCGGTGGCCGGCAACCCGGAGCAGGCCCACATCCTCTACGGCATCGCGGGCGAGCGCCTGCTCCCCGAGATCGAGCTCGACTGGCTGCCCGGCTACGAGGGCGCGCGCCCGGTGCGGGTCGGCAACGCCGCGGTGGCGCAGTTCCAGCTCGACGTCTACGGCGAGCTGTTCGACGCCCTCTACCAGGCCCGCCGCCGCGGCATGGAGAGCGACCGCAACGGCTGGCACCTCGGTCTCGCCCTGATGGAGCATCTCGAGAAGGTCTGGAGCGAGCCGGACGAGGGCATCTGGGAGGTGCGCGGCGGGCGCAAGCACTTCGTGCACTCGAAGGTGATGGCCTGGGTGGCCTTCGACCGGGCCATCCGCACGCTGGAGGAGGACCGGCAGATCGCCGCCGATTCCCCGATCGAGCGCTGGCGCGCCATCCGGGACGAGATCCACGCCGAGGTCTGCCAGAAGGGCTTCGATCCGGAACTCAACAGCTTCGTGCAGTATTACGGCTCGAAGCGCCTCGACGCGAGCCTGCTGCTGATCGCCCATATGGGGTTCCTGCCGCAGGACGATCCCCGCGTCGTCGGCACCGTCGAGGCCATCGGCCGGCACCTCCTGCGCGACGGCTTCGTGCTGCGCTACGACACCGAAGGACAGGCGACGGACGGGTTGCCGGGGGGCGAGGGCGCGTTCCTGCCCTGCAGCTTCTGGTACGCGGACAACCTGATCGGGCTCGGTCGCTGCGACGAGGCCCGGGCGATGATCGAGCGCCTGATCGGGGTGTGCAACGACCTCGGGCTGGTTGCGGAAGAGTACGATCAGGTGGAGAAGCGCCTCGTCGGCAATTTCCCGCAGGCCTTCAGCCACGTCGCACTGGTGAACACCGTCCTCAACTACAGCCGGGCCGTCGGGCCGGCCAGGGAGCGGAGCGGCGAGGCCGGCGACCGGGCGGGGGTGCTGCCGGGCGGTCACGCCGTCGCGGCCGAGGCGCCGGCGCAGGCCTGACTACCGAACGTGATGACCAGGAATTAGGAAGACCGAGACATGAGCGGAGCAGATTCGGGCCCCAAGGCGGCCCTCAGCGCGGTCGACAAGCTCGGCATCGACACGATCCGCACGCTGGCGATCGACGCGGTGCAGAAGGCGAATTCCGGCCATGCCGGCGCCCCGATGGCGCTCGCGCCCGTCGCCTACACCCTGTGGAACCGGTACCTGCGCTACGACCCGGCCCATCCGCACTGGCCGAACCGGGACCGCTTCGTGCTCTCGGCCGGCCACGCCTCGATGCTGCTCTACGCGCTGCTCCACCTTGCCGAGGTGGCGGAGAAGGACGGCGGCAACGCGCCGGCCGTGTCGCTCGACGACATCAAGCAGTTCCGCCAGCTCGACAGCCGCACGCCGGGCCACCCCGAATACCACTTCACCACCGGCGTCGAGACCACCACCGGGCCCCTCGGCCAGGGCGTGGCGAACTCGGTCGGCATGGCGATGGGCGGGCGCTTCCTCGGCGAGCAGCTGAACAAGCCCGACCTGCCGCTCTTCGACTACAACGTCTACGCGATCTGCTCGGACGGCGACCTGATGGAGGGCGTCTCGGCCGAGGCCGCCTCGATCGCCGGGCACCTGCGCCTGTCGAACCTGTGCTGGATCTACGACAACAACACCATCACGATCGAGGGCCACACCGAGCTCGCCTTCGGCGAGGAGGTCGCGACCCGCTTCCTGGCCTATGGCTGGCAAGTGCTGCGGGTGGCCGACGCCAACGACGTCCACGCGATCGCCTCCGCGCTCGAGACCTTCCTGCAATCCTCCGACCGGCCGACCCTGATCATCGTCAACTCGATCATCGGCTACGGCGCCCCGAAGAAGCAGAACACCGCCAAAGCCCACTCGGACGCCCTCGGGGAGGATGAGGTCAAGGGCGCCAAGCGCGCCTATGGCTGGCCCGAGGACGCGCAGTTCCTGGTGCCGGACGAGGTCAAGGAGACCTTCCGCGACGGAATCGGCGCGCGCGGCGCCGAGCTCTTCGCCCAGTGGGAGGGCTTCCTGCGGGCCGCCAAGGAGAACGATCCCGAGCATGCCGAGGCCATCGCGGCCTTCCTCGAAGGCCGTCTGCCCGAGGGCTGGGACCGCGACATCCCGGTCTTCCCGGCCGATGCCAGGGGCCTCGCCACTCGCGAATCCTCCGGCAAGGTGCTCAACGCCATCGCGCCGCGCGTGCCCTTCCTGCTCGGCGGCTCGGCGGATCTCGCGCCCTCGAACAAGACCAAGCTCGAATTCGAGGGGGCCGGCACCCTGTCGCCCTTCGAGCCGGGCGGGCGCAACATCCATTTCGGCGTGCGCGAGCACGCCATGGGGTCGATCGTGAACGGCCTCGGCCTCGTCGGGCTTCGCGCCTACGGGGCGACCTTCCTGGTCTTCGCCGATTACATGCGGCCCCCGATCCGCCTCGCCTCCCTGATGGAGCTGCCGATCTTCCACGTCTTCACGCATGATTCGATCGGCGTGGGCGAGGACGGCCCGACCCACCAGCCGGTGGAGCAGCTCCTGTCGCTGCGCGCCATCCCGGGCCTCCTGACGCTCCGGCCCGCCGATGCCAACGAGGTGGCCGAGGCCTACCGGCTTATCTTCTCGCTCAAGGATCAGCCGGCGGTGCTGGCGCTCTCCCGCCAGCCGCTGCCGACCCTCGACCGCGCCACCTACGCGAGCGCGGCGGGCGTCGCCAAGGGCGCCTACGTGCTGGCCGGCGGCGACGAGACGCCCGAGGTGATCCTGATCGGCTCGGGCTCCGAAGTGCAGCTCTGCATCGGGGCCTACGAGGCGCTGAAGGCCGAGGGCGTGAAGGCCCGCGTCGTCTCGATGCCGTCCTGGGACCTGTTCGAGCGCCAGGACGAGGCCTACCGCGACAGCGTGCTGCCCCCCGGGGTGCTGGCGCGCGTGGCCGTCGAGCAGGGCTCAGTGATCGGCTGGGACCGCTACGCGGGCTCGGCCGGAGCCATCGTGGGCATGCACACCTTCGGCTCCTCGGCGCCCCTCAAGGACCTTCTCAAGAAGTTCGGCTTCACCCCCGAGAAGGTGCTCCAGGCCGCCCGCGATCAGATCGCGCGGCACAAGCGCTGACAAAGCGGCCCCGAAGGGCTGCCATGCGCGCCGGACGGTCTGGCACCGCTCCGGCGTAGCCCCATCTTGAGGGTGGGCGTCCGGCACGGGGCCCCTTCCGTTCAGGCCTGGCCCGGGACGGGAGCCCGGTGTCTCGGGTTCCGCGCCGGCGGCGCGGTTCGCGACCGCATCGGAACGAGATGACCGGACCAGGGACCGGCGCCGCCGCTCCGAGGGGCGCCGCAACACCACCATCGCGGGAGAGATCGGCATGAACGCGCTCAAGGCCCTCCACACCGAGCAGGATCAGGCCGTCTGGCTCGATTTCGTGGCGCGCGGCTTCATCGCCGAGGGCAAGCTCAAGGCGCTCGTGGAGGAGGACGGCCTGCGCGGCGTCACCTCCAACCCGTCGATCTTCGAGAAGGCGATCGGCGCCTCGAACGAGTATGACGGCTCCCTCAAGACCGTGCAGGAGGCCGGCGACAGCCGCGTCATCGACCTCTACGAGGGGCTCGCCATCGAGGACATCCGGAACGCGGCCGACGTGCTGCGCCCGGTCTACGAGGCGAGCGACGGCGCCGACGGCTATGTCAGCCTGGAGGTCTCCCCCTACCTCGCCCTCGACACCGAGGCGACCCTCGCGGAGGCGCGCCGCCTGCACAAGGCGGTCTCGCGCGACAACCTGATGGTGAAGGTGCCGGCGACGCCGGCCGGCCTGCCGGCAATCCGCCAGCTCACCGCCGAGGGCATCAGCATCAACGTCACGCTGCTCTTCGCGCAGGACACCTACGAGGCGGTCGCCAACGCCTTCATCGACGGGCTGGCCGAGCGCGCGGCCAAGGGCGAGGACGTCTCCCGCATCGCCAGCGTCGCGAGCTTCTTCATCAGCCGCATCGATTCGGCGGTCGACAAGCGCCTCGACGCGGTGATCGCGGCCGCCAACGATCCCGACGAGAAGGCGGCTCTCGAAGCCCTCAAGGGCAAGGTCGCGATCGCGAACGCCAAGCTCGCCTATCAGCGCTACAAGCGCCTCTTCGCGGATCCGCGCTGGACGGCCCTGGCCGAGAAGGGCGCCAAGGCGCAGCGCCTGCTCTGGGCCTCGACGGGCACCAAGAACAAGGCCTACTCGGACGTCCTCTACGTCGAGGAGCTGATCGGCCCCAACACCGTCAACACCATGCCGCCCGCCACCATGGACGCGTTCCGCGACCACGGCACCGTGCGGGCCTCGATCGAGGAGGATATCGCTGGCGCCGAGGCCGTGATGGCGCGGCTCGCGCGCGCCGGCATCGACATCGACGCGGTGGCGCGCCAGCTCGTCGAGGAGGGCGTGCAGCTCTTCATCGACGCGGCCGACAAGCTCCTCGGCGCTGTCGCCGAGAAGCGCGCGGCGCTCCTGGGGCACCGGCTCGACGGCCAGAGCCTCTGCCTCGGCGACGGCCTCAAGAGCGCGTCCGCCAAGGCCGTGGAGGCGTGGCGCGCGAGCGGCGCCATCCGGCGCCTCTGGGCCCACGACAAGAGTGTCTGGTCGAATGCCGACGAGGATCGCTGGCTCGGCTGGCTCCGCATCGTCGAGGACGAGCGGGCGAAGGCCGCCGATTACGCGGCTTTCGCCGGATGGGTGAAGGAGCGCGGCTTCACGGACGCGGTCGTGCTCGGCATGGGCGGATCGAGCCTCGGGCCCGAGGTGCTGGCCGAGACCTTCGGCCACCGCGAGGGCTTCCCGCGCCTGCGCATCCTCGATTCGACGAATCCCGACGAGGTGCGCGCCGTCGAGGCGGCCGTGAACCTGCCAGCGACCCTCTTCATCGTGGCGAGCAAGTCCGGCTCGACGCTCGAGCCCAACGTCTTCCGCGACTACTTCCTGGGCCGCATGAAGGCGGTCGTCGGCGATCGGGCCGGCACGCATTTCGTCGCCGTGACGGATCCGGGCTCCGCGATGGAGAAGGCCGCCGAGGCCGACGGCTTCGCGAAGATCTTCCACGGCGTGCCGCAGATCGGCGGGCGCTACTCCGTGCTCTCCGCCTTCGGCCTGGTTCCGGCCGCCGCCATCGGCATCGACGTGGCGGAATTCCTTGACGTCGCCCGCATCATGGTCCGGTCCTGCGGCCCGGCCGTGCCCCCGGCCCAGAATCCGGGCGTCCTGCTCGGCACCGCGCTCGGCACCGCGGCGAACACCGAGGGGCGCGACAAGGTCACGATCATCGCCTCGCCGGGCATCGCGAGCTTCGGCGCCTGGGCCGAGCAGCTCATCGCGGAATCGACCGGCAAGCAGGGCAAGGGCCTGATCCCGATCGACGGCGAGCCGATCGACGTGCCGGCGGTCTACGGCCGCGATCGCTTCTTCGTCTATCTGCGCCTCGACGGCTTCGCCGACCTGCAGCAGGACGAGGCCGTGCGCAACCTCGAGCGCGAGGGGCACCCGGTCGCCCGCATCACCCTCGAGACGGTGGAGCAGCTGCCGCAGGAATTCTTCCGCTTCGAGATGGCCACCGCGGTGGCCGGCGCGGTTCTGGGCATCAACCCCTTCGACCAGCCCGACGTCGAGGCGAGCAAGATCGAGACGAAGAAGCTGTTCGAGGCGGCCGAGGCGAGCGGCGCGCTGCCCGCCGAGACCCCGCTCTTCGAGGACGACACGATCGCCCTCTACGCCGACCCGAGGAATGCCGAGGCCCTGCCGCAGGCGGCCGAGGGTCTGGAGGCGGCGATCCGCGCCCAGCTCGCGCGGATGAGCGACGGCGATTACCTGGCGCTCCTCGCCTATGTGGCGCGCAGCGAGGGGCATCGCGCGGTGCTCCAGCGCGCCCGCATCGCGGTGCGCGACAAGCGCCGGGTCGCGACCTGCCTCGAATTCGGGCCGCGCTTCCTCCACTCGACGGGCCAGGCCTACAAGGGCGGGCCGGATTCCGGCGTCTTCCTGCAGATCACCGCCGATCCGACCGAGGACCTGGCGATCCCCGGGCGCAAGCTCGGGTTCGGCACGGTGGTTGCTGCGCAGGCGCGGGGCGATTTCGCGGTGCTGGCCGAGCGCGGCCGGAGGGCCCTGCGGATCCACATCAAGGGCGGCGACGTCGCGGCGGGCCTGAAGCGCGTCGCCGCGGCGCTCGAGAGCGCGGTGGGATAACCTGCCCCGCGCCGCGACGGGCTCCCTCCTCCCCCGGTGGGGAGGAGGCGGAGGTGGTGCGCTGGGCCCTCGCTTCCGCCGAGACCACCCCTATCCCTGACCTGACCGCTCCCCGCGAGGGGACGGGGAAATCGGAGAGCTGGCATGCAACTCGGGATGATCGGGCTCGGGCGGATGGGCGGCAACATCGTCCGGCGCCTGCTGCAGAACGGGCATACGGCGGTGGTGTTCGACCAGAACCCGGATGCCGTCGCGGCCCTCGTGCAGGAGGGCGCGACCGGCGCCGACAGCCTGGAGGATTTCGTCGCCAAGCTCGATCAGCCCCGGGCCGCCTGGGTGATGCTGCCCGCGGGCGAGATCACGGAGGGCACGGTGCAGCGCCTCGCCGGGCTGATGCAGGCCGACGACGTGATCATCGACGGCGGCAATTCCTTCTACAAGGACGACGTCCGGCGCGCCGCGGACCTGCGCCACAAGGGCATCCACTACGTCGATGTCGGCACCTCGGGGGGCGTCTGGGGGCTGGAGCGCGGCTATTGCATGATGATCGGCGGCGACACGTCGGCGGTCGACCGGCTCGATCCCGTCTTCGCCACCCTCGCGCCCGGCCTCGGCTCGGTGCCCCGCACCCCCGGCCGGGAGGGGCGCGACCCCCGCGCCGAGCAGGGCTACATCCATGCCGGTCCGAGCGGGGCCGGCCACTTCGTCAAGATGGTCCATAACGGCATCGAGTACGGCCTGATGCAGGCCTACGCGGAGGGATTCGACATCCTGAAACATGCGGGCGCCAAGGAATTGCCCGAGGCGCAGCGCTTCGACCTCGACATCGGCGACATCGCCGAGGTCTGGCGCCGGGGCAGCGTGGTCTCGTCCTGGCTCCTCGACCTCACCGCGCAGGCGCTCGCGGGCGACGAGCAGCTCGAGGATTTCTCGGGCTTCGTCGCGGATTCCGGCGAGGGCCGCTGGACGCTCAATGCGGCGATCGAGGAATCGGTGCCCGCCAACGTGCTCTCGGCGGCGCTCTATGCCCGCTTCCGCTCCCGCGAGCACGCGAGCTACGCCGACAAGCTTCTCTCGGCCATGCGCAAGGGCTTCGGCGGCCACCTCGAACCCAAATAGGCGAAACCGGCGCGCCGGGACTCTCGCCAGGACTTTTTGTCCCGGACCTTCGCGCCGGAACTTCGCCCTTCGCCCGCGCGATAAACCCCGCGCGACGAGGAGATCCCCGTGACCATTCCCCTGCCCCCCGGTGCCCAGGTTCTCCCCGATGCGGACGCGGTCGCGCGGGCGGCGGCCGATCATCTCGTGGCGGTCTGCGCCGACGCGCCGGGAGACCGGGTCGCGGTCTGCCTGTCGGGCGGCTCGACCCCGAAGCGGCTCTACGGGCTGCTCGCCGGGCCCGACTACGTCTCGCAGGTGCCGTGGGAGCGGATCCACTGGTTCTTCGGCGACGACCGGGTCGTGCCCTGGGACGACGCCCTGAGCAATGTCCGGATGGTGCGCGAGGCCTTCGGCCACGGCGCGCCGATCCCGGCGACGCATCTCCACTTCATCCCCTCCGACCTCGGCGCGGAGGCGGGCGCGGCGGCCTATGCGCGGACGCTTCGGGACTTTTACGGAGCCGACACGCTGGAGCCGGGCCGTCCCCTGTTCGACCTCGTCCTGCTCGGCCTCGGCGAGGACGGCCACACCGCCTCCCTGTTCCCGGGCAAGCCCGCCCTGGACGAGGCCGGCGCCTGGGCCGCCCCGGTGCCGGAAGCCGGGATGACGCCCTTCGTGCCGCGCATCACCCTCACCTACCCGGCGCTGGGCTCCTCCCGCTGGGTCCTGTTCCTGGTGACGGGCGCGGGCAAGCGAGATCCCCTGCGCCGGCTCGCCGACGGCGAGGACCTGCCGGCGGCCCGTGTCACCAGCGCCGGCCAGATGGTCTGGCTCCTCGACGCGGCGGCCGCGGAGGCCTGAGATTGCCGCCCGAACGGGCTTTCTGCCGAAGCGGCGGGCATTCGCCTTAAATTCGCCGCAGCGCCGCGGGCTCCGTTCAGACCGAGCCCGCCGCTCGTCAAACCGGAATTCGCCGCATGGTCCGCGCAGGACTGGTCCACCTCGTCAGAACGCCCGCGCGATCCTTGGGGCTCCGATCCTTGGGCTTGCAATCCTTGGGCCTGCACTCCTTGGGGCTGCGGCGGCGCAGCCGCGTCGCGCCCGGTCCCCTGCGGATGGTCGATCGGCGCACCGGCCCGAGCGCGGTCGGGGGTGCCCTGTTCGGCGGATTCCTCGCCCTCGCGGTCCTGGCGGCCTTCAGCCTACCCCTGGTGTTCTCGCACGGGCCGGCTCCGGACGCGCAGGTCGAGGCCGCGATCGCCTATGTGGGGGCGGCGAGCGACGAGGCCCCGCCCGCCCGGAGCGAGGCGCCAGCGCCGATCCGGGCCGCGGCGGGCGAGCCCGCCCGACCGGCGGCTGAGCGCGCTGCCCCGGCCTTCGACCTGCCGGTTCTGGAGAATGCGGCCGTCGACCTCGAGGCGGAGGCGCCCCCCGTCGCCGCCCCGGCCCCGCCGAAGCCCGCCGCCCGCAAGGCCGCGCGCAAGGCCTCCGCGAACGTGGCGCGCGCCGCGACCCCGTGAGGGCCGGGCCTCAGACGACGTCTCAGACGAAGTGCTTGGAGAGCTTCAGGCCCTGGGCCTGGTAGTTCGAGCCGGCGCCCGCGCCGTAGAGGGTGGCGGGCACCGCCCCCATGCGCTCGTAGACGAGGCGGCCGACGATCTGGCCGTCTTCGAGCAGGAACGGCACGTCGCGCGAGCGCACCTCCAGCACCGCGCGGGCGCCGAAGCCCCCGGCCTCGGCATAGCCGAAGCCCGGATCGAAGAAGCCCGCGTAATGCACCCGGAATTCGCCCACGAGCGGATCGAACGGCACCATCTCGGCGGCGTGGTCCGGGGGGACCACCACGGATTCCTTCGAGGCCAGGATGTAGAACTGGCCCGGATCGAGGATCAGCATCCCGGAGCCGTCGGCCGCCAGGGGCTCCCAGAAATCGGCGATGCGGTGGGCGCCCGGCGCATCCACGTCGACGAGGCCGGTATGGCGCTTGGCCCGGTAGCCGATCAGCCCGTCGAATCCCGCGAGGTCCACCGAGACGGCGACGCCTCCCTGGAAGGACGGGCTGGCGGCGCTGACCAGCGGCGTGCGGGCGTGGAGCGCGGCGAGCTCGGCCTCGCGCAGGCGCACCTCGCCGCGGCGGAAGCGGATCTGCGACAGGCGCGAGCCGGTGCGGACGAGGACCGGGAAGGTCCGGGGCGAGATCTCGGCGTAGAGCGGGCCGGCATAGCCGGCCTCGACCTGATCGAACGCGACGGCGTGGTCGGTGATGACGCGGGTGAAGACGTCGATGCGGCCGGTCGAGCTCTTCGGGTTCGCCCCGGCCGCGAGGTCGGGCGGCAGCGCCAGCGCCTCCTGCAATTCGGCGATGTAGACGCAGCCCGTCTCCAGGACCGCGCCGGCCCGAAGGTCGATCTCGTGGAACGCGAAGGCCGCGATGCAGGTCGAGACGCTGCGCCCCGCCCCGGGCAGGAAGCTCGTGCGCACCCGGAAGGCGCGCGCACCCAGGCGCAGGTCGAGGCTCGCGGGCTGGATCTGGCCAGGGGCGTAGGGGCTCGCCGGGCGGATCGCGCCGTCCCGCGTCAGCGCTTCGATCGCCTGCGCGGCCAGGATGCCGGGGCCCGCCGGCGCGGCCGGATCCGGCCTCGTGTTGCTGCTCACTGCCCGCACCCGTCCCGTTCCTGACCCTTGGTCTTGTCCTGCGGGAAGGCCTAAGGCCCGGTTAAGTCGGGGTCGCGCCCGATCCGGTGGACGATCCGCGCCAGCGCCAGCCGGGCGCAGGCGCCGATCGTCACGAGACCCGCGAGCGCGCTCGCCAGGACCGGGAAGGCGGCGGGCCAAGCCAGCAGCGCGAGGGCGGCCGAGAGGGCCGCCACCGCGAGCCCGGTTCCCGAGCCGAGGCCGAGGACGAGCGAGGGCAGCCCGCCCAAGGCCGCCGCGATCCCGCCCCGGCGCGCCACCTGCGCGGCCACCGCCCGGCTCACGGCATCGAGGAGGAGCGCGCCGAGGAGCGCCCCGGCCGGCCAGGCATTGGGCGCCGGCGCGAGCCAGCCGAACAGGAGCGCGAGGCCAACGAGCCCGGCGCGGCCCAGGCCCAGCCCGGCGCGGCCCAAGCCCAGCCCGGCGCGGCCCTGCCCAAGCCCGACCCGGCCCGGCCCGAGCCCGACCCGGCCCGGCCCGAGCCCGACCCGGCCCGGCCCGAGCCCGGCGCGGCCGAGGGGCGGGCCATCGGAGATTGTCGCCCGGCTTGCGCGGGTTGCATGCGTGGGGCGCAAGGCCTCCTCGACCATGCCGTGGGAATCCTCAGGTTCGCGACGTATTTCGCTGCGATTGACGGCGTTTTCGCCGCCACGTACCACGACCCTCCGAGCCTGTCGCGGTGCTTCGCGGGATGCGTGAGCCCATGCGTGCACGCGGCTCGAACGCTTGCGCGCCCGCGGCCCGCGCTCTTGCGCGCCCGCGCCCAGGGAGGCAGACACAGACGATGTACAAGGCCGAGACGCGCGGAATCAGCGTGACCGTGATGCCCCGCTTCGTCGAGGAGGAATCCTCGCCGGGCGAGAGCCGGTACTTCTTTGCCTATACGGTCGAGATCGTGAACAACGGCTCCGAGCAGGTGCAGCTGCGCTCGCGCCATTGGCGCATCATCGACGGGCACGGCGCCTGTCAGGAGGTCCGCGGGGCCGGCGTCGTCGGCAAGCAGCCGGTGTTGGAGCCTGGCGAGTCCTTCAGCTACACCAGCGGCTGCCCGCTCACCACGCCGGACGGGCTGATGGCCGGCAGCTACACCATGGCGACGGTCGCGGGCGAGAGCTTCGAGGCCGAGATTCCGGCCTTCTCCCTCGACAGCCCCCATGTCCGGCGCAGCCTGCACTGAGGCGTGAGGCGCCGCGCCGTCGCCGGCATCGAGCCCGCAACCGGCGCCGGCCGGGCGCATTGGATGGGTGGCGCCGCGAGGGAGTCTGACGCGATGGCGGAACATGGAGAACGCCCCGAGGCGCGTCCCGGGACGCGCCTGACCCCCCTCGAGATCCTGGAGCGGCTCGTCGCCTTCGACACCGAGAGCTCCCGATCGAACCTCGCCCTGATCGACTGGGCCTCGGGCTATCTCGAGGGCTGGGGCGTGCCGCACCGGCTGGTGCCGAACGCGGCCGGCGACAAGGCCGCCCTGTTCGCCACGATCGGCCCGATGCAGGATGGCGGCGTCGTACTCTCCGGGCATACCGACGTGGTGCCGGTGACCGGGCAGGCCTGGACCAGCGACCCCTTCACCCTGCGGGTGGAGGGCGGGCGCGCCTACGGGCGCGGGGCCGTCGACATGAAGGGGTTCTGCGCCCTGGCGCTCGCGGCCGTGCCGGATTTCCAGGCCGCCCCCTTGCGCCGGCCGATCCACATCCTGCTCTCCTACGACGAGGAGACGACCTGCCTCGGCGTCGCCGACACGATCGCGCGCTTCGGCGCCGACCTGCCGCGCCCGGGCGCCGTCATCGTCGGCGAGCCGACAGAGCTCGAAGTCGCCGACGCCCACAAGAGCATCGTCACCTACTTCACCACCGTGCACGGCCACGAGGCGCATTCCTCGAAGCCGATGCTCGGCGCCAACGCCGTGATGGCGGCGGCCGAGCTCGTCTGCGAGCTGAACCGCGTCGCCGACCTGATGATTGCCCGCGGCGACGCGAGCGGGCGCTTCGACCCGCCCGCCACCACGGTGCATGTGGGCACGATCCAGGGCGGCACCGCCCGCAATATCCTGCCCAAGGTCTGCACCTTCCACTGGGAGTTCCGCGGCCTGCCCGACCTCGACATGACGGAGATCCCCGGCCTCTTCGCCCGAAAGGCCGAGGCCGTGGCCCGCGAGCGCCTGAACCGGTACGGCGATTACGGGCGGATCGAGACGCTGGAGGAGGTCGCGGTGCCGGGGCTCGCCCCCGAGCCCGGATCCGAGGCCGAGCGGCTGGCCCTGCGGGTGGCGGGGCGCAACCGCACCATCTCGGTGCCCTACGCGACGGAGGCGGGGCGCTTCCAGGTCGCCGGCATCCCGACCGTGGTCTGCGGGCCCGGCTCCATCGACCAGGCGCACCAGCCCGACGAGTACATCACCCTGCAGGCGCTGGAGGACGGGGCGGCCTTCATGCGCCGCCTCGCCGAGGCCTGCGCCTCATGAGCGGGCGAACCGATCCCGGGCGGGTCAAGCTGCGGCCCCTGGAGCGCGAGGACCTGCTCTTCGTGCACCAGCTCAACAACAACGACAGCATCATGCGATACTGGTTCGAGGAGGCCTACGAATCCTTCGCCGAGCTGGCGCAGCTCTACGAGCGCAACATCCACAATCAGACCGAGCGCCGCTTCATCGTCGCCACCGAGTCCAACGAGTCCGCCGGCATGGTCGAGCTCGTGGAGATCAATCACCTGCACCGGCGCTGCGAATTCCAGATCGCGCTCCACCCGGCCTTCCAGGGGCGGGGCTTTGCCGGACAGGCCACCCGCATCGCCATCGACTACGCCTTCAGCGTGCTCAACATCCACAAGCTCTACCTGCACGTGGACAAGGACAATGCGCGCGCGGTCCGCATCTACGAGCGCTGCGGCTTCCAGCCCGAGGGCGTCCTGCGCGACGAGTTCTTCGTCAACGGCAAGTACCGCGACGCTGTGCGGATGTGCCTGTTCCAGCCCGATTACCTCGCCCGCCGGGGCGGCGGCGACATCGCGGAGCCGGTCCTGAAGACCTGAGGGCGGGGCCGAACACTCCTGTTCGATCGCCGCAGGACGAGGGGCCGGCGCGCCGGCCCCTCCTCAAGGGTTCCGGCTCAGCGGCCGCCGGCCGCGCCGCCGCGCTCGCCACCGCCGCCCGTGCGGCTGCCCGCATTCATGCCGCCGCGCTCGCCGCCCTGCTGGCTGCCCAGGGTGCTGCCCGTCGTGGTGCCGCGCCCGGAGCGGTCGGCGCCGGCGCGCTCGGAGGCGTTGCGGATGCCGCCCTGGCCGGCGCCGCGCTCACCCTGCTGCATGGCGTCGTTGCGCGGGTCCGTGGTGCGGGAATTAGCGTTGCGCACCCCGTCCCGACCGCCGCGCTCGGCCTCGTTGCGGAAGCCCTGCCCGTTGCGGTTGTCCCGCTCAACGCTGCGATCCTCCCGGCGCGAGACGCTCGTGCGGTTGCGCTCGCTGACATTCGCCTCGACCGTGCCGCCGCGACGCGTGCTCGTCGAAACGCTCAGGCGCCGATATTCGGGAGAGCCGTAGACCACGCGCTGGCCCCGGATGGTGACGTAGCGGGTGCCGCCCTCGCGGATGCTGACGAGGCGCCGATATTCGGGGGAGCCGTAGATCACGCGCTGGCCCCGGATGACCACGTAGCGGCGCGGGCCGCCGGAGCGGTGCTCGACGGTGACGAGGCGGCGGTATTCCGGCGAGCCGTAGACGACCCGACGCCCGCCGATGAACACGAAGCGGCCTTCGCGGCGATGCTCGCCGGCGACGTGCTCATGGCGAATGTCGGTGCGGCGGCTCACATCGACCCGCGTCGCCCGGCCCTCGCGGATGTCGCCGCGCTCGGCCCGCGCCGCGTGGCCACCGTCGCGCCCACCGCGCTCGGCCCGGCTCGCGCCGTCCTGACGCATCCCATCCTGGCGCGCACCGTCCTGGCGTGCACCATCTTGGCGCTCGGCGCCGCGATGGTCGCCGCCACGGGCCTGCGCGCCGCGATCTGCGCCGTCCCGCTGGCCTGCAGCCTCGCGCTGCGTGCCGGCCTCGCGCTGGGCGCTCGAGGGCGCACCCGCCTCGGACCCGCGGGCACCCGCGCCGCCGGCCCGCTCGCCGGACAGACCCGCCTTGGCGCCGCCGGCACCGCCGGCCGAATCCCGGTTCAGGCCGCCGGCATTCTGGGCAAAGACCGAAGTGCTGAACAGCAGGGCCGCCAGACCGATCGCGTATTTCTTCATGACGTATCCTCCGATACCTTCGAAGGCTTCGAAACGCCAAGGGTCTCGAAAGGGTTCAATCGAAAGTTGTCGGATTGTCGCGGCACGAAGATTGCGGCCAAGCTCGGTCATCCGGGCCTGAACTTGGCCATAAGCTGGACCGGCCCGCGCTTGGGCCGGCCCAGGTCTTGAGTTGCCCGGTTGTCGGGCGCCTCAGTGCTTGGTGCCGTCGAGCTCCGCCTCGACCTCGGCCGGATCGAGATCGTAGCGGCGCGAGCAGAACTCGCAGGTGACGCCGATGCGCCCGTCATCCGCCACCAGGTCGCGGCGTTCCTGCGCCGAGAAGGAGCGGATCATGCCCATCACGCGCTCGGGCGAGCAGCGGCACTGCTCCGCCACCCCTTGCGCCTCGAAGACCCGCACGCCGCGCTCGTGGAACAGGCGATAGAGCAGGCGCTCCGAGGAGACCGCCGGGTCGACGAGCTCGTGATCCTCGACCGTGCCGACGAGGGAGCGGGCCTCGACCCAGGCGTCGTCCTCGGGCGCGCCCGTGGCGTCGAGATGGGCGTGGCCCTCCGGGATGTCGCCGGGCGGCAGGTCCGCGAGCCGCGCCCGGTCGATGGATTGGGGCAGGAACTGCATCAGCAGGCCGCCCGCCCGGTAATGGGCCGCGCCGTTCTCGAATTCCTCCGCCACCGCGAGGCGGACCCGGGTCGGGATCTGCTCGGATTGGCGGAAATACTGGTGGGCCGCCTCCTCGAAGCTCTGGCCCTCGAGCGCCACGACGCCCTGGTAGCGGCTCGCCGCCGAGCCCTGGTCGATCGTCATGGCGAGATGGCCCTGGCCGACGAGATCGGCTGTCCGGACCGGCCCGGTTCCGAGGGAAGCCACGCGCGCGGCGTCGAAGCGGGCGGTGGCCCGCACGCGGTCCGGCGCCTCGAAATCGACCACGATCATGGCGACCGGGCCGTCGGTCTTGGTTTGAAGCTGGAAGCGTCCCTCGAATTTCAGCGAGGAGCCGAGCAGCACCGTCAGGGCCGCGGCCTCGCCGAGAAGGCGCGCCACCGGGTCGGGATAGCCGTGGCGGCGCAGGATGGTGTCGATCGAGGGCCCCAGCCGCACGATGCGGCCGCGCACGTCGAGGGCCTCGACCGCGAAGGGCAGCACGGCATCGTCGAGGCCTTCGCGGCCATCGGCGGGGGTGGGGGACATCTCGGTTCCGGAGGTCATGGCCTCTCCGCTCGTTCGGGTCTGACTGGTGCGGGCGCGCCGCTTCCATCCCGCCAGAGCTTCGATCCCACGAAGGTTTCGGGCGTCACGGATCGCGACGCGGCCGGATCGGGGCCGCCGTCTCCCGCGCGGAAATCGACGGATCCTGCGCAGGAGAGGGAACCCGCGCCGCGGGGCGGGGGTCGAAGCCGGGGGGAGAGGCGGTGGCGCCCGCCGACCCTCATATAGGAAGTCTGCCGCGCCGCCGCGAGGCGTTCGGGGCTCAGAGCCCGTTCGCCCCGAAGCACCAGGCCAGGATGCCCTTCTGGGCGTGGAGCCGGTTCTCGGCCTCGTCGAAGACCACCGATTGCGGCCCGTCGATGACCTCGGCCGTGACCTCCTCGTCCCGGTGGGCCGGCAGGCAATGCATGAAGACCGCGTCCTTGGCGGCGGCCGCCATCAGCTTGGCATTCACCTGGTAGGGGCTGAGCAGGTTGTGGCGGTGATGGTCGTCGTCGTCCCCCATCGAGACCCAGCAATCGGTGACGACCGCCTCGGCCCCGTCCACCGCCGCGAACGGGTCGGTGGTGACGTTGACGTCGGCCCCCTCCGCCTTCGCCCAGGCGAGGAGCCCGGCCGGCGCCGAGAGCTCGGGCGGCGCCGCGATGTTGAGGGTGAAGCCGAGGCGCGCGGCGGCGTGCACCCAGCTCGCCAGGACGTTGTTGGCATCCCCCGACCAGGCCACCCTGCGGCCCCGGATCGGCCCGCGATGCTCCTCGAAAGTGAGGATGTCGGCCATGATCTGGCAGGGATGCGAGACCTTGGTGAGGGCGTTGATCACCGGCACGGTGGCGTATTCGGCGAGCTCCAGCATCAGGTCGTGGTCGAGGATGCGGATCATGATCGCGTCGACGAAGCGCGAGAGCACGCGGGCGGTGTCACCCACGGTCTCGCCGCGCCCGAGCTGCATCTCGCTGCCCGTCAGCATCAGGGTCTCGCCGCCGAGCTCGCGCATGGCGACGTCGAAGGAGACGCGGGTGCGGGTCGAGGGCCGGTCGAACACCATCGCGAGATTCTTGCCGGCGAGCGGGCGCTCCGCCGGGGGCTCGCCCTTGCGGCGGCGCCCCTTCATGGACGCCGAGGCATCCAGCATGGCGCGCAGCTGCGCTCCGGAGAAATCCTTGAGGTCGAGGAAGTGGCGGGGGCCGTGCTGGCCGGGGACCTGGGCAGTCCCGTTGCTCTGGGCAGTCATGACGATCGATCTTCGAGAACAGGTGATCCGGGGCGGCGCTCTTACTCGGCCGCACCGCGCTGGGAGGTCGCGAGGGCGGAGGCCGTGGCCTCCAGGCGCTCGACGGCGGCGGCGACATCGGCCTCCGTGACGATGAGCGGAGGCAGGAGCCGGACCACGTTGTCGCCGGCCGGAATCACGAGAAGGTGTTCGCTCCGGGCGGCGGCCGCGAAGTCGGTGTTGAGGACCCCGAGCTTGAGGCCCAGCATCAGGCCCTCCCCGCGAATCTCCGAGAAGACCTGCGGGTGCCGGTCCTTGAGGCCGGCGAGCTTCTGCTTGAGAACGAGGCCGACCTGCTGGACATGGTCCAGGAAGCCGTCGGCCAGCACCACGTCGAGCACGGCGTTGCCGACCGCCATGGCGAGCGGGTTGCCCCCGAAGGTGGTGCCGTGGGTGCCGGCCGTCATGCCGCGGGCGGCCGCGCGGGTCGCGAGGCAGACGCCCAGCGGGAAGCCGCCGCCGATGCCCTTGGCGGCGCTCATGATGTCGGGGGCGATCCCCGACCATTCATGCGCGAAGAGCCGGCCGGTGCGCCCGACGCCGGTCTGCACCTCGTCCATGATGAGGAGGAGGCCGCGCGCGTCGCAGAGCGCGCGCAGGCGGCGCAGGTCGGCATGCGGGATCACCCGCACGCCCCCCTCCCCCTGGATCGGCTCGATCATCAGGGCCGCGGTCTCCGGGCCGATCGCGGCCTCAAGCGCCTCGAAATCGCCGGTCGGGACCTGATCGAAGCCGTCGACCTTGGGGCCGAAGCCCTCGATGTATTTCTGCTGGCCCCCCGCCGCGATGGTGGCGAGCGTCCGCCCGTGGAAGGCGCCCTCGAAGGTGATGATCCGGTAGCGCTCCGGATGGCCCTCGGCCGCATGGTACTTGCGCGCCATCTTGATCGCCGCTTCGTTCGCTTCCGCACCGGAATTGGTGAAGAAGACGACGTCCGCGAAGGTGGCGTCGACGAGGCGCTGGCCGAGCCGCTCGCCATCGGGGATCTCGAACAGGTTCGAGGTGTGCCAGAGCTTGCCCGCCTGCTCGGTCAGCGCCGCGACGAGGTGCGGATGGGCGTGGCCGAGGGCGTTCACCGCGATGCCGGCGCCGAAATCGAGATAGCGCTCGCCCCCGCGCGCGACGAGCCAGGCCCCTTCGCCACGCTCGAAAGCGATGGGGGCACGGGCGTAGGTCGGCAGAAGGGCGGATGTCACGATTCCGTCTCCGTGTCTGGCCTCTCGGGTCCGGGGGCCGGCCCGGCGGGCATCGCGCCCGCTCCAAATGAAAGTGCCGCCTCGTCAAGCGGGCGGCACGCGCGCGATTACTATGAATCGAGCCCCATCTGTCAATCACAGGGCGGCGGCGCAGCCCGGACATGGATGTATCCTGCGGGATTTTCGTGGGCTGATTTCCGCAAGGCGCGCGCCGGGTCTTGCCGCAGCCCCCATGCCTGTGCAGGACAGCCCGGCGCGGCGCCCGCGAGGGCGGCGCCGGATGCGCTTCGGGAGCACCATCATGAGCACCGTCAAGGAACGTCTGGAGCAGCTGGGTCTGACATTGCCGAGGGCGGCGGCGCCGGTCGCGAACTACGTGCCCTTCCTGCGCACCGGCAACCTCGTGGTGATCTCCGGCCAGATCTGCTTCGGGCCGGACGGCATGCTCAGCCCGGCCCATACGGGCAAGCTCGGCGCCGAGGTCTCGGCCGAGGACGGCATCGCGGCGGCCCGGCTCTGCGCCCTCAACGTGCTGGCGCAGCTCGACGCGGCGGTGGGCGACCTCGACCACGGCGTCGTGCAATGCGTTCGCCTGGGCGGCTTCATCAACGCGGTGCCGAGCTTCGCCGGGCTCGCCGGCATCATGAACGGCGCCTCCGACCTCATGGTCGAGCTCCTCGGCGACCGCGGCCGGCACGCGCGCTCCACGGTGGGTGTCGCCGAGCTTCCCCTCGACGCGGCCGTCGAGGTCGAGGCGATGTTCGAGGTGAAGTAGTGGGCTTGCCGCCCGCCGCGCCGGGGCCGAACGCTCCGGACTGGCTCACCGCGCGCCCGATCGCGCATCGGGGCCTGCATGACCGCGCGGCCGGCCTGCCCGAGAACACGGTCGCGGCGGCGCTGGCGGCGGTGGCGGGCGGCTATGCCATCGAGTGCGACGTGCAGCCGAGCCTCGACGGCGACGCGATGGTGTTCCACGACGCCGCGCTCGGGCGCCTGACGACGGCGTCCGAGGCGGTCGCGTCCCGCAGGGCCGCCGACCTCGAGACCCTGGCGGTCGCCGGGACGGCCGAGTGCATCCCGACCCTCGGGCGCTTCCTCGCGAAGATCGGCGGGCGCGTGCCCGTGATCATCGAGATCAAGTCCCTGTATTCCGGCGACCTCGCGCTGACCCGGCGGGTCGTCGAGGTCGTCTCCGCGCAGGACGGGCCGGTGGCGCTGAAATCCTTCGATCCCGGCATCGTCGTGGCCCTGCGGGCGCTCGCGCCGGGCATCCCGCGCGGCATCGTGGCCGAGACCACGCAGGACGATCCCGCCTACGCCATGATGGCCCCGACGACGCGCCGCGCCCTCTCGGACCTCCTGCATCTCGGCGAGACCCGGCCCGATTTCCTGTCATGGCGGGTCGACGACCTGCCCTGCGCGGCGACGCATCTCTGCCGGCTCCTCGGCGGCCTGCCCGTGATGACCTGGACGGTGCGCAACGAGGACCAGCGGGACAGGGCCGCGCGCCACGCCGACCAGATGGTGTTCGAGGGGTTCCGGCCCTGATCAGGCGGCCGCGCGCGGCATCGGGGTGATCCGAGCGAGCGCATCGCCGACTTCGGCCTCCGCGATACGCAGGTCGTACTGCGCCTGAAGGCTCAGCCACAGCTCGGCCGAGGTTCCGAGATAGCGACCGAGCCGGAGGGCCGTGTCGGCGGTGATGCCGATCTCTTCGCGGATGATGCGCTCGATGCGCGTGCGCGGTACGCCGCAGGCCTTGGCGACCGCGTAGGCGCTCAGGCCCAACGGCGTCAGGAACTCTTCCCGCAACACCTCGCCGGGGTGGAGGGGCGGAAGGGTCTCGACGATGTCCAGCGCGGCACCGGTGTCGGAAGCCTCGTCCATCCGGATTCTCCGTCAGTGATCATCCACGATTTCGACCTCCGCCGGTCCGGCCTCGGTCCAGCGGAAGCAGATCCGGTATTGATCGTTGATCCAGATCGCGTGCTGGCCTGCCCGATCGTGAAGCAGGGGATGCAGCCGGTTGCCCGGAGGCGCCCGGAGATCGCCGAGATCGCGCGCGCGATCGAGATAGACGAGCTTGCGGCGGGCAGCCTGGAAGATGTTCGCGGGAAATCCTCTCGGCCGCCGCCCCTGATGGACGGCCTCGGTCGTGCGATCCGCGAAGCTCTGGATCATGCGGCTTCCCTGCGGATCGTCCTTAGTATCAATCAATGATACGAAGAACACAATGAAGAAGCAGCGCCGGTCCCCGGGTAGGCGCTCGCCTGCGACGGCGGCGCGCCGGGCTCCGGCTTGCCGGTCCCCGGCGCATGACTAGATTGGCCGGCATGGAAGAACGCGGCAGGGCGGCCGAGGCCGCGACGGAACTTCGGGTCCGTGCGGTCACGGATCTCACGCAGATCGGGGCCGCCGCGTGGGATGCCTGCGCCACCTCGCCCGAGACCCTCGGGGCCGGGGACGAGACCCACAACCCCTTCGTCTCGCACGCCTTCCTGTCGGCCCTCGAGGAGTCGGGCTGCGTCTCGCGCCGGACCGGCTGGTTGCCCCTGCACGTCGCGGTGGAACGGGGCGAGCAATTGATCGGGGTCGCGCCCTGCTACCTGAAGACCCATTCCCAGGGCGAGTACGTCTTCGATCACGGCTGGGCCGATGCCTACGAGCGCGCCGGCGGCAGCTACTACCCGAAGCTCCAGGTCAGCGTGCCCTTCACCCCCGTCACCGGGCCGCGCTTGCTGATCGCGCCGGGGGAGGACCCGGACGCGGCGGTGGCCGGGATCGTCGCGGGCCTGCGGGCGCTTCGGGCCGAGACCGAGGCCTCCTCGATCCACGTCACCTTCATGCGCGAGCGGGAATGGGCGCAGGCCGGAGCCTTGGGCTTCCTGCAGCGCACGGACCAGCAATTCCACTGGGAGAATGACGGCTACGCGAGCTTCGAGGATTTCCTCGGCGCCCTCGCCTCCCGCAAGCGCAAGGCGATCCGGCGCGAGCGGCGCGACGCGCTCGCCGACGGCATCACCATCGAGACGCTCACGGGCCCGGACCTGACCGAGGCGCATTGGGACGCGTTCTACGCGTTCTACACCGATACGGGGGCCCGCAAATGGGGGCGGCCCTATCTCAACCGGCGCTTCTTCTCCCTCCTGTCCGAGCGGATGGCCCGGCGCGTGCTTCTGGTGATGGCCTCCCGGGCGGGGCGGCCGATCGCCGGGGCCTTCAACCTCATCGGCGACGCCGCCCTCTACGGCCGCAACTGGGGCTGCATCGAGGATCATCCCTTCCTGCATTTCGAGGTCTGCTATTATCAGGCGATCGATTTCGCGATCCGGCGCGGCCTCAGGCGGGTGGAGGCGGGGGCGCAGGGCGAGCACAAGCTCGCCCGCGGCTACCGGCCGGTGCTGATGCACTCGGCCCACGACATCGCCGACCCGGACCTGCGCCGGGCGGTGGCGGACTACCTCAAGCGCGAGCGCGCCCACGTGCAGGACGCCGCGAGCGTGCTCGACACCCTGACGCCGTTCCGGCGCGACACCCCTCACACCGAGAGAGACGCGTAAGCATGAGTCCGCTCGACCGCATCAAGACCTACGCCGACGAACTGACGGCGCTCCGCCACGACATCCACGCGCATCCCGAGCTCGGCTTCGAGGAGGTGCGGACCGCGGGCCTCGTCGCCGACCTGCTCCAGGGCTACGGCATCGAGGTGCATCGGGGCCTCGGTGGCACCGGCGTCGTCGGCATCCTGAAGGGGCGCACGGAGAATGGCCGCCGCATCGGGCTCCGGGCCGAGATGGATGCCCTGCCGATCGAGGAGGCGACGAACCTGCCCTACCGCTCGACGGTGCCGGGCAAGATGCACGCCTGCGGCCATGACGGGCACACCACGATGCTGGTCGGCGCCGCCCGCTACCTCGCCGAGACCCGCGACTTCGACGGCACCGCCGTGTTCGTGTTCCAGCCGGCCGAGGAAGGCCTCGGCGGCGCCCGCGCCATGATCAAGGACGGGCTCTTCCAGAAATTCCCGGTCGACGAGATCTACGGGCTGCACAATTCGCCGAACGGGCCGCACGGGCGGCTCAGGACGCGCCCCGGCCCGATCATGGCGGCGGCCGATTTCTTCGACATCCGCATCATCGGCCGCGGCGCGCACGCGGCCGAGCCGCAGCGGGGCATCGACCCGATCGTGGTCGGCACCGCCCTGGCGCAGGCGATGCAGTCGATCGTGGCGCGCAACGCCGACCCGCTGAAATCCTGCGTCGTCTCGATCACGCAGTTCCATGCGGGGGCGGCCTACAACGTGATTCCCGAATCGGCCCATCTCGCCGGGACCATCCGGACCTTCGACGCAGCGATCCGCAGCCTCGCCTCCGAGCGCATCCGCGCGCTCGCCAAGGGCTACGCGGCGGCCTACGGCGCCGAGATCGAGGTCGAGATCCAGGACGTGTTCTCGGTCCTCGAGAACAGCGCCGAGCAGGCGGCGGCGGCGGCCGAGATCGCGACCGAGCTATTCGGGAGCGACAATGTCGAGGCCGATTGCACGCCGCGCATGGGCAGCGAGGATTTCGCCGACATGGTGATGGCGGTGCCCGGCGCCTATGCCTGGCTCGGCGGCATCCCGGGACCGGGGCTTCACAACGCCTCCTACAATTTCGACGACAGCCTGATCCCGCTCGGCAGCGCCTACCTGGCGCGCCTCGTCGAGCGCCGCACCGTCGCCTGAGCGGGCGATCCCGCTTTGTGGGGCCGCGTGATTTTTCGCGCGACCCCGCGGCCGTGCCGCGGCAGAATGCGGCCATGCAGGACGCGGCCATGACGACGATCCACGATTTCACCCCGGACGGCCCCGACGGCACGCCCCATCCCCTGGCGCAGTACCGGGGCAAGGTGGTGCTCATCGTCAACACGGCCTCGAAATGCGGCTTCACTCCGCAATACGAGGGGCTGGAGGCGCTCTGGCGCGCGCACAGGGCGGCGGGGCTCGTGGTTCTGGCCTTCCCGTGCAACCAGTTCGGGGCGCAGGAGCCGGGCGACGCCGCCGAGATCGCCCGCTTCTGCAACCTCACCTACGATGTCAGCTTCCCGGTCCTCGCCAAGATCGACGTGAACGGGGCGGGAGCCGACCCGCTCTTCGTCCATCTCAAGGCCGAGAAGCGGGGCTTGCTCGGCACCGAGGCCATCAAGTGGAACTTCACGAAGTTCCTGATCGGGCGGGATGGCCGGATCATCGGCCGCTACGCGCCGCAGACGAAGCCCGCCGCCCTCGAGGCGGCGATCGCGGGAGCGCTCGCCGAGCGCGACGGGGTCTACGGCGAGGGGATTTGACGCGGGGCCTCAGGCGCTCGCTGCGAGTGCTCAGGCGCTCGCCGCGAGTGCGGGCGCCCGGGCCGCGCGCTCCTGCGCCTGGATCTCGATGAAGACGCGCCGGACTTTGGGGCTGCGCGCCCTGAGGGCCTGTTCGAGGCGGGCCACGCTCCGCTCGACCTCGCCGGCGCTGAGGTCGTCGGCCATGTCGAGGCTGAGATTGACCAGGATGTCGTCGGGTCCGAGATGCTGGGTCAGCACCTCGTTGACGTGGTCGACGCCGGGCTCCCCCCGAACCAACTCCCGGATCGCCGCCACGATCTCGGGGTCGGCCGCCTCCCCGATCAGGAGGCCGTGCGTCTCGATCATCAGGAAGAGCGCCATCCCGACGAGGACAAGGCCGATTCCGATCGAGGACCAGCCGTCGAGGACCGGCATGTCGAGGATCTCGGCCAGGACCACGCCCGCGATGGCGATCACGAGGCCGATCAGCGCGGCCACGTCCTCGATCAGCACCGTGAACAGGGCCGGGTCCTTGCTGCGGCGGATCGCCGTGATCGGCGGGCGGCTGCCCTTCTCGGCCCAGAACGACCGCAGGGCGACGAAGCAGGAATAGCCCTCCGCCGCGACGGCGAAGCCGAGGATCGCGAGGTTCACCCAGAAGCCCGAGAGGTGGTGGCCGAGGATCACCGCGTCCGAGACCGGCTCCGGGTGCTGGATCTTGTGGATGCCCTCGTAGATCGCGAAGGCGCCGCCGCCGAGGAAGATGAACAGCGCGACGATGAAGGCGTAGAAGTAGAGCTCGCGGCCGTAGCCGAAGGGGTGGCGGGCATCGGCCGGCTTCTTCGCCCGCTTCAGCCCGACGAGGAGCAGGATCTGGTTGGCGGTGTCGACCAGGGAATGGGTGCCCTCGGCGAGCATGGCC
This sequence comes from Methylobacterium soli, assembly GCF_008806385.1. Taxonomy (GTDB): domain Bacteria; phylum Pseudomonadota; class Alphaproteobacteria; order Rhizobiales; family Beijerinckiaceae; genus Methylobacterium; species Methylobacterium soli. Next base: position 51,610 of record NZ_VZZK01000018.1, read on the forward strand.
GAGCTTCCGGTCAGGAAGGCGCCGACAAACTTCGCCGCCGCGATGGCGAGGTTGGCGCCGGCCGCCGTGAAGATGGCGCTGTTGCTCTCATGGGCCATGCCGACCGTCTCCTGGAGCGGAAATGCCGCGGGCCCGGAACGCCTCCGAGCCCCCGGGTTCCGTCAAGCCTTGCTCTCTCGGGCAAGCCTTACTGTGTGGGAATCCAGCCTCAACGCGCGGAGCGGGGTCGCGGTTCGGCGGGAAAACCCGTTCGGCGGGAGAACCCGTTCGGCGGGAGAACCCGATCGGCGGGAAAACCCGGCCGCGCGCCCGTGGACGCGCCCGGCGCCGCGGTGCATCGTGCGGCCCCGATCCCTGCCGACGATTTTTTCGCCGACGGAGCCGCCATGAGCGCACCTGCCGAGCCGACGATGCCCGCCTACGACCCGAACAACATCTTTGCCAAGATCCTGCGCGGCGAGATCCCGGCCCACACAGTCTACGAGGATGCCGAGACCCTCGCCTTCATGGACGTGATGCCCCAGGGCGAAGGCCACACGCTGGTGATCCCCAAGGCGCCGGCGCGCGGCCTCCTCGATGCCGAGCCGGCCTCGCTCGCGGCCCTGGCGGCCACGGTGCAGCGCGTCGCCCGGGCCGTGAAGGCGGCCTTCGCGGCGGATGGGCTGACGGTGTTCCAGTACAACGAGCCGGCGGGCGGGCAGACGGTGTTCCACCTGCACGTCCATATCGTGCCCCGCCACGAGGGCGTGCCCCTGAGGCGCCACGAGGGCGGCATGGCCGACCCGGCGCTGCTCGCGGGCCATGCCGACCGCATCCGGGCGGCGCTCGGCGCCTGATCAGGCGACGCTGGCGGAGCTCGCGGGCTGCACCATGGTGGCGAGGACCCGGCGCAGGGCGGCGTTCTCGCCCTCGAGTTCGCCGATGCGGCGCAGGAGGACCTCCATCGAGGCGTCGAGGGCGGGCGCCGGCGGCGGGCCCGACGGCGCGGCGGGGGCGGCCTCGGCCGCCGTGGCGGTCTCCGAGAAGGTGATGCCGACGCCGTCCTCCCGGCGCCAGCGCAGAACCGACCGGTAGGTCCGGTCCTTCTGCGGGATGTAGAGCTCGAACACCTCCGGGAGCGTCGTGGTCTCGCTCAGGGCAAGCCGCGCGCCGGAGGCGGAGAGGTCGCGCACGAGGCAATCCATGCTCGATGCGCCGTGGTTGAAGTTGATGCGGCCCTTGAGGAAGACCCTCTGGCGCGTCTCTTTGCGATGTTCCGACATCGGTCGGCCCTCAAGTTCCCGGACGTGCCGGACCCTCGCATGGCAGCCCTTAAGGAATGCTCGCCGGAATGCGCGACTCGCGCCGCCTCAGGCGCAGGTGAAGCGCCGGTCCACGGTCTGGAACAGGTAGAAGCCGTTGAAGCGGATCGCGGTATCGGCCGCCCGGTCGTCGAAATCGAGGGGGGCGCCGCCATCGCGGTCGAGCTTGCCCCCGAAGGTCCAGCGGCCGCCGCCCAGGAAGGCCGGCACGGCGCAGGCCTCGGGCACCGCGCAGCAGAGGCCGTCCACGCTCTTCAGGCGAAACAGGTTGTAGCTCCGCATCGGTGCACCTCCGCTGGGCTGCCCGGTCCCCGCGGCGGTGAGCGTCGCGGTCCCGAGGTCCTGTCACGGCACGATCATCCCCGCGAGCCGCGACTCGGCCAGGAGGTCATGCGCGAGGCCACGGCATAGTCGCACATTCCGTCACGTTTGTGTCGATCAGGTTTCGGGGACGTTGCGCTCGAGTTCCGCGAGCCAGGTGCGCGCGCTGGCATCGGAGGGCGCGCGCCAGTCGCCGCGCGGGGAGAGCGCGCCGCCGGCCGAGACCTTCGGGCCGTTCGGGAGGGCCGAGCGCTTGAACTGGCTGAAGCCGAAGAAGCGCGCGACGAAGACCCCGAGCCAGTGCCGGATCTCGGTCAGGTCGTAGGCCCGCCGCTTCGCCTCCGGGAAATCCGGCGGCCAGACGCCGTGCCGGGCATCGCTCCAGGCATGCAGGGCCAGGAAGGCGATCTTCGAGGGCCGGAACCCGTAGCGCAGCGTGTAGAACAGGGTGAAATCCTGCAGCGCGTAGGGGCCGATCTTGGCCTCGGTGCTCTGGGGGCCGGCATCGGCCTCCGCCGGGACGAGCTCGGGCGAGATCTCGGTGTCGAGGACCGCCTGCAGGGTGCGCCCGACCTCCGCGTCGAACTGGCCGGTCCCCATCACCCAGCGGATCAGGTGCTGGATCAGGGTCTTGGGCACGCCGGCATTGACGCCGTAATGGCTCATCTGGTCGCCGACCCCGTAGGTGCACCACCCGAGCGCCAACTCCGAGAGGTCGCCGGTGCCGATCACGATCGCGGCGTTCTGGTTGGCGAGGCGGAACAGGTAATCGGTGCGCAGGCCCGCCTGCACGTTCTCGAAGGTGACGTCGTAGACCGCCTCGCCCCGCCCGAACGGGTGGCCCATATCGGCGAGCATCTGCTTGGCCGCCGGGCGGATGTCGATCTCCTGCGCGCTACAGCCGAGGCTGCGCATCAGCGCGTGGGCGTTGGACTTGGTCGCGTCCGAGGTCGCGAAGCCCGGCAGGGTGTAGGCCAGGATGTTCGCGCGGGGCAGGCCGAGGCGGTCCAGCGCCTTGGCGACCACGATGAGGGCGTGCGTCGAATCGAGGCCGCCCGAGACGCCGATGACGACCTTGCGGGTGCCGGTGCTCTCGAGCCGCTTGGCGAGGCCCGCGACCTGGATGTTGTAGGATTCGTAGCAATCCTGCGCCAGGCGCGCGGGGTCGGCCGGCACGAAGGGGAAGCGCTCGACCCGGCGCAGCAGGCCGAGATCCTCGGCCGGCGGCTCGGCCCGGAAGGCGATGCGCCGGTAATCGCCCGCGCGCGTGCGGGCATTGTCGTCGAAGCTGCCGGCCTGGAGCCGGTCCTGGCGGATCCGGTCGAGGTCGATATCGGCGAGCGTCGCGACGGGGCCGGCCGCGAAGCGCTCGCCCTCGGCGAGGCGCACGCCGAGCTCGTCGATGCTGGTCTGCCCGTCCCAGGACAGATCGGTGGTGGATTCGCCGAGGCCGGCGGCCGCGTACACGTAGGCGCAGAGGCCCCGCATGGCGGCGGCCCGGGTCAGGAGGGCGCGCGCATCCGCCCGCCCCACCGTGATCGGGCTGCCCGACGGGTTGACGAGCACGCTGGCGCCCGCCAGCGCCGCCCGCATCCCGGGGCCCTCCGGCACCCAGAGGTCCTCGCAGATCTCGATGCCGACCGTGAGGCCCGGGAGGTCGGCGGCCTCGAACAGGAGGTCGGTCCCGAAGGGCACCGCGTGGCCGGCGACCCGGATCGTCTCGCCGGTGATTCCGGCGCCGGGGGCGAAGTGGCGCTTCTCGTAGAATTCCCGGTAATTCGGCAGGTAGCTCTTGGGCACCACGCCGAGCAGGCGCCCGCCCTGGATCGCCAGGGCGCAATTGTAGATCCGGTTGCGCCAGCGCAGCGGCGCCCCGACCACGAGGAGGGGGCGCAGGGTCCCCGAGGCGCCCACCACCGTGCCGGCGGCGGCCTCGACGGCGTCCAGCAGGGTGTCCTGGAGGAACAGGTCCTCGATCGCGTAGGCCGAGAGGTTCAGCTCCGGGAACACCGCCAGCACCGCGCCGTGGGCGTGGCATTCCCGGGCGAGGTCCAGGGTCTCCTCCGCGTTGCGCTCCGGCTCCGCCGGGTGGCTGCGGCCCATGCAGGCCGCGACCCGGGCGAAGCCGTGCCGGTAGAGGGAGCGAAAATCGGACTGCGAGGGAGATGAAGCCAACGTGAGGAGAATCCGAGCGAGGAACCGACCCTCCATCCTAGAGCGATCGGGCGCCTCTCTCCAGGGGGCCGCCCGCGCGGCAGCGCTCCATACTCCGCCGGGCCACGCTTCCGCGAGGCCGCCGCGTGACGTCCGGGGTGCCGTTCGGGGACGGTGCGGGACCCGGCCGAGGGGCCGATTTCAAGCGTCTGTTAACGACGATCGGCCTAACTGGCCGGGAGCCGCCCCGTCTGGGGCGAACCCTTGTTCGAGTCATCTTGAGAATCCATGCGCGCATCGGGACGGCCTCCGTATTCCCATCGTGATCCCTCCCGCCCCGGCCGGGGCGGCGACCGCTCCGGCCTGTCGATCGGTGCCCTGGCGCACCGGCTGATGTCCCTGCGGGCGAGCCTGACGCGGCGCCTCGCCGGCGCGCCCCCCCGCCCGAGCTACGCCATCGCGGGCACGCGGCCGGCGCCGAGCTGGCTCACGGCGCCCCACGCCATGATCGGCCGCGGCCCTGACGAGATGCAGGATTCCGACGAGGCTCCGCTGCGGAGCGCCCGCCAGCAGGGCGCCGGCGAACCGCGCTACGAGCCGCCCCGGCGCGAAGCGACGGGCTCGGCCTGGCCGGCGCCCGCGCCGTCCGCGCAGGCCTGGTCCGCCCAGCTCTGGCCCGCCCAGCTCTGGCCCGCCGAGGTCTTCGACGACCGGGCGAGCCTCGACATGCTGGCGCCCGCCGCGCGTCCCCAGAGCCGCATCGACGTGGCCGCATCGAGCCCCGGCGTCCTGATCCGCTCGCCCCGCCGCCCCGCCGCGATCACGCCGGAGGCCGAGATGCCGGGCCTGGAGGCGCCCATGATGGCTGCCATGACGGGTGCCATGACGGGTGCCATGCCGGCCTACGCCGCCGAGCCCGAGCGGCCGGCCGTGCGCTACACCCGCACCCCCGACACCGTGCTGCACGAGCGGCGCCAGCGGGCCCTCGATGCCGAGCGCGCCGCCCTCGCCCAGGCCCAGGCCGAGGCGCAGGCCGCGACGCTCGCCCTCGAAGCCGAGCGCGCCGCGACCGAGCGCGCCGCGCAGGAGGCGGCCGAGGCGGCCTCCGCCGAGCCGCCGGTGCCCCTGTGGCGCCAGCCCTTCGTGCCGCCGCCGGGCGTTCGCTTCTTCCGCACCCCCGACCGGCGCCCGGCCAGGCCCCCGGCCGTCGACGCCTCCGCGCATGTTCCCGAGGCCGCCTCCGCGTCGCTGGCCGCCTCTGCGCCGCAGGCCGTGCAAGCGCCGCTTGCCGTGCAAGCGCCGCAGGCCACGCCTGAGCGCGACTGGTCCGAGGTGCCCGATTGGTCGGACATGCAGCCCTGGTTCGAGGGGCAGGACTGGTCCGCCATGGAGGCCTGGGCCGCGATCCAGACCGGGGCCGAGACGCCGGCCGAGCCTTCCGCCGACCGCGCGGCGGCGCCCGACAGCGACGCGTCGTCGGAGCGCTTCGTCTCGGTTCCCCTCGACATCTCGCTCCTGCGCGCCCTGCCGCCGGGCCCCGTCTACGTGCTCGACCGCCTCGTGCGCTTCGACGGGACCCGCCTGCCCCGCCCCGCCCACGGGCAGGATAACGGGCAAGGCAATGGACAGGACAATGGACAAGACAAGGGGCAGGATCACGCGGTGACGATCGACGGGCAGGCGCAGGAGATCCCCGCGCCGGCCTCCATCCGCCCGGCCCTCTCGCTCGTCTTCGGTCCGGGCACGGATTTCGCCGCGCGGCCCGAGGCGGTCATGCCGGCCGCCGCGCCGGCCCCGGCGCCCCGCCCGCGTCCGGTCTCGGCCATGGCCGCCCGCGCGGCGATCCGCGGCATCGAGCCGCCGGCACCCGTGTCCGAGGCGCAAGGGATCGCGCCGGCCGGCGCACCGGGTCCGGCTCCGCTTCCGCTCACGACGCTTGCCCGGCCAGTCGCGGTCCCGGTCGCCGCGCTGCCGATCGCGCCGCGCCCGGTCCTGCTGCGCGGCAAGGCGGCCCCCGAGGCTCCGGCTCCCGAGCCGGTCGCGACTTCGGAGCCGGCCCCGGCTTCGGAACCCGTCGAGGCCGCGCCGGAGCCGATCGAGGCTGCCGCCGAGCCAACCCCCCTCCCCGCTCAGGCGATTCCTCTCATCGCCCCGCGCGCCATCCTGCCGGAGCCGCGCTCGACCCTGATCCCGGCCGGGCGCCACCTCGCGGTCGCGACCATCCAGAACGACGATTACGAGCACCCGTCCCTGGAGCTTCTGGCGATGCCGGAAGCGAGCGAGGGCGAGGAGGTCGATGCCGACGTGCTGGAGCAGAACGCCCTGAACCTCCAGCAGACGGTGCAGGATTTCGGCGTGCGCGGCGACATCCTGGCGGTGCGCCCCGGGCCCGTCGTCACCCTCTACGAGCTCGAGCCCGCCCCCGGCACCAAGTCGAGCCGCGTCATCGGCCTGTCGGACGACATCGCCCGCTCGATGTCGGCGGTCTCGGCCCGCGTGGCGGTCGTGCCCGGCCGCAACGTCATCGGCATCGAATTGCCGAACGAGACCCGCGAGACCGTGTATCTGCGCGAGCTCCTGGCCTCGCCGGACTTCTCGGTCAGCAAGCACAAGCTGGCGCTGTGCCTGGGCAAGAACATCGGCGGCGAGCCGATCATCGCGGACCTCGCCCGCATGCCGCACCTGCTCGTTGCCGGCACCACGGGCTCCGGCAAGTCGGTGGCCATCAACACCATGATCCTGTCGCTCCTCTACCGGCTCAAGCCCGAGGAGTGCCGCCTGATCATGGTCGATCCGAAGATGCTGGAATTGTCGGTCTATGACGGCATCCCGCACCTGCTCTCCCCCGTCGTCATTGACCCCAAGAAGGCGGTGATCGCCCTCAAATGGGCGGTGCGCGAGATGGAGGAGCGCTACAAGAAGATGTCCAAGATCGGCGTGCGCAATATCGACGGCTACAATGCCCGCATGGCCGAGGCGCGCGCCAAGGGCGAGGTGATCCTGCGCACCGTCCCGGCCGGCTTCAACCGCGAGACCGGCGAGGCCGTGTTCGAGCAGGAGGCCATGGACCTGTCCGCCCTCCCCTACATCGTGATCGTGGTCGACGAGATGGCCGACCTGATGATGGTGGCGGGCAAGGAGATCGAGGGGGCGATCCAGCGGCTGGCGCAGATGGCGCGGGCGGCGGGCATCCACCTGATCATGGCGACGCAGCGCCCGTCCGTGGACGTGATCACGGGCACGATCAAGGCGAACTTCCCGACCCGAATCTCCTTCCAGGTCACGAGCAAGATCGACTCGCGCACGATTCTGGGCGAGATGGGCGCCGAGCAGTTGCTCGGCCAGGGCGACATGCTGTTCATGGCCGGCGGCGGGCGGACCACGCGCGTGCACGGGCCGTTCTGCTCGGATGCGGAGGTGGAGAGCGTGGTGGCGCATCTGAAGCGCCAGGGCCGGCCGGCCTATCTCGAGGCCGTCACCGCCGATGACGGGTCCGGCGAGACCGAGAAGGGCGCCAAGGGCTCGAAGGCGGAGCGCGCCGAGCGGGCCGAGCGCCAGGAGGAGCCCGAGGAGGCGGAGGTCGCGGTGTTCGACGTCGGCAGCTTCGTGGCGAGCGGCGGCGGCGAGGCCGGCGGCGACCTCTACGAGCAGGCCATCCAGGTGGTGCTGCGCGACAAGAAAGCGTCCACGAGCTACATCCAGCGCCGCCTCCAGATCGGCTACAACCGCGCCGCCTCGATCATGGAGCGCATGGAGATCGAGGGCATCGTCGGCCCGGCCAACCATGCCGGCAAGCGCGAGATCCTGGTCGAGGGCGGGCCCTCCGCCATGATGTCCGGCGGGATGATGTACGACGACGATTGAGCCTCGCGCCGGCCCCTCGGGGCCGGCGTCGCATATTCGCCACAGGGCGGGGCTCTAAGCACGCAGCCTCCCGCCCTTCCTCCCGCTCCCGGAGTACGCCCACGATGATCGGCCGCCGCCAGAGCCTGCTTGCCGCGTCGCTGCTCGTCCTCGCGGGCGGCCTCCTCCAGCCCGACCCGGCCGCCGCGCAGGTCTCGTCCTTCCTCGACGGCCTGTTCGGCCGCAAGGAGGAGCCCGCGCCGGAACCCGCGCCCGCCCCGAAGCCTCCCGCACCGGCCGCCGCGCCCAAGAAGGCGGCCGCGAAGCCCGCCAAGGAGACCAAGGAGGCCAGGAGCTCCGACAAGTCCGGGGAGAAGGGCAGCGAGAAGACCGGGAGCCTCAAGGCCGCCGCGCACAAGGCCGCGCCGGCCGAGGCGAAGGTCGCCGCTGTCGGCGCGCCCAACGCCGCAATCGCCGCCGAGGATGCCGACCCCGCGACCGTGCTCGCCCAGGCCAATGCCTATTTCAACGGGATGACGACGCTCACGGGCAACTTCGTCCAGATCGGCGCCGACGGGCGCCGGATCGGCGGCAAGCTGACGCTCGCCAAGCCTGGCCGCCTGCGCTTCGATTACGACCAGCCCTCGCCCCTCGAGGTCGTCGCCGACGGCACCTCGGTGGCGGTGCGCGACCGCCGGCTCTCGACGCAGGACCTGTACTTCATCGCGCAGACGCCGCTGAAATTCCTGCTGCGCGAGAAGATCGACCTTGCCCGCGACCTCTCGGTGACGGATGTCGCGAATGATCCGGGCGGCATCCGCATCGCCCTCGAGGATCGCTCGACCCTGGGCGGCACCTCGAAGATCCAGCTCTTCTTCGACGCCGAGATGAAGACGCTGAGCCAGTGGCGGATCACCGATCCGCAGGGCTACCAGACCATTGTGCAGCTCTCGAACCTGCAGAAGGGCAAGGCCGTCGACGGGATGCAGTTCGTGATCAATTACGGCCGCGCCGAGGACAAGGCGCTGCAGCAGCAGATGCAGCAGCGCCCCTAGGCGTCCGAGGCCCCCGCCTCGGCCGTCAGGGCATCTGCAGGCCGAGTTCGGCCGGGCGCCAGCGGTCGAGTTCGCGGTCGATCGCGCCCTCGGTGCCGCGCAGGAAATCGGCGGAGGGCAGGCCCGGCGCCAGGGCGTCGAGATAGCTCACCACCACGGTGCCGGCCCGCGTGCGCGATCCGCTCGGCCAGTACAGGCCGGAATTGACCGCCACCGGCAGCACCCGCAGCCCGAGCCGGCCGTAGAGCAACTCGACGCCGCGCTTGAACTGGACCGGATCGCCGATCGTGCCCCGGGTGCCCTCGGGGAAGATCAGCACCGAGCGCCCCGCCGCCACCGCCGCCCGGCTCTCGTCGATCATGGTGCGGAGCGCCTGGGTGCCGTTCGCCCGGTCGATGATGATCATCGGCGAGCGGCGCAGGAACCAGCCCACCACCGGGATCGCGATCAGCTCGCGCTTGGCCACGATCGCGACGTCCGGCACCAGGATCAGGAAGGCCAGGGTCTCCCAGGCGGATTGGTGGTTGGCCACGATGAGGCAGGGCTCGCGCGGGATGCGGTCCCGTCCCTCCTCCACGTAGGTCAGCCCCACGAGGTGGCGCAGCCCGAACAGGATGCCCCGCGCCCAGAGCCGCGTCGCGGCCCGGATCGGCCGGGCCGGCGAGCCGGAGGCGGCGAACACCACCAGGGGGGCCAGGAATAGCGAGGTCCAGGCGGCCCAGTAGACGTTGAAGAGCACGGAACGGGGATGCGGCAAGAAGTGGCCTCTGCGGGTGTCGGCCCCGGGCCATAACCCCTCCGCCGCCCGCGCGCACGGTTTTTCCGTTCTGGCGGCCCCCGGCGAGACGCGCCGCCGCACCCGCCCGGCCCGCTTCGGGCCCCGCGCCACGCTGCTGCCGAGCTCTCGCCAAGCCCGAAAAATCCGCTATCGAGGGATCGCTCCTCCCTCGCGAGTCCCGCCCTTGCGCTTCACCGTCACCACCTGGAACATCAACTCGGTGCGCCTTCGCATCGACCAAGTCCTGCGCTTCCTCGCCGAGGAGCAACCGGACGTGCTTTGCCTGCAGGAGACGAAATGCCCCGACGACGCCTTCCCGCTGAAGGCGCTCCGGGGCTCGGGCTACGAGCACGTCGTGTTCGCGGGCCAGAAGGGCTATAACGGTGTCGCGATCCTGTCGCGCCACCCGCTCCTCGGCCGCGACGTGATGGCCTTCTGCGAGCGGGCCGATGCGCGCCACATCTCGGCGGTGCTCGGGCCCGAGGCAGGCAAGGCCGCCGGCCTCGTTCTGCACGATTTCTACGTGCCGGCCGGGGGCGACGTGCCGGATGTGGGCCTGAACCCGAAATTCGCGCACAAGATCGACTTCCTCGACGCCCTGCGCGCCTGGGGCGGGCGCCGGGTCTCGGGGCCGGCGATCCTCGTCGGCGACCTCAACGTGGCGCCGCTGGAGCACGACGTCTGGTCGCACAAGCAGCTCCTCGACGTGGTGAGCCACACCCCCGTCGAGACCGAGCGGCTGGAGACCCTGCGGGGCGAGGCCGGCTGGATCGACGCCGCCCGCCTGCTGACGCCTGAGCCCGAGAAGATCTACACCTGGTGGAGCTACCGCTCCCCCGACTGGGCCGCCGCCAACAAGGGCCGGCGCCTCGACCATGCCTGGGTCTCGCCCGACCTCGCCGGCACGGTGCGGGGCGTCTCGGTCGCCCGCCACGCGCGGGGCTGGGAGCGCCCGTCCGACCATGTCCCGGTGACGCTCGCGCTCGATCTCTGAGGGCGCAGGCGTGAGGCATCGTGGGGGCTTGCGGAACGGCGGGGGCCGTCGCGGCATTCTTCCCGCACGATGCGGGTTCTTCGGCCCGCGAACCTCACAGAGCGAGCGGCCTTCCCCCCATGCGCAAGATCCTCATCGCCTTCCTGCTCCCCAAGGTCATCCAGTTCCTGCGCCGGCGCTACGGCGGCGGCCGCGCCGGCAACCGCTCGTACTGAGCGGCCCTGCCCCGCTTCAGGCCCGCGCGCCGGCGCCCGTAGCCGGCGTAGATCGCGAGTCCGATCGCCAGCCAGACGGCGAGGCGGATCCAGGTATCCCCCGGCAGCCCCGCCATCAGGGCGAGGCAGGACAGGATGCCGAGGCCGGCCACGACCGGCGCCGCCCGGACCCGGAAGGGCCGCGGGCGGGCCGGCTCGGTCCGGCGCAGCACCAGCACGGCGGTGCAGACCAGGATGAAGGCCAGCAGCGTCCCGATGCTGACGAGCTCGCCCAGGATATCGATGGGCACGAAGGCGGCGACGAGCGCCGTCACGAGCCCGATCAGGCCCTGGCTCAGGGCGGGCGTGCGGGTCACGGGATGCACCCGCGCGAAGGCGTCGGGCAGGAAGCCGTCCCGCGCCATGGCGTAGAAGATCCGCGCCTGCCCGTAGAGGGCGGTGAGCGCCGAGGTGGTGAGCCCGATGAGCGCCCCGAGCTTGATCACGATCGCGAAGGTCCCGAGCCCGATGGCGTCGATCGCCTTGGCGATGGGATCGGCCACGTCGAGGTCGCGATAGGGCACGAGCCCGGTCAGCACGGCGGCCACGGCCACGTACAGGATCGTGGTGAGGAGAAGGGACCCGAGGAGGCCGACGGGCGCGTCGCGCTGCGGCGTCCGGGTCTCCCCCGCCGCCGTCGCCACGGTCTCGAAGCCGATGAAGGCGAAGAACACCACGCCCGCCCCCCGCAGCACCCCGCTCCAGCCGAAGGACCCGAAGGTCCCGGTATTCTGCGGCACGAGCGGCGACCACAGGGCGGGCGTCAGGTGCAGGGCGCCGACGCCCACGAAGGCCAGGATGATCGCGACCTTGAGGGCGACCAGCGCGGCATTGGCCCGGGCGGCGTCGCGGTTGTCCCGCACCAGGAGGGCGGTCAGGGCGAGCACGATCCCGGCGGCCGGCAGGTTCACGAGGCCGCCCGCGCCCGGCGCCCCCGCCAGGGCGGCCGGCAGGGCGAGGCCGAGATCGGCCAGGACGCTCTGCGCGTAGCCCGACCAGCCCACCGCCACGGTGGCGGCCGCCATGGCGAATTCCAGCACCAGGTCCCAGCCGATGATCCAGGCGCAGAGCGGCCCGAGGGTGGCGTAGGTGTAGGTGTAGGTCGAGCCCGGGACCGGGATCATCGCGGCGAGCTCGGCGTAGCAGAGGCCCACGAAGGCGCAGGCGATGGCGCCGAGAAGGAAGGACAGGACCAAGGCCGGCCCGGCATATTGCGCGGCGGCGGTGCCGGTCAGTACGAAGATCCCGGCCCCGATCGTGGCGCCGACGCCGATACAGACGAGGCTGAAGGCCGAGAGGTTGCGGGCGAGCGGCGGCCCCTCCGCCTCCGCCTGCTCGGCGAGGATCCGGGCGACCGGCTTGCGGGCGATCAGCGCGCGGAGATCCGGGCCGGCGGGCAGGATGCGCAAGGGCTTGCTCCCATTCCGGCACCGGGATTCGGGCGCTGGCATTCCGGCACCAGGATCCCTGTACCGGGATTCCTGCACCGGGGTATCCCGGGCGGCAAATCCTGCGCCAGGGTCGAGGCCTTGGACAAAGCGGCGCGGGGCCGCGCAGGAGAGGGCTGGCGCGGTCGGCGGTTTCGTGTATGGTCCGCGCGGCCTCGACCCGGCAACGGGCGGGGCTTGAACCGCTTGGGGGTAGACCCTGCTGGACGACATCCCGGCAGCGGCCAAGGCCCGAGCACGCGCCCTCCCGGCAACGAGGGGGGCCGCATTTCTACACCCCATCCCGAAAGGCAGATGCGATGTCGATCACGGCAGAGCGCAAGACCGCGCTCATCAAGGAATACGCGCAGGGCGGCAAGGACACCGGTTCGCCGGAGGTCCAGGTGGCGATCCTCACCGAGCGGATCACCAACCTGACCGGCCACTTCAAGACCCACGGCAAGGACAACCATTCCCGCCGCGGCCTCCTGAAGCTGGTCTCGCAGCGCCGCTCGCTGCTCGACTACGTCAAGCGCAAGGACGAGGCCCGGTACCGCTCGCTGATCGAGCGCCTCGGCATCCGTCGCTAAGATCGAACGCGCGGTTCCGGGCCCGGCCCGGGACCGCGTTTGAACAGCGACGGGGCGGAATGGGTCCGGCCCGTCGATCCCCGGGCGACTTCGAGGCACGACGCCAGGGCAGGATCGCGAGGGGCTTCCCGAGCCGGGAGCCCCTCGCCGTCTTGCCGCTGGCGCTGCCGGGTTCGCCCGACCGTATGAAGGCTGATGTGAAATGTTCGACGTTCAACGTGAAGAGCTGATCTGGGGCGACCGCAAGCTCGTCCTCGAGACCGGCAAGGTCGCCCGCCAGGCCGACGGCGCCGTCGTCGCCACCTACGGCGAGACCTCGGTGCTGGCCACCGTCGTGTCCGCCAAGGAGCCGAAGGTCGGCATCGACTTCCTGCCGCTCACCGTGAACTACCAGGAGCGCGCCTACGCCGCCGGCCGCATCCCGGGCGGCTACTTCAAGCGCGAGGGCCGTCCCTCCGAGAAGGAGACCCTGGTCTCCCGCCTGATCGACCGCCCGATCCGCCCCCTCTTCGTCGAGGGCTGGCGCAACGACACCCAGGTCGTCGTCACCGTGCTGACCCACGACCTCGAGAACGATCCCGACATCGTCGCCATGGTGGCGGCCTCCGCCGCGCTGACGCTCTCCGGCGTGCCCTTCATGGGCCCGATCGGCGCGGCCCGCGTCGGCTATCTCAACGGCGGCTACAAGCTGAACCCGGCCGTGACCGAGACCGACGAATCGACCCTCGATCTCGTCGTCGCCGGCACCCAGGACGCCGTCCTGATGGTCGAGTCCGAGGCGCGCGAGCTCTCCGAAGAGGTGATGCTCGGGGCCGTGATGTTCGGCCACAAGCACTTCCAGCCGGTCATCGAGGCCATCGTGCGCCTCGCCGAGAAGGCCGCCAAGGAGCCGCGCGACTTCTCCCCGCCGGAGAATGCCGACGTCGAGAAGGCCGTCCTGGAGATCTGCGAGTCGGAGCTGCGCGACGCCTACAAGAAGACCGTCAAGCAGGAGCGCTACGCGGCCGTCGACGCCGTGAAGGCGAAGGTGGTGGCCAGCCTCTGCCCGGCCGACGGCGAGCAGAAATTCGCCCCCGAGAAGGTCAAGGCTGCCTTCAAGGAGGCCCAGTCGAAGGTGGTCCGCTGGAACATCCTCGACACCGGCTCGCGCATCGACGGCCGCGACGTGAAGACGGTCCGGCCGATCGTCTCCGAGGTCGGCGTGCTGCCGCGCGCCCACGGCTCGTCGCTGTTCACCCGCGGCGAGACGCAGGCGCTGGTCGTCGCGACGCTCGGCACCGGTGAGGACGAGCAGTTCATCGACGCGCTGGAAGGCACCTACAAGGAGACGTTCCTGCTGCACTACAACTTCCCGCCCTATTCGGTGGGTGAGACCGGCCGCATGGGCTCCCCCGGCCGCCGCGAGATCGGCCACGGTAAGCTCGCCTGGCGGGCGATCCACCCGGTGCTGCCGCCGGCCCACGAGTTCCCGTACACGATCCGCGTCGTGTCCGAGATCACGGAATCGAACGGCTCCTCCTCGATGGCCTCCGTCTGCGGCGGCTCGCTGTCGCTGATGGATGCGGGCGTGCCCCTGCGCCGCCCCGTCGCCGGCATCGCCATGGGCCTCATCCTCGAGGGTGAGCGCTTCGCGGTGCTCTCCGACATCCTCGGCGACGAGGATCACCTCGGCGACATGGACTTCAAGGTGGCCGGCACGGACGAGGGCATCACCTCGCTCCAGATGGACATCAAGATCGCCGGCATCACCGAGGAGATCATGCAGGTGGCCCTCGCCCAGGCCAAGGACGGCCGCGGCCACATCCTGGTCGAGATGGCCAAGGCCCTGACGGCGGCCCGTCCCGAGCTCGGCGAGTACGCGCCGCGCATCGAGACCATGCAGATCCCCACCGACAAGATCCGCGAAGTGATCGGCACAGGCGGCAAGGTGATCCGCGAGATCGTCGAGAAGACCGGCGCCAAGATCAACATCGAGGATACCGGCATCGTCAAGATCGCCTCCTCGGACGGCAAGGCCATCAAGGCGGCCTATAACTGGATCCGCTCGATCGTGGCCGAGGCCGAGCCGGGCATGATCTACGACGGCACCGTCGTGAAGACGATGGAGTTCGGCGCCTTCGTGAACTTCTTCGGCGCCAAGGACGGCCTCGTCCACATCTCGGAACTCGCCGCCCAGCGGGTCGCCAAGGTGACGGACGTCGTCAAGGAAGGCGACAAGGTCAAGGTGAAGTTCCTCGGCCAGGACGACCGCGGCAAGATCCGCCTCTCCATGAAGGTCGTCGACCAGCAGACCGGCGAGGACCTCACCGAGAAGCTCAAGTCCCAGCGCGACAACGAGCGCGCCGAGCGCGGCGACCAGGAGCCCCGCCGCGAGCGCGGCGAGCGCCGCAACTCAGGCGAGTAAGCGTTCGTCCGGACGGATCGGTTGACACGAAGCGCGGCCCCTTGGGGCCGCGCTTTTTTCATGCGTGGGGTTTTTGCGCGAGTTTCTTGCGCGAGTTTCTTGCGCGGACGCGCCTCTGCGGCGCCGGCTCGCGGATTCTCGCGTGCGATGCGGCACCGCTTCGCGGAACGCCGCCCCGGGCTCCGCGTTCGCCCCGCGACATCCCTCATCCCAGGAGAGAATGCCCGATGGCGAATGCGATGATCCACGACATCTTCAGCGGCCAGCAGAACCTCACGACGACCGAGCGCGCCGTGTCGGTGGTGCTCGGCCTCGGCATCGCGGCCGCCGCCGCGCAGCCCCGGCCGAACAAGCTCCTCAGCCTCGCCGCCCTGATCGTCGGGGCCGGCCTCGCCATCCGGGGCGCCACGGGCCATTGCGCCGTCAAGGCGGCGGCCGACCAGCTCTGAGGCGCGCCGCCTCATCCTCGCGCGAACGAAAAAAGGGGCGCCCGCGCGGCGCCCCTTCTGGCCTCTGCCCCGCCTGCGGGGTTTCAGAGCGTGGTGGTGCGGCTGCGGCCGGCCACGAAGCCGTAGATCGCCAGAACGACCACCGCGCCCACGATGGCGCCGATGAAGCCCGCCCCCTGGTTCGGCCCGTACCAGCCGACCGCCTGCCCGATGAACGTCGCCACGAAGGCGCCGACGATGCCCAGGATGGTGGTGAGGATGAAGCCCGACGGCTCGTTGTTCCCCGGCATGAGGAACTTGGCGATGACGCCGGCGATGAAGCCGATGATGATGGTCCCGATGATCGAAAACATGGCGCTAAGTTCCTGAGCTTCACTGTATACTGCCCAATGAACGTGCCAACCGGCCCTTGGGTTGCGCTGCATCGTGAGAGTTTGTCGCAGTTCGTCCGTTGCCGCGCCGGGCCCGCGGCTGCCCCCTTTACGGCCGGCCGCATCCGGCGGCACAACGCGGCGGACGGGCGGCCGCGCCCGCATCCTCGAGAGAGTTCAAGGCGACCATGACGATCAAGCGTTTCGAGTCCGGCCCGCGCATGAGCCAGGCGGTCGCCTACGGCGACATGGTGTTCCTGGCCGGACAGGTGGCGGCGGACACGGTGGGCACCGGGGTGACCGCCCAGACGCAAGCGATCCTCGCCGAGATCGACCGGCTGCTCGCGGCCGCCGGCAGCCACAAGAGCCGCATCCTCGCCACCACCATCTACCTCGCCGACATGTCGACCTTCGCGGAGATGAACGCGGCCTGGGACGCCTGGGTCGACCGGGCCAACCCGCCGGCCCGCGCCACCGTCGAGGCCAAGCTCGCCGGCCCCGAATACCGCGTCGAGATCGTCGTGACGGCCGCCAAGGCGCCGGCCGGGGACGCGCAGTGAGGCGGCGCGCCGTCCTGGGCGCCGTCGCGGCGCTGGCCACGGCCCTGGCGGCGTCGCTGGCCGGCGCCCCGGCGGGGGCGCAAGCCCCGGAGCGCGTCGTCAACATCTACAACTGGTCGGATTATATCGACCCGAAGGTGCTGGAGGATTTCACCCGGCAGACCGGCACCAAGGTCGTCTACGACACCTACGACAACAACGAGATCCTGGAGACCAAGCTGCTGGCCGGCCGCTCGGGCTACGACGTGGTCGTGCCCTCCGGGCCCTTCCTGCAGCGGCTGATCCGGGCCGGCGCCTTCCAGCCCCTCGACAAGGCCAGGATCCCGAACCTGACGCATGTCTGGCCGGAGATCGCCGGGCGGCTCGCCACCTACGATCCGGGCAACGCCTACGCGGTCGATTACATGTGGGGCACGACGGGGCTCGGCCTCAACCTCGCGGCCGTGCGCGAGCGCCTCGGCGCCGGGGCGGCCCTCAACACCTGGAACCTCGTCCTCAATCCGGCCAACGCCAACAGGCTCAAGGATTGCGGGATCATGATGCTCGATTCTCCCGAGGACCTGATCCCCAGCATGCTGCCGGCCTACGGCCTCAAGGCGGATTCGAAGCGCTGGGACGACATCACCCAGGTCACCGACGCGCTCTACAAGGTGCGCGGCACGGTGCGGAAATTCCATTCCTCGGAATATATCCAGTCCCTGGCCAACGGCGACCTCTGCGTCGCGGTCGGCTATTCGGGGGACGTGCTGCAGGCCAAGAAGCGGGCCGAGGAAGCCAAGAACGGCCTCGAGATCGCCTATCTCATCCCCCGCGAGGGGGCGCTGATGTGGTTCGACGCCTTCGCGATCCCGAAGGACGCCCCCCACGCGGCGGAGGCCCACGCCTTCATCGATTACATGATGCGGCCCGATGTGGCGGCGGCCAACACCAACTTCGTCTCCTATGCCAGCGGCAACCTTGCGGCCAAGAAGCTGGTCAGGCCCGAGATCCTCAACAATACCGGGATCTACCCGGACGAGGCCGTGATGCAGCGCCTCTCCACCAACACCGCCTGGGACGACCGCACCCAGCGCTTCGTCACCCGCCTGTGGACCCGAGTGCGCACCGGCAAGTGAGGGCCCGGGCGCGCCGTGCGCCCCCGGGATGACGATCTGCGGAGGCGGGCGCCGCGCGGCCGCCCCGGGGGCGGCCCGACCGGCTCGGCCGGGCCGCGCCAGCTCAGTCCTTGAGGTCGGCCGGGACCTTGCCGCCATTCTCCTCGAGCTTCTTGATCACCTGCTTGTGGAGCCAGATGTTCATCGAGGCGGAATCGCTCTTGTCGCCGGTATAGTGGAGCTCGTCGGCGAGCTGCTGGCGGGCATGCAGGCTCGAATCGAGATCGAGCAGCTTCATCAGGTCGACGATGGAGGTGCGCCAGTTCAGCGTCTGCCCCTTCTTCGCCGCCATGTCGTTGAGGACCGACTCGACGTCGACGCTGCCGCCCGAGGCGGCGGGCGCCGAGCCGGCCGAGCCGGTGGTCGCCGTCGAGGCCGGGTTGCTGGATCCGCCCGCGGGCGCGCCGGCCGAGCCGGAGGTCGATCCCGCCGCCTCCGCGGTGCCACCGCCGAACGGGTGCAGGATCTTGCTGACGATGCTGCCGATGAGGCTCATGGCACTACTCCCTGTGATCATCTCGTGGCCGCGTTCGCAGCCCGGTGACAACGAAGGGTGCGCCAGCCTGTTCCGCTTGTCTCAGCGTACGGCCTGCAGGCCCAGGCCGATGATGCAGAGCCCGACGAGCAGGCAGAGGCCGCTGCAGCGCTCCAGCACCGGGGCGTGCCCCCGGTGGCGCAGGGAGACCCAGGCGAGGCCGAAGCCGGCGGAGAGGGGCAGGACGCTCAGCAGCACGATCACCATCTTGACTTGTCGACGCGCGGCGCCGGCTCGGCAGCCCGCGCGGAAAACCGGGCCGGCTCCAGCCATGAATATTGCAGAAAATATCCAGTTCAATTGAATTCGTGAGTCTCGGTGAATTCAGCGGTGAATTCGCGACGATCTCGCGCGTCGCGATGGGGCGGGAGGTACTGCAAATGTTGCGTGAAGCGTCAAGCGAGCCCATCGCCTTGCGTGCAATGACGAATTTCACGACGCCATAATGGTATTTCAAGTTTTGCCCGTCTGTGGCATGGGAACGGCCCCTTCCCCCGACCGGATCCCGCCGATGCGCCCGCCGCTCTCCGTCTTCAGGACGCTCCTCACGGCTGCCGCCGGCCTGATCCTGGCAAGCGCCGCGACGGCCCAGACAGCACCGGTGCCGGTGCGTATCGGCGTGATCCCGGTCGTCGGCGCGGCGCCGGTCTTCGTGGCGAATGGCGAGGGCTGGCTCAAGGAGGCGGGCCTCGCCCCGACCTTCACGACCTTCGAGTCCGGCCCGAACATGATCCAGGCCCTGGCCTCGGGCACCATCGACATCTACGTCGCCGGCATCGCGCCGCTGGCGGTGGCGCGCACCAAGAACATCGACGTGCGGGTCGTCGCGGCGACCGCGATCGAGGAGATGGTGTTCGTGGCGGGCCCCAAGCTCGCCCCCTACTTCAAGGACGGGGCCGACAAGGCCGAGGCCTTCCGGGCCTTCCACGCCAAGGAAGGGCGCGCCGCCCGGCTCGCCACCCAGCCGCCGGGCTCGGTGCCGAACACCACCCTTCAGCACTGGCTCTGGCAGGTGGTGAAGGCCGGGCGCCCCGACGCCGACATCGTCGCCATGGGGATCGACGCGACCCAGCAGGCGCTGCTCGCCGGCGCGGTCGATGGCGCCTCGATCCGCGAGCCGGCGCTGACCATCGTCCAGTCCCGCAACCCGGCGATGACGCTCGTCGCCACCGGCGGCGAGATGTTCCCCGATCAGCCCGGCACGGTGGTGGGCGTGTTCGGCGCCTTCGCGGACAAGAACCCGCAGGCGGTGGAAGGCCTGGTCCGGGCCCTCGTCAAGGCGACCGACCTGCTCAAGCGCGACCCGGCGCGCGCCGCCGTGCCGGTGGAGCAGGCGCTCGGCAAGGGCATCACGGACGTCGCCACCATCCAGAAGGCCCTCACCTCCCCGGCCGCCAAGTTCACCACCGACCCGCGCGCGATCATCGAGGCGACGAAGAAGATGCAGGCCTACCAGGTCAGCATCGGGACCCTCGACCGGGACATCCCGGTGGACGGCCTGTTCGTGCCGAGCTTCTACGAGAAGGCGACCGCGCGCTGAGGCGCGCCGCCCGGCCCGATGCGCTACCTCCGATCGACACTGCTCGCCGCGGCCGGGCTCATCGCCTTCCTGGGCTTCTGGGAGGCGATGCCCCGGCTCGGCCTGATCAACCCGGCCTTCCTGCCGCCGCCGAGCACCCTGCCGGCGGCCTTCCTGCGCGAAATCTCCCTCGGGATCTGGCCGGAGGCGGTGGTGGCGAGCCTCAGCCACTACATCGTCGGCCTCGCGGTCGGCGCCGGCGCCGGCATCGGGCTCGGCCTCCTGAGCGGCATGTTCCGGCCCTTCGAGGCCTTCACGGCCTGGATCGTGCGCCTGCTGCGCCCGATCCCCGGTCTCGCCTGGGTGCCCTTCGCCATCATCTGGTTCGGGGTCCAACCCTCGGCGGCGGTGTTCATCATCGCCATCGGGGTGTTCTGGATCGTGTTCTTCGCGACCCAAGGGGCGGTCCGGCATGTCGACCGCGACCTGATCGAGGTGGCGCAGGCCTTCGGCTTCCGCTCGCCCCTGAGCCGCCTCGTCAAGATCCTGCTGCCGGCAGCGACCCCCGGCATCCTGGTCGGCCTGCGCACGGCCCTGGGCCAGGCCTGGATGGCGGTCGTGGCGGCCGAGATCTTCGGCGTGCCCGGCGTCGGCCAGCGCATGATGCAGGCCTCCAGCCTCCTCTCCACCGACATCGTGGTCGTCTACATGCTCACCATGGCGGCCCTCTACGGGCTGTTCGACACGGCCTTCGTGGCGCTGCAGGGCTGGCTCCTGCGCTGGCGGGCTTGAGCCGCATGACCGAGCGACCCGGCGACACGCCCATCATCGACATCCGTGCCCTAAGTCTCGCCTACGAGCGGGGCGGCACGCGCAACGTCATCCTGTCGAATCTCGACCTCAGCATCGCGCGGGGCGAGTTCCTGGTGATCGTCGGCGAGTCCGGCGTCGGCAAGTCGACCCTGCTGCGGGTGCTGATCGGGCTGGCCAAGCCCTCCTCCGGCCGGGTCCGGCTCGACACCCGGCCGGGCTGCCGCACCCCGATGGCCCTGGTGTTCCAGGATGCCCGCCTGCTGCCCTGGCGGCGGGTGGTCGACAACGTCGCCTTCGGGCTCGAGGGGGCCGGCCTGTCGCGGGCGGCGCGCCGGACCAAGGCCACCGAGATGCTCGCCCTCGTGGGGCTCGCCGACCTGGCGGGCCGCTGGCCGCACCAGCTCTCGGGCGGCCAGCGCCAGCGCGTCGCCATCGCCCGGGCGCTGGCGGTGGAGCCCGACGTGCTCCTGATGGACGAGCCCTTCTCGGCGCTGGACAGCTTCACCCGCGAGGGGCTGCAGGACGAGTTGCAGCGCATCCAGGCCAAGACCGGCAAGACCATCCTGTTCGTCACCCACGACATCGACGAGGCCGTGACGCTGGCCGACCGGGTCGTGGTCCTGGCCGGCAGCCCCGGCCGGATCGCCGCCGAGGTCCGACTCGATCTGTCCCGCCCCCGCCAGCGCCGGGCGCCTGCGCTGACGGAGGCCGCCCGTCACCTGCGGGCCGAGCTGTCGAGGCGCTCGGCCGAGCTCTGAGCCTCGGTCGCCTCCGTGGGGTGCGCCAGGAACTCGGCGAGATAGCCCTTCCAGAGGTTGGCGAAGCGCAGCGACTGATGCCCGTGGGTCTCGGTCGAGGTCGGCACCAGCACGAAGCGCCCGTCCTTCACCTTGGCCAGCGCGGCGTTCATCACGTCGAGCTGGGGCGGGTTGAGCTCGTCGTCGGCGAAATTCACCGCCAGCACCTTGGCGGTGATGCGCCCGAGATCCGCGAAGGGGTCGTAATCGTAGGACGAATCGAACCAGTACATCCAATCGTTGGCGTCGGCCTTGTTCTCGTAGGAGGCGATCAGCTTGTCGTAGAGGGCGTCCGCCGCGCCGCGGGTCGGAGCCAGCTTCTGCTGGCCCAATACGCTCTCGGTCATGATGTTGAAGATCGGCAGGATGTGCCCGAAATTCTGCGGCTGCGTCGTGTACTCGCCGTTCTTCCAATCCGGATCGGTGCGGATGCCCTCGATCAGGAGGCGCCGCCACAGGGCGTTGCGCCCGCTCACCGGGATCGGCTGGCTCGCCACCGGCATGATCAGGTCCATCATCTCCGGGTAGCGCTCGCCCCAGATCCAGGCCTGCATGCCCCCCATCGAGGTGCCGAGCACGAGGCGCAGGTGCCGGATGCCGAGCGCCTCGGCCACGACCCGGTGCTGGCCCTCCACCACGTCGCCGTAGCCGTAGCGGGGAAAGCGCGCCCGCAGGCCGTCCGAGGGCTTGGTCGAGCCGCCCCGCCCGATTCCGTCGGGCAGGATGACGAAGTACTTGCGCGCGTCCAGCGGTGCGCCCTCCCCGAACAATTCGGGGCCGAGGCCCGTATTGAGGAAGCTCTTGCCGGTGCCGGTGGTGCCGTGCAGCGCCAGGACCGCGTTGTCGATCTCGCCCTGCGCGTTCCGGTGCGGTGTGCCGAGGGTGGTGTAGTGCAGGCGCACCGGTAGGGTCTCGCCAGTGGAGAACCGGAAATCCTTGACCCAATGATCGGCTTTCCGCTGCTCCGGGAACGGGGCCCCGAAAGCGGTCGCGACGCCCCCGAGGGTGAGCGCGGCGGCGAGGGCGATCCCCGCCAGGCCCGACCTTTCCGGCCCCCGCTTCGGCACGCCGCGTTTCATCAATCCCTGCCCCGTCATGACCGCGTCCCTTCCCTGCCCGCGCCCGGAGGCGTGGCCCACCCGCGCCCCATCGATCGGGGCGGGGCCGGTCTCGGATGACCGGCCGGCGCATCAAGGCAAGGGATCGGCCCGCGGTCAAACCCCGGGCCTGCGGCGCGAACCGGACCTGTGCACGGTGCCGGAACTCGACGGGTGGTCGGTCTCAGGGGCTGGCGAGCGCCTGCATCAGGGCGAGGCAGCGGCGGCGGGCATTCGGGTCGCTAATGCGCAGGAAGGCCGCCATGGCGGTCGCGCATTCGGCTTCCGTCGGGGGCGCCTCGCCGCGGCGCAGGGCGTGGCCGTAGAGGTCGGCGATCTGCAGGTCGAGGGCGTCGGCGATCCGGTGCAGCATGTGCAGCCGTTCCGCTTGAGGCGCTGTCGCCACGAAGGGCAGCGCGTTGCCGGCATCCGCCATGAAACATCCCCGTCGAGCTTGCTGGCGGCACCGATACTCAGCCGGGGCCGCGGGTCAAGTCGATTGTCCGCGATCGAGTTTTTGTGTTCAGGCGTGGGCCGGTGTGTGGGCCCACACCGCCGCGTCAGAATCCGGCGGCAGCGAGCGCTAGGGCCTGCCCGGCGAGCACCGCCGCGCCGAGGAAGCGCCGCCACGGATTGACGCCGCGCAGAACCTCGTCGAGCGCCCACCAGGCGAGGCTCGCCCCCGCCGCGAGGCGCAGGATCAGGCCAGGTGGTCCCGGCGGGTGGAGGATCCAATCCGCGAGGCTCGTGCCGGCGAACAGCCAGAGGGGAAGGTTCGGCCATTGCGCGATCGTGATCGCGCCGGTCCGGCGGTCGCGGAAGATCCAGTCGAGGATCCGCCGCGGACCGCCCGTCCGCGTGCCCTCAGGCGCCATCGGCCTGACGGATCGGTGCGCAGATCTGCGGGCTCACCTTGTCGAGATGCACGCAGGCATGGTCGCGGTACCACGCGCGCAGCTCGGGCTGCGAGGGCGCGACATACATGGCGACGAGCACGAAGCCGGCAGCGGCGAGGATCAGGAGGAGGAGGATGTTGCGCATGTCAGAACTCCGATGGAACGCGCGTTCCGTAGCCCGATCCGGCGGAACGGTGCCAGGCCCGGCGGGGCGGCGCGGGACGAGGCTTCCGGACCTGCGCACGTGAAATGGCCCGCTCACCGGTTCGGGGAGCGGGCCGTTTGGCCTTGGGAAGGCACACGGTTGTTGAGACCTGTCTGCACAACCGCGTCCAACCGCCGAGGTTCCCGCCGGGCCTCGCTTTCCGGCGCGCCCCGGTTCGTCGCGGCGCGAAGCCCGATGGACAGGCTCGTCGCAGGCCCGGAAGACCCGGTGACGAAACGCACGGCGAAATCGCCGTGAAACACCGAATCTCTAGGCATCCCCCGCACGGGATGCGGCCCGATGACCGGGCCGCCGGAGACGGACATCACCTGAGGACGCCATGGCCGAGCGGATCGAGGACCTGAAATTCATCGCGACGCTGGCCTTCGTGGTCCTGTGCGGCAGCGGCCTCGGGGCGATCCTGCACTGATCGGGTCAGGACGGCTGGCCGCCGGGCGCCCGCGCATAGGCGCGGCGCAGCGCGCCGAGGGCGTCCGAGACCTGATCCGGGGCGTGGGCCGGCGCCGCGCCCGCGCGTGGCGGCTGCGCCCGGCGCGCGCTCGCCCGCTGAGCCACGACCGGGCGCGGCGCCGTTGGCCGCCAACGCGCGGGCGGGGCGGCCCTCACGGCATTGCCGGAGGTCAGGAAGCTCCTGAGCCCCGCCGCCTTGGCGCGCTGCTCGGCCCGGAGCAGAATCAACCCGAGAACGAGACCGGCGGCCCCGGCCAGCACGAAGCCGATCGCGATCACGTAACCAGGGGCCATCTCGTCCTATCCCGCCGCACGCCGTGGGCCGCCTCGCGCGTGCCCCTCCGGCCCTGGTCTCGGCCAACGTGGTTACCCGAGGGTTAAGCTCGGGGGTCCCGAGGGGCGCGGTGCGGGCGCGCTGCCGCAGCCGCCTCGCGCGCGCGGCGCTCGGACAAGGGGTCAGACCCGCTTGGCCGGCTTGTGCACCTTGGGCGCCGCCCAGGCTTGGGCGATCGCCGTGGCGGCTTTCTGGGTGAGCTTCATGGCGTTTGTCTCCATCGGCCCCGCCCATCAAAGATAGGTTGTGCAAGTCCCGCTGGAAAGCGCTGCCAGCCCTTCGTCATGTAACGGCCAAGTCGAGCTTGCGATGTTCCAGCGACATACAGCGAAGTCCAGACTTGTCCTGAGCAGTAAACTGCCTCAGACAGTCGCGCAGGCTCAGCGCCGTCAACCCGAATCAAGAGGTTGCGCATGTATTCGGAACTCGACCGAGCGCGACAAGGGTTCAACCGTAGCCAGGAAGCTTTCGCGGAGCTGGAGACACGCCGGCCCGACGATCCCGAGGACGCGTCCCGCCACGACGCGCTCCTGCACCTCGCGCGCCTTCGGGTCTACATTGCCCTCGGCCGCGTCGCGGAACTCGAGCGAAGTACCCACGCCCACCGCGCCTGCGAGGACAGTCCGACCCGCCGCCTGTTCCGATGACGGCGTCCGAGCCCGCACCGGACCGCCCGCCCGATGTCCCGAACCGGCTCGACCGGGGACGGGGGTTTCGCCCCCGCCGGGATCGGCGGCCGCTCCTTCCTGCCGAAGCCGAGACCAGGGCCACGCCGCGCCGGGCATCGCCTCCCGCGGCGGGGCATCTCGGCCCGCACGCCGCGTGCGGGCCCGTTGGAGACGCGAGCGTGCCGAACACCCTCATTCTCTGCCGCTACAATCCGGGCCGCGGCGGCCACGCTCCGAGCTATCTCCGCGAGGCCTTCCTGGAGGTGATCGAGGATCTGCCCGGCTGGCGCCCCGGCATGCTGGAGCCGATCGCCGAGGTGCACGAGCGGGCCGTGCCGCTCTCCGTCCTGTGCGGCCTCCTGTGGAATTGCCCGGATCTCCTGCCGGGCCTCGAGGCCTGCGAGGTCGAGCGGCTGAGCGGGCGCCGGGTCAGCACCTACGCGTCGGCCGCGCGGGCCATCAAGGCCATGCTCCGCCGCCGCGCCGCCGAGGGCGCGTTCGGCGAGCCCTGCGGATCGTCCGGGCCCGCGGCCGTGCCCGTCACGGAGGTCTGACGCACGCTCGCGCCCGGGGCCCGCTTGTCGGCGCAGGCCCGCGGGCCCAGGATGGGGACCGGCCGCGTCGACGGCCGCGAGCCCTGCCGCGGTCGACGCGGCCCCGTGCAGGAGGCGATGCGCCCCATGAGCCCGATCAGGAAACTCGCCCGGATCCTCACCGACGAGGTGCACGGGGAATTCCACCTCACCCTGGAGGCACAGAACGGCGAGACCTTCCAGGTCTGCGCCACCGAGGCACAGGTCCAGGACCTCATCGTGGAACTCGACGCGCTGATCGGGGACGACGTGGACGAGGAGGACGACCTCACCGAGCGCAAGGAATTCGGCGACGAGTGACCCGCCGCGGGAGCGGCCTCGGGCGGCCCAGGTCCCGGCCGGGGCGGCCAAGGTCGCGGCCCGCACCGAACGTGAGCTTCGTCACGGAGGCGGGCTGAGCCGGAGCCTACAGCGCGGCGTCCACGATGCCGAGGAGGCCACGATGCTGCGCGGTCCGAGACGGTCGCTGACCGGAAGGCACGACTTGGCGAACGAACTGGCGAACGGCCGGAGCGGGCTGCCCGGAGCCGCGCCGGTCGAGCCCTGCGCGAGCCTCACGAGAGGAGCCTGGTCGATGCCGCATGACTTTGAGACGACGCTCGCCTCCCGGGCGCCCCGTCCGGGCGAGAGGCTCGCGCCGCGGGCAGGATCCGAGCCGCGCGATTACGTGGTGTGGACCTTCGTGGCGATGGCGGCGAGCTGCGCCTTCGCCTGGGGCGGGCTCACCCTTTGGATCGTCTGGGGAATGCTGGCGTCCTGAGCCTCGGGCGCCGGATCGGGCCACTCCGGTGCCGAAGCGCCACCCTTCCGGGCGGGCCCCCTAACGCCGGGGCATCCGCCGGATCTGATCGATATTCTCCGCCGAGAGATCGCTGTAGAGCTGCCGGCCGTCCCGCGCAGGCGCCGCCGCGCGCCGTGGGGACGGCTCCGGGGCAACGGCCGGCGCTCCGGGATTGAGCCCCACGAAGCTCTTCCGGTTGGCGAAGTCGTCCTGGATCGTCTTCCGGTACGAGGGCGTGTTCCCGCCGCACCCTTCGCAGATCGAGGTGGTCCAGGATTGCCACAGGCCGTTCGTCCGCTCCTGCATGGACTCGGAGCGTTCGCGGTGGGCGGAGGCAAGCTGCAACGTGTCGAGATCCTTCTGCTGCTTCGGCTCGGGCGCCGTCCGGAGCTCATTCAGCCGTGCATTGTCCTCGGTTTGCGCAAGAATCGGACTGCTGAGACAGGATAGCAGTACGATGGATACGACCAACTTCATGGTTGCCTCCATTTCGGAGTTAACCGTGCAGGTTCGAGACGGTTCTGAGCGCTGCCGTACGCTCCGGAATTGTCCCGACGCGGCGGCGGGATGGGGGGAAGACGTGCGCAATCGGCGGACGCGGCCGCCAGATCTCGCGGAAAGCCGCGGCGGATCCGCTGCCCCGAACGGTCATCAAGTCTTGATTGGCTGCCGCCGAGGCGGAGATAGCGTAAAACTTTCGAATTACGTCAGGTTCGTGCGTGTACGATTCCAACGTTTACATAGGTTATACGGTCATTACATAAAGATATCGACCGCGATCGATGAGGTTGCCTTGCAGCGACTGATCTGGGGTCGTCCCGTGCGCGAACCGAGGCTACGGCGCGGTGAGACGGTGAGGCTGCCATGCTGCCCAGCGACGAGACGCGCTGCGACGCGCGCCCCTCCCCAGCGCCCTCCGGAGCCAGGACGACGGGCGTGCCGGATGCCGGAACCGCCTTGGCGCAGGTTCGCGCCCATGTGCGGGCTATCCTGCTGAAGCTCGCCTCACGGGAGCTCAATCGTCCGCAGCAGAACCCCTGACGCGCTGCGAATCTCGAGGCGCCATTCGCCGGTGCCCTCCGGCATGTCGCCCTGGCGGCGCAGGTCGGCGATGGCCGAGAGGGCTGCGGCCTGCGCCTCCTCGATATCCTCCGCCAGCGCCCCGACAGGATCCTCGATGATGTCCTGGGCGCTGACCAGCCGGAAGTGGAAGCGTTGCGGCATGCCCTGGCGCACTTTCGAGGTCTCTGCACGCGTCGCGCGGGCCAGGACGACGCTCCGGCCAGGACCATCGTGCGGACTTGGGGGCGCAGCTGTAAAGCCTCTTTCGGTGGCAGTTCGCCGACGCGTCCGGAGCAAACGGGGTAGCCCCACCCCGGCCCGCATGCCTCACCGAACCGCGGCTTGCGCTGCCGCCATGCAGGCATGGTCGAGGAGCAGCTCGCCCGCGAAGCTGCCATGGGCGCGGTTGGCCAGGATGATGAAGCCCGGCTCCGGGTCGTTGCGCGGCGTGCTGGCCACCGCCAGGGCCACGGCGCGCAGATCCGTCGCGTGGCCCGGCAGATGGGCCAGGGCCGCGAAGGGATTGAAGGCCTCCGCCTCGGCGGCCCGCACCCGCATGGCGAGGAAGCGCCGGCCCTGCAGCGGCACGGGAAACGGGGCCCAGCCGCTGGTCACGCGCGCCGCGTGGTTCTGGAGGGCCAGCCGGACGCTCGCTTGCAGGCAATCGAGGTGGATATGCAACTGGTCCTGGCTGCGCCCGCCGGCCGAGTTCACCGCCATCCCGACCTCCTCGACCGGAAGGCGCCCGTTCAGGGCTACCGTGACGCGGGGGCGCGCGGCGAGCGCTGCGCGCCAATAGGCGTTGCCGGCCGGGCGCTGGAGCTCGGGCGCTTCGAGGCCCGGCACGTCGCCGGTCGGCATGACGACGAGGTGGGTCGGCGCGCCGGGCGCGCGCAGGATCGCGGTTCCGGGTCGATCCCGGTCGCCGAGATCGACGCTGAGGCAGGGGAAGGCCCGCCCGGTCGTCCGCTTGGCGATGAGGCAGCCCTGCAGGGCGACCCAGAGGACGTTGCGGGAGGGATCCGGGAGGGCGCAGGCCGGCGCGGCCAGCCACGCTGCGCCGACGAGGAACGCGGACAGCCCGGTGATCGCTCTCAATTCGGATCGCCCCTCGCCTCGGATGCCGGCTGGCGGGTCCCGCGCCGGGCCGCCCGACCCTGGCCCGAGGCGGGAGCCGCCGCAAGCCCGCGCGCGCGACAACCCCGTGCAGGCGAAAACAGAGGGCAGGACGGTGGGCGCCCCCGGGGCCCGGTCGGGCCGGGCCGATGCGGGCCTATTCCATGTGCCGGGTGACCGTGATGGTGAAATGCTGACCCTTGGCCGAGGCGCCCGCCACCGCCTCGACGCGCGCGGCATCCTGGCCCTCGCTCTCCGGGCCGGCCCGGTAATACAGGCCAAGCGCCGGGATCTTCTTCTCCGGGCAGACCTTCGAATCCGCCTTCAGGCTGAGCGCCACGAGCTTGACCGTGAGGGTGCCGCGCGTCGGCGCCGTCGTGATGCGCAGGTCCGGCGCCGGCAAGCCGGAGCAGGTCTCGTTGACGTTGGCGTAGACGCCGAGCTGGATTTCCTGGCCAGACGCGGCCCGCACGGCGCGGTCGTTGCCCTCCAGCGGCGCCTCCGCCGAGGCCGCCACGCTCGCCATCCAGAGCGCGCAGAATCCGCAACTGACCGCCCCGATGCGCAAACCCTCGGCCTCCTGCGGGGCGGGACGCGGCCGACGCCTCCGCCAAACCATCCCGCTCCGGCACGAGGCTTACGGCGGCCCGGCCCCTCCGGCAACGCAGGAAAACAGAAAGCCCGCCGCGGCAAGGCCGGGCGGGCTCGGGTTCGTCGGCCTGGTGGGCGGCGCTAGCGGTCGCCCACGCCGGAGAGCAGCTTCTCGATCTGCGCCATTCCGCTCTCGCGGGCCTTGGCCTCGCTGTGCAGGCTCCGGTCGGAGCGCTGGGCGAGCTTCCCGTTCTTCCGGATCGCCCACTGATAGGAAGCACCGTCCGCCTTCGGCGGCAGAATCTCGAGAGAGTACGGGTAAAGCTTGGGATCTGTCTCTGTCATGCCCCCGATATGGTGCATCCGCCCGCGATTGCCAACCCTCGGCCGCGCTCGGGGTACTGTTCAGGCACAGAACCCCGCAGCCTTCCGAGTGGCGGGTTCACCGACGTTGTAATGTCAGCAATCGGTCGCGGTCACCGGGAGAGGCGTCAGGCTTGCCGAGCGCTTGATTGAAAGCGAGCGGTCGCGACTCCTGTTTCGGACGCGAAGGGCCGCGCGGCCTCCTGATCGAGCCGGCGACCTGCATGTTGTGCGGCCTGACGCTCGACGAGATGGGCACGCATAAGGTCAATTCTTCGAGCGCCCTTGCGCGCTGCGCGCCAGCCAAACCAAGCGGCCACGACCGCCAGCAGCGGCGGGACAGCCAGGAAAAGGTAGGACAGTTCCATCAGCGAAGGCTCTCGAGCATCGTCCTCGCCCACCAATGTAAGCCTCCCGCGACCAAAGCCCAAACGATGGCCGTGATGCCGGCCTGGGCTGGTAAAAGCCGTCATGTCCCGTTGGCTTGAACCTGAGTGCGCGCTCGCCCTCTACGTGGTTTTCATGGCCGCGGTAACTCGCTCAGTGTTGCGCTGAGCACCGAGCCCCGAAGCTGCATCGAGCGAGCACTTGGTCTCCGCAGGCCTTGCGATCCTAGCGTTCGGCGTGGTGCCCACGCTCGTCGTCTACGAACTTTGGTGGCGCTCGGGGCGCGATTGGAGTCAGGGTGATGGGGCGAAGGCTGAACGACGACATGGAGCTTAAGCAGCAGAGATGCTTAAGCTCTTCACTCACGGACGATATCGGCCCTTCTCGCACCAGAACTTCGTCCGTACACCCTCTTGTCCGTTGAACAGGACGGCCGCTACGTCGCAGTTCTCACGGTTGTAGGCCTCTCCATCCTTCGCATCGAAACTCGCAACATGGATACGAGCGCCGTCAGTCACGATTGAGTTGCGGTAGAGAGTGTAGCCTGATCCGCTAATCAGGTCACAGGCTCCTACGAGGCCGCACAGGCCGAAGGCGAGCAGGGCAGTGCGCATGGCGAGAATGTATCCGGGTATACGCCGTTGTCGAGGGACGCTATCAAAAACGCGAATTGCGGCCGCTGTAATATAAAATCGGAAATCGAGTATCGGCATCGAAAATTAATTCGTCGTCTGCAAATATTACACGTTTATGGCCATGGACTGTCTTAAAAAGCTCAAATATTCGCTCAAGGAATTTGAGGTGGAGTTCATTTAGATCAGGCAAAATAGTCTCCAGCCAATCGTTCATTTTAGAAATTTTCATTCCTTTGGCTTCGTCTTCCTCGAGGAGACTTAAGTGATAGATGTCCTCACTGGCTGGAAAGAATGAATTTGTCGGTTGCGGATGATGAAGGAGGCTAAATTGATAGTTTTTCGGGAACATCTCAACATGTTTGTGCGCGTCCTCTGAAAGATAGTGATGCGTTGCGCTTGTCCGCATTTTCTTCGCGAATTCGTATTCGACTGTTGATGTCCAAGTTTCGATTTTGTCTGAAATTTTCTCGCCGTATTCCCTTTCGCTTTGCTTCTTATGCCTGACAAGCTTAATTGAATAATCATTGAATACTTTGATAAATTCTACTAGCTTCGCGTAGAGATTACGGCGCATCGTCAGGTGATGAATCTTGATTATTTCGTTGAGCTGGTCGTTGTCATTCCTGTCATGCATGTAACCAATAACGAGTTTCACAAAAACGGAACGTCATTGGCGGCTAAGCCGGACGCAGCAACGAAATTCAAATGCTCCTTTGGTAGCCGGAGCAGTTCAGAGCGATCCAACTTAATCTCGGCCCACTCGTAAATTTTGAATGCCATCGCCGTTTCCATTCCCACGCCTATACTCTTCACTTGCGACGAAATCACCGCCGCCTTGCCGCGCGCGGGATGCCTAGTCGGCCCACCGCACCTTCTTATCACCGAGGTGACGCGTGCTGCTGGCGAACTGGAGCAGTGCCCTGTTCCTACCTGTCTCGACGATTAGCGCGATGGCAGACCTCAGCGCGTGGGCGACCGGCAGGCAATCTGCGGGCCGTGGAACGGACAATCGGTAGCTGGTCGGATATCGGAGATCCTGCTTGTTGCTCATCTCGTGAAGGTGCAGCACGAAGGCGGCGAGGTTCTCGACTGCCGGCAGACGGCGGCTTTCGCATTCCGATAGAACCCAAGGCAAATCATGCCCCAGCTTTCCCCGAATGATCTTTTCGGCAACCCCTTGAGACGCGAGAAATGATTTCAGCAGAAGCTCGATCGAGTGCGTCAGCAGGAAGTAGCCTGCAAATTTGAGGTCCGGCTTGGCTTCGGACAGATGCTCGAACGCCTCAAGATACTCAACGCCTCGCGCGTACAACTCGCCAGCGAAGAGCCCTTGGGGCCGTGGCATCTCGATGGCTTCAGGATCTGACATCGTGCCTACGCCCGCTATGTGAACCGGCCGCAGCTCGGGTCACCCAGACAGCCCTTCGCCTTTCGGTGCCTGCCGCGGATCATTGCTGCCATTGATCCCACCGTATCTTCCCGAGCACGATGATCGAGGCGAACGGCGCCGCGGCGGTGTCGCCCAGCGCTACCTCCGGATCATCGGGCTCTAGCATTAGCAGCACGGCGGCCGTTGCGAGAGCGATGATCACCCCCCGACAATCGCCACTGAATGCGCTGGTTCACGATCAGGCGACCCCCTGCCCTCCGGTGCTCGGTGCGCAACCGTGCTCCCGAGCGAGGTCAGGATCTGGCGCGGCCCGCCGTCGCGACAAGACCGACACCACCGCGCTTCAGCTGCTTCCGCGCATCCCCGGAAACGACTAAGGCCGCCCGGAGGCGGCCTTTAAGTCATTCGTCTGGTTGGGAAAATTGGAGCGGGCGAAGGGATTCGAACCCTCGACCCCAACCTTGGCAAGGTTGTGCTCTACCCCTGAGCTACACCCGCTCTCTCTGGCGCCGTTGCGGGGCTGTGGGCCCCGGCGGCCCCGGACGGCGATCTCTAAACACCATTCCGCTGGAGGTTGCAAGCGCTGAGTTTGGGGTTCTTTTCAGCCGGTACGCGTGCCTCGGCCCTCACCAGAGGGCGGCCGGGGGGCGGCCTTCGCGGATCTCCGCGAGGCGGTCGCGGGTGGCGCGGGTGGTCTCCTCCGGCAGGGCGTCGAGGGGGAAGAAGCCGCATTCCGCGATCTCGCGGTCCGGCGCCTTGCGGCGCAGTACCGAGAAGGCGGGGGCGACGTAGAGCGCGACGTGGTCGCGGCCCGCGGCGGCGGCGTTGCGGTAGAAGCCGTGCAGGCGCAGCGCCCCGCTCGGCACGATCTCGGCCTCCTCGCGGAACTCCCGCAGCATCGCGTCGGGGGCGTTCTCGCCGGGCTCGATGCCGCCGCCGGGCAGGTGCCAGCCGGCGACGTAGGTGTGGCGGACGAGGCAGACGCGGCCCTGCCCGTCGATGGCAGCGCCGCGCACCCCGAGGGTCATGCCCCGGGTCACCAGGGCGCCGAGGTGGAAGAGGCGCCGCAGCAGCGGCTGATCGAGGAGCATCCGGATGATCAGACCACCGCGAGCGCGATCTCGCCGAGCCCCTCGATGCTCGCCACCAGGGTCTGCCCGCGCTGCACCGGGCCGACGCCGGAGGGCGTGCCCGTGAACAGGAGGTCGCCGGGCTGCAGCTCGAAATAGGCCGACAGGTAGGCGACCTGCTCGGCCACCGACCAGATCATCTCGGACAGATCCCCGCGCTGGCGCGGCGCGCCATCCACCGAAAGGCCGATCAGGCCCCGGTCCGGATGGCCGATCCGGGCGGCGCGGTGCAGCGGCCCGATCGGCGCGGAGGTGTCGGCCGCCTTGCCGAGATCCCAGGGCCGCGCCAGGCGCTTGGCCTCGTCCTGGAGGTCGCGCCGGGTCATGTCGAGGCCGACCGCGTAGCCGTAGACATGGTCGAGGGCGTCCGCGACCGGGATGTCGCGCCCGCCCGTGCCGAGGGCCGCCACCAGCTCGACCTCGAAATGGTAATTTTGCGTGCGCGGCGGGTACGGATGAGGCACGGGGTCGGGCCCGCCGGCGATCTGCAGGGCATCGGCGGGCTTCATGAAGAAGAAGGGCGGCTCGCGGTCCGGGTCCGCCCCCATCTCGCGGGCATGGGCGGCGTAGTTGCGCCCCACGCAATAGACGCGGCGGACCGGGAACAGGTCCTCGCTGCCGACGATCGGCAGCGCGACGCGGGGCGGGTTCGGAATGACGGAGAGCATGGTGTCGCCTCGTGACCTCGACCTCTGGGGCCTGGCGCCTGCCTCGGCGCGCGCCGCCCTGCACGGATCCGGCCCGTCTGGTATCTAGCGGATGCGACGGTCGGCGCCATCCCACCCGCCCGCACGGCTTTGCTATCCACGGGCCGCCCAAGATCCGACTTTTCGCCAAGATCCGACTTTTCGCCAGGGACCCACGCAGGACGCATGACCGAGCCCGCCCCCGTCCCCGACGCCCTCCTGTCGGCCCTGCGCGCGCGCCTCGGCGCCGCGCAGGTCCTCACCGAGCCGGCGGCGCTCGCGCCCCATCTCGTCGAGACCCGCGGGCTCTATCGCGGCACGGCCTCGGCGGTGGTGCGGCCGGCCGACACCGCCGAGGTCGCCTTCACGGTCGGGGCCTGCGCGGCGTCGGGCGTGCCGATCGTGGCGCAGGGCGGCAATACCGGGCTCGTCGGCGGCGGCGTGCCGCGGGGCGGGATCGTGCTCTCGCTCGCGCGCCTGTCCGGCATCCGCGCCCTCGATCCCGTCGGCGCGACCCTCACGGTGGAGGCCGGCGCGATCCTGGCGGAGGTGCAGGCGGCCGCGGCGGCGGCGGGGTTCCTGTTTCCCCTCTCGCTCGCCTCGGAGGGCTCCTGCACCATCGGGGGCAACCTCGCCACCAACGCGGGCGGCACCGCCGTCCTCGCCTACGGCAATGCCCGCGACCTCGTGCTCGGCCTCGAGGTGGTGCTGGCCGACGGGCGGATCTGGAACGGCCTGAAGGGCCTGCGCAAGAACAACGCCGGCTACGACCTCAAGCACCTCTTCGTCGGGTCGGAGGGCACCCTCGGGATCATCACGGCCGCGACCCTGAAGCTGTTCCCCAAGCCGCTCTCGCGGGCGGTCGGCTTCGTCGGCCTCGCCTCGCCCCGCGCCGCGCTCGCCCTGTTCGCGCGGATGCGGCGCGCCGCCGGCCCGAGCCTGACCGCCTTCGAGGTGATGCCGCGCTTCGGCCTCGACCTCGTCCTGGCCCATCGGCCCGGCGCCCGATCCCCGCTCGCCGAGCCCCACGACACCTACGCGCTCGTGGAGTTCTCGAGCCTGCAGCCCGAGGCCGGGATGGAGGCGGCGCTGGCGGCGTCCCTGGCCGCGGCCCTGGCGGACGGCACCGCCCAGGATGCCACGATCGGGGCGAGCGAGGCGCAGAACGCCGCCCTCTGGGCCCTGCGCGAGGATCTCTCCGAGGCCCAGAGGCGCGAGGGCGGCTCGATCAAGCACGACGTCTCGGTGCCCCTCGCGCGCTTGGCGGATTTCCTCGAGGAGGCGACCGCCGCGTGCCTTGCCGCGATGCCGGGCCTGCGGCCCTGCGCGTTCGGGCATTTCGGGGACGGCAACATCCACTTCAACCTGAGCCAGCCCGTCGACATGGACCGGGATGCCTTCCTGGCGGAATGGGGCCGCTTCAACGCAATCGTGCACGACATCGTCGTGCGCCTCGACGGCTCGATCGCGGCCGAGCACGGCATCGGCCTGATCAAACGTGACGCGCTGCAGCATTACGGCGATCCGGTCGGCCTCGACCTGATGCGCCGCCTCAAGGCCGCCCTCGACCCGGCCGACCTCCTCAACCCGGGCAAGGTGCTGCCCGGCGAGGCCGCCGCGCAGGCGCCCGGCCTGCCCTGACACGGGTGCGATGCAACGCGACCGGCCCCGGCCGCGTTAGATCCCGCATCAAGTGCAGATCTCGGGGCGCACATTTCAGGATGCAGCTCTCGGGGCGCAGGATTACGGTTTCGAGAGCGTGCGGGACGGCGAGGCGCCGCCCATCCACAGGGCGGAGACCGGATCGGGGACGGGCCGCTCCGTTGGCCGGAAGGGTATTGTGCAATGCACAAAACAGGGTCAGGATAGGCGACCGAGACAGGCCGGGCGTGATTGCCCGGCACCGTGGAGCGGTCGGGATTTCCGGGCCAGGGGCGCATCGATGTGCGTTATCGAGACCTTAACGGCTTTCGCCAAATCCTCGCGGCCCGTGCTCGCGCCGGCCCCGATGCGGGACGGATGGCACGCCGCCCGCATGAGCTGCCGCTCCGACGAATCGCACGCGTGATCGAGACAAGGAGACGATTCCATGCCCACCTCACAGGCCCGCGTCCAGACCGCCGAGGCCAGCCGCTACCTGCAGCAGCTCTGCCGCCACTGGAGCCACAAGTTCCCGGTCGAGAACACGCCGGAGCACGGCACGGTGCCGTTCGGCGAGGACCGGGTCTGCACCTTCGAGGCGGAGCCGGATGCTCTTCTGATGCGCGTCGTGACGGCGGACCCGGCCGGCCTCACCCGCCTGGAGAACGTGGTCTCCGATCACCTGATGCGCTTCGCCTTCCGGGAGAATCTCGGCGAGATCACCTGGTCGCGCGCCGCTTGAAACGGCCGGTCTCGCACCGATCTTGCTCCTGATCTCGTGCGTGAGATCGGCCCGGTACGCGAGGTTTGGCCCCCATGACGGCTCCGATGACCCTGAAGCCCGCCGACCTGCCCTTCGCGGAGCGTCTCGACCGCCTGGCCGAGGTCGCGGTGCGGGTCGGGCTGAACCTGCGCCCGGGCCAGGAACTCGTGATGACGGCGCCCCTCGACGCGGTGCCGCTCGCCCGGGCCATCACGGTCCAGGCCTACAAGGCCGGCGCCTCCCTGGTCACCACCCTGTTCGGCGATGACGCCGCGACCCTCGCGCGCTTCGCCCACGCGCCGGATTCGGCCTTCGACACGGCCGCCGGCTGGCTCTACGGGGGCATGGCCGAGGCGTTCCGCGCCGGCGCGGCGCGGCTCGCCATCAGCGGCGACGATCCCTCGCTGCTGGCGGGCCAGGATTCCGACAAGGTCGCGCGGGCGAACCGCGCCCGTTCCAAGGCCTACGTGCCGGCCCTCGAACTCATCGCCAACTTCGCCACCAACTGGACCATCGTGTCGGCCGCGACGCCCGCCTGGGCCCGCACGGTCTTCCCGGACCTCGCCGAGGACGAGGCCGTGGCCAGGCTCTGGGACGCGATCTTCGCGGCCTCCCGGGTCGACGGGCCGGACCCGATCGCGGCCTGGGAGCGCCACAACGCGGACCTCCACGCCCGCACCGTCTGGCTCAACGACCAGAATTTCGCCGCGCTGCGCTTCCGCGGCCCCGGCACCGACCTGACGGTGGGCCTCGCCGACGACCACGAATGGTGCGGCGGCGCCTCGACCTCGCGCTCCGGCATCCTCTGCAACGCCAACATCCCCACCGAGGAGGTCTTCACCACGCCCCACAAGGCGCGGGTGGACGGCTCCGTGACAAGCACGAAGCCCCTCTCCTACCAGGGCACCCTGATCGACGGCATCCGGGTGCGCTTCGAAGGGGGACGGATCGTCGAAGCCACGGCGCGCACCGGCGCCGACGTCCTGGCCCGGGTCCTCGACACCGATGCGGGCGCCCGCCGCCTCGGCGAGGTCGCCCTGGTGCCGGCCTCCTCGGCGATCTCGGCCTCCGGGCTCCTGTTCTACAACACCCTCTACGACGAGAACGCGGCGAGCCACATCGCCCTCGGCCAGGCCTACAGCAAGTGCTTCCGCAACGGCGGCGCCGATTTCAGCGAGGCCGACCTCGCCGAGCGCGGCGCCAACCGCAGCCTGATCCATATCGACTGGATGATCGGCTCGGCCGAGATCGACGTCGACGGCCTCGCGGCCGATGGGCGCGCCGTGCCGGTGATGCGCCGGGGCGAGTGGGTCTGACGCCCGCGCGCCGGCCATTTCCATCCGTGAGCCGGGGCTCTGCCGCGCGGCTCCCTAGAGCCCCGGTCCCTTCGCGGCACCCCAGATCCGGCCCGGGCGCCCGCCGGCAGCGCTCTGGACCACGATGACATAGGTATCCGCCTCGCCGATCCGGGCGGCGCTCCGGAGAGCCTCGAACCGTGCCGGCTGGCCGGTCCAGGTGCCGAGGCGGTGGAGGCCGCGCGCGACGTTGACGTAGACGACGACCCGGCCCTTGTTCTCGCCGCGCTCGACCGAGACCGGCCGGTTGCGCAGGACCGGGATCAGCCAGACCTCGCCCCGGGCGGCCGGATCGGCATCGGCGCCGATCTCCACCACGATGCGCTCGCCGTGCTCCTCGCTCGCCACCGGCACCCGCAGGATGTTGAGCGCCCGCGCCTCGCGCAGGATCCGCTCGACGTTGGGCCGGTCGGAGGCGACCGCCACCGCGCCGCCATTGACCACCGCCTGCGGGGTGTAGACCTGCCGCTCGCCACGGGCGCTGGCATAGGCCCGCTGCCGCTCGCTGAACGGCGCCAGGGCGAGGGTGTCCTTCCAGCCGAGATAATCCCAGTAGGTGACCGGGAAGGTGAGGGCCAGGATCCCGGGGCGCCGGGCCAATTCGCCGAGCATCTGGTCGGCCGGCGGGCAGACGGCGCAGCCCTGGCTCGTGAAGAGCTCGACCACCGCGCGCAGCGGCTCGGCGGCCGCGGCGGGGCAGGCGGATGGAAGGAGGGCCGGGCCCAGGCCGATCAGGAACGCCGCGAGGCGGGCGCGGGGCCGAGGAGCGTCCGACGTCATGTCATGAGAACGCACGGGCGGGCGCAACCGACTTCACGTTGCCTTGAGCGGCCTCCACGGGTGTCCCGGGCTGATCCGCCCCCTTCGGCTTCGGCAGCATGGCCGGGCGCCAGCGCCGGTGCATCCACAGCCACTGGCCCGGATTCTCCCGCACCCAGGCCTCGACCTCGGCGGTCATCGCCTGCATGGCGCCCTGCACGTCGATGGCGCCGCTGGCGTCCCGCGGCAGGTCCAGGGGCGGGCTCAGCTCCAGGCGGAAGCGCACCCCCGGGCGCCGGACCACCCGGGCGCCGTGGACCGGACAATCGTAGTGGCGGGCGAGCTTGGCGAGAAGCGGGTTGGCGAGGCAGGGCTGGCCGAAGAACGTCACCACGACGCCGCGGGTGAAATGCTGGTCGATGAGCTGCCCGAGATGGCCGCCGCGCTCCACCACCCCCTGCATGGCGAAGGCGGCCCCCGGACCGGCGGCCGCGAGGCCCCCCATGGTCTCGCGCCGCACCTCCTGGACGAGGCGCGCGGCGGCCGGGTTGTTCGGGGGGCGGAACACCGCGGTCGTCTCGAGCCCGAACTTCGCCGCGCAGATCGCGGGCAACTCCCAGTTGGCGAGGTGGGCGGAGAAGACGAGGCCGGGTCGGCCGTCGTCGCGCAGGGCGTCGAAATGGTCGATCCCCTCGACCTCCATGCGCTGGGTCGCGGCGACCGCCGGGTCGTAGTCGAACAGGGTGGCGAGGTGGGCGTATTCCGCGCCCGTGCGGCCGAGATTGTCCCAGGCCTCGCGGGCGATGGCCCCGATCTCGGCCTCGCTCCGCTCGGGGAAGGCGGCCCGCAGATTCGCGATCGCGGTGCGGTGGGCCGGGAGCCGGGGGCCGAGGGCGCGGAACAGGGCGCCGCCGAGATGGCTCGCCCGCTCGGGCCCGAGGGCGCGGGCGAGGAGGAAGAGCCCGCGGATCAGCGGGATCATGGCGAAGCCCGCCAGCCGGGGCAGGTTCCGTTTCAGGATCAGGGCAAGGCGCAGCAACGGGGTTCTCTGGGAGGGGGCGTCCCGGCCATGCCGGAGGCCTATCCGCTTAGATCATTTCCGTGTCACTGGGGAGATGGGCTCAGAGCGTCACGAGGATCTTGCCGAAGACCTTGCGGGATTCGAGCCGCTCCAGGCCTTTCGCGAAGTCGGCCAGGGGATAAACCGTGTCGACGACCGGCACCAATCCCTCCGCCATCTTGCCCAGCGAATCGCGGATGTTGCGGATCGAGCAGCCGAACGACCCCGTGATGCGGTACTGTTGCTGGAATAGCTGCATCAGGTTCATCGTCGTGGAAACCCCGGAGGTCGAGCCGCAGGTCACGAGGCGCCCGCCGCGCTTGAGGCAGAGCAGCGAGCCGTTCCAGGTGTCGGGGCCGACATGCTCGAACACCACGTCGACGCCCTTGCGCTTGGTCAGCCGGCGCACCTCCCCCTCGAAGCGCTCGTCGCGGTAATTGATGACGTGGTCCGCCCCGAGGGCGGCGGCCTTGGCGCCCTTCTCGTCGTCGCCGACCGTGGTGAAGATTGTGCAGCCGATGGCCTTGGCCATCTTGATCGCGGCGGTGCCGATCCCTGAGCCGCCGGCATGGACCAGGATGCTCTCGCCGGGCTCGAGGCGCGCATTGTCGAACAGCATGTGCTGCACCGTCCCGAAGGCGACCGGCGCGCAGGCGGCGTCCGTGAAGCTGACGCCGTCCGGCACCCGCACCACGAGGCGGGCCGGCATGGTCACGATCTCGCGGGCGAAGCCGTCGATGTGGAAGCCCATCACGCCGGCGACCTCCTCGCAGAGGTTGTCGCGCCCCTCGCGGCAGGCCCGGCACCGGCCGCAGGTTTGGGCCCCGTAGAGGGCGACCCGGTCGCCGGCCGCGAGGCCCTCGACGCCCGCCCCGACCTCCACGACCTCGCCCGCCGCCTCGGCCCCGACGGTGAGCGGCAGCCGGCGCTTGGCGAAGGCCATGCCGCGAAAGCCCCAGACGTCGATGAAGTTGAGCCCGACCGCCCGCACCCGCACCCGCACCTCGCCGGGCCCGGGTGCGGGCGGCGCCTCGACCTCGGTCAGGCGCAGGTCGCGGTCGCCGAAGAGCTGGAGGGCTTGCATGGGCTGTTCCTGTGGGGGCCGGGGGCGCGGATGCGGCTTTTAAGGCGGAGGCGCGTCCGCGCCCTCCGGAGCCGGGCGGATCTGGCGGCCGTCATACCAGGGCGCCCCCGCGCATCAACCCGGAGGTCATTCCGGCGCGAGATAGCGCCGCCGGGCCCAGCCGAGGGCGCGGCCGAACTTGACCCGGCACCAGGTGGTGCGGCTCGGGGTGTCGTTGGTGCAGCCGAAGCCGAGCACGCGGCGGCCGACCGGGATTTCCCCGATGACGGCCGCGCCGGCATCCGGCTCCTCGCGGATGCTGAGGCTCTCGCCCCGGCCGAGCCCATCGACCCGGAACGCCTCCTGGTCGGCGAGCGCCGGCCCGGCGAGCGGGAGGGCCGAGAGGATGAGGACCGGAAGGGGGATGAGGCCGAAGGGCAGGCGCATGGACCGGCTCAGCTGCGGTGCACGCCCATCATGGCGGTGAGGCCGCCATCGACGGGCAGGACCGCCCCGGTGATGTAGGACGCCCCCGGCCCCATCAGGAAGGCCGCGAGCGCCGCGACCTCGTCGGGTTCGGCGAAGCGCCCGGCCGGGATCTGGCGCTCCATGCCGTCGCGGTGGGCGGCGTAGGGGGCCATCATCTCGGTGTCGATGAAGCCCGGCGCGATCACGTTGACGGTGACGCCGCGCTTGGCCGACTCGATCGCGAGGGTCCGGCAATAGGCGATCAGGGCGCCCTTGCTCGCCGCGTAGGCGGCGTTGCCGGCATTGGCCTGCAGGGCCGCCACCGAGCCGATCGCCACGATGCGCCCGCTGCGCGCCCGGATCATGCCGCGCACCATCGCCTTGGCGATCTGGGTCAGCGACCAGAAATTGACCTGCATGGCCGCCTCGCCCCGGTCCTGGGACAGCATGGCGGCCAGCGCGTCGTAGGATTGGCCGGCATTGTGGACGAGGCCGTGCCAGGTCTCGCCCTCCAGGCCCTCGCAGAAGGCCGTCAGGGCCGCGCGGTCGGCGAGGTCGAGGGCCCGGCTCTCGATCCGGCGCCCTGGATGCGCCTCGGCCAGCTCGGCCCTCAGCGCCTCGGCCTTCCCGGCCGAGGAGCGATAGGTGAAGAGGACGTCGTGGCCGGCCCCGCAGAGCGCCCGCACGATGGCGGCGCCGAGGCCGGTGGCGCCGCCGGTGACGAGGACGCGGCCGGCGGCGCGCTGCGCGGGGGCGGCGCTCATGCGGGTTCGGAGCCCAGGACCAGGCAGGTGTTCTGGCCGCCGAACCCGAAGGAGTTCGACAGGACCCGCTCCACCCGCGCGTCGCGGGCGTCCGCCACCACGTCGAGGGGGATCGCCGGGTCGGGCACCGCGTAGTTGATCGTCGGCGGGATGCGCCCGTGCCGGATCGTCAGGAGCGAGACCACGGCCTCGATCGCGCCGGCGGCCGTGAGCGTGTGGCCGATCATCGACTTGTTGGAGGAGATCGGCAGCTGCCCCATGCGCGGGCCGAACACCGCCATGCAGCCGAGCGCCTCCATCTTGTCGTTCTCCGGCGTCGAGGTGCCGTGCGCGTTGATGGTGTCGATCCGCTCCGGCCCGAGGCCGGCATCGTCGAGGGCGGCCTGGATCGCCGCGATGATCGGGGCGCCGTCCGGGCTCGACCGGGTGCGGTGGAACCCGTCGCCCTTCTCGCCGCAGCCGAGCACGTAGCCGAGGATCGTGGCGCCACGGGCTCTCGCGGCGGCGGCATCCTCGAGGACCAGGGCCGCCGCGCCCTCCCCCATGACGAAGCCGTCGCGGTTCTTCGAGAACGGCTTCGAGGCCGCCTCCGGCACGGCGTTCTGGGTCGAGAGGGCGGAGAGGAGCGAGAACCGGATCAGCGATTCGGGGTTCACCGAGCCGTCGGTGCCGATGCAGAGGGCGGCGCTCATCTCGCCGCGCCGGATCGCCTCGACGCCGAGCTGGATCGCGGTGGCGCCCGACGAGCAGGCGGTCGAGAGCGAGATCGGCGAGCCCTTGGTGCCGAAGCGGTCGGCGATGCGGTCGGCCACGGTGCCGAAGATGAAGAGGTCGTGCCAGGGGTCGAAGCGCCGGGTCGCGGCCGCCCGCTGCAGCCCCGCATAGGTCACGGCCGTGGTCTCGCCCGAGGCCTCGGCCAGCGCCTGGCGCTGGGGCCATTCCATCTCGACGGGGGGCACGGCGATGAAGAGCGCCCCCGGGAAATCGCCCGCATGGCCGATCCCCGCCTGGGTGATCGCCTCCTCGGCGGCGGTGGCGGCGAAGCGCTCGGACAGGGCCGGGGCGACCATCGGCTCGGCCGCGAGGAAATCGACCGTGCCCGCGATGGTGGTGCGCAGCCCCTCGGTGGGGAAGCGCGCGATGGCGTGGATCCCGGAGCGCCCGGCGGTGAGCGCCGCCCAGTTCGCCTCCTGGCCCTGGCCGAGGGAGGTGACGATGCCCATCCCGGTCACGGCGACGAGGGGCCGTCCCTGGGCATCCGAATCGCGCGCGTCGCGGTGGGGATCTCGTGTCATGGCGTCGTCTTACACTGCTTCCGCGTCGGCCGCTCTGCCGCTTCAGGCCGCGCTGAGCCGCAGCACGCCCTCGCCGCGCCGGTGGCCGATTGTCGTGACCGCGACCTCGGTGAGCCCGGTCTCGGCCACGAGGCCGGCCGCGAGCGCGGCGCCGAAGGGCGCCGCGACCTCGAGGCCGTGGCCGATGAGATCGCCGAGCGCCGTCACGGGCGCGTCGGGCGCGAGGCCGCCGAGGCGCTCCCGCTCCTCGGCGGTGATCGGCGCGACGCCGGTCGCGCCCGAGATCACGGCATCCGGATGCCGGAGGCCGGCGCGGTGCCACAGGGCCGCGAGGCTCGCCCCCACGCTGCCGGGCTCGCGCCGGGTCCGGTCGCTGGCCACCGGCCCGAGGCGGGCGAGCGCGCGGGCGCCGCGGGCGCGTGCGGCCTCGGCCGCCTCCAGCACCAGGAAGGCCGCGCAGCTGCCGAGGATGAAGCCGCCCTCGCCCGCCCGCTCGAAGACGGGCCGGAAATCGGGCGTCTGCAGGAAGCCGCCCATCTCGTGGATGACCATCACGTCCGGCCGCTCGGCGCTGTAGGAGCCGCCGACCAGCATCGCGTCGATCTGGTTCGAGGCGATGCGCGCCTGGGCGATCCGCAGGGCGTCGACGCCCGCCGATTCCTCGCCCATGAAGGTGCGGGACGCCCCCGTAACGCCGTGCACGATGGCGATGTTGCCCGCGAGCAGGTTCGAGAGCTGCGCCAGGAACAGGGTCGGGCG
Source organism: Methylobacterium soli (assembly GCF_008806385.1). Taxonomy (GTDB): domain Bacteria; phylum Pseudomonadota; class Alphaproteobacteria; order Rhizobiales; family Beijerinckiaceae; genus Methylobacterium; species Methylobacterium soli. Next base: position 95,261 of record NZ_VZZK01000018.1, read on the forward strand.
GAGGTCGTTCTGCAGGCGCTCGTTGAGGTAGGCGCCGGGATCGGCCGCGTCGCGCAGGCCCGTCAGGATCGCGCCGTCGACCGCGTAGTCGCGCTCGCCCCCGCCCGCCGCGACGACGAGGTGGAGATTGGCCTTGAAGGCCGCGTCGTCCTTGCAGCCCGCGGAATCGAGGGCGAGCCCCGCCGCGTAGACGCCGAGGCGCTGCCACGCCTCCATCTGGCGCTGGTCGGATTTCTTCGGAATCTGCCCGTCCCAGGCGAGCGCGGGCGCCGGGTGCACCGGATAGGGCGCGTAGGTCTGCGCGTCGATGCGCGGCGGCGCGTTCGCGGCCAAAGCCGCAAGATGCGGGCCGAGGCCCTCGCCCGCGCAGGAGACGAGGCCGATGCCCGTGACGACGACGTCGCGCCCGCTCACGGCGCCACCCCGCCCGCGTCCTCCATCGGGAGGCCGATCGCGCGGGCCCGGGCGCGCATCGGCGCGTCGAGCCCGTCCGGGAACGGCATGGTGCGGAAGCGCAGCTCGGCATCGGCCAGGAGCTTGCCCGCGTGCCGGATCGTCGCCTTGGTCACGGCGTAGCCCGAGCCGTCATGCTCCAGGCTCGCCGCCACGTTGAGAGTGGCGCCCGGGCCCACGAAGGACCGGAAGCGCGCCTTGTCGACCGCCATCAGGAAGGGCATCTGGGCAAATCCGAGATGGGCCAGGACGAGGTATCCGGAGGCCTGCGCCATGGTCTCGGCGAGGAGCACGCCCGGCACCAGCGGGTGGCCGGGGAAGTGCCCCTCGAAGACCGGGCTCGCATCCGGCACCACGGCCAGCGCCTCGATCCGGCCGGCGGCCCGATCGAGATGCACGACCTGATCGATCATCTCGAAATATTCGAGGCGCATGGGGCGGGTTCGGTGCGCGGAGGAAAAGGCGAACGGATCGCGGCGCTCAGGCCTTGGCCTTCTCGGCCACCAGGCCGTCGATGCGCGCGCAGAGGTTCTTCAGCACGAAGTATTCCTCGGCCGGCACCTTGCCCTCGTTGACCTCCTGGGTCCACCGCTCCAGCGGCAGCTTGATGCCGAAGGCCTTGTCGACCGCGAAGGCGATGTCGAGGAAGGCCAGCGAATCGATGCCGAGATCGTCGATGGCGTGGCTCTCGGGCGTGATCTTGTCGCGCGGGATGTCGGCGGTGTCCGCGATGATGTCGGCGACCCGGTCGAAGGTCGCGCTCGTGCCGGTGATGGGCTGGTCAGACATGCGTTCTCGCCGTGTTCCTGAAGACGTCGCCGGGCGGGAACACGCCCCGCGCCGGGCGCAAGCGGCCCGGCGCCCCCCGGGATCATGCGCGCATCAGGGGGCCGCGCGGCGGCCCCTCATGGGCCGCGACCTCTACACGAGGGGGTCCGGCCCGGCAACCTTGCTGAGACAGGCGCGCGAACCGGCCTCCGCGCGCCGCCCCGCCGCCCCGCGCCCCGCTCCGATCCGCGCTCCTCCGGGGCGCCGTCCCGCGCGGGCGGCCTTGCAGGGCGCGGTTGCGCCCTAGATGCGTGCGGGGCGGGGCCGGCCGAATGCCGGGCGGCCCCCTTCGGAGAAGCTCGGTGATGGATCGGACATTGCGCGCGGCGAACGATCCCGGGCCGCGGGATGAGGGAGCTCGGGCCCGCTCCCAGGGCGCCGCCCGCGTCGCCCTCGTGCTGGCGCTGGCGCTGCTCGGCCTCTGGATCCTGCACGGATTCCTGCCCGCCCTCGTCTGGGCGGTGATCCTCGCCATCGCGCTCGGGCCGCTCTATGCCCGGGCCGAGCGGCGCTGGCCGCCGAGCGGCCACAACATCCTGCTGCCGGCCCTCGCCACGCTCGTCGTCGCGCTGGTCTTCCTCGCCCCCCTGGTGGTGCTCGGCGTGCAGGCGGGGCGCGAGGCGCATGACGTCCTGGATTTCCTGCGCTCGGCCGAGACCAACGGCATCCCGGTGCCGGACGTCCTGCAGCGCCTGCCCTTCGGCGCGGCCCAGGCCACCGCCTGGTGGACTGAGAACCTGAGCCATCCGGAGGCCGGCTCCGCGCTGCTGCACCGGCTGGACAATTCCTCGGTGATCGGGCTGTCGCGCAATTTCGGCCGCGAGGTGGTGCGCCGGGCCGTCCTGTTCGGCTTCACCCTCGTGGCCCTGTTCTTCCTGTTCCGCGACGGCCGCGCGGTTGCGAGCCAGGTGCTCGTCGCCTGCAACAGGCTGTTCGGCCCGCGCGGCGAGCGGGTGGCGCGGCAGATGGTGGCCTCGATCCACGGCACCGTCGACGGCCTCGTCCTTGTCGGTCTCGGCGAGGGCGTCCTGCTCGGGGTGGTGTATTACTTCGCGGGCGTGCCGCACCCCGTCCTGCTCGGGGCGCTGACGGCGATCGCCGCGATGATCCCGTTCGGGGCGCCCCTGGTCTTCGGGATCGCCGCGCTGGTCCTGCTGGCGGGCGGATCGGTAATGCCCGCCATCGTGGTCGTCGCGGCGGGCCTCGTCGTCACCTTCGTGGCCGACCATTTCGTGCGCCCGGCGCTCATCGGCGGCACCACGAAGCTGCCCTTCCTGTGGGTGCTGCTCGGCATCCTGGGCGGCGTCGAGACCTTCGGGCTCCTGGGCCTGTTCCTCGGGCCCGCCGTGATGGCGGCCCTGATGCTGCTGTGGCGGGAATTCACCGAGAACCCGGCCGAGGACAGGTCCGAGCACGCGGCGTGAGCGGGGCCGGGCACGCATCCGCGCCCGGCCCGCCGATCGGCCGATCTCACATCTCGACCGCTCTCACCATGTCGGCCGATCTCACATGGGCGGCGTCAGGCCGTCCTTGCCGACCGCGACGAGCTTGCCGGCGAGCGTCTCGCCGTCCCGCGTCACCACGGCGAAAACCTTGGCGCCGGGCTTGAGGACCGCCTTGTCGGCGGGCTCGAAGGCCACGATCGGCGCCTGCGGCGGCACCGCGATCTGCTTCGCGCCGTCCTTGTCGTAGGTCACCGTGAGCATCTTCTCGCCGGACGCGCCGCTCGTCTTGGCGACCGTCCCGTTGGTCATGGCGCTCTTCACCTTCGGACCCGCGGCGGATTCCGCCTTCACGGTGCCGTTGGTCATGGCGCTCTTCACCTTGGCGCCGCCGGCCGCCGTGTGGTCGGTGATCGCGTCCCAGGCGTAGTGTCCCTCGCCGGTGCCGCGCATGGATTCGGGGAAGATCACGACCTCGAGGGCGGTCGGCGGGTTCTCGCCCTTGGTGGCGGTGCCGATGAAGACGCCGTCCTTGATCGCGTCGAGGCTCGACTTCACCACCGAGACCACGCCGGCTCCGCCAAGCTGCACCGTCGCGGACTTGCCCTCGTCGGTCTTGATCGTGACCGTGTTCGCGTCGGCGCTGTCGATCGTGCCGCGCACGCGCTCGAGCTGCGCCGCCGCCGAGGCCGCGCCGGTCAGGGCCAGCAGGCCGGCGGCCGCCAGGACCGTGGTGATACGTGACATGGAGATCTCCCGGGTTGAACCAGCCGGGGAGATGGCGCGCCGGAGCCCGCAAACCAGGGTTGCGCGCAACAAATTGATGCGCAACCGTCTTAAGTGTCCCTTAGGAATCGGAACGGCCGCGCGGGGCGCGGCCGTTCGATCTCGGGCGGGCTGACCCGCGCCGTGCGGGCCGGGGGCGCCTCAGGCCGCGAGGGAGCGCAGCACGTAGGGCAGGATGCCGCCGTTGCGGAAATATTCGAGCTCGTCGAGGGTGTCGATGCGGCAGGTCAGCGGTACCTCCTGCGTCGAGCCATCCGCCGCGGTGATCTGGGCGATCAGGGTCTGGCGCGGCTTCAGCTCGCCCGCGAGCCCCTTGATCGTGACGGTCTCGTCGCCCTTGAGGCCGAGGGAGGCCCAGCTCGTCTCGCCCTGGAAGACCAGCGGCACCACGCCCATGCCGACGAGATTCGAGCGGTGGATGCGCTCGAAGCTCTCCGCCACCACGGCGCGGACGCCGAGCAGCTTGGTGCCCTTGGCCGCCCAGTCGCGCGACGAGCCGGTGCCGTATTCCTTGCCGGCGAAGACGACGAGCGGCGTGCCGGTCTCGGCGTATTTCTGCGCGGCGTCGTAGATGTACATCCGCTCGCCGGAGGGCTGGAACAGGGTCCAGCCGCCCTCGACCACGTTGCCGCCCGCGTCGCGGACCATCTGGTTCTTGATGCGGATATTGGCGAAGGTGCCCCGCATCATGACTTCGTGGTTGCCCCGGCGCGTGCCGTACTGGTTGAAGTCCTGCACCCGGACCTGATGCGATTGCAGGTAGGCGCCGGCCGGCGAGGCCGCCCGGATGTTGCCGGCGGGCGAGATGTGGTCGGTGGTGATCGAGTCGAGGAAGAGCCCGAGGATGCGGGCGTCGACCACGTCGGTGACCGGTGCCGGCTCCTTCTGCATGCCCTCGAAATAGGGCGGGTTCTGCACGTAGGTGGAGGTGGAATCCCACGCGAAGGTCTCGGCCTCCGTCACCTCGACGGCCTTCCAGTAATGGTCGCCGCCGAACACGTCGGCGTAGCGCGACTTGAAGAGCTGCGAGGTGATGTTGCGCTCGATGAATTCCTGGACCTCGGCGGAGGAGGGCCAGATGTCGGCGAGGTAGACGGGCTTGCCGTCCGGGTCGGTGCCAAGCGGCTCGGTGGTGATGTCGATCTGCATCGAGCCGGCGAGCGCGTAGGCGACGACCAGCGGCGGCGAGGCGAGGTAGTTCGCCCGCACGTCGGGATTCACCCGGCCCTCGAAGTTGCGGTTACCCGAGAGGACGGCCGCCGCCACCACGTCGTTGTCGTTGATCGCCTTCGAGATCGGCGCCGGTAGCGGGCCGGAATTGCCGATGCAGGTGGTGCAGCCGAAGCCCACGAGGTTGAAGCCGAGCGCATCGAGCGGCTTTTGCAGGCCGGCGCTCTCCAGGTACTCGGCCACCACCTGGCTCCCCGGCGCCAGCGAGGTCTTGACCCAGGGCTTCGAGCGCAGGCCGCGGGCGACCGCGTTGCGGGCCAGAAGCCCGGCGCCGATCATCACGCTCGGGTTCGAGGTGTTGGTGCAGCTCGTGATCGCGGCGATCACCACGTCGCCGTGGCCGATGTCGAAATTCGCGCCCTCGACCGGGTAGCGCTTGGGCAGGTCGGCGGCCTTGCGGAACTCGGTCTCCATGGACTGGGCGAAGCCGGGCTTGGCGCCGTCGAGGAGAACCCGGTCCTGCGGGCGCTTCGGGCCGGCGAGCGAGGGGCGCACGTCGCCCATGTCGAGCTCGAGCGTGTCGGTGAAGACGGGGTCGGGCGTGTCGGCATCGCGCCACATGCCCTGCGCCCGGGCGTAGGCCTCGACCAGCGCGATGCGCGCGTCCGAGCGGCCCGTGACCGTCAGGAAGTCGATGGTCTTGCGGTCGACCGGGAAGAAGCCGCAGGTGGCGCCGTATTCGGGGGCCATGTTCGAGATGGTGGCCCGGTCGGCCACCGCCATGTCGTCGAGGCCGGGGCCGTAGAACTCTACGAACTTGCCCACCACGCCCTTCTTGCGCAGCATCTGCGTGACGGTGAGGACGAGGTCGGTGGCCGTGGTGCCCTCGGGCAGCTTGCCCGAGAGCTTGAAGCCGACGACCTCCGGGATCAGCATCGAGAGGGGCTGACCGAGCATCGCGGCCTCGGCCTCGATGCCGCCGACGCCCCAGCCGAGCACCGCGAGGCCGTTGACCATGGTGGTGTGCGAATCGGTGCCCACCAGGCTGTCCGGATAGGCGAGGTCCGTCCCGTCCTCGGACTTGGTCCACACGGTCTGCGATAGGAATTCGAGGTTCACCTGGTGGCAGATGCCGGTGCCGGGCGGCACCACCGAGAAGTTGTCGAAGGCCGACTGGCCCCATTTCAGGAAGGTGTAGCGCTCGCCGTTGCGCTCGTATTCGAGGGCCACGTTGTCGGCCAGCGCCTTCGGGGTGCCGAACTCGTCGACGATGACCGAGTGGTCGATCACGAGATCGACCGGCACCAGCGGGTTGATCTTCTGCGGGTCGCCGCCGAGCGCCACCATGGCGTCGCGCATGGCCGCGAGATCGACCACCGCCGGCACGCCGGTGAAGTCCTGCATCAGCACGCGCGAGGGCCGGAAGGCGATCTCGGTCTCGGTCTTGCCGCGGTTGCCGAGCCAGGCGACGGTGGCGTCGATGTCGCCCTTCTTGACCGAGCGGTCATCCTCGTAGCGCAGCAGGTTCTCCAGGAGCACCTTCATGGAGAACGGCAGGGCGGCCGCATCGGAGAGGCCGTTCTTCTCGGCCTCCGGGATGGAGTAGTAGGTGTAGGTCCTGTCGCCGACCGTCAGGGTCTGGCGGGACTTGAAGCTGTCGAGCGATGCCACGGCTAGTCTGATCCTCGCTGGCGTTTGTCGAACACGCGCAGGCATAACCTGCGCCACGAAACTCGTGTTCGGCTGATCTCGCGCCGTTGCCGGCGCGCGCCGCCCCGGGGGTGCCCGGGCAGGATGATGCGCGAGGGGCGAATTGGACGCCCGATGGGTCGCGCGGCGCAGCCTGGGGCCCGTATAGAACAGTTCGAAACTCGCCGCTACCGGGTGCGGATGACAGCTGCGCGCGGGTGTCCGGCGGCGGTGCCCTCATACGGCGCGCCGGGCTTGCGTAGACGCTGGCGCCGGCGCGCCGTATGAGGGCACCGCCTCCCGGGAGCGGGTCCGGGACGGCTCAGGTGCATCCCGTCTCAGGCCAACCCGTGCGGCTCACCGTCACCAACCTCGCCGTGCGCCGCTCCGGGCGCCGCATCTTCTCGGGGCTGTCCTTCGGGCTCGGGCCCGGGGAGGCCCTGATGGTCACGGGGCGCAACGGGGCCGGCAAGTCGACGCTGCTCGCGGTCCTCGCCGGTCGCCTCAAGCCCGAGGCCGGGACGCTCGCGGTGGCCGATGTCGGCGAGGCGAGCCTGCCCGAATGCCTGCACGTGGTCGGGCACCGGGACGGGCTCAAGGGCGCGCTCACGGCGGAGGAGAACCTGGCCTTCGCCCGCGACCTCCTGGGCGATCCCGCCCTCGCGCCCCGCGAGGCTCTGGCCGAACTCGGCCTCGCCCACGCGCTGCGGCTGCCCGTGTCCTATCTCTCGGCCGGGCAGCGCCGTCGCGTGGCGCTCGCCCGCCTCCTCGTCTGCCGCCGGCCGCTCTGGCTCCTCGACGAGCCGACGGCCGCCCTCGACCTCGCCGCGCAGGGCGTGCTCGCCGGCCTGATGGCGCGCCACCGCGAGGCCGGCGGCCTCGTCGTCGCGGCGACGCACCAGGCGCTCGGCCTCGACGAGGCCCGGGAGCTGCGCATCGAGCGCCCGGAGCCGGACGCGCCCCGCGTCCCGCGCCCCGGCGACGCCCCGGTCGCGTCCGGCCCAGGGCTGGAGGATTGGGCGTGATCGGCACGATCCGGGCCCTCGTCGCCCGCGACCTCGTCCTGGCGGCCCGGGTCGGCGGCTCGGGGGCGCTCTCCCTCGTGTTCTTCCTGATGATCGTCGCCCTGGTGCCCTTCGCGCTCGGGCCCGACCTCAACCTGCTGTCGCGGATCGGCCCGGCCATCCTCTGGCTCTCGGCGGTGCTGTCGACCCTGATCGGGCTCGACCGCCTGTTCCAGGCCGACGAGGAGGACGGCTCCCTCGATCTGATGACGGGGGCGCCCGTACCCCTCGAATGCGTGGTCCTGGCCAAGGTCACGGCGCATTGGCTCACCACCGGCCTGCCCCTGGCGCTCGCCTCGCCGCTCTTCGGCCTCCTCGTCGCCCTCGACGGGACCGCGATGGCCGGGACCGCCCTCACCCTCCTGGTCGGCACCCCGGCCCTCACCTTCGTGGGCGCCGTGGGCGCGGCGCTCACCGCCTCGATCCGCCGCGGCGGCCTGATCCTGGCGGTCCTGGTCGTGCCCCTGATGATCCCGACCCTGATCTTCGGGGTCTCGGCCGCCCAATCGGCCACGGCCGGCACGGTCCCGTTCGCGACGCCCCTGATGGTGCTGGCCGGGCTCAGCCTCATCGCCGCGGTGGTCGGCACGGCCGCCGCCGCCGCCGCCCTGCGCTGGTCGGAATAGGGCGCCGGCCGATCACGCTTGCGTGCGGGGCGCGTCGATGACGCCCGCCTGCGCCCCTCGCCCGCATTGCCGCTGCACCGCACCCCGCGCTAAAGCGGGGCACCATGTGGACACGCCTCTCCAATCCGGGCCACTTCATGCGCTGGTCGGGCGCGCTGTTGCCCTGGCTCGCCGGCCTCTCCGCCGCGGGCCTCGCGCTCGGCCTCTACCTGTCGTGGTTCGTCGCCCCGCCCGATTATCAGCAGGGCGAGACGGTGCGGATCATGTTCATCCACGTGCCGGCGGCCTGGCTCGGGGTGTTCTTCTACGGCTCGATGGCGCTCTCGGCCATCGGCACCCTGGTCTGGCGCCATCCGCTGGCGGACGTGGCCCAGCGCGCCGCCGCCCCGATCGGCGCGGCCTTCACGCTGATCTGCCTCGTCACCGGCTCGCTCTGGGGCAAGCCGATGTGGGGGACCTACTGGGTCTGGGACGCGCGCCTGACCTCGATGCTGATCCTGTTCCTGATCTATTGCGGCATCATGGCCCTGTGGCGCACCATGGAGGACCCGAACCGGGCCGCCCGCGCGGTCGCGATCCTCACCCTCGTGGGCGCCATCAACCTGCCGATCATCAAGTTCTCGGTGAACTGGTGGTCCACCCTGCATCAGCCGGCCTCGATCCTGCGCATGGGCGGCTCCACCATCGATTCCTCGATGCTCTACCCGCTGCTCACCATGATCGCCGCCGCGACGCTCACAGGCGTCACGCTGCACCTCTACACGATGCGCACCGAGATCCTGCGCCGCCGCGTGCGCACCCTGACGATCCGGGAGGCGGAGCGCCTCGATGCCGGCGCCGTCGCGGTCGCGCCGGCGCGGGTCGGGGCCGTGCCCCTCGGCCAGGCGCTCTGAGGCGGACGCGATGGATCTCGAACCTCATACCGGCTTCATCCTCGGGTCCTACGCCTTCACGGCCCTGGTCCTCGGCGGCCTGATCCTCAACGCGGTCCGCGACCAGCGGGCGCAGAAGCGGGCGCTGACCGAGCTCCAGGCGGGCGAGCGCGCCGGAGACCGCCCGTGACGGCGCCCATGTCCCCTGCGGATCCGGAGGACAGGCCCCCGGAGCCGGTCCGCCGCTCCCTCCTGCTGATCGTGCCGCTCATCGCCTTCGCGGTCCTGGCCGGCCTGTTCTTCCTGCGCCTGCGCTCGGGCGTCGATCCGGCGGCGCTCCCCTCGGCGATGATCGGCAAGCCGGTCCCGGCCTTCGACCTGTCCGGCGTGCCGGGCCTCGAGGCTGAGGGCCGTCCCCTGCCCGGCCTGTCGAGCCGGGACCTCGCGGGCGGCGTCACGGTGGTGAATTTCTGGGCTTCGTGGTGCGCTCCCTGCCAGGTCGAGCACCCGATGCTGATGCGGCTCGCCAAGGAGCCGGGGCTGCGCCTCGTCGGCGTCGACTACAAGGACGCGCCCGAGAACGGCCGCCGGTTCCTGGCCCGGAACGGCATTCCGTTCTCGGCGATCGGCCTCGACGCGACCGGGCGCGTCGGCATCGAATTCGGGGTTTACGGCGTGCCCGAGACCTTCATCATCGGGCCCGACGGGGTGATCCGCGACAAGCTCGTGGGCATCCTCACCCCGGAGAACTACGCCGACGTCCTCGCCCGGATCCGCGCCGTCGCGCGCAGGAGCGAGACGGCCGCGAGCCGCTGAGGCGGGTCCGGGGGCGCCGGCCTCGCGTCGACCGGCCCGAGCCGGCCCGGGTCAGGCCTTGGCCGGATCCACCTCCTCCGGCGCCTTGCGCTCGTAGCGCGACAGGAGCGGCGTCTGGGCGAGGGCGAACAGCACCGTCAGCGGCATGATGCCGAAGACCTTGAAGTTCACCCAGAAATCCTCCGTCTGCGTGCGCCAGACCACCTCGTTCAGGGCGGCGAGCGCCAGGAAGAACAGGCCCCACCGGAAGGTGAGCTTGCGCCAGCCCTCCTCGGTCAGGGTGAACATGCTGTCGAGAACGACCGAGAGCAGCGACTTGCCGAAGGCGAGCCCGCCGAGGAGCACGAGGCCGAACAGGGTGTTCACGATGGTGGGCTTGACCATGATGAAGGTCTTGTCCTGCAGGAACAGGGTCAGGCCGCCGAACACCACCACCACCACGCCGGAGACCAGCGGCATGATCGGAAGCCGCCGCACCAGCGCGTAGTGGATCGTCAGCGCGATCACGGTGGCGGCGATGAACAGCCCGGTCGCCACGAACAGCTTCTGGTCGGCGCTCACGCCGAACCGCTCCGCGTAGGCGTTGCCGAGGAAGAACAGAACCAGCGGCCCGAGTTCCAGCGCGAGCTTGGGCAGGGGCGCGAGGTGGCGACGGGGAGGAACGGGTTCGATGAGCATGCGTTCGCAGCGTCCGAGAGGGGGTGAGTCCTAGCCTCGTCAGGGCCGGCACTGTAGGATTTTCCTGCGTCTGTATCGACCGGGGGTGCGCGATGTCCATCACCATCGAGAACGAGGAGGCGGAGGCGCTTCTCTCGGAGTTGACCGCGCTCACGCGGCGATCCGAGCCGGATCTCCTGCTCGACCTACTCCAGCGCGAACGCGAGCGGATCGAGCGCGAGATGAGCGAGGCCGTCGCATCGGGTCGGACCCTCCACGAACGATGGACGGCGCGGCCGATCACCGATCCGCGCCCCGTCGATGATGTGCTGGCCTATGACGAGAACGGCCTGCCCGCGTGAGCGGCCTGCTCGTCATCGACACATCGGTCTTCGTCGCGATCCTGTTCCAGGAGCCGGATGCCGAGAGTTGGAGCCGCGCGATCCGCACCGGCAGGCAGCGCGTGATGGCCGCGGGAACCTACCTGGAATGCGCGATCGTCGGAGGCCGACGCCTGGGCGGGCGCGACGACCTCGACGAATGGCTCCTGCGGGAGTCGATCGCGGTCATTCCCGTCGACCACGCCCTCGCGCGCCGCGCGGCGGATGCCTTCGCGCGGTACGGCAAGGGGCGCCACCCCGCTGGCCTCAACTTCGGCGATTGCTTTGCCTATGCCCTCGCGGCCTCGCTCGGCGCGCCCCTGCTGTTCAAGGGCGAGGATTTCGCCCGCACCGACGTGGCGCGGGCGCCCGTCTGAGCGCGCGTCGGATCGACGGCTCAGTCCTTCTCCAGCCCCGCGATGGCCCGGGCGAAGTCGCGGGCCGCGAAGGGCTCGAGATCCTCGACGCCCTCGCCGACCCCGATGAAGTGCACCGGCAGGCCGAATTTCGCCGCGAGCGCCACCAGGATGCCGCCGCGCGCGGTGCCGTCGAGCTTCGTCATCACGAGGCCGCTGACGGGGGCCGCCTGCGCGAACAGCTCCACCTGGCTGAGCGCGTTCTGGCCGACCGTGGCGTCGAGAACGAGAAGCGTCGCGTGGGGCGCCTCCGGGTCGAGCTTCGCCAGGACGCGCACGATCTTCTCGAGCTCGGCCATCAACCCGGCCTTGTTCTGCAGGCGGCCGGCCGTGTCGATCAGGAGCACGTCGCTGCCCTGGCGCTTGGCCTCCTGCAGGGCATCGAAGGCGAGGCCGGCCGCGTCCGACCCTTGCGGCCGGGTGATCACCGGGGTGCCGGTGCGCTCGCCCCAGACCTTGAGCTGCTCGACCGCGGCGGCCCGGAAGGTGTCGCCCGCCGCCAGCATCACGCTGCGGCCCTCGGCCCGCAGCTTGAGGGCGAGCTTGCCGATCGTGGTGGTCTTGCCGGCGCCGTTCACCCCCACCATCAGGATCACGAAGGGCCGCTTGTCCCTATCGACCCGGAGCGGGACCGCGACGGGATCGAGGGCCCGCTCCACCTCGGTGGCAAGGATCGCCCGCACCGCGTCCGGCGAGATGCCCTTCTCGTAGCGGCCCTTGCCGACGGCGTCCGAGATCCGCGTCGCGGTCTCGAGGCCGAAATCGGCCTGGATCAGGGCATCCTCCAGATCCTCCAGGGTCGTCGCGTCGAGCTTGCGCTTGGTGAACAGCCCCGTGACGCGGTCCGACAGGGAGGTGGAGGTGCGCTTCATCCCCTCCGTCAGGCGCCCCCACCAGCCGCGTTTGCCCGGCTCCGGGAGGGCGGAATCCTTGGCCGCGTCCGACGCGAGGGCCGCCGCGGTGTCGATGGGCTGGATGTCGGGATCGGGCGCCGCGGCCGGTGCCGCCAGGGCCGAGGCCGTCCCGGGCTCCGCTTGGCCGAACCCGGAGGCGGGCGTGCCTCCAACGGCGCTCGGCGTGGGCGCGAAGGCGCGGGACGTCGTGTCGGCGGGCTCGGCGCCGCGCGCGGGCGCGTCGCCGGCGGTGCCGGCGGGCGGGCGCTCCGTCTTCCCCGCGATCGGCTGCAGATCCGCGCCCTCGATCTCGTCCGGGACGCTGTTGCGGTCCGGATCCGCCGGGGCGGGCTCGGAGGCCGGCAGCGGCACATGCGCCACGTCGTCGGCGCCGGTGGCGAAATCCGGCTGCCCCTCTGCCGGCGATGCCGGAGCCGGCGATGCCGGAGCCGGCGATGCCGGAGCCGATGATGCCTCATCCGGCGCTTCCGACGCCGGCGCCGCCTCTGCCGGCACCTCTGCGGCCTCGGCCGCCGGCATCTCAGTGGGCGGCGTCTCCGCCTCGTCCGGGGCCGGACCTGCCTTGCGCCCGAACAGGCGGCCGAACCAGCCCGGCTTCTCGTCTTGACTCATCGCGTCCTTGCTCCCGCATGCGGGCTCACCCCGTTCGGGGCGCATCGATTTTCTCCGCGACCCGAGTGTCGCTTCGTGTCCGGATGCTTTAGCCGACCCGCATGCCCGTTCCACCGACGATCGACCGACCGACGCTCCTGCCAGACATAGGGGCCCGGCTGCTCTACCGCGATGCCCTGCTGCTCGTCATCGACAAGCCGGCGGGGCTGCCGGTGCATCCGGGGCCCAAGGGCGGCGAGACCCTGACCGACCATCTCGACGCCCTGCGCTTCGGCCTGCCCCGGCGGCCCGAGGCCGTCCATCGCCTGGACCGCGACACGTCGGGCTGCCTCGCGCTCGGGCGCCACGCCAAGGCGCTTGCGCGCCTGAACTGCCTCTTCTCCACCGCGGCCGCCGAGAAGACCTACTGGGCCCTGGTGGAGGGCGGCCCCGAGGGGGAAGGGAGCCGCATCGACCTCCCCCTCGCCCGCCGCTCGGACGACCCCCGCAGCTGGTGGATGAAGGCGGACCCGGCCGGCGACCCGGCCTTGACGGAGGTCCGGGTGCTCGGCCGCGGGCCCGGCCGCGGCACCGCCTGGCTCGAACTGAAACCCGTGACCGGGCGCACCCACCAGCTGCGCGTCCACTGCGCCGCGATGGGCTTCCCGATCGTCGGGGACGCGATCTACGGCCGCGCGCCCCGCTCCGGCGGCCCGGGCCTGCAGCTCCACGCCCGGGCCCTCAGCCTGCCGCTCTACCCGAAGAAGCCGCCCGTGCGGGCCGAGGCGCCGGTGCCGGCGCATATGCGGGCCGGGCTCGCGGCCTGCGGCTGGCCGGCCTAGCCTCAGGCTCTCCGACCCAATCCGGTTGATCCCTTCGGGATGGCGGATCTGGGCTTCGCTCAGGCGCCGCGCGGGCTTGCCGAGACCGCCTCGGCCAGCAGAGCCTGCCCGTCATGGCCCACGATGCGGACCTCGCGGATCTCCCCCGGCTCGGCCGCGAGGCGCACCGGCGTGAAGGCCTCGGTCCGTCCGGTCCCGCCCCGCTCGGCCAGCACGCGGTGCCGCTGCCCGACCTCGCCCGCGAGATGGCGCGCGAAGGCCGCCTCCCCCGCCGCGCGAAGGCGGGCGGCGCGCTCGCGCACGATCTCGGGGGCGACCGGCGGCATCCGGGCGGCGGGCGTGCCGGGCCGGGGTGAGTAGGGAAAGACGTGGAGATGGGTCAGCCCGCATTCCGCCACGAGGTCCAGGGAGCGGGCGAACTGGGCCTCCGTCTCGGTCGGAAAACCCGCGATCAGGTCGGCGCCGAAAACCGTGCCGGGGCGCAGGCGCCGCACGCTCTCGCAGAAGCCGATCGCGTCGGCCCGCCCGTGGCGCCGCCGCATCCGCTTCAGGATCAGGTCGTCCCCCGCCTGCAGCGACAGGTGGAGATGCGGCATCAGCCGGCGCTCCGCGGCGATCGCCTCCAGGAGGTCGTCGTCCGCCTCGATCGAATCGATCGAGGACAGGCGCAGCCGCGCGAGGTCCGGCACGCCGGACAGGATCGCCCGGGCGAGGCGCCCGAGGCTCGGGCCCTCCGGCAGGTCGCGGCCATAGGCGGTGAGGTCGACGCCGGTGAGGACCACCTCGCGCCCGCCATGGGCGACGATGCGGGCGACCTGCTCGACCACGGCCGCCACCGGCACCGAGCGCGACCGGCCCCGGCCGAACGGGATGACGCAGAAGGTGCAGCGATGGTCGCAGCCGTTCTGGACCGGCACGAAGGCTCGGGTATGCCCGCTCAGGCCCGCGATCCGGGTCGGCTCGGCCGCCTGCTCGGCCATGATCGCGCCGGTGCCGGCCCGCCCGGCCTCGGGCGGCGCCGCCCAGGCCTCCGGCCGCAGCTTGTCGCCGTTGCCGACGAGGCGGGCGACCTCGGGCATCGCCGCGTAGAGATCGGTCTCGACCTCGGCGCCGCAGCCCGTCACGACGATCTCGGCCCCGGGCCGCTCGCGCGCCGCCCGGCGGATCGCCTTGCGGGCCTGGCGGCCTGCCTCGGCGGTGACCGCGCAGGTGTTCACGATGATGCGATCGCCGGCCGCGCCGGATTCCTGAGCCGCCGCGCGCATCACCTCGGATTCGACGGTGTTGAGGCGGCACCCGAAGGTCAGCGTCTCGACGCTCATGCGGAATCGTTCATGAAGAGTTCCGGCGCGAACGTGCCTTCGCCCTCGAGGAAGACCGGCCCCGTCATCAGCACGTGGTCGTCCGCCCGCCACTCGATCACGAGGTCACCCCCCGGCAGGCTGACAGTCGCGCCCCGACCGATCATCCGCAGCCGCGAGGCCGCCACCACGGTGGCGCAGGCGGCGGTGCCGCAGGCGAGCGTCAACCCGGCGCCGCGCTCCCAGACCCGGAGCTTGATCGTCTCCCGTCCGGTCACCTGGGCGACCGAGATATTGGCCCGCTCCGGGAAGACCGGGTGGTTCTCCAGCATCGGGCCGATCCGCGCGAGATCGTAGGCGTCGGGGTCCTGCTCGGTGAAGAACACCGCGTGCGGGTTGCCCATGCTGACGGCGCCGGGCGAGTGCAGGATCGGGTCGTCGATCGGGCCGATCTGGAGCTCGATCCGCCGGGTGTCCGGAAAGGGGTCGCGCAGGGGGATCTCGTCCCAGGCGAGGCGCGGCCGGCCCATATCCACCGTGAAGGAGCGGTCGGCCACCCGCTGCACCTCGACGAGGCTGGCCTTGGTCTCGAGGACGAGGCGTCCGCTCTCGGCGGGGCGCGCCATGGCGGGGTCGTCGAACATCGCGAAGGCGACGCAGCGGGTGCCGTTGCCGCAGGCCCCCGATTCCGAGCCGTCGGTGTTGTAGATGCGCAGGAACGCGTCGGTGCGCGGGCTCACGGGATCGTGGAGCACCATGAGCTGATCGAAGGCGGAGTGGGGATCAGCCGCGATGGCGCGCGCGTCCTCGGGCGTCACCACGATGGGCGTGCCGCGCAGGTCGAGCACCACGATCGCGTTGCCCGCGCCGTGCATCTTCAGGAACCGTCTGTGGGCCAATCCGCTCATGGGTGTCGAGGTTCTGCCTGTCGGGGATCCGCCCGCCGGAGGGTCGCGGACCGGTCCCGTGTGGGGACCGCTATATGGCAAAGCGCCGGCCTGCGCACGAGGGCCGCCGCCGCGGGGCAGAACTTCCGGAGGATCGGGGCTTCGGAGGAACCGGCCTTGCGGTCCTGCCGACCTGCGTGGCCGATCCGCCGCGCCGCGCGGCCATTGGGCACAAGCGGAGGTTGGCATCTCGCGAGCAGGCCCTTTCGCCACTACCTTCCGCGTCCGGGGAGGGCCCGCGATTCGACGGGCCGACTCCACCGCCTGACCACGAGCCGGAGCGCACCTGTGACTCGCCTTCGTTCCACGCTGCTTGCCGGCCTTTTCGCGATGGCGTCTGGTCCCGTCCCGGGTCTGGTCGCGGGCGCGGCCCAGGCTCAGCAGCCCTCCCCGCCCGCCAACGCACCACCGCCGGCATCCACCGTCCCGCCACCCGCGGTGACGAGCCCGCTCCCGACCACGACCGCGCCGGACACCGCGAAATCGGGGACCGGGCCGTCGACGGCGCCTTCGGCGACGCAGGCGGTGACCCCGCCCATGCCCTCGCCGCCCCCCGGTGTCACGGCTCCCGCCTCGCGCCAGACCTTGGTGGCGGCCCCCGGCGACGCCAACGACGTGGACGAGGTCTCGTTGCCCCCGAAGCCTGCCGCGATCCTCTCCGGCAAGGCGAAATGGGAGGAGGCGGTCCCGAGCCTCAAGGCGGCCTTCGCGCGGATCGAGGCGGAACTCGCCAAGGCCGGCATCACGCCGACCGGCCGGCCGATCGCGGTCTTCGCCAAGACCGACGACGACGGCTTCCAGTACGAGGCGATGATCCCGGTCGCCCCGGTGCCGGATTCCAAGGCCGCCGAGGGCAAGCTCGCCGAGGCCGGATCGGGCGATGGTGGGCCCTTGCGCCTCGGCACGACGCCGAGCGGCAAGGCGCTCCGCTTCCCCCACAAGGGCTCCTACGACGAGATCGACGGCACCTACGAGACGCTCACCGCCTATCTCGATGCCAAGGATGTCGTGGTCCAGGATCGCTTCATCGAGGAATACGTCACCGACCTCAAGGACCGGGCCGACGAGAAGCTCGACGTGAACATCTATGCCCTGGTGAAGTGAGGCGCGCCGGAACGCGGCCCTGCGGCGTCTCGGCGCCGCAGGGCACGAGGCGGGCACGGGCTCGGGAACCGGCGGCGACGCTCGCGGATTCGGCCTCCATGCCCATCGCACCCGGCCACGATCTCGCGGGCGCCCGCCCCAACCGTTCCCGCCGCGCAGGCGCGGAGCCCAGTCCTCCGGATGCGGGCCTCGCCGCCAAGGCCCTCGCGGTGCATCGCCGGCTCTGCCCGGTCTACGGGTGCCCGATCCCTTACTTCCACAGCCTCGATCCCTTGAGCGAGCTGGTCTCCTCGCTCCTGTCGCATCGAACCCGCAACGCGGATTCGGGACGGGCCTTCAAGGCCCTGCGGGCGCGCTTCCCGGATTGGTCCGCGCTCCTCGATGCGGAGATCCCGGAGATCGAGGCGACGATCGCGGGCGTGACCTGGCCGGAGTTGAAGGCGCCGCGCATCCAAGCCATCCTGCGGCGCATCGCCGAGCGCCGTGGCAGCCTCTCCCTCGACTTCCTGCGGGAGATGAGCGTCGATGAGGCCCGCGCCTGGCTCGAGGCGATCCCGGGGATCGGCCCGAAGACGAGCGCCGCGACCCTCTCCTTCTCGGTGCTGCGGATGCCGGCGCTGCCGGTCGACAGCCATCATCACCGGGTGGCCCAGCGCCTCGGCCTCATCGGGGCCAAGGTCGATGTGGGCCCCTCCCACCCGATCCTCCGCGCCCAGCTCCCGGCGGATTGGAGCGCGCAGGACCTCTACGACAACCACGAGGTCCTGATGCTGCACGGCCAGCAGGTTTGCCACCACCGCAATCCGGCCTGCCGCGCCTGCGTGCTCCTCGACCTTTGCCCCACCGGTCAGGCGCGCCTCGGATCGGCTTAGTCGGGCCGCACGATCACCGAAGCCCGGGATTGAGGACGGCTCGGCGTCGCCGGATCCTTGACCCGGTCGCGCTCTGGGTGCCAGAACCCCGCCCCTCGGCGGATGCGAGGTGGCCACGGTCCAAGTCGCTTCAGACGTCGTCTCAAGGCTCGAAGGGACCGCGCCGATGGCCGCGTTCAAGGAATTGGTGTTCTCCGGCGTTCAGCCGACCGGGAACCTGCATCTCGGCAATTACCTCGGTGCGATCAAGCGCTTCGTCGAGATGCAGGCGCGGTCCGAGTGCCTCTATTGCGTGGTCGATCTCCACGCCATCACCCTGTGGCAGAACCCGGCCGAGCTGAGGAGCCAGATTCGCGAGGTCACAGCCGCCTTCCTGGCCGCCGGCATCGACCCGAAGCGCTCGATCGTGTTCAACCAGAGCCAGGTGCACGAGCACGCGGAGCTCGCCTGGGTACTCAATTGCGTGGCCCGCCTCGGCTGGCTCAACCGCATGACCCAGTTCAAGGACAAGGCCGGCAAGGACCGCGAGAATGCGAGCGTCGGGCTCTACGATTATCCGGTGCTGATGGCGGCCGACATCCTGGCCTACCGGGCGACCCATGTGCCCGTGGGCGAGGACCAGAAGCAGCATCTCGAGCTGACCCGCGACATCGCCCAGAAATTCAACAACGACTTCGCGGAATCGATTACCGCGCAGGGGCACGGCGAGGGCTTCTTCCCGATCACCGAGCCGCTGATCGGCGGGCCGGCCGCCCGCGTCATGTCGCTGCGCGACGGCACCAAGAAGATGTCGAAATCGGATCCTTCGGACAATTCGCGCATCAACCTGACGGACGATGCCGACGCCATCGCCCAGAAGGTGCGCAAGGCCAAGACCGATCCGGACGCCCTCCCGTCGGAGGTGGCGGGCCTCGGTGGCCGACCGGAGGCCGACAACCTCGTGGGCATCTTCGCGGCCCTCAGGGGCTCGACCCGCGAGGCGGTGCTCGCCGAGTTCGGCGGCGCGCAATTCTCGGCCTTCAAGGGCGCCCTGGTGGAGCTCGCGGTGGAATCGCTCGCGCCGCTGAGTGCCGAGATGAAGCGTCTCGTGGCCGATCCGGCCCATATCGACGCGGTCCTGGCCGACGGCGCCGAGCGCGCCAGCGCCATCGCGGCCCCCACCCTCGACGCCGTCAAGGACATCGTCGGCTTCGTCCGCCGCGGCCGGACCTCGCGGCCGGTCTGACCTAGCTCTCCTCCCCAACCGGCGCGCTGCGCGCAAGCTCCCGCTCAGCGGTGGTCGGGGCGAGGCGGGCGACGGATCCCGGGTCGTCGCCCGCCTCGCCGGTCCGCGAGCGCGGGTTCCACCGTCCCCCTACGGGAGCGGTGCAGCCGGCTCAGCTCTCGCCGCGGGCGACGCGGGCCTCGTATTCGGGCAGTTCCAGGCGGCCCTCCCGGGCGACGCGGGCCGCGTCCTCGTCGCTGATCACGTCCTGAACCATGTCGAGGCGCTTCCAGAGGGCGAGCGGGGTCTCCGTGTCGGGCGTCGGCACGTAGCGGTTCTGGGCGACCTTCTGGTACTTGTGGATGTAGCGCGGGCAATTGACCCAGGCCTTCGTGACCGCGACGCGCACGAGGTACTTGGCCTCGGTATACGCGGCCATCAGGGGATCGTCGCGCAGCATCGTGGCGTGGCCCTGCACGCGAACCCGGTGGGGTGTCTCGAAATCGATGAAGAGCAGCCCGACCTTGGCCTGACCCTCGATATTGCCCATCGAGTAGAACATGCCGTTGCCGTCGAAGCCGGGGAAGACCAGCGTGTTCGCGTCGAGGACCTTCACGAAGCCGGTCGAGCCGCCCTTGTAGGAGACGGTCGGCATGCCATCGGGGTCGACGCTCGAGAGGAAGAACATGTCGCGCGAGCCGATGAAGGCCGCCTCGTCGGGGCCGATCGCGTCCTTGACCCAGCCCGTGTCCAAGCGCTCGGCGAGCTTGACGGTGTTGAACTCCTCCTGCAGCGCGCGGTGCGCGTCGAAGTAGAGCGAAGTCATGTTTCCTCCCTGCCATTATCGGAGCCGGCGCCGTCGAGGGCGCAGCTTGAGCGCGCGCATGTTGGTCGCAACGGCGCGGGACCGCAATCGCAGAGGTGCAACGGGCAACCCCGAGCGCGTGGGTCGCGGATCGGCGCATGAAAAGGGCCGGCCCCGCCTGGCGGGACCGGCCCTGTCGTCGCGACGGTGAGGCCGAGCGAAGCCGGCCCCTTCCGACGAACTCAGTTGCGGGACTTGTCGACCAGCGCCTTCTCGGAGATCCACGGCATCATGCCGCGGAGCTTGGCGCCGACCTCCTCGATCGGGTGGGCGGCGAGCTTGGCGCGCGTGGCCTTGAACGAGGTCTGGCCGACCTTGTTCTCCAGCATCCAGTTGCGGGTGAAGATGCCCGACTGGATGTCATTGAGGACGCGCTTCATCTCGGCCTTCGTCTCCGGCGTCACGATGCGCGGGCCGGTGACGTACTCGCCGTACTCGGCGGTGTTCGAGATCGAGTAGTTCATGTTGGCGATGCCGCCCTCGTAGATGAGGTCGACGATGAGCTTCACCTCGTGCAGGCACTCGAAATACGCCATCTCGGGGGCGTAGCCCGCCTCGACGAGCGTCTCGAAGCCGGCCTTGATCAGCTCGACGAGGCCGCCGCAGAGCACGGCCTGCTCACCGAAGAGATCCGTCTCGCACTCTTCCTTGAAGGTGGTCTCGATGATGCCGGCGCGGCCGCCGCCATTGGCCGAGGCGTAGGACAGGCCGAGGTCGTGCGCGTTGCCGGAGGCGTCCTGCGCGATCGCGATCAGGGTCGGCACGCCGCCGCCCTTGAGGTACTCGCCGCGCACCGTATGGCCGGGTCCCTTCGGGGCGACCATCAGCACGTCGAGGTCCTTGCGGGGCTCGATCAGGTTGAAGTGGACGTTGAGGCCGTGGGCAAACAGAAGGGCGGCGCCCTGCTTCATGTTGCCCTCGAGCGATTCCTTGTAGATGTCGCCCTGAAGCTCGTCCGGGGTGAGCATCATCACCACGTCGCCCCACTTGGCGGCGTCGGCGACCGACATCACCTTGAAGCCCTCGTGCTCCGCCTTCTTGGCGGTGGCCGAACCCTCGCGCAGCGCGATGACGATGTCCTTCACGCCCGAATCACGCAGGTTGAGCGCGTGGGCATGGCCCTGGCTGCCGTAGCCGACGATGACGACCTTCTTGCCCTTGATCAGGTTCAGGTCGGCGTCACGATCGTAATAGACCCGCATGGCGGCTTCTTCCTTCTTGGAGTGATGGCGGTTGAGTGCGCTCCGGCGCCCTCGTTCGCGCGGCCGTGCGATGGGCGCGCTTTTAGCGAGGCGATCCCCTTGACGAAAGGGGCAATCGCCACAGGGCCGCGACTTGGCGGATCCTTCCTGCGCATGGCGCGGGATCGGCGTCAGGCCGGGAGGGGCAGACCCTCCCGCGCGAAGGCCCGCTGCACGGCGGGGCGTGCCGCCATGGCGTGGGCATGGGCGGTCCAGGCGGGAAAGCGCGCGGCCATGTCGAAGCCGAGGGCGGGGCCCCGTCCCCAGGTCCAGAACAGCAGCAGGTAGGGGTCGACCACGCTGTAGCGCTCGCCCAGAGCCCAGCCGCCGTTCGAGAGCCGAACCTCCGTCATGGTGCAGAGATCCCCGAAGGTGTCGGCGCCCTTGGCCCGGATGGCGCCGTAGGCCGCCTCGTCGGTGCTGTAGCGCTCGGCCCGGCGGATATGCGCGTAGGCCGGGTGGTGATTCGTGGAGAGCCAGCCCAGCCACTCGTCCGCCACCGCCTGCTCGCGCAGATCCACGGGCCAGAGGGCGGCCCGCGGGTGCGTGCGGGCGATGTGGCGCAGGAGGGCGGTGTTCTCGGTCAGCACCCAGCCCTCCTCGTAGAGCGCCGGCACCCGGCCGCGCTCGTTGATCGCGAGGTATTCGGGCGCGCGCTGATCGCCGGCCTGGAGGTTGAGGCGCACCGTCTCGAACGGGGCGCCGGTCTCCTCCAGGGCGATATGCGACGCGAGCGAGCAGGCGCCGGGAGCGTAGTAGAGGGTGCGGGCGGTCATCCTGGCCTTCCCTGTCGCGTGCTTCGGGCCGCTCGGGGTCCCCGCCTCTAGCATTACAGTTGCATTCTCTTTCTGAGATGGGCCTGTCGAGCGGCAGCTTGGTGGGCGCGCCG
>NZ_VZZK01000019.1 GCF_008806385.1 Methylobacterium soli
CGGTGGCTCCCGTCGCACCCGTAGCTCCGGTGTAACCCGTGGCTCCGGTGGCTCCGGTCTCGCCGGTGGCACCCGTCGCACCCGTGGCTCCGGTGTAACCCGTGGCTCCGGTGGCTCCGGTCTCGCCGGTGGCTCCCGTCGCACCCGTGGCTCCGGTGTAACCCGTCGCTCCGGTTGCTCCGGTCTCGCCGGTGGCTCCCGTCGCACCCGTAGCTCCGGTGTAACCCGTGGCTCCGGTTGCTCCGGTCTCGCCGGTGGCTCCCGTCGCACCCGTGGCTCCGGTGTAGCCCGTCGCACCCGTCGCTCCGGTCTCGCCGGTGGCTCCCGTCGCACCCGTGGCTCCGGTGTAACCCGTGGCTCCGGTTGCTCCGGTCTCGCCGGTGGCTCCCGTCGCTCCGGTGTAACCCGTCGCTCCGGTCGCACCCGTCGCACCCGTGGCTCCGGTGTAACCCGTCGCTCCGGTTGCTCCGGTCTCGCCGGTGGCTCCGGTCGCACCCGTGGCTCCGGTGTAGCCCGTCGCACCCGTCGCTCCGGTCTCGCCGGTGGCTCCCGTGGCTCCGGTCGCACCCGTGGCTCCGGTGTAACCCGTCGCACCCGTCGCTCCGGTCTCGCCGGTCGCTCCCGTGGCTCCGGTGTAACCCGTGGCTCCGGTCGCGCCGGTCGCACCCGTGGCTCCGGTGTAGCCGGTGGCACCTGTCGCACCCGTAGCTCCGGTCGCACCCGTGGCGCCGGTCGCTCCTCTCGTGGTGCTCACAGAGGCAGCGCTGGTAAACAAGAGGCTTGTATTGGCCGTCTGATCGCCAAGGCTAGTAGAAACGAATGAAACATTATTTTGCGTACTGGTCGAATAAGTTAATGAAACAATATTACCTGGAGTACCGTTCGCGTCGGATGGCGCCGGATTCCCCCCGCCACCACCCCCAGTTTGCGCGTTTATGTTCGCCAGATCTTGGGCGTAAAACACGTAATTCCCAGCCGGCATGTCAGTAGTAAACGTAAAGCCGCCGGTGCCGGACGGACTGCCAGGCTCAAGATTCGCAAAAGCTGAAATTGTACTTCCGAGAAGAACATAATTATTACTAAGACTGTTATCTGGTAAGATCGTTCTGGAGTAAAAATAGATTACGTCACCACCCTTAGAGGAAGTACCGTTAAACCTGACCACGCCGTCTGTTTCAGTCGTTGCCATAGCCAGGGTTCCCTTACTAACGGGTGTCTACTTGGGAGCGTCCGCTGCGCCCACAAATCATGATCCTGCCCGCAATTGCTGCAGCCTGATCTATTCTCCATGTGTCTAGTCCGCAGGACCGAGCTGCCGCCATATGCCAATGGTTATACAGTTCTCAACCATCGTTTTATGAGACGAGCGAACAGTTGCATCCTTCAGCTGCCCTGCAGGTGGGGCTGCGGCTGGTACGGAAGTGGACGCGTATCGCAATCAGGAGTGCGCGCCGCACGGATGTCGCTTGGTAGTCCAAACCCATGATCTATTGAATATATAACGATAGATGTATGGCCGCGCACGCTTCGATGCTCCATACGAGAGTTCCCGACGCGGACTGCCAACCTCCACGCTCACGTGCAACGGCGCGCAGAGTTCGCGGTTAAGATCGTACGCGTGGAGTTAAAGTCCTTGAGCGTTCCCTCTGATCCTCATCTCCCGGATACGCGTAAAGGTCCCTTTGCATTCGAAACAGCCTGCGTAGCCACTCCGGGCAGCGAAAAACCTGAAGCAAGCATTTCAACGCAATCGCGTCTACGAGCCGTCACCGCGGTTGCGCATCATTATGGCACGGAGCTCGATCATTTAGAGTTCCGGTCTGACCGGAACGAAATCGTTCCCTCCCCTGCATCTCTAGTAGCCTGGGTTCGAGGCGCGGGCCTGTGGGCGAAAGCAACCCGTGTTCGCTGGCGGCAGCTCCTTCGGCTCGAAGAAGGGGCACCAGTCGTCCTTCTGCTGGCCAATGGTGGTGCTGCACTCCTAACGGGGCGCAATCTTGAAAAGGGTGTTGCATTTATCGCGAACCCACTCACGCCAGAGCAGGCCCCCATTGCAGTTGACGAACTGCGGCTGTCGCAAGTTTGGCAAGGTGACGTACTGCTGATTCGGCGTGAACGGAGAACGACCCTCGACGAGGCGCCATTCTCGTTTTCTTGGCTCATGCAACTCGTTTTGCGCGAGCGTCGCAATCTCCGCGAAGTCCTTGTGGCTTCGCTGAGCATGAGCGTACTACAGATCCTGCCGCCATTCCTGACGATGGCGGCTATTGACCGTGTGATGACACACCACACGCTCTCGACGCTGGCACTCATCTCGTTGATGCTGGTGCTGGTCACCGGATATGAGACGCTCCTCGGTTACGCTCGGCGCGAAATCGTCGAAGTGATGTCGACACGGCTTGACGCGCGCATCAATGTTCATGTTTTTCGTCGTCTTCTCGCGCTTCCGGTCGAGTTCTTCGAAAGAACCCCCACCGGCGAGACAACTCACAAAATTTCTCAGATTTTCAAGATCCGAGATTTTTTGACGGGCAAGCTTGTGAGCACGATACTAGACGTGTTCACGCTGCTCATTCTTCTACCGTTTCTTTTTTGGATGAGCACGGCACTGGCCTGGATGGTTCTGGCTGCTTCATTCTGCATAGGGTTGACGGTCCTCTGGTTCCTCCCCGCTATACGCCAAGTATATGCTCAGTTAATTGCCGCCGAGGTAAAGAAGGGCTCGCTGCTCGTGGAAACCGTGCACGGCATGCGTACGGTCAAATCGCTAGCCATTGAGGAAACTCGCAAGCAGGAATGGGACGAGCGGGTCGCAGAATCTGGTCACGCCCGCCTAGCAGCTGGCCGGATCGCCAACTGGGCGCAAACCGTCACCACTCCGCTAGAGCGGTTTGTCGACCGCGGTGTGCTGATGTGCGGCGCCTACATCGTTCTCGTGGCGCCGGCAGGCACAACCGGGATCACAACTGGCAGCTTGATCGCTTTTATGATGTTGGGTGGACGGGTCGCGAGCCCTCTCATAGGCCTGGCGAAGCTGACTCAGGACATTGAGGAGGTTCGTACGTCAATCTCGCAGGTCTCGGAAGTCCTCAACCATCCAACTGAAACGGCGGCAACGCGGGGTGGTCTGCGGCCGAAATTCTCCGGCCAAATCACGTTTGATGACGTGAGCTTTAGGTATCCCGGCTCCCAGGCGCTGGCGCTCAATCGCGTCAACTTCAGCATTCCAGCAGGGACGATGCTCGGCCTGGTCGGGCGCAGCGGTTCGGGCAAATCGACCATTGCGCGGCTACTTCAAGGCATCAACCGTGATTACAGCGGCCGGCTCAAGATCGACGGCTCCGACCTGCGCGAAATCAACTTGACACATCTCCGGCGCAGCTTCGGAGTGGTCATGCAGGACAACTTCCTGTTCCGAGGGACGGTACGAGAGAATATCATCGCGGGTCGTCCAGGGCTGACCCTGGACGATGTGGTCCAGGCAGCCCGCATGTCAGGCGCAGAAGAATTCATCGAGCGGCTGCCGCATGGCTACGAGACCTGGATTGAAGAGGGGTCGGCCAATTTGTCAGGCGGGCAGCGTCAGCGGCTCGCGATTGCACGCGCCCTAATTGTCAATCCGCGTCTCCTGATTCTCGATGAGGCCACGAGCGCGCTCGATCCGGAAAGTGAGGCTCTGGTCAACGCCAATCTCCTTCGAATTGCCAAAGACCGCACCATGGTGATCGTCTCACACCGCCTCTCGTCTCTGGTGGATTGCGACCAAATCCTAGTCATGGACAAAGGAGCCGCGATCGACGTAGGTCCGCACGATGAACTTCTCGAACGCTGTGCTATTTATCGGCAGCTGTGGCAGCAGCAAAATAGGCATTCGGAACGAAGTCGTCAGACGCAGCTTAAATCCATTGCGGCTGGGGAATAAGTAGAATGGCTAGCGGTGCTCTCAGCCTATGGTCCGGCGGGCAAGCGCGGCGCGCAGACGAGGCGGCAGCCTTGGCGCTGCTCGAATTTCAATCTCCGACGGCTGCACTGCTGGAAACCCCGGTCAAGCCCGCGGCTCGAAGCATGCTATGGGTTATCGTGACGCTAATCGTAACGTCGGGGGCAGTCCTGGATCTGCTCCCAATCGATATGGTGGTCACAGGCGCCGGGCGCGTTGTCTCTACCGAGCCAACTGCCGTCGTACAGCCACTTGAGACAGCCATTGTCCGCTCGATCTACGTCCATGAAGGCCAAATCGTGCGGAAGGGGGATCTTCTCGCCGAGCTCGATCCGACTTTCTCCAATGCTGATGCCAGCGCGCTCGAGTCGCAGGTCCAGAGTCTTCAAGCGGAGGTTGACCGCTTGAACGCTGAAACGTCTGGACGATCATACACCCCAAAAACCTCGGATGCCGCGGCAGCCGTTCAGATTGCGTTGTACGGGCAGCGGCAGTCACAGTACCGATACCAGATGGAGAGCTTCCACCAAAAAATCAGCGGCCTTCAGGCTCAGCTGACCCGCGCCGAGCACGATGTGAAGGCTTTCAGTCAGAGAGCCGATATTGCTTCTGTTTTGGAGTCAAAACGGCGTGAGCTGGAACGCTTGCAGGTAGGAAGTCAGATGAACCGACTCGTTGCGCAAGATCAGCGCATTGAAATGCAGCGCAACCTAACGGACGCAACCGGGACGGCTGAACGTGCGGGACGCGATCTGAAGCAGATGATGGCGGAGCGAGACGCGTTCGAGCAACAGTGGAAGACGCAAATCAATCAAGAACTGACACTCCGCTCACGCGCCCTAAATGACGCCAAGGAAGGACTGCGGAAGGCCTCGCTACGACGCCAACTCGTCGAGTTGCGTGCGAAACAAGATGCTGTGGTTCTCAATATGGCGAGAGTTTCGGTCGGCTCGGTCATGCAATCTGGTGAGCAGTTCATCACGCTAGTTCCCACAAATGCTCCGCTTGAAGTTGAGACCCGCATAGCAGCAGAGGACGCCGGCTATGTCCAACTTGGACAGAGGGTCACGGTGAAGTTCGACACGTTCCCATTCGTACAATACGGCCTCGCCGAAGGCTTCGTTCGCACCATCAGCGCTGACAGTTTTACTGGCGCGCAGGAAAATCAGCGTGGGAGTGTTGGAGGGCAAGGCCAGCAGACTGTCTGGTACAAAGCCCGGGTCACCATCGACAACATTAAGATGCATGGCGTGCCGGGCGGTTTCGAGATGAAGCCGGGAATGCCCATCACTGCCGATGTCAAAGCTGGCGAGCGCACACTTCTCAAGTATCTCTTCGCGCGGATCCTCCCAGTCGGCCTCGAGGGAATGCGGGAACCTTGAAGCGCCGAAACCCACCGGATAAAAGCGTTCATGAGCTTCGTTGATCGCCTGATCGCTCCTTTATCGTCAGCGGCTCGCTTACGGAACGGGGTCAATTTGCTCGAGCGTGGGCGAGCAAAGGAAGGCGTCGCAGAGATCGCGCACGCGGCGCGCTCTGGCTCAAGCGAAGCGCAGTATCGGCTGGCGCAATGCTATCTCGACGAAATCGGTGTTCCGCAAAACGTCATAGAGGCGGTTCGGTGGTTGACCGCTGCTGCGGGACAGGGGCACGTCGACGCTCAGTTTCGCCTGGCGCTGATCTACGCCAGGGGTGACATCTCTGAGAGTTCTGTTGCCAACACGCCGTCGACTCTCTTCTCACATGAAGATCCATCTCAAGCAGCTGCGAAAGAGCCCGATTTTTGTACGGCGATGATTTGGGGTCGTCGGGCGGCTGAGAGTGGATCGTCTGAAGCGCAGGCACTTCTCGGCTATATACTCGCATCCGGCCCATTGGCGTTACGCGACTTAGCGGAGGCGGAAACGTGGTACCAGCGCTCTGCAGATGCAGATTGCCCGCAGGGATCTCTTGGCTTGGGAATGCTGCGTCTGCAGACCGCGACGGACGATGACAGCCAAACCAAGGCAGCAAGTGCCGTCGCTAAAGCCGCCGCCGCAGGTTTACCGAATGCCCTGACTCTCCTAGGTGCCCTGACACAGGTCGGTATCGGCGTAGCACGTGACTTGCCGGCCGCGGCCCAGCTGTATCGAGAGGCAGCGGAGAAGGGCATTCGTTCCGCACAAACCTGCTGGGGTCTAGCGCTGCTGAATGGGGAAGGCGTCGAGCGGAATGTCATTCTCGGCGAGACCTGGCTGCGCCGAGCTGGGTTGGGGGGCGACGCACACGCGGCGGCGTTGGTTGGCTTTCTCCATGCGAAGGGTGGTGACCTCGCGCCCAACTATGTGGAAGCTGTCACGTGGCTCGAGCGCGCGGCGGAACTGGGACACGCCGGAGCGGCGAGAGCGTTGGGCCAGTTGCATCTTGTCGGGGCGGGCGTTGATATCGATCCCAACGTAGCAGCTCATTGGCTCCGGCGGGCGGCGGAGATGGGCAATGAGGCCTCGCAAGTCGATCTCGCAAATCTCATTCTGAGCGGTCAGGGTGAACCGGAGGATCATGCCAAGACGCGTCATTGGTTCGAGCGTGCGGCTGAGCAAGGCGACTTAACTGCGGCGTTCAATTTGAGCGTGTGTCTCGCACAAGGAGTTGGAGGAGCTCGGAACGAGCGGGAAGCCGCGACGTGGCTGAGACGAGCGGCCGAAGGTCTCCCAACTGCACAGTTCTGGTATGGCCGGATGTTAGTCGAAGGACGCGGCGTGCCAAGCGACGAAGCCGAAGGTCGTATCTGGCTTAGCCGAGCGGCTGAGGGCGGATTGGTCGACGCACAGGTTATGCTGGCGGAGATGCTCGTGAATGGACGCGGCGGTGAAAAGGACCATCAGCGCGCACTCGACCTGTTCCGGAAAGCGGCACAGCAAGAGCATGTGGGCGCGATGTTTGCGCTCGGAGCTCTGTATGATGGGGGCCATGACATCCCGGCCAATCCCTGGCTCGCTCAACAGTGTTTTCGGGAGGCAGCAGAACGCGGTCATGCGCGCGCACAGCTGCTCGTGGGTCAGTACCTGGCCCGAGGCTTGGCGGGCTTGCGCGATGAGTCCGAAGCTCGCCGCTGGTTTGAGGCCGCGCGTGACCAAGGCGTTGACCAAGCGTCTCTAGAGCTAGAGCGGCTTGTGACGCGAGCGAAGCCGGACGGCGATGATGAGCGCGCAGTTTCAGCGGCTTAGTCACCGTCAGAAGCATCGGAATCGCCGCTTCCCGCAAATGGGGGCACTGGCACTCGGTTTGTGTTTTTCTGCCGTTCCCGTATCGTTAGCCCCTCAAGAAGGGAGTCAGAAGCGCATGAACGGCTGGATGGTCAGGGTGACAGTTCCCGGTGAGCCGCCTTCTGTAAGGTTCTTCGCCGTTGCCGAAGGCGAGCCGAAGCGCGCCCTCTTCTTGGTGAACACAGCGATCAATGGCTCGCCACCTCGCGATAGGATTGAGACCGTAAAAGAGCTTTCCTCCGCCACATTGGAGGGGATGGGGCTGAAGTCTGACGAAGTCCGAGACGTTACAAGCAACCCGCCGGATCATTGAATCTGGAGCGTGCGGCCTTTGTAGATTAATTATTGAATGACGACCGATCAGCAACCTAGCCGATCGGTCGCCTTTTTCGTTGATCGAGTGAGTGATTTCCCTAAGACGTGCGGCGCTGATTAAGTCTCCTCGGCAAATTAAACCTTAAGCACTTAAGGGCGGCCCTCTTATGCTGGAGCGATCCGTCTATTCGTGACGGTGCTCGCAGTTCCCGAGAGCTGCAACCGCGGCATGTCTCCGAAATGTCATAGCGCAGAAGCGCCGTAGCATTTCGAGCCCGGGCACAGGGCCGCCCTCATTGCATCATACAAGTGCGGGGGAATGACTTGCTTGCGCGCGGGCTCTCCTCTTCAAGTCCTCGCCCCGGCGGTTCGTCGGTCCCGGAATCGAACGCCAGCTCCTCCGCCGTTCTCAGGTATGAACTCGATGCCTGCGGCTTCGAGCGCACGTGTGATATCGGCAATGGTGCGGTCATAGGGCGTGCGCTTGCCTACTTCAAAGTCGACCAACGTTTTCTTGGAAACCGATGACACTTCGGCCAGCCGGTCTTGGGTCCATTCAAGGAGGGCACGCGCGGCGCGGCATTGATCCCGCGTGATTGCCATTTTTGTATAACCTATCTCTTTTGTGGTTGACTAACGGAAGGAAGAATTGCACTTTTAGGGCGACATATATCAGATGGGAATTCCCAATGTCGTGCCGCCGCCCTCTCTCCTGGTCTGTTGCCATACGCGATCTCCGTGCAGATCGCATTGCATTCGCTCCAGGTGAGCGCGTCGCTCACTGCCGTGAGCAGGCTTTCATAAAGCTGGCCGCTGATCGCGCCCGCACTTCGGCCCATTCTCATTCGCTGGCTGTCTCAAACAGCTATGACCTCCGCGCCATCATGTCAGCGGCGATCACCGCAGCGAAGGCTCGTCGCTCAGTCACAGGCGAGCCCTGGAACATCTGCCTCTCGGCCGCTCTCAAAGGAACCTGGCAGGCCGCTAAGGCCGCGCGCCGCCTTGCGCTCTATCTTGAGCAACACGAGGCTCAGCGGGATAGAGATCCTCGATCTCGCCTGACGGCCCGCTCCATGAGCGCGGAAGGACGGGAAAACCTAGCTTCGTCGGGTCGCGGTCAATCATCGCAAAATTCAATGCGCCAGCCGGAGCAGGATCCGAAGCTGCGCCGCTCTGAAGTCTTGCCGGAGCGACCCCGATCCCGCCCGGCAGAGGCCTTCGGCCCAGTCCCGACCCCGCGCTGAGACAAAAGCTTGGGCGGTCAGAGCACCGCCGCACACCCGCCTCCAAATCCTCCGACCCACGAGGCACCTCATGCCCGAGAAACGACTGCGCACGCGCGCGGCTGATCCCGCACGCTCAACCGTCTCTTCCTTAGGTCTCCAAGCGAAGCTCGTATCCTGCGAGGACGACGCCGAGCTCAAGGCCCTCATCGAGCGCTACGAGCAACTTATCTCTGACTGGGAGAGCCTGTCCTATCGCGCGATCAAAGCTCTGGCCAACCGCTCGACCCCCAAGCCCAAGCGCCACGATGCCCTTCGTCATCCCTGAAGATGTCGGCACCACGCCGCGCGGCTCCCTCTCCGCGCGTCGCCGACTACAGGCCTGGGAGCGCACGAGCGGCACCTGTGTCGTCTGCAACCAGCGCATCGACGGGGTCCGTGAGCGCTGGATCGTTGAGCATATCCGCGCCCTCGAACTCGGCGGGGCCGACGCCCTTGAGAACATGGGGCCGGCGCATGAGATCTGTGGTCGGGCAAAAACACGCGACGATCATGCCCGCACCGCGCGCGCCAAGCGTCAGAAGCTGCGCCACCTCGGGGCCGCCCTGGCCGCCCATCCTCTGCCCGCCTCGCGCGCCAGCGCGTTCAAGCGAAAGGTCAACGGTACGGTCGTTCGCCGTGACCACGTCATTCCCGTTCAGATCGACGTCGACGCCGGCCCGAGAGCATCCGACGTGGAGGCGGCCCGTCCCGTACCCGATCCTTCTTGGGGGAATCCCTTGTTGAAGCCGAGAGATCGCCTTTGTACCCACGCGACACCATCGACTATAGAGAACGTGTCAGGAACAGCGGATCCAATGACAATTCGACAGACAGATGCGAAGCCTGCACCGGCTCATGGTGCTCAGGCTGATCTGAGCGCCTCGGGCGAGATCATGCCGGCGATCCCGCAGCACCTTGACTTCTTGTTCGCCGACCGCCCGCTTCTCCCCGGTGAAAACGCGGAGCAATACGAAGCGCTCCTGCGAATCATCATTCAGCAGGTCAAGCCCTCAGACGTCATCGAGGCGATTTGGGTGAAGGACATCGTCGACCTGGTTTGGGAGGCGAAACGCCTCCGTCGCTGGCGGAGCCAAATTCTGAACCAGGGACGGCTAGAGGCCGGCACAGCGCTGATTCTGCCGGTCATTGAGAACGAGAATCATAACCCCTTCACGTCGAAGTCTGAACACCAGCGAGAGGCCACAACTCTCGCATTCGGGTGGCTTCAAAACAGTAAGACTGAGACCGCAGCGATGGAGCGAATGCTCCAAGCGAGGGGGCTCACACCGGCGGACGTCACCGCTCAGGCTTTCCAGTTGAGACTCTCCGAAGTCGAGCGGGTGGAGCGCATGATCGCTTCCACTGATCACCGGCGGGACACGCTCCTGCGCGAGGTCGAGCGCAGGCGGGCAGGCTTCAGCCAGCAACTGAGGAACGCGGCCGCGGAGGTTATTGACCTCGACTCTCCTGCCCACGAGGCAGGCGCTACCTTGACCGCCCCTATCTGAGCCATGACGACCGAGCGTGCTATCCGCGCCAATCGTCAGAATGCGCTGGCCAGCACCGGTCCGCGCACGGCGGCGGGCCGGACGCGCTCCGCCCAGAACGCGCGCAAACACGGCCTCGCTGCCACGGATCCCAACCCTGACGCGCCGGAGGAGACCGAGCATCTCGCGACGCTGATCGCGGGCGCGCACGGTGGTGATGCCGCCATCCTGGATGCGGCTCGCGCCGTCGCCGAGGCGCAGTTTCACCTCCGGCGCGTTCAGGCGTTCAAGGGCACCCTAATCCGAGAAGAAGTTCACGCTCTGCAGGCCGAAACAGGCACAGACATCGCATCGACCCTTTTCCCTTCTGCGGACCTCCTCCAGAAGCTCGCGCGCTTGGAGCGATACGAGCGGCGGGCGTTCTCGCAGCGGAAATCTGCAGTGCGGCGCTTCGCGGCACTGATCTGTCGATTGTAACGCTTACCGGCGAAGATATCAGCACCTTGAGATGGGCGGCCACCTGTCTGTGCGGCATCACGGGGCATCCTGCGACAGACCGATTTGCAATGCGCCCTGAGCCGTCCAGCCTTTCTGAACATGGCCGGAGACAAGCGGCACGCTGGTGTAAAGTGCAGCTGTCAATAGGCCGCCTGATTAGACGGATCTCAAATGACGGCTCTCGCCGGTCAGCACGTTGCGGTGGGCCGCTGCTCCCATCGACTCACCTCAGGCGTCATCGGACAGCGAAGGCCGTACCCACTCAGGCTGGGTCATAGTCGTTACATTCATCGGTCCAGAGAGGCGTACGGAACTGATCTATGTTTTGCGCTGGGCCCAGCGTGAGGTCGGTGTAGAGCTGTGCCTGCGATGTGAAGCGGCACTCCGATCAGGGGCGGGGACCCACCGGATGGAGCGCAACGGGGGAACGGTATCTCTAAGGTTGGCTGGCCCCCGGCCGAACCGGGGGCCTTGTCGTCAGAGGATAAAGTCACCGTGTCCAAAGTGATGCACACCGAGCGTCTGGATCGCATCGGTATGGGCGTTCACATCACCGGAGAGGTACGCGTCACAGCCATGTGAACCCTGATCGGCCACGTGGGTGTTTGTGTCAGTATGCGTCCAGCCGGACTTCTCGGTCACATGGGAGAAGTCCCAACCGTGATCACGGCCGCCGTGAGCCTTGTCGAACACGAAGCTGTGGCCGTGGCCGTGGCCGTAGGCGATATCGTTACCCGGGGTGTTTCCGCCAGTGGTCTGACCATCAGCGGAAGGCGTTGGCGTCGGGGTAGCTGTGGTCGGAGTGGTGGCAACCGGCTCGGCAGTCGTGGTCGGTGCCGTGACAACCGGGTCAGCAGCCGGAGTCGGAACAGCCGCGTCGTGGGTTGGAGTGGCAACAACCGGCTCGGTGCTCGTGGTCGGTGCCGTGGTAACCGGGTCAGCAGCCGGCGTGGTATCAGCCGCGTCGTGGGTCGGAGTGGCGGCAACCGGCTCGGTGGTCGTGCTCGGTGCCGTGACGACCGGGTCAGCAGCCGGGGTGGTGTCAGCCGCGTCGTGGGTCGGAGTGGCAACAACCGGCTCAGTGGTCGGTGCCGCGGTAACCGGATCAGCAGCCGGAGTCGGAACAGCCGCGTCGTGGGTCGGAGTGGCAGCAACCGGCTCGGTGCTCGTGGTCGGTGCCGTGGTAACCGGATCGGTGGGCGCCGGAGCTGTGCTCACCGGAGCGGTGGCCGTGCCTCCCACATCATTCGCCTCCGCGCGCTCAGCGGCGTTCGGCGTACCGAAATCCTCCGTCACGAAGACGACATTGTAGCCACCAATCACGCCTTCCTTCAGGCCGATCCCAACCTCCTCGAACGATCCATTGATGATGTTCGCGTAGTGGCCGGGTGAATTCACGAGGTTGGTGTGCAACTGCTGGATGGTGGCCTCATCCATTCCGCCGCTGACGTAGGCGATGTTCTCGCCCCAGCCCTGCGCACCGTAGCCCGCATCCGCCACGCGATCACCGGGGGAGGAGCCGTTCACGCCCGTGTGGGAGAATGTGTCGGTCTGGTCCATCCAGGCGCTGTGCGCGTCGGAGGCATCCAGGAGTTCGCCGTCGAAGGTGAGAGGCTTGACCCCAGCGCTGGCGCGGGTCTGGTTGATGAGGTCGAGGAAATAGGTTTCGAGATTGGTCGGTGTAGCCATTCGTACAAATATTCCCTGATAATGTTCTTAGGCTATAGTTCTTAACTAACGTTATTGCTTTTCATTAATCCCTGGATTGCACGGCCGTGCTTGGCAGGTCAATGTATTGAGGCGTACGATTGCTACTGGGTTGACGGCTCTATCCTACCGACGGTGCCCGGGCGGAACCACAAGGAGACTGCCTCTCACAGAGCCATTCGCGGGTAGCCCGACACGGCGGGGCCTAGGCCGCGGGGTTGGTCGCGCCCTCGTGGCTTTCAGGACAGTGGCTTTCAGGACAGATGAAGGCCGCAGCTGCACACAGCGCCAGTCGGCTTCGACTAAACGCGCCCGGCACTCGCGGGACACCGATCAAACGCCGTCTGGTCTCACGCGTCTTTCGCCGACCTTTCCCGCTCCATCATCCTTCCCATCTGGTTTTCGGGCTGCCCAGCGGCGACCTTGCCCAGAACGCAATCTGGATCCGTTCAGATCATCGTATCGATCGCCAAACGCACTGGCTCATCTGCCAGGGCAATTGCGTTTTGAGCGTCAGGCGGGTATGGAGCCGACGCGCCCGCCAGACACCCTTGGAGGCACGGGCGCGTGGGGATCGGTTCGGGGCCGTCCGTTTCGGGCGGCCTTTGGCGTTTCTCACCTCATTCACGTTGAAAGGATCACGCCATGAGCGCTGTTAAGCCGCTTGAGGCCGTGGCACGCGACCGGGTTGGCAAGGGGGCCGCCCGGGCCGTTCGTCGCCAGGGCCAGATTCCCGCCGTCATCTACGGCGGCGGCCAGGCCCCGCAGGCCATCGCCATCGACCTCATCCGCACCCGCACCCTGATCTATGCCGGCGGTTTCAAGACCACCGTGTTCGAGGTCGATGCCGGCGGCCGCAAGACCCGCGTCATCCCGCGCGACTTCCAGCTCGACCCCGTGAACGGCACGCCCCTGCATGTCGATTTCCTGCGCGTCGTGGCCGGCCAGACCGTCACGGTCGAGGTGCCGGTGCATTTCGTGCACGAGGACGCCGCGCCGGG
Organism: Methylobacterium soli; assembly: GCF_008806385.1. Lineage (GTDB taxonomy): Bacteria > Pseudomonadota > Alphaproteobacteria > Rhizobiales > Beijerinckiaceae > Methylobacterium > Methylobacterium soli. The sequence continues at coordinate 13,459 of NZ_VZZK01000019.1, forward strand.
CATCAAGCAGAAGGGCGGCACGCTCAACATCGTGCTCCACACGCTCGCCCTCACGGTCGCCCCCGACCAGATCCCCGATGCGATCGAAGTCGATCTCACCGGCCGCCAGATCGGCGACGCGATCCACATGACGGACGTGACGCTGCCGGCCGGTGTCACCTACACGGGTGAGGCGACCGATACGGTGGCCAACATCGTGCCGCCGACGGTGCTGGGCGCCGAGGTCGAGGCCGAGGAGGCCGCGATCGCGGAGGCGCAATCGGCCGAATCCGCCGAGGAGAAGGCCGAGGGCGACGACGCCGGCGAGACCAAGACCGAGGCGTGAGCGGCAGGGCCTTCGCCCGCGCTCGACGTCCCGACGAGATGCCCCGGCCGCAAGGTCGGGGCGTTCGCGTTTCAGACCCAAGCCCTGCGAGGCCATAGCCGCGAGCCCGGCGCCCGCAGCCGAGAGAACCCGAGCGATGCGCCTGCTGGTCGGCCTTGGAAATCCCGGTTCGCGCTATGCCCGCAACCGCCACAATATCGGCTTCCTGGCTCTGGACGAGATCGCCCGCCTGCACCGGGCGAGCCCGTTCCGCCGCCGGTTCCAGGGCGAGGCCGCCGAGGTGGGGATCGGCACCGAGCGGGCGATCCTCTTGAAGCCCCAGACTTTCATGAACGAATCCGGCCGCGCGGTCGCGGAGGCGCAGCGCTTCTACAAGATCCCGCTCTCCGACGTGATCGTGCTTCACGACGAGCTCGATCTGGCGCCGGCCAAGCTCCGGGTGAAGCTCGGCGGCGGCAATGCCGGCCATAACGGCCTGCGCTCGATCACGGCCCAGTGCGGCAACGATTACCGCCGCGTGCGCCTCGGCATCGGCCATCCGGGCGACAAGGCGCTCGTCCACGCCTACGTGCTCAACGATTTCGGCAAGCAGGAAGAGCCCTGGGTCGAGGATCTCTGCCGCGCGGTGGCCGACCACGCGGAACTCCTGGCCAGGGCCGACGATGCCGGCTTCCAGAACAAGGTCCACCTCGCCATGGCGGGCCGGGGCTGGGACGAAGTGAAGACCCTCGGGGCCCGGAATTGACACGAATCCGCAGGACCCCGATATCGACGACGGTCGAGGAGACCCGCGTCGAGGTCCCGGACGGCGTCCTTGATCGGCGCCCTCATCCCCTGCGCCCGCCGCGCCGGGCCGGGCCGTCAACGCGTCGGCCGGTCGATTCTCACCGAGGCGGCATCCCGGGCCGGGTCAGTCCGGGGTCTCGCCCTCATCATCCCCTCCCGGGTCTCCCCGGACGGCCTGCTTCAGCGGAACGAGTCTCATGGGCTTCAAATGCGGCATCGTCGGCCTGCCCAATGTCGGCAAGTCGACCCTCTTCAACGCGCTGACGCAGACGGCGGCGGCGCAGGCGGCGAATTACCCGTTCTGCACCATCGAGCCGAATGTCGGTGAGGTGGCGGTGCCCGATCCGCGCCTCGACGACCTCGCCGGCATCGCCGCGTCGAAGGAGATCATCCCGACCCGCCTGACCTTCGTGGACATTGCCGGCCTCGTGCGCGGCGCCTCGAAGGGGGAGGGGCTCGGCAATCAGTTCCTGGCCAATATCCGCGAGGTCGATGCCATCGCGCACGTGGTGCGCTGCTTCGAGGACGGCGACGTCACCCATGTCGAGGGCAAGGTCGACCCGGCCGCCGATATCGAGACGATCGAGACCGAGCTGATGCTCGCCGATCTCGAGAGCCTGGAGAAGCGCGTCGTGGCGCTCGAGAAGAAGGCCCGGGGCGCCGACAAGGAGGCCAAGGAGTTCCTCGACCTCGTCAATCGGGCGCTGCCCTACCTGCGCGACGGCAAGCCGGCGCGCCTCGTCACGCGCAAGCCGGAGGAGGAGCGCCTCTTCCAGCAGCTCGGGCTGATGACGGCCAAGCCCGTCCTCTATGTCTGCAACGTCGACGAGGGCGACGCCGACAAGGGCAACGCCCACTCGGACGCCGTGATGGCCCGCGCGAAGGCCGAAGGGGCCGTGGCGGTGGTGGTCTCGGCCAAGATCGAGAGCGAGATCGCCGTGATGCCCCAGGCCGACCAGGCCGAGTTCCTCGAGGCGGTCGGCCTGACCGAGCCCGGCCTCAACCGGGTGATCCGGGCGGGCTACGAGCTTCTCGGCCTCATCACCTATTTCACGGTCGGCCCCAAGGAGGCGCGGGCCTGGACGATTCCCAAGGGGACCCGCGCGCCGGCCGCCGCCGGCGTGATCCACTCGGATTTCGAGAAGGGGTTCATCCGGGCCGAGACCATCGCGTTCTCCGACTATACCAGCCTCAAGGGTGAGACCGGCGCGCGCGATGCCGGCAAGCTGCGGCTCGAGGGCAAGGAATACCTCGTGCAGGACGGCGACGTGCTGCATTTCCGCTTCGCGAATTGAGGCCGCGATGCCGCGCGTCTGCTTCGAGGATTTCGCCAAGGGCCAGGTGATCGCCAGTCCCGCGCTCATCCTCACGCGCGAGGCGATCGTGACCTTCGCGCGCGACTTCGACGCGCAGCCCTTCCACACCGACGAGGCCGCCGCGCAGGACACCTTCGTGGGCAGCCTCATCGCCTCGGGCTGGCACACGGCAGCGGTCGGCATGCGGCTCCTGCAGGCGAGCGTCTTCCAGGGCGGCTCCTCCATGGGGTCCCCCGGGATCACGGAGCTGCGCTGGCTGAAGCCGGTCCTGCCCGACGACGCGATCCGTCTCTCCGTCACGGTCGAGGATTGCCGCGGCTCCACCTCGAAGCCCGACCGCGGCTTCCTGCGCCTCGCCATGACGGCTCTGAACCAGCGGGACGAGGCCGTGATGAGCCAGGCCTTCACGGTGATGCTGCCCCGGCGCGACGCCGCGCCCCTGCCGCCGCGGGTGGTGAAGCTCGCCGAGGCCGCGCCCGTGGCGGAGCCGACGGATGCCGAGATCCTGCCGTTCCTCGGACGCGCCGAGACCGGCACCACGCGGGACCTCGGGCCGCACGTCTTCACGGCGGACGTTATCATGGCCTTCGCGCGGGCCTACGATCCGCAGGACTTCCATCTCGATCCGGAGGCGGCGCGACGCAGCCATTTCGGCGGGCTCTGCGCCTCGGGCTGGCACACGGCCGCCGTGTGGATGAAGCGGATGATCGCGACGCGCACCCGCGACGCGGCCCTCACGGCGGAGCGGGGGCCGGTGCCCCTGTTCGGCTCCTCGCCGGGTTTCCGCGACCTGCGCTGGCTCGCCCCCGTCTACGCGGGCGACACGCTCACCTACACCACGACGCTGACCGACAAGCGCGCCTCCGCCAGCCGCCCCGGCTGGGGCCTCGCCACGATGCGCAACGCCGCCCGCAACCAGCACGGGACGGAAGTCTTCGCCTTCACCGGCATGGTGTTCTGGCAATGGGGGCCGTGAGGCACCCCAACCCAGTCCCGCGCCTCACGCCGCCCGGCGGTGCTCCGGATAGAGCGCCAGCAGGCCCTCCCGGCTCGGCTCGGCGACGCCCCGTTCGGTGATGATGCCGGTGACGAGGCGCGCGGGCGTCACGTCGAAGGCGGGGTTCGCCACGGGGCTGCCGGGGGAGACCACCTCGATCGTGGCGAAGCCGCCATCCGGCAGGCGGCCGGTGAGATGGCTGACCTCGCGCCCGTCCCGCTCCTCGATCGGGATCTCGGCGACGCCGTCGTCGAGGCTCCAGTCGATCGTCGAGAAGGGCAGGGCGGCGTAGAACGGCACGCCGTTGTCGCGGGCTGCCAGAGCCTTCAGGTAGGTGCCGATCTTGTTGCAGACGTCGCCGCTCGCCGTGGTCCGGTCCGAGCCGACGATGCAGGCGTCGATGCCGCCGTGCTGCATCAGGTGACCGCCCGCATTGTCGGCGATGACGGTGTGGGGCACGCCGTGGGCGTTGAGCTCGAAGGCGGTGAGCGCCGCGCCCTGGTTGCGGGGCCGGGTCTCGTCCACGAAGACGTGGACCGGCACGCCGGTATCGTGGGCGGCGTAGATCGGGGCGAGGGCGGTGCCCCAGTCGACGGTGGCGAGCCAGCCGGCGTTGCAATGGGTCAGCACGTTGATGGGGCGCCCCTTGTCGCGGGCGAGGTCGCCGAGGATGTGGCCGCCATGCGCCCCGATGGCGCGGCAGCTCGCGACATCCTCCTCGGCGATGCGGCCGGCCTCCGCGAAGGCATGGGCGAAGCGCGCCTGGCTCGGCAGCGGCCGCAGCGTCGCGGCGACCCGGTTCAGCGCCCAGCGCAGGTTGATCGCGGTGGGCCGCGTCGCCGCCAGGGTCTCGATCGCGCGGTCGAGCCCCGCATCGCTCGCATCCTCCCGCATCGCCAGGGCGAGGCCGTAGGCGGCCGTCACCCCGATCAGGGGCGCGCCCCGCACGATCATGGTGCGGATCGCCTCGGCGGCATCGTCGAGCGCCGCGAGGCGGCGCAGCTCGAACGCGAAGGGGAGGCGGGTCTGGTCGATCACCGCGACGCTGAGGCCGTCGGCGGCGGGCCAGATGGTGCGGTAGGGTTTTCCGTCGATCTTCATGGGCGCAGGATTTCGCATATCCCGGATGGTTTTGCACCACCCGGACGGCGCCCCCGCGAGCGCGGGCGGGTTAAGTCCTTGAACCGGCACAGGGCGAGGGTTCTTCAACCTTAAATGGGCGTTAACGGAATGGCCGTAGCGTGAGGTTCGCTGTCCCTTTTCGTGCCCGGTCCCGCATGCGCTCGCTTCGCCGCTCCGCATCGCCCTACGACACCTTCGTCGATACGCTGCGGCCCTTCCTGGCGCGGCGGCTGACGGAGCTCGGCGGGCTCCTGCTGTTCGCGGGCGCCGTCGCCCTGACGGTGGCCCTCGCCACCTGGTCGATCGACGACCCGAGCCTGAACCACGCGACCGACCATGCCGCCCACAACGTCCTGGGGGCGCCGGGCGCGGTCGTCTCCGACCTCGCCATGCAGCTCCTCGGGCTCGGCTCGCTCGCCTTCGCGCTGCCGCCGGCCCTCTGGGGCATCCGCCTGATGCGCGCCCGCGACCTGCCGCGCGGCGGCATGCGAATCGCCCTCTGGATCATCGGCTTCTGCGCCGCGAGCGCGGTGGCGAGCGCCCTGCCGCCGACCGCCCGCTGGCCCCTGCCCACGGGCCTCGGCGGCGTGACCGGCGATTCCCTGATGTCGGCCGCCCGCACCATCGTGGGGGCGATCTCGGGCCCGGCCGCGGCCCTCGTGGGCTTCGTCTTCGCCGGCATCGCCATCCTGAGCCTCACGGGTGCCTGCCGGGTCGGCGTCAGCCTCGAGGACAACGAGGAGGACGAGGCTCCCTACCGGTCGGCGCGCGAGCCGGCGCGCCGCGCCCTGCCGGGCCGGGCCGACAGCCGCTACGACGGCCGCCACGACGCGGACGAGCCGAGCCTCGGGATCGTCTCCCTCGGCGCCGTCGCCCAGGCGGTGATGCAGGGCCGCGCGGCCCTCGGCGCCCGGGTCGAGGCCTGGAAGGCGCAACGCGCCGACGCCGCCGGGGGTCTCGCCTATGCGGGGGCCTCGCCGGCCATCGCGGCCCGGCGCGCCTTCGAGGGCGACGACGCGCCCTGGGCGACCCACCTGCCGCCGCAAGCCTCCGGCACTGAGAGCCGCCGCGAGCCGGTCTTCGAGGGTGCGGAGGCGGGCGAGCCGGTCCGCCCGCGCCGCGCCGCCCCGGCACCGATCCTGCACGACGACGAGGGCGACGACCGGGACGACGAAACCCGTCTCATCCGCGACGAGGTTCCGGCCGAGGCGCCGCGCTCGCGCGTCTCCGCCCCCGTTCCGCCGCCCGCCCCGGTCCGCCGCGCCGCGCCGCCGCCGATCCAGGATCCCGAGGATTACGACCATCCGGCCCTGGAACTCCTGGCGGAGCCGCGCGGCCCGTCCGCCGCGAGCCTCGTCTCGGCGGACGCGCTGGAGCAGAACGCCACGCTGCTGGAAGCGACGCTCAGCGATTTCGGCGTGCGCGGCGACATCCTGGCGGTGCGCCCCGGCCCCGTCGTCACCCTCTACGAGCTCGAGCCCGCCCCCGGCACCAAGTCGAGCCGCGTGATCTCGCTCGCCGACGACATCGCCCGCTCGATGTCGGCGGTCTCGGCCCGCGTGGCGGTCGTGCCCGGCCGCAACGCCATCGGCATCGAATTGCCGAATGCCAAGCGCGAGACCGTGTATCTGCGCGAACTCCTGGCCTCGGTGGATTTCGTCGAGACGAAGCATCGCCTCGCGCTGTGCCTGGGCAAGAATATCGGCGGCGAGCCGATCATCGCGGACCTCGCCCGCATGCCGCACCTGCTCGTCGCCGGCACCACGGGTTCGGGCAAGTCGGTGGCTATCAACACCATGATCCTCAGCCTGCTCTACCGGATGCGCCCGGAAGAGTGCCGCCTGATCATGGTCGATCCGAAGATGCTGGAATTGTCGGTCTATGACGGCATCCCGCACCTGCTCTCCCCCGTCGTGACCGACCCCAAGAAGGCGGTGATCGCCCTCAAATGGGCGGTGCGCGAGATGGAGGAGCGCTACAAGAAGATGTCCAAGGTCGGCGTGCGCAACATCGACGGGTTCAATGCCCGTCTCGACGAGGCGCGCGCGCGCGGCGAGATCCTGACCCGCACGGTGCAGACCGGGTTCGACCGCGAGACCGGCGAGGCGGTCTACGAGAACGAGGAGATGGACCTGTCTCCGCTGCCCTACATCGTGATCGTGGTCGACGAGATGGCCGACCTGATGATGGTGGCGGGCAAGGAGATCGAGGGGGCGATCCAGCGGCTGGCGCAGATGGCGCGGGCGGCGGGCATCCACCTGATCATGGCGACGCAGCGCCCGTCCGTGGACGTGATCACGGGCACGATCAAGGCGAACTTCCCGACCCGGATCTCCTTCCAGGTCACGAGCAAGATCGACTCGCGCACGATTCTCGGCGAGATGGGCGCCGAGCAGTTGCTCGGCCAGGGCGACATGCTGTTCATGGCCGGCGGCGGGCGGACCACGCGCGTGCACGGGCCGTTCTGCTCGGATGCGGAGGTCGAGAGCGTGGTGGCGCATCTGAAGCGCCAAGGCCGGCCGGCCTATCTCGAGGCCGTCACCGCCGATGACGGGTCCGGCGAGACCGAGAAGGGCGCCAAGGGCTCCGCCAACGAGATCGAGATGGACGGCGCCGTGTTCGATCAGGGTTCCTTCGGCGAGGCTGGCGGCGACCTCTACGAGCAGGCGATCCAGGTGGTGCTGCGCGACAAGAAGGCGTCCACGAGCTACATCCAGCGCCGCCTGCAGATCGGCTACAACCGCGCCGCCTCGCTGATGGAGCGCATGGAGACCGAGGGCTTCGTCGGCCCGGCCAACCATGCCGGCAAGCGCGAAATCCTGGTCGAGACCGAGGGGCACGGGATGTGAGGAGGGCCGCGCGCCGTCCTCACTGATCCGGAATCACTAGGATCCGGCTCTCGGCCGGACGTCGCGCGGGAGGGCTCCGGCACCGCGGGATGCGGCGGTTGAGCTCAGGACCTTTCGAGCGGCATCGTGACGGTCGTCGCGCGCCTGCGCAGGTTCGCCGTCACGCCGCGGTGAAGCGATACACGGTCGTGGATTGAAAGCACTCGCCCGGTCGCAGCACCGTCGAGGGAAAATCCGGCCGGTTTGGCGCGTCCGGGAAGCCTTGCGTCTCGAAGCAGACCGCGTCGCCGGAGCGGTAGAGCCCGCCGATCGTGCCCGTCAGCGTGCCGTCGAGGTTGTTGCCGGTATAGAGTTGCAGGCCCGGCTGCGTGGTCGAGACCTCCATCCGGCGCCCGCTCGACGGGTCCAGCGCGGTGGCGACGCGGCGCAGCGCCGCGACGCCACCGCGCAGCACGAAATTGTGGTCGTAGCCCTTGGCGAAGGCGAGCTGCGGCACGCCGGTGCGGATGCGGGCGCCGAGGGCCGTCGGCACCCGGAAGTCGAAGGGCGTGCCCGCGACCGGCGCGATCGCACCGTTCGGCACCTGGCCCTTGTCCGTCGGCGTGAACGCGTCGGCCTCGATCTCCACCACGTGGCCGAGCACGTCGCCCGTGCCTTCGCCCGCGAGATTGAAGTAGCTGTGGTTCGTGAGGTTGATCACGGTCGGCCGGTCGGTCCAGGCGGCGTAATCGATCCGCAGCGCGTCCTCGCTCAGGCTGTAGGCGACGGTGACGTCGAGATTGCCGGGGAAGCCCTCCGCCCCGTCCGGGCTGCGGTGATGCAGGACGAGGCGGGCCTCCTCCGCCGTCTCCACGCGCCAGATCTGCTTGTCGAGGCCGTTCGGCCCGCCGTGGAGGGTGTTCGGGCCGTCATTGGCGGGCAGGCGATACGCGTGGCCGTCGAGACTGAACTGGGCGCCCGCGATGCGGTTGGCGTAGCGGCCCGTGATCGCGCCGAAATGCGGGCTGCGGGCCTCGTAATCGGCGAGGTCCGCGAAGCCCAGGACCACGTTCGCGATCCGGCCGGAGCGGTCGGGCACGTCGAGGCGGCTGACGATGCCGCCGTAATCGAGCAGCTGCACCCGGAGGGCACCCCGCGTCAGGGTGTACCGGGTCACGGGGCGGCCATCCTTCAAACGCCCGAACGACTCGCTCGCCATGTTCACCTCCGCGACCGGTTGTTCCGCGTAAACTAGGCGGCGGGCCCGGGTCCGGTCAGAGCCTCGCCGGTCACGTCTCGGTGGGTGCGAGGAGACCCGGCCCCGCACCGTCCTCCGAGAGCTGGAACCGGTGCAGGCGGGTATAGGCGCCGCCCGCGGCGTAGAGGGCCTGGTGCGTGCCGGTCTCGACCACGCGGCCCGCCTCCATCACGACGATCAGGCCGGCATCGCGCACGGTGGAGAGGCGGTGGGCGATGACGAGGGTGGTGCGGCCCCGCATCAGGCGCTCCAGGGCCGCCTGGACGATGTGCTCGGATTCGGAATCGAGGGCGCTCGTCGCTTCGTCGAGGAGGAGGATCGGCGCGTTTTTGAGAAAGGCGCGGGCAAGCGACACGCGCTGGCGCTCCCCACCCGAGAGCCGCCCCCCGGCCGGGCCGACGCGGAACGCATAGCCCTCAGGCAGGCGGGTGATGAAGCCGTGCGCGGCCGCCGCCTCCGCCGCGGCCTCGATCTCGGGCTGGCTCGCGCCGGGGCGGCCGAAGCCGATATTGGCCGCGATGGTGTCGTCGAACAGCACGACCTCCTGCGACACCACCGCGATCGCGGCGCGCAGGGAGGCCGTCGTCACGTCGCGCACGTCCTGGCCGTCGATGGTCACCCGGCCCCCCGTGACGTCGTAGAGGCGGGGCACGAGGTTGAGGAGGGAGGATTTCCCCGAGCCCGAGCGGCCGACGAGCGCGGTGGTGGTGCCGGCCGGAACGACGAGGTCGATGCCCTCGAGGGCCGGCGCGTCGGGTCGGTAGCGGAAGCGGACATCCGCGAAGCGGATCTCGCCGCGATCGACCCTGAGGGGCACGGCGCCCGGGCTCTCACGGATCTCGGGCGCCTCGTCCATCAGGGCGAAGTAGCGGTGCAGGGCGGCGGCCGCCTCCTGCAGGATCGCGTTGAGGGTCCCGAGCGCGCGGGCGGGCTGGGCCGCGAGCAGGAGCGCCGCGACGTAGCCGGTGAAGTCGCCCACGGTCCGCTCGCCCGACATCACGCGCTGTCCCACCAGCATCATTACGCCTGCCACCGCGAGGCCGCCGCCGATCTCGAGCAGCGGATCGAGGCGCCCGCGGGCATTGGCGGCCTTCATCTTGAGCCGGCGCACCCCGTCGAGGGCCTCGGCCGCGCGCCCCTTGAGGTAGCCCTCCAGCGCGTAGGTCTTGGCGACACGGGCGCCCGCGAGGCTCTCGGAGATCAGGCTCGCGGTGGCCCCCATCTGCTCCTGCGTCGTGGTGGACACGCGCCGGAGCTTCTTGCCGACCCGGCCGATCGGCCCGGCCACGAACGGAACCGTGACGGCGGCGACGAGGGTCAGGACCGGATCCATCCAGATCAGCGCCGCCACGAGCCCGATCAGCATCGCCACGTCGCGCAGGAGCACCGTCGAGATGCGGGTCAGCGCCTCCTTGATGAATGCGAAATCCGTGGTGAAGCGCTGCGTGAAGGCGGCCGGGCTCTCGCGGCCGAGCTGCGCGAGGTCGGATTCGATCAGGTGCCCGTAGAGCGCCGCCTGCATGTCGGCCTCGACCCGGGTGACGACGCGGTTCGTCAGGACCGTCTGGCCGAACAGGGCGAAGCCCCGGATCGAGGTGACCGCGATGACGATCAGCGGGCCGTAGGCCAGCGCGCTCGTGTCCTTGTTGTCGAAGGCGTCGAAGGCGGCCTTGATCAGGGCCGGATAGAGCCCGGTCGCGGCGCCCACGACCGCGATCAGGACGAGGACCACCCCGAGGGTCGCCCGGTGGGGCGAGAGCCAGTCCCGCCAGAGGCGGCGGAGGAGGGGGAAGGTGTCGCCCTTGGGGAGGCGCGCCATGCTGACGTCCGATCGTTCGCGCGAGGGGCGCCACCCCGCGCGACGTCCGGAGCGACGGTGAAGGCGGTGTTTGCCGCTCTCGCCGCCCCGGATCAAGCCGCATCGCGGCTAGCGGTCGTCCCCACCATGGTGCCGGTGGCCGTGGCCGAAATGCGGGCGCATCGGCCGGGCGAGCAACAGGGCGCGCCGCTTCTGGTCCGCATCGAGGGTGGCGTAGAGGGGCTGCGAGGCGTCGGCGAGCTTGCGCAGGGCCTCGCCGCGGGCGGTCGCCGCATCCGCCATCGCCCGCAGGGCGCCCGGCGCGTCGTCGATCATGCGGCCGCGCTCGCGCATCGCCATGCGCTGCTCGCGGCGGAGCTTGGAGAGGTTGCGGATGGCACTCTCCACCGGCGGCCACAGCTTCTCCTGGTCGGCATTGAGCTTGAGCCCGGCATGGAGCGCCGCGATCCGCGCATCCGCGAAGGCGGCCCGGTCCTCGGGCGAGAGATTGCTCCAGCGGCCCATCTCGCGCCGCGCGCCGAAGGGCTCGTCCCCCTCGCGCGAGGCGGCTGCGCCGACGAAGCCGAGGGCGGCGAGGCCGGCCAGGAGGGTGGCGGTGATCACGGATCTGCGCATCGGACTCTCCGTCAGGACTTCTCGAGGCGCCGGCGGGGCCGAGCGCTGGATCCGAGAATGGCCGAGCTTGCATGGCGGCGCGCTGTCGGCCGTATGACAGCTTGTCCATCTTCCGGAAACGATCCGGACACAAAGGCCCGTCCGCGGCGGCTTGGCAATGCAACAATGTTACATTAAGGGGTCCACGAGCGTGCGGGAGCGAGGACGGGATGCGGGGATGGGTGACGGGGCGGTGGCTGGTGCTCGGGTTCAGCCTCGCCCTGATGGCGTGCGCCGCCCCGGCACGCGCGGCCGAGCCGGTGCGGGCGGTCGCGACCTTCTCGATCCTGGCGGATCTGGTGCGGCAGGTCGGCGGCGCGCATGTCGCCGTGTCGAGCCTCGTCGGCCCCGATGCCGACGCGCACGGCTACAGCCCGGCCCCGGGGGACAGCCGCACCCTGGCACGCGCCGACATCGTGGTGATCAACGGTCTCGGCTTCGAGGGCTGGATCGAGCGGCTGGTGAAGGCCTCCGGCGCGAAGGCGGCCCTGGTGGTCGCCGCGAAGGGCATCGCGACCATCCCGGGGCGGCACGAGCACACGCATGACCACGCGCCCGGAGCGCCGGACACGGACCAGGCGGCCGACCCGCATGCCTGGCAGAGCATCGCCAACGTGAAGGTCTACGTCGCCAATATCCGCGACGGGCTCACGACGGTCGATCCGGCCCATGCGGCCGATTACGCGGCCAATGCCGCGTCCTACCTGGACAGGCTCGACCGCCTCGACGCGGAGATCCGCGCCGCCATCGCGGGCATCCCGCCCGAGCACCGCCGCGTCATCACCACGCACGACGCCTTCGGGTATTTCAGCGCCGCCTACGGCCTGCGCTTCATCGCCCCCCAGGGCGTCTCCACCGACAGCGAGGCGAGCCCGCGCGACGTCGCGAAGATCATCCGCCAGATCCGCCGCGACCGGATTCCGGCGGTGTTCCTCGAAACAATCGCGGATCCGCGCCTGATGGAGCAGGTCGCCCGCGAGAGCGGCGCGAAGATCGGCGGCAAGGTCTACTCGGACGCGCTCTCGGGGCCGGCCGGGCCGGCACCGACCTATCTCGACATGATGCGGACGAACCTGCGGGCCTTCCGCGAGGCCCTCGGCCCGGCGTGAGGGCCGGGCGGGGTGTGCCCGAGCGGCGGGTGGCGCGATCACCCGCCCGTCATCGGCGGGAAGAACGCGATCTCGCGCGCGCCCGCGATGGCGGCCTCGGGCTTGGCGTGGACGCGGTCGATCGCCGTGCGGACCACGCCGGCATTCTCGAAGGCGTAGGCGTATTCCTCGCCCCGGCCCTGCAGCCAGCCGATCAGGTCGGCGACCGTGGCGATGCCGGCCGGCGGCGTCACGATCTCCTCGGCCTTGCCGACGCGCTCGCGCACCCAGGCGAAATAGACGAGCTTCATGCTCTGCAACCCTCTCGGATCAGCGCGGGTCGTCGATGACGTGCTTGATCCCGGCTCTCATGTAGTCCCAGCCGGTCCAGATCGTCAGGGCCGCGGCGATCCAGAGCAGGCCGAGGCCGATCTTGACGGTACCGGGCAGGATCGTCTCGCCGGCGGGACCCGCCACGAGGAAGCCGATCGCCACGAGCTGCACCGTGGTCTTCCACTTGGCGATCCGGCTCACCGGCACGCTCACCTTCAGCTCGGCGAGATACTCGCGCAGCCCCGAGACCAGCACCTCGCGGCAGAGGATCACGATCGCGGCCCACAGGTTCAGCCCCGTGATGGTGTGGTCGGCCGCGAGCATCAGGAGGCAGGCCGCCACCAGGAGCTTGTCGGCGATGGGGTCGAGCATGCGCCCGAGGGCCGAGGATTGGGCATAGGTCCTGGCGACGTAGCCGTCGAGGTAATCGGTGATGGCCGCGAGCGCGAAGATCGCGAGCGCGGCAAAGCGCGCCCCGACCTCGTCCGGCCAGAACAGGAGACCGGCCAAAACCGGGACCGCGGCCAGGCGGCCGTAGGTGAGACAGTTCGCGAGCGTCCAAGCCTGCGACCGACGTCGGGGGAGGACGGCGTTCATCGGCGCGGTGAAATCACGGGCCGGTGACAGCGTCAACCGCTCGGCGTCGTCGGGCAACGGTTCAGGCTCCCGCATGGAAGAAGTCGTAGACGGCCCGCGCCGTCGCGGCATTGACGCCCGGCGCCTTGGCGAGGTCCTCCAGAGCCGCCCGCTGGATCGCCTTCACGGTGCCGAAATGGTGCAGGAGCGCGCGCTTGCGCGTCGGTCCGATCCCGGCGATCTCGTCGAGGGGATTGCGCACCATCTCGCGCTTGCGCCGGGCCCGGTGGCTGCCGATGGCGAAGCGGTGGGCCTCGTCGCGCAGGCGCTGCACGAAGTAGAGCGTCGGGTCGCGGGGCGGCAGCTTGAAGGGCGGGCGCCCGGGCACGAAGAAGGTCTCGCGCCCCGCATCCCGGTCCCGCCCCTTGGCGATGCCCACGAGGGGCACGTCCGTGACGCCGATCTCCTCCAGCGCTTTGCGGGCGGCATCGAGCTGGCCCTTGCCGCCGTCGATGAGCACGAGGTCGGGCCAGGCCGGGAAGGCGTCGGAATCGGCCTGCGGTTCCGGCACGGGCTCGGGCGGGCCGCCTTCGAGGGCCGCCACCGCCGCCTCGTTGGCCGTGCGGGGCGCCTCCTTGACGAGGCGCTTGAAGCGGCGCTGCAGGACCTCGCGCATCATCCCGTAATCGTCGCCGGGGGTCAGTTCCTCGGACTTGATGTTGAAGGTGCGGTAATGGGCCTTCATGAAGCCCGTCGGGCCCGCCACGATCATGCCGCCGACCGCGTTCGTGCCCATGATGTGCGAGTTGTCGTAGACCTCGATCCGGCGCGGGCTGCGCGCGAGGCCGAAGGCCTGGCCCAGGGCCGTCAGGAGCTTGCCCTGCGAGGCGGTGTCGGCCAGGCGCCGCGCCAGCGCCTCCTTGGCGTTGCGGCGGGCGTAATCGACGAGGTTGCGGCGCTCGCCCCGCTGCGGCAGGTGGATCTCGACCCGGTGCTCGGTGCGGCTCGACAGGGCGGCGGCGACGAGTTCGGCATCCTCCACCGCGTGGCTCGTCAGCACGATCCGGGGCGCAGGCTTGTCGTCGTAGAACTGGCCGATGAAGGAGCCCAGCACCTCGTCCGGCGTCATCGAGCGGTCGGCCTTGGGGAAATAGGCGCGGTTGCCCCAGTTCTGGAAGTTCCGGAAGAAGAACACCTCGATGCAGAATTGCCCCGCCTGCTCGTCGAGGGCGAAGACGTCGGCCTCCTCCACACCCTGCGTGTTGACCCCTTGCGCGCCCTGGATCGCCGAGAGAGCGGCGATGCGGTCGCGGTAGCGCGCGGCGCGCTCGAATTCGAGCGCGTCCGAGGCGGCCTGCATCTCGGCGCGCATCCGGTCCTTCACGGCGTTGGACTTGCCGGCCAGGAACGCATTCGCGCTGTCGGCGAGCGTCCGGTACTCGTCGAGGGGAATCTCGCCGGTGCAGGGGCCGGAGCAGCGCTTGATCTGATAGAGCAGGCAGGGCCGCGTGCGGTTCTCGTAGTAGCTGTCCGTGCAGGTGCGCAGCAGGAAGGCGCGCTGGAGTGCGTTCACCGTGCGGTTGACCGCCCAGACGCTGGCGAAGGGGCCGTAATAGCTACCCTTCCGACGGCGTGCGCCCCGGTGCTTGATGATCTGCGGCGCCTCGGAATCCGCCGTGACCAGGATGTAGGGGAACGACTTGTCGTCCCGCATCAGCACGTTGAAGCGGGGCTTCAGCTGCTTGATCAGGTTGGCTTCGAGGAGCAGCGCCTCGGTCTCGGTGGCGGTGGTGACGAACTCCATCGCCGCCGTCTGCGAGATCATGCGGGCGATGCGGTTCGAATGCGCCTGGCCCCGCGCGTAGGAGCCGACCCGCGCCTTCAGGTTCTTGGCCTTGCCGACATAGAGCACGTCGCCCTTGTCGTCGAACATCCGGTAGACCCCGGGCGAGGTCGGCAACGTCGTCCAGAAACGGCGGATCACCTCGGTGCCGGCCGTGACGGCGCCCGGCTCGAAATCGAAATCGATCTCCGGGGATTCGTCGAGGGGGGCCGCGTCGGAGAAGTCCTCCGGGCCCTCGCCGTCGTCGAACGCGTCGGGGGGAACGTCTGTCTGCGTCCTGCGGCTCATCCGCGATGATTTAAGGCCGCCCGATTCGCGAGGAAAGGGGCGGCCGGGCCGGCGCGGAGCCGGGAGCGCGATTTCCCGCGCGCTCTCAGTCGAACAGGGCGTCGATGTCGGTCTGGTCGACGTGACCGATATCGTCCTCGAGCTTCGGGCCGTTGAGGAGCGAGGATTCGTCGTCGATATTCGGGCCGGCATCCTGCAGGCTCGCGAAGTCGCGGAAGCTGTCGAGGCCGCTCCAGGCCTCGATCACGCGGTCGAGATGGTCCTCGACGAATTTCAGCACGCCGACGATCTTGCTGATGCGCTGGCCCGTCAGGTCCTGGAAGTTGCAGGCCTCGTAGGCGACGATGACGCGCTCGAGGATCGCGTCGACATTGTCCTGGCCGGCCTTGCCCATCGAGGCGCGCAGCATGTTGGCGTTCGTCTCGATATCCTCGATGGCGGTGAGGAGCGAGGTCGTGGCGCGCTCGGTGGAGCCCACCACGGCATCGAGCTCGTCGGCGGCCCGCCGCATGCCCTTGCCGGAATTCTCCGAGCGGTGGAGCGCCGCGATCTCCTGCTTGGTGCGGGTGATCGCCTCCTTCATGAGGTCGAGCTCGCCGCGCATCGAGAAGGCCTCGTTGAGCTCTCGGCGGCAGGCGTCGATCGTCTCGCTGGCGCTCGCCTGCGTCAGGCGCTGCAGGGTCTGGATGGCACCCAGGATCTCGTCGAGGCGTGCCGTCTGGGCGGCGGACATCCCGGCGGTGGGGGCAGCCTCGCCGGCCGACGCGGGCGCGAGTCCGAGGCTGTCTTCGATGCGGTAGCGCTTGATGGTCATCGTGTCGGATCGGCCCGCAGGAGTGGTCCCTCCGAAAATGCCGAAGAGTGGTTGCCACTTGTTGAATGCCGCGGCGCGCGTTCGAAACTTTTACTGGCCATTGACGATGCGCGCGGACGAATTCGGGACGACTGGGGTCGCGTGAAGGATTCACCACGTTTTTTCATCCGATTCTCGGGGACGCGGCCGATCGTCGGTCCAGGCCGGCCTGATTGCTTCCGGCCGGACGGGCTGGAGGGGTTCGGGGATGCGTGTGGGGTTGTGCGTGACGGCGGCACTGGCCGCGGCGGCCTTGGCGGGGCCGGGATGCGGGGCGGCTTCGGCCCAGGCGCGGGCCGGCTACGCGCAATCCGGGTCGGCCGGCCAGTATGGCGGCGGCTTCATCGAGTACCTGATCACGGGAGGCGGGCAGCCCCGGGCCCTTCGTCCGAACCCGGTCGACCTGGGCGGCACCCTGCCGAACCATCCGGCGGCCTACGGGTATGGCGGGCCGACGGCGCGGCGCCTCCAATCCGGCGATCCGCTTCCCGATGAGGGCCAATCCTATGGCCAAGCCTATGGCCAATCCTATGGGCAGGCCTACGGGCAGGCCGCTCCGCCGGTCCGGCTCGCGGCCCTGCCGCAGGCGCCGGAGGCCTCCGGCGACGTCGCCCGCATCGGGCGCGCCATCGATCCGCAATTCACCCGCCAGGTGGTGGCCTATAGCGGCTCGCAGCGGCCGGGCACGATCGTGATCGATACGCCCTCCCACCATCTCTACCTGGTCCAGCCGGGCGGACAGGCGATCCGCTACGGAATCGGCGTCGGCCGCCCGGGCTTCGCCTGGTCCGGCCTGAAGACGGTCAGCCAGAAAAAGGAATGGCCGGACTGGACCCCGCCGCCCGAGATGCTGAAGCGCCGGCCGGACCTGCCGCGCCACATGGAAGGCGGGCCGCAGAACCCACTCGGCGCCCGAGCCCTCTATCTCGGCTCCTCGCTCTACCGCATCCACGGCACCAACGAGCCGCACACGATCGGCCAATCGGTCTCCTCCGGCTGCATCCGGATGATGAACGAGGACGTGATCGACCTCTACGAGCGCGCGCCGGTGGGCACCCGGGTCGAGGTGCTCTGAGCCGCGCGACGCGAGGCGCGCATGAGAAAGGCCCGGCGCCTCGCGGCACCGGGCCTTCCCGTCGCGTCAGATGAACTCAGGCCCAGTCGTCGTCGCCGCCCGAACCGAGATCGCCGTCGAAATCACCGCCGGCATCATTGTCGAAGGACGCATCCTGCGCGCCGCCCAGGGGCGCGCCGAAATCCTGCGTGCCGCCATCGCCGGAGCCGAAGTAATTGTTCTCGACGATGGTCTCGCCGCCCCCGCCGAGGCCGGCTGCCGCGGCGCTGCCGAGCTGGGAATGCCCGCCCGCGAAGGCGTTCGAGAGGGCGCTGCCGAGCAGCATGCCGCCCGCCGCGCCCGCCGCCATCGGGAGAGCGGTGGCCAGGAAGCCGCCGCCCCGCGCCGGCGCCTGCGGCTGGCCGCTCCAGGGCCCGCCCTGCTGCGGATAACCTTGCTGCGGGTAGCCCTGCGGGCCGCCCTGCTGCGGGTAGCCTTGCGGCGGATAGCCTTGCGGGCCACCCTGGTTGCCCCAGGGCTGTCCCGCCGGCCGCTGCTGCTGGGGCGGATATTGGGGCTCCTGGCGCGCGCCGCCGCCGAAGATGCTCGACAGGAAGCCGCCGCCGCCCTGAGGCTGGGCCTGCTGGCTGCGCCGCGCCTCCTCGAGCTGCTGGTTCAGGCTCTTGATCGCTTCTTCCTGCACGTAGATGAGCTGCGCCATCGCGTAGGGCGCGTAGGGCTGGGCCCGGATCTTCTCGCCGATGAAGCGCTCGGCATCTCCGTCGCGGGGCTGGCTGGAGGCCTGCTCGAGCCGCTGGAAGATACCGGCAATGACGTCGCGTTCTTCGCTGTTCATGGAGTCGTCCTCCTACAGGCTTGCCGGCGGCGCTCAGCGCCCCGGGCGGGCGCCATCGAGATGGGGAGGGCGCTCCGACTTTGTCAGGGGGGCGATCGAAACTTCGCCGTGCTTTCGGCCGCGTCGATCCGCATCCGGATCGGCGGGCCATCATCCCCCACCAACGAAAGAAGCCCGGCCTCTCGGCCGGGCTTCTTCACGCGATCACGCGGGATCGGGCAGGATCACGCTGGGACCGGGCGTCCCGCGGGCAGAGCGCCAGCGGGACGTTCGGTTCGGCTTAGTAGCTGCCGAACTTGTAGTTCAGGCCGGCGCGCACGACGGCGAACTCGGTGTCCTGACGGCGGCCGACGGCGGTCGTCAGGACGGTGCCGTTCGGGGTGACCGCGAAGGCGCCGTTGTTGCGGTTGCCCTGGTCGAGGTTCACGTACAGGCCTTCGACCTTCAGCGTCACGGCCGAGGAGCGGAAGAAGTTCAGGAACGAGTCGGTGGGCAGCGCGTACTCGATACCGCCGCCGGCAGCCCAGCCGGTCTGGAAGCTGTCGGTCGAGCTGTTGGGCAGGCCGAACTGGCGACCGCCGCCCGAGCCGTAGGCGAAGCCGCCGGTTCCGTACACGAGGGTGCGGTCGAAGGCGTAGCCGAGGCGACCGCGAACGGTGCCGAAGTAGTCGAGGCCCGAGATGCCGTTCGGGTTGAAGACCAGCGAACCGGCCTGCACGCCGCCGCCCGGCACGGTGGCCGCCGCGAAGCGGTTCCGGTTACGGCCGAAATCGACGTACTGGGCATCGGCCTCGACGCCGATCACGACACCCGAGCCCGGGGTGAACTGGTAGTTGTAGCCGATCTGACCACCGCCGACGAAGCCGTCGTTGCTGTTGCGGTTGGAGAAGGCGACGACGCCGGCCGCCGGAGCGCCCGCGCCGGTGACGAACAGACTGGAGGCGGCGGTCGGGCCGGCGGGAACGCCGATCACGGTCGGGGCGCGGTCATCCTGGGTGCCGAAGCCGTAGCCGGCGTTGAAACCGGCGTAGAACCCCGTCCAGGTGAAGACCGGAACCGGAGCGAAGACCGGCGGGGGAGCGGCGCGGCGCGGCAGATCGGCAGCGAGGGCGGAGCCGGCGAACGCGATGCCGGCGAGGGCGGTTGCGCCCCGAAGAATGGATTTCATGGTCTGGTCCTCTATCCGTAAGCACCGGCGCTCCTTGGCGGATTGCGTCCGGTACGGGTTCCCCGTCTTATGTCAGCGGCACTCGGGATGCTGTTGCTGGGCGACCACGCCGACCGCCGTGAAGGCGGCCCCTTTGTGGCAATGTGCGCCTCATTCTTCCCTGGCACCTTGCAGTCAAAACGCGGTCGAATGGCCAAGGTTCAATAACGGCCACGCTTTTTTCGCCGCGCCCGCTTTGACAAAATGTCGCACCCCTCGGCGCGAAATGTGGCGGTTCAGGGCGTGAGCGCGATGGCGGAAATCAGCCGACCGTAATCGGGCTCGCCCCGATGGGTGGTGCGCCGGTAGCTGTAGAAGCGCTCCGCATCTGCGTAGGTGCACAGGTTGACGGACGCCGGCTCGCCGATCCCGGCCTCCTCCAGGCGGGCCAGGATGAAGCCAGGCAGGTCGAATTGGGCGTGGCCGGGCCGCAGCCCCTGCGCGAAGAAGCGCTCGCTCCCGGGCGCCTCGGACCGGAACCGGTCCATCAGGTCGGCCCCGACCTCGTAGGATTCCTGCGCGATGGTCGGGCCCAGCACCGCGACGATGCGGCCGCGCTCGGCCCCGAGCCCCTCCATGGCCGAGATCGTGGCCTCGATCACGCCACCGAGGGCGCCCTTCCAACCCGCATGGGCGGCGCCGACGACGCGGTTCTCGGGGTCCGCGAACAGGATCGGACCGCAATCGGCGGTGGCGATGCCGAGGGCGAGGCCGGGCATGCGGGTGACCATGGCGTCGGCCTTGGGGCGCTCGGACAGCGCGAAGGGCGCCTCGACGGTGACCACCTCGGCCGAGTGGACCTGGTAGAGGCTGACGAGGTTCGGTGCCGGGAGGCCGAGTTGCGCGCACATCCGCGCCCGGTTCTCGCCGACGCGCGCCGGCGCGTCGTTCGAGCCGATTCCGCCATTCAGCGCGGCGTAGACGCCTTCCGAGACGCCGCCCTGCCGCGTGAAGAAGGCGTGGCGGATATAGGAATGCGAGCTGAGCTCGGGCGCTTCGAGGAACATGGCGGTCTCGGGGTTCGGGTTCGGGGCGCGGGTCGGCATAGCTCAGCCGGGCCCGCGAGACGATGGGTTCCGTCGTGGGAGCCTGGCGAAGCGCGCGGGAAACGGTACGATCAGGAGCCGGCACGGTGGCGTGTGAAGGCCCCCGCCTTGCCGGTAGTCCCGAGGCCCCGACGGGACTACACTTCGGACGGAACCTGGGCCCCGGATCTGCATTTTGAATCCCGCTTGATCCAAGCCCAGTGCCGCACCAGTCGAGGAAGGACGATGGCTCAGAACATTCAGCCCGACCGCCCTATCTGGCCCTCCGTACCGGATCCCGTGCTCCGCTCCGGGCGTGGCGCCTTCGAGAATGACACCCATCGCGACCGCGAGGGCGCGCACACCCATCCGGGCGCCCTGCCGAACGAACCCCAGGCCCCGCGCCTGCCCGCCACGAGCTCCGAAGGGTTCGGCACCTTCGAGGGATGAGCGCCAGCCCCGGACGAGGACGGCCCACCGGGCCCGGCCGCCGGACCAGGGCGGGCCGGGCCCTTTCACGTCGTGCCTAGAAGCCCGGCACGCCCGCCAGTCCCGGAGCGCTCAGGGCCATGACCTTGAACAGGCGGCCCATGCCGCGCCGGCCCGGATCCGTCAGGCGCGCCACCGCCGCATCGATCGCCAGACGCTGGGCCGGGCTCGCCCGCTGCTTCAGGCGCTCCGCCCGGGCGAGGAGCCCGAGGGCCATCAGGAAATCGCGCTGATCGACGGGCCCGTGCACCCGCGCGCCCTCGGCCCCCGCCGCGCGGGCGAGGGCGGCGAAATCCACGTGCGCCGTGAGGTCGGCCTCCCCGGGCGCCGCGAGGGGATCGGCGAAGCGATGCCCGGCGACAGCCTGGAGCGTGTCGCCGAAGCCAGGTCGAACATGGCCGTAATCGATCGCCAGAAGGGCGCCGCCCTGGTCGCGCAGGCGCCGGGCAAAGCTGCGGGCGAGGTCGAGGGCCGGCCCCGGCAGGGTCAGGATCACGCCCTCGGGCCCCTCCGCGGCTAGGTTCCGCTCGGGCTCCGGCGCGAGGCCGAAGGCGAGGCGGCCGTCGGGCCCGAGACCGACCACGCGCTCGCACCAGCCGCGGGCGGTCCGGGCGAACTGGCGCACCGGCAGGGCGTCGAAGAACTCGTTGGCCAGGATGATCGTGGGCCCCTCCGGCAGGGTGTCGGGGCTGTCGTGCCAGATCGGCGCCCCGAAGGCCGCGGCGGCGTCGGCGAGGGTGCGCGCCTGCGCCGCCCGCAGGATCGGGCTGGTCTCGACGAGGTGAAGCTCGGGCTTGAGGCCGGGCGCTGCGGCGCGCAGGGCCCGCACGGCATCGGCCATCAGGGTGCCGCGCCCGGGCCCGAGCTCGACGAGGAGCAGGCGCTCGGGCGCGCCCATCGCGGCCTGGAGCGCGACGGCCCAGAGGCCGATCAACTCGCCGAACATCTGGCTGATCTCGGGCGCCGTGGTGAAGTCGCCGCGGGCGCCGAGCGGATCGCGGGTCCGGTAATAGCCGTGGACCGGGTGAGCGAGGCACAGGGCCATGTAGCGGTCGATCCCGATCGGCCCGGTCTCGCGGATCAAGGCCGCGATCTCGTCCGCGAGGGGCGTCGCGCTCACGCCTTCACCGCGGTGTCACCCGGCGCCTCGATGGGCCGGCGCGGGCGGGTATGGCCGCGCGCCGCCAGGACGATGTAGGTGAGCCCGACCAGCGCCATGGGGACGCAGAGCAGCATCCCCATGGTGATCCCGCCGCCGAGGGGCCCGAGCTCGCTGCCGAACAGGTAGCCGAGCTGACGGTCCGGCTCGCGGAAGAATTCGCAGAAGGTCCGGGTCAGGGCGTAGCCGAGGACGAAGATGCCCCCGAGGAGGCCAGGCCTGCGGAAGCCGAAGCGCCGGGCCGCCAGCGCCATCACGAGGAACAGGACCAGCCCCTCGCTGGCGGCTTCGTAGAGCTGGCTCGGATGGCGGGGCAGGGGACCGCCGGTCGGGAAGACCACCGCGTAGGGGAAGTCGGGCGCGATGCGGCCCCACAATTCGCCGTTCACGAAATTGGCGATGCGGCCGAAGAACAGGCCGATCGGCACCACCACGGCGGCGAGGTCGAGGAGGGTGTAGCCGTTGAGCTTGCGCACGCGGGCGAAGAGCAGCATCGCCAGGATGGCCCCGAGGAAGCCGCCATGGAACGACATGCCGCCGTTGCGGATGGCAAAGATCTCGATCGGGTCGTCGAGATACATCGGGAGATTGTAGAACAGCACGTAGCCGATGCGGCCGCCCAGGACGACGCCGAGCGCCACCCAGACGATGAGGTCGTCGATGTCGGCGAGGCTCGGGCGGCGCACCACGCCCCAGAGGCTGTCGGCCATGACGAGGCGGCGGGCGTAGTACCAGCCCCCGACCAGCCCGGCGATGTAGGCCAGCGCGTACCACTTGATGGTGATCGGCCCGATCGCCACCGCGACGGGGTCGATGGCCGGGAAGGGCAGGGCAAGGAGCGGCGGCATCCGGGGCCTCGGGTGTTGGCGCCTGTCGGATTCCGGCGCCGATCCCCGCCGGACGCGGCAATCCGGCGGAGCCCGGGCGAGGCGCGGTCCCGACAGGCTGTATCGGGCGCGGCATTGGACGCACGGTCTCCGGGGCGTCAAGTCTCCCCGGCGCCGCAACGGTCGGCGCCGCGCCGGCGGCCGGCGAGCCAGGCGTTGCGGCCTCGACCACGCAGCCGCGCGGATCTCAGGCGCCGGTGAGCAGGAAGCCGTGGCCGTCCGGGCCGGTGCCGTAGGCGAGGCTCCCGTCCTCCGACAGGGTGGCCGGATACCCCGCCGCCCGGACGCGGTCCACGAGGGCCGGCACGTCCTCAGCCGTGAAGACGAAGCGGGTCGTCGCGGCGTCGCGCGGGCCGAACCGCGCGGTCGCGCCCGGATGCGCGACGGGCCGGCGGTAATGCAGCAATTCGACATGCGGCGTCGCCCGGGGGGGCATCAGCCCGACGACGTCGACCTCGGGATCGGGAACACCGTCGAGGCGGGCCTGCTCCGGCCCGCGATTGAGGCTGCGGCTCCCGAGCCCGAGCCCGAGGATGCCGGCATAGAAGGCGAGGGCCGCGTCGAGATCCGTCACCGTGATGGCCGAGTGGTCGATGCCGAGGAACAGCCCGGGCGCGCCGCTCCAGCGCGCCGCGGCATCCCCGCCGGGGAAGTGGATCAGCTCGACCGGGTGCCCATCGGGGTCGCGGAACTTGAAGGCCGCGACGCCGCCGGAGGATTCCGGCAGAGTCAGCGCGCCCCCCTGGCTGATCGGCTCGGGACGAAGCACCGCGAGCGCCGCCATCGCCCGCTCCATGTCGCGGACCGGAATGGCGATGTGCTGGAAGATGGGATCGGTCGCGGCCGGCGAGGCCGGGTCGGCCGCGACCGGTGGATCGAAGGCCAGGAAGGAGACGGCCTGCTGCCCGAGCCGCATGGTCAGCCGCTGCGCCGGGGCGTCGGGGAGAGCCATGGCCTGGAGAAGCGACGCCGGCACCGCCTCCGGCGGCGCCTCGCGCACGAAGCCGAGCCCGTCGCGGTAGAACGCCTCGGTCCGGGCGAGATCCGCGACGGTGCGGCTGATGGCGTGGAGAGCCTGGATCCCGCTCATAGCAGCCGCGCCCCCCGGCGGTTCACGTAGATGGCGTAGAGGCTGTGCGAGGCGCACAGGAACAGGCGGCTTCGGTTGCGCCCGCCGAAGGCGAGGTTCGAGACGGTCGCGGGCACCCGGATCTTTCCGAGGAGAATCCCGGCGGGGTCGAGGCAATGCACCCCGTCGGCGGCGCTCGACCACAGATTCCCGTCCTCGTCGCAGCGAAAGCCGTCGGCGAAGCCCGGCGTGATCGTGTGGAAGACGCGGCCGTCTCGCAAACCCTCCTCCTGCACGGCGAAGACCCGGATGTGCTGCACCGGATCGGGCACGAATTGCAGGCCGCTCTCGGCGATGTAGAGGAGCGATTCGTCGGGCGAGAAGCAGAGGCCGTTCGGTCCCGCGAAATCGTCGGCCACGACCGTGAGGGCGCCGTCGCGCGGATCGAGCCGGTAGACCGCGGCGGGCAACTCGGATTCCTGCTTGCCACCCTCGTAATCCGTCTGGATGCCGTAGGGCGGATCCGTGAACCAGATCGTGCCGTCGGACTTGCAGACGAGGTCGTTGGGCGAGTTCAGGCGCTTGCCGCGATAGCGGTCGGCCAGGACTGTGACGCGTCCATCGAGCTCGGTCCGGGTGATGCAGCGGCCCCGATGCGAGCAGGAGATCAGCCGCCCCTCCCGGTCGCGGGCATGGCCGTTCTCGAAGTTCGAGGGCGCCCGGAAGACGCTCAGACCGCCCGCCTCGCTCCAGCGCATGACGCGGTTGTTCGGCAGGTCGCTGAACAGCAATTCGTCCCGGTCCCCGAACCAGACCGGGCCCTCGCACCACCGGAAGCCCTCGGCGAGCATCTCCAGCGGCGCGTTCGGCAGGACGAAGGCCTTGAAGCGCGGGTCGCAGAACTCGAAGGCCTCCATGCCGGCCGCCCTACTTGAAGCGGCCGGGCTGGTTGACCGTCGGCTCCACGAGAAGTCCCGTCACCATCATGGTGCAGGGCTCGCTCCCGACCGTGCCCGAGAGATGACCCTTGCGCCCGTCTCGGGGCCTCGTGTTCTGGTCCTCGCCGAACATCAATTCGCCCGGGCCCATCTCGACCCGGTGGCCGTCCATGGTCTCCACGAACCAGCGCCCGGTCAGGACCGCGATCCATTGCGGCCGCGGATTCTCGTGCCACTCTCCGACCCAGCCGACCGGCAGGACCGTGAAGGTCACGGCGGCCTGCGCAGGCGCCAGCTTGTCGTTCCATTGCGGCGCGGTCTGCGGGTCGATGCCCTTCAGCTCGAACTGCGTCAGGTGGAATCGCTTCTGGCGGCTGACGCCCCCGGGATCGGTATAGACGTGCCAGTAGGGCATGCTCGGCGGGGATCCGGCCGTGTCGTCTGCCATCGGGTTTCTCCTCAGGGACTTCCACACGCGCAGGGCGCAATGGCGCGATCGGGCCGGGCCTGCCGGATGCGGGGGCCGGCGGGTGAACGCCCGCGCCTGTGCAGGGTTGCGGAGGCTCACCGGTCTGTGTGCGGTGCAGGACGAAGCGTTGCGGGACGCGAAGATTTGATCCCGCTGCGCTGCGGAACGCAGCCTTTGCGGTCACGTTGGCCGCACGCATCGCGCGAGACCCGGAGCCGGCCATGTCCCAGGATCATTACGACGTGATCATCATCGGCAGCGGGCCCGGCGGCGGCTCGGTGTTCCAGCGGCTCGCCCGCACGGGCAAGCGCATCCTGCTCCTGGAGCGCGGCGACTACCTGCCCCGCAGCCAGGACAACTGGAACGCCAGGACTGTCTTCGTCGACGGCGCCTATCAGGCGCGCGAGACCTGGTACGGCGGAGACGGGCGCGCCTTCAGCCCGGCTCTGCATTACTACGTGGGCGGCAATTCCAAGGTCTACGGAGCCGCGCTGCTGCGCCTGCGCGCGCGCGATTTCGAGGCCGTGCGGCATGTCGACGGGATCTCGCCGGCCTGGCCCGTCTCCTACGCGGATTTCGAGCCCTATTATCAGGAGGCCGAGACGCTCTTTGCCGTCCACGGCAATCGCGGCGAGGACCCGACCGAGCCCTGGGCCAGCGGACCCTACGATTACCCGGGCGTCGCCCACGAGCCGCGCATCCAGAAGCTCTCGGACGATTGGGAGAAGGTGGGGCTGCGCCCCTTCCACCTGCCGCTGGGCATTCGCCTCGACGAGCGGAACGGCAAGCCGACGCCGACGAGCATCTGCATCCGCTGCGACGCCTTCGACGGGTTCCCGTGCCTCCTCAACGGCAAGGCCGACGCGCAGGTGATGACCGTGGATCCGACGCTGGCCGCCCACCCCAACGTCACGCTGCTCACGGGCGCCTACGTGTCGCGCCTCGAGACCGACGCCGCGGGCCGGCGCGTGACCGGGGTCCAGGTCACCCGGGACGGCGCGGAGGAGCGCTACTGCGCCGACATCGTGGTGGTGGCCTGCGGAGCCCTCTCCTCGGCGCTGCTGTTCCTGCGCTCGGCCAACGCGGCGCATCCGAACGGGCTCGCCAACGGCTCGGATCAGGTCGGCCGCAACTACATGCGCCACAACATGTCGGTGCTAATGGCGCTCTCGAAGGAGGTCAACGACACGGTCTTCCAGAAGACGCTCGCGGTCTCGGATTTCTACTTCGAATCGAAGGATTGGGAATACCCGATGGGCCTGATCCAGATGTGCGCCAAGACGCATCCGGACCAGATCCGCGGCGAGGAATTCCCGAAATGGACCGGCTTCCTGCCGGATGCCCCCTTCGACATGGTGGCGCGCCACTCGATGGATTTCTGGCTGCAGAGCGAGGATCTGCCCCATCCCGACAACCGGATCACGATCGACCGGGACGGGCGCACCATCCTGGATATCCACGAGACCAACCGCGAGGCCCATGATCGCCTGCGCGACAAGCTCTCGGACCTGCTGCGGCCCGGCGGCGCCTATACCTATCTGTTCGAGCGCTCGCTCTACCTCGGCAAGAACATCCCGCTGAGCGGCACGGCGCATCAGGCCGGCACGCTGCGCTTCGGCACCGACCCGGCCGCCTCGGTCCTCGACCTCACCTGCCGGGCGCACGAGATCGACAACCTCTACGTCACGGATGCGAGCTTCTTCCCCTCGATCGGCGCCGTGAACCCGACCCTGACCATCGTGGCCAACGCGCTCCGGGTCGCGGACCACATCGCGGCGCGACTCGGCTGAGGGCTCAGCGGGCCCGGCGCGGCATCCGGAACGGCAGCATCAGGCGCACCAGAGGATTGCGGAAGCGGTCGAGCGACAGGCTCTCGTGGACGGGTTGCACCACCTCGCCCGCCAGCGTCGCGGTGAGCAGCGAGCGGCTGTAGAACGGCGTGTCCTCGAAGGTGCGGACGACCCGCGCCGTGCCGTCGTCGCTGCGGGTGGAGCGCGGGATGCGCCAGAGCCGCGTCGGCGGCAGGCGGGCCGCGAGGGGCGGCTTGATCTCCCGGCGCGCCCCCGTGCGGTCGAAGCGCAGCGACAGGTTCTGGCCCGATCCGTCCCGGCGGCGCACGTCGTACAGGATCGCCGCGCCGTCGCTCAGATCGGCCCGGCACCAGGTCCAGCTGGTGAAGGCATCCTCCAGGGCCTCGTCCCCGTGATTGGTGTCGAAATAGGCGGTGCCCGACCAGTGCACGCCCGGCTCCTCCAGCCGCACCTCGACCGGGGAGGAGGGCGCCATCGGCCACCAGCGATGGGCTCCGTGCGCGTCGAGGGTGAAGGGGCCCGGCGTGAACCCGGGCGGGCGCAGCCGCACCGTGCCGCGCACCCGCGTGGGGATCGGCGCCGTGACCTCGTCGATCCGGATGAGAAGGTCGGTGCCGTCCCACTCCATCGCGCTCGGACCGATGCGGATCCCGGCCGCGTCCCGCGACAGGGCGGAGCGTCCGCGCTCCGTCATGCAGAAGCGCCCCGGCCGCCCATAGAGCACCACGTTCAGGGCGCAATGGTCGAACGGGTCCCGCGCCGTGTCCCAGGCGTAGTAGGGCGAGAACACGCTGCCAATGAAGGCGATCAGCGTCAGGCCCTGGGTCCCGTCCTGGCTCAGGGCATCGACGTACCACCACGCGTAGCCGCCCCGGCCGACGGGCGTGTCGAAGCGCGGCTCAGGCCGAGATCCGCCAGGAGGCTGTCCGCCGCGATCCGGCCCGACTGCGCCGCCATCGGCACCCCCGGGCCCGGATGCACGCTGCCCCCCGCGAGATACAATCCCGGCAGGCGCGTGCGCGCCCCCGGCCGCCGGAACGTCGCCGTCCAGCCGTGGGAGGCTCGCCCGTACAAGGCGCCCCCGGTCGCCGGGAACAGGGCCTCGAAGCCCGAGGGCGTCGTCGTCACGCCGCCCGGTTCCGTCGCGAGGCTCAGGCCGCAGGCGGCGAGCCGCGCCCGCATCGTCGTCGCGCATCGGTCGATCTCCTGGGGCGTGAGGGGGCGCTCGCCCCGGGCGGGGGCGTTGACGAGGCAGAGGATCCGCTCGGGGCCCTCCGGGGCGGCGTCGCCGTCGCTGCGATCCTGAGCGCAGAGATAGACCGTCGGATCGGGCGGCAGGTCCCCGCGCCGGATCGCCGCGAACTCGGCCCGGTAATCGCCCGAGAAGAAGACGTTGTGGCGCACGAGGGGGAAGCCCTCCGCTTCGGCCGCGACGCAGAACGTCACGGCCGAGAGGGAGCGCTCGGCCACCCGCATGGGCGCGATGGCGCGCGCGGCTTCGGGCCCGAACAGGCCGGCGCCGAGCGCCGCCACGTCGGCACCCGCCAGGACCGCGTCGGCGGGGAAGCGCGTTCCGTCCTCGGCCTCGACGCCGGTGACGCGCCCGCGCTCCACCAGGATGCGGCGCGCCGGCGTTC
This sequence comes from Methylobacterium soli, assembly GCF_008806385.1. GTDB lineage: Bacteria > Pseudomonadota > Alphaproteobacteria > Rhizobiales > Beijerinckiaceae > Methylobacterium > Methylobacterium soli. The sequence goes on from NZ_VZZK01000019.1 coordinate 42,146, forward strand.
CGAGCCGAAGCTCGGCTCCGTGCTCGGCCGCGAGGTCGGCCACGGCCTGCGCGAGCCGGCTCAGGCCGCCCTCGACATACCAGACGCCCGCCTGCTCCACATGGGCGACGAGCATCAGGGTGGCGGGCGCCTCGAAGGGCGAGGAGCCGCAATAGGTGGCGTAGCGCCCGAAGAGCTGGCGCAGCCGCGGATCGCGGAAATAGTCGCCGAGCGCCCCCCACAGGGTCGCGAAGGGCTGGATGCGCCAGAGGCCGCCGAGGCCCGACACCCCGACCCGCCGCCCGAGATCGATCGGGCTCGGGCGCTCGCTGCGGATGAAGGGCCCCTCCAGGGTCCGGTAGACCTCGGCGGCCCGGCTGCAGAACCGCCGGTAGCCCTCCGCCTCGGCACGCCCCGCGAAGGCCGCGATGGCCTCCGCCGAGGCATCGGTCTCGGCGAAGAGGTCGAGGCGCTCGCCCGCACTCCAGGCATGCCGCGCGAGGATGCCGGCCGGGCTGAGCCTGACCCGCTCGGCGAGATGCGCGCCGGCCTCGGCGAACACCTCCTCGAAGACCCAGCGCATGGTGAAGACCGTCGGTCCGGCCTCGACGGGGCGCCCGCCGACCGCGACGGAGCGCATCTTGCCGCCCGGCCGCGCCCCCCGTTCCAGGACCGTGACCGCGAGGCCGGCGGCAGCCAGGCGCAGGGCCGCGACGAGGCCGGCGATGCCGGCCCCGATCACGACCACCTGCTGCCTCCGCTCCATTCGCACGCCGATTCCTGAACCGCGATTGATCTCGACACCGACAAGTGTCAATAATAGATGACACTATGAACTGACAATCTGAAAAGACACGCAGGGAGGTCGTCATGGAAGCCGGCAGGCGGATTGAGCGTGTTCTCGACATCGCGGTGGCCCATGCCGAGGCCCCCGGTGCGCCGCCGCGCCTCGCCGAGGCGATCCGCTACGCGGTCTTTCCCGGAGGCCACCGCATCCGCCCGCGCCTCTGCCTCGCGGTCGCGGCGGCCTGCGGCGACGACGACCCGGCCGCCTCGGACGCCGCCGCCGCCGCCATCGAGCTGCTGCACTGCGCCTCCCTCGTGCACGATGACCTTCCCTGCTTCGACGATGCGCCGATGCGGCGCCAGAAGCCCTCGGTGCACGTGGCCTTCGGGGAGCCGCTGGCGGTCCTCACCGGCGACGCGCTGATCGTGCTCGGCTTCGAGACCCTGGCGCGCGGCACCGCCCGCTCGCCCCAGCGGCTCGGCGCCCTCCTGGGGCTCGTCGCCCGCGCGGTCGGCTCGCCCGCCGGCATCGTGGCGGGCCAGGCCTGGGAATCGGAACCCGAGGTCGCCCTCTCGAACTACCAGCAGGCCAAGACCGGCGCGCTGTTTGCTGCCGCGACCGTGGCAGGCGCGGCAGCGGCGGGGGTCTCGCCGCTGCCGTGGCGCCTCCTCGGGGAGTGCCTCGGCGAGGCTTACCAGGTCGCCGACGACCTGCGGGACGTCGCCTGCCGGCAGGAAGAGATCGGCAAGCCGGCGGGGCGCGACGCCACCCTCGGGCGCCCGAACGCGGCCCTGCTCCTCGGCATGGGCGGCGCGCTCGAGCGCCTGAAGCGCCTCGCTCGGGAAGCGATCGAGGTCATCCCGGCCTGTCCCGGCGCCGAGGCTCTGCGGGCGGAGATCGCGGCGCAGACCCGACTGTTCCTGCCCGCGAGCCTCGCGCAGGAAGCGCTGGTCTGAGGCGGGCCGAGGGCGCGGACGGCATGGACGCCCCCCTGACCCGGACCGGGCCGGACCCCGGCACCCGCGCCCCGCGGCCGAGCTGGCGCGAGCGCTGGCTCGCCTTCCGCAACGCGCGGGTGGCGAGCCCCGCCTTCCAGCGCTGGGCGGCGGGCTTCTGGCTGACGCGGCGGACGGCGCAGCGCAACACCCGCGCGCTGTTCGACCTCTGCGCCGGCTTCGTCTACGCGCAGGTGCTGTTCGCCTGCATCCGGCTCGACCTGTTCGGCCTGCTCCGCGACGGCCCCCTCGCGATCCCCGCGCTCGGATCGCGGCTTGGCTTGAGCCCGGACCGGGCGGAGCGCCTGCTGCGCGCCGCCGCCGCCCTCGATCTCGTGACGCGCCTGCCTGACGGGCGCTTCGCGCTGGCCGATCTCGGCGCGGCGCTCCTCGGCAACCCCGCCATTGGGGCGATGATCGAGCACCACGCGATGCTCTACGACGACCTGCGCGATCCGGTGGCGCTCCTGCGCGGCGAGGCCGGCGAGACGCGCCTCTCGGGCTACTGGCCCTATGCCCGGGCGCCCGAGCCCGGTCGCGTCGCGCCCGAATCGGTCGCCGCCTATAGCGGCCTGATGTCGGCCTCCCAGGCGCTCATCGCCGAGGACGTGCTCGACGCCTACCCGTTCTCACGCCATGCCGACCTGCTGGACCTCGGGGGCGGCGAGGGCGTCTTCGCCGAGGCCGCCGCGCGGCGTTGCCCAAGCCTGCGCGTGATGCTGTTCGACCTGCCGCCGGTCGCCGAGCGCGCCCGCGCCCGGCTCGCCGGAATCGGCCTCGATCATCCCATCGCCTGCCACGGCGGCAGCTTCCTCACCGATTCGCTGCCGCGGGGCGCGGATCTGATCACGCTCGTGCGCATCGTCCACGATCACGACGACGCCCGGGTCGCCGTTCTGCTGCGGGCCGCCCACGCGGCGCTCGCGCCGGGCGGCACCCTGCTGATCGCCGAGCCGATGGCCGGCACGCCCGGGGCGGAGCCCGTCGCGGACGCCTATTTCGGCTTCTACCTGCTGGCGATGGGCAGCGGCCGGGCCCGCACGCCCGACGAACTCGCCAGCCTCTTGAGGGCAGCCGGATTCACGCGGATCCGCAAGGTTCCGACGCGCCGCCCGCTTTTGGCCGGGATGATGGTTGCCACGCGTTATCGTGAACATGTGTAAAGAACACTTGACGGTCTCTAATGTCAGTTTAATCTGACAGCAACGGACACAGCCCCGGATCCACCGGGGAGCAGGGCCGGGAAACACGGGCGGAAAGGCATCGATTGATGGACGCGCTCGCTGTCGTTCTCGAACAACCGGAGCAGCTCGCGCTCTCGCGCCTGCCGCTGAGCCCGGCGGGCGAGGACGACGCGGTGGTGGCCGTCTCCTGGAGCGGCATCTCCACCGGCACCGAGCGCCTCCTCTGGTCCGGCCGCATGCCGAGTTTTCCCGGCATGGGCTACCCGCTGGTCCCCGGCTACGAATCGGTCGGCACCATCATGGCGGCCGGCCCGGCGAGCGGGCGCAGCGTCGGCGAGACCGTGTTCGTTCCCGGCGCCCGCTGCTTCGGCGAGGTTCGCGGCCTGTTCGGCGGCGCCGCCTCCCACCTGATCGTGCCGGGCCAGCGCCTCGTCCCGGTCGATCCGGGTCTCGGCGAGCGGGCGATCCTGATCGCGCTCGCGGCCACCGCCTACCACGCGCTCGCGGGCATCAGCCCGGGCGAACGCTCACTGATCGTCGGCCACGGCGTCCTCGGGCGTCTCCTGGCGCGCCTCACGGTTCTGGCCGGCGGCGCCCCGACCGTGTGGGAGACGAACCCCGTTCGGGCGAAGGGCCGGTTCGGCTACCCGGTCGTGGCGCCCGAGAGCGACGAGCGGCGCGACTATGCCACGATCACGGATGTCAGCGGGGATGCGAGCCTCCTCGACATCCTGATCGCGCGCCTTGCCCGCTCCGGCGAGATCGTGCTCGCCGGCTTCTACGAGGCGCCGCTCGCCTTCACCTTCCCGCCGGCCTTCCTGCGCGAGGCGCGCATCCGGGTCGCGGCGGAGTTCCGGCCCCACGACCTCACCGCCGTCACGGCGCTGATCGAGCGCGGTGCGCTCTCCCTCGACGGCCTGATCACGCATCGCCGGCCGGCGAGCGATGCCCAGGCCGCCTATCGCACGGCCTTCGGCGACCCCGAATGCCTGAAGATGATCCTCGATTGGAGGGCCGCGTCATGAACATGCATCTCACTGGCGCCCTCCGGGCCGAGGCGAGCGAGGGTCCCGATCCGGTGCCGACGACGGCCACCAAGGAGACGCAGATCATCGCGATCTACGGCAAGGGCGGCATCGGCAAGTCCTTCACCCTGGCCAACCTCTCCTACATGATGGCGCAGCAGGGCAAGAAGGTGCTGCTGATCGGCTGCGATCCGAAGAGCGACACCACCTCGCTCCTGTTCGGCGGTCGGGCCTGCCCGACCATCATCGAGACCTCGACCCGGAAAAAGCTCGCCGGCGAGCAGGTCGCCATCGGGGACGTCTGCTTCAAGCGCGACGGCGTCTACGCGATGGAGCTCGGCGGCCCGGAGGTCGGGCGCGGCTGCGGCGGGCGCGGCATCATCCACGGCTTCGAACTCCTGGAGAAGCTCGGATTTCATGAATGGGGCTTCGACTACGTCCTGCTCGACTTCCTGGGCGACGTGGTCTGCGGCGGGTTCGGCCTGCCGATTGCCCGCGACATGTGCCAGAAGGTCATCGTGGTCGGCTCGAACGACCTGCAATCCCTCTACGTCGCCAACAATGTCTGCTCGGCGGTCGAGTATTTCCGCAAGCTCGGCGGCAATGTCGGCGTCGGCGGCCTCGTCATCAACAAGGACGACGGCACCGGCGAGGCGCAGGCCTTCGCGGAGGCGGTCGGAATCCCGGTCCTCGCCTCGATCCCGGCCGACGAGGACATCCGCCGCAAGAGCGCGAATTACGAGATCATCGGCAAGCCCGACGGGCGCTGGGGCCCGCTCTTCGCGGACCTCGCGGCGAACGTCGCCGAGGCCGTCCCGCACCAGCCCCGGACGCTGAGCCAGGATGCGCTGCTCGGCCTCTTCGCCAGCGAGACCGTCGGACGCGACGTGGTGCTGGAGCCCGCCACCTTCGAGGATATGTGCGGCACCGCGCCGGTGACGAAGCCGTCCCTCGAAGTCGTCTACGACGAGGTCTAGGCGATGGCCGTCACCCTCGACATCGCCGACCTGCGCGCCCGCCGCGACAAGCCCGCCTCGGCTCACCAGAGCGCGCAGGCATCCGTGTCGCCCTCCGCCGAGATCGTCAGCCTTGCGTCGACCAGCGAGGATGGCCATGGCTGCCACGCCGGCAAGGATGCGATGCGGGCGGCGGCGAACGCCGCCGGCATGAGCGAGACCCTCGATCAGCTCGCCAAGGATTACCCGGCCGGCCCTCATGACCAGCCCCAGAGCATGTGCCCGGCTTTCGGCTCGCTGCGGGTCGGGCTGCGGATGCGCCGCACGGCCACGATCCTGTCGGGCTCGGCCTGCTGCGTCTACGGGCTGACCTTCACGTCGCATTTCTACGGCGCCAAGCGCACGGTCGGCTACGTCCCGTTCAATTCCGAGACCCTCGTCACCGGCAAGCTGTTCGAGGACATCCGCGAGGCGGTGCATCAGGTGGCCAAGCCCGCCGATTACGATGCCGTGGTGGTGATCAATCTCTGCGTGCCGACGGCTTCCGGCGTGCCGCTGCGACTCCTGCCGAAGGAGATCGACGGGGTCCGGGTCATCGGCATCGACGTGCCGGGCTTCGGCGTGCCGACCCATGCCGAGGCCAAGGACGTGCTGGCCGGCGCCATGCTGAAGGTCGCCCGCAACGAGGCCGAGCAGGGTCCCGTCCAGGCGCCGTGCGGCGGGCGGGCCGGCCGCCCCACCGTGACGCTCCTCGGCGAGATGTTCCCGGCCGACCCGGTCGTGATCGGCGCCATGCTCGACACCCTCGGCCTCGATGCCGGCCCGGTCGTGCCGACCCGGGAATGGCGCGAGCTCTACGCCGCCCTCGACGGCGCGGCGGTGGCGGCGATCCATCCGTTCTACACCGCGAGCATCCGCGAATTCGAGGCCGCCGGCCGCCCGATCGTGGGCTCGGCCCCGGTCGGCCATGACGGCACCGCCGGCTGGCTCGACCGGATCGGCGAGGCCTGCGGCGTGAAGCGCGCGACCGTCGAGGCCGCCAAGAACCGGCTCCTCCCGGCGATCCGGGGCGCCCTGTCCGCGAGCCCGATCCGGGGCCGGATCACGCTCTCGGGCTACGAGGGCTCGGAACTTCTGGTCGGGCGCCTTCTCGTGGAGAGCGGCGCGGACCTCGCCTATGTCGGCACGGCCTGCCCGCGCACGCCCCATTCCGAGGCCGATCGCGACTGGCTCGAAGCCCGCGGCGTCACGGTCCGCTACCGGGCCTCCCTCGAGGACGACCTCGCGGCCTTCCAGGCGTTCCGGCCGGACCTCGCCATCGGCACGACGCCGGTGGTGCAGAAGGCCAAGGAGGCCGGCATTCCGGCCCTCTACTTCACCAACCTGATCTCGGCTCGCCCCCTGATGGGCGTCGCCGGCGCCGGCTCGCTGGCGCAGGTCGTCAACGCCGCTCTCGGCAACAAGGGTCGCTTCGACGCGATGCGGAGCTTCTTCACCGGCGTCGGGCAGGGCCATGCGGCCGGCATCTGGGAGGACGTCCCGAAGCTCCGCAAGAATGCGGCCCCGGCCCCGAAGGCGAAGCCCCACGCGCATGATCCGATCGGGGAGATGGCCTGATGCTCGTCCTCGATCACGACCGGGCCGGCGGCTACTGGGGTGCGGCCTACGTCTTCTCCGCCATCAAGGGTCTGCAGGTCGTCATCGACGGCCCGGTCGGCTGCGAGAACCTGCCGGTCACCTCGGTGCTGCACTACACCGACGCGCTGCCGCCCCACGAATTGCCGATCGTCGTCACCGGGCTCGCCGAGGAGGAACTCGGCCGGCACGGCACCGAGGGCGCCATGAAGCGGGCGCACGCCACCCTCGACCCGGCGATGCCGAGCGTCGTCGTCACGGGCTCGATCGCCGAGATGATCGGCGGCGGCGTGACGCCCGAGGGCACCAACATCCAGCGCTTCCTGCCGCGCACCATCGACGAGGACCAGTGGCAGGCCGCCGACCGCGCCATCAACTGGCTGTGGCAGGAGCACGGCGCCAAGCGCTTTGCCAAGAAGGGAATCCCGGCCCGGCCCCAGCGCCAGGACGGCGAGCGCCCGCGCGTCAACATCATCGGCCCGGCCTACGGCACCTTCAACATGCCCTCCGACCTCGCCGAGATCCGGCGCCTCGTCGAGGGCATCGGGGCGGAGGTGAACCTGACCTTCCCGCTCGGATCGCACCTCCAGGACGTGCCGAAGCTCGTCAATGCCGACGCCAATATCTGCCTCTACCGCGAGTTCGGACGCCTCCTCTGCGAGGCCCTCGACCGGCCCTACCTGCAGGCGCCGATCGGCGTCCTCTCCACGACCGCCTTCCTGCGCAGCCTCGGCGCGATCCTCGGCCTCGACCCCGAACCCTTCATCGAGCGCGAGAAGCACACCACGATCAAGCCGGTCTGGGACCTGTGGCGCTCGGTGACGCAGGACTTCTTCGGCACCGCGAGCTTCGGCATCGTGGCGACCGAGACCTATGCCCGCGGCGTGCGCCACTTCCTCGAGACGGAGATGGGCCTGCCCTGCACCTTCGCGGTGGCGCGCAAGCCCGGCGCCAAGCCCGACAACGGCGCCGTGCGCGAGGCCATCGCCCAGCGCCCGCCCCTGGTCCTGTTCGGCTCCTTCAACGAGCGCATGTACCTCGCCGAAGCCGGCGCGCGGGCGGTGTTCGTGCCGGCCTCGTTCCCGGGCGCCATCATCCGGCGCCACACCGGCACGCCCTTCATGGGCTACGCGGGCGCCACCTACCTCGTGCAGGAGGTCTGCAACGCGCTCTTCGACATGCTCTTCCACATCCTGCCGCTCGCCCGCGACATGGATGCGGTGGAGGCGACGCCCGCCCGGGCCCACCGGGAGATGGCCTGGGACGAGGCGGCCCGCGTCGCCCTGAACGCCCTCGTCGAGCGCCAGCCGGTCCTGGTGCGGATCTCGATGGCCAAGCGCCTGCGCGACGCCGCCGAGCGCGAGGCCCGGCGCGCAGGGGCCGAGGGCGTCGCGGCCGACCATGTCGAGGCGGCCCATGAGGGCCTCAAGCTCGGAGCCGCCGCATGAGCGCGGGCGGCTCCCTCACCCGATCCCTGTCCTCATCGCCTGCCCCGTCCGGCGCCTTCGCGCACGGATACCGGGCGATGTCCCGACCCGTTCAGCCAGCGTCGCCCCGCCGGGGCCGCCAGCAGGAGAGCAGCACCATGCGTGGGATGAATGCGACGTCGCGCCTCCATCAGGAAGAGACGCAGTTCCGGATCATTCTGGCTGCGACCTACCCGTTTTTCCTCGTGGCGGCCCTGGCGCAGCGCCTGCGGCCGGGCCGGTCGCCGAACCCCACCGCCCCGCCCTCCGGCCTGAGCGCCCGGCGCTCGGTCTTCGGCGAGGCCAAGGCCATGGCGGTCTCGGCCATTCCCTTCGCCTTCATGGGCTGAGCCCGAGGCGGCCAAAACGCTTCCGTCGGGTGACCGGGTACCGGTGACCAGGTGGAAGTGCTGCCGGGGCGAGCATGCCGCCCGGCATCACCCGCCGCGCTCCCCGGGAGCGCGGCCAGCCAAAGCGGAGGTATCGATCGATGGCCGGTGGAATTGAACGACCCAGCAGCCTGTCCGGGCTGACGGAACCCGAAGCCAAGGAGTTCCACGCGATCTTCTTGACGAGCTTCATCATCTTCACGGCGATCGCCGTGGTCGCCCACATCCTCGTCTGGATGTGGCGCCCGTGGTTGCCTGGACCCAAGGGCTACGCCGCCCTGGACAGCATGACGAGCGCCGCCCACGGCCTCGTCTCGCTGATCTCCTGAGGAGGAGCACACCATGCACAAGGTTTGGCTTCTCTTCGATCCCCGGCGCACCCTCGTGGCGCTCTTCACCTTCCTGTTCGTCCTGGCCCTGCTGATCCACTTCATCCTGCTCAGCACCGACCGGTTCAACTGGCTCGAAGGCCCGAAGGCGCCCAAGACCGCGATCTCGCTGCAGATCGTGACGCCCACACCGGCGTGACGCCGGCTCTGGCGTGACCGAGGCATCGGTTCCCGGCCGGCGCGCGCGCCGCCCGGGGGCCGGCCGCCACCCCGAGACCAGCAGCGGACGGAGGCGCGGGTGACCGCCCCCGCCCGCAGCGACCCCGCGAGCGGCCGCGCGATGCGCGCGCTCGCCTGTTCCGGTGGCGAACCGGCCCCGTTCGCCTGAACCGCTTCCGCCCGGAGGGTACCCGCGATGGCGATGCTGAGCTTCGAAAAGAAATACCGCGTCCGCGGCGGCACGCTCGTCGGCGGAGACCTGTTCGATTTCTGGGTGGGACCGTTCTATGTCGGGTTCTTCGGCGTCACGACGCTGTTCTTCTCGGTGCTCGGCACGGCCTTGATCCTGTACGGCGCCGCGATCGGCCCGACCTGGAACATCTGGCAGATCAACATCGCCCCGCCCGACATCAAGTACGGCCTGGCGCTCGCCCCCCTGAAGGAGGGCGGCCTGTGGCAGCTCATCACCTTCTGCGCCATCGGGGCGTTCTGCTCCTGGGCGCTGCGGGAGGTCGAGATCTGCCGCAAGCTCGGCATCGGCTACCACGTGCCCTTCGCCTTCTCGGTGGCGATCTTCGCCTACGTGACGCTGGTGGTGATCCGCCCCTTCCTGATGGGCGCCTGGGGCCACGGATTCCCCTACGGCATCCTGAGCCACCTCGATTGGGTCTCGAACACCGGCTACCAGTACCTGCACTTCCACTACAATCCGGCGCACATGCTGGCGGTGTCGTTCTTCTTCACGACGACCTTCGCGCTCTCGCTCCACGGCTCGCTGATCCTGTCCTCGACCAATCCGCCGAAGGGCGAGGTGGTGAAGACGCCCGAGCACGAGGACACCTTCTTCCGCGACACCATCGGCTACTCCATCGGCACGCTCGGCATCCACCGCCTCGGCCTGTTCCTGGCCCTGTCGGCGGGCTTCTGGAGCGCCGTCTGCATCGTGCTCAGCGGGCCGTTCTGGACGCAGGGTTGGCCGGAATGGTGGGGCTGGTGGCTGAACCTGCCGGTCTGGCGCTGAGGGGGAGGGCGGGCAATGGCCTATTACCAGAACATCTTCACACAGGTGCAGGTCCGGCCGGTCGAGCCCGAGATGGGCGTGCCGGTCGCGGTCGACGAGCGCTGGGGCACGCCGTTCCACAGCTACCTGATGGGGCTGATCGGCAACGCGCAGGTCGGTCCGATCTATATCGGCTATCTCGGGGCGCTCTCCTTCGCCTGCGGCCTGATCGCCTTCGAGATCATCGGGCTCAACATGTGGGCCTCGGTGAACTGGGACCCGGTGCAGTTCGTGCGCCAGCTCCCCTGGCTCGCCCTGGAGCCGCCGCGCCCGCAATACGGCCTCAAGATCCTGCCACCGCTCAACGAGGGCGGCTGGTGGCTCATCGCCGGCTTCTTCCTCACCGCCTCGATCCTGCTCTGGTGGGTGCGGCTCTACCGGCGGGCCCGGGCGCTCGGCCTCGGCACCCATGTGCCCTGGGCCTTCGCCAGCGCCATCTGGCTCTACCTCGTCCTCGGCTTCATCCGGCCGATCATGATGGGTTCGTGGAGCGAGGCCGTGCCCTTCGGGATCTTCCCGCACCTCGATTGGACGGCCGCCTTCTCGCTGCGCTACGGCAACCTCTTCTACAACCCGTTCCACATGCTCTCGATCGTCTTCCTGTACGGGTCGACGCTGCTCTTCGCCATGCACGGGGCGACCATCCTGGCGACGAGCCGCTACGGCTCGGAGCGTGAGATCGACCAGATCGTCAACCGCGGCACCGCCACCGAGCGCGCCGCCCTGTTCTGGCGCTGGACCATGGGCTTTAACGCCACCATGGAATCGGTGCACCGCTGGGCCTGGTGGTTCGCCGTCCTGACGACGCTGACGGGCGGCATCGGCATCCTGCTCACCGGCACGGTCGTGGACAACTGGTACCTCTGGGCGGTCAAGCACGGCGTCGCCCCGTCCTATCCCCACATCTACGGTCCGATCGTCGATCCCCTCAGCGCGCCCGGAGGGACGCCATGAAGCCTGTCCTCGGAGTTGCGGGCGCCGTCGCCGCGCTCTTTCTCACCATCGCGATGTTCGGGACGGCGGGATGGACCCGCCCCCCGCTCGCCGTCAGCCAGAACGGCTTCCGCGGCACCGGCATGGACCAGGTCGAGTCCCGGGCGGACGCGATCGCGGTCAAGGCCGAGAACGTGGCGCCGGCGCCGGCGGACCCGGCCGAGCCCGGGGGTGAACTCGCCGGCAAGACCTACGAGAACGTCAAGGTCCTGCAGAACCTGACCACGAACGAGTTCAACCGTCTGATGGTCTCGATGACGGAGTGGGTCAGCCCGGAACAGGGCTGCACCTATTGCCACAACACCGAGAACATGGCCGATGACAGCCTCTACCAGAAGCGCGTCGCCCGGCGCATGCTGCAGATGACCCAGCACATCAACAGCACCTGGAAGGAGAGCCACGTCCACGACGTCGGCGTCACCTGCTACACCTGCCATCGCGGCCAGCCCGTCCCCGCCAACGTCTGGTTCACGGATCCGGGCCCGAACGCGACCTCGGGCTTCATCCCCCGCAACAACGGCCAGAACCTCGCCAAACCCTCCGTCGGCCTCAGCTCGCTGCCCTACGACACCCTGACCGAGTTCCTCGGCCAGAAGGAGATCGACAACAACGTCATCCGGGTGAACGCGACCACGGCGCTCCCCACGGGCAAGGGCAAGCCGATCCAGGCGGCGGAGAAGACCTACGGCCTGATGATCCACATGTCGCAGGGGCTGGGGGTGAATTGCACCTTCTGCCACAACACCCGGGCGATCTCGAACTGGTCCGAGAGCACGCCCCAGCGTGTCGCGGCCTGGCACGGCATCCGGATGGTGCGCGACCTCAACGGCAACTACCTCGAGCCGCTGCTCTCGACCTTCCCGCGCAACCGCCTCGGCGCGCTGGGCGACGTGCCGAAGGTGAACTGCACCACCTGCCACAACGGCGTGAGCAAGCCCCTGAACGGCGCCCACGTGGTGGAGACGTATCCGGAGCTCGCCGGGCCCGTGGTGGCGGAAGCACCGACCGGCGCGGCAGTCCCGGCGCCGGCACCCGCGAGCCCAATGCCGGCAAGCCCCGTGCCTGCGAGCCCGATGCCGGCAAGTCCTGCGCCTGCGAGCCCCGTGCCCGCCAACCCGGCGCCCGACGCGCCGAAACCCTGATCCGCCGGATCGGGACCACACACAGTCTCAGCGGCCGCCGGAATCCTCTCCGGCGGCCGTTGCCTTGCGCGGGGCATCGCGGCGAGAACACGGGCGAATAGGCATTCAGGGCTCTCTTCGAACGCCGCCCGAGCCTCGTCCCCCGCGCCGCGCCGCGCATCGCGCCAAGTCTTGCCTTCCAAGTCTTGCCTTGACGGGGCGAATCCTGATAAGGGAGCCGCCTTTCCGCGATGTGTCAGCTGCCATCGCCGGGGATGCCGTGAGGCGCCCCCGTCCCCGAGACTCTTTGCATGGGCGGCCGGCCTCCACCGCGCCGAGTAAGACGATGAAGATTCGCAACTCGCTGAAGTCGCTCCGCGGCCGGCACCGTGACAACCAGCTCGTGCGTCGCAAGGGCCGGGTCTACGTCATCAACAAGACCCAGAAGCGCTTCAAGGCCCGCCAGGGCTGAGCTTGGCTCGCGCCCGCCGCATTGGCGGGCGCGCCACCGGCAACACGCGGCAAGCGAGCGCGTTGACGCGCTTGCGCGAGGGGCACAAGCTCCCCGGATGCTGCGCTTTGTCCCGCTCCCCCTCGCGGCGGCCCTCCTGGCCGCCTCGATCTCCGCCCAGGCGGCCCCGTCCGGCACCCTCCTGCGCGATGGCCAGGGCCGTGAAGGCGCCGGCGAGTCCCGGACTGGCGAGGCCAGACCCGGTGAGGCCAGGCCCGCCAAGCCGCAGCCGCCGGCCAGCCTGGACGAGCTCTACGACCGGCTGAAGAGCGCCGAGGATCCGGCCGAGGCCAAGGGCATCTCCAAGCTCATCGAGCGCCGCCTCGACCGCTCCGGTAGCGCCACGGCCGACCTGCTGACCGAGCGCGCGCGCCAGGCGATGTCGACGCAGGACCTGCCCCTCGCGGCCGAGCTGATGGACCGCGTCACCGCCCTCGAACCCGCCTGGGCCGAGGGCTGGAACCGGCGGGCAACGATCTTCTGGATGCTCTCCGACAAATACGCCGCCATCGCCGACCTGCAACGCACCCTGGTGCTGGAGCCGCGCCATTTCGAGGCCTGGGCGGCCCTTGGCCGGATCTATCAATCCGTCGATGACAAGCGGCGGGCCCTCGAATGCTTCCGGCGCGCCTCCGCCCTCTATCCGCGGATGGAGAAGCTGCAGGACGCCATCGATCGACTCACCCCCGAGGTCGACGGCCGCGAACTCTGATGGTCGCCCTGAATGCGCTCGCGGCGCTCCTCGGCCTCGCGGCGGCTTTGGTCGGCGCGGTTCTCGCGGCCGGCGCCCTCGCGACTTTGATCATCACCCTGCGGGTCGGGGCGCAGCATCCGCCCGCCGGCCCCTTCGTGGCTGTCACGGGCGGGCGCCTCGCCACGATCGAGGCCGGGCCCCGCGAGGGCGCGCGGGGCACCGTGGTGCTGCTGCACGGGGCATCCGCCAACGCCGCCGATCCGATGGAGGGCGTCGGGCGCACCCTGGCCGCGCGGGGATTCCGGGTCATCGCCTTCGATCGTCCCGGCTTCGGCTGGAGCGACCGCCTCGCGGGGGCCGGTGCCGCCGGCCCCGCCCCGCAGGGCGCCGCCATCGCGGAGGCCCTGGAACGCCTCGGGATCGGCCCGGCAATCGTGCTCGGGCATTCCTGGGCCGGCGCCCTCGCCCTCAGCCTCGCCCTCGATTACCCGGAGCGGGTCGCCGGCCTCGTGCTGGTCGCGCCGGTCGCGCGGCCGTTCCCGCCGCGGGGCGCGATTCCCTGGTATCTACGGCTGGCCGTGCAACCGCCGGTCGCCTGGCTGCTGAGCCGCACGCTCGCCGCGCCGGTCGGGCTCCAATTCCTCGCGGGGGCCGCCCGAACGGTCTTCGCCCCGCAGGCCGCGAGCCCGGATTACCTCGCGCGCAGCCGGGCCTCCCTGGTGCTCCGGCCCGGGACCATGCTGGCGAACGTGCAGGACCTCATCGGTCTCGGGCCGGCGCTCGAGGCCCTGAGCCCGCGCTACGAAACCCTTCGGGTTCCCACCGTGATCGTGGCGGGCGGGGCCGATCCGGTGGTGCGCACGGACCAGCAGGCGGAGCCGCTCGCCGCCGCAATCCCCGGCGCGCGCCTCGTCGTGCTGCCCGGCATCGGCCACATGGTGCAGTACGTGGCGGCCGACGCCCTCGCGACGGAGGTCTCACGCCTGGCGGACCGCCTCGCGGATCGGGCCGCGGAACCGGCGGCCCCTTGAGCGTCCCCGGGGCGAACCCGGGGGGCGAAGCCTCAGGCCTTGGCGGCGTGTTCGCGGGTGATGAAGGCGATGCGCACGAGGTTGGTGGCCCCGGGCGTTCCGAAGGGGACGCCCGCCACCACGATCACCCGGTCGCCGATCTCGGCGAAGCGCTCGCGCACGGCGAATTTCGCCGCCCGGAACGCCATGTCGTCGACGTCGCTCGCGTCGTTGGTGACGATCGGGTGCGTGCCCCAGGCCATGGCGAGGCGGCGCGCCGTCTCGCGCTTCGGCGTCAGGGCGATCACGCTGGCATTCGGGCGTGAGCGCGCGAGGCGCAAGGCCGTCGAGCCCGAATGCGTCCAGGCCATGATGGCGTTGAGACCGAGCGCATCGACCATCTGGTGGGCGGCGGCCGCGATGGCGTCGGCCGCGGTGGCCTCGGGATCCGAGCGCTGGGCGGTCAGGATCGTCCAGTAGAGGGCGTCCTTCTCGACCTGCTCGGCGATGCGGCTCATGGTCGAGATCGCCTCGATCGGGAAGGCGCCGGACGCGCTCTCGGCCGAGAGCATCACGGCATCCGCGCCCTCGTAGACGGCGGTCGCCACGTCCGAGACCTCGGCGCGGGTCGGGACGGGCGCCGTGATCATCGATTCGAGCATCTGCGTCGCGACGACCACGGGCTTGCCGAGGCGGCGGGCGCCGCGGGTGATGCGCTTCTGGACGCCGGGCACCTGTTCGAGGGGCATCTCGACGCCGAGATCGCCGCGCGCGACCATCAGGCCGTCCGAGACCTCCATGATCTCGTCGAGGCGGGTCAGCGCCTGCGGCTTCTCGATCTTGGCCATCACCAGGGCGCGCCCGGCACAGACCTTCTTGACCTCCGCGACGTCCTCAGGTCGCTGCACGAAGGAGACGGCGATCCAGTCGGCACCGGCATTGAGGCCGGCCTCGAGGTCCGAGCGGTCCTTCTCGGTCATCGCCGGCATCGGGATGACGGTGTGGGGCAGGGAGACGCCCTTGCGGTTCGAGATGCGGCCGCCGACCTCGACGCGGGTCACGGCGCGGCCCTCGCTCACCTCCGTCACGGTGAGGCGCAGCTTGCCGTCATCGATGATGACGGAATGGCCGGGCTCCAGCGCCGAGAGGATCTCGGGATGGGGCAGGTAGACCCGGTTCACGTCGCCGGGGGTCTGATCGCTGTCGAAGGCGAAGCTCGCGCCGTTCTCCAGCATGGCGCTGCCCTCCGCGAAGGCACCGACGCGCAGCTTCGGGCCCTGCAGGTCGACCAGGATCGCGATCGGGCGCTTGGCCTCGCGCTCGATGGCGCGGATCACCTCGATCTTCTCGGGCAGCCGCTCGCGGGGCAGGTGGCTCATGTTGAGGCGGAAGACGTCGGCGCCGGCATGGAACAGCTTCGCGATCATCTCCGGGGTGTCGGAAGCCGGCCCCAGAGTGGCGACGATCTTCGTGCGGCGTGAGCGTTTCAATCCGGCCTCCATCAGGCAGCGCGAAGCCCGCCGAATTCATCATTGTCCGGCTTTCGGGGCGCGCGGCCACAAGCACCGGCAGGGCGGCCACGTCAAGCGCGGAGCGCGCGCGGCCACGGTTTCGAGGGGGTGGGGTGCAGCCCGCGCACGGCCCGCCGGGCCGGCCTCAGGGCTGCGGCGCGCCGGGCTGGCTCGGGTCCGTGAGCTGGATCGTCCAGCTCTTCTGCTCGCCGGTATCGACCTCGAAGAAGCCGTTGCGGTCGTAGCCGCGGGCGAGGCAATCCTCGACGCCACGGATCGTGAACTCGGAATCCTTGGTGCACATCAGCGAGCGCCCGCTCCACTCGCCGCCGCGCGTGTAGTCCACCGCGAAGACGTAGTAGAAGCGGGCCGCGAGCGCCCCCTTGAGCAGGGTCTCGCAGGCCTTCGGGGTGAGATCCCACCAGCCCTCCGTGACCCAGCCCTGCGGGTCCCGGTAGCCGAGCGCGATGCCGACCTTGCTGGGCGTGAGGTTGCACATGCGCAGATCCGCGCGGGCCGGCACGGGCGCGAGCCCGAACCCGAGGACCAGCGCGGTCGCGAGGGCGTTTCGAAAGGGGGCGAGGGACAAGCGCCTATCCGACGAGGATGATGCGGCAATCGTTGACATTGGTGCGGGTCGGGCCGGGCCGGACGAGATCGCCGATGCTCTCGAAGAAGCGGGTCGAGTCGTTATCGGCGAGCATCGCGGCCGGATCGAGGCCGGCGGCGCGGGCGCGCGCCAGCGTCGTCGGGTCGACGAGGCCGCCGGCTGGGTCGGTGGCCTCGCCGCGGCCCCCATCGGTGCCGTCGGTATCGGCCGCGATGCCGGCGATCCCGGCCTCGCCGTCGAGCGCGATGGCGAGCGCCAGGGCGTATTCCTGGTTCGGACCGCCCTCGCCCTCTCCCCGGATGGTGACGGTGAGCTCGCCGCCCGAGATGAGCGCCGCCTTGCGGCCGGCGGCCTTGATCTCGCGGGCGAGGCGCGCGTGCTCGGCCGCCACCTCGCGGGCCTCGCCTTCGAGGTCGGAGCCGAGCATCACCACCTCGTAGCCGGCGCCCCGGGCCGCGGCCGCGGCGGCCTCCAGCGCGTCGATCGGCCGGGCGATGATGCGGTACTCCGCCCGCGCGAAGGCGGGGTCGCCGGCCTTCGGGGTCTCGTTGGCGGGGTTGTTGAGGAGCACGCGCGCGGCATCGGGCAGCGGGATGCCGCGCCGCTCGCAGATGGCGCGCGCATCCGCCAGCGTCGAGGGATCGGGCACGGTCGGGCCCGAGGCGATCACGGCCGGGTCGTCGAAGGGCACGTCGGAGATCGCGAGCGTCAGGAGCGAGCGGGCGTTCCGGGCCGCCACCGCGAGCCGGCCGCCCTTGATGCGCGAGATGTGCTTGCGCACGGTGTTGATCTCGCCGATCGGCGCGCCCGAGCGCAGCAGCGCCTTGGTGATGGCCTGCTTCTCGGGCAGCGTCAGGTCGCCCGCGGGCGCGATCCAGTTGGCGGAGCCGCCGCCGGAGAGGAGCACCAGCACCTCGTCCTCGGGGCCGGCCTGCCCGGCGATGCGCAGGGCCTCCTTGGTGGCCTCGATGCCGGCGGCGTCGGGCACCGGATGGCCGGCCTCGACCATGCGGATGCCGGGCGCGTCCTGACCGTAGCCGTGGCGGGCCACCGCGAGGCCGACGATGCGGTCCTCCCCGAGCCCGTGCTGCTCGCGGTAGAATTGGCTCGCCACCGCCGCCATGCTGCCGCCGGCCTTGCCGGCGCCGAGGATGATGAGGCGACCCGGGCTCGGCGGGGGCAGGTGCGCGGGGAGGCACTTGACCGGGTGGGCCGCCGCGATGGCCTCGTCGAGGAAGCCGGTGAGCAGCGTCCGCAGGGCGTTGGCCTGCGCGTCCTGAACGGCGGGAGGGTTGGCGGTCATGCGGGCTTCCTCGGGCGTCCTGTCCTGTCTGTCGTGCGTCCTCGCCTTCGCGCCCGCCTGAGCGAGGGGAGGGCGACGGGCCGGATTGTTGCCGTGAGCGCACGATCCTTGATACGTGCTCTGCCCGAGCCTCGACGCATCGGCAAGCTTGAAACGAACCGGATCCCGCATGGCCGCCTCGCACCCGCCCCATCCCGTCGAGACGGTTCCGGGCAATCCGGCCCTCGGGATGCTGATCCTCTGCGACCACGCCTCGAACTTCGTGCCCGAGGATCTCGACCTCGGGGTGGCCGAGGCCGAGTTCGCCCGCCACATCGCCTACGACATCGGCGCGGCCGGAGTGACGCGCCGGCTCGCGGCCGCACTCGGCGTCCCGGCGATCCTGACCCGGTTCTCCCGGCTCATCATCGACCCGAACCGCGGCCGCGCCGACCCGACCCTGGTGATGCGCTTGTCGGACGGGGCGGTGGTGCCCGGCAATGCCCGCATCGACGAGGCCGGCAGGGCCGAGCGCATCGCCCGCTTCTACGACCCCTACGACCGGGCGATCGAGGCCGGGGTCGCGGCCGGCGAGGCGGCCGGCGCCCCCCCCGCCATCGTGACGATCCACAGCTTCACGCCGTATTGGCGCGGCGTCGCCCGGCCCTGGCAGGTCGGCATCCTGTACGACCGGGACGACCGCCTCAGCGCCCCCCTGATCGCGGGCCTGCGCGCCGACCCGGCCGGGCTCACCGTCGGCGACAACGAGCCCTATGGCGGCGGCCTGCCCGGAGACACGATCGACCGGCACGCCATGGCGCGGAAGCTGCCGAACGCCCTCGTGGAGATCCGGCAGGATCTGATTGC
Organism: Methylobacterium soli; assembly: GCF_008806385.1. Taxonomy (GTDB): domain Bacteria; phylum Pseudomonadota; class Alphaproteobacteria; order Rhizobiales; family Beijerinckiaceae; genus Methylobacterium; species Methylobacterium soli. The sequence continues at coordinate 60,769 of NZ_VZZK01000019.1, forward strand.
CGGCGAGGCGGGTCAGGCCGCCTGGGCGCAACGGTTCGCGCGGCTTCTGCGGCCCCACCTGGCACGCGCCGCTTGACGCGGCCGGCGCGAGCCCTGACCTCAAGCCGACCGGATGTCTTAAACCTGCAGAGATGTCCCGCGCCTGCGGACCGTCCCTCAGAGGAGCATGTCATGAGTGAGATCGATGCCAACACCCAGACCGAACTCGAGGCCGCGGTCTTCCGGCGCCTCGTCGCGCATCTGCGCAACCGCACCGACGTGCAGAACATCGATCTGATGAATCTCGCGGGCTTCTGCCGCAACTGCCTGTCGAACTGGCTCAAGGACGCCGCCGACGCGCGCGGCCTGCCGCTCACCAAGGACGAGAGCCGCGAGCAGGTCTACGGCATGCCCTATGCGGAGTGGAAGGCGCAGCATCAGGCCGAGGCGAGCCCCGAGCAGCAGGCCGCCTTCACCAAGGCGCAGGCCGAGCCCCATTGAGGCGCCGGTCCAGGATAATCTCCCGGTAAGGTTGCTGGATTACGAAACCGGTCAGGGCGCATCGCACGGTGCGCATGCTCACGAGGAAATCACCATGGCCGCCTCCGCCGCCCCCGCCGTCGACCCATCCTCGGTCGCGGCCGACCAGCTGAAGAGCTTCATCGAGCGCATCGAGCGCCTGGAGGAGGAGAAGGCGGGCCTCGCGGGCGACATCAAGGACGTCTATGCCGAGGCCAAGGGCAACGGCTTCGACACCAAGGCCCTGCGCAAGATCGTGTCGCTGCGCAAGAAGGACCATGCCGAGCGCCAGGAGGAGGAGGCGATCCTCGAGCTCTACATGCAGGCTCTCGGAATGGCGTAGCTCCAGGATGGCGTAAAAGCCCCGGCGCCGCGCTCCCTCAGCCCCGGCTCGCTTGCGCGTCCTCGCGCGCGAAACCCCGCCATTGCAGCACCAGCCGCTCGAAGGCCGCGATGTCGCGCGGGTCGAGGCGCCCCAGGGTGCGGGCCACGTAGGCTTCCTGCGCGGCGATCCCGCGCGAGGCGAGATCGGTCCCGGCCGGGGTCAGGTGCAGCGCGTGGGAGCGGCGGTCGCCCGGGATCGCGCGGCGCTCGACGAGCCCGGCCTCGACCAGGCGGTCGATCAGGCCCGAGACGTTCCCCTTGGTCACGTAAAGGCGCGCGGCCAGTTCCTGCTGGGTCAGGCCCTCGCGCTCGGTCAGGGTCGAGAGCACGTCGAATTGCGGGATCGAGAGCCCGATCTCGCGCAGCTCCGCGCCGACGGCGGCGGAGACCCGCCGGTTCAGGCGGATGAAGCGGAACCAGACCCGGAGCGGATCGACGGGTTCGGCCCCCGGGCTCGGCTCAGGAGACATGACGGGCAGGGGGTGTGGCTGGCGGACGCGACATCGTGGAGCGAGCCTATAGCAGACCTGCGGCGCCGGGGCATGGGCGACGCACGACGCAACTGTGGGTCGCGGGTGCTACGCGGGGAAGGCCGGCCAAGCGGGTGCCCAAGAGGCCTCTTGCGGCAACGCGGCGGGGCAGGCAGGCGGGGCGCTTGGCTGGCCTCCCGCGGCCTGGCGCTGTAAAGCTTGGCCCGCGCCCCGCACCGCCTCGACCGCAGCCCGGACAAGTCAATCGTTTCATGCGTCGTCTGCTCATCGAGGAACCCGTCACGCGCGCCGGCGCGCTCTCGCGCCGCTTCGCCTTGTTCGCCCTCCTAGTCACCCTCATCGCCCTCCTGCTGGTGCGCGATCCGCGGGCCGAGACCGGGCCGGCGCTGGCGACGCTCGGGGCCGGGCTCGTCATCGCGATCCTGGCGGTCGCGCTCGCGGGCTTCGCCTTCGTGCGGGTCTGGCGCGAGGGCGCGCGCGGCCTCGGCGCAGCTCTCGGCGGCCTCTTCATCGCGACCCTGGTTCTCGCCTATCCGGCCTATGCGGGCCTGCGCGGTCTTCGTCTCCCGGCTCTAACGGATGTCACCACCGACACCGAGAACCCGCCGGCCTTCTCGCACTCGCGGATCGCCTTCGCGGCCCGCGACGGGCGCTACCCGCCCGATCCCGGCGCGAGTGCCCGCGAGAAGCAGCGCGCCGCTTATCCGCAGATCGCGCCCCTCACCCTCGACATCGATGCGGACCAGGCCTTCGAACTCGCCCGCAAGGCCGCGGTGAACCGGCGCTGGCAGATCGTCGAGGCGATCCGCCCGGGTGGGCGCATCGGCAACGGCCGCATCGAGGCGGTGTCCCGCGGCTTTCTCCTGAACCTGCCCGACGACGTCACGGTGCGGGTGCGCCCCCGTGCCGACGGCGCCCGCGTGGACGTGCGCTCGGCCTCCCGCCTCGGCCCCCGCGATCTCGGCGCCAATGCCGACCGGATCCGGGCCTATCTCGACGAAGTCGCCAACCTCGCCATCGCGGTGAAGTAGGCGCGCTCAGGCGAAGGCGGCGAACCAGGCGGGCTCAGGCGGAGGCCGTCCCTGGCCGGTAGAGCCCGTCGAGCCGCGCCGGCCCCTCGGTGAGAACGAGGCCGCGCTCGACGAGGTCCTCGAGATGGGCGAAGACCGAGAGCGCGGCGGCCCCGATCAGGGCCGGGTTCAGCCCCTGATAGATCGCCCCGACGATGCTGCGGATGTCGGCATCGCCGGCCGCGATCCGGCCGCGGATCGCGCTCTCGCGCTGGCGCCGGTGGGCCGCGAGGCCGCGCACGAAGCGGCGCGGGTCGCGCACCGGCCCGCCATGGCCCGGCCAGTAGATCCGCTCGCTGCGCTCCCGGAGCTTGTCGAGGGAATCCAGGTAGGCGCGCATCGAGCCGTCCGGCGGCGCCACGATGGTGGTGGACCACGCCATCACGTGGTCGCCCGAGAACAGCGCCTCCTCCTCCGGCAACGCGAAGGCGAGATGGTTCATGGTGTGGCCGGGGGTCTCGATCGCCACGAGGGTCCAGCCCGGCCCGGCCACCCGATCCCCTTCGCGCAGGACGCGGTCGGGGTCGTGGGCGCGGTCGGCGCTGGCGTCCAGGATCGGCACTTCCCCCTCGGTGAGGGAGCGCGCGGCCCGGTGCGGGCCGCAGCCGACGATCGGGGCGCCCGTGCGGGCCGCGAGGCGGCGGGCGCCGGGCGAGTGGTCGCGATGGGTATGGGTGACTACGATGGCCTCGATCGTCTCGCCCGCGAGATCGGCCAGGAGGGCCTCGAAGTGACCGGATTCCTCAGGCCCCGGATCGATCACCGCGACGCGGCCATGCCCGACCACGTAGCTGCAGGTGCCGCTCGCCGTGAAGGGGCTGCCATTCGGCGCGATCCGGCGGCGAATCAGGGGCGTGAGAGTCTCCATCACGCCAGGCGCGGGGGCCGCCACGTCGAAGGCCGGCTCGGCCGCGGCATCGCCGTCCGACGAACCGGCTTCGTCCTTCAACGCGCTCATGCCATTCACCCCTCGGCTCGCGGAAATCCCCGGACGCCTGCGCAGACCGGACCCGTGACGCGGGCCGGCCTACGCCATTGCAGGATGCGCGACAACGTAAGGGCGCCCGGAGAGGCGCGAACGACCGGCCTCAGGGGGTGAAGGGGGAGGGGGCCACGATCCGGACCGGCGCGAAGCCGCCCGTCCCGGCGCGGTCCGTGCCCTGGAAGCCGGGGCCCGCCGCCACGCGGATGATGCCGGGCCGGTCGGCGGCGCGCATCGCACGGCGGAAGGCGCGGGCATCGGCCTCCCGGCGCAGGGCGCCGACCTTGTCCTCGATGGCGCGGCTCTGCGCCCGGGACAGGTCGCGGGCTTTGCGGAAATCGACCATCGCCACGGCGCCGGGCCGGATCCGCGTGACGACGCCGGCACTCTCCTCGGTGGCGACCACGTCGCCCCGGCGGAGCGTCAGGTCCTTCGCCAGCGCCAGGGGCGGCTGACCGTCGGCGGATTGGCAGGAGCAATCCGCGACCCGCTTCTGCCGGTAGACATTGGCCAGGGCGAAGGCACGATAGGGCTGCCCCTTCAGGCTCACGGCGCGGTCGAGGTCGATCTCACCGGCCGGCAGGGTGTAGAGGCTGGTCGCGGCGTTCGGGCAGGCGGCCGCGCAGGCGGCCTCGTGCACCGGCAGGTCGCGGCGCGCGGCGAGATTGCCGAGGGGGAACAGAAAGCCGTCGCAGCTGCGCACGCAGACGGTCCGCGTCCCCAGTGCGATATCGGCGCGGTCTGGCCCGCGCCGGAACTCGGCCCGCCGCCGGAGCGGGCGCAGTGCCGGCCGCTCGGCGAAGCGGCGGGGCGTCTGGGCGACGGGGCGCGTGGCATGGATGCGGCGCGCATCGGGCAGGTTGGCGTAGCGCAGGGGCTGGCGCGGGACGACCTGGGCCGCCGGGGGCGGAGGAGCACGAAAAATCTGTTCGAGGAAGTTGAACAGCCCGTCGCGCTCGGAGGCCTGGACGAGGCTCGTGCCGATGGTGACGCCGCCGATCCCCAGGATGAGACCGGCAAGCGCCGTCCCGACCATCTGCCGCCGGGTCCCGCCCGACGCCATGAACCGGCGCCACTGCACGCTGATCGTCATCCCGCCCCCCGACCGTCGCCCGCCCGGCCCAAGCTCCGCATCCTGCGAGCGGTCAGCAGAGCGGCCAATTTATCCAGCGACGATTGTCAGCTGCAGAACTAAGCCAGGTTAGGCCCGAGGGACAATTGCGGAAGACCACGGATGTGGCAGAAAACCCGGGAAAGCACTCAATAGACGCGCCGATCGACTGCGCGTCCGACCCGGATTGCCACAGCGTCGGTCATGCTTCCACGAAAAAAGCCGCCCATCCGGGCGGCTTGCGGTCGATCATCGGAACGGACCCTGCGCGCCGGGAGATGCCCGGCGAGAGCCTGGCCTAGCGGCGCCCGTGCTGCGGCTGGCTGCGGACCCGTACGGGGACGAGTTGCGGGCGGGGGGCCGGAAGCGTGCCTTCGAGAAGCCGGTCGACGCCCTTCATGGCGGCCTCGGCAGCAGCGACGGCTGCTTCGGTGAAACGCTTGGCAATCGCGGCGGCTGTGTCTCTCATCGCAGAACTCACGTTCAGGGGATGGCAACGAACGCGGCGCCGGCCCGGACTGTTCCGGGCACCGCGATCGATCAGACGCATGTGGGATGCCATGGCGGCCAGCGAAAGGCCGGAGGCGATGGGTCGCACTACGCGGGTGGATCGGGCCTGGACCGGGATCGATCCGAATGTCCCCAGGGTCCTGAACACATGGCGAGACTCTAGAGGAACCGAACTGAAACCTTGACGTTATTGCCATCAGAAGGTGACGGCTAAGCGCGCACCACTGTCTTTAAGAGGATCACGCCAATGCTCGGTTGGGCCGTAACGTTTCTTGTGGTGGCCCTCGTGGCTGCTCTGCTCGGCTTCGGCGGCATCGCCGGCACGGCAATGGAAGCTGCCAAGCTGGTATTCTTCGTCGCCATCGTCCTGTTCGCGATCTCGGCCGTCATCGGCCTGATGCGGGGCCGCTCGCCCACTCTCTGACCGGCGGGCCCTTGAGGCCCGCGCGCGGAAAGGCCGCCCTGCCACACCGGCGAGGCGGCCTTTTCCTATCCACCGAGGCCGAGACCCTCAGGCCTTGTCGGCGTCGGCGGCGTCGAGTTTCAGGATGAGATCCCGAAAGCGGTCGGGGACCGGCTGCTGCACGATGGAATCATACATGGCGCGCAGATGCGTGCCGAGGCGTCTCTGCGTCAGGTCGCTCAATCCATGTCCGGGCTCGGCCGGGACCGCGTCTCTGTCGGGACCGTTGCCGCGAGCCTGCCCGTGCGCAGGTCGCATCCGCTCTTCCGAGCGGAGGCCGCCGGCCTTCCTGTCGTCCGTCATTCACAGGTCCCCTCGATGCCGGCCGTCGGCACCACCGCGATTGTTTTGCGGCTTGACATACGTCATGGCTGCAGCAGCAACGCCGTGCCACACAAACGGTTCCGCCGCTCCGGAACGGAGTCGGGCGATCCGCGTTGGGGCGGAAGCTACCAGAAGAACGGCTAGGCCCAGGGGATCTAATGTCGACATCTCAACTCGTCGTGCAGCATCTGCCGTATCTGCGCCGCTACGCGCGCGCATTGACCGGCAGCCAGGTGGCCGGCGATGCCTACGTGGCCGCAACCCTCGAGACGCTGGTGAACGAGCCCGAGACGCTCGGGCGCAGCGCGAACGTGAAGGCCGACCTGTTTCGCGTGTTCACGAGCATCTGGAACTCGCTCTCGGTGAACGGCCAGAGCGATCAGGTTCAGCATGATCTGCCGGCGGAAGTGCGCCTCGGTCAGATCACCCCGCTTCCGCGCCAGGCCTTCCTGCTCTCCTGCCTGGAAGGCTTCTCGGAGGAGGACGCCGCCATCATCCTCGATGTCGACGTCTCGGAAGTCCGCGACCTCGTGGACGAGGCCGGCCGCGAACTCGCCGCCGACATGGCGACCGACATCCTCATCATCGAGGACGAGCCGCTGATCGCCATGGATCTCGAAGCCCTGGTGGAAGGCCTCGGCCACAACGTGATCGGCGTCGCCCGCACCCGCACCGAGGCCATCAAGATCGCGTCGGAGGGCAAGCGCCCAGGCCTGATCCTGGCCGATATCCAGCTCGCCGACGGCTCCTCGGGCCTCGACGCCGTCAACGACCTGCTGAAGACCTTCGAGGTTCCGGTGATCTTCATCACCGCCTATCCGGAGCGCTTCCTCACGGGCGAGCGGCCGGAGCCGGCCTTCCTCATCGCCAAGCCCTTCCAGCCGGCCAACGTCTCGGCGGTGATCAGCCAAGCGCTGTTCTTCCAGCAGAGCGCCCGCCGCCGCGAGGCCAAGACCGCCTGACGCGGCGGCCTCTCGCGAGGCCTCGTCAACCGCGCCGCCCGGTCCCCGGGGCGGCGAGCCCGACACGGCTCAAGCCCCCTGCGCTCCGCGCCGGGGGTTTTTTCGCGCACAGGTCCATCGCTGGCGGCGCGCGCCCAACGGCGGCAGGCACAATCCGGGCATGAAAAAACGGGCCGGATGAAATCCGACCCGTTGAGAGGTTCCGGCCGATGCACAAGGGGAATGCGGGGAGGACCAGGTGGCCGGGTGTCATGCTAACGGGCGGCGCCCCCTGGGGTTCCGCTCCTGCCCGTTTTTAACAATCCTGCGGTTTTTCTGCCACAGGCTGGCCTGTGAATCGCGGTGGAAGGCCGGCGCCGGCGCCGCGCAATGCACGGTCGAATACAGTTCCTTAAGGAAGCGTGACAGTCGAGGAACCGAACTCGCGCAGCAAGCGTTGTCCCGACATCCTGTCAAGCTCCCATGGGAGATCACGACGATGCTTCGGTCTGGCTTGATTCTCGGCATGAGTGGACCGGCTGCCATCCTGACGATTCTCGTCCAGCCCGTGGTGCGGCAGACCGCCGACGAGTGGACGCCTCCCCTGGCGATCTCGATCCCGGCCACCGCCTCGATCGCGCCGGCGCCCCTGCCGGGCATGCGCCCGGTCTCGCTGGCCCTGAGCCCGACACGGGTCGCGGCGGTCGCCCGCCCGAGCGAGCGGCCCGCCGCCGTCGCCAACCAGCCGACCTCCGACGTGAACGAGAAGTCGCCGCTGAAGCCGCGTCGCATGCGCGAGGGCTGCGAGGGGGCGCTCAGCTCGCTCGTCGGGCCGGAGGCGCGCCGCATGGTCCCGGGCCGCTGCATCTCCTGATCGATTGAGCGCCCGCCCTACATCGCGGGCGCCACCGAAGCGCGATCCTCCGACGACACCCTCGAACGACGAAACCCTCCCGCGCGAGCCGGAGGGTTTCGTCGTTGGGGAGACCGGGACGGCCTCGCGGGGGGCGGTGGCGTAGCCCCGGGGCCGGGGCACGCCACCCTCCGCTCTTACTCTGCGCCGCCGCGTCCCGTGCCGGTCGATTGGCCACCCTTGCGGCCGGCGGACGAGGCCAGTTCGCGGTCCTGCGAGAACGACCGCTTCTCGGCCGGAACGCTGCGTCCGCCCTTGCTGGCGATTTCGCGCTGGCGTTCGAGATCCATGGACGCGAAACCTCGCTTCGAGGTTGAATTTCCAGATGCCATCAGCGCCTCCTCAGGCTTTGTCTCACACCCGGAACAACCTTCACCAATAACCGAAGGTTCCTCTGCTCAGCCTGCGTCACGAAATCGGCAACCTCGCGGGCGACGATGCGTTGTGCGGGCAGTTGAACGATCCCGATCGTGCGATCGCGGACCGAAGCGAGGGACCGGACCATGACGAATCGCGAGATGGCCAGGGGTGCGGCGGCAGGGGCCGCTCGGGCGCCGCAGCCGAACACGCAGCCCTTGCCGCCGATGCCGGCACCCGAAGACAGCGCCACGCCGACGACCGACGTGGAGCCGATCGACTCGCCCCAACCCAATGCGAGCGTCAAGCGCGATCCGCCGGCCCCCGGCCGCCCGGGCCTCGCGACGGAGCGGGATTAGGGCGCGAGGCGCGGCCTGCGGCTGAGATAGAGGATCAGGAGAGCCAGCGCGATCACGGTCGCGCCCGCCGCGACGCTCAGGATGCGCTGGATTAGCGGCGTGTAGATGCCGCGGGCGGCGTCGAACCCGTAGCACAGGAGGGCGAGGCGGTCGCCGAGGCCACCGACGCGCCCCTCGCTCGCCTCCACCATTGCGAGGCGCAGGTCGCGCCCGTTAAGGGCCAGCGGCGAGAGGATGCGGGCCACCCGCCCCTCTGGGGTGAGGAGCAGGGCCGCGGCCGGATGCGCGATGCTGTCCGTCCCAGGGTCGCGGACGAAGCCGTATCCGAGGGCCCCGGTGAGCCTGCGCACCGCCGCCTCGTCGCCCACGAGGGCGCTCACCCGGCCCGCGATGGCGGGAAGGTTGAGATCCTGGTCGAGCATGTGCCGGGCCGCCGCCGCGTCGTCGCGCGGATCGAGGCCCACCAGGACGAGGCTGTAATCGCGCCCGGCCGCCAGCCCGGTGGCGGCGAGCGCATCGCCGGACATCGACAGCATCGGGTCGCAGACATTGCCGCAGGTGTAATCGACGGGCAGCAACAGGGTCGGGCGCCCGCCGATCGCCTCGACGAGGCGCAGGCTTCGTCCCCGGGTCGCGTCCAGGAAGACGAGATCGAGGGGGACGCGCGCCTGCGGGCCCGGCGCGACGGCGACGCGGGCAAGCTCCGCCTGGGTCAGACGGGCCGCCGCCGGGTCGGCCCGGAGGATGGCGAGCCCGAGGACCACGGACGCGAGGGCGGCGCGCAGGAGGAGACGTGCGTCGGGCACCGGAAACCTCCTGCGTCCTCGTCTCGGGGGCCCTGCCGGCCCACCGCACGGCTTGCCCGATCGGGCGCGGCAGGGCAGCCCGTCACAGCGACGCAGGTCCGGGAGGCTGGACAAGGCGTGCGAGACCCGCATGGTGCAGGCTCCCACCGTCACCGGCCGGCCTCGCGCCCCGGCGCGATCCGTTTCGGAGTCCAGCCATGACCCTCGACACCGAGGTTACGTCCCTCAGACAGGTGCCGCTGTTCCGGGAAGTCGAGCCCTCGCGGCTCAAGCTCCTGGCCTTCACGAGCGAGCGCGTGCATTTCGAGCCCGGGCAGCGCTTCTTCGCCCGCGGCGACGTGGCGGACGCGGCCTACCTGATCCTCGAGGGCAGCGCGGCGGTCTCGATCGAGGGGCCGCAGGGGCCGTTCCGGCTGGCGCTGCTCGGGGCGAACGCGCTGGTGGGCGAGATGGGCATCCTGGCCGACCAGCCGCGCTCCGCCACCGTGACGGCCGAGACCGCCACGACCGCCCTGCGCATCGACCGCGGCGTGTTCCTGGAGCTGCTCGCCCAATTCCCCCAGATCGGCATCGCGGTCATGCGCGAACTCGCCCTGCGCCTCGAACAGACCAACCAGGCCCTGGCGCAGAGCCGCGTCTGATCCGCGCCGGCCGCGCCGCCGCGAGGCGCATAGGCACGGGCCGGTCACGTCGGCGGATAGGTGATGAATTCCATCAGCGACCCGTCCGGATCGCGGAAATAGACGCTCACGCCCTCGCCGGCGGCGCCGTGGCGCTGGACCGGCCCGCGCTCGACCGGGACGCCGTGCAGGGCGAGGTGGGTCATCGCCGACTCGATCGTCCCGGACCAGCGGAAGCAGAGATCGCTGTTGCCGGGCATCACTGGCTTGGCGGCGACAGGCTCGCCCACCTGTCCGGGCCCGTGCACGTTCAGTTGAACGCCGCCGAAGCGATAGACGAAGCCCCGCCGCAGCGGGATCGCCTCGGCCCCGAGCACATCGCGGTAGAAGGCGGTGGAGCGCTCCCAATCCGAGACGTGGATGACGCAATGGTCGAGATGGATCGCGGGGCGAAGCTCGGCCTCCGGCCCCTCCACGGCATCGCTCGGCAAGGTCTGCGTATCGGCCATGGTCACCCCGGATTCGGCTCTCTCCCCAGGCCAGATAGGGCGGCGGGGAGGTTCCAGCGAGGCATGGTCCTGTGCCCTACCGTCCTGCCCGAAATGCTCTCAAATGCACGGCGCGCACGCGGCCTGATGGGCGCTTACCGCTCGGATGCGGCCCAAAAGTCACACAGAAACCAGGCCCGAGAGGGTAGTCAGGGCCTCAGATCACGACGAACCAGCCGATGGTGAGGACCATGAACATCCGCCGGATCCTGATCGCCGCGATGCTCATCGCGCCGCTCGCCGCCTGCAACCAGCGAGGCCCCGTCACGGTGGCCGCCGACGATGATTCGGCCTGGTACATCGGCACGATGCCGGACAAGCCCTACGACGTGCCCCTCGTGGACAAGTCGCGCCTCGATCCGAAGTATCGCCGCCAGGTCGTGAGCTATACCGGGCCCGAGCGGCCGGGCACCATCGTGGTGAACATCGACAAGCGCCAGCTCGCCCTGGTTCAGGAGGACGGCACCGCGGTCCAGTACGGCGTCGGCGTCGGCAAGCTCGGCTTCTCCTGGAAGGGCGAGGCCCGCGTCGGGCGCAAGGGCGTCTGGCCCGATTGGAGCCCCACCACCACCATGGTGTCGCTCAACCCGGATCTTCCGCGCACCCGCAAGGGTGGCGTCGACAACCCCCTCGGGGCCCGCGCCCTCTATCTCTATCAGGGCAATCGCGACATCCTGTTCCGCATCCACGGCACCAACGAGCCCTGGAGCATCGGCGAGCAGATGTCGTCCGGCTGCATCCGCATGCTCAACGAGGACATCGTCGATCTCTACGAGCGGGTGCCGGTCGGCGCGGCGGTCCTGGTCAAGCGCAACGGCAAGTACAGGGCCTGACGACAGGGCCTCGCTCCGGGGAAGCCCGGCAAAGCGCGGCCGGGGCCCGCCTCAGGGCTTGTCCACCTCAGGAGGCAAGCGCCAGCGCCTCCTGTCGGCCCTGGAGCGCCGTGCCCGATCCGGATGAACCGATCACGCGGTTGCGGCCCGCCGCCTTGGCCCGGTAGAGATTCGCGTCGGCCTCCAGGACGACGCGCTGAGGGTCTCCGTCGCCGCCCGGACGCGCGAGGGCGACCCCGACGCTCAGCGTCAGGATCGGGCCAGCGAGGCTCGCCGCGTGCGGGATCGCCAAGGCCTCGACGGCCGCGCGGATCCGCTCGCCGCAATCCTGCGCGCTGGCCGCGTCCTCACCCGGGCAGACGACCATGAATTCCTCGCCGCCGTAGCGGCCGGCGACGCCCTGCGCCAGCGGGACATTGTCCCGGATGGCCTGCGCGACGCTGCGCAGGGCCATGTCGCCTCCGCCGTGCCCGTACCGGTCGTTGAAGGCCTTGAAGCAATCCACGTCGAGGAGCAGCACGGCCCCGCCGGATTTCGGCAGCGACGCCAGCGCGCCGTCGAGGCCCCGGCGGTTCAGGAGGCCGGTCAGCGGGTCGAGCCGGACGAGGCGATCGAGTTCGGCGAGGCGCATCGTATCGAGGAGGCCGAACAGGTAAGCGTTCCGCTCGGCGCGTTCGGCCCGGCGGTTGGCCATGAGCATCAGGAGTGCGGAGAACGTCACCAGCGCGTTCGCGGAGACGCGAAGCTCCAGGGGGATCTCGGCGCAGATCATGACCGTGGCGAGGTGCAGCACGACCACCGCCGCACTCGCCGCCGCCGTGTAGGCGAACCGGACCTGCTGGACGATGCCGAGGAACAACAGGACCTCGACCATGCTGAAATGCAGGAAGATCCGCCCGAACGAGCGGCTGAGATAGGTCAGCACCAGCAGGCTGACGGCGATCATGACGCTGATGGCGACCTGGGCGAATTCGCGCAGCCAGGGCGGCGGCATCCGGTACTCGATGCGGACCACCAGGAGGGCGACCGGTCCGACGACGAGGAGGTGGATCAGGACGGAAGCGACGATCACGTCCGGGATGATCATCCAATCCGCCAGCATCAGGCACTCGTACAGGATCAGGGCGATGATCCCGGTCCGGTTGAGTTCGCGGCAGCGCCCCGCGCCCGTGCGCGCCTCGAAGATCGCCTCGATCCGGGGCGGAAACGTCAGGGACCGGCCGCGGCGGGCGATCAGGGCCGCAATCTCGGTTGCGGAGATGGAGTGATCCTGGGCCACGCGCGACACCTCAGGGCGGTCGAGTGGTGATTCTACGACCCAGATCCCTCGGAAAGGTTAAGTCCGAGCTGGCTCTCAACAGTCTTTTCCAGTCAAGTTGCGGATCAATACTTTCAAACCCTTGGGTTGTATTTGCTGATTCGGCCTCATCGCCTCGGGAAAAGCCGGCATGCTGCCCGCCCGGTGTCGCGCGGCGCGGTGCGGCGAGAAACGCCTTGAACCGCCCCGCATGCGCCCGCTATGGCGATGCCCATGACGATCACCATCGCCAAGCTCCAGCCCATCCTCGCCATCGCGGCCGGCGTCCTGATCCTGCTTCGGCCTCAGCTCCTGCACTACATCGTGGCCGCCTACCTGATCCTCGTCGGGCTGATCGGCCTCGGGGTGTTCCGCGCCCTCACCTGACGCCGCGGCCTCTCCCGGCGCATCGCCGCCCGGCGGATCCTCCGTGGCAGGAGCCGGCCCACGATCGGGATTGCGTGCCCGCACCCGGCAATCTTTTCGCACCTGCAGCAATCCGGGTGGCCAGGGCGCCTCGCAGATCCAGGCCGAAGAGAGGGGCGACGCCGCGAATCGGCCCATGCGGAGCCGGCGACTCCGCCCGGCCCGCTGCCTGCCCGGGCCCGCGATCTGACATTTGACCCTGAGGCTCACCGGCTGCGCGCGGATCCGCACGCCGGTGATTGGCCTTGCGCGGAACGGCGCTCTATCTTGAACCGCTCAGGGCCGCGCTTGCGCCGTGCCATCGCGGACGGAACCGTGGCGGTGACGGGAGGCAGGGCGCGCCGAGATCCGCGATGTGCGCAGCTGTGCCGTTCATCTTGCATTGCGGAATCAGATGGTCCAACCCGCCACGATGAGATCGGGGCTGTCACACACCTGCAAACTGGACGGAATCGATATGGCGACCGACGGCGCGACGAAGTGGGTTTACTCCTTCGGTGACGGCAAGGCCGAGGGCAAATCCTCGATGCGCAACCTGCTCGGCGGCAAAGGGGCGAACCTTGCCGAGATGTCGAATCTCGGGCTGCCGGTGCCGCCGGGCTTCACCATCACCACCGAGGTGTGCACCTATTATTACGATCACGGCAAGCAGTTCCCGCCGGAGCTGAAGGATCAGGTCGCCGCAGCCCTCGCGCAGGTCGGCGGGCTGGCGGGCAAGACCTTCGGGGACGCGAAGGCGCCACTCCTCGTCTCGGTCCGCTCGGGCGCCCGCGCCTCGATGCCCGGCATGATGGACACCGTGCTCAATCTCGGCCTCAACGACGAGACCGTCGAGGCCCTCGCGGCGGGCGCGGGCGACCCGCGCTTCGCCTACGATTCCTACCGCCGCTTCATCACCATGTACTCGAACGTCGTGCTCGGCGTGGAGCACCATGCCTTCGAGGAGGCCCTGGAGCACTACAAGGAGGGCAAGGGCATCACCCTCGACACCGAGCTCGGCGCCGAGGACTGGAAGCAGCTCGTCACCAAGTACAAGGCGATCGTGCGCGACGAGCACGGCTCGGATTTCCCGCAGGCGCCGGAGGACCAGCTCTGGGGCGCCATCAGCGCCGTGTTCGATTCCTGGATGATCCCGCGCGCCAAGAAGTACCGTGAGCTGAACGGCATTCCGGAGAGCTGGGGCACGGCGGTCAACGTGCAGGCCATGGTCTTCGGCAATATGGGCGACACCTCGGCCACCGGCGTCGCCTTCACCCGCAACCCCTCCACCGGCGAGAGCGCGCTCTACGGCGAGTTCCTGATCAACGCCCAGGGCGAGGACGTGGTGGCGGGCATCCGCACGCCCCAGGACATCACCGAGAAGGCCCGCATCGAGGCGAAATCCGACAAGCCCTCCATGGAGCGGGCGATGCCGGAGAGCTTCGCCGAGCTGACGCGGATCTACGGCATCCTTGAGAAGCACTACCGCGACATGCAGGACATGGAGTTCACCATCGAGAGCGGAAAGCTCTGGATGCTCCAGACCCGCAACGGCAAGCGCACCGCCAAGGCCGCGCTCCGCATCGCGGTCGACCTCACGAATGAGGCGCTGATCACCCGCGAGGAGGCGATCGGCCGCGTCGAGCCCGGCGCCCTCGACCAGCTCCTGCACCCGACGATCGACCCCAAGGCCGAGCGCAAGGTGATCGCCTCCGGCCTGCCCGCCTCGCCGGGCGCGGCGACGGGCGAGATCGTGTTCAATTCCGAGGATGCGGAGGCCGCCAAGAAGGCCGAGCGCAAATGCATCCTCGTGCGCATCGAGACCTCGCCCGAGGACATCCACGGCATGCATGCCTCGGAGGGCATCCTCACCACCCGCGGCGGCATGACCAGCCACGCGGCCGTGGTCGCCCGCGGCATGGGCAAGCCCTGCGTCTCCGGCGTCGGCTCGATCCGGATCGACTACAAGGCCCGGACCCTCTCGGTCGGGGGCGTCACCCTCAAGGCCGGCGACCGCATCACCATCGACGGCTCCACCGGCCAGGTGCTCCAGGGCGAGGTGAAGATGCTCGAGCCCGAGCTCTCGGGCGATTTCGCCACCCTGATGGGCTGGGCCGACGAGGTCCGCAGCATGAAGGTGCGCGCCAACGCCGACACCCCGACGGATGCCCGCGCGGCGCGCAATTTCGGCGCCGAGGGCATCGGCCTCTGCCGCACCGAGCACATGTTCTTCGAGGGCGACCGGATCGTGGCCGTGCGCGAGATGATCCTCGCGGACGACGCGGAGGGGCGGCGCGCGGCTCTGGCCAAGATCCTGCCCTACCAGCGCCAGGACTTCGTGGAGCTGTTCACGATCATGTCGGGCCTGCCCGTCACGATCCGCCTGCTCGACCCGCCGCTGCACGAGTTCCTGCCCCACACCGACGCGGAGGTGACCGAGGTCGCCCAGAGCACCGGCGTCTCGGAGGACAAGCTGCGCCGGCGCATGACCGAGCTCAGCGAGTTCAACCCGATGCTGGGCTTCCGCGGCTGCCGCCTCGCCATCGCCTTCCCGGAGATCGCCGAGATGCAGGCCCGCGCCATCTTCGAGGCGGCCGTGCAGGCGGCCGAGGAGACCGGCGCGCCGGTGACGCCCGAGGTGATGGTGCCGCTGGTCTTCACGCGGGCCGAGTTCGACATCGTCAAGGCCCGCATCGACGCCATGGCGAAGGCGGTCTCGCAGGAGAAGGGCGCCACCCTCGACTATCAGGTCGGCACGATGATCGAGCTGCCCCGCGCCGCCCTGAAGGCCGGGGAGATCGCCGAGACGGCCGAGTTCTTCTCCTTCGGCACCAACGACCTGACCCAGACCGCGCTCGGCATCTCGCGCGACGACGCCGCCACCTTCCTGGGGCCCTATACCCAGAAGGGAATCCTGGCCGCCGACCCGTTCGTGACCATCGACCAGGAGGGCGTCGGCGAGCTCGTCCGCATCGGCGTCGAGCGCGGGCGCAAGACCCGGGCGGACCTGAAGCTCGGCATCTGCGGCGAGCATGGCGGCGACCCGGCCTCGATCGGGTTCTGCCAGGAAGTCGGCCTCGACTACGTCTCCTGTTCGCCCTACCGGGTGCCGATCGCGCGGCTCGCCGCCGCCCAGGCGGCCCTGCAGGCGAAGGGGACCGGCAAGGCCTGAAGCACGCGCTCGCGCGGCTCCGGAAACGCTCCGGGGCCGTTCGCGGCGGCGGATCGGGGCGGCCTCAACCGTTCGTCAACCGTGTGCCAAAGTACCTGCGGGAAAATTCCCCGACGCCGTCGAACCCATGTCGGAACGGCACGTTAGCTGCTAATGGCGGACCGGCGCGCGTGGGCGCTTCCCGGTCCGTCCGGGCGCCAGTCACGTGCGGGAACGACGGCCATGAACGACCCGAGCCCGACCCCCCTCTATGTTGGTGAAAGCCCCGTCTCGGTCCCGATTCCGCGGGCGTTCGAGCGGGCCTATCTCTGGCTCGTCGCCGGCCTCGGCGGCCTCGCCACGGCCGCCCTGCTGATCTTCGCGGTGGCGACCCAGAGCAACGACGATGCCGCCCGCATCGCCGCCGGCCAGGCGAGCGGCGGCCGCTATCTCGACACGCTGGTCTCGGCCCTTGCCACGAACCAGGGGCGCAAGCCCTTCTAGGATCGAGGCCGATCGCCGCCCCGCGTCTCAGCGCTGTCCGGGCACGGCCCGCACCGCCGATCCGCTGAAGCGGGAGGCGGCGAGCTCGTCGCCGGGGCTGTGGCGGGTGAAGCGCGTCGCGACCTTGCCGGCCGGCTCCGCCACCAGCACATCCGGCACCGCGTCAGGTCTGGCGCGGGCGAGAGCCACGTGGACCGGCGCCGAGCGGCTCGCGGGCGCCGCGCCGTCGGTCGCCGCGACGGCATCGAACAGGGCGCGCAGCTGCACCTTTGGGGAGGCGTCGGCCGGGATCAGCACGCTCCCCTTCGGGGCCGGCGCGGGCCTGGTCTCGCGCCCCGTCGTGGCGGCGGGCTCCGCGGCCGCAACGACGCTCGAATTGGCCATGCCGATCCCGCCGAGGCCGGCGAGCTGGACCGGGCGCTGAGGCGGCAGCGGCATGGTGAGGGCCGCCGCGACGGCGGCGAAGTCGGCCGGGCGGCGCGGCGGCAAGGGCGCGGACACGTCCGCGAGGGCGCCGGCCGGGGCGTCCTTGCCGGTCTCCCGCGCGGGCGCCGCCTCGGCGGTGAGCAGGCTCTGGGCGTCGCGCCCGTCCCGGCGCAAGCCCGATCCGCGCAAGGCCTCGCCGGCGGCGGGCGCCGCGTAGGCGAGGGCGCGCTGCGTGCCGATGGTGTCCTCCGGGTCGGCGCTGGCGACCGCGACCACGGGCTTCGCCCTGGCGCGGGCGGCGGCCGTCGCGGCGGCCGGGGGCTCGCTCGCGCCGCCGCCGAAGAGGCCGGCGAAGAAGCTCTTGATGCTCGGGCCGTCATCCTCGTCGGCCTGGGCCACGGCCGTGTAGCCGAGCACGGTGCCGCCGCGGGCCAGGACCTCGGCGCGGGCTTCTTCGTAGCGGGGCAGCGGCCGGTTGTCGGAGGGCAGGTGCACCGTCTTGCCGTCCGGGAAGAGGCGGGCGAGCTGGTCGTGGGTCATGCGCGGCCAGGAGCGGACCGAGCCGACATCGAGATGGACGAAGGGCGATCCGGCATGGGGGTACCAGCCGACGCCGCCCCGCTGCATCCGCATGCCCACCGACCGGATCTGATCGATCGAGACGTCGGGCAGATAGAAATCCATCGCCTTGCCGAGCATGTGCTGGCTGTACTCGGCCACCGCCTTCGAGCGGCGGCGCAGCATGGCGTTGGTGCCGGGGGAGCGATAGGCGGAGACGATGTGGATCGCCTCGCCGGAGCCGATCTGCCGATAGGCCTCCCACACGGTGTCGAACAGGCGGGGGTCCATCTTGGTCGGCTCGTCGACGCGCCAGTCGCGCAGGAGCCAGTTGAGCTGCTCCAGGGCTGCCCGGTCGTAGCGCCCGTCACGCTTGAACGTGATGGTGGCGCTCTCCTTGGTGTGGGTGTGGAAGATCGTGAGCGTGCGGGTGTCGCCGTTGGCAATGGCGTCCTGCGTGCCGCTGGTGCCGGCGACCAGAGCCAGGGCGATGGCCGGAAGCGCGAGGCCGAGGCGGCGGGCGGCCAGGGGCCGAAGGCGGTCGCGCAGGCGGCGGAGAATCGGCAGAGGCGCGGATACCGGACCGTGCGGGTGGGATGTGGCCCCGATCGGCCCGTCTCGCAGCAGCCTACGCACGATGGTCCTCACCCTCTGCCAGATCCCGTGCCGGGCACGGGCGTCATGGTGAACGCAAGGTTGCCGAAAACCGTAAATGCCCGGTTATCGGGTCCTCGGGCTGAACACCGCCGCGCGGAAACGGCTAAGGCTGAACCGTGGCGAAATGTTGCCCGCAAGAGCGCCGCCGCACGCGCGTGTTCGATATCGATCACGAATGCGCCAGACACCCGGGGCATGGCGTGTGGACGGATGTCCCGGCGGCCTTGTCCGGGCCGGGTGTCGCCAGTCGGGCAGGGGCTACCACCAGCCCCGGCTGACCGGAGCGGGCCGCGGTGTCCAGAGGCTCGGCTCGCCGAAATCGCCGCTCGATTCCGCGGTCGCCCGGACGGTACGGCGCGGTGCGCGCTGCGCCACGGGCTTCGGCGCACGCGGCGCCTCCGCGAGCTTGCGCTTCGGCTCGCTCGGCCCGCGCACCAGGGCGGGAGCGCCGCCGGGCAGGCCGAGGGCAGTCCGCATGCGGGCATCGTAGCCGTAGAGGTCGGGCAGGGTGCGATACTGGCCGGAATCGTCGAGATAGGCCGTGAAATAGGCGAGGTGAACCGGCAGCTTCTCGCTCAAGCGGATCGAGCGCTCGCCCTTGCCGATGAGCTTCTTCAACCGCTCGCTCGACCAGGCATCCGGCAGCACCGCGTCCGCGAAGCGGAACGGGTCGTCCACGCGCACGCAGCCGTGGCTCATGGCCCGGTGGCTCGCCGAGAACAGCGAGCGGTTGGGCGTGTCGTGCAGATAGACCGCGTGGTTGTTGGGGAACATGAACTTGATGAAGCCGAGCGCGTTGCGCTCGCCCGGGGGCTGGCGCACCGAGATCGCGTTGCCGTGCCGGACGACCTGGTAGCCGCGCCGCGCCGCGTAGTTCGGGTCGCGGGCAAGCCCGGGCAGGAACTCGTTCTTGAGGATCGAGGGCGGCACGTTCCAGGACGGGTTGACGACCGCGTATTCCATGGCGCCGGAGAAGATCGGCGTCGGTGACTCGGTCTTGCCGACGATGACCCGGGCCTCGTCCCGCAGGCTTGCGTTGCGGAACACCCGCAGGCGGAATTCCGGGATGTTCACCATCACGTAGTCGCGCCCGAGATCCGCCGGCAGCCAGCGCCAGCGCTCCATGTTGACGAGGAGCGTGGGCTCGTCCCCGCTCACGGGTCCCCGCGCCGCCGGGGTGGCGAGCGCCACGGTCGTCTGGACCGTGAGCAGGCCGTTCGCCGGCAGGCCGCGGCTGCGCTGGAAATCCGTCACCGCGGCGACCACCGCGGCATCGTAATCCTCGGCCTCGCCGGGGGCGGCATCGAGGGTGCCGCCGGAATGGGGCTCGAGCCCGAAGCGGGCCCGGATCAGCGGCACGCGGGCATCCCGCATCCCGAGCTTCAAGACGGGGCCGGCGGGCAGCCTGACCACGGGGGTCGCGGCCGGGTTGCGGTCGCGCAGGGCCGCGAGGCGATCCTTCAGGGCGCGGTATCCGGCCTCCTGCGGGTTGTAGCGCTGCAGCAGGTCCCCCGCGCCGGCCCCCGCCGCCGCGATCTGCCCCAGCACCGCCTCGGGCGCCGGCAGGTCGAGGGCCGGAGTGATCAGGCGCGACAGGTTCGCCAGGTTGATGCGCCCGCCCCGCGCATCGCGGGCATAGAGCGCCACGGCGGCCGAGAGCTTCAGGTCGGCCTCGGCGATCTCGGCCTCGGTATCGGGACGGCGCAGCACGCCGAGCACGGGCACCGGGTAGGCATTCGGGTCGAGCCCGTCCTCGCCGGCTTTGGCGAGGCGCCCGGCGGCGGATCTCGCCGCCGGGGTGAAGCGCCCGTCGACGATCCAGACCGGCTTGAAGGCGCCGAGCGCGTAGAAGGCCTGGATCGCCTCGCGCTCCTTTGTGGTGAGGCGGGGCAGGAGGGGCGCCGCGCCGGTGAGGCGGGCCGCCACGGCGGCCGCCTGCGGGTCGCTCGGCGGAGGCGGCGGGGCCGGCGCGGCCGCGACCGGCGCCGGATCGGCGCCCGGGACAGAGGTGGCGTCCGGAGCGGAAGCCGAGGCGGGCGCCGGACCATCCTGCGGCGCCGGCGCGGCGGGCTTGTCGGAGGCGTCGCGCTGGTCCTTGCCGTCCGGGGTGCCGGCGGAGACCGGCGCGTCGGAAGCCGGGGCAGCGGCGGCAGGCGCCAAGCCCGGTTCGCCACCCTGCGCCTCGGTGCTCGCGCCGGCCGGAACGGAGGCCTCGGGGACCATCGGGGCCGCGGGCTCGACGGCGGCCTGGCGCAGGGATGCCGGCCCGCCGGCATCCGCCTCGCCCGACGCGGATTGCGCGCGCGCGAGGCTCGCATGGGCGACGGAACCGGCGAGCAGGGCGGCCAGTGCGAAGGTGGCAGAGCGCGAGACGCCCATGTCTGTCTCTCCCGGGAACGGCCTCAGGCGGGCCAACCCGTTCGTATGGTTATCATCTCAAGCGGAGCCGTGTGCAATCGCACTCCGGCCGCACCGCGTCGCGATTCCGGACGTCAGGCCGCAGCCTCGGATTTCTCGTCCCCTTCGAGGCCGAGGTCCTTGAGCTTGCGGTAGAGGGTGGATCGGCCGATTCCGAGGCGCCGCGAGACCTCGGACATCCGGCCGCGGTAGAATTGCAGCGCGAAGCGGATGATCTCGGCCTCCAGGGCATCCATCGGCTTCATCTCGCCCGTATCCTCGACCACGAGGGACATGGCGTGGGGATCGCGCACCTCGACCCGGACGATCTCGCGCACCGGCTCCAGCGCCCCGACGGGCAGGATCGGCTGGCTCGGGGCCGGGGGGATGCGCACGTCGAACCCCTCGACCTGCGCGGCGATCTGGGGGAATTCCGCGACCGTCAGCTCGTCGCCATCGGCCAGCACCACGGCCCGGAACAGGGCATTCTCGAGCTGGCGGACATTGCCGGGCCAGCCGTATCGCGTGAGCAGCGCCATCGCCTCCGGGGTAATCGAGCGGACGCGCTTGCCCTCCTCCGCCGCGAAGCGGGCGCAGAAGGAGCGCACGAGGTCCGGGATGTCCTCGCGGCGCGCGCGCAGCGGCGGCAGGGTCATCGGGAAGACGTTGAGGCGGTAATAGAGGTCCTCGCGGAAGCGGCCCTGCTTCACCAGGTCGAGGAGCGAGCGGTTCGTGGCCGAGATCAGGCGGATGTCGACGCGCACGCTGCGCTTGGCCCCGACCGGATCGACCTCGCCCTCCTGGAGCGCGCGCAGGAGCTTCACCTGCGCGTCGAGGGGCAACTCGCCGATCTCGTCGAGGAAGAGCGTGCCGCCCGACGCCTCGACGAACTTGCCCACATGCCGCTCGGTGGCCCCCGTGAAGGCCCCCTTCTCGTGGCCGAACAGGGTCGATTCGACGAGGTTGTCGGGGATCGCCCCGCAATTGACGGTGACGAACGACTTGCCGCGGCGCTCGCCGGAGCCCTGGATCGCGCGGGCCAGCACCTCCTTGCCGACGCCCGACTCGCCCTCGATCAGGACCGGGATGTTCGATTTCGCGGAGCGCTCGGCGAGCCGGATCACCCGGTCCATGTCGGGGCTGCGCGAGGCGAGGTCCCGGAAGGTGAGGGAGCCGGAGGCCCGGCGGCGCATGCGCCGCACCTCTTCCTCCAGCTGATCGACCTTGAGGGCGTTCTTGATCGAGACCTGCAGGCGCTCGGCGCCGGCGGGCTTCACCACGAAATCCACCGCCCCCGCCCGCATGGCGGTCACCACGGTGTCGATCGAGCCGTTCGAGGTCTGGACGATGACGGGGGTGTCGAGGCCGGCCTTGCGCATCCCGGCAAGCACCCCGAGCCCGTCGAGGCCGCCCGGCATCACGAGATCGAGGAGCACGACGTCGATCGCGTCGCCCGCGCGCAGGGCCGCGAGGCCGTCCACACCGTTCTCGGCGACCCGGGCCTCGAAGCCGAAGCGGCGCACCATCGCCTCGGTGAGGCGGCGCTGCACGGGATCGTCGTCGACGATGAGGACCGTTGTCGACATGAGGGCGTCCCTTGCTCGTCCGCGCGGCCGGGTCGGCGCGCCGTGCCGGAGCACGGGCCCGCCTCTGCGGCCGACGGATGTTTCGTTTCGAGCCGCAGGGTGGCTCAAGAGCGTAAAGTCCCGCTTAACGACAATCCGAGTTTTTCCCCGTCCATCCGCCGCCGCGGGGGCTGCGACGCCTTGACCGTGACGCTTGCGCCGCGAGCCTGGCCACAAGGGTGCGGGCTCCGGTTGATCGCGCCGGCTTTGGGCCGATATCTCTTGCCGAGCGGGGCGCCGGCGTCCCGCGGTTCAAGGAATCGAGAAGTCAATGTCGAGCCGAGCCGTCGCGCCTGTCCTGATGCCCGAACCCGCGCACAACGCGGACGGGAGCCACGCGGCGAAGGCCGCCGCCCGCGCGCTCGACCTCGGGGCGCTGCCCGAATGGGACCTGAGCGACCTCTATTCCGGCCTCGACGCCCCGGATTTCCGCGCCGACCTCGCGCGCGCCGAGGCCGATTGCCGGGCCTTCGCGGCGCGCTACGCCGGCCGGATCGCCGAGATCGCGGGCAGCCCCGACGCCTCGGCGGCCCTGGCGGAGGCCCTGCGCGCCTACGAGGGCATCGAGGAGCTCCTCGGCAAGCTGATGTCCTATGCGGGCCTCGTCTATTCGGGCGACACCACGGACGAGGCCCGCGCCAAGTTCTACGGCGATACCCGCGAGCGCCTGACGAACGCGTCCGGCGACCTCCTGTTCTTCGCCCTCGAGCTGAACCGGGTGGACGACGCGGTGATGGATGCCGCGATGGCCTCGGGGCCCCTCGCGCATTTCACGCCCTGGCTGGAGGACCTGCGCCGGGAGAAGCCGTTCCAGCTGGAAGACCGGATCGAGAAGCTGTTCCTCGAGAAGTCCGTCACGGCGAACGCCGCCTGGGACCGGCTCTTCAACGAGACCATCGCGTCGCTCCGCTTCACGATCGGGGGCGAGGCGCTGACGCTGGAACCCACCCTCAACAAGCTGCAGGACCCCGATGGCGCCGTGCGCAAGGAGGCGGCGGGCGCGCTCAGCGAGGTGTTTCGGGCGAATCTTCGGGTCTTTACGCTGATCACCAACACGCTCGCCAAGGACAAGGAGATCTCCGACCGCTGGCGCGGCTTCAAGGATGTGGCCGATGCCCGCCACCTCGCCAACCGGGTCGAGCCTGAGGTGGTGGCGGCCCTCGTCGAGGCGGTCCAGGCGGCCTATCCGCGCCTGTCGCACCGCTATTACCGGCTCAAGGCCAAGTGGTTCGGCGTCGACGCCCTGCCGTACTGGGACCGCAACGCGCCCCTGCCGCGGGTGGAGCAGCGCACGATCCCCTGGACCGAGGCGCGCGACACCGTGCTCGACGCCTACGGGGCGTTCTCGCCCGACATGGCGGCCATCGCCAAGACGTTCTTCGACCGGCGCTGGATCGACGCGCCGACGCGCCCCGGCAAGGCGCCGGGGGCCTTCGCGCACCCGACCGTGCCCTCGGTCCACCCCTATGTGCTGGTGAATTACCAGGGCAAGCCGCGGGACGTGATGACGCTGGCGCACGAGCTCGGCCACGGGGTGCACCAGGTGCTCGCCGGACCGAACGGCGCCCTGATGGCGCCGACGCCGCTGACGCTGGCCGAGACCGCGAGCGTCTTCGGCGAGATGCTGACCTTCCGCCGCCTCCTCGCCAACACCCGCAACCCGACCCAGCGCCGGGCCATGCTCGCCGCCAAGGTCGAGGACATGATCAACACGGTGGTGCGCCAGATCGCGTTCTACGCCTTCGAGCGGAAGGTCCACCTCGCCCGCCAGCAGGGCGAGCTGACGGCCGAGCAGATCAACGCCCTCTGGATCTCGGTCCAGGCCGAATCGCTCGGGCCCGCGATCACGCTCGATGCCGGCTACGAGCCCTTCTGGGCCTATATCCCGCACTTCATCCACTCGCCCTTCTACGTCTACGCCTACGCCTTCGGCGACTGCCTCGTGAACTCCCTCTACGGGGTCTATGCCAAGGCCGAGGACGGCTTCGTCGAGCGTTACTTCGCGCTCCTCTCGGCGGGCGGCTCGAAGCCCTACGGCGAACTCCTCGCACCCTTCGGCCTCGATGCCAGCGACCCGTCCTTCTGGCAGATCGGGCTCGGCATGATCGAGGGCATGATCGCCGAGCTCGAGGCCATGGAGGGGCAGAACTGAGGCTTGGTACCGTCGCCGCGGGATGTTATACGATTCGTACAACATCCCGCGGCGGCACCCCATGAAGCTCGAAGTCAAGAAGATCGGTAACTCGACCGGGCTGATCCTGCCGCGGGAATTGCTCGGCACCCTGAACCTCGCGCAGGGGGATTGGCTCTACGTGACGGAGAACGCCGACGGCTCCGTGCGTCTCTCGCCGTATGATCCGACCTTCGAGAAGGGCATGAAGATCGCCGAGAAGGCGATGAAGACCTACCGGAACGCGCTCTCCGAACTCGCCAAGTGAGCGAGATCGTCTGGCTGACGAGCGATCTCGTCCAGGCCATCCATGCCCATCAGCTCAAGCAGTTCGGCGGACCACCGGGTCTGCGGGACGCGGGTGCGCTCGAATCGGCCCTCGGCCGCCCGGTCAATCGCTTGGCCTACGGCGAAGCCGATCTCGCGGAGCTGGCCGCAGCCTACGCCTTCGGAATCGCCAAGAATCACCCCTTCATCGACGGGAACAAGCGCGCCGCCCTGCTCGCGCTGGTCACCTTCCTGGGGCTCAACGACATCGATTTCGTCGCAGACGAGGCCGAGGCCGTGGTGATGATCCTCGGCCTCGCCGCCGGCGAGATCGACGAGGCCGGCCTCACCCGCTGGATTCGCGACAACCTCCCGGCCGGCTGAGCCGGGCCGCGGCGCAGGGACCCAGCGCCCTGGCGCTCGGGCCATCGTGGCTTATCTCCGGTCCAGTCCCGAGAGTGCCGCAGCACGAGAGCCCAGCAGAGCCCCGATGGCCGAGATCGACCCGGAAGCCAACCGCTTCACCGCCCGCGCCAGCCGCTACGCCCGCGTCGGCGCCAATGTGGGCGGCGTCGCCGCCCGGATGGCCGGCGCCCGCCTGTTCGGGAAGGAGGGCACCACCAACGCCGCCGCCCTGGCGCAGGCTCTGGGCGGCCTGAAGGGGCCGATCATGAAGGTGGCGCAGCTCCTCGCCACCGTGCCGGACCTGCTGCCCCCCGAATACGCGGCCGAGCTGCAGAAGCTCCAGGCCGACGCGCCGCCCATGGGGGCGGCCTTCGTCAAGCGCCGGCTGATGGCCGAGCTCGGGCCCGACTGGCAGGGCCGCTTCCGCAGCTTCGACCTGAAGCCCGCCGCCGCCGCCTCCCTCGGCCAGGTCCATCGGGCGACCGCCCTCGACGGGACGGATCTCGCCTGCAAGCTGCAATATCCGGACATGCAATCGGCCGTGGAGGCCGACCTGAAGCAGCTCGAGGTCGCCTTCGCCCTGCACCGGCGCATGAATTCCTGGCTCGACACCCGCGAGATCGCCAAGGAGATCGGCGCCCGCGTGCGCGAGGAACTGGATTATGCCCGCGAGGCCAAGCACGCCGCCCTCTACGGTGCAGTCCTCAAGGACGTCGACGCCGTGCGGGTGCCGGCGGTCTATCCGGAGCTCTCGACCAAGCGCCTGCTGACCCTCGGCTGGCTCGAGGGCGAGCGCATCCTCGGCTTCGCCGAATCGCCGGTCGAGATCCGCAACCGCATCGCCCAGGCGATGTTCAAGGCGTGGTGGCATCCCTTCAGCCGGGCCGCCGTCATCCACGGCGATCCGCATCTGGGCAATTACACGGTGTTCCGGGAGGGCGGCGAGGCGCAGGGCATCAACCTGCTGGATTACGGCTGCGTGCGCATCTTCCACCCGCGCTTCGTCGGAGGCGTCGTCGATCTCTATCGCGGCCTCCTCACCGGGGACGAGCCGCGCATCGTCCACGCCTACGAGGTCTGGGGCTTCAAGAACCTGAACCGAGAGCTGATCGACATCCTCAACATCTGGGCCCGCTTCATCTACGGGCCGCTCCTGGAGGACCGCACTCGCACGGTGGCGGACGGGGTCAAGCCCGGCGAGTATGGCCGGCGCCAGGCCTTCGAGGTGCACCAGGCGCTCAAGGCGCGCGGCCCCGTGACGGTGCCGCAGGAATTCGTCTTCATGGACCGGGCCGCGGTGGGTCTCGGCGCCGTGTTCCTGCACCTGCGCTCGGAGCTGAACTACCACAGGCTGTTCGAGGCCGAGATCGAGAGCTTCTCCCTCGATGCCCTCGCGACTCGGCAAGGCGAGGCGCTGAGCGCGGCCGGGCTCCCGCTGCCGCGCTGAGGCGCGGGCGTCCGGGCGCCGTCCCCCCACGAAAGTCCGAGACGGCGGCGAAAACCCAAAATTTCTCAGCCCGCAAAGGCGTGAAGGCGCTGGACAACGGCTCTGGTATACCAGAAACTGAGCCATACGAAATCAGCCGCCGGTCTGCTGATTGCGAGCCGTCGAGGCTTGCGCTAAATCCGCTCGGGACCAAGCATGACGATGTCAAGGGAACGAGCGCGCGATGGCTGATACGAAGACCGTATCCGGGGTGACCTACAGCCCGGCAATGGATGCACAGACGCACGAGCAGACGTATCGCGGCTTCGTTCGCTTCGTCGAGATCGCCACCGGCGTGGTGATCTGCTGGGTTCTCGCCCTCGCGGTCGGCGGCATCCGGGAAGCCTGGCTGACGGCGATTCTCGGCGTGGTGCTCTCGAGCGTGGCCGGCGCAGTCGGCGCCTTCGCGCCCGCCATTGGGTGGAAGGCGCCGTTCGTCGTCGCCGTACTCCTGGCACTTTATCTGGCTTTCGCCTGAGGTTGGTGTCGCCCTCGACCCGAACGGATTAAGGTCAGGGGCGACCTCAGGTTACAAGAGACGCGTTTCCATCAGATCAACCGGGCCACCCACCTCGAAACGTCGCGAAGATTCGCGCATTCGTTGGCGGTCAATCGAAGGGGAATTCCTGAATGCGCATCGCTGTGCTGTCGGAGGCGGATCCCGCGGAGCCGCGGGTCGCGGCGGTGCCGGAGACGGTCAAGAAGTTCAAGGCCCTCGGCGCGGAGGTCGTGGTGCAGTCGGGCGCCGGCCTCAAGGCCGGCGTTCCGGATGCCGAGTACGAGGCGGCCGGCGCCAGCATCGTGCCGAGCGCCGAGGCGGCCGCGGGTGAGGCCGACCTCGTCCTGAAGGTGCGCCGCCCGGGCGCCGAGGAACTCGGGAACTTCAAGAAGGGCGCCGCGGTCGTGGCGATCATGGATCCCTACGGCCGCGAGGCCGAGCTGAAGGCCATGGCGGATGCCGGCATCAGCAGCTTCGCGATGGAGCTGATGCCCCGCATCACCCGCGCCCAGGTGATGGACGTCCTCTCCTCCCAGGCGAACCTCGCGGGCTACCGTGCGGTGGTCGACGGGGCCGCCGAATATGGCCGCGCCATGCCGATGATGATGACGGCCGCCGGCACGGTCCCGGCCGCGCGCGTCTTCGTGATGGGCGTCGGCGTCGCCGGCCTCCAGGCCATCGCCACCGCCCGCCGCATGGGCGCGGTGGTGACCGCGACGGATGTCCGCCCCGCCACCAAGGAGCAGGTCGAATCCCTCGGCGCCAAGTTTGTGGCCGTGGAGGACGACGAGTTCAAGCAGGCCGAGACGGCGGGCGGCTACGCCAAGGAGATGTCGGCCGAGTACCAGAAGAAGCAGGCCGAACTGGTGGCGACCCACATCGCCAAGCAGGACATCGTCATCACGACGGCGCTGATTCCCGGCCGGCCGGCCCCGAAGCTCGTCTCGGAGGACATGGTCGCGGCGATGAAGCCGGGCTCCGTCCTGATCGACCTCGCCGTCGAGCGCGGCGGCAACGTCGCGGGCGCCAAGGCCGGCGAGGTCGTCACCACCGACAAGGGCGTGAAGATCGTCGGGCACCTCAACGTGCCGGGGCGCCTCGCCGCCACCGCGTCGAGCCTCTACGCGCGCAACCTCTTCGCCTTCGTCGAGACCCTGATCGACAAGGAGGCGAAGGCGCTCGCGATCAAGTGGGACGACGAGCTCGTCAAGGCCACGAACCTCACCCGTGACGGGGACGTCGTGCACGCCTCCTTCCAGCCCAAAGCAGCCTGATCTCGCCGGAGACTCCGATGGCAACCCTCCCTCCCGATCAGGCGGTCGATCAGACCCGCGTGCTCGCCGATACCGCCCGCGCCGCAGCCGAGGCGGCCCGCCGCGCCGCCGACCAGGCCACCTCCATCGCGGACGGCCTCGGTCACGGCGTCAGCGCCGTGACCCACGGCGCCGTCGACCCCACCGTGTTCCAGCTCGCGATCTTCGTGCTGGCGATCTTCGTCGGCTACTACGTGGTCTGGTCGGTGACCCCGGCGCTGCACACCCCGCTGATGTCGGTCACCAACGCGATCTCGTCCGTGATCATCGTCGGCGCCATCCTGGCCGCCGGCGTGCCCTATCTCGAGCACGGCACCGGCTGGGCCCGCTTCTTCGGCTTCGTCGGCATCATCCTCGCCAGCGTGAACATCTTCGGCGGGTTCCTCGTGACGCAGCGCATGCTCGGCATGTACAAGAAGAAGGCCTGAGACGATGTCCCAGAACGTCTCCGCCCTCCTCTACATCGTCTCCGGCGTCCTGTTCATCATGGCGCTGCGGGGGCTCTCGCACCCGACCACGTCGCGACAGGGCAACCTTTACGGCATGATCGGCATGGGGCTTGCCGTGCTGACCACCCTCGTCGGCCATCCGCCGGCGGGCGTCGGGGCCTGGGCCCTGATCATCCTGGGCCTCGCCATCGGCGGCGGCGCGGGCGCGGTCATCGCCAAGCGCGTGCCGATGACGGCGATGCCGCAGCTCGTCGCGGCCTTCCACTCCCTCGTCGGCCTCGCGGCGGTCGCGGGCGCGGCGGCCACCCTCTACGCCCCCCAGGCGGTGGGCATCCTCGAGAACGGCCACATCCACAAGGAATCGCTGTTCGAGATGGCGCTCGGCGTCGCCATCGGGGCCATCACCTTCACGGGCTCGGTCATCGCCTTCGCGAAGCTCGACGGCCGCATGTCCGGCAAGCCGATCATGCTGCCCCAGCGGCACGCCATCAACATCGCGCTGGGCATCGCCCTCGTGGTCCTGATCGCGATCTTCATCGGCACCGAGAGCAAGGCCATCTTCTGGCTGATCGTGCTCCTGTCCTTCGCGCTCGGCGGGCTCCTCATCATCCCGATCGGCGGCGCCGACATGCCCGTCGTCGTCTCGATGCTGAACTCGTATTCGGGCTGGGCCGCGGCCGGGATCGGCTTCACCCTCGGCAACCTCGCGCTGATCATCACCGGCGCGCTGGTCGGCTCCTCGGGTGCGATCCTGTCCTACATCATGTGCAAGGCGATGAACCGGTCGTTCTTCTCGGTCATCCTCGGCGGCTTCGGCGGCGATGCCGCCGCGGGCCCCGCCGGTGCCGTGGAGACGCGCCCGGTCAAGCAGGGCTCGGCCGACGACGCGGCCTACATCATGAAGAATGCCGAGCGCGTGATCATCGTGCCGGGCTACGGCATGGCGGTGGCGCAGGCCCAGCACTCGCTGCGCGAGATGGTGGACATGCTCAAGAAGGAGGGCGTGGACGTGAAATACGCCATCCACCCCGTCGCGGGCCGTATGCCGGGCCACATGAACGTGCTGCTGGCCGAGGCGAACGTGCCCTACGACGAGGTCTTCGAGCTCGAGGACATCAACGGCGAGTTCCCGCAGGCGGACGTGGCCTTCGTGATCGGCGCCAACGACGTCACCAATCCGGCCGCCAAGACCGACAAGGCCTCGCCGATCTACGGCATGCCGATCCTCGACGTCGAGAAGGCCAAGACCGTGCTGTTCATCAAGCGCGGCATGGGCTCGGGCTATGCCGGCGTCGAGAACGAGGTGTTCTTCCGCGACAACACCATGATGCTGTTCGGCGACGCCAAGAAGGTCGTCGACTCGATCCTCAAGAACCTCTGAGCCGAGATTGCCGGGGCGCCGACGCGCCCCGGTCGCGGACGGAAACGGGGCGGGCAGTCGACGCCGGCCCCGTTTCCGTTCGCGAGGCGCGGCGCTGGAGGGCGCAGGACGGGGCCCGGCAGGGCAGGGGGCCGAGCCGCCCGTGCAGCCCGTGCGGCTCGGCCCCGCGCTCCGCGCTCCGCGCTCCGCGCCACGCAGGTGTCGCATCCGGGCGGCAGCGTTCCGCCGCCGATCCGGCTATGATCGCCCCCGTGTCAGCCGCATCCGTCATCCCTCAGCCGCGCGCCTTCCTGGACGTCACCGCCTCGGTGCTCGGACGGCCCTGGCGCGATCGCTGCGCCGAGCCGGCCCTCCAGGCCTATGCGGCGACCATGACCCAGGCCTACGGGCTGCCGGACCTCCTGGCCCGGGTGCTGGCCGGCCGCGGCATCCTGCCGGCAGGGGCCGAGGCCCATCTGCGCCCGCGCCTGCGCGACCTGATGCCGGACCCCGACTGCCTCCTCGACATGGAGGCGGCGGTCGACCGTCTCGCGGAGGCGGTGCGCCGGAGCGAATCCGTGGCGGTGTTCGGCGATTACGACGTGGACGGGGCCGCGAGCGCCGCCCTGCTCGCCGGCTACCTGCGGAGCCTCGGGGTGCCGACCCGCATCCACATCCCGGACCGGATCACCGAGGGCTACGGCCCGAACGAGGCCGCCATGCGCAGCCTCGCGGGGGAGGGGGCGAGCCTCCTCGTCACGGTCGATTGCGGCACCGCCGGCCACGAGCCCCTGGCCCTCGCTCGGACGCTCGGCCTCGACGTCATCGTGCTCGATCACCACGGGGCGCCGGAAGTGCTGCCGCCGGCCCGCGCGGTGGTGAACCCGAACCGCCTCGACGACCTCTCGGGCCTCGGCCATCTCTGCGCGGCGGGGGTCGTCTTCCTCACCCTCGTGGCGCTCAACCGGCGCCTGCGCCGGGACGGGCTGTTTGGGCTAAGCCGCCCCGAGCCGGCGCTCGCGGATTCCCTCGATCTCGTGGCGCTCGCCACGGTGGCGGACGTGGTGCCGCTCGTCGGCCTCAACCGCGCCTTCGTGGTGCAGGGGCTCGCCGTGATGCGCGCCCGCGGGCGCCGGGGCCTCGCCGCGCTCCTTGACGCCGCCTCCCTCGAGGAGCCGCCGGAGGCCTGGCATCTCGGCTATCTCGTCGGCCCGCGGATCAATGCGGGCGGGCGCATCGGCGACGCCTCCCTCGGGGCGCGCCTCCTCACCACGGACGATCCGGCCGAGGCCGCCCGCATCGCGGCCGAGCTCGACCGGCTGAACCGCGAGCGGCAGGCGATCGAGGCGGAGGCGGTCGCGGCGGCGGAAGCCGAGATGGACCACGCGCTCAGCCTCGATCCGGACCGGCCGGTCCTCGTGGCGGCCTCCCCCGACTGGCATCCCGGCATCGTCGGGCTGATCGCGGCGCGGCTCAAGGAGCGCTTCGGCCGGCCGGCCTTCGCCTTCGCGCTCCGCCCCGACCGCAAGGCCGTGGGCTCGGGCCGCTCCATCCTGGGCGCCGATCTCGGCCGGGCGGTGCGGGCCTGCGTTGAGGCCGGCCTCGCCCTCAAGGGCGGGGGCCATGCCATGGCGGCCGGCGCCACGATCCTGACCGCCGACCTCGCCCGGTTCCAGGCCTTCCTGAGCGAGACCCTGGCCGAGGCCGTCCACGATGCCCGCGCGGTCGAGGCCCTGCTCCTCGACGGCACCGTCAGCGCCGGCGGCGCCACCGCCGAGACGGTGCGGCTGATCCAGCGTGCGGGCCCCTTCGGGCAGGGCGCGCCGGAGCCCGTCTTCGCCCTGCCGCGCCACCGCGTCGTCGATGCCGGGATCGTCGGGAACGGCCATGTCCGCGCCCGCCTGCGCAGCCGCGACGGCCAGGCGATCGGCGCCATCGCGTTCCGGGCCGCGCAGGGCCCCGTCGGCCAGGCGGTACTCAACGGCATCGGCCGGGAGTTCCACCTGGCCGGAACGCTGTCCTGCGACCGCTGGCGCGGGGCCGAGCGGGCCCAGCTTCGGATCTGCGATCTCGCACCGTCGGAATGATCCGGCCCCGCCCGGTTGACACCCGCCTCCCCCCTCACCATAAGGGCCTCGCACGCGGCCGAGAGGCCGCAGTTTGGGGGAATGTCCCGAGCGGCAAAGGGGGCGGACTGTAAATCCGCTGCGTAAGCTTCGTAGGTTCGAGTCCTACTTCCCCCACCAAACATCGTTCATGAAATGTTCCATGTTCGAGGCGACCTCCGGGTCGCCTTTTTGTTGTCGCGCCCCGGCCGATCCGCCTTCTCAAGCCATCGGGGCCGTGCTATCCGGCCCTCGCGCGGGTGTAGCTCAATGGTAGAGCAGCAGCCTTCCAAGCTGAATACCCGGGTTCGATTCCCGGTACCCGCTCCACTCGATTTTCCTGCACGGATCACGACTTAGGCCCCCCTTGAGACCGCCTCGGGGTACTTTCATCCGTGCGTTCCAGAGCCCGTCCGGCGAACCTGCGATCGCGTGAATCCGAAGACGGTCTCGCCCTTCGCCTGGAATATCGCCTGGACCTGCCGGCTCGTGGCCCGGATCACGCACGCGTGATCAAGGCGAGGAGTGGGATGCAGTAGTCTTCCTGTGCCCGAGCAGGACCGGCACGGCTCGTAGATCTCCGATGCTCTCCGCAAGGTTATCTCAGACAATGCGATGGAATGCCGGGCTAAGCTGCGTGGAAGCAGCGCTGGGCGAGTCCCCGCAGGGCGATGCCGAGGCTCGCCGTTCTGGCGATCGGATCGACGGCGGTCGTGAAGAGACGGAGGATGAGGGCCTCGCGCTGCGCCGGTTCCGGTTCGAGGCCGAGGCTCACCGCATCGCCGTCGCGGCGATCGACATGGGCAGCCACCCAGCCGGCGCTCTCGATATAGAGATGCATGGGCAATCCAGGCACGAGGGGCGGCGCGGTGGCGGGAAGCTGCAGCACCGCCGAGTCCATGCCGATTCGGGTGATGGTGCAGGCATGGGCCGTCCCCTCCAGGCCGATCCAGCTCGATTCGTCGATGCGGAAGGCTTCCGGCTCGCGGGGCCGCTCGAAGCAGACCAGGAAGGCCACGAAGGTGAACAGCATCGCCACCCCGGCCCATAGAAGGTTGAAGTAATCGATCGGCGAAATCTCGCTCGCGCCGGAGGGCGAGACGAACGACCAGATGATCGAGCCGGCCGACAGGAGCGAGATCGCCCCGAACCCGGCGGCCATCCGCCAGCGCACCATCGAGACGGAGCGGTCGCCGCCCTTGTCCGTCACCTTGAACGGCCGGCCGAAGGGGCGGATCGCAGCCGAGATCAACGTCAAGGTGATGGCGAGCGCCGTCATGGTGTGGGTCACCTCCATGAACAGGGGCAGCGTCCGCCCGCCGGAGACCCAGCTGCTGTAGATCCACAGGGCCATCAAGGCGGGCAGGCCGTAGCGCAGGAAGGAGAGATAGTCGGCGTAGAAGGCTGGCATGTCGAAGAACCAGTAGATCGACGGCGCCACGAGCATCAGGACGATGAACGGCTTGCACAGCCAGTTCAGGACGCCGTGCAGGTAGTGCAGACGCTGCATCAGCGTGTAGTTCCGTCCGAGGAACGGTCCCACCCGCAGGAGCGCCACC
This sequence comes from Methylobacterium soli, assembly GCF_008806385.1. GTDB lineage: Bacteria > Pseudomonadota > Alphaproteobacteria > Rhizobiales > Beijerinckiaceae > Methylobacterium > Methylobacterium soli. Next base: position 94,612 of record NZ_VZZK01000019.1, read on the forward strand.
TGCATCGTGCCGAGGCACCAGCGAGTGCGCTGGGTGATGTATTCCGGCAATCCTTCCGCCGAGAGACCAGCACTCAGGCGCTCATTCAGCCAATGCGTCTCGTAGCCGTCGCGCATCAGCGTGTAGGTCAGGTTGATGTCTTCGCAGATCGCATCGTGGGGGAAGCCGCCCGCTTCCGTCACCCGGTCGCGCCGAACCAGGAAGGAGGTGCCGACGCAGAAGGCGCAGCCCCACGCGTCCTTGGCCGGCTGAAACACGTCGAAGAAGATGCGCTGGTCGTCGACCCAGGCCTCCGCCGCCATCAGGTTGTGCTGGATCGGGTCCGCGTTGAAGAAGAATTGCGGCGTCTGCACCACCGCCGCCCGCTCATCGTGGAAGAGCCCGACGGTGCGGCGCAGGATGTTCGGCGCCACCGCAAAATCCGCGTCCAGGACGAGGATGATCGGCGCATTCGTGCGGGCCGCGGTGTGGGCGAGCGCGTTGTTGAGGTTGCCGGCCTTGGCGCCCTTGTTGTCGGGCCGCGTGATGTAGTTCGCTCCGACCCGCTCGCAATAGGCCTTGAGCCAGCCGCGGCGCGTGTCGTCGCAGACCCAGACCGTCGCGTTCGGGTAATCGACCGCGAGCGCCGGGATGATCGATTTCTCCACGACCTCCTCGGGCTCGTTGTAGGTGCAGATGAAGATGTCGACGGCTGGCCAATCGCCGTTCTCCTTCAGGCGTGCCTCCTCGCGGTCGGCCTCCGCCGAGCGATCCTTGAAGCGGAACAGGATCACGATCGACATCAGCGTGTAGAGGATGGCCACCATCTCGAAGGAGAAGAACAGGTAGGGCCAGAGGTGATCGAGGCCGGGCTCGAAGCGCGGCAGGGTGTCGTGCCAGCGCCATGCGGCGTAGCAGAGGATCAGGGTTGCGGTCGCGGATCCGAACAGGATGCGGGCCGCCGCGCTCGCGCGATCGAGCAATGCCGCCATGACGAGCAGGCCGAGCAGGATGCCGAGATCGGTCGTCAGGACCGCGGAGACGTCGGGGGATGAGGGAAACATGACGCCTAATCCACGCTCCGTCCGGTGAAGGGATTCCAGCCCAGGGCCGCGAGTGCCCCCCAGGCGGTGGCGCCGAGATGCGGGCGCCGGTGATAGAAGAAATCCGGCTCGGCGCTCGCCGGGCCGACCGCGATGCCGGTGGTGATGCGGGGCTCACGCGCCGCGAACAGATATCCGGACGGCGCGATCTGGCCGGAGAGCGTGGCAAGGAGCGGCCTCGCATCCTCAATGCGCCCCAGCGCCCTCAGGGTCAGGGCGGCCTGTGCCGTCCCCTCCACCCAGAGCCCGTCGCGATCCTCGTTGAAGTCGAAGCCGCCCGGGACCGCGAGACGCTCCTGCGCGCCCGCCACCGCGCGGCGCCACGCATTCGGCGGCGTCGCCACGCCGAGAAGTGGCCAGAGCTGCGTGTCGAGTGCCAGATGGTCCAGCGTCTGCAGGCGTCCGTCCGGCCGCGTCCCGAGGCGGAACAGACCAGGCCCCTCCGCGAAGGCGGCGTCGAGGAAGCCTCGGGCGAGGCGGGCCGCCTCGCGGCTCTCGGCGCTGCCGTTCAGGCGCCCGAGCCAGGCCGCGACCGCATGGATGTCGAGATTGTGCTCCGTCGATTTCCAGGCGAGCTTCGTTTGGGACGGGTCGAAGCCATCGAATCCGCCGGAGAAGCCCGCGGGCTCGCGTTCATCGCGGGTATTGGCGATGATCCAGCCGAGCATTCGCTCCGCTCCCGCGCGGTAGCGCCGGTCGGGCGCGTCCTGATCGAGGGTCAGAAGCGCGAGCGCCGCCCAGGCCACGTTCCCGGTCGCCGTCCCGTCCTGATACGCGTCCTCGGCCCAGAGATTCTGCCGTGCATCCCACCAGCCCGGCAGGGCAGGGGGGCCAGCGTCGAGGGGGCCTGCCCGGTAGGCGTTTCGGATGCGGCCGTCGTGGAAGGTCCGATCCTGCGCGAGGGCGTGCAGCAACGCGTCCCCGATCCGTCGGGCCCGCTCGCGTCCGCCGCACGCCGTCAGCGCGATGGCGGCGAGCGCGTTGTCGTAGGTGAAGGCCGATTGGTGCAGGGCCGGCGGCAGTTCCTGTCGGTCGGGTCCTGGCGCGTAGCTTACCAGGAAGACCGGGCCGGCCTTGTCGCCGCCCGCTGCATCGACGGCCGACGCGAGCGCTGAACAGAGCGCGTGCGCCAGGGTTTCCCGAGCGGGCACCGGCTCGGCCTCAGCCGACCGGGCCACCACGGCGAGCGCGAGGAGGCCGAGACCGATGCGGCCGATCAACGGCCGTTCTCTGCGCGACGCCCATCCTGTTCCTTGCCCTGCGCCGGCACCGTGATCTTCGGAGCCGTAACCTTCTCGACGAGCGCCGAGACACCGTTCGCGACGAGGCCCGCGGTGCGGACCGCTCCGCTGGAGACGGCGCCCCATGCGTCCTTCGCTTCCGGTGAGGTGACGCCGCGCAGGACGGCCGCGGAGGCGCTCGACACACCGCCCGCGACGGCGTTGAGGGCGTTGCCCACCTCCTTGCCGGACACGCCGTCCGCGACCGTCCTCCACGCCACCGAGGCAGAGGGCAGCCAGCTGTTCTCGCGGGTGATCGTCACCCATTGGCCGACCGAGCAGGGGCTGCTCTGGGTCGGCGCGAGCACGCTCGCCGCCGGGCGGGCCGGCTGGTCGCGGTCGAGGCTGACGAGGACGTACATCTCGCGCCGCTCCGTCTGCGGAAACGGGACAGCGTATTGCTCGTCGGTCTTGTCGCTCGTCTTCGGAAGGATCTCGCTGACCGTGCCCCGGCGAGGGCCGTCCGGGTTCGATCCGGAGATCCGAACCGGCGTGCCGACCGCAAGATCCTGTGCCTGACGGTACGAGAAGATGCCGACCACGAAGGCCTGGTCGCAATCGATCAGCGTTGCGACGGAATCGCCAGGATTGACGTGCCGGCCCGGCGCGACCCCCAGATTCATCACGACGCCACCGTTCATGGCCCGCATCTGCGCGTCCGTGAGGCTGTCCAGGCGCTTCTTCTCCGCGCCGAGGAGCGTCCTCTGTGCCTTGAGGCTCGCGGCGAGCTGGCTTTCCTCGATCGCGAGGCGTTGCGCATCGAAGGCGAGGTCGCGACGCTTCTGGGCGAGGACCGCGAGACTGTTCAGTTCGTTGCCGACGAAGACGCCCTTCCTGACACCCTCGAGCTGCGCAAGCTTCTGGTTCAGCTTCGCCGTCTCGGCGTCCTTGTCGAAGCGGGCCGCCTCGAGCTTGTGCTGGGTCGGGCGGAGGAGATCGATACTGGCGGTGTTCCGGTCGACCATGGATTGCTGACGATCGACCACGGCCTTCGTCGACTGGCCTTCCGCATCGGCCGACGACACCCGCGCGCGGGCTTCGGCGACCTCACCCTGGAGGCGCGCGATCATCTGCTCGGTCTGCTGGCGGATCTCGCCGTCCAGTGCCGCGACATAGCGGAGATCCGAGTCCTTCTTCTCGCGTGCTGCGACGAGGGAGCCCTCAAGCTCATCGACCTTGCTGTCGAGGCCGATCAACGTACTTCGGTCGACGCGGCCATTATGCAGGTAGGCCACCGCCTGTCCGGGTTCGAGCCGCTGTCCCACGCGGCCGAGAAGGTCGATGACCTCGCCGGTAATCGGCGCCGTGAGGAGCGTGATCGGTGCGTTGATGACGGCGCGGTCCGATTGATCGGCGAGGAGCGGCGGCAGCGTCGCGGTGGTCATCAGGACGGCCAGCACACCCGCGACCGAGTACGAGGAGATCCGGACAATCCGCGTCTGGGTCCTCTGGCGGCTGGCCTGCGATGCACGATCGGACGCAGCCCCAACGTCTGCGGCAAGCTTCTGCGGCATCGATATCTCCGGCATGACTTGTCGTCAGACCGCCGAGCGGCCATCCGGCAAGCGAAAAAAGATATCTCGCCAGTCGAAGGCGAGCATAAGACGGTTGAGACTCAGGATAACCCGCTCTCAAGCCGCGATTTGCGTTATTGGTAAACACTTTTGCTGCAATGCACAACCGCGTCAAAACTGCACAGCAAAAGTATATTTATCTTTTGTTATTTCGACACACTAAAAGAGCCCACGAAATCATATGATCCGAGGCTGATGACATGAAAGATGATTATGAAATCAGGGCTGGCTCGCGCTTAACCGATGTAGAGGCAGGAATTTTTGCTGCTATTTATGCCAACCGATACATGGCATATAATCCATGTAGAAGGAATTTGTCTCGTCTTTTCTGAATTCCACTCTGCGTTTTCGAAGCTCTAATCCGAGGAACGGCACCGCGAGAAAAACTGTTCCAAAATTTCTCCGGTGCCTTTTCACAGGCCCGGTGGACGAACAGCGGCTGCCTGGCAGCACGGATGAGCTCCGGCCCCATCACCGAAAGAACCCTTTTGATCGGATGCGGGAATGCCGAGCGGGCGCATTCGGCTCGGCGATATGCCGCCGATGGCTGGCTGTCCGTCGAGGCTGGTGTGAGGCGCGCGGGGTGTCGGGCCGGGCCCTTATCCGGCCGCGGCCGCCCGACGGGCTCGGGCCCGCAAGGGCCATTGAAGCCGTTCCCGAGCGGGCTGCAATCGGGAACGACCTCAAGTCAATTTCGTGACGCGCTCTCCAGCGGAGAGCGGCCGAATTCCCGAGCCGGCGTCAGACCTGGGCGAGCCTGATGTTGTTGGTGTTCCCCGCGACCGCGAAGGGAATGCCGGCCGCCACGACCACGAGATCGTGGGGCTTGGCGAATTCCTCCTCCACCGCATGGGCGACCGCGTTCGTCACCATCTCCTCGTAGGAGCTCACCTCATCCGCCCGGACGCTGTGCGCCCCCCAGAGGAGGCAGAGCCGCCGAGAGGTCCCGAGATCCGGCGTCAGCGCCAGGATCGGAACCGCGGGCCGCTTGCGCGCCACGCGGGCGGCCGTCGTCCCGCTGAGCGTGTAGGCGACGATCGCCGCCGCCCCGACGGCATCCGCGAGGCCGGCCGTCGCCGTCGCGATCGCGTGGGGCGGGGTCTCCTCCTCGCCGGGCTCCGAGGCGCTGATCAGGGACCGGTAGAGCTTATGCTCCTCCGTCCGACAGATGATGCGGGCCATCATGGAGACCGTCTCGACGGGGAAGCGGCCGGTGGCGGACTCGGCCGAGAGCATGACGGCGTCCGCGCCGTCGTAGATCGCGGTGGCCACGTCCGAGGCCTCGGCCCGGGTCGGAGTCGGGGCGGACACCATCGAGTCGAGCATCTGCGTCGCCACGACGACGGGCTTCACCGCGAGGCGGCAGGCGCGGATCAACTCCTTCTGGCGGCCAGGCACGTCCTCGTGCGGGATCTCGACGCCGAGATCGCCGCGCGCGACCATCACTGCGTCGGACAGCCGGATGATATCGTCGATCCGCTCCAGCGCCTGCGGCTTCTCGACCTTGGTCATGATGCCGGCGCCGTCTCCGATGAGGGCCCGGGCCTCGATCAGGTCGGCCGGCTTCTGCACGAAGGAGAGCGCCACCCAGTCGACGCCGAGTTCGAGCCCGAAGGCAAGGTCGGCCCGGTCCTTCGCGGTGAGCGGCGAGAGGTCCAGGAGCGTGCCCGGAAGGTTGACGCCCTTGCGGTTCGAGATGACCCCGCCGATCACCACCTCCGCATCGATGCTGTCCTGGGTGAGGCCGACCACCTTCACGCGCACGCGCCCGTCGTCGATCAGGAGTTCCTGACCCGGGGCGACGGCAGCAAAGATCTCGGGATGGTGCAGCGGGATCGCGCCCTTGTCGCCCTCGTCGCCATCGAGGACGAAGCGGATGACCTCGCCGGGCACGACGTCGAGGCGGCCGCCCGCCACCGTGCCGACGCGGATCTTCGGGCCCTGCAGGTCCTGAAGGATGCCGATCGGGCGGCCGATCTCATGCTCCAGAGCGCGGATCGCGGCATGGACCTTGGCATGATCGGCCTGAGTGCCGTGGCTGAAATTCAGCCGGAAGGTGTCGACGCCGGCCAGGAACAGGGCGTGCAGCATCTCGGGCGAGGAGCTGGCAGGCCCGACGGTGGCGATGATCTTGGCGTGGCGGTGACGGCGCATGGTCGACTCGGCCGCGGACGGCCGCCTCCTCGGGGACGGGTCGGTGATCAGGACGGCGCGGACAGCGTTGGCATGGGTCGGGTTCGTGCCCGTGATACCTCCGTCTCCCCGAACCGCAAAGGCGCCGCGCCGGTCTCCGCGCGGCTCGGGCGCCGCGCGCAGCAGAGGACAGTGAGCGGGCAGGGGGATCGACCCCAGCGCGATCAGCAACAGAATTGCGCCTGCGACGACCAGCTTGTCCATGCGGCTCGGCAGGTTCGTCCGCCGGCCGGTCCCGCGCCCGGCCAAGCCCGTGACGCGCCGGCTTCGGCTTGCCGGAAGGAATGCGGCGGCAGCGCCGGGACCTTGGATGATGGGGTCGTCGGAAACTCAGGCATAGCCGAGGAGACCCGGCGCCGCTCGTACCATTCTTTCCGGGTCGGCCAATCCGATCGCGATCCGGCCAATCAAGCTTTTCCGAGTGCGCGAGCCAACACTGCTTCGCAGCAAGTAGAGATACCCGCCATGGACCCTAGCAATGATCAAAATCTGATACAGAGTTGGCCCGCTAAATTCAAGACATCTTCGCAAGAGCCCATAATCTTCGCTCGCCACGATCTACTGCGGTCGGTTTGGCTCACAGCATTTCGGCCTTGAAACCGATTTTTGCTTCCCTTGAGGCAAGAGCGGACGCTGCCTTGCCTTTCGCCTCTGCGCGATCGACCTGCGCGCGATGTCATAGGAATGAATATGATCGGTCACAAATCAACATGGGTTAAATTAAGCGGTCGCTTGGGCGCTATTCGACCGTTTGAAACCACACCGGGCATCAGGATCGGTTGCTCGGATAACATTCTATGTTTACAACTTCCGTTCCTAATCTTCGCGAGGCATGATCGCGATAGGCAGACCGTTCGTCGGGTAGTCAGCAGGGATTGATGAATCAGCCGCCCGTAGTCTTGTTGACCGAACGCGATGCCTTGGTAGCCGTGGACCTCAAGGACGCTCTGGAGCATGCCGGTTACCGGGTCCTCGGGCCATTCGCCAGCGCGGCCGACGCCCTCGCGCTGCTTCGGCAACAGGTGCCGACCGTCGCAATCCTCGGGCTCCCGCTGAAGGATCAAAGCAGCCTCGTCCTGACCGCGGCTTTGCGCCGTTGCGGCGTCCCTTTCCTGATCCATGCGGACGCGGTGCTCACCGAGCCGCGCGCGCAGGAATTGCAGGGCGTGCCATGCCTTGCCAAGCCGGCTCTGCCCTCCGATATCGTGGCGCTCCTCGAAGAGATCTGTGCATCGGCGAGCGGCGGATCGGCCCTCGACGCCCCGGTGCGATGGGCGGGCCAGGCAGGCGATGCCAGCAATCCCTTCATCCGCAAGCTCGAGTGCTTCACCGCCCTGACGGATGAGGACCGCGCGATGCTGGCGCAGATCAGCGCCCATCCCCGTGTCGTTCCCCCGCATACCGACCTCGTCCGCGAGGGCGACGCCCCGGACGGCGTGTTCCTGGTGATGAGCGGCATCGCCTGCCGGCACAAGTTGCGGGCGAGTGGCGCGCGGCAGATCATGGCCTATCTCATGCCCGGGGACCTGTGCGACCTCGACGTGGCGCTCCTCGACACGATGGATCACACGATCACCACGCTCTCGGCCTGCACGATCGTTCGGATTTCACCCGAGACGGCCAGTGATCTCCTCGAGAACCATCCGCGCGTCGCCCGCTCGCTGCGCCTGGCGCGCCTCGTGGACGAGGCGACGCTTCGTGAATGGCTCGTGAATGTCGGCTGCCGCTCGGCCATCGAGCGCATCGCCCATCTGTTCTGTGAACTTCTCCTGCGCCTGCGCGCAGTTGGCCTTGCTGGCGAAGACAGTTACGAGTTGCCCATCACGCAGGCCGATCTCGGCGATACGACAGGCTTGTCGAACGTCCACGTGAACCGCGTGCTGCAGGACCTCAGGCGGCAGGGGTTGATCGAACTGCGGGGCAAGCGCTTGAAGATCCTGAATCTGCCCCGTCTGAAAGCCATGGCCGAGTTCAAGGCCAATTACCTACATCTGGGCGAACGGGCGGCCGCATGACCCTTCGCCTCCAGCCCGCGCAGGTCGAAACGGGGAGCGACGACACCGAGAGCCGATTGGTGTTCGACGACGAGCGTCTCGTCGCGGTGCTGGTGCGTCTCTCGGATCGGCACGAGTCGGATGCGGGCAAGTGGTTCCTGGAAGTCGGGTTCGGGTGCGTCGACGACCCGCGCAAGCCCATCTTCCGCGACCTCGGCGAGGCCGAGCGCTGGATATCGGGCCGGCTCGCGCAGACGTGAGAGACATCGCCCGCCCCTGATGCGTGCGGCCGACACCGCGGCAAGCGCGATCAGCCGCGGACCGTAAAAAGCTTCGGCGAGGCGAGCCCCGGAAAGCGTCGGTTCGGCGCCCGGCCGCTTCGGTTGACGGATCCGGTCGCGGTTTGCTCTCCTGAATCCCAGTCGAGATGCGCGCGAGACCTCGATTTCGGCTGCCTTGAGCGGCGCCTGCCCCCCGAGCCCGGCGACAGCTAGGCCCCGACGGCGGCCGCCCCCATCAGGCTGACTCCACCGGCTTCATCGGCGCCGACAGAATATTGCGGGCCTTCTCCCGAGCCCAAACAAGAAGGGCGGACACCCTCTCGGACGCCCGCCCTTTCGCGATCCAAGGATCGAAGGGATCCGACGCTTAGTAGGCGCTGAACTTGTAGTTCAGACCCGCGCGGACGATGCTGCCCTCGGTGCGGAAGCGCGCCGTGTAGGACCCGGTGCCGACATTCGGGATCGCGGCCACGAGGACGTTGCGGCTGCCGAGGTCGTAGTGAAGGTACTCGGCCTTGAGGGTCACGGCCTCGGACTTGATGCCGAGCAGCGAGCCGATGGCGAAGCGGTTCAGGAAGCTGTCGGTGGGGATCGCCCACTCGACGCCGCCGCCATACGAGAAGCCGGTCTCGAGGTCGTCATAGCGACCCGCGAACTGAAGGGCGTTGCCGGGGGTGTAGAAGTTCACGTCGTAGAAGACGTTGCCGTAGGCGAAGCCGCCGAGGCCGTAGACCATGAACCGGTCGAAGGCGTAGCCGACCTTGCCGTTGAGCGTGCCGAGCCAATCGAGGCTCTGGCGGTAGGAGGCCGGGTTCGGCGCCACGGTGCCCGGGAAGGGCGCGCCGAGCACGAAGCGGTTCTTGGTCAGATCGGTCCAGGTCCAGTCAGCCGCGAAGCCGATGACGAAGCCCGAGCCCGGCGTGAACTGATAATTGTAGCCGAAGCCGCCACCGATATTGGCGATGCCGTCGGTCGTGGTGAGCACGGCGGGGACCCGGCGCCCGGCCGCAACGTTCGCGGCGGTCGCGGCGGTGTTGCCGATGGTGTTGACGCGCTGACGGTCCGTGAAGGTGTAGGCGGAATGCAGGCCGGCATAGAAGCCGGTCCAAGTGAAGACCGGGATCGGCGTGAAGACCGGCGGCGGCTCCGCCCGGCGCGGCAGGTCGGCGGCGTGGGCGGACCCGACGACGAGGGCCGTGGCGGCGCTCGCGAGAAGAAGCTTCTTGATCATGTGTCTGCTGTCCCGAAGGCCGGAGGATGATGCGGCTAAGTTTAGGGCGCAGCCAGAACGTCCCCTATGCCCGCCGGGCCACACATGCGGCTGAAACGCAGGGCTGGATGCTCAGTAACGGTTGTTTTCTCACCACAACGTGAGTGCAGGAGGGTCCAGGACACGAACCTCGTGCGCTTGCGTACCGATTGGGCTCCGTTCGGAAGCCTGATGCAGAGGCTGCGGCGCGGCGACGTCGACCGGACAGGCGACATTGATCCGGCAAGGTCATCGCCCCGCGGCATGAGCCTGTCACCTGACAAATCAGCGTGAGCGTTGGCGTCGGAGGCGGAGCGCGCTTGCACGATGCGCCGCAGCATGACAGGCTTGCAGCGTCCGAAACGACGATGCGGGAGAGCCCAGGCCGCGCAGATCCATCCGATCAGTTCGAGCCATGGCGCCGACGGAGCAACCACCCCCGGAAACTCTCAGGCACAATCACCGTATCGTTGGACAATCTGGAGAGAGGCGCCGCAAGGCGTCCACCGAAGGAGAAATCTCAACCGCTACAATCGGTTGAGAGAAGCTCTCAGGTAACCGCGACAGATGGGGGCAAGGCATGGCTCGCGCGAGCTGTGTCGATGCTGGCTGTCGTGGAGAATCCAGATGCACGAAGATGCTGTCGAGCCCGTTGCTCCGGCTGCCCATACCCTCCCGCCTTCGAGCGAGCCTGAACGGACGCCGATCCACGCGCTGCACCTGCTGCACGGCGCCCGGATGGTGCCCTTCGCGGGCTACGACATGCCGCTGCAATACCCCGCCGGGCTACTGAAGGAGCATCTCCACACGCGATCGGCGGCAGGGCTCTTCGATGTCTCCCATATGGGCCAGATCGCCCTTCGGGCCGAGGATCCGGCCGCGGTCGCGAGCGCCCTCGAGACGTTGATCCCCGCCGATATTCTCGGGCTGAAACCGGGGCGGCAGCGCTACGGGCTGCTCACCGATGTCGATGGCGGCATCCTCGACGACCTTATGATCGCTCATCTGGGTGACCGGTTCGTCCTCGTCGTCAACGCCGCCCGGAAAGCGGCCGACGCGGCGCATCTGCGCGCCCACCTTCCCGAATCGATCCGCATCGAGATGCTGCCCCGCGCCCTGATCGCCCTGCAGGGCCCGAAGGCGGAAGCGGTCCTGGCGCCACTCGCCCCCGACCTCGCGACCATGCGTTTCATGGATGTGCGAGAGATGGCGGTCGGCGGCGTGCCGGCCCTCGTGACGCGATCCGGCTATACCGGCGAGGACGGCTTCGAGATCTCGCTTCCGGCCGATTCCGCGGCGTTCGTGGCCGAGACGCTGCTCGCCCACCCGGAGGTTATGCCGGTGGGGCTCGGCGCCCGCGATTCGCTGCGCCTCGAAGCGGGCCTGTGCCTGCACGGCTCCGACATCGATCCCGGGACGAGCCCGATCGAAGCGGGCCTGACCTGGGCGGTCTCGCCGGCGCGCCGGCAGGTGGGCGCCCGCGCGGGCGGCTTCCCGGGCGCGGCGCGGATCCTGCGGGAGATCGCCGACGGCCCGGCCCGGCTGCGCGTCGGCCTCCGGCCGGAGGGCCGCATGCCGGTTCGGGCGGGAGCCCCGCTCTTCGCGGATCTGGACGAAGCTGAGCCCATCGGAGCCGTCACCTCGGGCGGCTTCGGGCCGAGCGTCGAGGCGCCGGTCGCCATGGGCTACCTGCCGACGGCCCTGTCCGAGCCCGGCCGCCAGGTCTTCGCCGAAGTGCGCGGCCGGCGCCTGCCGCTCGCCGTCACCCGCCTTCCCTTCGTCCCGGCCGGCTTCAAGCGCGGCTGACCCCCGATCAATCCCTGAGGAACGGACCATGCTGAGATTCACCGAGGAGCACGAGTGGCTGAAGCTTGAAGGCGACATCGCCACTGTGGGCATCACCACCCACGCCGCCGAGCAGCTCGGCGACCTTGTCTTCATCGAACTCCCGAAGGTCGGGGCCGCGCTGAAGAAGGGCGAAGGCGCGGCCGTGGTCGAGTCCGTCAAGGCGGCCTCCGACGTCTACGCGCCGGTCTCCGGCGAGGTCACCGAGGTCAATCCGGCGGTAGTGGACGATCCGACGATCGTCGGCGGCGACCCGCAGGGTGCCGGCTGGCTCTACAGGATCCGCCTCGCCGACCCGGGCGCGCTGGACAGCCTCATGGACGAGGCGGCCTACGCCGCCTTCGCCAAGTAGGGCGTCGCGACGGAGGGCTCGCTCCAGGCGCAGCCCTCCCCGCCGCCCACCCGCCGCAACGTCGAGCCGGAACCCTTCCATGAGCGCTGACAGGTACGACCCCTACGATTTCGCCAATCGCCGTCACATCGGCCCGACGCATGCGGAGATCTCCGAGATGCTCGCCGTGGTCGGCGCGCCCGATCTCCCGGGCCTCATCGACGAGACCTTGCCGGCAAATATCCGTCAGGACGAGCGGCTCGATTTCGGCCGCGCCCTGACGGAGCGGCGGGTGATCGAGCACATGCGCGCGACGGCGGACAAGAACCGGCTGCTCGTCTCGCTGATCGGACAGGGATACCACGGCACCACGATGCCGCCCGCGATCCAGCGCAACATCTTCGAGAACCCGGCCTGGTACACCGCCTACTCGCCCTATCAGCCGGAGATCAGCCAGGGGCGGCTCGAGGCGCTCCTCAACTTTCAGACCCTCGTCTGCGACCTGACCGGGCTCGACGTCGCCAATGCCTCACTCCTCGACGAGGCGACGGCCGCCGCCGAAGCGATGGGCATGGCCCGCCGCGGCGCGGAGACGCGGGCCGATGCCTTCTTCGTCGATGCGAATTGCCTGCCGCAAACCATCGCGGTGCTGAAGACGCGCGCCGCGCCGCTCGGGTGGCGCATCGTCGTCGGCGACCCCTTCACGGATCTCGACCCGACGGCGGTGTTCGGCGCGATCTTCCAGTATCCGGGCGTCTGCGGGGAGATCCACGATTTCACCGGACCGATCGCGGCTCTGCATGAGGCCGGGGCCGTGGCGGCGGTGGCGGCCGATCCGCTGGCCCTCACCCTGCTGAAGCCCCCGGGGGAGATGGGCGCCGACATCGCGGTCGGCTCGATGCAGCGCTACGGCGTGCCGATGGGCTATGGCGGCCCGCACGCGGCCTATATGGCGACCCGCGACGCGCATAAGCGCGCGCTGCCCGGCCGCATCGTCGGCGTCTCGGTGGATGCCAAGGGCAATCGCGCCTACCGGCTCGCCCTGCAGACCCGCGAGCAGCACATTCGCCGCGAGAAGGCGACGTCGAACATCTGCACCTCGCAGGTGCTGCTCGCCGTCATCGCCTCGATGTACGCGGTTTATCACGGGCCGCGCGGCCTGAAGGCGATCGCGGAGCGGGTGCATCGCGATGCGGTGCGGCTCGCCGAAGGGCTGACGCAGATCGGCTTCACGGTGCAGCCCGCGACCTTCTTCGACACGATCACGGTCGAGGTCGGCCCGTTCCAGGGCCTGATCCTCGGGAATGCCGTCGCGAACGGCGTGAACCTGCGGAAGGTCGGCGCCGACCGCATCGGCATCACGGTGGACGAGCGCACCCGCCCCGACATCATCCAGGCGGTCTGGCGGGCCTTCGGCGGCGAGCACCTGACCTGCGATGAGGGCTGGCCCGGTTCGCGGCTGCCCCAGGACCTCGTGCGCACCTCCGAGTATCTCACCCACCCGATCTTCCACATGAACCGGGCCGAGAGCGAGATGACGCGCTACATGCGCCGCCTCGCCGACCGCGACCTCGCCCTCGACCGGGCGATGATCCCGCTCGGCTCCTGCACGATGAAGCTCAATGCCACGGTCGAGATGCTGCCGATCTCCTGGCCAGAATTCTCGGAGATCCACCCCTTCGTGCCGGCGGACCAGGCAGCGGGATACCGCGAACTGATCGACGATCTGGCGGCCAAGCTCTGCGCCGTCACCGGCTATGACGCCATCTCGATGCAGCCGAACTCGGGCGCGCAGGGCGAGTATGCCGGGCTCCTGGCCATCCGGGGCTATCATCTCGCCCGCGGGGAAGGGCACCGGACGATCTGCCTGATCCCGTCCTCGGCGCATGGCACGAACCCGGCCTCCGCCCAGATGTGCGGCATGAGCGTGGTGGTGGTCGGCGCCGACCCGCACGGCAATATCGACCTCGACGATTTCCGCGCCAAGGCCGCCCAGCACGGGCCGAACCTCGCGGCCTGCATGATCACCTATCCGTCGACCCACGGCGTGTTCGAGGAGGGGGTGCGGGAGATCTGCGACATCGTCCACGCCCACGGCGGCCAGGTCTATCTCGATGGGGCGAACCTCAACGCCCTCGTGGGGCTCGCGCAGCCCGGCGCCGTGGGCGCCGACGTGAGCCATCTCAACCTGCACAAGACGTTCTGCATCCCGCACGGGGGCGGGGGCCCCGGGATGGGCCCGATCGGCGTGAAGGCCCATCTCATCCCGCACCTTCCCGGCCATCCGGAGACGGGCGGGGAGGGCGCCGTCTCGGCGGCACCCTTCGGCTCGGCCTCGATCCTGCCGATCTCATGGAGCTATTGCCTGCTCATGGGCGGGCGCGGGCTGACGCAGGCGACCCGCATCGCGATCCTGAGCGCCAACTACATCGCCAAGCGCCTGGAGCCCGCCTACCCGGTCCTCTATGCCGGCCGGAACGGCCGCGTCGCGCATGAATGCATCATCGATGTCCGGCCGTTCCAGAAGAGCGCCGGCATCAGCGTCGACGACATCGCCAAGCGCCTGATCGATTGCGGCTTCCACCCGCCGACGATGAGTTGGCCCGTGGCCGGCACCCTGATGATCGAGCCGACCGAATCCGAGACCAAGGCCGAGATCGACCGCTTCTGCGACGCCATGCTGGCGATTCGCGAGGAGATCCGGGCGATCGAGGAGGAGCGGTCGGATCGCCAGAACAACCCGCTCAAGAATGCCCCTCATACGGTGCAGGACCTGATCGGAGCCTGGGAACGGCCTTACTCGCGCGAAGCCGCCTGTTTCCCGGCCGGCACCCTCGGGATCGACAAGTACTGGCCGCCGGTCAACCGCGTCGACAATGCCTATGGCGACCGCAACCTGATGTGCAGCTGTCCACCGCCCGAGGCATACGGGAAGGCCGCCGAGTGATCGCGGCCCGAGGCGTTTCACGCAGCGCCCGGGCTCCGTGAGCGCTGCCCCTTGATCAAAGGACGGCGACCCTCTAAGCGGTCCGCGCCTTTCGCCCGGCTCGCAGACTTGAGGGCGACCGTTCAGGTCCGCGCCGCAGCGGACCTTGCCGCAGGAAAGAGACGATGGCCAAAGAGAAGTTTTCGCGCACGAAGCCGCACTGCAACATTGGGACGATCGGCCACGTTGAT
>NZ_VZZK01000002.1 GCF_008806385.1 Methylobacterium soli
CCAAGAGACGTTTCAGCGACCGGGCCGCTTCCGCGGCCGGCGCCGATGAGCAGCGGTATACGCACCGCGCCCAAACCCGTCAACCCAAAAACGAACGAAGGAGCAGAACCCCGCGACATCCCGATGACAGATCCAGGCGGTCCGGAGCCGAAGGTCGGAGCCTCGCGCGCCTCCCGTCACGCCTCCGCTCGGCGTGGCTTTCGCCTCAATAGCCCTTCTTCACCTCGGCCAGGGCGCGGGTGAGACCTTGGGCGACGCGGGCGCGCTCGTCCGGCGAGGCGTCCCGGGCCACCACGACGTGCTCGCGACGCGAGATCAACGTGACGCGCTGGAGCCCGTATTCCTCGTCCTCCACCGTCGTCAGCTTCGTCCAGAGGGGATTGAAGCGCCATTCGCGCCGCTCGCCGCGATGGCTGACCCGCGCGAGAAGCACTTCGAGCTGCGAGATCATCACCTCCTCGAAGGAGCGTCCGCGCCGGAAGCTGACCTTCAGGGCCGCGTAGAGCGCGATCATGTCGAGGCCGAAGAACCCGGCGATCGGCCAGAAGCCCATGCGCCAGCACCAGATCGAGGTCGCGGCCGAGACCAGGCAGCATCCCGCCATCACCGCGCGGAACCCCGTTCGGCCGAGCGATTGATGCGGCCGGATCGTCGCCGCGAAGACGGGACGCTCGATCGTGTTCGGATCGAGCCCATCCGGATGGGCAGAGAGGTTGCCGCTCGCCATGGGCTCAATATAACGCGCAGATGGCCGCCCGGAAGTCGTCCCCTATCAAGAATGCATCGGTCGGAGGCAGGCTCGCCCGGCCGATCGTGGCGCATCTCGAGACCGCGCCCGGCCCCGTCGACGCCGCGAGCGTGCGTGAGATCTTCGCGCGGCTGAGCGCCGCCAACCCTGAGCCCCGCGCGGAGCTGGAATACCGCAACCCCTACACCTTGCTGGTGGCCGTGGTCCTCTCCGCGCAGGCGACCGACCGGAGCGTGAACCTGGCCACCGCCCCGCTCTTCGCGATCGCGGATACGCCCGATAAGATGGTCGCCCTCGGCGAGGACGCCGTGCGCGGCTACATCCGCACCATCGGGCTCTTCAACACCAAGGCCAAGAACGTGGTCGCCCTGTCGCGCATCCTGGTGGAGCAACATGGCGGGGTGGTGCCGCGCGCGCGCCGCGACCTCGAAGTCCTTCCGGGCGTCGGCACGAAGACCGCGAGCGTGGTGCTCAACGTCGCCTTCGGCGAGGAGACCATCGCGGTCGACACCCACATCTTCCGGGTCGCGAACCGGATCCCCCTCGTCGTCGCACCGACCACCGACAAGGTGCAGGTCGGGTTGGAGGCCCTCGTGCCGGCGCCCTACCGCTTCAACGCGCATCACTGGCTCATCCTGTTCGGGCGCTACATCTGCAAGGCGCGCCGGCCCGAATGCCCCCGATGCCCCATCCGCGATCTCTGCCGCTACCCGTCGAAGACGGTGTGACGCGCCTCAGGATACGGCACCGGCGGGCGCCGGGCCGCGATCGCCTGCCAGGCCGGCGACGCCGCCCGGCGCGGCCGATCACGCCACCGGGCCGATGCCGGCGCGGGATCGGGAGCCCGGCCAACGCGTTGTGCTGAAAGTCCGCTTCGGCTAGTTTGCCAGGCGGTCGCCGAGGGCCTTCGGCAATGTTGTGCTCTCGCGGCCCGACCTCCCGTCAGGTCGCCACGCCGCGGATTCCGCACAACGTTCTCGTCGCCCTGGAGTCACGGCCCATGGACTTCCTCAAACCACGGTACACGCCTATGAACCGCCGCCGTCGCATCTACGAGGGCAAGGCGAAGGTCCTCTACGAGGGACCGGAGCCCGGGACGCTGATCCAGCACTTCAAGGATGACGCGACCGCCTTCAACGCGAAGAAGCACGAGATCATCGACGGCAAGGGCGTGCTGAACAACCGGATCTCGGAATTCGTGTTTCAGCACCTCAACGACATCGGCGTGCCGACCCATTTCATCCGCCGCCTGAACATGCGCGAGCAGCTCATCCGCGAGGTCGAGATCATTCCGCTCGAGGTCGTAGTGCGCAACGTGGCCGCCGGCTCGCTGGCCACGCGGCTCGGCCTCGAAGAGGGTACGCAGCTGCCGCGCTCGATCATCGAGTTCTATTACAAGAACGACCAGCTCAACGACCCGATGGTGTCGGAGGAGCACATCACGGCCTTCGGCTGGGCGACGCCGCAGGAGATCGACGACATCATGGCGCTCGCCATCCGGGTCAACGACTTCCTGTCGGGCCTCTTCCTCGGCGTCGGCATCCGTCTCGTGGACTTCAAGATGGAGACCGGGCGCCTGTGGGAGGGCGACATGATGCGGATCGTGGTGGCCGACGAGATCTCCCCGGATTCCTGCCGCCTGTGGGACATCAAGTCCTCGGACAAGCTCGACAAGGATCGCTTCCGCAAGGATCTCGGCGGCCTGATCGAGGCCTATACCGAGGTGGCCAAGCGGCTCGGGATCATGTCCGAGAACGAGAAGGTCCAGACGGGCGGTCCGCGCCTCGTCCAGTAGGATCGAGGGGCCGGCCCCCGAGCATCATCGAACGAGACAGGGGCCACGCGCGAGCGGTGGCCCCTGTCTCGTTCGGCGGCCCTATTCCAGATCCTCGCCGAAGGTCGTGAGCGACAGGGCCGGGTGGTAATAGGGATCGTGCCGGATCACGTCGCGCCAGCGCGTGACGAAGCGATCCGCCTCGCGCTCGAAGCGTTGGCGCGCCTCGCCGACGGCCGGTCCGCGGCTCACGGATTCGAGATGTGCGAGCGTCGCGGCCGGCGTCCAGATCGTCCTGTACCCGGCCTGGCCGAGGCGCAGGCAGAAATCGACGTCGTTGAAATCGATCGGAAAGGCCTCGGCGTCGAATCCCCCCACCGCCTCATACTTGTCGCGCGAGACGGCGAGGCAGGCGGCGGTGACGGCCGAGACCTCGTGGGCGACGCGCAGGCGCCCGAGGCGGCCCGGTGTCCCGGCGGGCCGGCGCCTGAGGATATGCCCGGCACGGCCCCCGAGCCCGACGACGACGCCCGCGTGCTGCAAGGTCCCGTTGCCGTACAGGAGCTTGGCGCCGACAGCCCCGATCTCGGGGCGCGCGGCCTGGCGGACCATCGCGTCGAGCCAGGTCGCCTCCAGGATCGCGACATCGTTGTTGAGGAGGACCAGGATGTCGCCGGTCGCCGCCGCCGCGCCCCGGTTGACCATCGCGGAAAAATTGAACGGCGCCGGTTCGATGATGATCTGAACCCGAGGGTCGCGGCGCAGCGTCCGGTAGAAATCGAGCACCGCCGCGTCGGTGGAGCCGTTATCGACGATGATGATCTCGATGGCCGGATAATGCGTCTCGTGAAGGAGGCCTCTGCAGACCCGGGAGATCAGGTCGAACCGGTCGCGGGACGGGATCACGATGCTCACCGCGGGGGCCGGCTGCGGCATGCGCCATCGGAGATCGACGGACCCGCCCCTCATCTCGGTCTCGGCCGGGGCCGCAATCGCAGCGAGGTGTGTGGAGAGCACTCCCGCCGCCGGGATCAGGTCGGAGGGCCAGCGCGGCGTCCGGCAGAGGACGCGCGGGATATGGACCACGTGGCGGGCGGCCGAGGCCACGCCGAGACGAAGCTCCTCCGCGAAGGCATCGATCGGCCCGACGGGCCGGTTCGGCAGCCCGGCGATCAGCCCCCGCGAGAGCAGAGCCGGGGTATCGAAATATCCGGTGACGCGGGCGAGATCGGGGCTCCAATCGGGCTTGAGGGCGGGCAGGCCTTCCCTGTGCTGCGCGTCGGCGTAGATCAGATCGAGCTCCGGCCGGCTCGCCATCGGGTGCGCGAGCAGCGCCAGGGCGTCGGGATCCAGCGTTTCTCCGGGAATGAGGAGGCAGAGCGCATCGGCCTCGGCGGCAAGTTCCCCTCGAAGCGCGGCGTCCTGCCATGCTGCGTGGCTGACCCGGCCATCCTGCGGGATCCCGGTCTCGGCCTCCCGGTTCTCCCACCGGATGTCGGCCGTCCAGTCCGCATGGGTCTGCGCGCGCAGACTCTCGATCGTTCGGGAAAGCCCCCTCCCCTCCCCCGATCGCACCGGGATGAGCACGCGGATCTTCGGCCCGGAGGCATGACGGGTTGCCGGCGCGCGATCGTCCCGCCCGGCCGCCCAGGCCGGAAAGCGGGCGCTCGGCGTGACCGCGCAGGCGCCGCGCAGGATGTCGCGAAACCGGCGCTCGTCGCGGCGCATCCGCTCGTACAAAGCCGCGACCGCCCGCAGGGGGCGCCGGACCAGGCAATCGCAGAACAGGCTCGCATGGCTGCGCAGGCCAACGCGTTCGAGCGAGAAACCCGAACCGGCGGTGACGGCCAACCGGATCTCGGTGACGTCGGAGGGCAGCAGCCCGAGCCAGTGCGCGCGGGTCAGCGTCACGCCCGGCAGAACGAAATCCTGCACCGAGCCGTCTGCCCGGATCAGGCGGAGCATCGGCCGTGTCGGCAGGGCCGTCGGATCGGTGCGGTAGCTGAGAACGATCCAGCCGTCGCGGGCATCGCCCGCGATGACGAGACTCCGGTCGAAGACCGGATCGTCGGTGGGGACGAAGTGGAAATCGGTTTGCCGGCCGAGCCACGGACGGGCGGAACGCGGTCGGATCAGGTCGTCACCCTCGCGCCCCTGTGCGGGCGGTTCACTGCGTGGCTCCATCGCCACCGGACGCGGCCGCCGCCGGCGGCGCCTTGCGGCGCGCGGGCGGCTTCGCCTTCGCCTTCGCACCGCCAAGTCCGACCTCGATCTCGTAATCGCGCCCCATGGCGGCCGGGACCACGAGGTCTTCCTCGATGATCGAGAAGAACCCCTGGGCCTCGCCGGGCGCGACCGTCACCGAGGTCCGGCGGGAGCGCGAGGTCACCACCTTGTCGTCGTACTTGATCGCGATCGTGAGCGGCACGTCGAACCGACCGGCCGCACCGGCAGGCCCGAGCAGCACGCGCCCTTCCACCCCGACCTTGACGCCGATCGATCCGTCCTGGCGCCGCGTGCACTCCCGTGCGAGTTGCCCGAGGCTCATCTGCGTCCGGATGCTCGCCGCATTGCCGACCTGCCCGCCCATGGCCTGCAAGGCCGCGCCCCCCTCCGCGACCCCGACGGGCGGGCAATAGGCCGCCTCCAGTTCCGGCGCCTGCGAGGGCGGAACGGTCGTCCCGCCATATTTGAAGATGTTCGACAGGAAGTTGCCGTCCTCGGCCCGTGCCCCCGAGGCCGCCAGCAACCCGAGCGCCAGCAGACCGCCGCGCCATAACTGTCCCTGCTTCGCGTGATCCCGCCGGCTTGTCCCTACCATGCCGTCTCGCGTCCTCGCGGCCCTTGTCTGCGATTTCTACTTCAGGCTGTCGAAGCCCGCACCGAAACCCTTCATCGACAGCGGAATCCCGACCCCCTCCTCGGGCGTCTGGAAGACGATGAAGGTCGCCTGCGTACCGGACTTGAACTGACGGATCAGGTTCTCGTCCATCACCACCTCGGCGACGCATCCCGTCGTCAGGCAGCGCACGAAACCGGCGCGGCCGATATCGGTCTGATCGATCTTCAGACCGAGGCCGGAGGGAATCAGAACCCCGAGCGGGGCCACCACACGCAGGAGGTAGCCGCGATTGTCGGCGGTCTTCAGGACGATGACCACGAGGGTCAGGTTCGGCCTGTCCTCCGCGGCGAGATACTGCACCATCGCGCATTGCTCGGCCTTGGCCCCGGCCGGCGTCTCGCACCGCAACTGCCAATCGTCGAAGGTCTTGCGCACCATGCCCTGCGCAACGGCGGGGCAGGCCCCGGCAAGCGCGAGGAATGCGGGGGCGAGCGCCACGGTGAAACGCCTTGCCGCTGCCAGCCCAGTTCGCAGACCCACGCGCCGATCCCTCTACGAGCGCCCCGGCGCCGAGAGGGCGCAGAGCCGAAAGCCCGGTGTTCCGACCATGCTGAGCCGTGCGCTGTCAAGCGAAGACGGCGGGCTCATTGTTGCCATAATGAGCTATCCGCGCGTGCCGCTACGCTCTACGTGTGAAGCTGACCCGTCCCTCGCACCGGAACGCCCGCCATGCGTCACCTCGCCCTGCCGGTCATCCTCGTTCTCGCTGGCCTCTCCCAGGCTGCGGCCGAACCGCTCCCGATCGGGGAGACCACCTATATCGAGCGCTCCCTCAACCGCGATGGACCGCTGACGATCGAGCACCCGCCGGTCTCCCGCAATCCTTACGGCCGCCGCAACGGGCGCGCGGCCGAGATCGCCGGCTTCTGCCGGGATGGCGGCTATGTGCGCCGCCGCGATGCGGACGGGCATGCGACGATCGTCCGGCAACGCGAAGTCTGCGACAGCGTCGCACCGCGCACGCTCTATCCCGGTCAGGTCGATCCACGGCCGACCTGGCCTGTCGAGGAGGTGCGGGTCCTCCGCTCCAAGGGCTGAAGCGGCGTCCCAGCTCAGCCGTAGCGGTGCAGGCTCGCGCCGTGCCGCTTGAGCCAGGCCTCCGCCTCGTCGACCTGCGGGCAGAGGCTGCCGAGGAGGGTCCAGAACCGGTTCGAGTGATTCATCTCCCGCAGATGCGTCATCTCGTGAGCGACGAGGTAATCGAGCACCATCGGCGGGGCCAGGATCAGCCGCCAGGAGAAGTTCAGGTCTCCGCGCGCTGTGCAGGATCCCCAGCGGCTGCGCGTATCGCGCACGGTGATGCGCTTGGGGCCCTGCCCCAGGGCCTCGGTGTAGCGGCCGACAGAGGCCTGGAGATCGCGCCGAACCTCCCGCTCCAGGAAGTCGCGCACCCGGCGCGCCACGTGGGCTTCCTCGCAGGAAACCGAGATGGCCGGCGCGCTGCCGTCGCGGTCGAGGGTGGTGGCGCCGCTGCGAACACCCCGATGGACGATCCGGTGAGCCTCGCCGCGCAAGGGGAGAACCTCGCCGGGTGCGAAGGGCACGCGCTCGGGCAGCCGCGCGAGGCGCGCCGCGATCCAGCCGCCATGGCTCACGGCAAAGCGCTGCGCCGTCGCGATGGCGGTCCGTGCGGGCAACGTGATCACGACCTCGCCGGTCGCCTGCGACACGCGCAGCGTCAGTCGGCGCGCGCTCGGAAGCCGGCGGACGGAGATGCGGAAATTCTCGCCATCATGGACGACGTCGAGATGATCCGGGTCGGGCCGGCGCAGAAGGGCGATGGGCATGAGGCCAGCTTAGCCTCACGCGGTCCGGCTCTCCAGTCACGCCGGGCCCGGCGCGGCCGTTTTCAAGAGGCGCGGCGCCTCACACGACGCGCCGAAGGTGGGGCTGTGCCTCCGCCGGCTGGCGCGCCATCTCCCGGATGAAGGCGCTGATGCGCGGCGCGATCACCGTGCGGAAACGAGAGCCGTTGAACACGCCGTAATGCCCGACGCTGCTCTGCAGGTGGTACGCCTTGCGCGAGGGCGACAGGTTCGGCGTCAGGTCGAGGGCGGCCTGCGTCTGCCCGACGCCGGAGATGTCGTCGTTCTCACCCTCGACGGCGAGGATGCCGCAGCGCCGGATCGCCCCGAGATCGACCGGGACGCCGTGATGCCGCATCTCCCCCCTTGGGAGCGCGTGGTCGACGAAGACGGCCTTCACCGTCTGGAGGTAGAACTCCGCCGTGAGATCCATCACGGCGAGATACTCGTCGTAGAATTCACGGTGCTTCTCGGCAGAATCGCCGTCCCCGGTCACCAGATGGTCGAACATCTCGGCATGCGCGCTGACATGCCGGTCGAGATTCATCGCCATGAAGCCGGAGAGCTGCAGGAAGCCCGGATAAACCTGCCGCCACGCGCCCGGATACAGGGGCGGCACGAAGGTGATGCAGTTGCGCTCGAACCAGTTCTGGCCGCGCTCCTGCGCGAGGCAATTCACGGCCGTCGGCGAGCGGCGCGTGTCGATCGGACCGCCCATCAGCGTCATCGACACGGGAACGAAGGGACTTGCCTCGGCCTCCATCACGGCGACCGCCGCCGCGACCGGCACGGCGGGCTGGCACACGGCCATGACGTTCAGGTCCGGCCCGAGGTCACGGAACATGTCCTTGAGATAATCGATGTAGGTATCGAGATCGAAGCGCCCCTCGATGAGGGGCACCATGCGGGCATCCGTCCAATCGGTGATGAAGACCTGGTGATTGGGCAGCATCGCCTCGACCGTCCCGCGCAGGAGCGTGGCGTAGTGGCCGGACATCGGCGCCACGATGAGAAGCTTCGATTGCTCCTCCGCGCGCGCCTGGAGGAAACCGCGATCGAAGGCGATGACGCGGCAGAAGGGCCGCTCCCACACGATCCGCTCGCGGACCGGGACGGACCTGCCGTCGATGCGCGTCTCGGTGATGCCGAAGCTCGGCTTGCCGTAGCGGCGCGTGACGCGCTCGAACATCTCGCACCCCGCCGACATCGAGCGGGCATAGGGCGAGTACGCCATCGGATTGGCCGGGTTCGAGAGACTGTGGCGGACCATGTCGGCGCCGACGCGCGCCGGCGTCAGCATTGCTCTCGCCCCCTCGTACCAGAAGTAAGCCAAGTCCATGGGAAGCGCCTCTACTTCGATCAGCACCACAGGATTTCGACCTGCAGGTGGCAACATGAAGGCGATCCTAGCGGTTCCCGGATGAATCGCCGCATAACGGCTCTGAAGAGAGAACTGGACGGTTTCCTTCCGCACCCTATCGTCAGCAGGACATGTCAGACACGAGCACGAGCGGCTTCGTCCGCGATGCACGCCATTTGAGGCTCGACACCTTCGTGCGCCTGCGCTGGCTCGCGATCACCGGGCAGAGCGCCGCGGTCGTCGGTGCCCAGTTCGGGCTCGGCCTCGCCCTGCCCTTCGGGTGGTGCTTCCTCGTGATCGCGGCCTCGTCCTGGCTGAACCTCGCCCTGCGGATCCGCTTCCCCGCGAGCTATCGGCTGAGCGACGATTCCGCGGCCCTGCTCCTCGCCTTCGACATCATCCAGCTCGCCGCCCTGCTCTTCCTGACCGGGGGGCTGCAGAACCCCTTCTCGCTGCTGTTCCTCGCCCCCGTCCTGATCTCGGCCACCGCCCTGCCGCCGGAGCGGACGCTCGCGCTCGGGCTGCTCGCCATCGGCCTGGCCACGCTGCTGGCCCTCGTCCACAGGCCGCTGCCCTGGTTCTCGGACGGGCGCATCGAGCTGCCGTTCCTGTATATTTCCGGGGTCTGGACCGCGATCCTGCTCGGGACCGCCTTCACGGGGGTCTATGCCTGGAGGGTGGCGGAGGAGACGCGCCAGCTTGCCCAGGCGCTCGCCGCGACGGAGCTGGTTCTCGCCCGCGAGCAGCATCTCTCCCAGCTCGATGGCCTCGCGGCCGCGGCGGCCCACGAGCTCGGCACGCCGCTCGGGACCATCATGGTCGTGACCAAGGAGCTGGTGCGCCAGCTCGGGCCGACCGCCTCGCCCGCCGTGGCGGAGGATCTGAGCCTCCTGCGCGAGCAGGTCGACCGCTGCCGCGGAATTCTCTCGAAGCTCACCTCCCTCGATGGGGACCAGGGCGGATTTCTCCAGACCGTCAGCTTCAGCCACCTCGTCGAGGAGCTGGTCGCCCCGCAGCGCGCGCTAGGAACCATCCTGGAGGCCTCGAACCAGGGCGAAGGACCGGAGCCGGTCTGCCGCCGCAACCCCGGCGTCATGTTCGGCCTCGCCAACATCGTCGACAACGCCCTCGACTTCGCAGAATCGCGGGTCGTGGTCGAGGCGCGCTGGACGCTCGACCGCGTCTCCCTCGAGATCCGCGACGATGGTCCGGGCTTCTCGAGCGAGGTCCTGCTGCGCGCCGGCGAGCCCTACGTGACGACCCGCAGCCCGGACCGGGTCGTCGGCGGCGAGACCGTCGGCGCCGGGCTCGGGCTCGGGCTCTTCATCGCCAAGACCCTGATCGAGCGGTCGGGCGCCCAACTCACGCTCTCCAATGCCTCGCAACCCGGAATGCGCGGCGCCATCGTGCGAATCTCCTGGGCGCGCCCTATCTTCGAGCGCGGCGCGACGCCCCGACAGATCCCCGAATTCAGTGTTGCGCAGCCCCTGACGCAACGCGACCCGACACCTATATAAGGTGCTGAACAGACACGATGAAACTGGAGGAGCGTCGATGCTGACGCAGACCGGAATGTCGGCGCCCGGCGCCGACGCCATGCCCCTTGCCGAGAACGATCCCCTGGCCGCCTTCAGCGACCGCTCCCTGCTGATCGTCGATGACGACAAGCCCTTCTCGACGCGCTTGGCGCGCGCCATGGAGAGCCGCGGTTATCACGTTCAGGTCGCCGAGAGCGTGGCCGAGGGCGTCTCCATGGTTGAGGCACGTCCGCCGGCCTTCGCGGTGATCGACATGCGGCTCGGCGACGGCAACGGCCTCGACGTGATCGCCCGCCTGAAGGAACGCCGCCCCGAGGCGCGCGGTGTCATCCTGACCGGCTACGGCAACATCGCGACCGCCGTGACCGCCGTGAAGCTCGGGGCCTTCGACTATCTGGCCAAGCCCGCCGACGCCGACGAGATCCACGGCACCCTGATGGCGCAGCCGGGCGAGCGGGCCGATCCGCCCGAGAACCCGATGTCGGCCGACCGGGTCCGCTGGGAGCACATCCAGCGGGTCTACGAGCTCTGCGCCCGCAACGTCTCCGAGACGGCCCGCCGGCTCAACATGCACCGCCGGACGCTGCAGCGCATCCTCGCCAAGCGGGCGCCGCGCTGAGATCGGACCCGCTTCGGCGCCGCCTCTTGCGGGGCGCGCCGGGGCGGGTTCGTGTCCACCGGAATCACGTACCGCCCCGGGGTAAGCCGCCGCCATCCGGGCCGCGCGGTTGCGCAGCACCGACCAATCGGGCTACTGCGCCACGGTCCGGCGCCGATCGATCCGCGCCGAACCCCGATTTACGACGGATGCCAGCCACGTGAACACGCGCAACCTGATCACGATCGTCAGCATGATGGTGCTGGTCGGGACCGAGGTCTTCGCCGTGGCGATCGCCGCAGGCTGGGCCCTTGCCGGTTTGCTGGACCTCGGTGACCGCGTCGGCCACGTGCTGATGGGGCTGTTCAGCCTGTTCGCCGCCTGGATCATGCTGCAGCTCTGGCGCCGCGCGACGAGCATCGAGCCCCTTCGCTCCACCCCGACGTCGCGACGCTGACCGGGCCCTCGTGAGCACCGGTCCCGACGATCGTTCAGGCCGGCGCCCACTGGTTCGTTGTCCGCGCATCCGTTACGCCTGAACGGCGCTCCGCCCCGCAATCACACGAGTGTCCTGCCATGAAAGCGCGAATCATCGTCACCCTGAAGACAGGCGTGCTGGACCCGCAGGGCAAGGCGATCGAGTCCGCGCTGAAATCCTTCGGCATCGACGATGTCGGCAGCGTCCGGCAGGGCAAGGTCTTCGACGTCGAGATCGCCGCGACGGACGGCACTGACGCCGAGGCAACCCTGAAGGCCGCGTGCGAGAAGCTCCTCGCCAACACGGTCGTCGAGAACTACGCGATCGAGATCGTCTGATGCGCGCCGCCATCGTGGTTTTCCCCGGGTCCAACCGCAATGCCGACGTGGCGCGGGCGCTCAAGCTCGCGGGCGCCGAGGTTGTCACGGTTTGGCACGCCGACACCGCGCTTCCCGAGGGCACCGACCTCGCGGTTCTGCCGGGCGGGTTCTCGTATGGTGACTATCTGCGATGCGGGGCGATCGCCGGGCGCGCGGCGGCGATGGATGCGGTGCGGGCGCATGCGGCCCGGGGCGGTCTGGTGCTCGGCATCTGCAACGGCTTCCAGATCCTGTGCGAATCGGGGCTCCTACCGGGCGTGCTGATGCGCAACGTCAACCGGCGCTTCATCTGCCATCGGCAATTGCTGCGCGTCGAGCGGAACGACACCCGCTTCACCTCGGCCTACGCGCAGGGTCAGGTCATCGACGTCTGCGTCGCGCATGGCGAGGGCAATTATTTCGCGGATCCCGAGACGATCGCCAGGATCGAGGGCGAGGGTCGCGTCGCCTTCCGGTACTGCGACGCGCAAGGGACGCTCACCGTCGATGCCAACCGCAACGGCTCCTTGAATTCGATTGCCGGCATCTACTCGGAGCAGCGCAACGTCCTGGGCTTGATGCCGCATCCGGAGAACTTCGTCGAAGGGCTTGTCGGCGGGACCGATGGGCGAGGCCTGTTCGAGAGCATGGCGGCCTGAGGCGGCCTTTAACCGGCCGTTAACCTTTCCGGTCCATGAAGGAGGCAGTCCAGATGTCTGGATGTCGAGTGGTACCTCCGTCCACTCTGTTTGATGCCTCCCTGTAGACTCATCCAAGGCCGCCCTCACCCGGGCGGCTTTTTTTTCGTCGAAGGCGGTCCGTGCCGGATCGGACGCTGCGGCACCTCCTGGCCCCGTTAACGTTACCCCCCGGTTAGCCCAGCGAAAATTCGGGTTCGGCGCTAGAGTTGCGCCGTGGGCCGTGAAGGCGCCGGTCGCGTTCCAATTCGGGACGGATCCGCACCGGCCGCGGCACAGGAGGCACAATGAACGGGTTCGACGTCACGTTCCGGGACGAGCGGGACTGGGTCAATTTCGGCGAGACCTACGTCGCGTCCGAGGCGTTCCGGGCCCTGTTTCGGGATGGGATGGCGCTGGTCGAGGAGACGGCCGCCTATCTCGACGGCGAAGGCCGCGAGGAATCGCGCCTGATCTCGCGCGACGCCACCCTCGGCTACGCCGCCGAGAGCATGCGTCTCACCACCCTGCTGATGCAGATCGCCTCCTGGCTCCTCGTGCAGCGCGCCGTCTCCGAGGGTGAGATCACGCCCGGGCAGGCCTTGCAGGAGAAGACGCGGGTGAAGCTCGCGATGCCGGAGCCCGTGCGCGCCGAAGCCCTGGCTATGCTGCCGCTGCGCCTGCAAGCCCTCGTGATGCGGGCCCGCCGCCTGCACGCCCGTATCCTGCATCTCGACACGCTGATCTCGGACGACCGCCCGACACCGACGACCCGGGAGAGCCCGGTGGCGGCCCAACAGGGTTTGCTGCGCTCGGCTTTCCCGGGCAGCGCGCATTAAGAGATCGGCGCGCGTTGTCCGGGCGTTTCGGCCCGGGGAACGCCCGAACGGAAGCGCAAAAACGCGAGCGGGCGGCACCGTGGGTGCCGCCCGCTCGCGTCGTTTGAGGCCCCGCGCACCCGAAGGCGCGCGGTCTGCCGAGCCGGATTACTTCTTGCCGAAGCTGAGGCTGCCGAACCGCGAGTTGAAGCGCGAGACGCGCCCGCCGCGATCGAGCATCTTCTGCTCACCGCCGGTCCAGGCCGGGTGGGTGAACGGATCGATGTCGAGATTGAGGGTGTCGCCCTCCTTGCCGTAGGTCGACCGGGTCATGTAGTCGGACCCATCGGTCATCACGACCTTGATGAAATGGTAGTCGGGATGCTCGGTCCCCTTGGCCTTGTCGGCCGCACTCTTTGCCATGACGAAGTCCTCGAATAGCCACGCCGACCGGCCCGTCTGGCGGCCCGCGGCCATTGAACACGCGCAATCGGATGAAGGCGCGCGTATACCGCAGCCTTAAGCCGCGAACAAGCGTAGAAGACACCCGAGTCAGGGAGCAACGACGATGAGGCACGATGGCCGCCCGTAACAAGAGCCGCGGCAGCGAGGGGAGCGGCAGCGAGGGGCGCGGGAAGGCGCCGCTCGGCGCATTGCGTCCGCTGATTCCCTTCGCGGCCGTCTATCGCGGCCGCATCCTCGCCGCCTTCATCTCGCTGCTGGCCGCCTCCGGCGCGACGTTGACCGTCCCGATCGCCATGCGCCGGGTGATCGATCACGGTTTCTCGGCCGAGGGCCACAGCGTCATCGACGCCTATTTCCTGGCCCTCCTCGGGGTCGTCGCGATCCTGGCTCTGTCCAGCGCGGGGCGTTACTACACCGTGGTGACGCTCGGCGAGCGCGTGGTGGCGGACCTGCGCTCCGCCGTGTTCCGACGCCTGACGATCCTCGACCCCGCCTTCTTCGACAAGGCGCAATCCGGCGAGATCGTCTCGCGGCTCACGGCGGACGCGACGCAGGTCAAATCCGTGTTCGGCGTCTCGATCTCGATCCTCCTGCGCAACGCCTTCCTGTTCATCGGGGCGGTGGTGATGATGGTGATCACGAGCCCCAGGCTCTCGATCCTGGTGCTGGTGGCAATTCCCCTGATCGTGTTTCCGCTCATCCTGTCGGGACGAGGCGTGCGCCGCCGCTCGCGGGCCGCGCAGGACAGGCTCGCCGATGCCTCCGCCTATGCGGCCGAGGCGGTGGGCGCCGTGCGCACGATGCAGGCCTTCGGCATGGGGGCGGCGACCGCCGCCCGCTTCGCCGAGGCCTCCGAGAACGCCTATGCGGCCGCCCGCGATTCGATCCGCGCGCGCGCGCTCCTCACCGGCGTGGCGATCTTCCTGATCTCGTCGAGCGTCGTCGGGGTGATGTGGTACGGCGCGCAGGGCGTCCTCAGCGGCGCGATGACGGCCGGACAGCTCTCCCAGTTCGTGCTCTACGCCGTCTTCGGCGCGAGCGCCCTCGGACAGCTCTCGGAAGTCTACGGCGAACTCGCCCAGGCCGCGGGCGCCGCCGAGCGTCTCGGCGAGATCCTGGCGTCCGAGCCGGCCATCGCGACGCCGGCCGATCCCCTGAGCCTGCCGCGCCCGGCGCGCGGCGAGGTCGCCTTCGATGCCGTGCGCTTCGCCTACCCGACCCGGGCCGGGCACGCGTCGCTCGACGGCATCAGCTTCACGGTCCGGCCCGGCGAGCGGATCGCCCTCGTGGGTCCGTCCGGGGCCGGCAAAACCACGGTGCTGCAACTCCTCCTGCGCTTCTACGACCCGCAGACCGGCACCGTGCGGGTCGACGGCGTGGATATCGCCCGGGTCGACCCCGAGGCCCTGCGCGAGCGCCTGTCCCTCGTTCCGCAGGACCCAACGGTGTTTTCCGGCACGGTGCTTCAGAACATTTCCTACGGGCGCGCCGCGGCCACGGAGGCCGAGGTGCGCCGCGCGGCGGAACTCGCCAACGCGGATACGTTCATCCGGGCCCTGCCGCAGGGTTACGCCACCCCGGTGGGCGAGCGCGGCGTGACCCTGTCCGGCGGCCAGCGCCAGAGGATCGCCATCGCCCGCGCGATCCTCAAGGACGCCCCGATCCTGCTCCTCGACGAGGCGACGTCGGCCCTCGATGCCGAGAGCGAGCGCGCGGTGCAATCCGCCCTCGACACCCTGATGCGAGGCCGCACCACCCTGGTGATCGCGCACCGCCTCGCCACGATCCGGGCGGCCGACCGCATCCTCGTCCTCGACGACGGCCGGATCGTCGAGGAGGGCACGCATGAGAGCCTGCTGGCGCAGGGGGCGCTCTACGCGCAGCTCGCCGCCCTGCAATTCACCGATGCCCTCGACGAGACGGCCCGCGGCAAGGAGGTGCGCCCGCGCCACGCCACGCTCCCGGCGGCCGAGTAGCGCCCGGGCGGCTCTGAGCCCGGACTACCGCTCGGTCAGCTTCAGCTCGATCCGGCGGTTCTTCGCGTAGGCCTCCTCGGTGGTTCCAGCGTCGAGGGGCTGGAATTCCCCGAAGGCGCCGGCCAGGAGGCGCTGGGGCGGGATGCCCCTGGCGGCCATGTACTGGACCACCGCGATGGCGCGCGCCGCCGAGAGGGACCAGTTCGAGGGGAATTGCGCGCTCGCGATCGGCCGCGCGTCGGTGTGCCCGTCGACGCGCAGGACCCAGGGAAGATCGGGCGGGATCTGCTTCGACAGGTCGAGGATGGCGCCGGCGATGCGGTCGAGTTCGGGGCCGGCCTCCGGCTTCAGGGCGGCGGAGCCGGCGGGGAACAGCACCTCGGATTGCAGGACGAAGCGGTCGCCGACGACCCGGATGTCGCTGCGGCTGCCGAGGATCTGGCGCAGGCGGCCGAAGAAGTCCGACCGGTAGCGGGCCAGTTCCTGCACCTTCTGGGCGAGCGCGACGTTGAGGCGGCTGCCGAGATCGGCGATGCGGGCCTGGCTCTCGCGGTCGCGCGCCTCGGAGGCCGCGAGGGCATCCTCCAGGGCGGCGAGCTGGCGGCGCATGGCGCTGATCTGCTCGTTGAGGAGATCGACCTGCGTCAGCGCCCGCGCGGCGGCACCGCGCTCGGCCTGGAGCTGCTTGTCGAGATCCGAGGTCTGTCCCTGGGCCGTGCTGCCGGCCTCGGCCTGCGCCCGCAGGCGGTCGCGGTCGGCCTCGGCCGAGAGAAGGGTGGTGCGCAGGTTCTGGGCGGTCTCCTCCTGAGCCCGACGGTTCGAGCGCTCGAGGGCGAGGAGATCCGTGAGATCGGCGATCTGGCGGTTCAGCTTCAGCAGCACCGTGTCGCGCCCGCTGATTTCCTGGGACAGGAAGAACTGGCCGACCACGAAGATCGTGAGCAGGAACACCACCGAGAGGAGGAGCGTCGCGAGCGCGTCGACGTAGCCCGGCCAGACGTTGAGGGTGCGCTCGCGCCGCGCGAGGCGGGAGGCCACCGGCTCAGACCCGCTCGCGGCCGAGACGGTCGAGGACCTGCTTCAGCTCGCGCTCGCGGCTCGCCTGCGCCTCGACCCAGTCGCGGATCATCTGCTGCTCGGCGCGCATGTGCTGCACGAGGCCCTGGATGCCCTCGGCGAGGTTCGTCATCGCCTGGGTGGCGGTCCGTCCGTTCGCGCCCTCGGAGATCACGGCGGTGAGCCGGTCGACGGCCTCCCTCAGCTCCGCCGCGGAGGCGGGATCGTGGCCGGCCGCGCGTGGCGCAAGGGCCAGGGGCGCCGCCGCCTCGGCCTCGCCGGACATCAGCCAATCCTCGAGTTGGTTGTGGAAGCGGCCTTGCGCCTGACCGGCCTGGAGATCCAGGAAACCGATGATGAGGGAGCCGGCGAGCCCGAAGAGCGAGGCCGAGAAGGCGAGGCCGATGCCGGCGAGCGGCACCGCGAGGCCGTTCTTCAGCTCGTCGAACATCACGCTCGCCTCGCCGCCGCCCCGCATCGACTTGATGACGGAGCCCACCGCCGAGAGCGTATCGATGAGGCCCCAGAAGGTGCCGAGCAGGCCGAGCAGGATCAGCAGGCCCGCGATGTAGCGCAGGATGTCGCGGCCCTCGTCGAGGCGGGCCGCGACCGTGTCGAGGAATGCGCGCGCGCTGGGCAGCGTCCCGCCCTCGCGCCGCGCCGCGAGCGCCGGAACCAGGGGGGCGAGCAGGCTTGGAGCCCGCCGCGGCGCCTCGCCCGCCGCCACCGCGTTCACGTAGGAGACCTCGCGGTAGAGGCGCGCGACCTGCCCGAAGGCGAGCAGCACCGCGATCAGCAGCACGCCGAGGATGAGGCCGTTCAGGCCGGGATTCGCCAGGAAGGCCGGGGTGATCTGCCGGAACAGGACGAAGGCCAGGAACCCGACGAGGATCAGGAACACCAGCATCCGCACCAGGAAGATCCCGGGCTTCGTCAGGGTCGGGGCTGCGGAGCGGGCTGCCATCGGTCGCAACTCTTCGATTGCAGGCTCAGGACCGCTTCAATCTTGAACGGTACGCCGGATCATCAGGCGCGCAGTGTGAAGACAGGCGTAGGTCCGATCAAGTCGGCGCCGCGCGCCCAACCCGACGGAATGTCGCTAATCCCAGGCGCGGGGCCAGGTTTCCTCGAGGTGCGGCCCGAACCGCACAGGCGCCACCAGCGTGGCGAGGCCGGTCGCGTCGTCGGTCTCGACCGCGACGCCGCAGAGGGTCCCCTCCCCTTGCGCGGCTTCCAGGCGCGAGCCCGGCGTCTTCTGCAGGAAGCGGCGCAGGGGCTCGTCCTTCTGCATGCCGAGCACGCTGTCGTAGTCGCCGCACATTCCGGCATCGGAGAGGTAGGCGGTGCCGCCGGGCAGGATGCGGTGATCGGCGGTGGGGGCGTGGGTGTGGGTGCCGACCACGAGGCTCGCGCGGCCATCGAGGAAGCCCCCGAAGGCCTGCTTCTCGCTCGTCGCCTCCGCGTGGACGTCGACGATCACGGCATCGGCCGCCTCGCCCAGCGGGCAGGCGGAGAGTTCGCGCTCGGCGGCCGCGAAGGGATCGTCCATCGCATCCATGTAGATGCGGCCCATCACGTTCACCACGAGGACGCGCGCGCCCTTGTGCGTCTCCACGATGGCGGCGCCCCGGCCCGGCGTGCCGGGGGGGTAATTGGCCGGGCGGATCAGCTTCGGCTGGCGGGCGATGAAGACGAGCGCCTCGCGCTGGTCGAAGGAATGGTTGCCGAGCGTCACCGCATCGGCGCCGGCCTGGAGGATCTCGTCGCAGATGCTCTCGGTGATGCCGAAGCCGCCGGCCGCGTTCTCGCCGTTGACCACGACGCAATCGAGCCGCCAGCGCTCGCGCAGGCCCGGAAGCCGGTCGGTGACGACGCTGCGGCCCGGACGCCCGACGACGTCCCCGAGGAAGAGGAGGCGCATCGGCGGGGTCAGACCTTGTGCAGGGGGATGGGGCCGTCCTCGGTGATCAGGTGATCGAGGGGTCGGTCATGCGGCTCGGCCGGCACCTCGGCGATCTGCTGGACCGCGAAGGCGATGCCGATGGTGAGGACCGGGCCGGCCTCGGAAAGGCGCGCGATGGCGTGATCGTAGTAGCCGCGCCCGTAGCCGATGCGCTGCCCGCGCCGGTCGAAGGCGGCGAGCGGGACCACGAGGGCGGTCGGATCGAGGGGCGGCAGGTCGTCCCGGGGCTCGCTGAGGCCAAACCCGCCGCGCACCAGGGCCTCCCCGGCGCGCCACTCGCGGAAGACCAGCCCGTCCGGCGTCACCTTGGGGAGCGCGACGCGCTGCCCGCGCGCGAACAGAGCCTCGATGATCGGCCGCGGATCGACTTCGCTGCGGATCGGCCAGAACGCCCCGACGATCGGGGCCTCGGCGAGGCCCGGCACGGCCAGGACGATCTCGGCGATACGGCGCGCGCCGGCGCGGCGGTGATCGAGGTCGAGGGCGTCGCGTCGCGCCAGCGCCTCCCGGCGGAGATCGGCCTTGAGGGCGCTGATTGCAGAGGGGGTGCTGGGGGGAGTGGAGGAGTGCGGAGCCACGTGAGCCGTTGGAGTGTCGATCCCGGGAAACCTACAGAGTAGGTGGGCGCCGTGTTGGCCAGGTCCAGGGACGAGGCCAGGGACAGCTCCCGAGGGAGTCGATAAGGCCCCGGGGAAAAGTTCTCCTGACGAACCCTGCAGCCCCGCAGACCCCATGTAGCGTCGCGGCGGCGCCCGCGCCAGGGGCGGCGGGCCGGCCGGACCCACAAAAACATCCGGCCGGCTCAGCCGCCGGCGAGGGATTGGGCCAGGCGCTCGATCCGCTCGGCCGCCCGGCTCACGCCGCGGGCGATCTGCGCGTCGCGCTCGGCCTGTCCGGCCACCGCGCCCTCGGCCTCACGGCGCAGGGCGGCGGTCTCGGCCTCGAGGGCGGCCATGCGGCGACGCAGCTCCGCCAATTCGTCCGAGACCGTCAGGGCCGCCATGACGTGGAGGCGCATGTCGCCGATCTCCCCGAAGGCGCGGCGCATCTCGCCGATCCGGGCGTCGAGGCCGGCGGCGAGCGCGGAGAGATGCGCCTCCTCGCCGTCGCCGCAGGCCATCCGGTAGTTCTTGCCGTCGATGGTGACGTTGATCTGGGGCATGGTCGGGATCGGGTCCGGTCTCAGGCGGCGGGACGCGGATCGTCGGACGGCCGGGTCAGCACGCCCTCGACGGCGTCGATCGCCCGGTCCAGGCGCGCCCCGACGGCGTCCGCGGTGGCCTCGACCTCGGCGAGGCGGGCGCTCGCGGCGTCGAGGGCGGCCGCCAGGCGGGCCCGGTCCTCGGCCATTAGGGCGAGCTCGATCTCGCGCTCGTCCGGGCTCCGCTCCGCCTCGAGGCGGCGCGTCACCGTGGCTTCGAGCCGGCCGAGCGCGGTGTCGAGCCGGGTCAGCGCATCGTCGATCGCCGTCATGGCGCGCCCGGGCTCCGCGTCGTCAAGGTCATGGTTCGCCTCCCGCGGCAAGGTTTCGGCCAGACGGCCCAAGATTTCTAGCCGCGCCTGTCCGAATTCGTGCGGGAAATCTTCGTGCGTCCCCGTACCGAGTCGGGTCGCCGGTCATCATCGGGGGATTGTCACGCCGCGCGCTTTGACAGCCCGGAGCGCCATGCTAGACAGCCGCCGCCCGCTCACCTGCTGGTGACGGCGAAATTTGCCGGAATCCAGCCCGTGACATTGCCCAGGTCCCCGCGCGCGTCATCCCCTCGTTGGATGATCCTCGGCGCCGGAGCGAGACCGGGCGTGGCTTCGGTTCATCGCAGGTTCAAACAGGTTTCGCACAGAGCGGGCCGGGTTTTGCACGGAGCGGGCCTTGGCCCGCGGCCAAGGCCCGCTCTCATCGACGGACGGCGCTCGAGCCTCGGCGCCGCGCACCAGGAAGGAAGCACGCCGTGACGGTGAAGGTTGCCATCAACGGGTTCGGACGCATCGGCCGCAACGTTCTGCGCGCCATCCATGAGGCCGGCCGCAAGGACATCGAGGTGGTGGCGATCAACGATCTCGGCCCGGTCGAGACCAACGCTCACCTCCTGCGCTTCGATTCGATCCACGGCCGCTTCAACGCCAAGGTCGAGGTCGAGGGCGACTTCATCGTCGTCGACGGCCAGCGCATCAAGGTCACGGCCGTGCGCAACCCGGCCGAGCTGCCGCATCGCGAGCTCGGCGTCGACATCGCCCTCGAATGCACCGGCATCTTCACCTCGAAGGACAAGGCCAAGGCCCATATCGAGGCCGGCGCCAAGCGGGTGATCGTGTCGGCCCCCGCCGACGGGGCCGACCTCACGGTGGTCTACGGCGTCAACCACGACAAGCTGACGGCCGACCACCGGGTGATCTCGAACGCCTCCTGCACGACCAACTGCCTCGTGCCGGTGGCCAAGGTGCTCAACGATCTCGTCGGGATCGAGCGCGGCTTCATGACCACGATCCACTCCTACACCAACGACCAGCCCTCGCTCGATCAGATGCACAAGGACCTGTACCGGGCCCGTGCCGCCGCGCTCTCGATGATCCCGACCTCCACGGGCGCGGCCAAGGCCGTCGGCCTCGTGCTGCCGGAGCTGAAGGGCAAGCTCGACGGCACCTCGATCCGCGTGCCGACCCCGAACGTCTCGGCGGTCGACCTCGTGTTCACCGCCAAGCGCGAGACCACGGTCGAGGAGATCAACAACGCGATCCGGGCCGCGGCGGACGGGCCGCTCAAGGGCGTTCTCGCCTATACCGACCAGCCCAACGTCTCGATCGACTTCAACCACGATCCCCATTCATCGACCTTCCACCTCGACCAGACCAAGGTCATGGACGGCACCTTCGTGCGTATCCTGTCCTGGTACGACAACGAGTGGGGCTTCTCGAACCGCATGGCCGACACGGCCGTGGCCATGGCCAAGCTCATCTGAGGGCGGATCTCGGGAGCGAGATCCAGGATCGACGTGCGAAGGCGCACCGGCAGCTTGGCCGGTCGCGTCTTCGCACGACCCGGTCCGCCAACCGATGATACATGGAGCCTTGCGGGTCAGCCGCATCCGCTCCTGAACGCAGAGGTGTGCCTGAGATGACCGACCCTTCGCCGAGGACCGCGACGGACCCGAACTTCATCCCCGCCTCGCCGCCCACCGCCCCGGTGCCGACGCCCCCCACGCAGCCGCCCGCCCCCGCGGAGACGAGGGCGCCCGTGCCGGTCGCCGGAAAGCCGGCCCCGGTTCAGGGCGGCCCGATCTCGGGCTCGCACCTCGCCGACCAGCTCGCGCGGATCGAGGACAAGTGCGCGCGGATCGAGGACAAGTACGCCCGGTCCGAGGCCCTGCTCTCGCGGGTGGAGGACAAGGTCGAGAACGCCTCGACGCGCATGAACGAGGCCGCCCGCCAGTCCGACCTCGCCGCCCTGCGCACGGAGCTGCGCGGCGTGGCCGACCGCACCAAGCGCCTGCCGGGTGCCGGGGCGCTCGTCCTCACGGCGGTCATCACCGCCGTCCTGACGGTGGTGCTGATGGTCGCCGTGCAGCGCCTCAACCTCCAGAACCTGCTCCCGCCCCCGCGCTGAGCCCGTCTGCCGTTCAGCTGCCTCCAAACCGGATACGAAGCCAGGATGACCGCTTTTCGCACCCTCGACGATGCCGGCGCCCTGCAGGGCAAGCGCGTGCTGCTGCGGGTCGACGTCAACGTGCCGATGGAGAACGGGCGCGTCACCGACGCGACCCGGATCGAGCGCGTGGTGCCGACGATCCGCGAGATCGCCGAACAGGGCGGCCGGGTCATCCTGCTGGCGCATTTCGGCCGTCCGAAGGGCAAGCCCGACCCGAAGGACTCGCTCGCGCCCATCGTCGAGACCCTGAGCCGGCACCTCGGACGCCCGGTCGCCTTCGCGCCGGATTGCGTCGGCGAGGCCGCCGCTGCCGCCGTCGCTGCCCTGAAGGACGGTGACGTGCTGCTCCTCGAGAACACCCGCTTCCACGCGGGCGAGGAGAAGAACGATCCGGCCTTCACCGAGGCGCTGGCCGAGAACGGCGACCTCTACGTCAACGAGGCCTTCTCGGCGGCGC
Source organism: Methylobacterium soli (assembly GCF_008806385.1). Classification (GTDB taxonomy): domain Bacteria; phylum Pseudomonadota; class Alphaproteobacteria; order Rhizobiales; family Beijerinckiaceae; genus Methylobacterium; species Methylobacterium soli. Next base: position 22,618 of record NZ_VZZK01000002.1, read on the forward strand.
ACCGGGCCCATGCCTCGACCGAGGGGCTGGCCCACCGGCTGCCCGCCTATGCGGGCCGCCTGATGCAGGCCGAGCTCGACGCGCTGACGAAGGGGCTGGAAGCCCCGAAGCGGCCGGTGATCGCCCTCGTGGGCGGCGCCAAGGTCTCCTCGAAGATCGATCTTCTGCAGAACCTCGTGGCCAAGGTCGACATGCTGGTGATCGGCGGCGGCATGGCCAACACCTTCCTGCACGCGCAGGGCAAGGCCGTCGGCAAGTCGCTGTGCGAGAAGGACCTCTCGGACACCGCGCTCCGCATCCTGGAGGCCGCCAAGGCTGCGGATTGCCGCATCATCCTGCCGGTCGACGCCGTCGTGGCCTCCGACTTCAAGGCGCACGCGCCCCACGAGACGGTGAGCGTCGATGCCGTGCCGGAGACCGGCATGATCCTCGATGCCGGCCCGCAATCGGTGGCGGAGATCGACGCGGCGATCGACGAGGCCGCGACCCTGGTCTGGAACGGCCCCCTCGGCGCCTTCGAGCTCGCGCCGTTCGACGCCGCGACCGTGGCGGCGGCGCGCCACGCGGCCGCCCGCACCACGGCCGGCCGCCTCGTCTCGGTGGCGGGCGGCGGCGACACCGTGGCGGCCCTCAACCACGCGGGCGTCGGCGAGACCTTCTCCTACGTCTCGACCGCGGGCGGCGCGTTCCTCGAATGGCTCGAGGGCAAGGCCCTTCCGGGCGTCGAGGCCCTGCGGGCGAAGTAGGCCGCTCCCGCGACGGAACCGCCCGGGCGCTGTCCCGGGCTCATCCGCGGCACCCATCGCTCGGGCCTCCGGGCGCGTGCCGGCGGTGCCGGCTCAACGGCGCGCGCCAAGCCGGAAATACCACGAAATTTTCGCGCCGCGATGCCCGCCACGGTTGCCGCAGCGCCTATATATCGGCTGACACCAGGCCCTTTGCGACGAGGAGTGAGATCATGGCGCGGATCACGTTGAGGCAGCTTCTCGATCACGCGGCCGAGTACGAGTACGGCGTGCCGGCCTTCAACATGAACAACATGGAGCAGGGGCTGGCCATCATGGCGGCGGCGGACGCCACCGACAGCCCGGTGATCCTGCAGGCGAGCCGCGGCGCGCGCGCCTACGCCAACGACGTCCTGCTCGCCAAGATGATCGACGGCTTGGTGGAGATCTATCCCCACATCCCCGTCTGCATGCATCTCGACCACGGCAACAACGAAGCCACCTGCGCCACGGCGATCCAGTACGGCTTCACCTCCGTGATGATGGACGGCTCGCTCAAAGCCGACGGCAAGACGCCCGCGGATTACGCCTACAATGTCGAGATCACCCGCAAGGTCTCCGAGATGGCCCATTGGGCGGGCGTCTCGGTCGAGGGCGAGCTCGGCGTGCTGGGCTCGCTGGAAAGCGGCACGGGCGAGGCCGAGGACGGCCACGGCGCCGAGGGCGAGCTCTCCCACGACCAGTTGCTGACCGATCCCGAAGAGGCCGTGAAGTTCGTGAAGGCCACCAAGGTCGACGCGCTCGCGGTGGCGATGGGCACGAGCCACGGCGCCTACAAGTTCACCCGCAAGCCCGACGGCGCGGTGCTCGCCATGAACGTGATCGAGGAGATCCACCGCCGCCTGCCCTCGACGCATCTCGTGATGCACGGCTCCTCCTCGGTGCCGCAGGACCTGCAGGACATCATCAACCAGTTCGGCGGTGAGATGAAGCCGACCTGGGGCGTGCCGGTCGAGGAGATCCAGCGCGGCATCAAGCACGGCGTGCGCAAGATCAACATCGATACCGACAACCGCATGGCGATGACCGGCCAGATCCGGAAGATCCTCACCGAGAACAAGGCCGAGTTCGATCCGCGCAAGTACCTGAAGCCCGCGATGGACGCGATGACGAAGCTCTGCAAGCAGCGCTTCGAGGAATTCAACACCGCCGGCCAGGGCTCGAAGATCCGCCCGGTCTCCGTGGGCGCGATGGCCAAGCGCTACGCCGACGGCTCCCTCGACCCGAAGATCGATTCGGCCCGCTGAGCCGTTTGCGGATTCCCATGACCGAACCGCAGACCCGCCTCGCCCTCCTCACGCCGCACCGCGTCGACGGGAGCCAAGCCGAGGGCCTCGTGGAGGCCCTCACGGCGGCCTGCGCCGTCGGCGACGTAGCCGCCGTGCTGCTGCGCCTCGCCTCGAGCGACGAGCGCAGCCTCGTCGCCCTGGTGAAGCGCATCGCGCCGGCCGCGCAGCAGACCGGCGCGGCCCTCGTGGTGGCCTGCCCCGATTTCGACGGGGATCTCGTCAGCGTCGCCGCCCGCGGCGGTGCGGACGGCGTCCACCTGGACAAGCCCGGCGAGGGCGCCCTCGGCGACCTGCGGGCGCGCCTGCGCGATGGGCGCATCCTCGGCACCGGCGGCCTCGAGACTCGTCACGCCGCGATGGATGCGGGCGAGACCGGCATCGACTACCTGATGGTCGGGGGTGCCTATCCCGACGGGGCGGTGCCCGACTCGGACGCGGTCTGGGAGCGGGCCTCCTGGTGGGCGGAGATCTTCGAGACGCCCTGCATCGCGGTGGCGGCGACGGAGGCCGAGATCGCCGGCCTCGCCGTGACCGGTGCCGAGTTCGTCGGGCTCGAGAGCGGCATCTGGCTGTCGGATGCGGCGGCGGTGGCGCGGGCGCAGGCCCTGGTCGAGGCCTCCGGAGCGACTTCGTGAGTCGGGCGGGAGCGCTCGCGGCAGCAATGTCCCTGGTCGTCACGGCGGCTTTCGCCGCGCCGACGCAGCCCGCCGCGACCACGAAGCCTCCCACGGGCGAGACCGGGAGCGCCGAGACCAAGGGCGGGGCCCCGAAGGCGCCGACGCGCGAATTGCCCTCGCCCTACACGCCGAACTTCACCGGCGGCGCCCGCCCCCCGCCTTCGGACAAGGCCCCGGACTTCGCCTACGGCGCCTATCAGCGGGGCCAGTACGTGACCGCCTTTCGCGAGGCCACGAAGCGCATCGAGGCCGACCGCAAGGATGTGGCGGCGATGACGTTGCTGGGCGAACTCTACAATCAGGGTCTCGGAATCCGGCAGGACGCCGTGAAGGCCGCCGAGTGGTACCGCCTCGCCGCCGCGCAGGGCGAGCCGCAGGCCATGGCCTCCCTCGGGCTGATGGCGATCGACGGCCGCGGCATGACGAAGGACCCGAAGGCCGGCCGCCGCTGGCTCGAACAGGCCGCCGAGGCCGGCCAGCCGAGCGCCGCCTACAACCTCGCGCTGCTCCTTCTCGGCTCCGGGACGGACGCCGATCAGGCCCGGGCCGCGACCCTGTTCCGCAAGGCGGCGGATGCGGAGCTCGGCCCGGCCCAGCACGATCTCGGCGTTCTCTACCTGCAGGGCCGCGGCGTGCCGAAGGATCCGAGCAAGGCCGCCGAGTGGTTCCGGCGCTCGGCCGATAACGGCGATCTCGCCGGGGAGGTCGAGTTCGCCATCCTGCTGTTCAACGGCACGGGCCTGACCAAGGACGAGCCCCGGGCCGCCCGCTACTTCCTGCACGCGGCCTCCCGCGGCAACGCCATCGCGCAGAACCGGGTCGCGCGGCTCTACGCCGTCGGGCGCGGCGTGTCGAAGAACCTCGTGGAAGCGGCCGCCTGGAATCTCGCCGCCGCCGCGCAGGGTCTCTCGGACGCCTGGCTCGACCAGACCCTGACCGGCCTCACCACCGACGAGCGCGGACGCGCCGAGCGGCTCGCGGCCGAGCGGGCGAACGTGAAGTAGCGTCGCGGATCACCGCCCGCAATTGGCTCGAACCGCTCCCCGAAGGCCGTGCCGGGAGGCAGGAAAGGGCTTTGTACCTCCTGGTCCGCGCCGAACCCGTCAGGAAGCGCGGGCCTCGGCGTTCCGCTTGCGGGTCGCGGCGGCCTTCTTGGCCGAGGCCGAGCGGTCGGCGGCGGTGCGGGCGGATGCGGCCTTGCCGCCGGCCGCGCCGCCCTTATGCGCCGCCGGGTGCCCGGTGACCTTGCCGCGGCCGGAGCCGCCGGGCTTCTTGCCGCCGCCATCGTCCTTGTTCACCGTCGCCCAGGCGCGGGATTCCGCCTCGCCCTTCGGCACGCCGCGATCGACATAGGCTTCGGCGATGTGCTCGGCCTTGCGGACCTGCTTGTCCGTGTATTTCGACTTGTCGCCGCGGGACATGCTGATGCTCCTCGTGCTGAGCCCCGCCGCCCGTCGACCGCTCTCGGTCAACCGGCGCCCTTCGGTTCGTCGAGGACCGCGCGCACGCGCCGGATCAGGTCGGTGCGCCGGTAGGGCTTGTTCAGAATGTCGAACTCCGAACCCCCGGCATCGGTTCGCTCCAGGCTCGCCTCGGCGTAGACGGTGGTGAGCAGGACCTTGAGACCGGGCTGGCGCCTGCGCGCCTCGCGGGCCAGGACCACGCCGTTCATGCCCCCCGGCATGATCAGGTCGCTGAAGAGCAGGTCGACCTGCCCGCTGGCGTCGAGGATCTCCAAGGCCTCGCGGCCATTGGCGGCCATCAGGGTGGTGTAGCCGAAATCGCGCAGGATCGTCCGGGCGAGCTCGGCCACGTCCTCGCGGTCGTCCACGATCAGGATCGTCTCGGTCCCCGGCTGGTCGATGCCTCCTCGGGAGGCGCGTGGGCCCGCCTGATCCTCGCCATCGGTCGCCGGGAAGGACAGGCGCACCGTCGTCCCCTCCCCCAGGGTGGATTCGATCTGCGCCGACCCGCCCGATTGCTTGGCGAAGCCGTAGACCATGGACAGGCCGAGGCCGGTGCCCTTGCCCTCCTCCTTGGTGGTGAAGAACGGATCCATCACCCGCGCGAGCACGCTCGGCGGGATGCCGGTCCCGTTGTCGCTGACGCTGACGCTGACGTAGCGCCCGGCCCGCAAGGGGCCGACGCCCGCGACGTCGCTGTCCTGGATCGTGCGGTTCTCGGTGGCGATCACGACCCGGCCGCCGGACGGCATCGCGTCGCGGGCGTTGATCAGGACGTTGAGGATCGCGACCTCGGCCTGGGTCGGATCGACCCGGCAATTCCAGAGGCGGTCGGCGAGGCGGTAATCGACCGTGATCTGCTCGCCGAGCGAGCGGTTGACCATGCCGGCCATGCCCTCGACCAGGGCATTCAGGTTGACCGCCCGGCCTTCGAGCCGCTGCTTCCGGGCGAAGGCGAGAAGCTGCTGCGTCAGGGTGGTGGCACGCTCGGCGGCCTGCCGGATATTCTCAGTGGCGCGGCCGAGGCGGGCCCGATCGGCATCCGGCTTCTCCAATCCGGCCGCCAGGATGTCGACATAGCCGACGATGACCTGGAGCAGGTTGTTGAAATCGTGCGCGATGCCGCCGGTGAGCTGACCCAGCGCCTCCATCTTCTGCGCCTGCCCCAGCGCCTCCTCCGCGTCGCGCCGGCGCGAGACGTCGAGCTGCGAGGCGAAGAAATAGACGATCTCGCCGTCGGGGTTCAGCACCGGCGAGACGAACAGCGCGTTCCAGAACGAGGAGCCGTCCTTGCGGTAATTCAGGATCTCGGTGGTGAATTCCCGCCGATCCGCGATGGCGTGCCGCAACTCCGCGACCGTCGCCGGATCGGTCTCGGGCCCTTGCAGGAAGCGGCAATTGCGGCCGACGACTTCGTCCGCCGCGTAGCCCGTCATCGCGGCGAACGCCTTGTTGGCGAAGATGATCGGATTGTCGCGCTGGCGCAATTCCGTGACGATCATCGGCATCCGCGTCGCCTCGACCGCGGCGAAGAAGATGTCGCCGCGATGATCGCTTTCAGCGGTGGGGAAGCCGGACCCTGCGCGCGCGCTCGGGCCGGTCGCAGGAGTCTCGGACGATTCGGCCATGCTCGCGTGTGTCACACCGGGTTCTTCGAGGCCGGGCATCGTGCAGCCATGCGCAACCGTTCTAGGCGTCCGGGCCCGGGCTGTCGACCGAGCGGCAGGATGCCGAGGTCCCGCACGAAGGCGTAGGGCCGGATGCTTATCCGCGTCGCCCGCAACGTCGTCGCGAAAAGGAAGAACAATCTCGGCGCAATTCAACGGAAACGCCGATGGACGGCCCTGATTTTCTTGCCTCTCCCTGCGTCCTGGGGAATTCATGCAGGATCGACATGGTTCGGCCGTGATTCCTCCAAGCGCAGACTCGCGCTACCAAATCTTCAGGTTGCACTACTCCTGAGATGACGACGAAAGTTGCTGAGCGGCACGAGGGTTTGCCCGAGGAGAGGAGCATGTCGGGGATCGACGTGGTCTTCATCGCGCCCGTGTCCGCGACCGCGTCCGGCGAGGCCCTGATGCGCCGCACCATCGTGTTCGCGTTGGGCGAGGCCATCCCGCGCATCGGTGAATGCGTGATCCTGGCTTTCGGCTTGGAGCCGAGCCGGTGGCAGGTGGAGGACGTCGCGCATGTCTTCGAGGGGGATGCCCACGGCATCGCCATCAAGCTGATGCCGCCGGCGGCCGGTTAGGCGGAGGCGGCCGCCGCGGCCGGCTCCGGCAGCAGGGCGGGCGCTCCTTGCACGGGCGCGGATGTGGGCGCAGCCGGGAGGCGCGAGGCTTCGAGGACGGCGGCCAGCGCGTCGTTCAGGGATGTCGCCAGGATGTCGGCCGAGGTCGCGCGACGCAGACGGTCGAGGGTGGCCGGGTCGCGCTCGCGCCAGAAGCCGACGAGAATGCGAACCCCCGGCACCGCCGCGCGCGCCTGGCGGACGGTGAAGCGGATCTGCGAGAGGCTGACCGGCTCGAGATAGGAGAAGCAGATCAGGGCGAAATTCGAATGTTCCGGGCGCTCGCCCGCCCGCAGGGCCGCCATGGAGACGACCTCCGAAGCAAGGCCGTGACGCCCGAGGATCTGGCTCAGCATCAGCGTCGCGGCCTCGTCGAAGGGCCCGCGGCTCGACACGCACAGGACCGGGACCTTGCCGCGCCAGGCCGGCGCGAGATCGTCCTGCGAGAGCACGATGGCGGCAACCTGCCGGTCCGGGCCGGCCGCGGCGACGGCGGCGGCCGTCTCGGTGCTGCCGATCCGCGGCGAGCCCTTGCCGATGCGGCGGCGCACGCGCGCCTCTCCGAGGCGGGTGACGACGGAGCGGATCGCGGCGCCGACCTGATCCTGGCGGTCGCGATCGAGGGTGCCGCGCGAGCGGTCCTCCTGCGCCATCAGGAGGCCCGCGAGTGCGACCTCGTCGTAATAGGTGACGAGCGCGCGCTCGCGCAGGAACTCGCGGCCCTGGTCGATGGCCTCCGCCGGATCGTTGGCGAGCATGCGCTGATAGAAGATCTCGGGCGGGGACAGGGCCGGCTGATCGCCGAGCATCACGTCGAGGAACCAGAGCCGCTCCACGTGGCGCCCGAGCACCACAAGGCAGACCGTGAGGGGCGTCGCCAGGACGAGGCCGATCGGCCCCCACAGGAAGGTCCAGATCGTGGCGGCGAGGATCACGGCCACCGGCGAGATGCCGGTGGAGTGGCCGTAGAGCAGCGGCTCGATGACGTGGCCGGCAATGGGCTCGACGACGAGGAACAGGGCCGCGGTGGCGATCATCATGGTCCAGCCGGGATCGACCGCGGCGGCGAGGACCAGGGGCAGGAGCGCGCTGATCGCGGCTCCCACATAGGGCACGAAGCGCAGGATCGCCGCGAGGACGCCGAACAGGGTCGGGCTCGGCACCCCGATCATCCAGAGGCCGATCCCGATGACGAGGCCGAACGCGATGTTGAGGGCGAGCTGCGCCAGGAAGAAGCGGCTCAGGCGGCTCGCCGCATCGTCGATCGCCGCGGTGGTCTTGCGCAGATCGCCCGAGCCGGCGAGCCGGATCATTCGGTTCCGCAGGTCCTCGCGCTGCAGCAGGATGAAGATCGTGAAGATCAGGATCAGGCCGGTGGTCGCGAGCGGGTGGAGGATCGGGCCCGCGAAGGTGCCGAAGGTCTCGATGAGACCGGCCTTGGGCGCCTTGATCTCGACCGTGAGGGGATGGTCGGGCGTGCCGGGCTTGGCCGCCGCCTCCCCGGTGGGGGCGGGCTGAAGCTCGGCGCCGAGATCCTGCGCCATGTCGATGATGCGCGAGAGCGTGCCCTGGCTCGCCGTGGCGCCGCGCAGGGCCGTGATCTTCTCGCGCATCGTGATCTGATAGCGCGGCAGGTCGGCGGCGAGCTGGGCCGCCTCGTTCGCGATCAGCGTGCCGATGCCGACCAGGGCCCCGAACGCGATGACGACGACGAGCAGGACCGCCGGCACGCGCGGCATCCCGATCTGGCGCAGCAGGCGCACCGCCGGCACGAGGACGAAGCTCAGCAGGATCGCCAGGGTGACGGGAACGAGGATGTCGCGCCCGAAATACAGGGCCGCCATCACGGCGACGACGAGGAGGAACGAGGCGAGCGCTATGAAGACCGGCAGCCCCTGCCGCATGAGGCGCGCCGTGACGGGATCATCGCTCATGCTCTACGCCTCACTTCGACAACGCACGCGTCTTGCGGGCCCGGCGGCCCGCATGTCCTAGGCTGCCGGCGCAGCCTCGCCGAGCGCGGCGCTGATCTGGCTGAGCAACTTCGAGAAGTCGACCGGCTTGGGGTGGTAATCGTCGCAGCCGGCCTGGATGGCCTTGTCCCGATCGCCAGACATGGCGTGCGCGGTGAGGGCGATGATCGGGATGCGCTGGGTGTCGGTGCCGGATTTCAGCGCCCGAGCGGCCGACCAGCCATCCAGCACCGGCAGGTTCATGTCGAGCAGAATCACGTCGGGCCGGCCGGCGCGCGCCTGCTGCACGCCGGCCTCGCCGTCATGGGCCAGGATGACGTCGTAGCCGCGGCGCTTGAGGCGCCGGGACAGGAAGTCCCAGATCTCTTCGTGGTCTTCAACCAGCAGAATCTTGGCCATCACGCGCTACCCCTTTGACATGCGCCGCCGCGCGCTGTTCCCCAACGCGCGGCGATGCACGATCGTCTCAAACTCGCCGGCGGAACGCCCGTTCCCCAGGCCGTTCGGCCCAGCGGATCACCTCAATCCTCCGGGCCGAGATTGAAGCGCACGCTCTCGATATTGGCCCGCTCGAACGCCTGCATCACGTGCTGGTAGGAGCGCTCCATCTCTGTCGCGGCCTCGCCTTCGGTTTCCTCGGGCTTCAGCACGAACATCAGCATCGAGCGGCCGGTCACGGCATATTGCTCGCCGACCTTGAAGCTCTCCGCATCCTGGCCGTCCGGCAGGTTCGTGTCGAGGAGACGCGTCCAAGCTTTGCCGCCAACCGACTCCGGAAGCGTGAACTGCACGAGGTCGTGATAGGCGTTGTAGAGGATTAGCAAGGTGGCATCGCCGCCGCGGCGATGGATGCCCGTCGCCTGGGCGCGGCCGTCGAGGAGCACGGCGAGCGAGCGCGCCCCGCCTTCGTTCCAGTTCTCGGACGCCATCTCGTGCCCGTCGGGGCGCAACCACGTCACGTCCTTGACGCCGAGATCCTCGTCGAAGGCGCCTGTGAGGAAGCGGCCGCGGGTGAGGATCGGCAGAGCGTTGCGCAGGAGCACGAGGCGCTGCGTGAACTCGGCCAAGTCGCGCTCGTCCGCGCCGACCGCCCCCCAGTCGATCCACGAGACCTCGTTGTCCTGGCAATAGGCATTGTTGTTGCCGTTCTGCGTGCGGGCGAACTCGTCGCCCGCAAGGAGCATCGGCGTCCCGCGGGACAGAAACAGCGTCGCCAGCATGTTGCGCATCTGGCGCAGCCGCGCCGTGCGGATCTCCGGATCGTCCGTCGGTCCCTCGACGCCGAAATTGTACGAGAGATTGTGGGAGTGACCGTCGCGGTTGTCCTCCCCGTTCGCCTCATTGTGCTTCTCGTTGTACGAGACCGTGTCGTTCAGCGTGAAGCCGTCATGCGCGGTGAGGAAGTTCACCGAGGCCCAGGGGCGGCGGCCGCGCTTGTTGAACTTGTCGGCCGAGCCCGTGATGCGCGAGGCGAGCGCCGGCAACAGGCCCTCGTCGCCCTTCCAGAAGCCGCGGACATCGTCGCGGAAGCGGTCGTTCCACTCGGCCCAGCCGGGCGGGAAGCCGCCGACCTGATACCCGCCCGGGCCGCAATCCCAGGGCTCGGCGATCAGCTTCACGGAGTTCAGCACGGGGTCCTGGCGGCAGGTGTCGAGGAAGCCGCCGCCCTCGTCGAACCCGTAGGGCTCGCGCCCGAGGATGGTGGCGAGGTCGAACCGGAATCCGTCGACCCGCATCTCGGTCGCCCAGTAGCGCAGGCTGTCCGTCACGAGTTGCAGGACGCGCGGGTGCGACAGGTTGAAGGTGTTTCCGGTGCCCGTATCGTTGATGTAGTAGCGCTCCTGGCCCGGCAGCAGCCGGTAATAGGAGGCGTTGTCGATGCCCTTGAACGAGAGCGTCGGGCCCTTCTCGTTGCCCTCGGCCGTGTGGTTGTAGACCACGTCAAGGATTACCTCGAGGCCGGCGCCATGCATGCGGGCCACCATCTCCTTGAACTCGGAGAAGGCGAAATCCGGCACCGCCGCGTAGCGCCGCGCGGGGGTGAAGAATGAGATCGTGTTGTAGCCCCAGTAATTCACTAGATTCTTCTGCTGCAGGTAATCGTCCTGCACGAAGGCATGCACCGGCAGAAGCTCTACCGACGTGACCCCGAGGCTCTTGATGTAATCGAGCACGGCGGGGTTGCCGAGGCCCGCATAGGTCCCGCGCAGTCGCTCGGGGACCTTCGGGTGCAGCTTGGTCAGGCCCTTGACGTGTGCCTCGTAGAAGATGGTCTTCTCCCACGGGACGTGGGGTTTGCGGTCCCGGCCCCAGGTGAAGGCGGGATCGATGACGCGGGAGCGGCGGGTGTAGGGCGCGCTGTCGCGCTCATCGAAGGTCAGGTCGTCGCCGCTCTCCATCTGGTAGCCGAACAGGGCCGGGTTCCACTCGATGGAGCCGACGAGGCCCTTGGCATAGGGGTCGATCAGGAGCTTGTTCGGGTTGAAGCGATGGCCGGCCTTCGGCTCGTAGGGACCGTGGACGCGGTACCCGTAGATGGTGCCGGGCCGCGCATCCGGCAGGTAGCCGTGCCAGACCTCGTCCGTGTATTCGGGCAGTTCGATGCGCTCGATCTCACGCTCGCCGGCATCGTCGAACAGGCAGAGCTCGACCTTGGTGGCGTGGGCTGAGAAGAGGGCGAAGTTGACGCCGAGCCCGTCCCAGGTGGCACCGCGCGGATAGGGCAGGCCTTCGCGGATTCGGGACCGAGCGGCGCGCGTCGAGGCACCATGCGTTGCCCCGTTTCTGGTATGGTCGGCCATGATCTCTCCGGTGGTGGGCGCCCTGCCGCACATGGGGGCCGCGCCTGCGGCAGACGGGGGCGCCCGAGCCGGAACGTGAACGTCTTGAGGGCGACGAAGGTCCTTCGCGGCGAAAATTTTTGCGATGCAGCGCGAGCCGTCGGGACGAGCGTCGCAGGTGTCCAAGGGGATAGGTCGCGGCTTGCCATTCGCCAGCAGAAATCGCCCGCGGACGAGGACCAGGAGGGCTTGCCGCAGCGCCGCTGAGCCGCCAGGACAGGCGAGGCTGCAATCCCCGCCTGCGTGCGGTCGCCGACACGGTCGCGCGCTTCTTGCGTACCGGATCCGGTGGCGGCGGGGCCGGGTTACCGGAGCGGCGCGGGCGAGCCTGCGGTCAGCGGAGACAGGACATGATCGACGAGGGCATCGAGCGGCCGGGTGGCCTGGCCGCCATCGCCCAACGGCACGGGGTCAGCGTGGAGGCTGTGCGCCACCTGATGCGCGCCCTCGAAGCTGGACACGGCACCATGGCGCAGTTCGACCATCCAGATCTCGGCGGCATGGGCCAATGGTTCTCCGGCGGCATGGTCATGGTCGGCCGGATGTTCGACGCCGACCTCAAGGCCCGGGTCGCGAACCTCTGCGGCGAATTGGCCGGCGCCCTGCCGAAGGCCGGGTGGGACGGCGCGGGCGCGGCGGCCGCCGGCGCCACGACAGAGACGTGGTACCCGCCCGGGCTCGGCCGGCCCTCGACCACCGGGGCGCAGAACGATCTGCGCTACGCCTATTTTCCGCAGACCCGGCGCCTCGCGATCGCATCGGCGAAGGGCCTTACGCTCTACGATACGGGGGAGCATCACATCACGGGCGCCTCGCAATCGAATGGGGCGTTGCGCTTCTCGAGCCTGCACGGGGCGGTCGATCTCGCGGCCCTGAAGCGTATCGAGGGGCCGCCGCCGGAACCCGCTCGCGATGCCGGGCCGCCATCCCTGGATGCCGACGAGGCGGCGCGGACGAGCGGCGCCGACATCCTCGCGACGCTTGAGCGGCTCGCGGAACTGCACCGCAAGGGCGTCCTCACGGAGGCCGAGTTCACGCAGAAGAAGGCGGATCTGCTCTCCCGTCTCTGAGGCGGGCGCGCCATATGGGGGAAGCGGCCGCTCCGAGTCGCGCCGCATCCGTGCCGCATGGCCCTTCCCCGCGACCTCATCGATATCCGGACGATCTATCACGAGCCGGCCATCACGGCCTTCGCGCGGGGACGGGAGATCCTCGACCGCTTCCCCGAGGCCGATCGCATCCCCGTGCCCTCGCACTGGAACATCCCGTCGCTGCACGGCAATTCCGGTTCGGTGGAGGATTGGGTGCGGATCAAGCGCTCGACCCTGGTGCTCGGCGTGAAGAAGGGGCTGACGATGCGGCCGAATGGGCGCAGCGCGCATTTCATCGCGCCCTCGACCTCGAATGGCTGCGCCATGGCCTGCGCCTATTGCTACGTTCCGCGCCGCAAGGGTTTCGCCAACCCGATCTCGCTCTTCGTGAATATCGAGGCGGTCTGCGCGGCGATCCGGCGGCATGCCGGGCGGCAGGGACCGCTGCCCGAGCCGGACAGCATCGATCCGGAATTCCACGTCTACGATATCGGCGAGAACGGAGACCTCTCGGTCGACGCGATGATCGGCGACAACGTGCGCGACCTCGTCGCGCTGTTTCGCGACATCCCGAACGCGAAGGGCTCCTTCGCCACCAAGGCGGTGAACCGCGACCTTCTCGCCTACGAACCGCGGGGCAAGACCCGGATCCGGTTCTCGCTGATGCCCGAGCGCATCGCCCGGATCGTCGATGTCAGGACCTCGCCGATCGCCGAGCGCATCGCCGCGATCGACGATTTCGTGGCCGCCGGCTACGAGGTCCACGTGAATTTCTCGCCCGTGATCCTCTACGAGGGCTGGGAGGCGGATTGGCGCGCGCTCTTCGCGGAGATCGACGATTCGCTCTCGGACGCCGCCAAGGCGCAACTCAAGTGCGAGATCATCCTGCTCACGCACAATGCGGCCTTGCACGAGGTCAATCTCGGCTGGCACCCGAAGGCGGAAGACCTCCTGTGGCGGCCGGATATCCAGGAGGGCAAGCGCTCGGAGGGCGGGGGCGAGAACCTGCGCTACCGCAGCGGCTGGAAGGGGCGCTGGCTCGCCCGGTTCCAGGCCCTGCTCGCCGAGCGGATGCCCTATTGCACGGTGCGCTACGCGTTCTGACGAACCGGGGCCGGCCCGGGGACGTTCCCCTTCCCGCCCCCCCGGACCGGAGCAGTCCATGAGCGAGCATGAGGCCCATCTGCGCGACGCCGTCGCGCTGGCGCAGGACAACGTGGCGGAGGGCGGCTCGCCCTACGGCGCCGTGATCGTCAAGGATGGGGTGGTGCTGGCGCGCACCGTCAACACGATCCACCGGACCAACGACCCGACGGACCATGCCGAGATGGTGGCGTTGCGGGAGGCGAGCCGGCGGCTGGGGAGCCGGGACCTCGCAGGCTGCGTCGTCTATGCCAGCGGGCAGCCCTGCCCGATGTGCCATGCGGCAATGCGGCTCTCCGGAATCCGGGAGGGCTATTTCGGCTACACCGCGGAGGAGGCCGACCGTTACGGGATGGCCACCGCCGGAATCTACGCCGAGTTGTGCAAGCCGCTCGAGGAACAACCGATGCGCCTGCGCCAGATCCGGCCCGACGATCGCGAGCCGCCCTACGCGGCGTGGCGCGAACAGCGGAACAAATCATGAGCGATCCGCGCGCTTTCGGCGCCGCAGGACCGATGGAAATGTTCCGCGCGGCCCGGGGCCCGGATCAGTGGGTCCAGGGCGCCGTGCGGTTGAACTTGAAGTTGTCCGAGTAGGACAGGCCCTTGCGAACGATCGGCTTGTGCGGCTCCTCGACCCGGTAGGCGATGCCGGCGCGCTGGGCGTAGGCGACGGCCTCCTCGCGGGTGTCGAATTCGAGGTGAACCTGCTGCAGCATGTCGGAGGACCCGACCCAGCCCATCAGCGGATCGGTCTCGCGCGGGCTGGTCTGGTCGAATTCCAGCAGCCATTGCTTCGTGCGGGCCATGCCCGACTGGGAAGCATCCTTCGACGGCTGATAGATGCGCGCGCTCGACATCGTTCGACTCAACGGCTCCGCGGATGATGGTCGGGGCGATAGGATTCGAACCTACGACCCCCTGGTCCCAAACCAGGTGCGCTACCAGACTGCGCTACACCCCGACATGCCAAGGTTTCTAGGGATTCCGCCCGGTTCCGGCAAGGGCAGCCGGTGACACGGGCGCCCTGCTCCATGCGGGGAGGTGCCGGGCGAGCCCGGCCCCGACGAGGGCGGCCGCGCCGATGAGGGCCGTCACGGCCGGGAACCCGCCGGCCCCATAGGCGAGGCCCCCGAGGGTGATGCCGAGGCTTCCGCCCAGGAAGGTGCAGGCATTGACGAGCCCCGAGCCCTGGCCGCCCTGTGCCGCCGGGAGCGCGGCGAGCGCGAGGCGCGGCGCCGTCGCGTAGGGCAGCGCGAGGCCGGCCCCGATCACGAACAGGCCGAGGCCGAGACCCGCGAGCGCGTGCGCGGCGGAGGCGGCGGCGAGCCCGGCGCAGGCCGCCGCGATCCCCAGCATGGCGGCGCCGACGACCCGCCGGGGCCCGAACCGCTCCGCGAGGCGGGGGCCGAGGAGCGAGAGGCCGAACAGGCCGGCGCTGAGCGGCAGCAGGGCGAGGCCGGCCCCGATCGGGCTGAGGCCGAGCCCGTGTGGCGCCTGCGCATCGAGGTTGAAATAGAGGAGGAGCGGCAGGATGCAGAACATCGCGACCACCCCGGTTCCGACGGCGCGCCGGAAGTCCGGCACGGCAAGGAGGCGCAGGTCGACGAGCGGGTCGGCGCGATGGCGCTCGATGCGCCGGAACAGGGCGAGGCTCGCGCCCGCCACCGCGAGGGGAGCCGCGAAGGCGAAGGGCGCCGCGCTTGCCCTGCCGAGGCCGCGCAATGCGAAGATCAGGGCCACCATCCCGGTCGCGAGGGCGAGGAAGCCCAGGCCGTCGAAGCCGCGCCACAAGCGTCCGGGGGGCGCCGGGCGCAGGGCCCCGGCGCTCGCCAGGATGGCGGCGGCCGCGAGCAGCGCCAGCGCGTTGGCGCAGAACAGCGCCCGCCAGCTGAAGGCGTGGGTGAGCGCGCCGCCGATCAGCGGCCCGAGGCTGAACCCGAGCATGAGCGCCCCGGCCCAGGCGCCGATGGCGGCGCTGCGCCGCTCGGGCGCGGCGGCGGCGCTGAGGGCCGCCAGGGTCCCGGGCACCGCGAGGGCGGCGCCGAGGCCCTGGAGGGTGCGGCCGGCCAGCAGCGCGAGGGGACCGTTCGCGGCGGCGATGAGGCCGGAGGCCAGCGCGAACAGGACGAGCCCCGCCACCGCCACGAGCCGGGCCCCGAGGCGGTCGGCCGCCTTGCCCCCGAGGATGATGCAGGCGGCCGAGGCCAGCAGGTAGGCGTTGACCGCCCATTCGAGCTCCGCCGGCCCGAGGCCGAGGTCGCGCCGCATGGTCGGCAGGGCCGCCATGATGGCGGTGCCGTTGGCACCGACCGCGAGCATGCCGAGGCAGGACGCCCCCGCGACGCGCCCGCGCCCGGCGGCCGCCGGGCTCACGCTCGGGCGCGGGGTTCGAGATGCGCCCGGATGAAGGCGCCGGCGCTGGCCAGGGACGCCCGGCCCTCGCGCAGGTCCGGGTGGAACAGGTGCCAGGCATGGATCATGTGCGGCCAGGCCTCCAGGGTGACGGGCACGTCGGCCGCGGCGGCGGCGCCGGCAAGCCGCACGGCATCGTCGAGGAGCGTCTCGGCGGAGCCGACCTGGATCAGCGTCGGCGGCAGGCCCGCGAGGTCGGCATAGAGGGGCGAGACCAGGGGGTCGCGCGGATCGGTACCCTGCAGATAGGCCTCGGCGAGTTCCGCGAGGTAGTCCCGGTGGATCAGGGGATCGACCGCGTCCCTGGTGGTCAGGCTCGCGCCGGTCAGCGCGAGATCGACCCAGGGCGAGCTGCACCAGAGGCAGCCGGGCATCGGCGCGCCGGCCGCGCGCAGGCGCGCGAGGGTCGCGAGGGCGAGGCCGCCCCCGGCGCTCTCGCCCGCGAGCGCGATCGCGCCCGGCGCGATGCCGAGGGCGAGGAGGGCGCGGTAGCCCGCCAGCGCATCCTCGAGGGCCGCCGGGAAGGGATGCTCGGGCGCGAGCCGGTAGGCGAGCGCGAGGGTGCGGGCCCCCGCCTGCCGCCCGGCCTCCGCCACCATGTGCCGGTGACTCGCCAGCGAGCCCGAGACGTAGCCGCCCCCGTGCAGGAACAGGAGCACGCGCGCGGGATCGGCTGCCGGGGTGAGGGTCCATTCCGCCGTCACGCCGCCGGCCTCGGTCGCCTCGACGCGCACATCCGCCGGCAGGACGTAATCGGCGCCGAGCCCGTCGAGGCGCGCCCGCCGCGCGGCGAGGTCGGCCGGCCGCGGATGGGCGGCGAGGCGGGCCCGGATGGCGTCGATCTCGGACATCGCCATCGCGTCACCCTCAAAGCGCGTCAGGGGAGCCCGCAGGTTCGGGCTCGGGCCGTGCCCGCAGGCTCGCAGGGGCCCGGTCGATGTCAAGCTTCGGCCGGCTCTCGCTTGACCTCGGTACGCCTGCGTCCCACCTGCGCGGCGGGGGCCCTCCTCCCGCGCGTGCCGTTTGCCCCAAGCCTTTCGCCTCAAGCCGTTTGCCTGAAGCCGCGCGGGCGGCCCTCACCGGACGTGATCCCAGGAGTCCCGATGATCGATCTGTATTACTGGCCGACGCCGAACGGCCACAAGGTGACGATGTTCCTCGAGGAGGCCGGCCTCCCCTATCGGATCAAGCCGGTGAACATCGGGTCGGGCGACCAGTTCGAGCCCGATTTCCTGGCGATCGCGCCGAACAACCGCATGCCGGCGATCGTCGACCACGCGCCGGCCGGGGGCGGCGCCCCGGTCTCGCTGTTCGAGTCCGGCGCCATCCTGCTCTACCTCGCCGAGAAGATCGGCCGCTTCCTGCCCGCCGACCTGCGCGGGCGGGCCGAGACCCTGCAATGGCTGTTCTGGCAGATGGGCGGCCTCGGGCCGATGCTCGGGCAGAACCACCATTTCTCGCAATACGCCCCCGAGACGATCCCCTACGCGATCAACCGCTACGTCAACGAGACGAACCGCCTCTACGGCGTGCTCGACCGGCGCCTCGCCGACCGCGACTTCGTGGCGGGCGCCGATTACAGCATCGCCGACATGGCGGCCTATCCGTGGATCGTGCCCTGGGAGAAGCAGGGCCAGAACCTCGACGAGCACCCGAATCTGAAGCGCTGGTTCGGCGCCATCGCGGAGCGCCCCGCCACCCGGGCGGCCTATGCCCGCGCCCCGGAGGTCAACCCGGATTTCGGCAAGACCATGAGCGAGGACGCCAAGAAGGTGATGTTCGGCCAGACCGCCGCGAACACGAAGCGTTGAGGCGCCGGGGCCTTCCGGCCAGGAAGGCTCCGCGTTCGTCGCACCAAAAGAACACCTTAAATTCATTATAAGCACGATGATGCGGCGGTTTTCGCTGATTGAACGACCTCATGTTGCGGAGAAACATCCTGATGCTTTTTCGCCGATGCAGATTTTAGTCTTTAAAAACAATCATTTCTGATAACATTAGGACTTCGCTCGTACAATCTCGCGTGCTATCCGACGCCTGACTCTCAGGGCGGTGCGCTATCAGCGTGAAAATTTGTATTCGTAGCGTTATTGCGGCGATCGATGACGGGATCTTCTGTTGCAGGGCCTGTCGGTCGCCGCTTGGATCTCCGGGAACCTGGCAGGAATTCGGGGCGCGGCGTGGGGTCGCCGAGGCCGGGCGATGAACGCCGCGGGTCCTCCCTTCTCGTCGCACGCGTTCCTGCGGTTGATCGAGGATTACGGGCTCACCGGCCACTGGAACTGGGCCTTCGAGGCCAACATCCAGACCTGGTCTCTCGGATTCTATCGGTTGCTCGGGCTCGAACCCGGCAGCGTGCGGCCGAGCTACGACCTGTTCCGCGACCGGGTGCATCCTGACGATCTCGCGATGGTGGAGACCGTCTCGGAGATCCGGGTGGACGGTCTCCTGCGCGACCATGCGATCCGGGTGATCCGCCCGGACGGGTCGATCCGCATCCTGGCGACCCGCGGCGAGATCTACGTCACCCCCGAGGGCCGGCCGCTTGCCGCCGCCGGCACGGTGCTGGACATCACGGAGCCCGAGCGCCTCGAACGGGCGCAGGCGCTGGAGCGGCAGCGGCGGCTGGCCCTGTTCGCGGCGGTCCGGAGCTTCGAATTCTCCAGTTCCGTCGATGGCCGGTTCAACCACCCGCAGGAGCTATTCAGCCTCACGGGGCTGCCCGCCGACGAGATCGCGGACAATCCGTATGTAGCGATCGTGGCGCAGGAGCGCGAGCATTGGCGCAGCCACTGCCTCGCGGCGCGATCCGCCGGTTCGGTCCACATCACGACGCCGCTGGTGCCGCTCATGGCCGGCGGGCAGGGCCGCTTCATGGTGGTCACGGTCCCGGTTCTCGACGCGCAGGGGCGGATCGCGGAATGGAGCAGCCTCGCGCAGCCCTTGGCGGTCGGCAGCCTCGCGGTTTCGGGCGCGCTCCGCGCCGGCCTGGAACAGGCCGTGCGGGGGCATCACCTGCGGGCGGGGCGCGCGCTCCTCGACTGGTCGATGCTCGATATGGCCCGGGCGAGCGGCCTCTCCCTATCGACCATCCGGCGCCTCGAAGCGAATGTTGAGGCGGCGGCCGCGCGCTCGCGCCACGTCGCCATCGCGGCCCTGCGCGCGTCCGGCATCGGATTCCGGCTCATGGACCACAACCGCATCGCGGTCCTGTGCCGACCGACCTGAACCGACGCGGCGAAGGCGGCCCAGCCCTCAGCGCAGGCTGTCGAGGGGCACCGGCGCCGCGTGGGGGCGGGTCGCCAGCATCCCGTCGATGAGCGCCAGGACCTCGGCCCGGCCGCAATTCGCCGCCGGCTCGAAGGGCGTCCAGGTCTGGGTGAAATCGAGCATCGCGAAGACGTCGCGGTAGCGGCGCAGCTCGTTCGTGGTCAGCGGCACGCCGCGCACGAAGGCCTTGTGGGCCGAGATCGTGGTGGCGCGGCGGGGATTTCCCGGATCGAGCTCGAATTTGAGGGCATCGCCGCAGAACAGGATCTTTCGCGCGCGGTCGAACAGCACCGCGTGCCCGTCGAAATGGCCGGCGGTGCGGTGCAGTTCGAGGCCCGGCAGCGGCTCGAGGAAATCATCGTAGGGCCAGGAGACCTGGAGCGCCGCGCTCCAGGTGAAATCGGCGGCCGGCAGGCAGAGCTCGGGGTCGAAGCGGTCCTGCAGCTGCACCAGGGCCCCGTAGGCGTGGGGATGGGAGGAGGACAGGACCTTCAGGCCGCCGAGGCTCGCGATGTGCTGGAGCGCCGCCTCGCTGAAGACCGGGCAGGCCTCGAACCCCATATTGCCGGCCGGCGTCTGGATCAGGTAGGCGCTCGGGCCGATGCCGGAGACCGGCTCGTTCCAGAAGCGCCAGACCCCCGGCTCCAGCTCCTCCCAGTGGCAGGGGAAGCGCGCCTGCGCCTCCCGCTCGGTCCAGAAGCGCCAGCCGTCCTGCGGCACGACGTGGCGCGCATCGAGGCACATCGGGCAATGCGGCGGCGTCTCGAAATGGCGCTGCCAGAAGCCGCAATTGTCGCACGTGTAGGCGGGCAGCGCGAGGGCGCCCGCGAAGGGCAGGTAACCGGGCACGGGCGTCTCGTCCTCAAGGCGGCGATGGGGTCAGGTATCAGGCTGCGGGCGGGATTGCATCCGGGCGATCGCCGGCCCGACCACCCCCGCGCGGTCAGCGGCGCGGCAGCAGCCGCCGCGGCGCGCGCGCCAGGGCCGCGAGGCCGGCAAATCCCAGGAGCGTCGCGCCCGCGAGGCCGGCCACCAGGAGGTCGCGCTCGCGGCTCGACCAGAACTCGGAGCGGGTCGCCTTGGTGCGCGAGCCGAAGCGGCCGTCGATGCCGACCTCGCCCGGCACCGGCTCGAACAGGTTGCCGGCCTTGTCGGGGGCGGGCGCGTCGGTGAGCTGGCTCTCCCAGGCCTCGGCCGCCTTGCGGTCAGCAAACCCCGGTGCGAGCGCCTGGGCCGCCGCCATCATCAGGGTCGAGCGGCCGACCCAGATCTCCCGGCGCGGATGCGTCACCGCATGATGGATCGCCTCGGCGCAGAGGCGCGGGTCGAAGACCGGATCGGGGGCCTGCTGGGCGTGGCCGGTGCGGTTGCGGGCCCAGTTGAATTGCGGCGTGTTGACGGCCGGCAGGTAGACGACGCTGAGCGAGACCGCGACGTCGTCGTGGATCAGCTCGGCCCGGAGCGCGTCGGTGAAGCCCGAGACCGCGAATTTCGCCGCGCAATAGGGCGCCTGCAGGGGGGCGGCCCGGATGCCGAGACCGGAGGAGACCTGGACGATGGCCCCGCGGTTGCGCGGCTTCATGTGCCGCAAGGCCGCGAGCGTCCCGAAGACCTGGCTCAGATAGGTGGTCTCGGTGACGCGCCGGTACTCCTCCGGCGTGATCGCATCGGCCGGGCACACCACCGTCGACATGGCGTTGTTGATCCAGGCCCGGATCGGGCCGAGCTCGCCCTCGATCCGGGCGGCGGCCGCGTCCACCGCCGCCGCGTCGGCGACATCCGCGGCGATCGCCAGGACCGGGCGGCCATAGGCCCGCAAAGCCGCCTCGGCGGCGGCGAGGCGGGCGGGGTCGCGGGCCAGGATCGCGACCGACCAGCCCCGCGCGGCGAACAGATGGGCCGTCGCGAGGCCGATTCCGGCCGAGCCCCCCGTCACGACTGCGACCCGCGCCATCCTGTTCCCCCGGTTGTCCTCGCAGGACCGCGCCGCGATCCTTCCGGCCGGTCAATGCGGGGGCCTCGAAACGGTTGCGGCCCCGGCCCCGTGCCTCAATGACACGGTGCCGGGGCCGCTGGAGGCCGTTCGGGTCGTCGCGCGCTCAGGGGTGGGCGGGCGAGCCGTGGGGCACGTCGTGCCGGTCGGGGGTCGGGCCCGCCGGGTCCTTGCCGCGCTTCTTCGCGATCCAGATCAGCACGCGCCGGATGGCGACGTAGAAGACCGGGGTCAGGAACAGGCCGAACAGGGTGGCGCCGATCATGCCGAAGAACACCGCGGTGCCGAGCGCCTGGCGCATCTCGGCGCCGGGGCCGGTGGCGACCACGAGCGGCAGCACGCCGAGGATGAAGGCGAAGGCCGTCATCAGGATCGGGCGCAAGCGCAGGCGGCAGGCCTCGACCGCCGCCTGGACCGGGCCCTTCCGCTCGGTCTGCTCGATGTCGTGGGCGAACTCGACGATCAGGATCGCGTTCTTGGCCGCCAGGCCGATCAGCACGATCAGGCCGATCTGGGTCAGGATGTTGTTGTCCTGGCCCCGTAGCTGCACCCCGAACAGGGCCGCGAGCACGCCCGTCGGCACCACCAGCAGGATCGCCAGGGGCAGCGCCCAGGATTCGTACTGCGCCGCCAGCACCAGGAAGACCAGGAGCACGCCGAGCGCGAACACGTAGATCGCGGTGTTGCCCGTCGCCTTCTGCTGGAACGCGATCTCGGTCCAGTCATAGGCCATGCCCTCCGGCAGGGCCTTGGCGGCGATCTGCTCCATCGCGGTGAGCGCCTGGCCCGTCGAGATGCCGGGCTTGGCCACGCCCTGAACCGGCACCGAGTAGAACAGGTTGAAGCGCTGCACGATCTGCGGGCCGGTGATCTCGCGAATCTGGGCGAGCGTCCCCATCGGCACCAGGGCGCCGGTGGAGGAGCGCACCTTGAGCTGCTCGATATCCTGCTTCGAGAGCCGGTAGGGCGCGTCCGCCTGCACCCGGACCTGGTAGATGCGGCCGAGCGTGTTGAAGTCGTTCACGTAGGCGCCGCCGAGATTGGCCTGCACCGTGGCGAAGACGTTGGCGAGCGGCACGTTGAGCATGCGCGCCACCGTGCGGTCGATGTCGAGATAGAGCTGCGGCGTGTCGTTGCCGAAGGTCGTGAAGACCCGCTGCACGTCGTTGCTCTGGTTGGCCTGCCCGATCAGGTCGCCGGTCGCCGCCAGAAGCGGGCCGATGGCCGAGGATTGGCGGCTCTCCACCTGCATCTTGAAGCCGCCGCCATTGCCGAGGCCGCGCACGGGCGGCGGCGGGATCACGATGACCCGCGCCTCCTGGATGTTGGCCGTGGCCTTGAGCACCTCGCCGGTGATCACCGCAGCGCTGCGGCCCTTGGTGGCCCGCTCCTTGGCGTTGGCGAGCGTGATGAACATCACGCCCGAATTGGTGGTGTTGGTGAAGGTGGCGCCGTCGAAGCCCGCGATGATGACGGTGTTCGTCACGCCCTCGATCTTGCGGGCCTCGGCCGCCGCCCGGTTCACCGCCGCGGTGGTGCGGTCGAGGGAGGCGCCCGAGGGCAGCTGCACGACGCCGATCAGGTAGCCCTGGTCCTGGTCCGGGATGAAGCCCGTCGGCGTCGTCTGGGCGAGGTGGAGCGTCGCCGCGATGATGCCCGCGTAGAGCACCATCATGCCGAGGAGCCCGACCACGTAGCCGGTCAGGGCGCCGATCACCCGGGCATAGCCGTGCGAGAGCGCGTCGAAGCCGCGGTTGAACAGGCTCGCGAGCCAGGCGATGAAGCGCGTCAGGAAGAATTTCGGCTCCTTGCGGGCGTGGTGGGGCTTGAGCAGCAGCTTGCAGAGCGCCGGCGAGAGCGTCAGCGAGTTGAACATCGAGATGATGGTCGAGGCCGCGATGGTCAGCGCGAACTGCTTGTAGAACTGGCCCGAGATGCCCGGGATGAAGGCGGTCGGGATGAACACCGCCGAGAGCACCAGCGCGATGGCGACGACGGCGCCGCCGACCTCGTCCATGGTCTTGTGCGCGGCCTCGCCCGGCGAGAGCCCCTGCTCCATGTTGCGCTCGACGTTCTCGACGACCACGATCGCGTCGTCGACCACGATGCCGATGGCGAGCACCAGCCCGAACAGGGTCAGGTTGTTGAGCGAGAACCCGAAGGCCGCCATCGCCGCGAAGGTGCCGACGAGGGAGACCGGGATCGCGATGACGGGGATCAGCGCGGTGCGCCAGCTCTGCAGGAACACCAGCACCACGATGACCACGAGGGCGACCGCCTCGAACAGGGTCTTGTAGACCTCGTGGATCGATTCCTCGATGAACTCGGTGGGGTTGTAGGCGATGCGGTACTCGACGTCCGGCGGGAAGTTCTTCTTCAGCCGGTCGATCGTGGCGCGGACCTGGCTGGCGGCGTCGAGGGCGTTGGTGCCGGGGCGCTGGAACACGCCGATGCCGACGGCTGGCGTGTCGTTCAGGAAGGAGTTGGTGGTGTAGTCCTTCTGGCCCATCTCGACGCGGGCCACGTCCTTGATGCGCACGAGGCGCCCGTCATTGGCCTTGACGATGACCTCGGCGAATTCCTCCGGGGTCTGAAAGCGCCCCTGGGACTGCACCACGAGCTGGAAGGCGTTCGAGGAGGGCGCCGGCGGGGCGCCGAGGGCGCCGGCCGCCACCTGCACGTTCTGCTCCTGCAGGGCGTTGGTGATGTCGGTGGTGGTCAGCCCGTAGGCCGCGAGCTTGTTCGGGTCGAGCCAGATGCGCTCGGCATACTCGTTGCCGCCGAAGATCGAGATGTCGCCGACGCCGTCGAGGCGCAGCATCTCGTCGCGGATGTTCAGGTAGATGTAGTTGGCGAGGTAGTTCTGGTCGTAGGTCCGGTTCGGCGAGAGCAGGTGCACGACCAGCATCAGGTCGGGCGAGGCCTTGCGGACCGTGACGCCGAGGTTGCGCACGTCCGGCGGCAGGCGCGGCTGCGCCACCGAGAGGCGGTTCTGCACCAGGACGTTGGCGATATCGAGGTTGGTGCCGACCTTGAAGGTCACGGTCAGCAGCATGTTGCCGTCATTGGTCGACAGCGACGTCATGTAGAGCATGTTGTCGACGCCGTTGACCTCCTGCTCGATCGGCGTCGCGATGGTGGCCGCCACGGTCTCGGCATTGGCGCCCGGGAACGAGGCGCGCACGGTCACGGTGGGCGGCACGATCTCGGGATATTGCGAGACCGGCAGCGCCTCGTAGGCGACGTAGCCGATGATCAGGAAGATGATCGACGTGACCGAGGCGAAGATCGGCCGGTCGACGAAGAAGTGGGCAAAGCGCATCGGTCCAAACCTCTCGCCGCCCCGCGCGCCTGAGGCGGTGGGCGGCTTGCGTCGTCTGCGGCGCGACGCCCGGGGCATCGGGCCCCGGGCGTGACATTCATCGATTCAAGCCCGTCGCCGACCCCCGCCCCCTCGCGGGTCTGGCGCCCGGGCGCATGCGGGTCAGCTGCGGCTCGGCGGCAGCGTCTTCATCTCGGGCGTCACCTTGGCGCCGGGGCGCACGCGGGTGATCCCGTTGATCACGATGGTCTCGTCGCCCTTCAGGCCGCCGCTGATCACCCGGTAGCCATCGACCTTCGGCCCGAGCTTGACGTCCTTGGCCGACGCCGTGCCGTCCTCGGCGATCACGTAGACGATGCGCTTGTCCTGGTTGGCCGCCACCGCGTCGTCCGGGATCAGGATGCCCTGGAAGGGTTTCGTCGCCGGCAGCGAGACGATGCCGAACAGGCCCGGCTTGATGAAGCCGTCCGGGTTCTCGACCGTGGCGCGCAGCAGCACCGTGCCGGTCTGGTTGTCGACGCGGTTGTCGACGAAGTCGAGGGTGCCCTTGCGGGTCGGCTTCTCCTCGCCGGTCAGGGCGATCACGATCGGCACGCCCTTGCCCTGCTGCGTCTGGCCCATGCCGATGCCGAGGGAGCCCTGGTACTTCAGGAACGAGCGCTCATCGACCGTGAAGCCGAAATAGATCGGGTCGAGGGACACGATCGTGGTCAGCAGGGTCTGGTCGGTGATGACGATGTTGCCCTCGGTGACGAGGCGCCGGCTGATGCGGCCGTTGATGGGCGAGCGCACCTCGGTGAAGTCGTAGTTGAGCTGAGCCTGGCGCAGGGCCGCCTCGGCGTTGTCGACATCGGCCTGCGCGGTCTGCGAGGCCTGCCGGCGCTGGTCGGTGACCTGCTCGGAGATGTTGCCCGAGCGGCTGAGCGTCTGGGCGCGGTCGAGGTCGGTCTGGGTGAAGTTGAGGCGCGCCTTGGCGGAGGTGAGCGTCGCCTGGGCCTGGTCGAGGGCCGCCTTGTAGGGCCGCCGGTCGATCACGAAGAGCAGGTCGCCCTTCTTCACCGTGGCGCCGTCCTGGAAGGCAATCTTGTCGAGATAGCCCGTAACCCGGGCGCGCACCTCGACGAATTCCACCGGGTCGAAGCGGCCCGTATAGGCGTCGCGCTCGACGATCTCGCGCACCACGGGCTTGGCCACCGACACGGTCGGGGGCGGCCCGCCCGGAGCCTGGGCGAGGGCCGGTCCGGCGCACAGGCCGACGAGGAGGCCGGCGGCTGTCCCGATGAACAGGCCGCGTTGAATCAGAAGGCTTGAGAGCCGCTTGCGCATGTTGGGTTTCCCTGCGCCTTGCGCCGTAGAAGCTTGGAGCCCGCCGTGTCGTGCGTTACCGCACAACTCCGCGGATGGGGCCGGCCGGAGCCGGATGAAAACACGGGAGAGCGGTTGAGGCCGCCGCCAAGACCGGATGTCGCGGTGCCGCATCACGCGATGGGCTCACCGGAGCCGTACCAATCCTTGAAGCCGCCGCGGTAATGCGTCTCGATCGGCAATCCCGCATTCTGGGCCGCCGCCAGGGCATGGAGCGAGCGGACGCCCGCCGCGCAGGAGAAGACCGGCCGGCGCCCGTCCTCGGCCATTAGGGCCGCGAGCGCCGCGGGATCGAAGCGCGAGAGGGGATGCGTGACTGAGCCCGGGATGTGGCCCGATTCGTATTCGTGGGACTCGCGCACGTCGATGACGAGCAGCGTGCCGTCGGCGAGGCCGCTCTTGATCGCGTCCCGGTCCAGGTCGACAACCTTCATGTGCTTCCCTCTTCCGTGGCCGCCCCGGCGCTGCCCGCGGCGGGCCGCGCCAGGCCGCCCGGCAGAACCCCATACCCGACCGGGCGGGTCGCAGGCGACAGGCAGTGGATCGGTGCGCGCAACCGTCATCGCCGCGGCGCGACCACGGGGTGACGCTTTTCCTTATTCATCAGTCGTCAGCCTGACAACCATGTCACCGGCGGGGCCGGACCGCCCTGCCCCGGCTCAACCCGCGAGCGCGGCCTCCGCGTGGGCGAAATGCCCGGCCCAGCTCGGCGCCGTGTAGCCGTCGAGGCGGGCCGCGAGGGCGGCGCGCCGGGTCGAGCCCGGGGCGCAGAGATCCGTGACCGCCGCGATCCAGCCCGGCCCGTCGAGGGGATCGAGGAAATCGGCGAATCCGGCCCCGATCTCGCGGTGGACCGGGATGTCGGAGGCGATGACCGGGAGCCCGCTCGCGGCGGCCTCCACCACCGGCAGGCCGTAGCCCTCCGTGAACGAGGGCATCAGCAACGCGGTGGCGCTGCGCATCAGGGCCGCGAGGCCGTGGGTCGACAGCCCCGCGACCTCGATCACCGATGCCTGGATCGCCGCGCAGCGCTCCAGCATGTCGATGACGTTCTCCGCCTCCCAGCCCCTGCGCCCGACGAGGACGAGGCGGGGCAGGCCGGAGGCCCCCGCCCCCTGCCCTGACGCCGCGCGCTCGGCCATCGCCCGCCAGGCCTGGAGCAGCATCAGGTGGTTCTTGCGCGGCTCGATCGTGCCGCAGGCGAGGAAGGTCGGGCGCTCGGGCAGGAAGCCCGGCCCGGCGCGCCCGAAGACCGGCTCGACCCCGAGATGCGCCACCGTGACGGGCTTCGGCGCGAGCCCGAGCCCCGCGATGTGGCGCGAGACCTGATCCCCGACATCGGCCGAGTTGACGATGATGCGGTGGGCGTGGCGCGCGATGGTGCGCATCCGCTCCGCATGCCGCCCGGCCTCGCCCGGGCGGCCATATTCCGGATGGGTGATCGGAATCAGGTCGTGGACGAAGAAGACCGGGCGGATGTCCGGCCGGGTATAGAGCCAGTCGAACCGCTCCGGCCGGTCGAGGCGCAGATGCGAGGTGTGCAGGTAGAGGGTGCCGGGCGGCAGGGCGGCGGGGCCGGCGCCCCGCAGGGTGCGGGCGAGGGTCTCGGCCTGGACCCGACGCCGGCCCCAGGCGCCGGGCGGGGCGCGCAGGGGCCCCTGCGTGAGGCCCGGCCTGTCGATCCCGGCCTCCGGACCGGCCCGCCCGCCGAGGCGGGTCGCGAGGCCGGCATAGACCGGATCCTGCGCCGCCTCCCGGTCCTCGACCCAGCCGGCCGCCACCGCCTCGACGATCGCCGCGAAGGTCGCCCGATCGAGGATGCGCGGCCCGAGCGCGGTGGAGACGAGGCCGAAGCGCGGCCCCTGCCCGGCGAGGACGTGGCGCGCATAGGCGAGGTCGACCCGGTCGATCCCCGAGGGGCTGGCATGGCGCAGCCGGGTGACGAGGCGGGTGAGATCGAAGGCGATCGCGGTCTCGGGCATGATCCTCCGGGCAGGTCGCGTGCGGGCAGGTCGCGTGCAAGCAGGGCGCGGCCTCTGGCGCCGGCCTCTCCGCCCGGTTAGCGCCCCGACGCCCCGAGGGCCAGCCGAGCCGGCCCCGCCCCCTGAGGAAACCGCATCAGGATGGGGGTTGCGCAGCCTAAACCGGAAAGCTAAGACGCCCTGGCCCCACGGGGTGTCGGAGCGTAGCGCAGCCCGGTTAGCGCACTAGTCTGGGGGACTAGGGGTCGGAGGTTCGAATCCTCTCGCTCCGACCATTCTGTTCGCGGCGTTCGAGCGGATCCGCTCCCCGCGCATCTCATCACAATTTCAAGCTCAGGGCGGTCGGCCGCAATGCCGTGTTCGGCACGCTGGCGCTCACGGGTCCCGACGCGCCCGCGCGGCGCCGTTTTCGGCCCTCGCTCAGTCAGGAAAGTCCTGCGCGACGGGCCCGCAATCCTTCCTGAGGCTTCGGGGCCGTCTCGAAAAATATCGGAACCCATCCCATCGCTTCGGGTTGGCCCCCCAACGCAACAGCGAAGGAGACACCGATGCGTAAGCTCGCTCTCATCTCCGCCGTGACGCTTTCCTTGGGGGCTCTCGGCGCAACCGGCGCGCAGGCACAGGGTTACGGCTACGGCCATGGCGGCTACCGCGATGGCGGCTATGCCCGGGGCTATGACCGCGGCGGCTACGGCCACGAGCGCGGTTACGACCGTCGCGGCCGGCGCGGCCTGTCGACGGGGGCCGCGGTCGGCCTCGGAATCGCCGGCGTGGCCGCCGGGGCCGCGGCCGCCGGCGCCTATGATCGCGGCTACGGTCCGGGCCCCTACGGCCGCGGCTACTGAGCAAGGCGACGGTCGAACGCCCGACCGATCGAATCCAAGAGGCCCCGCCCGCGGAGATCGCGGCGGGGCCTTTCTCGTGCGCGGTCCCCGAATGCCGGCTCAGGCGCTCCTCAATAGGGCCGGCAGAAACCCGCATTGGGATCGTAGGTGCGGTAGGGGCCGCAGCCGCCATAGCCGCGATTGCTCAGGGCGTAGCCGGCGGCGGCCGCCCCCACCCCGGCGGCGGCCAGGCCGTATCCGCCGCGGGCAAAGCCGTAGCGGCCGTTGCCGCCGCGAGCGTCGCCGCCGCGATAGCCGCGGACACCGGAGACCCGGGCTCCGCGGAAGCTGCCGCCCCGGAACCCGGCGCCGCGAAATCCGCCGCCCCGGAAGCCGCCGCCGTGGAACCCGCCACCGCCGCGAAAGCCGCGCGCATCGGCGCTGAATCCGGTGAGGATCAGGGCCGCGAAGGCCGTCGACGCGATGATGAGCGTTCGGATGAACCTGTCTCCTGGACACGGCAGGACGGAGCGCGCCGCCTCACGGCGTCGCGAGCATGCGCAGGCAGGTTCCGGCCTTCTCGGCGGCCGGGCGGGCATCGGCCTCGCTGATCTTGCCGGCCTCCACGAGCGAGCGGGTCTGGGCCACCACGGTGTCGCGCAAGGTCTCGAGGCTCTTCATGTTCCGGATCGAGGCGTCGTAGATGATCTTCGAATCCGCCGGCAGGCTGGAGGCGCAATGGGCCGCCGCGCCGGACCCGGCCCCGCCCGCCTGCGCGACCTGGGTGTTGGCCGCCTTGGCGGGCAGGGCCGTCGCGGTGGCGGCGGCGGGCGTCGGAGCGGGCGCCGTTCCGACGACGGCGGCACCGACGACCGCCCCGCCCGCCAGGGCCGCGGCCGGGGCGCAGCGCCAGCAATGCGCCAGCAGGGCCGCGCGCGCGGCGAACGGGACGCCTCCGCCCGCCACCACGCCGCCGCGCCAGCCGCGGGCGACCCAGAAGGCATCCGCGGGGGTCGCGAGGCCGGCCGCCGTGCCGGCAACCAGAAGCGCGAGGACGATGCGTTTCATCGGTGGCTCCTCTTCGGATTTCGTCGCGTCAGTTCCGGGGCTTCGTGAAGGGAATCGGCCGGGCGCCCGCCATGTGGGCCGTCGAGAAGAGGCGGTCCGGCACCGGCTGGCCGATCGTCCAATCCGTGAAGGTCACGCCGTTGCGCGCCGG
Source organism: Methylobacterium soli (assembly GCF_008806385.1). Classification (GTDB taxonomy): domain Bacteria; phylum Pseudomonadota; class Alphaproteobacteria; order Rhizobiales; family Beijerinckiaceae; genus Methylobacterium; species Methylobacterium soli. The sequence goes on from NZ_VZZK01000002.1 coordinate 52,559, forward strand.
ACCAGCCGTGGTGGTCTCGGTGACCCAGAGCTGGCGCGGCAGCCGGTCCGCGACGCCGATCCAGATCTGCGCCTGCGCGTCCTTCGCCGCGAAGGCGACGATGTCGGTCTCGACCCCGCCGACGAGGTTCGAGCGGCCGACCACGAAGGCGCGGGTGAGCCCCTCCGTCAGGCCCTTGGCGGGGTCGGCCATCAGCATGTCGGCGAAGGCCTGGGTCTGGCCCGCGGCCTCGACCTCGGCCTTCAGCGCCGCATCGAGGTCCCCGGGCGCGGGCGCCGAGGCCACGGTGCGGTCGTGGGGGTTGAACAGCGTCAGGGTCCGGCCGTCGGCGATGAACTCGCTCGCGGGGCCGTCCCCCTCCGTGACGACGCGCAGGCGGTCGGGCCGCTGCAGCACCACCCGGCTGCGCAAGGTGTAGAAGATCGACTGCCCCTCGGCATTGGGCACGTCGTGCAGGGCGGTCGCCGTGAAGGACAGGCTCCGGGCCTCGGCCAGCGCGTCGCCCGCCGCCTTCAGGAGCGCGACCGCCGCCGGCTCCACCGCCGTGCCGGGGCTCTGCGCCGGGCCCGGGCTCTGCGCCGCTCCGGGGCCGCCCGACGCGAGGGTTCCGGCGAGGCACCCGGTCAGGCTCAGGGCCCGCAGGATCGAGAAGCGCCGCCTCGAGGCCATCATGCTCCGCTCCCGCATCGGCGCGCTCCGCTCAGCCGGCAGCCCGCTTGGCCGCCGGGCCGGCGCGCGAAGACGGTGCCCGGATCGGGGCGGCGGAGGACGCGGCCCTGCGGAGGGCGGCCATCGCGGGCGGTCCCGCGCGCAGGCCAAGCCTGTCCACGCATCCCTTTCGCGGACAAGAGGATTGCCGCCCGGGGCATGTCGTCAAGGTACGCGCTTTGCCCGCACCAGTCCATGGCAATAGACCGTACGTTCAACACGGTCGAATACAGAATGGTCTTGATCTACATCCAGAACAAGGCCGGCGCCCATCTTCCCGTGATCACTGTGAAAGCGTCCGCGCCTGTCGTAAACCGTCGTGAGGCGGGGCCGGCGCGCCCCGTCGCGACGGAGGCGGGCTTTGGCTCGGCGGAAGGGCAGGCTGATGATCATCCGTGCGGTCGCGGGGATGTTCGCCCTCGTCGGGCTCGCGGTGGCGGCGCTATATTTCGGGATGGTCCATGCCGACCTGCGCGTCACGGCCGGGCCGCCCGGCAGCGCGATCCGGCGCCTGATGACCGCCCTGGAGGCCGCCAACGCCAAGGTCCATCCGCGGGTGCGCCTCATCCTGGTCGAGGAGCCGAGCCTCGCGGCGGGCGCGGGGGCGCTCGAGGACGGCACGGTCGACCTCGCGGTCATCCGCAGCGACCTGCCGCCGCCCCGGAACGCCCAGACCATCGCGATCCTGCGCCGGGACGTCGTCGCCCTCCTGCTGCCGCCCCACAGCCCGGTCGCGCATGTCGGCCAGCTCGCGGGCCGCACCGTCGCCCTGGTGGAGGGTCCCCTCGCGGCGGACAACGCCCGGATCCTCGACACCCTGCTCGGCTATTTCGAGGTGCCGGCCGAGCACGTGCACCGGATCGTCCTGCCGGTCGACGGCATCGGCCCGGCAATGCGGGACGGCCGGGTGGCCGCCGTCCTGGCCGTCGGCCCGATCGGGCCCGGCCAGGCGGTCGACGCGACGGCGGCTCTCGCGAAGGCGCTGAAGGGCGCTCCGAAACTCCTGGCCATCGACGCCGCGGAGGCGATCGGCAAGCGCGACCCGGGCTTCGAATCGATCGAGGTGCCGGCCGGCGCCTTCCGGGGGCGCCCGGAGACGCCCGACGACAGCGTGACGAGCGTCGCGGTGACCTACCGCTTCGTGGCGTCCCGCGCGATGCTCGACGTCACGGCGGCGGCGGTCGCCCGGTCGATCTTCACCATGAAGCCGATGCTCACCGCCGCCACCCCCCTGGCCAGCCAGATCGAGGCGCCGGACACGGACGACAAGAACCCGCTGGTCCCGATCCACCCGGGCGCCGCCGCCTATCTGAGCAGCGGCGACCAGAGCTTCTTCGACACCTCGCAGAACTACCTCTATGCCGGCGGCATCGTGCTGAGCGTCGCCGGGTCGGTGCTCGCGCTCCTGGTCGAGCGCTGGAATCGCCGGCGCTCGGCCCCCGACCGCAAGCTGCTGCGCCGGCTCATCGCGATCGCCCAGGAGGCCGAGACCGCGGAACCGGAGGCCTTGCCGGCGCTCGAGCGGGACGTGCGGGCGCTCGTGGCGGCGGCCCTCGCGCGGCAGGCCGAAGGTGGGGACGGCGCGACCCGGTGGGATGTCGTCGCGGCCGCCGCCGCGCAGGCCCGCCGCGCCATCGCGTGCCGGCGCGCGGCGTCGGCCCGGGCCGGCTGACGGGCCGCGCGCTTCGTCGAGACGAGCAGATCATCGGTACGTTAACGTGTATTCGTCGCCTATCGTACTGAGATATATTTGGCACTCACAAGTCCTGGCGCGACTAGGCCTGACTCTTGCCCGGTCGTTGTCCGAGTGGCACCATCGATCGGGCTTCGAGAAGGCCGGCCTTTGCGTTGCAGGGTCCAGAACGGCCTCGGGCCCGCCACGGGAGCCCCCGCCCATGATGCTCGCCCTTCCTGCCATCCTGATGGGCGCGGCGCTCGCGGTCGCGGACCGGATGCCGGATTACGACGTCCGCCCGAGCTGCCACGCGGCCACCTCCCTGATGAGCCTCGACCCGAAGCGGGAGGCGCGATGCCTCGACGACGAGGCGAGCGCCCGCCGCGAGGTCGCGGCGCAATGGGCGGGCTTCCTGCCCGCCGACCGGGTGCGCTGCGCGGCCGAGGCGCAGCTCGACGGAACCCCGAGCTACGTCGACCTGCTCGAATGCCTCACCCTCGCCCGCGAGGCGAAGGCCACCAAGGATTGACGATTGCGGGAACGACGCGGGGCCTGACCGGCCGGCGTGACCGCGAGGCGGCCCGCGCGACCACCACCGGATGCATTCAGGCAGAGCCGCATGCGTAATGCCCCAAGGCCCACAGTCGCCCCATGGCCCGCAATCGCCCCGAGCCCCGAAGCCGGATCATCCCGGGCTCCGGTACAGGAAGGCCCGTGGCTGCGCGGCCTCGCGGCCGGGCTGCTCAGCGTCGTGGCCGGCTGCAACGAGGCGAACCATTACGTTCCGCCCCCGCCGCCCGCCGTCTCGGTGGCGCAGCCGATCGAGCGCCCGGTGATCCGCTATTTCGAGCTGACCGGCAACACCCAGGCCTTCGCGACCGTCGATCTCGAAGCCCGCGTCCAGGGCTTCCTCGACGCCATCACCTACACGGACGGCGCCAGCGTCCGGAAGGGCACGCCGCTCTTCACGCTCCAGCGCAACACCTACGAGGCGCAGCTCAAACAGGCGCAGGGCAGCCTGACGGCGCAGGTGGCGGCCCGCACCAACGCGCAATCCGAGTACCAGCGCCAGGCGACGCTGGGGAAGGAGGAATTCGCCTCGCAGGCCCATGTCGAGGACACCAAGACCCGGTTCGACCAGGCCGCGGCCGCGGTCACGGAGGCGCAGGCCAATCTCGATCTCGCCACGATCAATCTCGGCTATACCCAGGTGCTGGCGCCCTTCGACGGGATCGTCACCAACCATCTGGTGGATGTGGGCGCCCTCGTCGGCGTCGGCGGCCCGACCAAGCTCGCCACGATCGTCCGGGTCGATCCGATCTACGTCTATTTCAACGTCAGCGAGCAGCAGGTGCTCCTGGTCAAGCAGGGCCTCGTCAAGGAGGGCCGGACCCTCGGGGACCTGGCGCGCATCCCGGTCGAGATCGGCCTCCAGAGCGAGACCGGGTACCCGCATCGGGGCGTGCTGAACTACGTCGCGCCCCAGGTCGACCCCTCGACCGGGACGCTGCTGGCCCGCGGCATCTTCGCAAATGAAGGGCACGCGCTCATGCCCGGCCTGTTCGTGCGCGTGCGGGTGCCGGTGCAGCACGAGAACCGGGCGCTCCTCGTGCGTGACGACGCCATCGGAACCAGCCAGCGGGGCGCCTACGTGCTCGTGGTGGGGGCGGACGACAAGGTGGTGCAGCGGGTGGTGACGCCGGGTGCCCGCGAGGGGCGCTACCGCGTGATCGAGGCCGGGCTCGCGCCGGAGGATTGGGTGGTCACCGAGGGCATCCAGCGCGCGATTCCGGGCGCGAAGGTCGCGCCGCAGAGAATGCCGTCGCCGACCGCCTCGGCCGAGGCCGACGAGGCCGGGATCCTGCCTCCCACGATCCTGCCTCCCACGATCCTGCCGGCGACAGCACAACCTCCCACGCCCTCGCCCTCGCCCGCGACGGCGGTGCCGGCGGCGGTGGTGCCGGCCACGATCCTTCCCGGCGCCTCGCCCCGCCGCTGAGGCGCGGCCCCTCCCCCCGCAGCCTCGGAGCGTCAGGCCCGCCATGATCTCGCGCTTCTTCATCGAGCGGCCGGTCCTCGCCAACGTGCTGGCCCTCGTCATGGTGCTGATCGGGGTGGTGTCGCTCCTCGGCCTGCCGGTGGCCCAGTACCCGAACGTGGTGCCGCCCACCGTCCAGGTCACGACGCGCTACCCCGGGGCGAGCGCCCGCACGGTGGTCGACACCGTGGCGCTGCCGATCGAGCAGCAGGTCAACGGCGTCGAGGGCATGCTCTACATGCAGTCGACGAGCGCCAGCGACGGCACCTACACCCTCACGGTCACCTTCGCGATCGGCACCAATGCCGACCAGGCGCAGGTGCTGGTGCAGAACCGCGTCGCGATCGCGATGTCCTCCCTGCCCCAGGCCGTGCAGGTGCAGGGCGTCACGACCCAGAAGAAGTCGACGGCGATCCTGCAATTCGTGACCCTGTCGTCACCGGATGGGCGCTACGACAGCCTGTTCCTGGCCAATTACGGCGTCATCAGCCTGCAGAGCGAATTGGCGCGCCTGCCCGGCGTCGGCAGCGTGACGGTGTTCGGCGCGGGCCAGTACGCCATGCGGATCTGGCTCGATCCCGATCTCGTCCAGGCGCGCGGGCTGACGCCGAGCGACATCATCAGCATCGTGCAGCAGCAGAGCCAGGAGGTGACGGCGGGCGCGGTCGGCATGCCGCCGGTGCCGAAGGGCCAGGATTTCCAGTACACGCTCAACATCCACGGGCGGCTCAACAGCGCGCCCGATTTCGAGGCCATCATCCTCAAGGCCGACGCGCAGGATGGCGGGCGCATCACCCGGCTGCGCGATGTCGGCCGGGTGGAGCTCGGGGCCCAGACCTACAGCCAGTCCTTCACCCTGAACGGCCAGCCCGCGGCCGGGATCGGGATCTACCAATTGCCGGAGGCGAACGCCATCACGGTGGCGAGCGCGGTCCGCGCCAGGATGGCGACGCTCGCCAAGAGCTTCCCGCCCGGCCTCGTCTCGACGATCCCGTTCGACACCACGGGCTTCGTCGAGGCCTCGATCCACGAGGTCTACGTCACCCTGTTCGAGGCCGGGATCCTGGTGCTGATCGTCATCATGGTCTTCCTGCAGGATTGGCGGGCCATGCTGGTCCCGGCCACCACCGTCCCGGTGACCATCATCGGCGCCTTCGCGGCGATGGCGGGCCTCGGCTTCAGCATCAACCTCTCGACCCTGTTCGCCATCGTGCTCGCCATCGGCATCGTGGTGGACGACGCCATCGTGATCGTGGAGGGGGTCGCCCACCATATCGAGCGCGGTCTGCCCCCGCGCGAGGCGGCCGAGAAGGCCATGGACGAGCTCTTCGGACCGATCATCGGCATCACCCTCGTGCTGATGTCGGTCTTCATCCCGGCCGCCTTCCTGCCCGGGCTGACCGGCCAGCTCTACAAGCAATTCGCCCTCGTGATCGCCGCCACCGCCCTGATCAGCGCCATCAACGCGGCCACGCTCAAGCCGACCCAATGCGCCCTCTGGCTGCGCAAGCCGGTGCCGCCCGAGCGCCGCAACGCCTTCTACCGGGCCTTCAACCGGGTCTATGGCCGCGCCGAGGATGCCTATGCCCGGCTGATCGACCGCATGGTCCATCACAGCGGCGCCATGGTGGTGGCGGCACTCCTGCTCATCGGCCTCGCCGGCTGGGGCCTGACGCGCCTGCCGACCGCCTTCCTGCCGATCGAGGACCAGGGCTACGTCCTGATCGGGGCGCAGTTGCCCGACGGGGCCTCGAAGGAGCGCACGGACGCGGTGATGCGCCGGATCACCGCCCTGGCGAAGGAGACGCCGGGCGTCGATCAGGTGCTGACGATCAGCGGCATCTCGGTGCTCGACAACAGCGCCTCGCTGCCGAATGCCGGCGTCGCCTACGTGGTGCTGAAGAGCTGGGACGTGCGCGGCAAGGCGCCCGGCGAGGACCTGCGCAGCCTCTACGCGCGGCTGAACCGTTCGCTGGAGCAGATCGAGGGCGCCATCACCTACGTGCTCGTGCCGCCGCCGATTCAGGGCATCGGCAATGCCAGCGGGTTCACCATGCAGGTGGAGCTGCGCGACGGCGCCTTCGATTACCCGCTCCTCGAGAGCCTCGCCCGGACGATCGTGGCGAATGGCGGCAGCCAATCCGCGCTGCAGCGGCTCAACACCTCCTTCCGCGCCGGGGTCCCGCAACTCTCGGTCGCGGTCGACCGGGTCAAGGCGGAGGCGCTCGGGGTCACGGTCGGGCAGGTCTTCTCGACGCTCTCGGGCTATGTCGGCTCGGCCTACGTGACGCAGTTCAACAAGTTCGGCCGGACCTTCCAGGTCTATGTCCAGGCCGCCTCGGATTTTCGCCTGCGCCCGGAGGACATCGCGATCCTCTCGGTCAGGGCCGGCAACGGCACGATGGTGCCCCTCGGCACCCTGGTCGAGATCAAGACGGTGCAGGGCCCGTCGCTGATCAGCCTCTACAATCTCTACCCGACGGCCACGATCGTCGGCGGCCCGGCCCCGGGCTACAGCTCGGGCCAGGCCCTCGACCTGATGGAGCAGATCGCCGACGCGGTGCTGCCCCCCGGGACCGGCTTCGCCTGGACCGCGATGTCCTATCAGGAGCGGGCGGTCGGCTCGCAGATCTACCTCGTCTTCGGCCTCGCCATCGTGCTCGTCTACTTCGTGCTGGCCGGGCAGTACGAGAGCTGGATCCTGCCGCTCGCGGTCCTGCTCGGGGTGCCGCTGGCGCTCCTCGGGACGGTGGGGGCCCTCACGGCGCTCGGGGCGGCCAACAACCTCTACACGCAGATCGGCCTGATCCTGCTGATCGCCCTGGCGAGCAAGAACGCCATCCTGATCGTGGAGGTGGCGCGCGAGCGGCGCCAGGCCGGCGCCGAGATCGTGACGGCGGCGGTCGAGGCGGCGCGCCTGCGCTTCCGCCCGATCCTGATGACCTCCTTCGCCTTCATCCTCGGCGTACTGCCCCTCGTCACGGCGACCGGCGCGGGGGCCTCCGCGCGCAAGTCGATCGGCATCACGGTGTTCAGCGGCATGCTCGCCTCGACCTGCCTGGCGGTGCTGTTCGTGCCGTCCTTCTACGTGGTGCTGCAGCGCTTCGCCGAGTGGCGCGCCGCGCGCCGCGCTCCGGCGCCCGAGGGGCCTCCCCCCGTCTCGGAACCCGCCTGAGGGCGCGCCGGCCCGTGGCCGGCGCGCCGGCGCACAGCTTCCTGCGCGCGGTGCCGGGACGGCCTTCGGGCGGCGGATTGACGGCAACCTCCCGGGCAGCGCAGAACAGCCCCAAACCATGATGCCAACGCTTGCCACTGACGCGGCCCTGACGCCGCAGGAGCCGGATGAGGCTGCGCGCCTCGCGGCGCTTCACCGCTATGGCATCCTCGACACGCCGGCCGAGGCCGGGTTCGACGACATCGTGCTGCTGGCGTCCCAGATCTGCCAGACGCCGGTCGCCCTCGTCAGCCTGGTCGAGGCAGACCGGCAATGGTTCAAGGCCCGGATCGGGTTCGATGCCTGCGAGACGCCCCTGGCGCAATCGGTCTGCGCCCACGCGCTGCACCGGCCGGGCCTGCTCGTCATCCCGGACCTGACGCAGGATCCGCGCACGCGCCACAACACCCTGGTCACCGGCGCGCCGCACCTGCGCTTCTACGCGGGCGCGCGCCTGGAGACCCCGGACGGGCACGCCCTCGGCACGCTCTGCGTGATCGACGCCGAGCCGCGCCCGGCGGGGCTCACGCCAATCCAGGCCAGCGGGCTCGAGGCCCTGGCGCGCCAGGTCATGGCGCAGATGGAGCTGCGCCAGGCGCTCGCGGCCCGGCAGGCCGCGCTCAAGGACGTGCGCGAGGGCGACGCCCGCCACCGGCAGATCCTCGACAGCGCCATCGACTACGCCATCATCACGATCGACCTCGACGGCCTCGTCACCAGCTGGAACGCGGGGGCGGAGCACGTCCTCGGCTGGACCGAGGCGGAGATGTGCGGCCGGCCCGCCCGGGTCTTCTTCACGCCGGAGGATGACCGCGCCGGCATCCCCGAGCGCGAGATGCGCGCCGCCCGCGAGCATGGCCGGGGCAACGACGAGCGCTGGCACTGCCGCAAGGACGGGACGCGCTTCTACGCCCTCGGCGAGATGATGCCGCTCAAATCCGAGGACGGCCGCCATGTCGGCTACCTCAAGATCCTGCGGGACCGGACCGCGCAGCGCCAGGCCGAGGAGACGCAGCGCGCCGACGCGCAATTCATGCGCGGCGTGCTCGCGGCCTCCGCCGATTGCATCAAGGTCCTGGATCTCGACGGACGCCTCACCTTCATGAGCGCGGGCGGCCAGCAGGTGATGGAGGTGAGCGACTTCCGCGCGATCGAGGGCCGCTATTGGCCGGATTTCTGGCAGGATCAGAGCCGTGAGGACGCCCTCGCGGCGATCGCGGCCGCCAAGGCCGGCGGGACCGGGCAGTTCCAGGGGCCGGCCGACACCGTCGCGGGCACGCCGCGCTGGTGGGACGTCCAGGTCACCCCGATCCTCGATGCGGCGGGGCGTCCGGTGCGCCTGCTCGCGGTCTCGCGCAACATCACCGAGCGCAAGAGCGCCGAGCAGCAGATCGCCGCGAGCGAGGAGCGCTGGCGCGGCCTGTTCGAGGGCATGCAGGAGGGGTTCTGCAGCGGCGAGATCCTGCGCGGCCCGGACGGGCAGCCCGCGGATTTCCGCTTCCTCGAGGTCAACCCGGCCTTCGCGGACCAGACCGGATTGCCGGGCGACATCGTCGGCCGGTCGATGCGCGAGCTCGTGCCGGAGATCCCGCAAGCCCTCATCGAGACCTATGCGCGGGTGGTGGAGACCGGCGCGCCGGAGACCTTCGAGATCGAGATCCCGGCGCTGCGGCGCGTCTTCGAGGTGCGGGCGCGCCGGGCGCAGGGCCAAAGCTTCGCCGCGATGTTCCTCGACATCTCCGGCCGCAAGCAGGCGGACCGCCGCCGCACCGCCATGGCCGAGCTCAGCGACCGCCTGCGCGACGTGACCGACAAGGCCGAGATCTCCGGGGTCGCGACCGAGATCATGGGGCGCGCCCTCGGCCTGAGCCGGGCCGGCTACGGCACCGTCGATCCCGAGCGCGAGACCGTCGCGATCGTCTCGGACTGGACCGCGCCCGGCCTCGCCGGCCTCGCCCCGGCGCACCATTTCCGCGATTACGGCTCCTACATCGCGGATCTCAAGGTCGGCCGGATTCTGGTGGTCGACGACGTGGCGGCCGATCCGCGCACCGCGGCGGACACGGCCGCCTGGGCCGGCATCGGCGTCCGCGCGGTGGCGAACCTGCCCGTGACCGAGCATGGCCGCTTCGTGGCCCTGTTCTACCTCGCGAAGCCCGAGCCCCACGCCTGGACCGCCGAGGAGATCGGCTTCCTGCGCAGCGTCGCGGACCGGACCCGCGCGGCCATCGCCCGGGTCGAATCCGAGGAGCGCCAGCAGCTCCTCAATCACGAGCTGAGCCACCGGATGAAGAACCTGCTCGCGATGGTGCAATCCATCGCGACGCAGACCATGCGCTCGGCCACCGACGTCGATTCGGCCAAGGAGATCCTGGCGGCCCGCCTGATCGCCCTCGGCCGCGCGCACGACCTGCTAATGGGCGGCGCCCTCGGCAGCACCAAGGTCCTGGCGATCGTGCGGGCGGCCCTGGAGATCCACACGGACCGGCCGAGCCGCTTCCGCCTCGTCGGCCCCGATCTCGAGATCGGCGCGAAGCCCGCCCTCTCGCTCGCGCTGATGCTGCACGAATTGGCGACCAACGCGGCCAAGTACGGCGCGCTCTCGGTCGAGACTGGCCATGTCGCGGTGAACTGGGAGGTGGTGCCGGGCGCCGGCGAGCCGCTCCTGCGGGTCTCCTGGGCGGAGTTGGACGGCCCCCCGGTCACGCCGCCGAGCCGCAAGGGCTTCGGCACGCGCTTCATCGAGCGGGGCCTAGCCGGGCAGGTCAGCGGCACGGTCGCCCTCACGTACGAGCCCGGCGGCGTCACCTGCACGGTGACGGGTGCGCTCGCGGCCTTCCAGTCGAATCTGTAGCGCGCACCGTTTCGGCGCGAACGCGCGTCACCGCAAGGTTTGAGGGCCGTTCCCGGTGGCCGCGCGATCGGGTACGGCGACACGCGATGAAATCCCGAGCCGGCCTTGCAACTTAACCCAGATCAACCCGTTCGCCTTCGATGACCCAGAATCGCGTGCAGCGGGCCGTCGCCGTGGTGGCCGAGGACGAGCCCATTCTCCGCCTGGAGGCGGTCGATTTCCTGGAGGAGGCCGGCTTCGAGGTTCTCGATGCCGCCGACGCGGTCCAGGCGCTCCGGCATCTCGAGCAGCACCCGGACGTGTGCCTCCTGTTCACCGACGTGCAGATGCCGCCGGGCGGCATGACCGGCCTCGACCTCGCGCGCGAGGTCGCCGAGCGCTGGCCCCTCACCGCGATCGTGATCTGCTCGGGCATCGCCGAGCCGGACCCGGCGACGCTCCCGAGCACGGCCCGGTTCGTCCCCAAGCCGTTCCTGCCGAGCCGCATGCGGACGATCCTCAAGGGCGTCGCCGACCGCTGACGCGGTGACGGATCGCGGCGCGCCTGCCCCTTCCGGCGGATGCGCCGGCCGGATATGTCGGGCCTGACCCCGCAGATCCGCCCTCCGCACAGGTTGAGCATGAACGCCCCCGCCCCCCGCCAGCGCCCCGATCCCGAGACCGTCGCGCGGGTCGTCACGGCGCTCGAAGCCCGGTTCGGCGCGCGGGTCGCCACCGGCCTGTCCCAGCGCGAGCAGCATGCCAGCACTCTCACCTGGGTCCCGAACCAGCCTCCGGACGCCGTGGTGTTCGCCGAGAGCACCGAGGAGGTGCAGGCCATCGTGCGGATCTGCGCCGAGCACCGGATGCCGGTCATCGCCTTCGGGACGGGCTCGTCCCTCGAAGGCCATGTCAACGCGCCCTATGGTGGCATCTCCATCGATCTCTCGGGCATGAACCGCGTGCGCGCGGTCCATGCCGAGGATCTCGATTGCGTGGTCGAGGCCGGAACCACCCGCAAGACGCTGAACGCGCATCTGCGCGACCAGGGCCTGTTCTTCCCGATCGATCCCGGCGCCGACGCCTCGCTCGGCGGCATGGCGGCGACCCGGGCGTCCGGCACCAACGCGGTCCGATACGGCACGATGCGCGACTGCGTGCTGGCGCTGACCGCGGTGATGCCCGACGGCGCGATCGTCCGCACCGGCAGCCGCGCCCGCAAGAGCTCGGCCGGCTACGACCTGACGCGGCTCCTCGTCGGCTCGGAGGGCACCCTCGGGATCATCACCGAGCTGACGCTTCGCCTCAGCGGCATCCCGGAGGCGATCTCGGCGGGGATCTGCCCGTTCCCGAGCATCGGCGCCGCCTGCGATGCCACCATCGTGACGATCCAATCGGGCCTGCCGATCGCCCGGATCGAACTCCTCGACGAGGTCCAGGTCCGGGCCTGCAATGCCTACGCGAAGCTCAGCCTGCCCGAGACCCCGCTCCTCCTCGTCGAGTTCCACGGCTCGGACGCCTCGGTCCGGGAGCAGGCCGAAAGCTTCGGCGAGATCGCGGCCGAGCAGGGCGGCGGCCCCTTCACCTGGGCGACGCAGGCCGAGGAGCGCAGCCGCCTCTGGCAGGCCCGCCACGACGCCTACTGGGCCGCCATGAGCCTGCGGCCCGGCGCCAAGGCGATCTCCACCGATGTCTGCGTGCCGATCTCGCGGCTCGCCGAATGCGTCGAGGCGTCCAAGGCCGACATCGCCGAGAGCGGGCTCGTGGCGCCGATTGTCGGGCATGTGGGCGACGGCAACTTCCACTGCCTGCTCCTCGTCGATCCGGAGGCGCCCGACGAGGTCGCCCGGGGCAACGCCCTGATCGACCGTCTGGTGCGCCGGGCGCTCGCCATGGACGGCACCTGCAGCGGCGAGCACGGCATCGGTCAGAAGAAGATCCGCTTCATGGCGGAGGAGCACGGGCCCGGCGCCCTGGCGCTGATGCGGGCGCTCAAGCAAACCCTCGATCCGCACGCGATCATGAATCCCGGCAAGGTGCTGGAGGCCTGATCCCCACGGCGCGCTACCGCACCGAGGGGTGCCCTTGCGGCCCCCGAGGGCGAACCCCCGGCCTCACGGCCACGTTGGTTGAGGCTAGACCAAGACGGGGCCTAACCTGCCTGCCGAACCTGCATGGATCGCGATGGCGGCCGGACGGCCCGGGGAGTCGCTGCCACGGAGGTCGCCGCCATGCCTACCGAAGCCCGCCGCGCCGAGTTCGCCCAGAAGGCCCTCGATTGCTACGCGCATGCCCACGCCACGGTGCGCCGCTGGCGCACCGCCCACCCGGCCGACGACGTCGCGGAATGCGACATCGTCGATCTCATCACCGACCTGCTGCTGCTCGCCCGCCTCCGGGGGCACGACCCGGCCACCATCGTCAGCAAGGCCGAGCGCCACGTCTACGCCGAGACCGGGCACCAATACGGGCCCTGAGCCAGGCCCCCGCAACCGCCGATGTGCGAGGCGGCACCACGAAACGTTTCAGCCCGTGCGACGAAACATTTGCGCAAACACCGTTCGCTACACGTCTCGCGACCCAATCGGACGAAGCGGAGGCAGCACAGATGAACGTTGCAGTTCAGGCCCAGCCTCTTGCCGTCGTGGTGTTCGCCCTCGCCCTCGCGGTGGCGCCGATCGCCAATCCCCTGCTCCTCGCTCTCGTCCTCATCCTCGGCGGCACGGTCGCGGCCTATCGCGGCGCCAGCGACCTCGTGGCGATCGCCCGGGAGGACGAGGTGGTGTTCCGCCACTTCATCTGAGCGCGACCCGGAGCACCGCCCCGATCCCGGCCGCTCGGCGCAGCCTGAGAGGGTCGAGAAGCCGCGGATCGCTCTATCCGTCCCGGCCGCTCGCGCTCCTCGAAAATCTCAGAAGAAGATCGGCCTGGCGCTCGCCACATGCTCGCCGAGCAGGCTGCCGGTCGACGGATCGACCTCCTTCAGGACCACGTCGTAGCCCCAGAGGTCAGCGAGGTGCTGCAGCACGCGCCGGGCGTCGTCCTTCTGCAGCGTGATGCGGTTCAGCGCCTTGTGGTGCAGGATCAGGCGGCGGTCGCCTTCGAGGTCGACATCCACCACCTCGATATCGGGATCGAGCCAGGCGACGTCGTATTGCCGGGCAAAGGAGCGGCGCATCTTGCGGTAGCCGCGCTCGTCGTGGATCGCCTCGACCCGCAATTCCGGCTCCTCGGGATCATCGACCACGTGGAACATGCGCATCTCGCGCATCAGCTTCGGGCTCAGGAACTGCGCGATGAAGCTCTCGTCGCGGTAATTCTCCCAGACGTCGCGCAGAACCGCCATGGCGTCGCCAGTGCCGGCGATCTCCGGGAACCACTGGCGGTCCTCGGCGGTGGGCTGCTCCACGATGCGGGCGATGTCCTGCATCATCGCGAAGCCGATCGCGTAGGGGTTGTGGCCGCCATAGGACCGCTCGTCGTAATTCGGCTGGCGGATCACGTTGGTGTGCGATTGCAGGAATTCGAGATAGGCCGCCTCGCCGATCAGCCCCTTCTCGGAGAGGGAATTCATGATCCGGTAATGGCAATAGGTGGCGCAGCCCTCGTTCATCACCTTGGTCTGGCGCTGCGGGTAGAAATACTGCGCCACGAGGCGGACGATGCGCAGGATCTCGCGCTGCCAGGGGCGCAGGCGCGGGGCGGCCTTCTCCAGGAAGTAGAGGATGTTCTCCTGCGGCAGTTCGAGGAGCGCGCGGCGGCGCTCGGCGGCGAGGTCCGGGCGCGAGCCCGCCGCCTTCTGCGGCAGCGTGCGCCAGAGGTCGTTGTAGATCTGCTCGCCGTGCTGCTCGCGCTCGCGCTCGCGCCGCTGCTCGGAGGCGAGGTCGGGGCGCTTCTTGCGGGGATAGCGGTGGACGCCCTGGCTCATCAGGGCGTGGGCGGCATCGAGCACCTGCTCCACGGCCTGGTGCCCGTAGCGCTCCTCGCAGCGTGAGATGTAGCTCTTGGCGAAGTCGAGATAATCGAGGATGCCCTCGGCATCGGTCCATTGCCGAAAGAGATAGTTGTTCTTGAAGAAGTGGTTATGGCCGAAGGCCGCGTGCGCGATGACGAGGGTCTGCATCGTCGCCGAGTTCTCCTCCATCACGTAGGAGATGCACGGGTCGGAATTGATGACGATCTCGTAGGCCAGCCCCATCAGGCCGCGGCGGTAGCCCGCCTCGTGCTGGGCGAAGTGCTTGCCGAAGGACCAGTGCTTGTAGAACAGCGGCATGCCGATCGACGCGTAGGCGTCGAGCATCTGCTCGGCCGTGATGATCTCGATCTGGTTCGGATACCAGGACAGGCCGAGCTCGGGGCCGGCGACGGCCTCGCAGGCGTCGTGGATGCGCCGGATCGTGTCGAAATCCCAGTCATTGCCGGTGAAGAGCGGCGTCGCCGATCCGGAGATGATCTGGGGCTTCGTGCGGCTCAGGCTGCCGACCATGCAAGCGGTCCTCTTCCTCGACCCCGACTCGCTCCCCGCGCTCGGGGAGACGCCTTCGCGAGGACGGGCGACGCCCGGCCCCCCATGACCTTATCCCGGCCCCTAAGCCCCCGCCTCGGCCCGCGCGTCCTTGCGGCCGAACAGCTCGCGGAAGACCGGGTAGATCTCGCGGCGGTGGTTGACCTTGCGCATCGCGATGGCGCCCCCCGATTTCGCGAGGCCCTCATAGGTCCGCCACAGGGTGGTGCGGTGCTCGACGAAGCCCGCGCGGGGGCCGTTCTCGTCGCCGACCTCCAGATAGGCGAAATGCTGGCAGGCCGGCAGGATGTGGCTGCGCAGGAGCTCCGTCGCGGTCGGCCCGTCCGACGAGACGTTGTCGCCGTCGGACGCCTGGGCCGCGTAGATGTTCCAGTCATCGGGCGAGTAGCGCTCGGCGATGACGCGCTTCATCTCGACGAGAGCCGAGGAGACCAGGGTGCCGCCGGTCTCGCGCGAGCCGAAGAAGGTCTCCTCGTCGACCTCCGTCGCCCGGTCGGTGTGGCGGATGAACACGATCTCCACGTGCCGGTAGCGCCGCGTCAGGAAGATGTGCAGCAGGATGTAGAACCGCTTGGCGAGGTCCTTCATGTGCTCGGTCATCGAGCCCGAGACGTCCATGAGGCAGAACATCACCGCCTGGGCGACGGGGCGCGGATAGGGCTCGAAGCGGCGGTAGCGCAGGTCGATCGGGTCGACGTAGGGGATGCGCTTCGAGCGCTCGCGCAGCATCTCCAGGGCGAGCTGCAGGTCGGGCAGCGCCGGATCGCCCGGCCGCATCTCGGCGATGCGGGCTTCCAGCGCGGCGATCTCCTCGGGCTTCGGGCGCTTCAGGGCGATGCGCCGCGACATCGAGTTGCGCAGCGTCCGGCCGAGGGCGAGGTTGGCGGGCGAGCCCGTCACCGTGTAGCCGGCCCGGCGCAGGCCCTCCGTCTCCACCACCGCGAGGCGGCGCTTGGCGAGGTCGGGCAGTTCGAGATCCTCGAGGAACAATTCGAGGAACTCCTCCCGGGTCAGGACGAAGCGGAAGGCGTCCTCGCTGTTCTCTCCCCCCTCGCCGCCCTCGCCGGAGCCGCTGCCGCCCCCGCCGCCGGGCGGGCGCTCGATGCGGTCGCCCTCCACGTAGGTCTTGTTGCCGGGCAGGATGTGGTCCTGAAGGCCGGTGCCGGGCTGGCGCGAGAAGCGCGGCTCGCGCACCCCGTCGACCGGGACCGAGACGCGGCCGTCCTTGCCGAGATCCTTGATGTCCTTCTCGCGGGCGGATTCCCGCACCGCGCGCTGGGCCACATCCTTGACCCGGCGCAGGAAGCGCTGCCGATTGGCGAGGCTCTTGCCGCCTGGATTGAGCCGACGGTCGACGATGTGCATCCGGTCTCTTCGCCTTCGCCCTCAAGTCTCGGCCGGTTCAGTATTCCCGGCCGATCGCCCGAAACTGTGGCGGTGGAGGGTCCAAAACCGTTCCCCCGGAGCGGGGGAGGCTCACCCCGCCTGCTTCACCCGCATGTACCACTCGACGAGGCGGCGCACCTGACGCTCGGTATAGCCGCGATCGACCATCCGCTCGACGAACTCGCCGTGCTTCTTCTCGGTCTCGCCGTCCTTCTTGGAACCAAAGGAGATGACGGGCAGCAGTTCCTCGACCTGGCTGAACATGCGCCGCTCGATCACCTCGCGCAGCTTCTCGTAGCTCGTCCAGCTCGGGTTGCGGCCCCCGTGCTGAGCCCGCGAGCGCAGCGCGAACTTGACGACCTCGTTGCGGAAATCCTTCGGATTCGCGATGCCGGCCGGCTTCTCGATTTTGGTGAGCTCCTGGTTCAGGAGCTCGCGGTTGAGGAGCTGCCCGGTCTCGGAATCCTTGAAGTCCTGATCCTCGATCCAGGCGTCCGCGTAGTCGATGTAGCGGTCGAACAGGTTCTGCCCGTAATCGTGGTAGGATTCGAGATAGGCCTTCTGGATCTCGTGGCCGATGAACTCGGCGTAGCGCGGGGCCAGCTCGGTCTTGATGAATTCGAGGTAGCGCTTCTCGGTCTCGGGCGGCAGCTGCTCGCGCCGGAGCGCCTGCTCCAGCACGTACATCAGGTGGACGGGGTCGGCCGAGACCTCGGTGGTGTCGTGGTTGAAGGTCGCGGCCATCACCTTGAAGGCGAAGCGGGTCGAGATCCCGTCCATGCCCTCGTCGACCCCGGCCGTGTCCTTGTATTCCTGCATCGAGCGGGCCCGGGGATCGACCTCCCGGAGGCTCTCCCCGTCATAGACCCGCATCTTGGAGAACAGGTTCGAGTTGGCGTGCTCGCGCAGGCGCGACAGGACCGAGAACCGGGCCAGCATCTCCAGGGTGCCGGGAGCGCAGGCGGCCTGCGCCAGCTCGGAGCCCGAGACCAGCTTCTCGTAGATGCGCTGCTCCTCCGTGACCCGGAGGCAGTAGGGCACCTTGATGACGTAGATGCGGTCGATGAAGGCTTCGTTGTTCTTGTTGGTCTTGAAGGTCTGCCACTCGGCCTCGTTCGAGTGGGCCAGGATCACGCCCGTGAACGGGATCGCGCCGATATTCTCGGTGCCGACATAGTTGCCCTCCTGCGTCGCCGTGAGCAGCGGGTGGAGCATCTTGATCGGGGCCTTGAACATCTCGACGAATTCGAGGACGCCCTGGTTCGCTCGGTTCAGCCCGCCCGAATACGAGTAGGCGTCGGGGTCGGCCTGGGACAGGGTCTCGAGGCGGCGGATATCGACCTTGCCGACGAGGCTCGAGATGTCCTGGTTGTTCTCGTCGCCGGGCTCGGTCTTGGCGATGCCGATCTGGCGCAGGCGCGAGGGCCTGACCTTGATCACCGTGAACCGCGAGATGTCGCCGTTGAACTCGTCGAGGCGCTTGAGGGCCCAGGGGCTCATCAGCCCAGTGAGGCGCCGGCGCGGGATGCCGTAGCGGCTCTGGATCTCCTCGCCCATGGTCTCGGGGTCGAACAGGCCGAGCGGGCTCTCGAAGACCGGCGAGACCTCGTTGCCGGCCTTGAGCACGTAGATGGGGTGGACCTCCATCAGGGCCTTCAGGCGCTCGGCGAGCGACGACTTGCCGCCGCCGACCGGGCCGAGGAGGTAGAGGATCTGCTTGCGCTCCTCGAGCCCCTGCGCGGCGTGGCGGAAGAACGAGACGATCCGCTCGATCGTCTCCTCCATGCCGTAGAACTCGGAGAAGGCCGGGTAGGTCCGGATCGTCCGGTTCATGAAGACGCGGCCGAGGCGGGCGTCCTTCGAGGTGTCGACGAATTCCGGCTTGCCGATGGCGTCGAGGATGCGCTCGGCCGCGCTCGCATACATCAGCGGCTCGTCGCGGCAGGCATCGAGGAACTCGGAGAGGCTCATCTCCGCGTCGCGCCGAGCCTCGTACCCTCTGGCGAAGCTCTGAAACAGGTCGTTCGTCGACTGCAACGGCATTCGATAACCCCTTCCACGACGGAGACAGCTTCATCCTGTCTCGCCTCGGATGCAACTGACAGGCCCGCTTTTGTCGCAGTGCGGTCAACAGGCCATTCGGGCGTGTGATGCGTGCAACAGGTCCCGCGATCACATCGCCCGATCCGTCTCCGTTCCCTCAAAACTCGGTTCTGTCGGCCGTGCCGTTCTGGGCGCCACCCGAAGTGCAGCGTCGCCGAAGAACTGTGCACGGCCGGCGTCTCACGGCCTCGGATCAGAGATCCGTGCTGTCCTTCTTGGCATCCCCGTCCTTCTTCGCGGGTGCGGCCCCGACCGTGATCTTGATGTTCTGGGTCTGAACTTGGCCATCCGAGGTCTTGATCTCGAACGTCACCTCGTCCGATCCGGTGAAGCCGTCCTTGCTCTGGTAGAACAGACCCTGCACGGCGACCTCCTTGTTGGGGCAGCGATAGGTCGCGGGGGTCTTCTGCTTGCCGACCTTGTTGATCGTCGCGCCGTTCTTGGGCGCCACGGTGATGCGGAATTCCGGCATCGGCCCGGCCGAGCAATCCTTCTTCAGGTTCGGCACGATGGCGAGGCGGACCGACTTACCGCTCGCGGCGGTCTCGCTCTTCGTGATCGTGGTCTGCGCCAGGGCGGGCGCGACCGCGAGAAGGCTGCCGGCGACGAGCGCGACGAGCGGGCGGACGGCTGTCATGAAGCGGGTTCTCCTGGCTGAGGCGACCTCCCGCCGACCCCGGCGGACTGGATCGCTGGCCCCCTCGATGTGGGGATCGCCAGCGTCGCCGTCGAGGCCCGCCCGCCTATTCCTGGAGCGCGGCGGCCACCGCCCCGGTGATCCGGGCGATCTGGGCCGCGTTGAACTCGCCCGCCAGCACCGCAGCGAGCTTGCGCTCGATCCGCGCCCGCTCGCCGATGTCGGAGATCGGCGTCACCGGGATGTCGGCCTCCTTGAGGCGGCAGGCCTTGCGGATGGTCTCGGCCGCCTGGAGCAGGGTGTCGCGATCGGCAGGGCCCATGTCCCAGAGGGGGCTGCGCAGCCGGCTGATCACCCGCCGGGCGTCGCGGTACTCGCTATCGACGCTCGTCAGGGCCTCGATCTGGCTGACCAGGAACATCAATTCCAGCACCTCGGCGGCCGCGTCCGGACAGATCCGGACGATCCGCATCACGCGGCTGATCAGCTCCTGGGTGGGCGACATCGGCTGGCGGGGCGCGCTCATGCGCCGGTAACGCCGATCCCACCGCAAAGTTCGATCGGAAATTGCACGGAGATCGCGGTGGACAACCGGAAAAGGCGCCGCGCCCGCAAGGGCTTGCGGGATGCGCCCCTCAAGCCTCCGGGGGCGCCCGCAGGGCCGCGAGGGCGCTGCGGCAGGCATAGAGCTCGGCCAGGGCCGCCTCGATCGCGGCGCGGCCGGTCTCGGCCAGGAACGCGCCGGGTTCCGGCAGCCCGGCGCCGGCCTCCGCCTCGACCTCCTGGGCCTGCGGCGCCGCCACGTCGGCCTCGCCGCGCCCGACCGCCTGGACGAAGCGCGCGCCGCTCTCCTTGAGGATGCGCTGGGCGCCCTTGATCGTGTAGCCCTGGCCGTGGAGCAGGTGGCGCACGCCGCGCAGGAGGTCGACATCCTCGGGGCGGTAATAGCGGCGCCCGCCCGCCCGCTTCACCGGGCGGATCTGCGAGAACCGCGTCTCCCAGAAGCGCAGGACGTGCTGGGGCACGTCGAGATCCTCGGCCACCTCGCTGATGGTCCGGAAGGCGCCCGGGCGCTTCTCGGGGCCGGCGCGGTCATCCTCGGGCGGCCCATCGGTCATGGCTGCGAGCGACATGGTCGGGCCCTCCTCGAGGTGCTCCGGCGACGGCGGCCGGGGGCTGGACGGGGTTCAGGAAGCCGGGGCGCCGGGCGCGCGGCCCGGCGATCGGCTCAGTCGTCGGAATCGTCGTGGGGACCCGCACCGTTGAGGCCGTTGATGCGGGCCTTGAGGACGTTCGAGGGCTTGAACACCATGACCTGGCGCGGCTCGATCGCCACCTCGACGCCGGTCTTCGGGTTGCGGCCGACGCGCTTGCCCTTGCTGCGCACCACGAAGGAGCCGAACGAGGACAGCTTCACGGTCTCGCCCTGCGACAGGCAGGCACAGATCTCGGACAGCACGGTCTCGACGAGGGCCGCGGATTCCGTCCGCGAGAGTCCGACCTGCTGGTAGACGGCCTCGCTCAGATCGGCGCGTGTGACCGTCTTCCCTGACATGCGTTTGCCCCCTCGGCGATTCGACGATTGTTGCGTATCTCTATGATCCGCCACGCTAATCCGCGTTCATGCCGGGGTCAACCGCGGGCCCCGGCATGGTTTCGGGAAAATGGCCGGGAGGGCCCGGCGCATCACCAGCGGATCAGGGCGGCGCCCCAGGTGAAGCCGCCGCCGATCGCCTCGATCATCACGAGGTCGCCCTCCTGGATGCGGCCGTCCTTGCGGGCGACGTCGAGGGCCAGCGGGATCGAGGCCGCCGAGGTGTTGCCGTGCCGGTCGACGGTGAGCACCACCTTGTCGCGGGCGATGCCGAGCTTGTCGGCCGAGGCCTCGATGATCCGGCGGTTGGCCTGGTGCGGCACGAACCAGTCGAGCTCGTCGGCGGTGGTGCCGGAGGACCGGAAGGCATCCGCGATCACGTCCGTGACGGAGCCCACCGCGAAGCGGAACACCTCCTTGCCGGTCATGCGCAGATGGCCGGTGGTGCCGGTCGAGCCCGGCCCGCCATCGACGTAGAGCTTCTCGCGGTGGCGCCCGTCCGAGCGCAGGCTCGCAGTCAGGACGCCGCGGTCGTCGCGGGTGCCGGCCGCCTCGCGGGCCTCCAGCACGATGGCGCCGGCGCCGTCGCCGAACAGCACGCAGGTGGTCCGATCCTCCCAGTCGAGGATCCGCGAGAAGGTCTCGGCGCCGACCACGAGGGCGCGCCGGGCGCTGCCCGTCGTCAGGAACTTGTCGGCGGTGGCGACCCCGTAGACGAAGCCGGCGCAGACCGCCTGGAGGTCGAAGGCCGCGCCCTGGTGGATGCCGAGCCCGGCCTGGATCTGGGTCGCGGTCGACGGGAAGGTGTGGTCCGGCGTCGAGGTGGCGCAGATGACGAGGTCGATATCCTCGGGCCCGAGCCCCGCATCGTCGAGGGCCGCCCGGCAGGCGCGGATGCCGAGGACCGAGGTGGTCTCGCTCGCGTCGGCGAGGTAGCGCTGGCGGATGCCGGTGCGCTGGACGATCCAGTCATCCGAGGTCTCGACGCGCTGGGCGAGGTCGTCATTCGTCACGACCCGGGCCGGGAGGCTCGAGCCGCAGCCGACGATGACGGAACGCAAGGCTACCATGGTGATCCTTCCCCCGCGGGCCTCAGGCCGAGACCACGGCGGGCGTCTGGTCGAGCATGTCGCGGATGGTCCGCATCAGGTCGTGTCGGGCCATGTCATGGGCAAGGTCGATCGCGGCCGCGAAGCCTTGCGCATTCTCCGAGCCGTGGCTCTTGATGACGATGCCCTCGAGGCCCAGGAACACGCCGCCATTGGCCCGGCTCGGATTCATCTTCTCGCGCAAGGCCTCGAAGGCCTGGCGGGCGAAGAAATAGCCGATCCTGGCCGACAGCGTCCGGCTCATGGCCGCGCGCAGATAGGCGCCGATCTGCTTGGCGGTGCCCTCGGCGGTCTTGAGGGCGATGTTGCCGGTGAAGCCCTCCGTCACCACCACGTCGACGGTGCCGCGGCCGAGATCGGTGCCCTCGACGAAGCCGTGATAGGCGAAATTCGCGAGTTCGAGCTCGCGCAGGAGCCGGGCGGCCTCCTTCACGGCCTCGTTGCCCTTCATCTCCTCGGTGCCGACATTGAGGAGCCCCACCGTCGGGCGGTCGAGGTCGAACACGATCCGGGCCATGGCGGCCCCCATCACGGCCATCTCGACGAGATGCTCGGCATCCGTCCCGATGGTGGCGCCGACATCCAGCACGACGCTCTCGCCGCGCACGGTGGGCCACAGGCAGGCGATCGCCGGGCGCTCGATGCCCGACATCGTCTTGAGGCAGATCTTCGACATCGCCATCAGGGCGCCGGTATTGCCGGCCGAGACCGCGGCGTCGGCCTGCCCGTCGCGCACCGCCTGGATCGCCTGCCACATGGATGACTTGCCGCGGCCCTGGCGCACCGCCTGACTCGGCTTGTCGTCCATCGCGATGGCGACCGTGGTGTGGCGGATCTCGACGGCGCCCTTGAGGCGCGGCTCGGCCGCCACGAGGGGCGCCAGGATCGCCTCGTCCCCGAACAGCAGGAAGGTCATGTCGGGATGGCGCTCGCGGGCGAGGCCTGCGCCCGGCACGACAGTCGACGGCCCGTGGTCGCCGCCCATGGCGTCGAGCGAGATGCACACCCGTTGAGACATAATGTTCGCGTCGCGGCCTCTGAGCGAAGGGCTGCCGGCCCGCGGCCCAGAATGGTGCGTGGACCCCCGCCCGGCGGGGCGGAAAATAGCGATCCAGGCCCGTCGGGCAAACGAATTCTGTGTGCCGACCCGGCCGCGACCCGGCCGCGACCCGGCGCAGATGCCTCAGGCCTCGTCGGAGCGCAGGCGCCGGAGGTCGTCGAAGGGCTTGATGTCGGCGCCCGCCTGCGTCGGCTCGTAGCTAATGCCGGGCTTGCGCGGATAGGGATCGAGGCCGAGCGCCAGGAACTCGGCGGTGAGCACGCCGAAATCGATGCGGCCGCCCACGATCGGGTCGGGCACCTCGACATCCTCCGCATCCGTGCCGGCGAGCTGGTCGGTGTTCGTGAACGCGACCTCGACGGGCTCCGAGACCATTGCCTCGAAGGGTTCGAGGCTCACGGTGCAGACCTGCGTCACCGTCGCCTCGACGGTGCCGGTGACGAGGAGCTGGCTGAGGGAGCCCGAGAGGTCGAAACGGCCGACGAGGCCGCGAATACCCGGGATGCGGAAATCCCTCGCGAGGGCATCGCACTCGGCCTGGGTCGCCTCCACCGTGACCACGCCGCGCCCCTGCGGCAATCGCTCCACGTTCATGGGCCGCGAGAGCGGGCCGATGCTGGCGTCTCGGGTCATGCGCCATCTCCATGTTGGGCCGGATCCGGGAAGATCGGGCCGGGGCCGAGCAAGCGGTCGAGGTCGCCCTGCGCGAGCGCCGCGTCGCTCGCCGTCACATAAGCGGCGAGACCCCGCGCCGCATCGGGGTCCTCGCGCCCGAGCACGTTACGGGCGAGCACCGCCGCGAGCGCTCCCCGGTCGCCGGCATCGAGGGCGGCCTCGTAGCCGGCGGCGCGGCCGTAGAAGGCGGCGCCGAGCTTCTTCATGCGCTTGGGCACCCCGAAATCACCGACGCCGAGCTCGCGCAGGGATGCGTCGAGCTGGAGGAAGACCGAGTTCACGAGGTCCTGCGCCACGTCGGCCGCCGGTGCGGGCAGCTGCTTGAGGCGCCGCAAGATCAGGATGACGTGCAGGCACAGGCACTCGAAGCGGCCCTCGACGCTGTCCGGCACGCCGAGCGCGGTGTAGAGCGCGGGCTGGCGCGAGGCGTCGTTGATGCGCAGGTGCAGGGCCTCGACGGCGCGGCGGCGCGCGTCGTTGCGGCGAAAGAACCGGCCGATCATGCTGTCCCCGCCATGCCGGCGCGCCGGTCCCTGCCCGAGCTCGTCCGGGAGCGCCCGCGGGTGCCCCAACGCGCGCCCTGTGCGTCCCGTCCCGGGTGTGGCCGTGCTTGCCTTGTCAAAACCATAACCCCGCGGTACGGCAACCCACGGCCAAGGTGCAAGCGCCCCCGCGGCGCTCCCGACCGGGTGCCGCAAACGCGTCTGGTTTCGCAACAAGATCAAGGGGGGCCGATGTCGCGCCGTCTCGTCTCGTCGCTCGCTCGTCTCGCCGTGATCGGCCTCGTGGGCGTCGGCATCTCCGGCTGCATCGGTGAAGACCTGCGCCACGGCTACCAGATCGATCAGGCCGCCCTCGCCACCGTCAAGCCCGGCATGAGCGCCGAGCAGGTGCTGCAGATCCTCGGCTCGCCCTCGACGGTCTCCACGGTCGGCAACAAATCCTGGTACTACATCACCCAGAACACGCGCCGCACGGTGCTGTTCCTCGGCGAGCAGGTCGAGGACCAGAAGGTGACGGCGGTGTATTTCAACGCCGGCTTCAAGGTCGAGCGCGTGGCCCTCTACGGCCTGCAGGACGGCAGGGTGTTCGACTTCATCGAGCGCACCACGCCGACGAGCGGCGCCGACCGGGCCTTCCTCAGCCAGCTCTTCCGCGGCCTGACCCGCTACGAGCCCTTCGGCTCCGGCCAGAGCAACGTGCCGGGCGCCAATCGCGGCCTGTAATCGAGCGCCGGGCGGCTCCCGGAGCCGCCCGCCTCAGACCGGCTCCCGCGCCCAAGGCGGCGCGCCGGGGCGCCACGCCGCCCCGAGCGCAACCTCGGCGATCTCGGCCGGCGCAGTGAAGAGATGAGCGGGTTCGAGCGCCGCCAGCGCGTCGGCGCGGGTATAGCCCCATGCCACCGCCCCGAAGCCGCAGCCGACCTCGGTCGCCGCCTCCGCGTCCCGGATCTCGTCGCCGACGCTGAGCACCGCGTCCGGCGCGAGCCCGGCCCTGCGGATCACCGCGCGCAGGCGCCGCGCCTTGCCGAACAGCGAGGCCCCGCAGGCGAATGCCCCGATCCGGGCGGCATTCCGGGGCCCGAGCGCCCGGCGGATATTGGCCTCGGTGTTCGAGCTGACCACCGCCAGCGGCATGCCGCCCGCCTCCAGGGCCGCGAGCGTCGCGTCGATCCCGGGAAACAGCCGCACCTGCGCGATGTCGCGGGCGGCGAGGCCGTGCATGTGGCGGGCGATGGCGGGGAGCTTCCAGCGCGGCACCCCGAGCTGCGCGATGATCGCCTGGGCGCCGAGCCCGCGCAGGGCCTCGGTTTCGTGCGCGGCGACGCGGCGGAAGCCGTAGCGGTCGGCCACGTCGTTGATGACGGCGCAAAACCACGGGAAGGTGTCGGCGAGCGTCCCGTCGAAATCCAGGATGACGAGGCGATAGGGCGGCGCGCCCGGGGCCGATCCGGGATCTGGCGCGGAACCGCTCATGCGCCGGCTAGAAGCCGAGGTTCGCGAGCGGCACGCGCAGGTGCATCACGAGGCCCCCCGGTGCCCAATCGTGCTCCAGGGTGCCGTCGAGCTGGCCCGCGACGCTGCGCTCGGCCAGCACCGTGCCGAAGCCGCGCCGCGCCGGAACCTGCGTGATGGGCGGGCCGCCGGATTCGGCCCAGGTGAGGTCGTAATGCCCGCCCTCGGCCCGGCCGAGGAGGGAGACCTGGCCGGCCTCCCGCGAGAGGCCGCCATATTTCACGGCGTTCGTGGCCTGCTCGTGCATGATGAGCGCCAGCGCCGTGGCGGTGCGCTCGCCGATCGGCGTGTCGTCGCCCGCGATCACGACGCGCTCGCGCCCTTCCTGGACATAGGCCGCCATGATCAGCCGCATCAGGCCGAGCACGGTCTGGCCCTCGACCGCCGGGGCGCTCTCGGGGGAGTGCGGCCGGACATATTCGTGCGCCTGGGCGAGCGCCCCGAGGCGCTCGCGGAAGGCCTCGGCGAAGGGCCGCGCGGCCGGATCGCTCCGGGCCGTCAGGGCCGCGATGCCGCCGACCACCGCGAAGATGTTCTTGATGCGGTGCGACAATTCGCGGATCAGCAGGTCGCGCGCCTCCTCGGCGCGCTTGCTCTCGCGCAGGTCGCGGGTCACCGTGGCGAAGCCCGCGGGCGCGCCGGTGGCGTCGCGCAGCGGGAAGATGTTGTAGAGCACCGCGATCGCCTCGCCGGTGCCGAAATGCCGGAAGGCGAGCTCGCCCTCTCACCAGCCGGACCGGCGCACGCTCGGCAGCACCACCGCCTCGACGAGGCGCCGGCTCTCGGGGGTGAAGTAGTCGGAGATCAGGGTCGCGCGCGCCGCGGCGAGGTCGGGCAGGCCGACGAGGCGCAGCGCCGCCTCGTTGAGGTGGACGACGTGGCCGGCCTCGTCGGTGAGGCCGATGAAATCCTTCGAGGTCTCCACCACGGCGGCGAGCTTGCGCGCCTCGGCCTCGGCCTGTTTCAGCTCCTCGATATCCGTGCAGGTGCCGAACCAGCGCTCGATCCGGCCCTCGGCATCGCGGATCGGCATGGCCCGTCCGAGCGTCCAGCGATAGATGCCGGTGTGATGGCGCAGGCGGTACTCGACCTCGTAGGGCTCCCCCGTGGCGAGGCTGTGCCGCCAGCGCGCCCAGGCCCGCTCCTGGTCGTCGGCGTGGAACATCCCGTTCCAGGCCTCGCCGTCGGTCGAGCCGTAGGGCACGCCGGTGAACTCGTACCAGCGGTCATTGTAATAATCGTGGTAGCCGTCCGGCCGCGTGGTCCAGACCATCTGCGGCATGGCCGCGGTCATCACGCGGAAGCGCCGCTCGCTGGCCGCGAGCTCGGATTCCCTCTGGGCGATCCGGTCGAGGCTGCGCCGGTGCTCCAGCAGGCTCGAGAGCTGGCGGGCCAGCGCCTGCAGGGTCGCGCCCTGCGCCGCCGTGAGGCCTGCGGGGCGCACCTCCCGGTCGATCACGCAGAGGGAGCCGAGGGGAATGCCGGCCCCGCTCCGGATCACCGCGCCCGCGTAAAAGCGGATCCGCGGCTCCTCCGTCACCAGGCGATTGCCGGCGGTGCGCGGATCGGCGGTGAGGTCCGGGATCACCAGGAGGTCATCCTGGGTGAGCACGTGGGCGCAGATCGATTGGTTGAGGGGGGTCTCGGAAGCGCCGAAGCCGATCGCGCTCTTGAACCATTGACGGGCCTCGTCGACGAAGCTGACGAGGGCGATCGGGGTCTGGCAGACGAGGGCGGCGATGCGCGCGAGGTCGTCGTAGGCGGGGTCGATCGGGCTGTCGAGGACGTTGAGATCACGCAGCTCGGCGAGCCGCTCCGCATCGGTCCATTCCGTCGTCGCAGAAGCGCCGGGCGCGGTCGGTTTCAAACAGGGCTGATCCTCAGGCAATGCCGGTCACATAGGTGCCGCACCGCCCTCAGTACAGAGGCACGAGGACCGGATGCCTGGATTATGCGCAATTTGCGCAGCAATATGCCGATGAGGTTGGATTTTCTGAAATTGTTACAACCAGAACGTTTATCAGGCAGCAACCCTAGACTTTTCGCACGGGCCTGATCGACGGGCCGGGACGCGCCGATGCGGGCAGAAAGCCCGGCACCGGCGCGCCACCTTTCAGGCGGCCTTGAATTCGGACAGCGTCGGATAATCGACGTAGCCCTCGGGGCCCTGGCTGTACCACGTCGTCTGCACGTCCTTGTTCAGGGGCGCATCCTCGGCGAGGCGCTCGGGCAGGTCGGGATTTGCCAGGTAGGTGCGCCCGAACGCGATCGCGTCGGCATGGCCGGCTTCGAGCGCGGCCTGGGCGCTGCGCCCGTCGTAATCCGAGTTGAGGATCAGCGGCCCGCCGAAGGCCTTCTTCATCACGGGGGCGACCGGGGGGTGGTTGGCCTTGCCGAAGGTGCCGTTGGGGCCCGGCTCGCGCAGTTCCAGGAAGGCGATGCCGATGCGGCCCAGCGCCTCGGCCGCCGCGCCGAACAGGGTGTTCGGATCGGAATCGTCCACGCCCTGGATGGCGCCGTTCGGCGACAGGCGCACGCCGGTGCGATCCGGGCCCGCGACGCCCGCGACCGCCCGCGTCACCTCGGTGAGGAGCCGGATGCGGTTCTCGACCGCGCCGCCATAGGCGTCGGTGCGGTGGTTGGAGCCATCGCGCAGGAACTGGTCGATCAGGTAGCCGTTCGCCGCGTGAATCTGGACGCCGTCGAAGCCGGCCGCCAGGGCGTTGCGGGTCGCACGCTCGTAATCGCCGAGCAGCCGCGGGATCTCCTCGACCGGTAGCGCGCGGGCCTCGGCGTAGGGCTGCTTGCCCGCATAGGTGTGGGCCGCGTCCGGCGCCGTGGTGGCGGAGGCGGAGATCGGCTTGGCGCCGCCGAGGAAATCGGGATGGACGATCCGGCCCATATGCCAGAGCTGGCAGACGATGCGGCCGCCCGCATCGTGCACCGCCTTCACCACCGGCTTCCAGGCCTCGACCTGCTCGTCCGACCAGATGCCCGGCGCGAAGGGCCAGCCGAGCCCTTCCTGGCTGATGCCGGTCGCCTCGCTCAGGATCAGGCCGGCGCCGGCGCGCTGGGCGTAGTACTCGGCCATGATCGGCGTCGGGACATGCGCCCGGGTGGCGCGGCCCCGGGTCAGCGGCGCCATGAAGATGCGGTTCGGCGCCTCGATGGCGCCGACGCGGATCGGATCGAACAATGAGGGCATGAAGGTCTCGTGGTTGGGCGGCGGCGCGCCGCATCGGGACGCAGGGCGCCGGCCTCGCCGGCGGCTGTCGGTGCCCTTCATCTGGGCGCCGATCCCCGGCTTGCCAGGGCGGCCTATCAGGCGGTGCCGCCGCGACCGTGCGCCCGCGCACATGCCGCCCGGTCATTCGATCGGGCGCGGAGACAGCCCCCGAGCCGCGCAGGGTCAGGGCGCTCGGGCGGCACGAAAAAGGGCCGGCTCCCCGCACGGGGAGCCGGCCCGTCAGACCTGCTTGCGTTGCGCCTCAGCTATGCGCCAGGATCGCCAGCAGCAGCAGGGCGATGATGTTGGTGATCTTGATCGCCGGGTTCACGGCGGGGCCCGCCGTGTCCTTGTAGGGGTCGCCGACCGTGTCGCCGGTCACGGCCGCCTTGTGGGCCTCCGAGCCCTTGCCGCCGAAATGACCGTCCTCGATGTACTTCTTGGCGTTGTCCCAGGCGCCGCCGCCCGAGGTCATCGAGATGGCGACATAGAGGCCCGTGATGATGACGCCGAGCAGCATGGCGCCCACCGTCGCGAAGGCCTGGCTCCGGCCCGCGATCGCCTGCATGACGAAGAACAGCACGATCGGCGAGAGCACCGGCAGCAGCGAGGGCACCACCATCTCCTTGATGGCGGCCCGGGTCAGCATGTCGACGGCCCGGCCGTAATCGGGCCGGTCGGTCCCCTGCATGATGCCGGGCTTCTCGCGGAACTGGCGGCGCACCTCCTCGACCACGGCGCCGGCCGCCCGGCCGACCGCGGTCATCGCCATGCCGCCGAACAGGAACGGGATCAGGCCGCCGAGGAGCAGGCCGACGACGACGTAGGGGTTCGAGAGCGAGAAATCGACCGTGACGCCCTGGAAGAAGCGGTACTGAGTCGGGCTCGCATTGCGGATGAAGTAGTCGAGGTCCGAGGTGTAGGCGGCGAAGAGGACCAGCGCGCCGAGGCCCGCCGAGCCGATGGCGTAGCCCTTGGTGACCGCCTTGGTGGTGTTGCCGACCGCGTCGAGGGCGTCCGTCGACTTGCGGACCTCGGGCGGGAGGCCCGCCATCTCGGCGATGCCGCCCGCGTTGTCGGTGACCGGCCCGAAGGCGTCGAGGGCCACGATGAAGCCCGCGAGCGCCAGCATGGCGGTGACCGCGATGGCGATGCCGAACAGGCCCGCGAGCGCGTAGGTGGCGATGATGCCCGCCACGATGACGAGGGCCGGCAGCGCGGTGGATTCGAGGGAGATCGCGAGCCCCTGGATCACGTTGGTGCCGTGGCCCGTGACGGAGGCGGTGGCGATCGACTTGACCGGCCGGAAGTTCGTGCCGGTGTAGTACTCGGTGATCACCACGATCAGGGCGGTGATGACGAGGCCGATCACGGCGCAGCCGAGGAGGCCGCCCGAGGTGAAGCTGACGCCGGTATTGGTCTTGAAGGCGGTGGACAGGCCGCCGAACATCAGGACGTTCACGAGGGCGATGGCGCCGACCGAGAGCACGCCCGCCGTGATCAGGCCCTTGTAGAGCGCGCCCATGATCGACTGGTTGGCGCCGAGCCGGACCGCGTAGGTGCCGGCGATGGAGGTGAGGATGCAGGCCGAGCCGATGGCCAGGGGATAGAGCAGCATCGCCTCCAGCACGTTGCGCCCGTCGACGTCGGTCTGCCCGGCGAAGAAGATCGCGGCGAGCACCATGGTGGCCACGATGGTCACCGCGTAGGTCTCGAACAGGTCGGCCGCCATGCCGGCGCAGTCGCCGACATTGTCGCCGACATTGTCCGCGATGGTGGCGGGGTTGCGCGGGTCATCCTCCGGGATCCCGGCCTCGACCTTGCCGACGAGGTCGCCGCCGACATCCGCGCCCTTGGTGAAGATGCCGCCGCCGAGACGGGCGAAGATCGAGATCAGCGAGGCGCCGAAGCCGAGCGCCACCAGCGCGTCGATGACTTCGCGGCTCGCGGGCGCGAGGCCGGCGAAGCGGGTCAGGTAGGTGTAGTAGAGGGCGACGCCGAGCAGCGCGAGGCCGGCCACCAGCATGCCGGTGACGGCGCCGGACTTGAAGGCGACCTCGAGGCCGCCGCCCAGCGAGGTCGAGGCGGCCTGCGCGGTGCGGACATTGGCGCGCACCGAGACGTTCATGCCGATGAAGCCGGCCACGCCCGAGAGCACCGCGCCGATGAGGAAGCCGACGGCGACCTTCACCCCGAGGAAATAGGCGAGCGCGACGAACAGGATCACGCCCACGATCCCGATGGTCGCATATTGGCGGCGCAGATAGGCCTGCGCGCCCTCGGCGATCGCCCCCGCGATCTCCTGCATGCGCTGTGTCCCGGCGTCGCGTTTCATCACGTCGTTGATCGTGACGATTCCGTAGGCGACGGCGCAGAGCCCGCCCAGGATAATCAGCAGCAATGCGGTCATTCTACCGTCCTTGGTTCTGTGCCTGGCGTTGAGCTTCTTGTGACCGAGCTTGGCCGGAAGGGCCCTGGGACGAACGCTCGGGTGTTCACTTCTCCCCGGAAGTGCGTGCCCTGATTGCCAAACTTCACGGCTCAGCGCAAACACCGCGTACCGTTTCGAACATCCTGTAGTGCTGCAATGCAGCAAACAGCGAGTATCGGTCCGCCGAGGAGACGCGATAATTCGGGTGGACGCAATAGAGTTGCCGCCACGACATCCCCCTAACCTGTGCGCCGCCGGGCCGCGCGGGGGCCGGCTTTCTCTCGGCCCCCGGCGCCATCGCGGGCGAAAATGGGTTAGGACGGGTCGGCGTCCGAGCGCGGAGACTGAAGCCCATGAGCAGCAGCGACCAAGTCGCGAAGCTGGCCGCCACGATCGAGGTGCTGACGAGCGCGGTGCAGTTCCTGGTGGCCGAGCGCCTCAACGCGCAGCCGCCGGAGGTCCAGGCCGACCTGCTGCGCGTCCTGCAGCGCTCCTTCTCGACGCCGCGGACGCGCGACGAGGCCCCGATGCGGGCGGGCCTGACCCAGGCCGACCTCGCCTTGTGGATGCCGATCGTGGCGCAACGGCTGATGGACGACGTGCGCGTCCAGCTCGGCCTGCCTCCCGAGAGCGTGGCGCATATCGGCGGCGCCAAACCGCCCGATCCGGCCCGCTGAGGACCGGTCTCAGAAGTGGCTGAAGGATCCGGACGCGAAGGCGCGGGGCGCCCCGTCCTCGGTGGAGAAGACCGGCGCGCCGGCCTCGGCCTCGACGCTGCCGATCACCGCGACGGCGATGCCGGCCTCCAGCGCCTCGCCCCGGAAGGCGTCGAGTTGCCCGGGCGGGACGGTGCAGAGGATCTCGTAATCGTCGCCGCCGGTAAACGCGGTGTCGAGGAGGCCGGGCGCGGCCGCGACGGCGCTCGCGGCGGCGGGCGAGAGTGGGATCGCGGCTAAGCTCACGCCGGCCCCGCGCCCGGCGCCGCGCAGCATCTTGGCGAGATCGCCCACGAGGCCGTCCGAGACGTCCATGGCGGCGCTGGCGAAGCGGCGCAGGGCCGGCGCCAAGGCGAGGCGCGGCCGCGGATGCAGGTAGCGGTCGAGGAGGTGGGCCCGCTCGGCCTCCGTGAGGGCCACGGCCCAGGGCGCCTCAGGCGTGAGGCGCAGGGCGAGGCCCAGCGCCGCGTCCCCGATGGTGCCGGTGACGCAGATCCGGTCGCCGGCCTGCGCGGTCGGGCGCCGCACCATGCGGCCCGCCGGCACCTCGCCGAGCGCCGTGATGCCGAGGAGCGCCGGGCCCGCCGCCCGGACCGTGTCGCCGCCGAGGAGCGGGCAGCCGAAGGCCTCGGAGGCCTCCCGGAGCCCGTCGGCGAGGCCTTCGAGCCAGGCCTCGGTCCAGTCGGGCGGCAGGGCCAGGGTGAGGAGAAACCCGCGGGGCAGCGCGCCCTTGGCGGCGAGGTCCGAGAGGTTCACCCCGAGCGCCTTGCGGGCGATCGAGGCGGGCGGGTCCTCCGGGAAGTAATGCACGCCCGCCACGATCGCGTCGGCGGTGAGGACGAGGTCGTGGCCGGGGCTCGGGGTCAGGGTGGCGGCATCGTCCCGCAGGGCGTCGGCGCCGGCGCCTGCGAGCGGCGCGAAGTAGCGCGCGATCAGGGCGTCCTCGGTCAGGCGCCCGCCGGCCTCCACCCGCGCGCTCACCCGCGCTTGGCGTCCGGCAGGGCGAGCTCGGAGGGGCGCACCTCCCGCGCGACCTTGTCGAGGACGGCGTTCACGAGGCCCGGCTCGTCCCCGGTGTAGAAGCTGTGGGCGACGTCGACATATTCGGAGATCGCAGACCGGGCCGGCACGTCGCGGCGGAACATCAGCTCGTAGGTGCCGGCCCGCAGGATGGCGCGGAGCACAGCCTCCAGGCGCTTGAGCGGCCAGCCCTGCGACAGGGCGCGGTCGACCTGCGGGTCGATGGCGCGCTGCTCCTCGACGGCGCCCCGCAGGAGGTCGCGGAAGAAGGACGCGTCCGCCGCCGGATGGACGACGCCGTCGACCTCCTGGCCGATCCAGAAAGCCTCGAACTCGGCCAGCGCGTCGAGGACGCCCTTGCCGGAGATCTCCATCTCGTAGAGGGCCTGCACCACCGCGAGGCGGGCGCCACTGCGCTCGTTGAGCTTGCTCATGGCTTTAAACCTCCCCGACGGGTGCGGCCGAGGCCGCCCGCTTCAGGGCGAGCACGGCGAGCGCCGCCTCGGCCGCCCCGCCGCCCTTGTTCATCTCCGCGACCCGGGCACGGGCGAGCGCCTGCGCCTCGGTCTCGACGGTCAGGATGCCGTTGCCGAGCGGCAGGCGCTGCGTCACCGACAGGTCCATCAGGGCCCGCGCGCTCTCGCCCGCGACGATGTCGTAATGGCCGGTCTCGCCCCGGATGACGCAGCCGAGCGCGACCACCGCGTCGTAGGGCTCGCCCGCGCGCTCGGCGGCCTCGACCAGGATCGCGATGGTGGGCGCGATCTCAAGCGCGCCCGGCACCGTGACCGTGAAGGCCTGCGCGCCGGCCGCCTCGATGGCGGCCTGCGCGCCCGCCAGGAGCGCGTCCGCGATCGCGTCGTAGAAGCGCCCCTCGACCACGAGGACGCGGGCGCCCTTCAGCGCCGGTGACGGCGCGAGGTCGCGGCGGGGTGCGGATGTCGTCGAAACCATCGTGGCCTTCGTGGATGCAAGCGTGCCGAATGTGGTCGATCCTGGCCGCGTTTCCGCCCGTCTCGGCCGGTCTTCGCCGGCGCCCTCGTGCCCGGGTCGCGGGTGCTTCGGCGCCGGAGGCGCGCGGATCACGGGTGGCGAGCACTAGCCCGGAAGGCCGGTGCACCACAAGCGCGGGACGCGCGGGCCTCAACCCGCCTCGAATGCGGCCCGGCTCTCGCTGAGGCGCGCGGCGTAGCGGGCAATCAGGTCCACTTCGAGGTTGAGGCGGTCGCCCTCGCGGCGCTCGCCCCAGGTGGTGACCGCGAGGGTATGCGGGATCAGCAGGACGGAGAACAGGTCGCCCTCCACGCTGTTCACGGTGAGCGAGGTGCCGTCGAGGCAGACCGAGCCCTTCTGGGCAATGAAGCGCGCGAGGTCGCCCGGCGCCCGCAGGGTGAAGCGCTCGCTCGCCCCCCAATCCCCCTCCCCGCCGGTGACGGGCTCCCGGACGACGATCTCGGCGAGGCCGTCGACATGGCCGGTGACGAGGTGGCCGCCGAGCTCGTCGCCGATCCTGAGGGAGCGCTCGAGGTTGAGGCGGGTGCCCTCGCGCCAGGATCCGACCGTGGTGCGCGCCAGGGTCTCGGCCGCCGCGTCGACGGCGAAGACCGCGCCGCCCTCATCCGGCTCGACCGAGACCGCCGTGAGGCAGGGGCCCGAACAGGCGATCGAGGCCCCGAGGGCGATCGAGGCCGGGTCGTAATGCGAGCGGATCATCAGCCGTCGCAGGCGCGCGTCGCCGCTGACGCCGAGGACGGTTCCGATGTCGGAGACGAGACCGGTGAACATGGATGGCTCCGCTCGTAGGTGACGGCGCGGTCGGGGCCGAGGACGAGGCTCTCGACCGCGCGAAGATGGCCGCTCTCGATCGCCAGCGCGAGGCGCGGGCCGAGGGCGGGCAGCCCGTCGGCATGGCCGAGGGCGGCCGGGCCGGTGATCAGCGTGCAGGTATCGACGAGATCGGCCGCCGCCAGCGCGTCGGCCAGGTAGGGCCCGCC
Organism: Methylobacterium soli; assembly: GCF_008806385.1. Classification (GTDB taxonomy): domain Bacteria; phylum Pseudomonadota; class Alphaproteobacteria; order Rhizobiales; family Beijerinckiaceae; genus Methylobacterium; species Methylobacterium soli. Next base: position 87,518 of record NZ_VZZK01000002.1, read on the forward strand.
CTCGCTGCAGAGGCGGGTGATGCCGCGTTCGGCGAGGAGGGCCAGGGCGCTCCTCAGGTCGACGCGGCCGGCGGGGTCGGCCGCGACGCCGGCCACCTCGACCCCGAAGGTCGTCAGCGTGCGCCGGGCATGGGCGGGCGCGGCGCGGGTGGTGATCACGAGGGTCGGCACGTCGTGGGCCGCCCGCACCAGGGCGCTCGACGGCTGCAGGCGCAGGTGCGAATCCAGGATGACGCGCAGCGGCGAGCGCCCCGACAGGCCCGGCAGCCGCACGGTGAGGGCGGGGTCGTCGGCGCGCGCCGTTCCGATGCCCACCATGATGGCGTCGGCATGCATCCGCCACAGGTGCACGGCCCCGTCCGCGACGGCGCCGGTGATGCGCAGGCGATCCCGGGGGGTGCCCGCCGCGAAGCCATCCTGGGTGCGGGCGAGCTTGAGGCTCACCGCCGGGCGCCCCTCGGTGACGCGCAGGACATGGCCGAGATGATCGCGCGCGGCTTCCGCGCGGAGCATCCCGGTCGTCAGCGCGAGGCCGGCGGCCTCGATCAGGCCGTGGCCGCGCCCGGCGACGCGGGGATCCGGATCCGCGATCGCCGTCACGACCCGCGCGAGCCCCGCGGCGAGGATCGCGTCGGTGCAGGGCGGCGTGCGGCCGTGATGCGAGCAGGGCTCCAGGGTGACGTAGAGCGTCGCGCCGCGCGCCGCCGCGCCGGCCATCGCCAGGGCCTCGGTCTCCGCATGCGGCCGGCCGCCCGGCGCCGTCGCGCCCTGGCCGACGATGCGCTCCTGCCCGGGCGGCCCCGCCACCACGACGGCGCCGACGGAGGGGTTCGGCCAGGTGCGCCCGAGATTGCGCCGCCCGAGCGCCAGGGCGAGGCGCATGAAGCGGGTCTCGTCGCTCACGGGCGTCCCCGCGCCTTGCGCCGCGGCGCGACCTCGGGATTCGCGTGGCCGGCCGCCGGCCCGAGGGTCCCGAGCAGGTCCTCGAAATCCTTGGCCTCGCGGAAGTTCTTGTAGACGGAGGCGAAGCGCACATAGGCGACGTCGTCGAGACCTTTCAGGCCCTCCATCACCAATTCGCCGATCGCCTCGCTGGTGACCTCGGCCTCGCCGCCGCTCTCGAGCTGGCGGGTGATGCCGCTGACGAGACGCTCGATCCGCTCCGGGTCGACCGGGCGCTTGCGCAGCGCCACGTCGATCGAGCGCTGCAGCTTGTCGCGGTCGAAGGGGACGCGCTTGCCCGAGCGCTTGAGCACCGTGACCTCGCGCAGCTGCACCCGCTCGAAGGTGGTGAAGCGGCCGGCGCAATCGGGGCAGACGCGGCGGCGGCGGATCGCTGCGCCGTCCTCGCTCGGGCGCGAATCCTTCACCTGCGTGTCGGAGCCGCCGCAATAGGGACACCGCATCGGGCGGACCTGCCTCGCTCTTGGCCTGGGAAACGGGAACGGCCGCGGATCGCCGATCCGCGGCCGTTCTCTAACGTGGTGTGCGCCGGTCCGGAAGGTCAACCACCCGGACGGGAGGTCGGCCTCAGCCGTAGATCGGGAAGCGCGCCGTGAGGGCGTGCACCTTCTCCTTGACGGCGGCCTCGACCGCCGCGTCGCCCGCCTCGCCCTTGGCCGCGAGACCGTCGAGAACCTCGACGATGAGGCCGCCGATCTGCTTGAACTCGGCGACGCCGAAGCCGCGCGAGGTGCCGGCCGGGGTGCCGAGGCGGATGCCCGACGTGATGGTGGGCTTCTGCGGGTCGAAGGGCACGCCGTTCTTGTTGCAGGTGATGTCGGCGCGCGACAGCGCGGCTTCCGCCGCCTTGCCGGTGAGGCCCTTCTTCTGCAGGTCGACCAGCATCAGGTGGTTGTCGGTGCCGCCCGAGGTGATGTCGTAGCCGCCCGAGATCAGGGTGTCGGCGAGCGCCTTGGCGTTCTCGATGACCTGGCGGGCGTAGATCTTGAACTCGGGCTTCAGGGCCTCGCCGAACGCGACCGCCTTGCCGGCGATGACGTGCATGAGGGGACCGCCCTGGAGGCCGGGGAAGATCGCCGAGTTGAACTTCTTGGCGAGCGCCTCGTCGTTCGTCAGGATCATGCCGCCGCGCGGGCCGCGCAGCGTCTTGTGGGTCGTCGTGGTGGCGACATGCGCGTGCGGGAACGGCGACGGGTGGACGCCGGCCGCCACGAGGCCCGCGAAATGGGCCATGTCGACGAAGAAATAGGCGCCGACCGCGTCCGCGATCTCACGGAACTTGGCGAAGTCCCAGTGGCGCGGATAGCCCGAGCCGCCCGCGATGATGACCTTGGGCTTGTGCTCGTGGGCGAGGCGCTCGACCTGCTCCATGTCGATGCGCTGGTCTTCGCGGCGCACAGTGTAGGAGACGGGCTTGAACCACTTGCCCGAGACGTTCGGGGGCGCGCCGTGGGTGAGGTGGCCGCCGGCCGCGAGATCGAGGCCGAGGAAGACGTCGCCCGGCTGCATCAGGGCCATGAACACGCCCTGGTTCGCCTGCGAGCCGGAATTCGGCTGCACATTGGCGAAGCCGCAATCGAACAGGCGCTTGGCGCGCTCGATGGCGAGGTTCTCGGCCACATCCACGAACTGGCAGCCGCCATAGTAGCGCCGGCCCGGATAGCCCTCGGCGTACTTGTTCGTCAGCACCGAGCCCTGCGCCTCGAGGACGGCGCGCGAGACGATGTTCTCCGAGGCGATCAGCTCGATCTCGTGCTGCTGCCGGCCGAGTTCCTGCTCGACGGCCTTCGAGATCTCCGGATCGGCCTCCGCCAGGGACGCGGAGAAGAACGTGTTCGAGAAATGCTTGTCGGCGGCGGTACCGGCGCTCATGGATGGCCTCTTGCTGTTCTCTTCGGGCTGACGCACCCGGTTGACCCGTCGGCGTTCACGGGCAGGCGTTCGAGCGCGAATTACTACACGGGCTGGGATGCCAGGCCAAGCACAGGCGAATTTGCCGCCCCCCTCAAAAAAATTCAGAGCGGCGTCGGCCGGCCCATCACGGGATCACGGGGATGTGCAGTCCGCGGCGTTGACGATGCCTGGAACATATAAGGAACGTAGGGATCGGGGCTTGCCTGCGTCGGCGCGCGCGACCGGGCTCCTGCGACATCGCGCCGAGGGGGATCACCGCATGTCGGAGCCGCCTCATTTTCGACAGGCTGAACAAGAGAGGGCGCGCCGGTGGCGCGCCCTCTCTTTTCCCTTGCGCGAGCGGCTGGCGCCGCAGGGGCGGTCTCAGTTCTCCTCGTCGCCGGGCTCGAAGCTCTCCGGCACGGTCGATTGCGCGCTCGCGACCGGGGTCGGGGCCGAGATCGTCGAGGGCACGTTCACGCCGTCGCGCTTGTAGATGTCGTCGCGGAACTGCACGAGGCCGTCCGGGGTCGCCCAGGCGGTGATGTAGGTCCAGTAGACCGGCACCGGGCTGCTGAGGGTGGCGTCGACGCGCTTGCCGCTCTCGATCGCCTGCTCGACCTCGGCGCGGCCCCAGCCGGGCGTGTCCTTGAGGAGCCAGGTGATGTACTCGCGCACGTTCTGCACGCGCACGCAGCCCGAGGAGATGAAGCGGAAATCGTCGCCGAACACGCCCTTCGTGTTCGTGTCGTGCATGAACACGCCGTAGGGGTTCGGGATGTTGATGCGCACGATGCCCATCGAGTTGAAGTCGGCGCCCGAATCCTGGCGGTAGCGGTAGCGCGTGCCCTCGTCCGAGTTCCAGTTGACGGAGGCCGGCGAGACCTCGGTCTCACCCGAGAAGATGCGGATCTTGTTCTCGGTGAGGTAGGTCGGGTCCTTCTGCATCTTGGGGATGAGGTCCTTCTTCACGATGGAAGCCGGGACCGTCCAGAAGGGGTTGAAATTGATCTGCGTCGCCTTGGTGTTCATGATCGGCGACTGGCGGTCGATCTTGCCGACGCCGGCGGCGTGCAGGGTCACGACCTGGCCGTTCTCGACCGTCTGGACGAGCGCCGCCGGGATGTTGGTGATCACGAAGCGCTGGCCGAGATTGCCCGAATAGGAGCGCAGGCGCACCGCGTTGATCTCGAGCTGGCGCAGGCGCACATCCGCCGGCACGTTCATGGCCTGCTGCGTGGCCGTGCTCATGGTGCCGGTCTGGCTCAGGCCGTGGCGGGCCTGGAAGCGCTTCACGGCCGCCGCCACGTAGGAATCGTAGACGCCGGACGCGCCCGAGGTCGCGTCGAGGTCGCCCGTGACGATGAGGCGCTGGCGCACGGCGGCGACGGCGGGGCTCTTGGCGCCGATGCGCAGGCGATCCGCGCCGGAGACCGGGCGCCAGCCGCCGCGGGCAACGATGTCCTTGTAGCGCTCGACCATCTGCTCGGTGGCCGCCACGGTCTGTGGCGACAGAATCGGGGTCGAGGAGCGCTGCACCTGCATGGTGGCGGGCGAGGCGTAGTCCTGGGCCCATTCGGCCTGGGCGAAGCCGCCCGGATCGCGGGCGAGCGCGGGGGCTGCGGCGAGCGCGACCGTGGTGAGGAGGGCGAGGCCGAGCGCGCGGGGAGTGGGAGCCTGTGTCAGCATCGGGCGGAAGCTCTGGTCCATGGCTGGGGCATATCCGGATCGCGTCGTCGAGGCGCCGCGTATCCCGTGCCCTCAAGGTGTCGAGGTACAGTTAAGAACCCATGCTCTGCGGGCTAGAATATGGCGCCGCTGTGCCGGGGCGCACATCGGCCGAAGACGCGCGCCCGGTGCGGCCCTGCGGCAACAGCGCCGGGGTTGTTGCCGAGGCAATGATGGCGCGACGACCGGCCATCGCCTATGGGGGAGAACCCATGGGCACGAGGCACACCAGAGCGAGCAGCCTGCGCGCGATCACGGCGGTGATCGCGCTCTACGCGTTGGCGCTGCAGGCCTTCCTGGGCGGCCTGATGCCGATGGCCCCGGCAGGGCCCGACGGCATCCTCTGCCTGACCCTCGACGGGGGCGGCCCGGCCCATGACGGCCCCGCCGCGCCGGCCGCCCACCATCATGGCGATTGCTGCACGGCGGCCCAGCTCGCCGCCGGCGCCGAGCCGCCGCGGCCCCTCGCGCGCCCCCTCGCCTGGTCGCTGCGCGCCGCGACCCGAATCACCTGGGCCCCGGCAGCAGCCCCCTCCGCCCGCGGACCGCCCGGCACGATCGCCCATCCGCGAGGACCGCCCGTCGCCTGAACCGATCACCTTCGATCCCTTCAGACAGACGGAAATCCTGCCATGCACCGCATTCCCCGGGCCGAGCTCTGCGCCGCCCTCTTGGTCACCCTGTCCGCCAGCGCCGCCCTCGCGCACGCGAGCCTCGAGCGCAAGGTGGCGAGCCCGAATTCTAGCTATCGCGGCGTCGTCCAGATCACCCATGGCTGCGACGGGCAGCCGACCACGCGGGTGCGCGTGATGATCCCCGAGGGGATGGTCGGCGCCAAGCCCATGCCGAAGCCCGGCTGGCAGATCGCCACCGCGCGCGGCGCCTACGGGAAGCCCTACCAATCCTTCCACGGGACCGTCAGCGAGGGCGTGACGAGCATCACCTGGAGCGGCGGCGCCTTGCCGGACGACCAGATCGACGAGTTCACCTTCTTCGCCCGGGTCTCGGACGCCTTCGCGCCGGGCAGCATTGTCTATTTCCCGGTCGAGCAGGATTGCAGCACGGGCCAGTATCGCTGGAGCGAGACCCCGGCCGCGGGCCAGAGCGCGAAGGACCTGAGATCCCCCGCGCCGGGCGTCCTCATCGTGGCGGCGGCGGAGAAGAGCGCCGCGGCGGCGGAGAAAAGCGCCGCCGGGCCCGCAAGCCCCGCCGTGACCAAGGCCGGCGATCTCGCGATCGCGACGCCCTGGATGCGGGCGACCCCGGGCGGCGCCAAGGTGGCGGGCGGCTACGTGCGCATCACCAATACCGGCACCACGCCCGACACCCTGATCGCGGCCTCGATCCCGCAGGCGGCGCGCGGCGAGATCCACGCCATGTCGATGGAGGGCGGCGTGATGCGGATGGCGCCGGTCGAGGGCGGGCTGACGATCAAGCCCGGCGAGACCGTGGAGCTGAAGCCCGGCGGGCTGCACCTGATGTTCCAGGACCTGACGAGCGGCCCGAAGGCCGGCGAATCGGTGCAGGGCAGCCTGACCTTCGCGCGCGCCGGCACCGTGCCGGTCACCTTCTCGGTCGCCCCGATCGGCGCGCAGGCGCCCGACGGCGAGGCCGCGGGCGGGCATCACCACCACTGACCGGATCGGGCCGGGATCCGGGCTGACGCGCGCCGCTCCCTCGCGGGGCGACGCGCGGGCTTGAGCCCCGGCCGCGTCCGCAATCTCGGCCCGATCGCGCGCGGCCGCCCGCGCGCCCTCTCCCCGCATGGATGCGCAGCCCCCTCGATCAGGCCGGGCGCCGTCCGGAGTCCGACCGATGTCCCGCGCTTCCAGACCGGGCGCCCCGCCGCTCGCCCTGCTCCTGTCCCCTGCCCTCCTCCTGTCCCCTGCCCTCCTCCTGTCATCCGCCGCGCGCGCCGAGCCGGGAGCCGCCAGCGCCGCCCTGTCCGAGCTCTCGGTCAGCGCCACCCCCGTCCCCGGCTCCGTGACGGTGCCGAGCGTCGCCGAGCAGCGCGCGGCGGTGAACGCCACCGTCGGCTCGGTGGCCTTCGTGGACGCGAAGGATTTCCAGGACCGCTACGCCAACACCCTGCGGGACGTCCTCAAGGACGTGCCCGGCGTCTACGTGCAGGAGCGCTACGGACAGGAATTACGTCTCTCGGTGCGGGGCTCGGGCGTCAGCCGCGGCTTCCACCTGCGCGGCCTCGAATTGCTGCAGGACGGCATCCCTCTGAACCTCGCCGACGGCAGCGGCGACTTCTACCAGATCGACCCGCTCGCCCTCCGGTCCGTCGAGGTCTTCAAGGGCGGCAACGCGCTGAGCTTCGGGGCGACGACGCTCGGCGGCGCCATCAACTTCGTGACGCCGACCGCCTACACGGCCTTCGCGCCGAATATCCTGCGGATCGACGGGGGCTCGTTCAACACGATCCGCGAGAACTTCCAGTTCTCCCGCATCTCCGGCCCGGCCGATTTCCTGATCAACGGCACCCTGACGAACGCGGACGGCTACCGCGACCACGAGACCCAGCGCACCCAGAACTTCAACGCCAATGTGGGCTACCGGCTCGCGCCCGGCGTCGAGACCCGCTTCTACATGGGCGTCTACCTGACCGACCAGAAGCTGCCCGGCTCGCTGACCCTGTTCAACGCGCTGAACAATCCGACGCTCGCCAACCCGGCCGCGATCACCCTCAACCAGTCCCGCAAGGTCGAGACCGAGCGCATCGCCAACCGCACCTCCTTCGTGCTCGATGTCGGCAAGCTCGATATCGAAAGCTGGGCGATCCACAAGTCGCTGTATCACCCGATCTTCCAGGTGATCGACCAGGACGGCTGGACCTACGGCATCGCCCCGCACTGGCAGGGCAGCTTCGACATCGCGGGCTTCCGCAACGACACGATCCTGGGCCTGCGCGCCTTCGCGGGCCGGAACGCGGCGCAGCAATACGTCAACATCCGGGGCAATCGCGGCACCCAGACGCTGAACGCGGTCCAGAGTGCCTCGAACCTCGAAGCCTACGGCGAGAACCGCTTCTGGTTCCTCCCCGACGTGGCGCTGATGACGGGCGCGAAGCTGTTCTCGTCGAACCGCACCTACAGCAACAAGGGCGGCTTCACGGGCACGAGCCAGTTCGCCTCCTTCGCCAACGAGACCTACGCGGGCGTCAACCCGAAGCTCGGCCTGCTCTGGCAGCCGCTGCCCGAGATCCAGGTCTTCGGCGACATCACGCGCTCGCGGGACGTGCCGGATTTCTCCGACCTCGTTCAGTCGAACAGTCTCAACACCACCTTCGTGCCGCTCCAGGCCCAGCGCGCCTGGACCTACGAGGCGGGCACGCGCGGGCGCATCGACCGGCTGTCCTGGGACGTCACGCTCTACCGCTCGGAGATCCGGGATGAGCTGATCAACTACGCGATCAATCCGGGGCTCAGCATCCCGGCCGCGACCTTCAACGCCCCCCGCACCCGGCACCAGGGCGTCGAGGCGGCGGTCGCGCTCGATCTCGCGCGCGACCTGACCGGCATCGGCGACCGCCTGACGGTGAGCCAGATCTGGACCCACAACGACTTCCGCTTCGTCAACGACCCGGTCTTCGGCAACAACCAGATCGCCGGGATTCCGCAGGACGTGCTGCGCACGGTCCTCACCTACACCCATCCGAGCGGGTTCTACCTCTCGCCCTCGGTGGATTGGGTGCCGCTCGGCGCCTATGCGGACCACGCCAACACCCTGCAGGTGCCGGGCTACGCCCTGTTCAACATCCAGACCGGGATCGATTTCGCCAACGGCGTGTCGCTGTTCCTGGATGCGCGCAACCTCGCGAACACGCGCTACGTCTCGGACATCGCGGTGGTGACGAACGCCGCCGCGCCCCCCGGCGGCGCGGCGGCGCTCACGGCCTTCTACCCGGGCAACGGCCGCAGCCTCTTCGGAGGGGTGCGCGCCTCGTTCTGAGGCGCCGCCCGCCGGTGGCCGCGCGGGTACAGGCAGGGCGGCTCCGCTGGTCTATGCAGGGGGCGGCAGCCGGGACGACGCGATGAGGAGCAGGAGCGAGAAGGTCATCACCGTCCTGCAGGCGGGCCGTGCGCTCGCGGCGCTGGCGATCGTCGCCTACCATTCGGCGATCGCGACCCGCGACTACGCGCAGGCTTTGCCGGTGGGCGCCTTCTACGCCTTCGAGCGCGGCGCCTTCGGGGTCGATTTCTTCTTCGTGCTCAGCGGCTTCATCATCCTGCACGCGCATCAGGACGATCCCGGGGGCGCGGCCGCGGCGGGCGCCTACGCGCGCAAGCGCCTGATGCGCATCTACGTGCCCTACTGGCCGGCGGCGCTGGCGATGATCGGCCTCTACCTCGTCCTGCCCCAGGTCTCGGGCAGCCAGCGATCGTGGAGCCTCGTGACCTCCCTGACCCTGCTGCCCACGGGGGCGCCGCCGGCGCTCGCGGCGGCCTGGACCCTCGTCCACGAGATGATGTTCTACGCCCTGTTCCTGCTCTCCTATGTCGTGCGGGGCTTCGCCTGGATCGTGGCCGCCTGGGTCGGGCTGATCCTGGCCGGGATCGGCCTGGGCCTCGAGACGGCCTACGCGGCGCCGACCTGGCTCAGCCTGTTCGCGCCGATCAACGCCGAGTTCGTGGCCGGGATGCTGGCGGCGCGCGCGGTCTCCCGGCTCTCGCCGGCCTGGGCCCTGCCCGCCCTCGCGGTCGGCCTCTCGGGCCTTGTCGCCTTCTTCGCCCTCGGGACCGACCCCGCCGGTCCGGCGCGCATGGGCTTCGGCGTCGCGGTCGCGTTCCTGGTGGCGGGCGCGGTCTGGCTCGAACGGGCCGGATCCTTGGCCGCTCCGGGCTGGCTGATCCGCCTCGGAGACGCCTCCTACGCAATCTATCTCGTGCACAACCCGGTGGCTTCCCTGGGGGCCCGGATCGCCGGGCGCTTCGAGATGCTCCGCCCCTGGCCGGTGAGCCTCGCGCTCTGCATCCTCCTGGGTGTCGCCTGCGGATTGGCCTATCATCTGGCCTTCGAGCGGCCGGCCCTCGCCTTCCTGCGCCGCCGGGTGCGCGGCCGCGCGCGCCCCGACGGCTTCATGACGCGCAACCGCTAGTATTTTGAATTCATCAGGAGCAATCTGGCGGCGATTCACGGCCGTGCTTCCCGCAGGCCGCGATCGATCGATGCCGACAGGAGACATCATGGCCAGCGCTCCCTTCCGCCCCGCGTGGCAGGAAGCCGGCCCGCACCGCCCGCGCTACCGCGCCCTGATCCTCAGCCAGGAGGGGCTGGTGCTGCGCACGGAACGCGTGCCGGCGGACGACGATCCCGCGGCCCTCGCCATCGCCGAGACCCTGGACGGCGCGCATGCCGTCGAGCTCTGGGACGGCTTGCGCTTCATCGAGCGCTTCGAGGTCGCCGCCGCCCCGGCGAGGCCACGCGACGGGATTTCCCTACGACGCTGAGATCTGCCGAGGGAGCCGGGGCGGGACCGGATGGGTCCCGCCCCTCGTCTCAGTAGAGGCCGCCGGCCTGGTCTCAGTAGAGGCCACCGGCCTGGGCCGCGCGGTCGGCATCCGCCGGCACGGCGCCGGGAGGCGGCGCGGCGGGCTGGGCCACGTAGGCATCCGGCGGGGCGGTGCCGGGCTTGAAGGCCTCCAGGATCGTGCCGCCGCCCTCGCCCGAGCCGGAGCGCATGCCGGACGCCACGTTGACCCGGATCAGCTTGATGCCCGGAGGCACGCGGAAGGGCGTCGGCGGCTTGTCCTTGAGGGCCTGCTTCAGGAAGTCGAGGGCGATCGGGGCCGAGAGGCCGCCGCCGGTGGCGCGGTCGCCCAGGGAGCGCGGCTTGTCGAAGCCGATATAGACGCCGACCGCGAGGTCCGGCGAGAAGCCCACGAACCACGCGTCCTTGGCGTCGTTCGTCGTGCCGGTCTTGCCGGCCAGCGGCTTGCCGATCTGCTTCAGGATCGTCGCGGTGCCGCGCTGGACCACGCCCTCCATGATCGAGACCATCTGGTAGGCGGTGAGCGGGTCGAGGACCTGCTCGGAATCGTCCACCAGCTTCGGCTCGTCCTGGCCCGACCACTTCTCGGCATCGCAGCCGACGCATTTGCGGTTGTCGTGGCGGTAGATCGTCTCGCCGATCCGGTCCTGGATCCGGTCGATCAGGGTCGGGCGGATGCGGCGGCCGCCATTGGCCAGCATCGAGTAGGCGGTGACCATGCGCATCACCGTGGTCTCGCCGGCGCCGAGCGACATCGGCAGCACCGGCAGCATGTCGTCGTAGACGCCGAAGCGGCGGGCATACTCGGCGATGAGCGGCATGCCGACATCCTTGGCGAGGCGCACCGTCATCAGGTTCTTGGAATGCTCGATCCCGTAGCGGAGCGTGTGCGGACCGCCGGATTTTCCATCATAGTTCGAGGGCGTCCAGGCCTCCTGGCCGGGGCCGGCCTCGATGGTGATCGGCGAATCCTGCACGATCGAGGACGGGGTGTAGCCGTTGTCCAGCGCCGCCGAGTAGACGATCGGCTTGAACGAGGAGCCGGGCTGGCGCTGGGCCTGCGTGGCGCGGTTGAACTCGCTCTCGTCGTAGGAGAAGCCGCCCACCATGGCGTGGACGCGGCCCGTATAGGGGTCCATCGCCACGATGGCGCCGGAGACCTCCGGCTTCTGGCGCAGGCGGAACTGGCCGCGGCCGCCGTCGATGGCCTCGACATAGATGACGTCGCCGGGGCTGAGGGCCGAGGCCGCGCTGCGGCCGGTCCATTTCAGGCCCTCGGCCGGGATCGTACCGGTCTCGCGCTCCTTCGAGACCGTGCCGGCGGCCTCGCGCCGAGGCTGCAGGCCGATCTGGGCGACGCCGCCGCTGGTCGAGAGCACCACGGCGAGGCGCCAGGGGGCGACGTCTCCGAGCGCCGGCACCTCGGCCACCGCCATGCCCCAGTCGCGGCCGGTCAGGTCGACCTTGGTCTGGGCGCCGCGCCAGCCATGCGACTGGTCGTAGCGCACGAGGCCGTCCACCAGCGCCTTGCGGGCCCAGGCCTGCATCTTCGGATCGAGGGTGGCGCGCACCGAGAGCCCGCCCTCGTAGAGCTTCTTCTCGCCGTAGCGCTCGGAGATCTCGCGGCGGACCTCCTCGGTGAAGTAGTTGGCGTTGGCGGCGTTCGGGAAGGCGACGCGCGGGTTGACGCCGAGCGAGGTCTTCTTGGCGGCCTCCGCCTCCTCCTTGGTGATGTAGCCGTTCTCCGCCATCAGGCGGATGATCTCGTTGCGCCGGTCGAGGGCCGCCTGGGTCTTGCGGTAGGGGTGATAGTTGTTCGGGCCCTTGGGGAGCGCGGCCAGGTAGGCCGCCTCGTTGATGGTCAGCTCGTGGACCGACTTGCCGAAATAATCGAGGGCGGCCGCCGCGACCCCGTGCAGGTTGCGGCCCGGCACGATGGTGCCGAGGAAGATCTCGTTGAGGTAGAGCTCGAGGATCTTGTCCTTCGAGTAGGTCGCCTCGATCCGCAGCGCGATCAGCGCCTCGCGGATCTTGCGGTCGAAGGTCTGCTCGCTCGAGAGCAGGAAGTTCTTGGCCACCTGCTGGGTGATGGTCGAGGCGCCCTGCTTCTTGCCGCTCTTGGCGTTGGTCAGGGCGGCGCGCACGATGCCCTCGGGATCGATGCCGCCATGCTTGTAGAAGTTCTTGTCCTCGGCCGACAGGAAGGCCGCGACCACGATCTTCGGCATCGCCTGGATCGGCAGGTAGAGGCGGCGCTCGCGGGCGTACTCGGCCAGCAGCGAACCGTCGGCGGCGTGGACGCGGGTCATCACGGGCGGCTCGTAATTGGCGAGCGCGGCGTGGTCCGGCAGGTCCTGGCTGTACTTCCAGTAGAAGAAGGCGCCGGCCGCCGCGAGGAGGACGAACACCACGGCTCCCGCGCTGAACAGGAAGGCGAAGAAGCGAAGGATGAAGCGCATCCGGTGTCCCGTCGTCGGTTGCTCTGCCGCCGCCCGCGGACGCGAGAAACGCGTCCAGGCGCGTCCGCTCGCTCGAACGCGAGGCTCGCGACTGCCGGGCGGTGGTGTCATGCCCGCGCACGGATGTCGATTGCGCGACGTCGCGACCGGGGCTTCGTTAACCCCGTATCGACACCGGATCTATGGTGAAACTGGGGCGATGGCGGCGGCGCGCCGGGTCGGTCCGGCGGGCCGCACCAGGGTGGCGCGGTTGGTGAAGAACAGGTCGATGGCCCGGGCCATCGAGCCCGTCACGCTCTCGCGCCAGCTCTCGGATTGCAGGAGGTCGAGGTCGCGCTTGCTCGACAGGTAGCCGAGTTCCACCAGCACGCTCGGTACGTCCGGCGAGCGCAGGACCCGGAAGCCCGCCTCGCGATGGGGCTTGGCGCTCATCTCCATCACGGGTCCGAGCTGGCCCATCAGGGTGCGGGCGAAGCCCGAGGAGAAGCCGCGGGTCTCGCGCAGGGTGAGTTCCTGCAGGATGTCGGCGATGTCGCTCGGGCCCTCGCTCGAATCGGTGCCGGCGGCGGCGTCCGCCTTGTTCTCGCGGTCGGCGAGGCGGGCCGATTCGGCGTCGGTCGCCTTCTCGGAGCCGGTATAGATCGTGGCGCCGCGCACCTGGGGCGCCGCCGAGATCGAATCGGCGTGGATCGAGACGAACAGGTCGGCCTTGGCCTCGCGGGCGATCCGCACCCGGTCGCCGAGCGGCACGAACACGTCCCGGTCGCGGGTCATCCGCACGCGGTAGCGCCCGCTGCCCTCCAGGCGCTTCACCAGGGCCTGCGCGAAACCGAACACGATGTCCTTCTCGAAGGCCCCGGTCGCCGCGATGGCGCCCGGATCGGTGCCGCCATGGCCGGCATCGACCATGATGAGCGGGCGCGGGTCGCCGGGCTCGCCGGCGCCGGCGGCCTTGCGCGGGACCGGAGCCGGGTCGCTCGCCACGGCAGCCTTGCGAAACGCCTCGCGGTCGGCGCGCTGGAACTCGATCGAGAGCAGCACGGCGCCGTCGCGCAAGCGGGTCGTGGTCTCGATCCGCCCCACCGTGGCGGGACCCGCCAGATCGACCACGATGCGCGAGCGCCCGGGGGCGAACAGGCCGTAGCGGAAGGATTGCACCAGGCCCTCGCGGCGCCGGCCGGTCTCGGCGGGGAGCTGGAAATTCACCTCGGCGAGGTCGATCACGGCCCGGTCTGGCCGCTCCATCACGAAGGCGCGCGCCTCGACGGGCTTCGACAGGGTGAGGGTCAGCCGGGTCGGGCCGTTGGGGCTCGTGCCCAGTTCCGCCGCGATCGCGACCGCGCTCGGGCGGGCCTTGTCGCCGTCCTGCGCCCGCGCCGGCCCGGCCCCGATCAGGGCGAGCGCCAGTAGAGCGGAGCGGATCAGGCGCGTGCGTGCGAGCATCGGTCTGCGGTCGTTTCCCCTGCCTCTCCGTTAAGGCATAGGGCGAACAGGGTTAATCGTTGGTTACCTGCCCCGGTTCATTCCTGCGCGCCTTGTGGCCGGGGCGCGACACGTGATCGGGGCGAAGCGCACGCCAAGATTGTGATGAGGCCGCCAAGCGAGCCTGCGGGCCGGGAGCGGCCCGCGGGCCCGGGTGTCGCCTCAGCTGCGCTTGCGCAGGACGTGCCGCTCCAGGAGCAATCCGAGCGACAGCGAGGTCAGGGCGAACAGGATGATGTACATGTAATCGACCTGGATCTGCAGGCCCGGGTAATAGCCCAGTCGCACCCACTCGACGATCTGCAGGGCCGGGTTCCATTTCAGGATCTCGTAGATCTGCTCGGGCAGGTAGTTGGGCAGGATAAACACCCCGCTCGCGATGTACATGATCAGCCCGAACAAGGCATAGCCCATGAGCCAGCCCGGGAAGAACGCCGCGATGCCGACATTGATCGTCCCGATGCCGATACCGAGCAGGATCGCCGCCAGATAGCCACCGACCGCCATGACGGGGTCGGCCGGGCGCGGATCGACGCCGATCGCCACGAGGATCAGGAACACCAGCATCAGCCCGAGGAAGCCGGTGACGATCTCGACCAGGATGCGGGCGAAGATCACGTCGAAGTTCTTGACCTGCGGATAATAGGTCAAGGGCTTGTTCATCAGAACCGATTTCATCACCTCGCGGGAGATGTACTGGAAGATCAGCACCGGCACCGCGCCCGAGGCGAAGAACAGCGCCCGGCTGTCGCCGACAGGCGCCGGAACCTTGCGGAAGACGTAGATGGCGACGAGGATGAAGGTGTGCACCACCGGCCAAAGCACGACAACGGCGTAGCCGAAATAGGAGCCGCCGAAGCGGGTCCGCATGTCGCGCAGCATCAGGGCGTGGAGCACCTGCAGGTAGGCGTCCATGCGGCTGCGCCGGGGCGCCTGCACTTGCCGATCGGTGATCATGGGGTGTTTTCGCGCCCGGGAGTCTCGTCGCCCTCCCTGACCCAGGATCGCGACTGAAATATGGAGACGCCCTCAGGTCTCCCGGGCGAGCCTCAGGAGGTTCTGGCCATAGGCGGTCTTGGCGAAGAGCTCGCCCCGGGCCACCAGCTGGTCGCGCCCGATGAAGCCCTGCAGGTAGGCGATCTCCTCCAGGCAGGCCACCTGCAGGCCCTGCCGGTTCTGGATCGTGCGCACGAACTCGGAGGCCTCCAGCAGGCTGTCATGCGTGCCTGTGTCGAGCCAGGCGTAGCCCCGCCCCATCCGCTCCACCGCGAGTTGCCCCCGCTCCAGATAGGCGGCGTTCACGCTCGTGATCTCGAGTTCGCCCCGCGCCGACGGCTCCACCCGCGCGGCGATGTCCAGCACCTGGTTGTCGTAGAAGTACAGGCCCGTCACCGCCCAGGTCGAATCGGGCTCCCGCGGCTTCTCCACGATCCGGGTCGGGCGCCCCTGGGGGTCCAGGCTCACCACGCCGTAGGCCTGCGGGTTCTCGACGTGGTAGGCGAAGATCGTCGCCCCCGCGTCCCGCGCCGCCGCCCGCCCCAGAAGCTCCGACATCCCGGCCCCGAAGAACAGGTTGTCGCCCAGGATCAGCGCCACCGGGTCCGACCCGACGAAGTCGCGCCCGATCACGAAGGCCTGCGCCAGCCCCTCGGGCCGCGGCTGCACCGCGTAGGAGAAGGTCAGCCCGAACTGCTCGCCGGTGCCGAACAGGCGCTTGTAATTGTCGAGGTGCTCCGGGCTCGAGATGATCAGGATCTCCCGGATGCCCGCCAGCATCAGCACCGAGACCGGGTAGTAGATCATCGGCTTGTCGTAGACCGGCAGCAGTTGCTTGTTGATCGACAGCGTCGCCGGATGCAGACGCGTGCCCGAGCCCCCCGCCAGTACGATGCCCTTCATGTCTCAGCCCTCCTGGCTGCGGACCGGCCCGACGAGCCGGTCGAGGATGTCTTCGAGCGCCGCGCCCCAGGGCCGCGGCGCGATCCCGAAGGCCGCCGTCAGGCTCGCGGTCGAGAGCTCGGAATTGGCCGGGCGCCGGGCCGGGGTCGGGTAGGCCCGCGTCGGGATCGGGTCCACCGGCACCGCGCGGCCGCCCCGCCGGGCCGCCCCGGCCAGGATCGCCCGGGCAAAGCCGCACCACGTGGTCACGCCCGCATTGACGCAGTGGAACGTGCCCGTCGGCGCCTCCGGGTCGGCCGCGAGCCGCAGCGCGATCAGGCGCAACGCCGCGGCGAGGTCGGCCGCCGAGGTCGGGCAGCCGCGCTGGTCGTCGACGACGCTCAGGCGCTCGCGCTCGGCTGCGAGGCGCAGCATCGTGCGCACGAAGTTGCTCCGGTGCGGGCTCACCACCCAGGCGGTCCGCACGATGGCGTGGCGCGGGTTGGCACTGCGCACCGCCCCCTCGCCCGCCGCCTTGCTGGCCCCGTAGACGCTCTGCGGGTTGACCGGAGCCTCGGGCGTGTAGGCTCCCGTCCCGGTCCCGTCGAAGACATAATCGGTCGAGACCTGGACCAGCGGGATGGCGCGGCGGCCGGTCTCGGCGGCGAGGTAGGCGGGCGCCAGCGCGTTCAGGCGCCAGGCCGCGCCCACCGCCGTCTCGGCCTGGTCAACGGCCGTGTAGGCGGCCGCATTGATCACGGCGGCGTAGGGGCGCTCGTCGAGGACGCGCGCCAAAGCCGCCTCGTCGGTGATGTCGAGGCTCGCCCGGTCCGGAGCGTGCAGGCGCACGCCCTCGGGCCAGGACGCCTGCCGCAATTCGGTGCCGACCTGGCCGGCGCCGCCGAGGATCAGGATCTCCATAAGATCAAAATCTCCGTGGGGCTCAGCCCGCCCCAGCGGGCGAGCGAGCCGTGGACGGAGCCGCCCCGAGGCCGAGGCGCTCGCCCTTGTAGCGGCCCTCGCGGATCGGGCGCCACCAGGCCGCGTTGTCGAGGTACCAGCCCACCGTCTCGGCCAAAGCCGCCTCGAAGCGTTTCTCCGGCGCCCAGCCGAGCTCGGCCTGCGCCTTGCCCGGATCGATGGCATAGCGCCGGTCATGGCCCGGCCGGTCGGCCACGAAGGTGATCAGGCGCGCATGCGGCGCCCCGGCGGGGCGAAGGACATCGCAGGCCGCGCACAGGGCCTCGACCACGGCGAGGTTCGAGCGCACCGCCCGCCCGCCGAGCAGGTAGGTCTCGCCGACCCGGCCCCGCTCCAGCACCGCCACCAGGCCGCGGGCATGGTCCTCGACGTGGATCCAGTCCCGCTCGTTCAGGCCGTCGCCGTAGACCGGCAGCGGCCAGCCCTCCAGCGCGTTGAGGATCATCAGCGGGATCAGCTTCTCGGGAAAATGGCGCGGCCCGTAATTGTTCGAGCAATTCGTCACCAGCACCGGCAGGCCGTAGGTCTCGTGCCAGGCTCGCGCCAGGTGGTCGGAGGCCGCCTTCGAGGCCGAGTAGGGCGAGCGCGGGTCGTAGCGGCTCGCCTCGGTGAAGAAGCCGCCCGGCGGCAGCGATCCGTAAACCTCGTCGGTGGAGACGTGCAGGAAGCGGAACGCCCTCCGGTCCGGGCCGCTCAAGCTCTCGTAATGGGCGCGCGCGGCCTCCAGCATCACCTGGGTGCCGATCACGTTGGTGCGCACGAAGGCGCCCGGCTCCGAGATCGAGCGATCGACATGGCTCTCGGCGGCCAGGTGCATCACGGCCTGGGGTGCGAACGCCGCGAAGGCCGCCTGGACGGCGCCCGCGTCGCAGATGTCGGCCTCGACGAGGCGGTGACGCGGGTCGTCGGCGAGCGGCGCGAGCGACACCGGATTGGCCGCGTAGGTGAGGGCGTCGAGGGTGAGCACCTCGTGGCCGAGGGTCCCGACGAGGTGCAGGACCAGGGCCGAGCCGATGAAGCCGCAGCCCCCGGTCACCAGAATGCGCATGGGCGTCTCCTCAGGCTGGGCTCAGAACGGCGCCGGCAGGGCGGCGAGCAGGCCGGCGAGCGTCGGGGCGCGGGAATCCTTGGCCGACAGGATGGCGGTCTCGGGGCTGACCGGCCAGGGGATGGCGAGCGCCGGATCGTTCCACAGGAGCGCCCGGTCGTGCTCGGGGCTGTAATAGGCATCGACCTTGTAGGCCACCATGGTGTCGGGTTCGAGGGTGCAGAAGCCGTGGGCGAAGCCCGCGGGCACGAAGAGTTGTTCGCCCCCGGCGGCGTCGAGGCGCAGGGCGACGTGGCGGCCGAAGGTCGGGGAGGCGCGGCGCAGGTCGACGGCGACGTCCAGGATGGCGCCCGCGAGGACGCGCACGAGCTTGGCCTGGGCGGCGGGGGCGAGCTGGAAGTGCAGGCCCCGCACGGTGCCGGCCGGGGCCGAGAAGGATTGGTTGTCCTGCACGAAGGCCGCGGCGACACCCGCCTCCTCGAGCCGGTCCGCCCGGTAGGTCTCCGAGAACCAGCCCCGATCGTCCCCGAACCGCTGCGGACGCACCACCTTCACGTCCGGTATCGCCGTCGCCTCAACCCGCATCACCTGTCCTCGTCGCGCCGGGAGGTGTTTCCCTGCGGCCCGGCATCCCCGGGCGGCTGCCGGATTGTCAAGGGCGCGCGGCTGCCCGGCGGGCGCCGCGCCGGCAGGGAGCGCTGGAGCACCGACCGGCCGGGCACCCGCCCGATCACCCGGAATGCGAGCCCATCATCGACCTAGGCGGGGTCGCCCGACGGGCTGAATCCGCCGCCCGCGAGCGCCAGGGCCTGGATGACGGCGGGGCCGACGTAATCGGCGATGCCGATCCCCTCCTCGGTATCCGGGAAGCCGGCGATGAAATGCGGCTCGCGCTCCGAGCGGCTGATGACGACCACGTGGGTCAGGCCGAGGCTGACATCGCTGCGCACCACCCGCACGACTCGGAAGGGGCCGACCTGCCCGTAGAGCTGGACCTCCAGGTAGACCTCGCCCGCACCCTGGGCCGCGCCCGTCCCGGTCCAACCCGCGGGCGCCTGCCCGGGCGCCGCGAGACCGTCGGCGCCCGCGACCGCGTCGAGATAGTGCCGGGCCGCGGCCCGCTCGCCGTCATGCTCGGTCCGATCGTGCAGGGCGCGGATCTTGGCGAATCGCTCGAGATTGACGAGCCGCGTCATGACCGGTCTCCGAGGGATGGAGGTCTGAAGAATGCAGATGTTTGAAGGGTGAGGCCACAAGCGCTGGCCCGATGCAACCCCGGCCTGCATCTCGGGTGCACCCTGGGCTCCGACACACGCGCCGATTTTTGACGTCCGGGTTGTAGGGCTATATCGCGTCCTGAGCCGCGCGGGCGGGTATCTCCTCACATCGGACTGCAGAGCGTTTCATGAAGAAGGCCTTGATCACCGGCATCACCGGGCAGGACGGAGCCTATCTGGCTCAGCTCCTTCACCAGAAGGGCTACGAGGTCCACGGGCTGGTGCGGCGCTCCAGCACCACGGACGTGAACGACCTGCGCCTGCGCTGGCTCGGCATCGTGGACGACGTCACGCTCGTGGACGGTGATCTCTCCGATCTGTCGAGCCTGATGCGCGTCGTGCGCAGCGTGCAGCCCGACGAGGTCTACAACCTTGCGGCGCAATCGTTCGTGAAGACCTCCTGGCAGCAGCCGCTGCTGACCGGCGCCGTCACGGGTCTCGGCTGCGCCAACGTGCTGGAGGCCGTGCGGATCGAGAAGCCCGATGCCCGCTTCTATCAGGCCTCGTCCTCCGAGATGTACGGCCTGATCCAGGAGCCGATGCAGAGCGAGACGACGCCGTTCTACCCGCGCTCGCCCTACGCCGCGGCCAAGCTCTACGGGCACTGGATGACGGTGAACTACCGCGAGAGCTTCGGGCTGCACGCGTCGAGCGGCATCCTGTTCAACCACGAGAGCCCGCTGCGCGGCATCGAGTTCGTGACCCGGAAGGTGACGGACAGCGTGGCCCGGATCAAGCTCGGCCTCGGCCACGAGCTGCGCCTCGGCAATATCGACGCCAAGCGCGACTGGGGCCACGCTCGCGACTACGTCAAGGCGATGTGGCTGATGCTGCAGCAGGACGTCGCCGACGATTACGTCGTGGCGACCGGGCGCACCGTCACGGTCCGCGACATGTGCCGCATCGCCTTCGACCATGTCGGCCTGTCGATGGACAAGCACCTCGTCATCGATCCGAACCTGTTCCGCCCGGCGGAGGTCGACGTGCTGCTCGGCAATCCGGGCAAGGCGAAAGCCAAGCTCGGCTGGGAGCCCGAGACGACCCTCGAGGCGATGATCCAGGAGATGGTGGACGCCGACCTCAAGCGGCTCGCGGGCGTTCGCTAGAGCGCCCTCCGCCGAACCGGAGACCGGTTCGGCGGCACAGGGCGCGTCAGATCAGAGATTGAGAGCCGCGTAGCGGTCCAGACCGGAGAAGCGGGCATGACGGAGCGCATCCTGATCACGGGTGCGGGCGGCTTCGTGGGGGGGCACCTGGTCCGCGCGCTGACCGCGCGCGGCGGCGACATCCGCATCGTCGCCGGCCGTCATGGCGCAGCGCCGGGATCTCCGGGAATGCAGGGGCCTGCCGATTCGGATCCCTTCGGCGGCTGTGAAACCCTCGACCTCGACATCACCGACGCCGCGCAGGTTCGGGCCGCGATCCGGTCCGTGCGGCCGAGTGCCGTGGTGCATCTCGCGGCGGTCGCGGCCCTGCATGAGGCGCGCCTCGACCCGGAGCGCACCTTCCGGATCAACCTGAGCGGGACCCTGAACCTCGCCGCGGCGGTGATGCAGGAGGCGCCGGATGCGCGCTTCCTCTTCGTCAGTACCTCGGAGATCTACGGCGGCACCTTCAAGACGCGCAGCGATGCCCTCGACGAGACCGCCCTCCTCGACCCGACCAACCCCTACGCGGCCTCGAAGGCCGCGGCCGACCTGCTGATCGGCCAGATGGCGCGCGATGGCCTGAGATCGGTCCGCCTGCGGCCCTTCAACCACACGGGCCCGGGGCAATCGACGGCCTTCGTGGTTCCGGCCTTCGCGGCGCAGGTCGCCCGCATCGAGGCCGGCCTGCAGGCGCCGGTGCTGCAGGTCGGCAATCTCGACGCCCTTCGCGACTTCCTCGACGTGCGCGACGTGGTGGACGCGTATGTGCGGGCGATCTTCGTGCCGGATCTCGCGGGCGGGCAGATCCTGAACATCGCCTCCGGGGTGCCGCGACGGATCGGCGACGCGCTCGACGGCCTCCGCACCCTGGCGCGCCGCGAGATCCGGATCGAGCCCGACCCGGCGCGGATGCGTCCTAATGATACGCCGCTCGCGATCGGCGACGCCGCGCGCGCCCGGGCCGTCCTCGGCTGGGCGCCCGGCATCCCCTGGGAGACCACGCTCGCCGACACCCTCGCGTTCTGGCGTGAGACGGTGACCCGGGCGCTGGCGCGCTGACGATCCGGCCTCGGGGAACCGGCGCGCGGCCTTGCGGCGGCCCGCCGATGATGCCGGGGCCGCGGTTTCGCGGGGCTTCAGTCCTGTGCCAACGTTTACAGCGGGGGGCCCGATCGGTCAGAAAGGCGCGGGCCGCTCCTGCCGGGGCGGTTTTCTGGATGGCAATCTCGGCGGTGTGCGATGTCTCAGCCTGACCTGATCCTCCCGGTGATCCTGTGCGGAGGATCGGGGACGCGGCTGTGGCCGGCCTCGCGGGAGAGCATGCCCAAGCAGTTCTCGCGGCTCGTGAGCGAGACCGAATCCACCTTCCAGGCGACG
Organism: Methylobacterium soli; assembly: GCF_008806385.1. Taxonomy (GTDB): domain Bacteria; phylum Pseudomonadota; class Alphaproteobacteria; order Rhizobiales; family Beijerinckiaceae; genus Methylobacterium; species Methylobacterium soli. Next base: position 109,249 of record NZ_VZZK01000002.1, read on the forward strand.
GCGGCGCGCGTGGCCGATCCCGGCGCGTTCGGGCGCCTCAGCGTCCTCACACAGGCCGAGGCCCGCTTCATCGTGGCCGAGCAACTGAAGGAGGCCGGGGTGCCGGCCGACATCCTGCTCGAACCCGAGCGGCGGGATTCGGCCGCCGCCGTCGCGGTCGCGGCCTGCCACGCCGCCCGCATCGACCCGAAGGCGATCGTCCTGATCCTGGCGGCCGACCACGTCATCGGCGACACGGCGGCCTTCGTGGCGGCTGCCCGGGCGGCGGCGGCGGGCGCGCGCGCCGGTCACATCATGACGCTCGGCATCACCCCCACGGGCCCGGCCACCGCCTACGGCTACATCCAGCCGGGCGAGAGCCTGCCCGGGGCGCCCGGCACCTACGCGGTCGCCCGCTTCGTGGAGAAGCCCGATCGGTCCGGCGCCGAGCGGCTCCTGGCAGAGGGGGCGGTCTGGAATTCCGGCTACTTCCTGTTCCGGGCCGACGTGATGCTGGCGGAACTCGAAGCGCATGCCCCCGCGGTCCTCGCGGCCGCGCGCGACGCTCTCGAGGGCGCGGTGCGCGATCTCGACTTCGTGCGCCTCGATGCGGCGGCCTTCGCGCAGGCGCCCAAGACCTCGATCGACTACGCCGTCATGGAGCGCACGCGGCTCGCCGGCGTGCTGCCGGTCTCGTTCGCGTGGTCGGATGTCGGCACCTGGGACGCGGTCTGGAGCGTCCTCGACCAGGACGCTGCCGGCAACGCGGTGCGGGGCCGGGTCGAGCTGATCGAGACGCGCGGCAGCCTGGTGCACAGCGAGGGCGAGCAGGTCACCGCGGTGGTGGGGCTCGAGGACGTGGTGGTGGTCTCGACCCCGGACGCCGTTCTGGTGACGTCGAAGGCCAAGGCCGGCCAGGTCAAGGATCTGGTGGGCGTGCTGCGGGCCAAGGGCTACCCGGAGGCCGAGGCCCACCGGCGCATGTATCGCCCCTGGGGCTGGTACCAGCGCATCGATATCGGCGAGCGCTTCCAGGTCAAGCGGATCCAGGTCTCGCCCGGAGGCCGCCTGTCGCTGCAGAAGCATTATCACCGGGCCGAGCACTGGGTGGTGGTGCGCGGCACGGCCGAGGTGACGCTCAACGAGCGCGTGGTGCTGGTGCACGAGAACGAGGCGATCTACCTGCCGATCGGCTCGATGCACCGCCTGACCAACCCCGGCAAGATCCCCCTCGAACTCATCGAGGTGCAGGTCGGCTCCTATACGGGCGAGGACGACATCATCCGGGTCGAGGACGTCTACGGACGTTGAGGGGGACAACCGGGTCGTGATGGCGGACCAGTCGCGCGCCCGCCCCGGCGCCTTCGCCTCCGCGAGACCCTGCGGCGCGAGGGCGTCTCGGCCAAGCGCGCAGGTCCCGTTGGATCCCGATCGACGGAACCGTCACATTACAATCTTTGATTGTATTTTTGGCCTCGACACCGGCGCCCGCGGCAGCTTACGGTCGAGCCTCGGCGGCGATCGGGATCGAGGCTGAATTCAGGTAGCGCCCAGGTTTCGCCGAGATGCTGGCCTAACGCCCGCAACGGGTCCGCCGGGACCGTGGTCCGGGTGAGCCGCGATCGCCGCAGCCGGCCGATCGGCGGCCGGCGCCCGTCGAATCGCGGCGGGATCTGAGACAGGTATGGTCACCAACCGGACATTCTGATAGGGGATTTGGCCGCGCCGTGGCGGACTAAACGCGAGCGCGGCGAGTTCCTGGCTCTCCGGAGAATTGATATCTCCTGTTACCGTCGAACGAAAGTGCTCGAACTCCGAAGCGTGTCCATTCTAGCGTTCAGCAAACCTTAATCCTCGAAACCATCTGATTCCTTCAACATCGCGTTGATTGCCATAGGTCCAAAGAATGAGCACGAGGGGCATGGGCGCAGGACCTTCCATTTTGAAGGATGGCATCAAGGCGACGCGGCCTGTCTTCGTCACGGCCATCGTGTTCAGTTTCTTCATCAACTTGCTGATGTTCGTCAGCCCGCTCTACATGCTGCAGGTCTATGACCGCGTTCTGGGCAGCCGCAACGAGACGACGCTGGTCGGCATCACGGTGATCGCGGCCTTCGCGCTGGTGGTCTACGCGCTGCTCGAGATGCTGCGCTCCCGGTTGCTGGTGCGCGGCGGGATCCTGTTCGACGAGAAGATCGCCGGCCCGATCTTCGGCGCGGTCCATCGCGGCAACCTGCGCAACCCCGAGGGCGGCCATGCGGTGGCCTTGCGCGACGTCGACGCGGTTCGGGAATTCCTCACCGGCAGCGGCCTGCTGGCCTTCTGCGACGCCCCCTGGACCCCGATCTTCCTGCTCGCCTGCTTCATCCTGCATCCCTGGTTCGGCTGGATGGCGATCGCCGGCGGCCTGATGATCTTCGCCCTGACGATCCTCAACGAGGTCGTCACCAAGCGGGAACTCGCGGCGGCGAGCCAGGCTTCGAACGCGGCCGGCCAATATGCCCAGGCCACCTTTCGGAACGGCGAGGTGCTGCAGGCCATGGGCATGCTCGGCGCCCTGCGCACGCTCTGGGGCCGCCGCCACGCCGAGGTTCTGACCCTGCAGGCGCTGGCCAGCGACCGGGCGGGCCTCATCGTCGCCTCGACCAAGTTCGTGCGCATGTTCCTGCAGACGCTGATCCTCGGCGTCGGCGCCTACCTGGCGATCCACCGCGAGATCTCGCCGGGCTCGATGATCGCCGCCTCCATCATCATCGGCCGCGCCCTGGCGCCGGTCGAGCTTCTGGTGGCGAACTGGAAGGGCTTCACCGCGGTGCGGTCGAGCTATGGACGCCTCGTCCGCCTGATCGAGATCGCGGGCCCCGAGCCCGAGCGCATGAACCTGCCGCGGCCGAAGGGCCAGATCGACGCCGAGAACCTCGTGGTGACGGCGCCGGGCAAGCAGCAGGCGATCCTGCGCGGCGTCAGCTTCCGGCTCACGCCGGGCACCATCGTGGGTGTGGTCGGCCCGAGCGCGGCCGGCAAGTCGAGCCTGGCGCGCGCCGTCACGGGCGTCTGGCCCATCGTCGGCGGATCGCTCCGGATCGACGGGTCCGACCTCTCGCATTGGGATCCGCAGGTCCTCGGCCGCCATATCGGCTACCTGCCCCAGGACGTGGAGCTCTTCGCCGGAACGGTCGCGCAGAACATCGCCCGCTTCGAGGAGATCGACGAGGAGGCGGTGATCTCGGTCGCCCAGAAGGCGGGCTGCCACGAGCTGATCCAGTCGCTCCCCGAGGGCTACAACACCCAGATCGGCAATGGCGGCCAGGCGCTCTCGGGCGGCCAGCGCCAGCGGATCGCGCTCGCCCGCGCCATGTACGGGAATCCGAGCTTCATCGTCCTCGACGAGCCAAATGCCAGCCTCGACGCGGCGGGTGAGGAAGCCCTGATGCAGGCCGTTCAGGAGCTGAAGCGCCTGGGCACCACGATCATGATCGTGACCCACAAGGTGAACATCCTGACGGCGGTCGACACCGTCCTGGTGATGAACAGCGGCACCGTGCAGGCCTATGGCCCGCGGGAGGAGATCCTCGGCCGCGTGGCCGGTCCGCGGGTGGTGCCGAATCCCGCCGCGGCGGTCGCCGGCGCACCGGCGCCGCGCCTCGGCATGGAAGCGCAGCGGGCTGCAGGTTGAAGGCCATGAAGATCAAGCTCCCGGCCAAGATTTCCCTTCCTACGGTCGCGACCCTCAAGACCGCGATCGACCGGATCGGGGTGCCGAGCGACGAGGCCGCCAACGCCTCGCCCGCCGTCGCGGAGGCCCTGCGCCATCCGCGCCGGACCACGACCTGGAAGCACCACGCCATCGCGGGCTACGTGCTGATCTTCTCGACCTTCGGGGTGATGGGCGCCTGGGCCGCCGTGGCGCGGCTCGACCGGGCCGTGGTCAGCCCCGGCACCATCACGGTGGAGAACAGCCGCAAGCTGGTGCAGCATTACGAGGGCGGCATGGTCCGCGAGATCCTCGTCAAGGAAGGACAGACCGTCGAGCAGGGCGAGGTGCTGCTGCGCCTCGATCCGGTCCAGTCGCGCGCGAGCGTCGACCTCTTCCGGGGCCAGCTCGACGCGACCCTCGTCCTCGAGGCGCGCCTGATGGCGGAGCGGGACGGCGCTTCCGCCCCGGAGCTGCCGCAGGAGATCGTCGCCCGCCGCGCCGAGCCCCTGGTCGCGCGGGTGATCAGCGACCAGACCAATCAGTTCAGGGAGCGGCAGGCCTCGCTCAAGGGCCAGATCGAGCTCCTCGAGGCGCGCATCACCCAGCTCAAGACCGAGATCAAGGGTCTTGCCGTCGAGAAGACCTCCGTCGAGGAGCAGGTCGGCTTCATTAACCAGGAGCTGACCGGCCTGCGGTCGCTGCGGGAGAAGAACCTGATTCCGCTCTCGCGTCTCCTCGTGATGGAGCGCGAGCGCACCCGCCTCGAGGGCGTGATCGGACGCTCCACGGCCGATGCGGCCAAGGCCGAGAACGGCATCGGCGAGGCCGGCCTGCAGATCACCCAGATCAAGCAGAAATTCCAGGAGGACGTGGCGGGGCAGCTCCTCGAGGCGCGCCAGAAGGTCTCCGAGCTCCGCGAGAAATTCTCGGTGGCGCAGGACGTCCTGAAGCGGCTCGACGTCAAGGCGCCCCGCTCGGGCGTGGTCCAGAGCCTGAAGGTCTACACGGTCGGGCAGGTCATCCGCTCCGGCGAGGCCCTGATGGAGATCGTTCCGAACGACGACAAGCTCGTGGTGCACGTGCAGTTCTCGCCAAACGACCTCGAGACCGTCCATGCGGGCATGCCCGCCGAGATCAAGTTCCCGACCTTCCACTCGCGCCGGATCCCGGCCATCCTGGGGAACCTCTCGACCGTCTCGCGCGACCGCCTGATCGACGAGACGACCCGCCAGCCCTATTTCCTCGGCATCGTCGAGATCAGCAAGCTGGAGATTCCCGACCTGATGCGCGACCGCCTCGTGGCGGGCATGCCCGCCGAGGTGGTGATCACCACGGGCGAGCGCACCGCGCTCAGCTACATGGTCTCGCCCTTCTTCGAGGCTATGGGCCGCTCCTTCAACGAGCATTGAGGCGCGCCGGCGGGTTCGTCGGGAGGCGCGCGCCGCGGGCGAGCGTGCCGGGCGTCGTCACCGCACCCGGGGGTCCGGCGCGCATCATCCTCAGATTCGCCGCTTTCCGCCGGCATTGGGCCGATGATCGGCGTCCTCCGGCGCGGATCTCATCCGCGCCGCGATGATCGATCGCGCGACTGTGAGTGACCTCCGCCCGTGATCCGCTTCGAGAACGTGACCAAGATCTACCGGACGGACGGCCATCGCCGCACCATCCTGGAGCGGGTCTCGCTGACGCTGAAGCCCGGCATCAGCTACGGCATCCTGGGGATCAACGGCGCCGGCAAATCCACCACGATGCGCCTCATCGGCGGCACGGAAGAGCCGACGAGCGGGCGGATCAAGCGGGGCTTGCGCGTCTCCTGGCCGCTCGGGTTCGGCGGCGGCTTCCATCCGCAGATGACGGGCCGGGACAACGTCATCTTCGTCGCCCGCATCTACGGGGAGGACCCCCGCCGCGTCCTCGAATTCGTCGAGGATTTCGCCGAGCTCGGCAGCTATCTCGACGTGCCGATCCGGACCTATTCCTCCGGCATGGGCGCCCGGCTCGCCTTCGGGATGAGCATGGCGATCCCCTTCGATTGCTACCTGATCGACGAGGTGACGGCGGTGGGCGATGCGCGCTTCGCCAAGCGCTGCACCGAGGTCTTCGCGGCGAGGCGCGAGCATGCCGACGTCATCATGGTCTCGCACGACATGGAGACGATCCGCGCCTGGTGCAGTCAGGGCATCGTCCTGTTGAACGGGCGCGCCATCATCTACGAGGATGTCAACGACGCGATCGAGGTCTACAGGCGCCTGAACGCCTGAGCTTCGGCCCGCGGGCGTCTGAGCGTGGCCACGGTTTTGCCGCGCGGCGGTGCGACAGGACGGAACAGGGGCCTGCCCGGCAGGCATCGGAATCACCAGAAGCGATGACCGTCGAGATCCGCAACCCGCAGGGACAGCCGCTCACCACCGCGGACCGGTCGGCCGCCGTCGCCGACTCGCTGCGCCAGATCGCGCGCCTCTCCCGCTTCGCCGACCGCAAGAAGGGCATCCGCTCCTATCCGAGCCACGTGAAGAGCGACCCGTGGGTGCCGCTCCTCTTCGCCCTCTGCTTCGTGCTGCCGACGCTGGTCGGCGCGGTCTATTACGGCCTCATCGCCACCGACCGCTACGTCACCGAGGCGCGTTTCGCGCTCCGCCCGGCCATCGGCTCGGTCGAGAAGGCGAGCCCGGATTCGGTCGGCACCAACAGCGGCGTGCCCCACGCGATGGTCGCCCAGGACACCCTGATCACCTACAACTACATCCTCAGCCGGCCGATGATCGAGGCGATCGCGAGCGAGATGCCGCTGCGGGACATGTTCACCCGGCCCGAGATCGATTACCTGTCGCGGTTCGATCCCGAGAAGCCGATCGAGAAATTCCTGAAATACTGGCGCCATCGCGTCGATATCGAGATCGAGCAGGGGTCGGGCATCATGACCCTGACCGTGAACGCCTTCGATCCCGCCGAGTCCCTGGCGATCACGCAGGCGATCCTGCGCGAGAGCGAGCGGATGGTGAACGCCCTCAGCACGACGGCCCGCAACGACGCCCTGGCCGAGAGCAACCGGGAATTGAAGCTCGCCGAGGAGCGCCTGACCAAGATCCGGGTTGCCACGCGCGACCTGCGCAATCGCGAGGGCGTGCTCGACGCCCAGAAGACGAACGAAGCCAATCTCAAGGTCATCAGCGAGCTTCGCTCCGCGCGCATCAACCTCTCGGTGCAGCTGACGCTCGGCCAGCGCGATCTCGGGCCGGAATCGCGCCGGATCCTCGACCTGAAGACCCAGATCAAGGATCTCGACGACAACATCGCCCGGATCGAGCGGCAGGCGGCGAGCCAGGACCCGGAGCAGAAGCGGCTCCTCTCCGATGCCCTCACGCGCTTCGAGGCCCTGGAGAACGAGCGCAAGGACGCCGAGAAATATTACGCCAAGGTTCTGGCCGCGAGCGAGCGCGCCCGCATCATCGCGGCACGCCAGATCGAGTTCTTCAGCCTCGTGGTCCAGCCGGTCCAGGCGCAATCGGCCCAGCAGCCCCGCGCGCTCCTGATGATCAGCCTGATCGCGGCCGGCGCCGCCGTGCTCTTCGCCGGCGCCCTCTTCGCCCGCAAGCAGATGTCCTGAGGGCGGGCGCCGGGCGCCCGCCCCGGCCTCGTCAGCGCCCGGTCGGGTCGAGGATCTGCTTCGGTCCTGGGCCCGGCTGCGTTCCGGCACCGGGTTGGGTCCCGATACCCGCCTGCGTGCCGGCGCCCGGCGGCGTGCCGGGCACGCGGCCCTGGTCGGCCGGGAACAGGGTGTGCCCGCTCTCGGTGTCGAGGCCCGTGGTGGTCGAGGCGGCCGCCCCGATGGCGGTCGATCCGATCTCCTCGGTGGCCGGACGGGCGGTGCCGCCGGTCCAGCCTTGCGAGCGCCAGTTCTCCGCACGCTCGTCGAGGTCGATCGAGCCGTGCTGGTCGAGGATCGCCAGGACGCGGTCGGACCGGGCCTCGTCGGCCCGGACCGTCACCAGGGTGCCGCCGCGGCGCACACCCTCCGCGTAGGTCTCGGCCTCGTGCTCGCTGAGGCCGGCCCCCGTCAGCCCGCCCAGGAGCCCGCCGGTGGCCGCGCCGACGCCGGCGCCCGTGACCGTGGCGACGAGCCAGCCCGCCGCCACGACCGGCCCGACGCCCGGGATCGCCAGGAGGCCGAGGCCGGCGAGGAGGCCCGCGCCGCCCCCGAGCACGGTCCCGAGGGTCGCGCCCGTGCCGGCACCGTCCGCCGCGTCGCTCTCCTCGCCCGGATCGCGCCGGGGCGCGCCGGGCAGGCGCGCGGCGTGGCGCTCGCCCTCGTTGCTGGCCACGATGCTGATGTCGCCGTGCGGGATGCCCTCGGCTTCGAGCTTGTCGACGGCGCGGGCGGCATCGTCGTAATCGTCGAACAGGGCCGTGATGGCTCGTGTCGCCATGGTGCGTGTCTCCAATCGTTCGGGTTCCAGGGGCTATTGCGCGGCGACGTTGCCCTTGTAGTCCATGCCGATGCTGACCGGCTTGCCCGCATGGGTGGCCATGCCGCGCCAGATGCCTTGATCGTCCTTCTTGAGATCCTTGACCTCGCCGAAGCCCATCTTGGCGAAGCGCTTCTTCACCTGGCCTTCGGTGAAGCTGTTGGCACCGGATTCGAGCGTCTGGCCGACGCTGCCATGCGGCGTGCCGTCCGAATGGGGATCGGCCTTGACGTTCGTCTCGGTCTTGGTCCCGGGGGCGGCAGGGCTGGTCTGGGCAGCCGCGATCCCGGTCCCCGCGAGGGTCAGGGCGGCGGCGAGTGCCAGGGACGTGCGCATGGAGATGCCTCGGAGCGGTTGCGGGTCGTGTTCCCTTCAAGCAACCGGGCCGGATGCGGGTTCCAGCTTGAGCGGAGCCCGGACGGCCCCGCGTTAACGCGGCGCTAACCCTATGCCCGGCAAATCTTGCCGGGTCCGCGTCTGCGCGGGCGGGATGCGAGGCCCATGAGCGATACGGCGACGGCGCCGGCCACGACGACGTCCGGGCTTGCGAGCTTCGGGGGTTTGTCGCTGCCCACGCGCGGCAACCTCGAGGCGCTGACCAAGCGCACCGACCTGTTCTTCGCCACCGCGGTGATGGGCATCCTGACGGTGCTCATCTTCCCGCTGCCCGCGATCCTGCTCGACCTGCTGCTCGCGGTCTCGATCATCCTGTCCGTCCTGATCATGATGACGGGCCTGTTCATCGACAATCCGCTCGAGTTCACGGTCTTCCCGACGCTCCTGCTGATCGCCACCATGCTGCGGCTGGCGCTGAACCTCGCCTCGACGCGCCTCATCCTCGGCCACGGGCACGAGGGCACGGCGGCGGCGGGCCACGTCATCGAGGCCTTCGGCAACTTCGTGATGGGGGGCAATTTCGTCATCGGGATCATCGTCTTCGCGATCCTGATCATCGTGAACTTCGTGGTCATCACGAAGGGCTCGGGGCGCATCGCCGAGGTCGCGGCCCGCTTCACCCTCGACGCGATGCCGGGCAAGCAGATGGCGATCGACGCCGATCTCTCGGCCGGCCTCATCGACGAGAAGGCCGCCAAGGCCCGGCGCGCGGCGCTCGAGGAGGAATCCTCCTTCTTCGGCGCCATGGACGGCGCCTCGAAATTCGTGCGCGGCGACGCGATCGCGGCCCTCCTGATCACCTTCATCAACGTGATCGGCGGCATCATCATCGGGGTCGCGCAGCAGGGCATGCCCTTCCTCGGCGCCGCCAAGAGCTACACGCTCCTGACCATCGGCGACGGCCTCGCCTCGCAGGTGCCGGCCCTGATCGTCTCGACGGCGGCCGGCATCCTGGTCTCGAAGGCCGGCGTGAAGGGCTCGGCCGACAAGGCGCTCGGCAAGCAGCTCGCCAATTACCCGAAGGCGCTGGGCATGTCGGCGGGCGTCATGGTGCTGATCGCGCTCCTGCCGGGCATGCCGATGCTGCCCTTCCTGGCGCTCGGGGGCGCCTCGGGCTACGCCGCGTGGCGCATCGCCAAGACCGCCCGGGAGGCGCCGCCGGTGGATGCGGACGGCGCGCCGATCGATGCCGCGGCCGCGAGCGCGGCCAAGGAGGAGACGGTCACCGACCTCCTCAAGCTCGACGACCTCAAGCTCGAGATGGGCTACGCGCTCCTCGCCCTCGTCAACGGCGAGGCGGGCGACCGGCTCACCGACCAGATCAAGGCCCTGCGCCGCCAGCTCGCGGCCGAGCTCGGCTTCGTGATGCCCTCGGTGCGCATCCTCGACAACGTCCAGCTCGATGCCAACGCCTACGTGGTGCGGGTGAAGGAGATCGAGGCCGGCACCGGCCAGATCTTCCCGGGCCAGTTCATGGCGATGGACCCGATGGGCGGCCAGGTGCAGCTGCCCGGCCAGCACATGCTGGAGCCGACCTTCGGGCTGCCCGCGACCTGGATCGACGCCTCCCTGCGCGATCAGGCCCAGATCAAGGGCTACACGGTGGTGGATGCCGCGACCGTGGTGTCGACGCACCTGACCGAGATCATCAAGGCGCATGTCTCCGAGCTCCTGAACCATGTGGAGGTCCAGAAGCTCCTGAAGGAGCTCTCGAAGGAACACGCGGAGCTGCTCAAGGAGGTGGCCCCGAGCCAGATCTCGACCACCGGCATCCAGCGCGTGCTGCAATTCCTCCTGGCCGAGCGGGTCTCGATCCGCGACCTCGGCTCGATCGTGGAGGGCATCGCCGAGGTGGCGGGCGGCGTGAAGAACCCGCGCGACATCGTCGAGCATGTCCGCGCCCGGCTCGGCCGCCAGATCTGCGCCCAGTACCAGGGTCCGGACGGGATGCTGCCGATCATCACCCTGTCGCCCGCCTGGGAGCAGGCCTTCCTGGAATCGATCGTGGGCGAGCGCGAGGAGCGCTACCTCGCGATGCAGCCCTCGAAGCTGTCGGAATTCGTCAACACGGTGCGGGACCGGTTCGAGACCGCCGCCCGCATGGGCGAGATGCCGGTCCTCGTCACCTCGGTGCAGGCGCGGCCCTTCGTGCGCTCGATCATCGAGCGCTTCCGCCGCGAGACCCCGGTGATGAGCCAGGCCGAGATCCACCCGCGGGCCCGGCTGCGGACCGTCGGGTCGGTCTGAGGCGGGAGCGCCCCGGGAGGGCTTCGGGCCGACCGCTCGAACGGCCCCGGAGAACGCGTCGGGACGCTGGCGAAGGGCGGAAGAGTGGGTCCGGTCTCAAGGGCTCGACCGCGCGACGGCGGCAGGCCAACGGTGCCGCGCCGCAGAAAGGGTTCCTCGCGCTGGCCCGCGCTCAGACCGCCTTCTTCTCCAGCCGGTGCTCGATCTTGTGGGAATCGAGGCCCGGCGCCACCAGGGGGGGCTCCGGCGGGGGCTCGGCGGGGCTCTCGCCGCGCCGCTTCCAGGCCTCGGCGAGGCGGGAGCGCTCGTAGAGGACGACGACGATGACCGAGAGGGCGAAGGGCAGCCAGAAATAGAAGATCCGGAAGACCAGGAGCGCCGCGATGACCTGCGGACGGGCCACCTCCGGCATGGCCAGCACGAAGATCAGCTCGAACACGCCGAGGCCGCCCGGCGCGTGCGAGACGAGGGCCGCCGAGAACGAGGCCAGGAACACCGCCAGCACCACGAGGAAGCCGGGATTGCCGGCCTCGGGAAGCGCGAAATAGATGATGCCGGCCGCGCCGAGGAGCTCCAGCGGCGCCGCCACGAGCTGGCGCCCCATGATGTTCGGGCGCGGATATTGGAGCTTGAAGGCCCGGATATGCAGGGGCTTCAGGTGGAGGAGCGAGCCCACGACGTAGAGCGCCACGGCGCCCAGCAGGGCGAGGCCGAGGAGGAAGGCGGTGGTGGGATTCGTCAGAAGGTTCGGCAGGTGGCCTTCGAGGCGCTCCAGCAGATCGGGCTTCAGGGTCAGGACCGCGCCGCCGAGGAGCAGGGTGCCGAGCCCGAAGGTGAAGGAGCAGAGGGCCACCAGCACCGCCACCTGCGCGGCCGAGAGGCCCTTGGCGGTGTAGGCCCGGTAGCGCACCACCGCGCCCGAGAAGACCGAGGCGCCGATATTGTGCGAGAGCGCGTAGGTGGTGAAGGAGCAGACCGAGACGAAGAGCCAGGAGATGTGGCGCACGCCGAGATGGAGCAGCGCGATCCGGTCGTACCAGGCGAGCGCCGCGTAGGCCACGAGGGTGGAGAGGCCGGCGAGAAGGAAGCGATGGACCGGGATCGCCGCGAGGCTCGCCTCGATATCGGAGATCGAGATGTCCTTGAGTTCCCGGTAGAGGAGCCAACCCGACACCACGAGCGCCCCGATCCCGATGATCGGCCAGATGAATTCGCTGATCTTCTTCATGAGAACCGGACGCACCCCTAGGCAGACGGCCCCTGATGCGCCAGGATCGGACGCACCGCAAGCGAGGCCTCTCGGCCCAGCGGGGCGATGCGTGATGTCACCGGATCGTGACGGTTTCGTGCCGGCGTGCGTGAAAGCTCAGGCGCGCGCCCGCGACAGGCCGATCCCGTCCATGGCCGCCTGATCGCGCAGGGCCTCGGCCGCGCGCTCGGCGCTGCGCTCGCGATCCTCCAGGATCTCGACCTTCTTCAGCTCCTCGAAGGCCTCGCCAAGCTCGGCCTTGGCCTCGGCGAGCTGCCCTTCGAGGGCGGCGGCGGACTGGCGCATGTTGTCGCGACGGCCGGCCGCCGCGCGGGCATAGGTCGGGTAGGCGAAATGGGCCGTGTCGGAGATGCCGGCGCGGCCTTCCTCATGGGCGACCTCGCGGTCGAGCTCGGTCGCCATCCGGAGGAAATCGGCCATCATCATCTCGATCTGGGTCACGCGCCGACGCTTCTCGTCGACCTGGAAGCGACGCAGACGGATCAGCGTGTCACGCGATTTCATGGGAACGCTCACTCCACGCAACGTCTCTGGGCGCGCTCGGCGAACAGCACCCGAACCGCCTCTCACGGCCCGCCCACGATCTGAGCCAGCCGTGCGTAACCATCGCCGATGGAGGTTGCTTCTTCCTTACCCTGCCCCAGAAAAGCCTCAAGGTCGGGCATGAGCGCCACCGCCTCGTCGACCTCCTGCGAGGAGCCGGCGCGGTAGGCGCCGAGGCGGATCAGCTCCTCCATGTCGGCATAGGTCGAGAGCACCCGCCGCGCCCGGCGCACCACCGGCAGGAAGGCCGGGTCGCAGGCGCGCGGCATGGTGCGGGAGACCGAGCGCAGCACGTTGATGGCGGGGTAGCGGCCGCGCTCGGCGATCCCGCGCTCCATCACGATGTGCCCGTCGAGGATGCCCCGGACCGCGTCCGCCACGGGCTCGTTGTGGTCGTCGCCCTCGACCAGCACCGTGAACAAGGCCGAGATCGTCCCCTCCCCCACCCCCGGCCCGGCCCGTTCGAGGAGGCGCGGCAGCTCGCTGAACACGGTCGGGGTGTAGCCCTTGGCGGTGGGGGGCTCCCCGGCCGCCAGCCCGATGTCGCGCTGAGCCATGGCGAAGCGCGTGATCGAGTCGATCATGCACAGGACCTTGGCGCCGGCATCGCGAAAATGCTCCGCCAGCGCCAGGGTGACGTAGGCGGCGTTCCGGCGCATCAGGGCCGGCTCGTCGGAGGTCGCCACCACGACGACCGAGCGGGCAAGGCCCTCGGGGCCGAGGTCGTCCTGCAGGAATTCCTGCACCTCGCGCCCGCGCTCGCCCACGAGGCCGATCACCGCGACATCGGCCGCGGTGTAGCGGGCGAGCATCGAGAGCAGCACCGACTTGCCGACGCCAGAGCCCGCGAAGATGCCCATGCGCTGGCCGGCGCACATGGTCAGGAAGGTGTTGATGCAGCGGATTCCGAGATCGAGGGGCCGGCCGACCCGGCGGCGCGCGTGGGCGGGGGGCGGGTCGGCGCGCAAGGGGTAGATCTCCGGGCCCGGCGGCAGCGGCCCGAGGCCGTCCACGGGGCGCCCGAGCGCGTCCACGACCCGGCCGAGCCAGGCCCCCGAGGGCCTGATCGCGCCCGCCGCCTCGTCGCGGACATAGGCCGGGCAGCCCCGGCGCACGCCCTCGAGCGAGCCGAACGGCATGGCGAGCGCCCGGTCGCCCTGGAAGCCGATGATCTCGCAGGGGATCAGCCCCGAGCGCCCGGCCCCCTCGATGTCGAGGCGGCCCCCGAGCCGCATCGCCGCGACCGGCCCCGCCACCTCGACCAGGAGGCCGCGAATCGCCACGACCCGCCCGTAGGTCTCGAGTGATTCGATTCGCTCGAGGGCCGCGCGGGCGGCCGCCAGCGTGGCGCGCCCCGTTCCGCGCAGATCATCCGCCATCCGCGCCCCCTTCACGCTTCATTTACCTCCCTCCTTAACACTGCGGTCATCGGGCTTGTAGCGAGCCGTTCACATCTTGGGTGAAGCGCGGCGCGCAGCATCCAACGGGCGAGCGGCCGTGACTTCAGGGTCACAGAACGCATCGAACCGTGTTGGGCGAAGCACTTGGCTGGGGATGTGAACACGCCGGACGAGCAGAGCGGTGGTCGCGACGAGAACACAGCGTCGACGATTTTTCGCTTCGGACCGCGTGAACACCAAACGGACGCTTGCAAGCGAGAATCAGGTTTTGTTAACGATTAACGAATAGCGTTTCACGTCAATGACGAGGGTGCGTCCGTCCACAGGCCGGTGGCGGGCGTATGGCGGGGACGTGTCCGAACGCTGAAACGGCCGTGCTGGGCTGGGGACCGACGATGCGGGTACTTCTGATCGAGGACGACAGCGCCACGGCGCAGAGCATCGAGTTGATGCTCAAGTCCGAGAACTTCAACACCTACACCACCGATCTCGGTGAGGAGGGCGTCGATCTCGGCAAGCTCTACGATTACGACATCATCCTGCTCGACCTGAACCTCCCGGACATGTCCGGCTACGAGGTGCTGCGCTCGCTCCGGGTCGCCAAGGTGAAGACCCCGATCCTGATCCTGTCGGGCATGGCCGGCATCGAGGACAAGGTGAAGGGCCTCGGCTTCGGCGCCGACGATTACCTGACCAAGCCCTTCCACAAGGACGAGCTCGTCGCCCGCATCCACGCGATCGTGCGCCGCTCGAAGGGCCACGCCCAGTCGGTCATCACCACCGGCGACCTGATCGTGAACCTCGACCAGAAGACCGTCGAGGTCTCGGGCTCGCGGGTGCATCTCACCGGCAAGGAGTACCAGATGCTGGAACTCCTCTCGTTGCGGAAGGGCACGACCCTCACCAAGGAGATGTTCCTCAACCATCTCTACGGCGGCATGGACGAGCCCGAGCTGAAGATCATCGACGTCTTCATCTGCAAGCTGCGCAAGAAGCTCGCCAACGCCTCCTCGGGCAAGAACTACATCGAGACCGTCTGGGGCCGCGGCTACGTGCTGCGCGAGCCCGTGGACGGCGAGGAGCGGATCGCCGTCTGACCGGCCCCCCTCCCCCGCGCGAACAGGCCCCGCTTCGGCGGGGCTTTTCTTTTTTGCGCTATCGGCGCCTCGCCTCCCGGCGGCCGCCGCCGCTCGGCGCAAACGAGACCGCCCGGGCTCGCCAGCATGGCGAACCCGGGCGGGTCCCTGGATGACAGGGGTGATCGGCCCCGGCGGGTCTCGCGCCGGCCGCAAGGCCGAAAGAGACCCGCGGCGGGCGCCCGGCCCGCGGCCTACCGGAGGGCCGCGACGCGCAGCGGCCGGGGCGCGGCGCTGCGCCCAGCCTCCGGGGGATGCCCGTAGAGGCCGCGATGCTCAGGGTTGGGCGCGAGCTTGTCGGTGAGGCCGATCACGGTCTCGGCGGCGCCGAGCAGGATCGCCCCGTCGTGCGAGAGGCTCGCGGCGAGGCGCGCGAGCACGTCCGCCTTGGTCGGCGCGTCGAAATAGATCAGCACGTTGCGGCAATAGATGATGTCGAACTGCCCGAGCGACTCGAAGCCGTTCAGCAGGTTCAGCTGGCGATAATCCACCATCTGGCGGATGCTCGGGGCGATGTGCCACTGCTCCCCGACCTGGGTGAAGTGCTTGAGGAGCATCTGCACCGGCAGGCCGCGCTGCACCTCGAAATGGCTGTAGAGGCCGAGCTTCGCCTTCTCGATGACCTCGGTCGAGAGATCGGTGGCGACGATGTCGACATGCCAGCCGGCCAGGCGCGATCCCGCCTCCTGCAGCAGCATGGCGAGCGAGTAGGGCTCCTGGCCGGTGGAGGAGGCCGCGCACCAGATCCGGAGGCGGCGCTGGCTCGCCCGGCGCGCGATGACCTGCGGCAGCAGCACGTCGCGGAACAGGTCGAAGGGAGCGCGGTCGCGGAAGAAGAAGGTCTCGTTGGTGGTCATCGCCTCGACGACCGCGCGCTCGATGCCGGTGTCGCGGGAGACCTTGAGGGCCCCCACGAGGTCGCGCAGTGAGGCGATGCCGAACCGGCGGCAGACGGGCCCGAGCCGACTCTCGACGAGGTAGCGCTTCTCGGCCGTCAAGGCGAGGCCGGAGCGCTGCTTCAGGTAGGTGCGGAGGAAATCGAAATCGAGATCGGTCATGCGCCGAGCCCCATAATGAGGGTTCGCAGGGCCGGCCCGATCTCGGGGAGCGGCAGGATGGCCTGGGCGAGGCCCGCTTTCGCGACGCTGCCCGGCATGCCCCAGACGGTGCTGGTGGCCTCGTCCTGGGCGAGGACGGCGCCGCCGGCCTCCACGAGGGCGCGGGCGCCGTTGGTGCCGTCCGAGCCCATGCCGGTGAGGATCACCGAGAGCGTGGCCGCCCCGTAGAGCGCGGCGGCATCCTGGAACAGCACGTCGACGGCGGGGCGGCAGAAATTCACGGCCGGGCCGTCGTCGAGGCGGATCGCGAGGTCGCGCCCGGCCGCGCCGGCAAGGCGCATGTGGCGCCCCCCGGGCGCGACGTAGATGCGGCCGGGCAGGACGGGCTCGTCCATCTTGCCCTCGGCGGCCGGGATGCCGGTGCGGCTTCCCAGATGCTCGGCGAAGACCGCCGTGAAGACCGGCGGCATGTGCTGGACGATCAGCACCGGGAGCCGGCGCAGCGTCGGCGCGCCGATCTTCTCCAGGACCTCGCCGACCGCCCGGGGGCCGCCCGTCGAGGAGCCGATCAGGAGGACGCGGGGCGGCGTGGCGCTGCGCGCCTTCGGCCGCAGGGTCACGGGCGCGGCGGGCCGGGCCGGAGGCGGGGCCGGGGCGGCGGCGATGCCCGGCAGGGCGGGCACCGGCCCCCGGCGGCGGGCGCGCGCCGCGCCGAAGACGCGGACGCGCTCGACGAGCTCGGCCCGGAACGCGTCCGAGGTGGTGACGCCGCGGTTGCTCTCGGGCTTGGTGAGGTAATCGACGGCGCCGAGCGCCAGGCATTTGAGGGAGATGTCGGCGTTGCGCGTCGTGAGCGTCGACATCATCACGACCTGGAGGCCGGGCGAGCGGGCGAGCATCAGGGGGAGCGCCTGCGTGCCGTCGAGCTCGGGCATGTCGATATCGAGGAGCACCACGTCGGGGTCGTGCCGGCCCATCATCTCGAGGGCGATGCGGCCGTTGGCGGCAGTGCCGACGACGTTGAAGCCGGCCTCGCCGATCCAGCGGGCGACGAGGCCGCGCACCACCGCGGAATCGTCGGCGATGAGGACCTTGATGCGCCCCGGCGCGCCGGCGGCGGCCGGGGCCGGATTGGTGACGGTCGCTGCCAGCATGTTTCTTACGCCTCGAATACGCGTCACCGACGCGGCGTTAGCCCGGTTCGAGCCTCCGACGCCGCCTCAACGGTCTGGGTTTTTGTGAACTTCCCCCGGGGAGCGGCCGGTGCTGCCGCGGGCGAAGGCCGCTCTCCTGTCTCGGTTCGTCCCGGCCGGGACGCACGGCCCCCCGGCGCGGTGGCTCAGGCCGCGTTCGCCTCGGCCAGCCCGACCTGTTCGAGCTTGGCGGTGAGGATGTCGCGGTCGAAGGGCTTCATGATGTACTCGTTCGCCCCCGCATGGAGCGCGCGGGCGATGGCGCCGACATCGTTCTCGGTGGTGCAGAACAGGACCTTCGGAATGCCGCCGCCCGGCGCCTGGCGCAGGGCCCGCAGGAAGGCGTAGCCGTCCATGTTGGGCATGTTCCAGTCGAGCAGGATCACGTCCGGCATCGCCGCGGAGCATTGCTCCATGGCCTTGGCGCCGTCCTCGGCCTCGCTGACGTCGAGGTCGAGGTTCTCCAGGATGCGGCGCGCCACCTTCCTGATGACGGCGGAATCGTCGACGATGAGGCAGGTCTTCATGGTGTCTGATCCGCTGCCGGTCAGGCCGCATTGGCGCCGAGGCGCCCGGCCCCGAAGGCCAGCAGCGAATCGACGTCGAGGATGACGAGGAGGCGTCCGTCGAGGCGGTGCACGCCGAGGGCGAGTTCGCGCCAGCGGGAATCGAGGTTGATCGGAACCGCCTCGTGGGTGTCGGCCCCGAGCTTGAGGACCTCGCCGACGCCGTCGACCACGAGCGCGAAGGTCTCGCCGCCCTGCTCCAGCCCGATCGCCATCTTGCTGCCCTCGCCCTCGGCGGGGGGCAGGCCGAGGCGGCGGCGGAGGCAGAGCGCGGTGACGACCCGTCCGCGCAGGTTCAGGAGGCCGACGATCTCCGGCGGCGAGAGCGGCACCGGGGTGACGCCCGCCGGGATGAACACGTCGTGCACCCGGTTGATCGCCAGGCCGAACATGGTGTCGCCGACGAAGACGGTGACGAAGTCGGAGGTGGTGCCCGCCTCCGCGGTGGCGTTGCTGTTGGCGGCCTGCATCATGGTGTGGCTCCGTGGGATCAGGCGGCGGTCAGGCGGCTTCGGCGAGGGTGATGGTGTTGATCTCGGCGAGCGCCGCGACGAGCCCGCTGCGATCGAACTTGGCGACGAGGTCGTTGATCGCGAGGGCGCGGGCCCGGTCCACGGCGTCGGCCCCGATCGAGCCCGACATCGCGACGACGGGGAGCCGGGCAAGGCGCTGGTCGGCGCCCCGCATGGCGGCCACGAGGTCGAAACCGCTGCGGCCCGGCATCTCGAGATCGGTGACGACGACGTCGATGCGGGGGTTCGATTGCAGGGCGGCCAGCGCCTGCTCGGCGCTCGACGCCGCGATCACCGCGTAGCCCGCCGCCTTGAGGACGGGGGTCAGCATGTCGCGGAAGAAGGCCGAGTCGTCGACGAGGAGCAGCGTGGCGCTGCGTTTCTCGGTCTTGCGCGGGCCCCGCGCCCAGTCGTCGTAGGCGAGCGGCAGGAAGTGGGCGATGTTGATGATGTCGGTGGCGCGTCCCCGCAGGACCGCCGAGCCGATCAGGTCCGAGCGCTCCGCCGTGATCTCGATGTCGAGGCGGTCCTCGACGATGTCGACGATCTCGTCGACCACGAGGCCCATGGCGCGCTCGCCGTCGGAGAACACCACGAGGGCCTGCGTGCCCTCGGTCCGGATGGTGATGGCCTCGTCGGCCGGCACCAGCGGCATCAGGCGGCCGCGATACTGGATCAGGGGGCGGCCGCCGAGCCACTCGACCTTGGAGGCGTCGATCTCCTCGAGCCGGGTGACGAGGGAGAGCGGCACCGCCTTGAAGGTGTTGTTGCCGCCCTTGAAGACGAGGAGCGTCGCCTTGGCATCCTGGCTCTCGGTCTCCTCGACCTCGACATCCATCGGGATGGAGCCGGCCTGCGAGCCCTGGCTGACCTGACGCGCGACGCCGTTCGGGTCGACGATCAGCACGACGGCGCCGTCGCCCAGGATGGTGTTGCCGGCAAAGAGCGGGATGTGGCGCAGCTTCGAGGACATCGGCTTCACGACGATCTCCTCGGTGTGGAAGACCTCGTCCACCAGGATGCCGAAGCGCTGGCGCCCGACCTGGGCCACGACCACGAAGCCGGTCTCGGCCTCCGTGCCGTCATGCTGGCCGAGCAGGCCCGTCAGCGTCACGATCGGCAGGAGCCGCTCGCGCAGGCGCAGGACCGGCGAGCCGTTGATGCGCTCGACACGCTGGCCCGTGGTCTTGTCGACCCGCACCAGTTCCAGCACCGCCACCTGGGGCACCGCGAAGCGCTGGTCGCCGGCCTTGACGATCAGGGCCGCCACGATCGCGAGGGTGAGCGGGATTTTGATCGTGAAGGTGGTGCCGCGCCCGAGCTGGGTGTTGATGTCGATGACGCCGCCGATGGTCTCGATATTGGTCTTGACCACGTCCATGCCGACGCCCCGGCCCGAGACCGAGGTCACGGCCTTGGCGGTGGAGAAGCCGGCGTGGAAGATGAACTTGGCGACCTGGGCGTCGGTCATCCTCTCGATCTCGGCCTGGCTCGCCACGCCGCGCTCGACCGCCTTGCGGCGGATCGCGGAGAGGTCGAGGCCCTTGCCGTCGTCGGCGATCTCGATCGTGATGGTGCCGCCCTCATGGTAGGCGGCGAGGCGGATGGTGCCGCGGGCCGGCTTGCCGGCAGCCTTGCGCTCGGCGGTCGATTCGATGCCGTGGTCGGCCGAATTGCGGACCATGTGGGTGAGCGGGTCCTTGATGACCTCGAGCACCTGGCGGTCGAGCTCGGTCTCGGCGCCCTGCATGATCAGCTCGATCTGCTTGCCGAGTTCGGAGGAGAGGTCGCGCACCACGCGCGGCAGCTTCTGCCAGGCGTTGCCGATGGGCTGCATGCGCGTCTTCATGACGCCCTCCTGCAGCTCGGCGGTGACGTGGGAGAGGCGCTGCAGCGGCACCTTGTAGCTGGTGTCGTCGTGGCGCCGCGCGATCTCCAGGAGCTGGTTGCGGGTGAGCACCAGCTCGGAGACCATCGTCATCAGATGCTCGAGGGTGTCGACATTCACCCGGATGGTCTGGACCTTCGCGATGGCCGCCTCGCCCTCCGGGGCCGGCGCGTCGGACGCCCTCGCGGCGGGCGCAGGAACCGGTGCAGGAGCGGGCGCGGGCGCGGGCGCCTCGACGGGCTCCGGCATCGCGACGCGCTCGGGAAGCGCGACGGCGGCGGGCGCCGGAGCGGGCATGATCTCGTCGGGGCCGGGCGCGGCCAGGAAGGCGGCCTCGAGATCGTCGAGGGAGACCTCGCCGGGCTTCAGCTCGCGGGAGACGGGCTCGGGCAGGGTCAGGATCGGGGCTGGAGCGGGCGGCGCCTCCACGGGGGCCGCGGCCATGCGCTCGAGGGCGCCGATCAGGTCGTCGTCGGAGCCCGCGGGCTCGGAGCCCGAGGCTTCGAGATCGGCCAGGATCGCCTTGAGCCGGTCGAGGGTGGACAGGATCAGGGTGACGGAGGGACCGCTGACCGGCAGGCCGTCGCGGAACTGGCCCATCAGGGTCTCGGCCGCATGCGCCAGCGCTTCGAGGCGCGGCAGGCCGAGGAAGCCGCAGGTGCCCTTGATGGTGTGCACCAGACGGAAGATGTTGCGCAGGATCTGCTGGTTGTTCGGCTCCTGCTCGAACCGCACCAGCTCGGTATCGACAGTGTCGAGATGCTCACTGCTCTCGGTCAGGAACTCACGCAGCAAGTCGTCCATGACAGGTTCTCGGTCCAGATCCGCACAAAGTCCGTGCTGATCCAACCTTGAACGGGATCGGTTAGGGAACCGTTGCCGCCGGATATTCCCGAACCTGAAAATACAGGACTTTCGAGAGCGCTTCTACGTGTTTACCAAGTCGGACGTTGGGCAATTGGCGTCCATATTGGCATCCCGAAACGCGGTCGCGGGCGCTTCGGCCGAGGGCATCCGCCTGCGGAAACCCCTTCGGCCTGGCCGGAACGGGCCGCGCCGCCGGCATGAGCCGAATCCGCTCAGCCGGAGGCCGCAAAGCCGGGCCCGTGGGCCGTCAGGCGAGCGCGGTGTCGCTCGGCTCGCTGTCGGAGGGGCGGGCCTCCTCGACGGCTTCCGGCGCGTCGGCCGCAGGCGCAGGCGGCTCGGCCGCGGCGGCGGTGGGCTCGGCCCGGATCGTGACCTCGTCGCCCTCGATCGTGAGGCGCACATCCATGGCGGCGGCCCGGGCCACGAGGCCGGCGTAATAGGCCAGGATGCCGTGGGCGTCGACCGAGCCGCCCTCCGGGGTGCCGGCCAGGAGGTCCACCACATGGGCCGGGATCCGCGCATGCGAGCCCTTGGCGGTGAGGATCAGGAGCGGCGCCTCGCCGTCGCCCGTCACCTTCACGTCGATGAGGCCGCCGCGGGGAATGGCGCTCGTGGCGATCATCACGAGGTTCAGGAGGAGCTTGACCTTGTTCTTCGGGAACAGGGCCTGGGGCGCGCTCCAGGTCAGCTGGGTCTTGTCGTCGGCGAACATGCCGCGCGAGACCTTCTCGGCATCGGCGAGATCGATCGAGGCGCCCGCCGAGCCCGCCGCCCCGAAGGCGATGCGGGCGAATTGCAGGCGCGCCGAGGCCTGCCGCGCGCTCTTGCGGATCAGGTCGAGGGCGAATTCGCGCATGGAGGCGTCGTTGTCGTCCTCCAGCACCTCGAGTCCGTTCACGATCGCGCCCACCGGGCTGATCACGTCGTGGCAGACGCGGGAGCACAGCAGGGCGGAGAGATCGAGGCCGTCGAGGGTCACGGTGGTCATGGCGCGCTCCGCGCGAGGTTCATCGGATCGGTCGGTTGGCCGCATCCGCGACGGCCGTCCCGGCACGGATAGACGCCGCGTTCTGCTTTGAAAAGCTTTCGGGACCGTTCCGTCTCCGGGTCGACAATCCCGGAGGGGTCGGGCATGACGGCCGGATGACACTCTCGGAGACGCAGCGCGATCGCCTCGCCGCGGCCCTGGCCGTGATCGCCTGCGAGGCCGGTGAGATCCTGCGCGCGCATCATGGCGGCGATTGCCCGCATGTCCTGAAACCCGACGGGTCGCCCTCGAGCGCCGCCGATCTTGAGGCCGAGACGCTGATCCTCGCGGCGCTCGCCAAGGCCTGCCCGGGCATCCCGGTGGTGGCCGAGGAAACCTGCCACAACGTGCCGCCCGCCGACCTGTTCTTCCTGGTCGATCCCCTCGACGGCACCCGCGACTTCCTGGCCGGCAACCCGGAATACTCGGTCAATATCGGCCTCGTGGAGGGGAACCGGCCCGTGGCCGCCGCCCTCGCGGCCCCCGGCCTCGGCCGGGTCTGGTTTGCCGGCACGAGCGCCTTCGAGGCGCCGATCCGCGCCGGCCGGCCCGACGCCGCCCGCCCGGTCCATGCCCGCCCGGCCCCCGCCGCCGGGCTCGTCGCCCTGGTCAGCCGCCGGCACGGCGACAGCGAGACCGAGGCCTGCCTCGCCGCCCTGCCGATCGAATCGCGGCGCGGCGCGGCCTCGGCCCTGAAATTCTGCCTGATCGCCTCGGGCGAGGCCGACATCTACGTGCGCTGCGGCCCGACCATGGAATGGGATACCGCCGCGGGCGACCACGTGCTGACGGCGGCGGGGGGCTGCGTCGTCGCGCCGACCGGCCGGCCGATGATCTACGGACGCCACGCCCTCTCCTACCGCAACGGCCCGTTCGCGGCGCTCGGCGACCCGGCTTACGCGGACCGCCTCGGCCTGCCGGACCGGGGCCCGCAGACACGCCCGCTGGACGCGGACGCCGCGGGAGCCGGATCCGGGCTCAGTCCGGCGGCGTCGAATCCGTGAGGGCGCGCAGGCCGGGCCAGCGGGCCTCGGCCCGGGCCGCGAGATCCGGGCCGGCGAGCGCCCGCCGCCCGGCGTCGCGGAACAGGTAGAGCCGCATGGCGACGCGCGCGAAGACCAGCGGATCGGCATCGACCGGGCGCCCTTCCACCACGCCGACCGGATCGTAGCCGCCGAGGCGCGGAGCATAGGCCTCGGGGTCGCGGCGGAACGCATCCCGGTTCGCCGCGCCGTCAAAGCGCCAGACCCGCCCGCGCCACGTCACCTCGAAGGCCGGGCACCCGGCCACCGGCCCGCCGGGCAGGAAGTCGCTCACCGCGTCGAAGCCACGCAGGGCCAGGAGATCGACGGCGGGCAGCGTTTCGGGTCTGACGGCGCCGCGGCCCGGCTCGGCCGGGGCGCCCGCCTCGGCGGAGAGAGCGGCCGGAAGCCGCCCTGGAGCGGTACCGGACGCAAGGCCGATTGCGAGGCCGATCACGGTTCGTTGCCGCAACGTTAACCACATCTTCCGAGAATCCGCGCAAACCTTGCCGAATCGCGGGCGCGGCGAGGCTGGCCCGGCAAGTCCGCCTTCGAGAGCACCCCGGGGTTCGATGCAATCCCGGGATCGCAGCCGCCACCGACGCGGCGGCCGAAATCCCGGACCTCCGGCCTGGCGCCCCGGCGCCATCCTGGTCCGGCCCGGATGCGAGGTCCGGACGGATCGCCCGATCGCCTCGGAGAGCCCCATTGCGGGCGAGGAGGAACGATGTCGAGGTTTCAAGGTCTCCACCGCGCCGGATTCCGGCGCAGCGCGGTCTCGGACAAGCGCGCGCCCCTGCGTCCGGCCGTGCGCGCAATCGGCCTCGCGCTCCTGCTGGCCCTCGCCTGCGGGGGCGGGAGCGCCTCGCTCGCCCGGCCCGGCGACGATCCGGGCAACCCGGATTCGTTCCGGGCCTCCGAAGTCGTCGATTCCGGCCATCGCTTCTTCGGCTCGGTCTCGCGCGGCCTCGCGCTTACCGTGCAGGAGGCGACCCGGCGCTGGGGCGAGCCCAACGGCTACATCCTGGGCCAGGAAGCCTCGGGCGCCATCGTGGGCGGCCTGCGCTACGGCGAGGGGACGCTCTACACCCGCAATGCCGGGCAGCGGCGGGTCTATTGGCAGGGGCCGACCGTCGGCTTCGACGTCGGCGGCGAGGGCGCCCGCACGATGATGCTCGTCTACAACCTGAGTGCGGTCGAGGATCTCTACCGCCGCTTCGGCGGCGTCGACGGCTCGGCCTACCTGGTCGGCGGCTTCGGGATGACCGCCGCGACCGCGGACGGCATCGTGGTGGTGCCGATCCGCACCGGCGTCGGGGCGCGTCTCGGGATCAATGTCGGCTACCTGAAATTCACCAGCCGCCCGACCTGGAACCCCTTCTGAGCCGGGTGCCCAGGGCAGCCCGAGCGCAAAATTTGCCCTCAAGGCCCGAAGATGGGCTAATGACGGGATCCGGCCGAGAGCGGCGCCGCGCGAGCGGACCCGTCCGGCCACGTCCCGTCAGGCTCGGTGGATGAGCGTGCCCGCGTGATCGAAACCATCATGATCTTCGCCCTCGGCTTCCTGGCCGCGAGCTTGGTCGCCCTGCTGATCCTGCCGGCCGTGAACAAGCGCGCGGCGCGTCTCGCCCGGCGGCGGGTCGAGGGCATGTTCCCGCTCTCCTACGGGGAGATCGCGGCGGAGAAGGATTACCTGCGCGCCCAGTTCGCCGTTCAGCAGCGGCGGCTCGAGCGGAAGGTCGAGGCGGTGCGGGCCAAGCGCCACGCCGACATGGCCGAGATCGGCGCCCGCAGCATGGAAGCCGCGGCGCTCGCGCGCGACGTGGAGACGCGGGACCGGAATCTGGCCGACCGCGCCGCCGAGATCGCCGGCATGCAGGCCAATCTCGCCCGGATCGAGGACGAGCTCGGCGCGACTCGCGAGGAGGGTAGCGCTGGGCTCGCCACCCTGCAGGCGCTGGAGGAGGCGCATGGCGACCTCCTGGAAACCCTGATCGCCACCCGCCGCGAGCGCGACGCCGCCCGGCTCTCCGAGTCCTCGACCGCGCCGACGGATCACGCCGCCCAGCAGGCCGCCCTGGTGACCGAGCGCGACACCCTGCGGGCGAGCCTCGCGGCCGCCGAGGATGCGCTGGCGCAGGCACTCACCCACCGGGGCGAGGACCTGCACCGCGAGAATGCCGATCTGCGCCACCGCATCACCGAGGTCGCGGATGCCCTGACCCGGCGCGAGCGCCTTCCGGCGGTCGACGCCTACGCGCTCCAGGCCAGGAACTGAGGAATCGAGGCCCGACGGATCGCGGGCTCTGTGCGGCGGGTCCGCGCCACGGTCCGGACGAAAGGCGCATTCACGGCGCCGTTACCTCCGGTGTGCCTTGTTTCGACCACGCAAAGGCATCATCCGGGCACCATTCTCCCTTCACAGAAGACGGAACGCGATTTCATGGCTCTGAAGCTGACGTCCCTTGGCCTTGCGCTCGGCATCGCCGTGTCGCTCGCTGCCCCGGCCTCGGCCGACCCGGCACCCCAGACCAAGCGGGGCAACGAGACCCTGAAGAAGTACTGCACCGGTGATTACCTCACCTATTGCGGCAACCTCTCGCCCGACGATCCGGCCATGGATGCCTGTTTCGAGAAAAACTGGCAGAAGCTCTCCGAGAATTGCCGCCGCGCCATCGACGCCTACCAGGCCTCCCCGAGCCGCAAGCGGGGCTGAGGGCGTCGGTTCCAGGAAATAGGCGCGCAGCTTGGCTGTTGCGCGCCTGCGCTCGCCTCGGGTATCGGCAGGCGCTAAGGTGGAGCGCCCGTCACGGGCACCCCGAATGCGTGCCGGACCCGCGTCGATGCTGCCTCCCCGTTTCCTGAAGCTCCTCGCCGCGGCCGGCCTCGTCGCCCTGGCGGTCTCGGCCTGCGGGCGGCGCGGCTCCCTGGAGCCGCCCGACACCCGCGCCGATGCGGGCCCGCGCGCCGGTGTGCGCGCCTCCGGCACGGGAAGCGCGATCGGGGGCGCGACGGTCGCCGCCGCGGGAGGGCGCACCCTTCCCACCAGCGTCGGCCTCGGCGGCGGCTCCGCCGCGCCCGACCCGGCGGCGGTCCAGGCGGGCGACGAGCTGCCCCTCTCGGCGATCCCGCCCTCCGGAACCGAAGCGCCGGTCCTGACCGAGCGCGGCGCGAAGCGCGGCTACACCGTGCCCAAGCAGCCCTTCTTCCTCGATCCCATCCTGTAGGGTTTCAGCCGTCCGCCGATGCATCATTTTCACTACCGTGACGGCCGCCTGCAGGCCGAGGACGTCGACCTGACGCGCCTCGCCGAGGATGTCGGCACGCCGTTCTACTGCTACTCCACCGCCACCCTCGAGCGGCATTACCGGGTTTTCGCCGAGGCCTTCGCGGGCGACGACGCCCTCGTGTGCTTCGCCATGAAGGCGAACTCGAACCAGGCGGTGCTGCGCACGCTCGCGCGCCAGGGCGCCGGCATGGACATCGTCTCGGAGGGCGAGTTGCGGCGCGCCCTCGCGGCCGGGGTCGATGCGCAGCGGATCGTGTTCTCGGGCGTCGGCAAGACCCGCGCCGAGATGGCCGCGGCCCTCAAGGCCAACATCTTCTGCTTCAACGTCGAGAGCGAGCCCGAGCTCGTCGTGCTCTCGGAAGTGGCCCAGAGCCTCGGGCTCACCGCCCCGGTCTCGATCCGGGTCAACCCGGACGTGGATGCGGGCACGCATGCCAAGATCTCGACCGGCAAGTACGAGAACAAGTTCGGCATCCCGATCACCCGGGCGCCCGGCGTCTACGCGCAGGCCGCCGCGCTGCCGGGGCTGAAGGTCGCGGGCATCGACATGCATATCGGCAGCCAAATCACCGATCTGGCGCCCTTCGACAACGCGGCGCGGCTGCTCGCCGGCCTCGCCCGCGACCTGCTGGCCGCGGGCCACGAACTCCACCACATCGATTTCGGCGGCGGCCTCGGCATCCCCTATCGCGACGACAACGCGCCCCCGCCCGACCCGATGGCGCTCGCTGCGGTGCTGCGCCCGCATTTCGCGCCGCTGAACCTGCGGCCCGTCTTCGAGATCGGCCGGATGATCGCCGGCAATGCCGGCATCCTGGTCACCCGCGTGATCTACGTGAAGCATTCGGAGGGCCGCACCTTCGTGATCGTCGACGGCGCGATGAACGACCTGATCCGCCCGACCCTCTACGAGGCCTTCCACGCCCTGCGCCCGGTGGTCGAACCCGCCGCGGACACGCCCCGCATCGTCGCGGACGTGGTCGGCCCGGTCTGCGAGACCGGCGATTATCTGGCGCTCAACCGCGAGATGCCGGAGGTCGCGCCCGGCGACCTCATCGCCGTGATGACGGCGGGCGCCTACGGCGCCGTCCAGGCCGGCACCTACAACACCCGCCGCCTCGTGCCCGAGGTGCTGGTGCGGGGAGACGCAGCGGCCCTGGTGCGCCCGCGCCAGAGCTACGAGGAGCTGATCGCCCTCGACCGGGTGCCCGACTGGCTGGATTGAGCCGCCGGGCTCAGTGCCCCGCGCCCGCCGGCGCCGCCTCGGGCTTGTCGTGGGTGCCGAGGCGCTCGACCAGAGCTCGACGGCCCGCCCCGGCCCTCAGGCGGCGCGATCGCGGGCGACCGCCCTCAGGTCGCGGATGAGGGCCTCCACCCGGGCCGGGTCGGCATCCCAGGCGAACATGAACCGGGCGCCGCCGCCGATGAAGGTGTAGAAGCGCCAGCCCCGCCGCCGCAAGGCCTCCATCCGGTCGGGCGGCATGCGCAGGAACACCCCGTTCGCCTGGACCGGGAACATCAGCTCCACCTCGGGCAGGTCCGTGATCGCCGCCGCGAAGCCGCGCGCGCACGCATTCGCGTGCCGGGCATGGCTGAGCCAGGCCCCGGATTCCAGCATGCCGACCCAGGGCGCCGCCAGGAAACGCATCTTCGAGGCGAGCTGCCCGGCCTGCTTGCAGCGATAGCCGAAATCCTCCGCCAGGGCGGCATTGAAGAACAAGACCGCCTCGCCCGCATGCATGCCGTTCTTGGTGCCGCCGAAGCAGAGCACGTCGATCCCGGCCTGCCAGGTCATCTCGGCCGGGCTGCAGCCGAGGCTCGCGCAGGCATTGGCGAAGCGCGCGCCATCCATGTGCAGGCTCAGGCCGAGTTCCCGGCAGACGCTCGAGATCGCCCGCAACTCGGCGAGGTCGTAGACCTGCCCGGTCTCGGTCGGCTGGGTGAGCGTCACCACGCGGGGCTTCGGGAAGTGGATGTCGGTGCGGTTCGTCGCGGTGGCGCGGATCGCCTCCGGGGTCAGCTTGCCGCTCGCCGTGCGCACGCTGAGGAGCTTGGAGCCGTTGGAGAAGAATTCCGGCGCGCCGCACTCGTCCGTCTCCACATGCGCCGAGTCCGCGCAGATGACGCTGTGGTAGGATTGGCAGAGGGAAGCGAGCGCCAGGGCGTTGGCGGCGGTGCCGTTGAAGGCGAAGAACACCTGGCAGGGCGTCTCGAACAGGGCCCGGAAGGCGTCCGCGGCGCGGTTCGTCCAGGCATCCTCCCCGTAGGCCGGGGCGTGGCCGCGATTGGCCGCCTCCATCGCGGCCCAGGCCTCCGGGCAGATCCCGGAATAATTGTCGCTCGCGAATTGCTGCGCGTCGTCGCTCGTCATCCGTTCAGGCCCCTCGACTGCCTTGTGCGGCGCCCGGCGAGACTACAGGCCTCCGCCGCGCCGTCGAGATCAGCCCGGCCCGTCAGACCGCGACCGCGCTGTCCTCGTCCATCTCCAGCGTCCAGGCGACGTGGCCGTCGGGATCCACGAGCCAGGCGAGGTTCGTGCCCGCGCTGAGCAGGCTCTGCGAGCGCGTCAGCGCCACCGCGATGGCGTCGCGCAGGCTCGGCGCCTCGATCGGGTCGTCGCAGACGGGCGGCCGGACGATCCCGCTATTCTCCCGCCAGGCGACGCGGAGGTGGTAGGTCGGCATGGCCCTGGCTCGGCTCGCGTAGATCCCGCGGCGGCTTGGTTGCCGGCGCAACATGTCCGGTAGCGCCTTCAAGCGATTTTGAACAGCCATGGTGCTTCCGGCGCGGCCGGCCCCTGAGCGCATTTGACCCGCTGGCCCGCCTTGAGCACCATGCTAGCCTAAGGAACCGTGCATGCCGGGCGCCGTTCGGCGAGCGGGGTCTTCTGCGGTGAACGGGGACGGGGACGGGACCACGACGCGCGTGAGCAAGGATCCTCCGAGAACGGTCGAGACGGCCGTGCAGGCGCGGCTCGACCGGCTCGTGGCGCAGGCCCGCGCCGCCGGCCTGTGGGAACGGGCCTGGCCCGTGCTCTGGCGCGGCATCGGGGTGATGCTGGCCTTCCTGGCGGCCTCCTGGCTCGGGTTCTGGCTGGATCTTTCGCCCGCCTGGCGCATGGTCGGCCTCGGCCTCTTCGCCCTCGCCCTCGCGGCCGCGCTGGTGCCGCTCCTGGCAATGTCCCGGCTCGGCCGGCGCGAGGCCCTGGCCCGGATCGACCGGGACGCCGCCGCCCGCGCGGGGTCCGCCCGCACGGGGGAAGCGGCCGGCACGCCGCTGCACAACCCGGCCTCCGCCATCGAGGACACCCTCGCGCTCGGCGCGCAGGATCCGGCGACGCGGGTGCTCTGGGCCCTGCATCAGCGCCGCGCCGCGGCGGCAATCGCCAAGCTCCGGGTCGGCCCGCCCCGGCCGATGATGCCGCGCCACGATCCCTACGCCCTGCGGGCCGCCCTGGTGGTGTGCGCGGTGGCGAGCCTGTTCGTGGCGGGGCCCGAGTGGCGCGCGCGCATCGGCAGCGCCTTCGACTGGCACGAGCCCACGGCGCCGGGCCCGAATTTCCGCGTCGACGGCTGGATCGACCCGCCGCTCTACACCCGGCTGCCGCCGCTCATCGTGACCATGAGCGGCGCCGAGCAGCGCCTGCGCGCGCCGGTCAATTCGCAGCTCGTGGTGCGGATCGCGGGAGAGGGTGAGGCGAGGCTGACGCCCAATCCCGGCCTGAAGCCCCTCCCCGGCAAGCCCGCGCGCCCGGACCTGCGCGAGGACCGCTTCCAGGTCACCGGTCCCCTGGCCGAGCTCGCCATCGCGACGGGCGCGCAGACCCAGCGGCTCGTGATCGAATCGATTCCCGACAACCCGCCCGAGGTCCGGAGCGTCGGCGGCCCCGAGGTGAACGGGCGCGGCACCTTCAACCTCACCTACCGGGCCAAGGACGATTACGGCATCGCCTCGGCCGAGGGGGTGGTCGAGCCCCTCCGGCCCGGGCGCGCGCTGGTGGCGCCGCCGCGCATCGCGCTGGCCCTGCCGGCCGATGCCAGCGGCGAGGCCGACACCAAGACCCTCGTGGACCTCACCGACAATCCCTGGTCCGGCGCGCGGGTGCGCTTCACCATCGTGGTGAAGGACGAGGCCGGGCAGGAGGGCCGAACCGCGACGGCCGAGATGACCCTGCCGGCGCGCCCCTTCAAGGATCCTCTCGCCCGCTCCCTCGCGGAGGAGCGGCGCCGCCTCGTCACGAGCCCCGACGAGGGCCGGGTCCGGGTGCAGGGCGCCCTCGACGCGCTGCTGATCGCCCCGAACCTGTTCACCCCGCAGCCGAGCGTGTTCCTCGGGCTGAAGACCGCGAGCCGGCGCCTGCGCCGGGCCGAGACCGACGAGAACCTGACCGAGGTGGCCGACCTTCTCTGGGAGATGGCCCTCAAGATCGAGGATGGCGACCTCTCGGATGCCGAGAAGCAGCTCCGCCAGGCCCAGGACCGGCTCAAGGAGGCGATCGAGCGCAACGCGCCCGACGACGAGATCCAGCGCCTGACCCAGGACCTGAAGCAGGCCCTCGACAAGTTCATGAAGGAGATGGCCGAGAAGCAGCGCAAGGAGCCGCGCGACCCCTCGCAGAAGAGCCAGAACCAGCCATCGGGCAAGAGCGTCACCCCGGACGACCTCGACAAGATGCTGAAGGACATGGCCGAGGCGATGAAGCGCGGCGACACCGCCGAGGCGCAGCGCCTGATGGAGCAGCTGCGCAACATCCTGGAGAACCTGCAGACCGCCGAGCAGGGCGGCAAGTCGGACCCCACCGCGCGCGAGATGCAGAAGCAGATGAAGGATCTCGACCAGATGGCCCGCGAGCAGCAGGACCTGCGGGACGAGACCTTCCGGGACGGCCAGGAGAAGCGCGGCTCCGAGCAGGGCCAGCGCGGGCAGCGGCCGCAGCCGCGCGGCCAGCCGCCTCAGGGCCAGCGTCAGCAAGGCCAGCAAGGGCAGCAGGGCGGCCAGCCCCAGGGGCAGGAACCCGGGCAGCCAAGTCAGCAAGGTCAGCAGGGTCAGCGCGGCCAGGGTCAGCGCGGCCAGCAGGGCGAGGGCGGCGTCGGCGAGCGCCAGCAGGCGCTGCGCCAGCGCCTGGAGGATCTCCAGCGCCGCATGAAGGAGAACGGCATGCAGGGGGAGGAAGGCCTCTCCGATGCCGAGGACGCCATGCGGCAGGCCGAGAACGCCCTCCGCCAGGGCAAGGACGGCGAGGCCGTCGACGCGCAGGGGCGCGCCCTCGACGGGCTGAAGCGCGGCGCCGAGGGCATGGCCCAGCAGATGCAGGACATGGCCGAGGCCAAGGGCGAGGGCCAGGGCCAAGGCGAGCAGGAGGGCGGCCAGCAGCCGGGCCCGCAGGGCCAGGCCGGCGCGCGCGACGACGACCCCCTCGGCCGGCCGACCCGCGGCCGCGACATGTCGGACGGGCGGGTGCGGGTGCCGACCGCCGACGAATCCGCGGTGCAGCGCGCCCGCCGGATCATGGAGGAACTGCGCCGCAAGCTCGGCGACCCGACCCGCCCGCGCGAGGAACTCGATTACTTCGAGCGCCTGCTGCGTCGGAATTGATCGGCCGCCCCTGCCGGGGGCGGGTCCGAAGGCCTATGTTGCGGATCCCGATCCGCGACGCGCGACCCCGAGATTGCTCCAACGATGTCCGCCAACACCCTCGTCCTCCTCGCCTGCCTCGCGGTGGCGCTCGTGCTGCTGCTCGGCCTCGCCAACATGATGCGCGGCGGCAGCGCCAATCTCTCCCAGCGCCTGATGCGCCTGCGCGTCCTCCTGCAATTCGTCGCCATCGTGATCATCATGGGCGTCGTCTGGTGGCGCTCCGCCTGAGCGGCCAACGCCCGCCGCCCTGGTGTGGCGAGGAGGCCGCACCGTTGCTCTATCGTGACCCGGGCCGGATGAATTCGCCCAGTCGGCGCGGCCGGCGCCTGCCGGGCATCCGGCCGGCGTGATACGCACATCCGGTTCAACCGGATTCGTCCTGCATGATGTCCAAGCTCATCCGCATCCTGACCGGCGCCGCCGTCCTCACGGCCGCCCACGGTGTCGAGGCCGCCGATCTCGGCTACGCCCCGCCACGGGCCGCCTACGCGCCGCCGGCCCAGCCGATGAGCATCGTCTCCGAGGTCCGCATCGGCGGCTCGGTGCAGGACCCCGGCAGCGCCGAGCGCAACACCCAGAACATCAACGGCGAGATCCTGTTCGCCAAGCCGCTCGTCAGCCTCGATCCGTTCTGGCAGGCCTTCGTGCCGCGCCCGACCGCCGGCGGCAGCTATAATTTCGGCGGCAAGACGAGCTACGGCTATCTCGGCGGTACCTGGACGGTGGACCTGTTCCCGCAGACCCTGCGCAACATCGTCTTCGTCGAGGGCTTCTTCGGCGTCGGCTTCCACGACGGCGCCACCGGCATCAAGGCGATCACGCCGCCGGGCTTCAACGCGCTCGGCTGCAACCCGCTGTTCCGCGAGGCGGCGGCCCTGGGCTTCCGCCTGACCGAGCATTGGAGCATCATGGCCACCGTCGAGCACATGTCGAACGCGGGCCTCTGCGCCAACAACCGCGGCCTGACGAATTTCGGCGGCAAGCTCGGCTACACGTTCTAATAGAGAAACGGTCCGGTCGCCCTTGGTCACGCTCAACCGCATCTACACACGCACGGGTGACAAGGGCACCACAGCGCTCGCCAACGGCGAGCGCCGCTCGAAGGCCGATCTGCGGATCGAGACCTACGGCACCGTCGACGAGACCAATGCCTGCATCGGCCTCGCGCGCCTTCACGCGGAGCCGCGCCTCGACGCGATGCTGGCGGCGATCCAGAACGACCTGTTCGACCTCGGCGCCGACCTCGCCACGCCCCCGAGCGAGACGCCGCCGGCCTACGAGCCCCTGCGGATCGTGCCCCAGCAGGTGAAGCGCCTCGAATTCGACATCGACACCCTCAACGCCGACCTCGCGCCGCTGAAATCCTTCGTGCTCCCGGGCGGCTCGCCGGCCTCGGCGGCGCTCCACCTCGCCCGCACGGTCTGCCGCCGGGCCGAGCGCCTGGCGGTGCAACTCACGATGGTGGAGGGCGAGATCATCTCCGCCGAATCCCTGCAATACCTGAACCGCCTGTCCGACTTCCTCTTCGTTGCCAGCCGTACCGCGAACGCGAACGGGGCCGACGACGTGCTGTGGGTGCCGGGCAAGAACCGCTGAGCTCACCGCGCGGGGGCGCCGCCTAAGACGCCCGCCGCCGTACCGCCTCCTTAAAAACATTGCCGCAGCCCTGTTCGCTCCAATCCGGGGGCTTGCCTCCGCCTGCGCGTTGACAAGGCGGAAATGTGGCCGTTACGGTCCGCCGCCCTGCGCGAACGGGGCCTGATCCCTTGCGATCGCCCGCGAAGCTGCGCCGCCAGACGCGTCGGCTCGCGTGACTGTTTCCGTGTCGAAGGATTGTGACCGCCATGAAGGTACTGGTGCCCGTCAAGCGGGTCGTCGACTACAACGTCAAGATCCGGGTCCGGCCGGACGGCTCGGGCGTGG
The DNA here is from genome assembly GCF_008806385.1 of Methylobacterium soli. Classification (GTDB taxonomy): domain Bacteria; phylum Pseudomonadota; class Alphaproteobacteria; order Rhizobiales; family Beijerinckiaceae; genus Methylobacterium; species Methylobacterium soli. The sequence goes on from NZ_VZZK01000002.1 coordinate 143,365, forward strand.
AGCTGTCGAACGTCAAGATGTCGATGAATCCCTTCGACGAGATCGCCGTCGAGGAGGCGATCCGTCTCAAGGAGCAGGGCAAGGTCACGGAGATCGTCGCGGTCTCGATCGGCCCGCAGCAAGCCCAGGAGACCCTGCGCACGGCGCTCGCCATGGGCGCCGACCGGGCGATCCTGATCAAGACCGACGTGAATTGCGAGCCGCTGGCGGTCGCCAAGCTCCTGAAGGCCGTGGTCGAGAAGGAGGCGCCTCAGCTCGTCATCCTCGGCAAGCAGGCGATCGATGACGATTCGAACCAGACCGGCCAGATGCTGGCCGCGCTGCTCGGCTGGCCGCAGGGCACCTTCGCCTTCCGGATCGCCTTCGGGGACGGCAGCCTCGACGTGACGCGTGAGGTCGATGGCGGCCTGCAGACGGTGAGCCTCACGCTGCCCGCCATCGTGACGACGGATCTGCGCCTCAACGAGCCGCGCTACGCCTCGCTCCCGAACATCATGAAGGCGAAGAAGAAGCCCCTCGATGAGCTCGCCCCCGACGCCCTCGGGGTCGACGTGACCCCGCGCCTGACGGTGCTCAAGACCGTCGAGCCCGCGGGCCGCAAGGCCGGCGTCAAGGTCGCGTCCGCGGCGGATCTCGTGGAGAAGCTGAAGGTCGAGGCGGGCGTCCTCTAGAGGATCAAGCCCGCACCCTGGAGGGGGATGCCCGCCCTCCAGCCCGTTCCATTCCGGCCCGCCGGCCGCCGCACGGCGCCGCGGGCCCATTCTTCGAGGACGAAGTCATGGCCACCCTCCTGTTTCTCGAGCACGAGAACGGCACGATCCGCGATGCGAGCCTCAAGGCCCTGACCGCGGCCCAGGCGATCGGCGGCCCGATCCACGCCCTGGTGCTGGGCTCGGGCTCGAAGGCCGCGGCCGAGGCCGCCGCCAAGCTCGAAGGGCTCGAGAAGGTCCTGAATTCCGAGGACGCGGTCTACGACCACGCGCTGGCCGAGCCGACCGCCGCCCTGATCGCGACGATCGCCGAGCCCTACGACACCATCCTGGCGGCGGCCTCGACCACCGGCAAGAACGTGCTGCCGCGGGTCGCCGCGCTCCTCGACGTGGCGCAGATCTCCGACATCATCACGGTGGTCTCGCCCGACACCTTCGAGCGCCCGATCTATGCCGGCAACGCGATTCAGACCGTGCAGGCCGGCTCCGGCAAGAAGGTGATCACGGTGCGCACGGCCGCCTTCAAGGCGGCGGGCGAAGGCGGCAGCGCCGGCGTCGAGGCCGTCTCGGCAGCGGCCCCCGAGGCGGGCGGCTCGACCTTCAAGGGCGAGGAGATCGCCAAGTCCGACCGTCCGGAGCTGGCGGCCGCGCGCATCATCGTCTCGGGTGGGCGCTCGCTCGGCTCGGCCGAGAAGTTCAAGGAACTGATCGAGCCGCTGGCCGACAGCCTCGGGGCCGCGGTCGGCGCCTCGCGCGCGGCGGTGGATGCGGGCTACGCGCCGAACGACTGGCAGGTGGGCCAGACCGGCAAGGTCGTGGCGCCCGATCTCTACGTCGCGGTCGGCATCTCGGGGGCGATCCAGCACCTGGCCGGCATGAAGGATTCCAAGGTCATCGTGGCGATCAACAAGGACGAGGACGCGCCGATCTTCCAGGTGGCCGATTACGGCCTGGTCGGCGACCTGTTCCAGATCGTGCCGGAGCTGCAGGCCGAGATCACCAAGGCCAAGGGCTGATCAGAACAGCCCCGGTCGGAATGGTCGGCGCGCGGGCGAGATCCGAGCGCCGGCCGGACTATCGCGCATTCCCGCGCCGCAATGGGCTCCACCCCCGCGCGGGAATGTTCTAAAGACTTGAAGCGACGCGCCCGCGGCGAACCTCGATCGCCCCCGCGTCGGCTGGATGTTTGAGCAGGATTTCTGGGGCGGCCGTCCGGCCGCGCGTCGGGGGCGTGTTGACGACATGGGCATCGAAATCAAGCGGGTCGGGATCATCGGTGCGGGTCAGATGGGCAGCGGCATCGCCCAAGTCTGCGCGGTGGCGGGCCTCGATGTCCTGCTGAACGACCGCGAGGGGACGCGGGTCGAGTCGGGCCTCGCCACCATCGACGGCAACCTCGCGCGCCAGGTCGCCAAGGGGCATCTCGACGAGGCTCTGCGCCGCAGAGCCCGCGAGCGCATCGCGCCGGCCGCGAGCTTCCAGGATCTCGCCGCCTGCGACCTCGTCATCGAGGCCGCCACCGAGGACGAGGCCACCAAGCGCCAGATTTTCTCCAGCCTGTGCCCGTCGCTCGGCCCCGACACGATCGTGGCGACGAACACCTCGTCGATCTCGATCACCCGGCTCGCCGCATCGACCGACCGGCCGGAGCGCTTCATCGGCATCCACTTCATGAACCCGGTGCCGGTGATGCAGCTCGTGGAGCTGATCCGCGGCATCGCCACCGAGGACCCGACCTACGAATCGGCCAAGGCCTTCATCGCCAAGCTCGGCAAGACCTCGACGATGTCGGAGGATTTTCCGGCCTTCATCGTCAACCGCATCCTGCTGCCGATGATCAACGAGGCGATCTACACCCTCTATGAGGGGGTCGGCTCGGTGGAATCCATCGATACGGCGATGCGGCTCGGCGCGAACCACCCGATGGGCCCGCTGCAGCTCGCCGACTTCATCGGCCTCGACACCTGCCTGTCGGTGATGCAGGTCCTCTACGAGGGCTTGGCGGATTCGAAGTACCGCCCCTGCCCGCTTCTGGTGAAATATGTCGAGGCGGGCTGGCTCGGCCGCAAGACCAAGCGCGGCTTCTACGATTACCGCGGCGAGCACCCGGTGCCCACCCGCTGAGACGCGAAAGCCGCCCCGCCCGGAAGGGCGACGCGGCGGGAATTGAGGGTGCGGCCGGATCGTTCAGACCCGGGCAGATCCCCGATTATGGCTTGGGCTGGTTGCCGTTCGCGCTCGGCTGGGCCGGCTGCGGATAGGCAGGGTTCGCGGCCGGGACGTTGCCGGAATTCGACGAGGACGGCGCGTTGGACTGGCCGCTCACCGAGCCGGTGACTTCCTTGCGGGAGGCGTCCTGGCTCTGGCTCGCGTAATCCTTCGGGGAATTGGCGCCGTTCCACGTCAGCAGACCCACCGTCGCGATCGCGAGAAGCACCAGACTCGCGATCAGCACGTACAGGACGGGCTTGCCCCGGGAGCCCTGACGCGCGTTCTGCTCGGGAAGTCGTTCCACCATTTGCAACCTCGCCTGTCCGCCCCCGCGGGGCGATCCGTCGTTCAAACCGAAACCGTGTGACGGCCGGAAACGCGGCGTTGCGGTTGCAAGTTCCTCGCGCCGATGTGATCGGCGGGAGGCGGGAGCGGGCGCCTCAGCGCCCGGTCACCAGCATGATCTTGCCGAGATGGGCGCTCGATTCCATCAAGGCATGGGCCTCGCCGGCCTTCTCCAGCGGGAAGGTCGCGTGGATCACCGGCTTGATCGTGCCGGCCTCGAGCTCCGGCCAGATGTCGCGGCGCAGGCCCTCGGCGATCGCGGCCTTGTCGGCCTTGGGCCGGGGCCGCAGCGTGGCGCCCGTGAAGGTGAGGCGCTTGAGCATGATCGGCGTGATGTTGAGCCCCTCGGCCTTGTAGCCGCCCATCAGGGCGATCAGCACGAGGCGTCCCTCGATCGCCAGCGAGGCGAGGTTCTTCTGAAGGTAGCTCGCCCCGATCATGTCGAGGATCACGTCGACGCCCTTGCCGTCGGTGAGGCGCTTCACCTCCTCGGCGAAATCCGCCTCGCGGTAATTGATGGCCGCATCCGCGCCGAGCTCCTCGCAGAAGCGGCATTTCTCGGCCGAGCCCGCGGTGGTGAAGACATGGGCGCCGAGCTGCTTGGCGATCTGGATCGCCGTGGTGCCGATGCCGCTCGACCCGCCATGGACGAGGAAGATCTCGCCGGGCTTCAGGCGCCCCCGCATGATCACGTTCGCGTAGACCGTGAAGAAGGTCTCGGGCAGGCCGCCGGCCTCGACGAGCGACAGGGGCCCGGGCTTCGGCAGGCATTGGGCGGCCTCCGCCACCGCGAATTCGGCGTAGCCGCCGCTGATCGTCAGGGCGCAGACCTCCTGACCCGGCGACAGCCCCTGCACGCCCTCCCCGAGGGCGACGACGCGGCCCGCGACCTCGAGGCCCGGGATCTCGGTGGCGCCCTTCGGGGGCGGGTAATGGCCGAGGCGCTGCATCACGTCCGGCCGGTTGACCCCCGCCGCCACGACCTCGATCAGCACCTGGCCGGGACCGGGCTGGGGCAGCGGCGCCGTGTCGAGCGTCAGAACCTCGGGCCCGCCCGCGCCGTCGAAGCGGATCTGGCGCATGGTGTCGGGCAGGGACGGCGTGGCTGGCATGCGGGCTCTCCTCAGGTGCCCCCCTAGTTGCGGTCCGGGCGCGCCTTGGCAAGGGCGAAGGCACTCTCGGGCGCATTCGGCCCGGCGGGGCCTGGGGATGCGGCCCTCAGCGCGTGCCGTACATCCGGTCGCCCGCATCGCCCAGGCCCGGCACGATGTAGCTGTGATCGTTGAGGTGGCTGTCGATGGCCGCGGTCCAGATCGGCACGTCCGGATGGAGCGCTTGCAGCCGGGCGATCCCCTCGGGCGCCGCGAGCAGGCAGACGAAGCGCAGATCCTGCGCGCCGCGCTCCTTCAGGCGCTGGAGGGCGGCCACCGCGGAATTGGCTGTCGCGAGCATGGGGTCGAGCACCAGCACGGTGCGGTCGGCGAGGTCGGACGGGGCCTTGAAGTAGTACTCGACTGCCTCGAGCGTCTCGGGATCGCGGTAGAGGCCCACATGCGCCACCCGCGCCGAGGGCAGCAGCGACAGCATCCCGTCGAGGAAGCCGACGCCGGCGCGCAGGATCGGCGCCAGGACGAGCTTCTTGCCCTGGATCTGCCGTCCCTCCATCACCTGGAGCGGCGTCTCGATGGTGACGGGTTCGAGGGGCAGGTCGCGGGTGACCTCGTAGGCGAGCAGCATGCCGATCTCGTTGAGCAGGCGGCGGAAGCCTTGCGTCGAGCGGTTCCGGTCGCGCATCAGGCTCAGCTTGTGCTGCACCAGGGGGTGGTCCACCACCGTCACGGACGCCGTCTGACCCTGCATCGCCGATCCTCCCACGCGGAAGCCCCGGGACCGGGGCCGGTCGGGACCGGGGCCGGTCCCCGCGAAGGCATGCACGAAAGCGGCCGCGTCGGCCACCGGCAAGGCGCGGATTCCTGGGCTCCGGATCGACACGCGAAAAAGGCTCCCCGCGCGGTGCGGAGAGCCCTGGTGATTGAGCGTTGCCCGGCGGCGCCGGCGCGGATCAGACGTTCGTCGCGCCGTCGTTGCCCGGCGCCCGGCGCTTGGCCATGAAGGCGTCGAACTGCTCGCGGTCCTTGGCCCGCTTCAGCTCCTCGACGAACTCGGCGAAGGCCCGGCTCTCCTCCTGGAGGGCGCGGCGCTGCGCGTCGAGCCGGTCGAGCTCCGCGTTGCGGTACTCGTCGAAGGCCCAGTTGCCCGTCTTCGGGCCGGCATTGGCCGCCTCGAAGGCGCGGGCGAAGCGGGAGGCCGGGCGGGTGCCCGAATTCCACGAGGACACGCCGCGGCGGGCGAGGTCGCGCATCTCGCCGAGGGCCGGGTAGCCGGCGATCTTCCAGGCCACGTAGGCGACGGCGAGCGGCCACCAATAGATGAAGCTCACCACGATGGCGCCGATCTCGAGGGAGCGGCGGGGAAAGGGGCCGCTGCGGCAGGCTTTGCCGCTGGCCCAGGGGGAGGTCGAGGAAAAGCTCACGGTTCACGGCTCCAATGTTAATGTGAACCACATTCACATGCGGGTGCGCCTCGGCGGTTTCAAGGGCTGGGCGCCGGAGATTTCCCGAAGCGTCGGGCGTCAGTCTCAGGCAGGCGCCCGTGGCGGTCCTCAGCCGGATCTCGCCGCGCCGGCCCCGTGCACCAGCGCGAGCACGCCGGCGCGCAGCAATTCGTACTTGTCCGGCACGCCCTGGCTCCGCGGCAGCTGGCCGGCGGCCGAGAGGGTGGCGAGGCCGTGGGAGAGCGCCCAGACCTCGAGGGCGATGAAGCGCGGGTCGACGCCCCCGAAGCCGTCCGGGAAGGTCGATTGCAGGGCCTCGACCAGCAGGTCGAACGGGCTCGGGCGCTCGGCGGCCTGCGGCCCGAGATGGCCGCCGCGGGTCTCGAAGATCGCCGCGTAATAGCCGGGCTCCTCCTCCGCGAAGGCGAGATAGGCCTCGCCCATGCGGGTGAAGCGCTCCAGCGGGGTGCCGCGCGAGGTCAGCGCCCGGGCGAGGCGCTCGGCGAGGTCGGTGAAGCCGCGGCCCGCCACCTCCTCGAGCAGGGCCTCGCGCCCGCGGAAATGCCGATAGAGCGCGGCCGGGGTGACGCCGACGAGGCGGGCCGCATCCACCAGGGTGAAGCCGCCGACGCCGCGCTCGGCGATGAACCGGCGCGCCGCCTCGATCAGGGCCTCCTTGAGGTTGCCGTGGTGGTAGCTGCGCCGGTCACCCGGTCCTTCGCGCCAGGGTCGCAAGGGGTCCTCCTCGCACGCGGCCCCGTCGCGAGGGGGCCGTGGGCGTTTCGTTTCAGGCTCGTGTCTTCCCCTAACACGCGGATGCGGTTTTTCGACACCGTCGGCGCGCCGGAGAGCGGTTGCTGCACAGGTGCGGCTTGACAGGCACGGATCACCGCAATGAAACACTGTTACAGCCTGGAGCCCGAACCCATGCCGCGACCCGATCGCGATCGACCCGCCGGCCGGCCCTGCCGCGGGGCCAGCCCGACGATGCCGGGGGCCTGAACCGCCATGCCGATCTTGGGCATCAAGGCGTGGCGGGCGCGCTCGGCGGCGCAGGCCGCCGCCTGCGCGCGCCTGAAGGCGGATCTCGTCGCCGGCCTCGCGCTCGGGCCCGAGGACGCGCTCCACGTCAACGCCATGGCCTGCCCCGATCCGGGCTGCCCCGACACCGAGACGATCGTGCTCGTGATGCGGGCGGGCCGGCCCACCCGGGCGCTGCGCCTGCGCAAGCCGCCCGAGGCGGCGACCGAGGCCGACATCCGGGCGCTGGCCGCCGAGGAGGCGGAACCGCCCCCGCCCTGAGCCCGGCCCTAGCCCCAGGCGCGCCCCGCCCCCGGGGCCGGCAAGCCGAGATGCCGGGCGATTTCGGCGCCGATATCGGCGAAGCTCGCGCGCAGGCCGACGTCGCGGGGAATGATGCCGGGCCCGAAGCCGAGGATCGGGACCTGCTCGCGGGTGTGCTCGGTTCCGTGCCAGGTCGGGTCGTTGCCGTGGTCGGCGGTGACGAGGCAGAGATCCCCCGGCCCCAGCACCGCGTCGATCCCGGGGAGGCGCGCATCGAAGGCCTCGAGCTCGGCCGCGTAGCCCGGCACGTCGCGGCGATGGCCGTACTCGGTGTCGAAATCCACGAGGTTGAGGAAGACGAAGCCGCCCTCCGGCAGGGCCCGGAACGCCGCCAGGGCGGCATCGAGGCAGGCGGCGTTGCCGCCGGGCTTGATCTCGCGGCCGGTGGCGCGGTGGGCGAAGATGTCGCCGATCTTGCCGACGCTGACCACGCTCCGTCCGGCCTCCGCCAGCGCGTCGAGCAGGGTGGCGCCGGGCGGCGCGACGGCGAGATCCTTGCGGTTCGGCGTGCGCCGGAACCCCGCCTCCGGCGTGCCCGCGAAGGGCCGGGCGATGACGCGCCCGATCCGGTAGGGGTCGCAGAGTTCGCGCGCGAGGGCGCAAAGTTCGTAGAGGCGCTGCAGGCCGAACGTCTCCTCGTGGGCGGCGATCTGGAAGACGCTGTCGGCGGAGGTGTAGCAGATCGGCTTGCCGGTCCGGACATGCTCGGGCCCGAGCGCGTCGATGATGGCGGTGCCCGAGGCATGCGCGTCCCCGAGGATGCCCGGGAGCCCACCGCGCGCGATCAGCGCCTCGGTCAGCGCCGCCGGGAAGGCCGGATGCGCGTCGGGGAAATGCCCCCAATCCTCCGTGACGGGCAGGCCCGCGATCTCCCAATGGCCGGAGGGCGTATCCTTGCCGGCCGCCGTCTCGACCGCGTGTCCGTAGAGGCCCCGCACGGGCGCCACCGGCTCCAGGCCCGGCGGGACGCGGCCCGTGGCCCCTCGCGCCGCGAGGCCGAGCCCGAGGGCGCTCAGGTGCGGCAGGGCCAGGGGGCCCCGGCGCAGCCCGTCCCGGTCGCCCCGGCCGGCGGCGCAGGCCTCCGCGATATGCCCGACCGTGTCGGCCCCGGCATCGCCGTAGCGGTCGGCATCCGGCGCGCCGCCGATGCCGACGGAATCGAGCACGATCAGGAGGGCGCGGGGCATCGGCTCAGACGGTCTCGGTATCCGCCACGGTCGCGCTCTCCATCGCGAAGGCGGCGGAGAACAGGGTGCGGGTGTACTCGGTCCTGGGCCTGGCGAAGATCTCGTCGGCCGGACCTTCCTCGACCACGCGGCCGTGCTGCATCACCAGCACGTAATTGGCCAGCGCCCGCACCACCTTCAGGTCGTGGCTGATGAACAGGTAGGCGAGCTTTCGCTCCCGCTGCAGGTCCCGCAACAGGGTGACGATCTGCGATTGCACGGAGCGGTCAAGGGCCGAGGTCGGCTCGTCGAGGACGACGAAGCGGGGCTTCAGCACCATCGCGCGCGCGATGGCGATGCGCTGGCGCTGGCCGCCGGAGAATTCGTGCGGGTAGCGGTCCATCGCGGCGGGATCGAGCCCGACATCGGTGAGCGCCTGCGCCACCACCGCCCGACGCTCGGCGCCCGTGCGGATCTCGCCCTGCACCACCAGCCCCTCGGCCACGATGTCGGCCACCGACATCCGGGGCGAGAGGGAGCCGTAGGGATCCTGGAAGACCACCTGCATGTCCCGCCGCAGGGGCCGCATCGCGCCGACGCCGAGCTCGTCGATCGGCTTGCCCAGGAAGACGATGGGGCCTTCCGAGCCCGTCAGCCGCAGGAGCGCGAGCCCGAGCGTCGTCTTGCCGGAGCCCGATTCGCCGACGACCCCCACGGTCTCGCCCTCGCGCACGAGGAGTTGCACCCCGTCCACCGCCTTGATGTGGCCTGTGGTGCGCCGGAGGAGGCCCTCCCGGATCGGGAACCAGACCTTGAGCGGCCCGGCCTCGATCAGGAAGGGCGCCTGCGGCGGCACCGGGTTCGCCCGACCCTTCGGCTCGGAGGCGATCAGGCGCTGGGTATAGGCGTGCTGGGGCCTCGAGAAGACCTCCGCGACAGGCCCCGCCTCCACGATCGCGCCCTGCAGCATCACGCAGACGCGGCTGGCGATCCGCTGCACGATGCCGAGATCGTGGGTGATGAACAGCATCGCCATGCCGAGGCGCTTCTGCAGGTCGGCAAGCAGCGACAGGATCTGCGCCTGAACGGTGACGTCGAGGGCGGTGGTCGGCTCGTCGGCGACCAGGAGGTCCGGCTCGCAGGCCAGCGCCATCGCGATCATCACGCGCTGGCGCTGCCCGCCCGACAATTCATGCGGGTAGGCGCCCATGCGCCGCTCCGCGTCGCGCAGGCCGACGAGTTCGAGCAGTTCGAGGATGCGGGCGCGGGCCTTTCGGCCCGTGAGGCCGCGATGCAGGGCCAGGACCTCGCCGATCTGCCGCTGGATCGAGTGCAGCGGGTTGAGGGAGGTCATCGGCTCCTGGAACACCATCGTGATGTCGGCGCCGCGCACGTCGCGCATGGCGCGCTCGGGCAGCGCCAGCAAGTCCCGACCCTTGAAGACGATGCGCCCGCCCGGATGATGCGCGGCGCCGTCGAGGAGGCGCAGGATCGAGAGCGCCGTCACCGACTTGCCGGAACCCGATTCGCCCACGAGCGCCAGGGTCTCGCCCGGCGCGATCGTGAAGCTGACCCGGTCGACCGCCCGCGTCTCCCCCTCCCGCGTACGGAAGGCGACCGAGAGGTCTTCGACGGACAGGAGCGGTTCGGTCATGGGGATCGGGGCTGCCTCGGGAGCGGGGCTCTGGCGGGGTCCGGCGGTTATAGCGCGGCGGCGGCGCCAGGGCGAACCGCGACGCCGTGCGGGCGGCGCGGCGGATTGAACCTGAGCCGGTTCACGCTAGAACCGGCGCGGTGAACATGCCCTCGCTCCGGATGCCGGCCGCCCTGCTCGGCGCCCTCCTGCTCGCCGCTCCCGCCGCCGCCGCGCCCTCGGAGGGCGCGACCGAGACCGTGGAGCAAGCCCTCTGCCGCCTGATCGAGGGGTCCGCCAAGGCGCGGGGCCTGCCCGTGCCGTTCCTGACGCGGCTGATCTGGCGCGAGAGCAGCTTCCGGGTCGGCGTCGTCAGCCCGGTGGGGGCGCAAGGGGTGGCGCAGTTCATGCCCGGCACCGCGCGGGAGCGCGGCCTCCTCGATCCCTTCGACCCCGAACAGGCGATCCCGCATGCGGCCCACCTGCTGGCGGATCTGAGGCGCCAGTTCGGCAATCTCGGCCTCGCGGCGGCGGCCTATAACGGCGGCCCGGGCCGGGTCACGAACTGGCTCGCGGGCTCGGGCGGGCTGCCCGCCGAGACCCGCTCCTACGTCTACGCCATCACGGGCCAGCCCGCGGAGGATTGGCGCGGTGCCGGCAGCGCCGTCGAGATGGGACCGCCCGAGGGTCAGGATTCCGCCAGGAACAAGGATCCCGCCAAGAACAAGGATTCCGCCAGGGACAAAGAATCCGCTCAAGGCAAGGGTTCGGGCAGCGGCGAAGAATCCGGAAAGGACGCGGAGGCGCATTCGGACAAGGCCAGGGCAGAGAAGCGGGCCGTTGCCGAGACGCGCGCCGAGGCGCCGCAGACCTGCCTCCAGGTCACCGCGGCGCTCCGCATCCCCTCGCGGGGGGACCGCTTCGCGCCCGGGCTCAACGAGGGGCCGGCGGCGCCCTGGGGGATCCAGCTTGCCGGGAACTTCTCGAAATCGCTCGCGCTGCAGAGTTTCTCGCGGGCGCGCTCGGCCTACGCGCAGGTGATCGGCGAGGTGCGGCCGATGATCATCGGCACGCGCCTGCGCAACCGCGGCACCCGGGCCTTCTACCGCATCCGCATCCCGGCCCAGAGCCGGCAGGCGGCCGACGGCCTCTGCGGCCGGATCCGCCAGGTCGGGGGCGCCTGCATCGTCCTGAGGACGTGAGCGCGGCGCCGCCATCGTCCGAAATCCTACCTTGGTCATGAATCCGCCCGAACCGGCATGCGATCAGGGGGGGCCAGCCGAGAGATTCATGATCAGAGCCTTCACCGCCATCGTCAGCCTTGCCTGCCTCGCCCTCGCGGCGCTCGGCATCAGCGCCTGCTCGCCGCTGGCGCTGTTCGACGCCATCGGCCCGCGCGACAGCGGCGGCCGCCAGGCCCTGAAGAACCAGCCCTTCGGCAACCACCCCCGCCAGAGCCTCGACGTGTTCGTGCCGGTGGCCGGGGCGACGAACGCGCCGGTCCTGGTGTTCTTCTACGGCGGCTCGTGGAAGAGCGGCACCAAGGAGGATTACGCCTTCGTCGGGCAGGCCTTGGCCGCCCAGGGCTTCGTCACCGTGCTGCCGGATTACCGCCTCTATCCGGAGGTGCGCTTCCCCGGATTCCTGGAGGACGGGGCGGCCGCCATCGCCTGGGTGCGCGACAACATCGCGGCCTATGGCGGCGACCCGCGCCGGATCGTCCTCGCCGGCCACTCGGCGGGCGCCTACAACGCCGTGATGCTCGGGCTCGATCCGCGCTACCTGCGGGCGGCGGGCGTCGACCCGAAGGTGGTGCGGGCGGTGGCGGGGCTCTCCGGCCCCTACGACTTCCTGCCCTTCGACAAGGGCACCGCCGCCCAGGTGTTCGGCGAGGCGCCGGACCCGGCCGCGACCCAGCCGATCAGCTTCGCGGGGCCGCACTCGCCGCCCGCCTTCCTGGCCACGGGCGACGGCGACACGGTCGTGCGCCCGCGCAACACCCAGAGCCTCGCGGCCAAGCTGCGCGCCGCCCACGTGCCGGTGCAGGAGCGGGTCTATCCGGGCCTCGACCATGCCGACACCCTGCTGGCGCTCTCCGTGACCTTCCGCTCGAAGGCGCCCGAGCTCGCCGAGATGGCGGCCTTCCTGCAAGGCCAGACGGCGCCCCGCCCGCTGACGGCGGCGCGCGTCCGCTGAGGCGCCCGGTGCCGTCAACCTTACGGGGCGATAGCTGGGCATGACGGCGCAGCCGGCGCCCCGGCCCCGGGGTTTCCGGGCTAGGATGGATCTTCGAGCCTCTCCCGACGCTCGTCCCACGCGATGAGGCCGCGCCGCCCGTGTCTTCGGCAGCTGAGATCGACGCCCTCGAGCCGGCTGCCGGCGCGCGCCCCGCCCGCGATCTCCCGGATTGGCAGCGGGTCGCCCTGAACGGCACCACGCTGGTCGTGCTCTGGAACCACCTCTGGTTCAGCGATCTCAGCGACCGCACCCTGCTGGCGGCCGCCGAGGACGGCAGCCTGGTGACGCAGCTCCTGTTCCTCGGTCTCGGCCTCGCCATGGCGGGAGCCCTCTGGCGCCTCGGCCTCGAGCGGCTCCGGCCCCTGGCGAGTTGGCCGCTCCTCGCCCTGGCGACCTGGCTGGCGATCACGATCTTCACCTCGGTCGAGCCGCTGCTGTCGGTCCGCCGGGCGATCCTGCTCGTCATCGCCGCCATGCTGTCGGCCGGGATCCTGGTGGTGGCCCGCTCCGCCCGGCAATTCGCCCTGACCCTGGCGGCCGCCGCCCTGGTGATCCTGATCCCGTCCTTCCTGGGGGTCGCCCTGGTGCCGCATCTCGCGGTGCACTCGCCCTTCGACGTCCAGGCCGATCCGAGCCATGCCGGGCTCTGGCGCGGCATCTTCCCGTTCAAGAACGAGGCGGGCGCCGTGATGGTGATCCTCATCTTCGTCGGGTTCTACGTCGCGGCCAGCGCGAGCCGCCTCTACGGCTGGCTGCTCGTGCTCCTCGCCGCGGCCTTCCTGATCGGCACCAATTCCAAGACCGCGCTGGCGACGCTGCCGGTGGTCTTCGCGGTGACGACGCTCTGCCGCGTCTTCCGGGGCGGTTTCCTGCGCACGCTCCTGCTGCTCGGCCCGGTCGCGGGCTTCGCCCTGGTCTCGATCGGCTCGGTCTTCCTCCCGCCGGTGAAGGACCTCCTCGACGTGGTGCTGAGCGACGCCTCGTTCACCGGCCGCAGCGAGATCTGGGAATTCGCCGTGGAGAACATCCTGCTGCGGCCGCTCCAGGGCTGGGGCTACGGCGCCTTCTGGATGACCGAGCGCACCATGTACGCGACCGGCGACATCCAGACCTGGGTGAACACGGCCCGCCACGGCCACAACGCCTATATCGACGCGGCCCTGATGCTCGGGATGCCGGGGCTCGCGCTCGTCCTTCTCGCCTACCTGATCGCGCCCGTGCGCGACCTGCAGCGGATCACCGCCGGACAGGGCATCGACCCGGCCACGATGCTGTTCCTGCGCCTGTGGTTCTTCGCGGTGATCTCGGCCTCGTTCGAATCGGTGCTCCTGAACGGCAACAACGCCACCTGCTGCATGATGATGATGGCGGTGTTCGGCCTGCGCCTGCGCGCCTCGCACCGGATGATCGCGGGCTGACGGCGCCCTCCCGCCTCAATCCGGCAGCGCGAACACCACCAGCGCGTCGCCCGTGCCGAAGCCGGAGCCCTTGGTGAAGGAGGCGCCGCCCGCCGCCACCGCCACGTATTGGCGCCCGTCCACGGCGAAGCTCACGGGCGGGCCGCCGATGCCGGCGCCGCACTGGAAGCGCCACAGGATCTCGCCCGTCCGCGCGTCGTGGGCGTCGAGATGCCCGTCCTCCTCGCCGGAGAAAACGAGGCCGCCGGCGGTCGCGAGGGTGCCGCCGGAGAGCCGGCTCCCGGCCTTCTGCGACCACGCGATCGCGCCCCCCTGAGCGAGGTCGACGGCCGTGAGGGTGCTGAAGGACGGCTCGCCCCGCGCCTCGCTGGTCTCGGTGTAGCGGATCTCCGGGCGCCCCGGCGCGGCCGGCACGGTCTTCACCGTGTAGGTCGCCGCCCCGTGGCGGATCTGCGCGTAGGCGAGCCCCGTCGCCGCGTCGTAGGCGACCGGGTGCCAGGAGATCGCCCCGAGGGGCCCGGGGCTGACGATCGTGCCCTCGGGCGTGGGCGGTGCGTAGAGGTTCTTGTGCCGGATCAGCGGCTCGGAACGGGCCAGGAGCTTGCCGGTGGCCCGGTCGTGGACGTAGAGCCAGCCGGTCTTGGAGCCTTGCGCCACCGCCTTCACGGGCCCCTGCGGCGTCGGGTAGTCGAGCAGGAAGGGCGGGCTCGCCACGTCGTAGCCCCACTCGTCGTGGGGCACCTGCTGGAAGTGCCAGCGCAACGCCCCGGACTTCACGTCGAGGGCCACGAGGCTCATCGTGTAGAGGTTGTCGCCCGGCCGGGTCAGGCCGAAATTCTGCGGCGCCGGATTGCCGGTGCCGAGGAAGATCAGGCCGAGATCGGGGTCGAAGGCCGGCGTCATCCAGAGGGAGCCGCCGCCCACCCGCCAGGCCTCGCGGTTCTGCGGCGCGGCGGCCCGCTCGGCCGCGATGTCGCGGTGGAGCGGCTCGCCGTCCGCGGTCGTCGCGACGAAGCCGCCCTCCCAGCCATCCGCCTTGGTGACGTACCAGCGCCAGCGCTCGGCGCCGGTCTTCGCGTCGTAGGCCGCGAGCCAGCCGCGCCGGCCGTAGCCGCCCTCGATCCCCACCACCGAGCCGCCGTCGAGGCCGCCCTTGTCGTCCTCGACATGGAGCCCGTAGCCGGCGCCGGCCACGCCCACGATCACGAGCCCGTCGGCGACGAGGGGCGGCATCTTGAAGCCGAGGCGGCTCGATCCCTGAATCGGCTTGTCGCCGAGTTGCGCCGCCAGCGCCGAGGCCGTCTCGGTCTCGCCCTCCTCGGGGCGCACCGCCTCGTGGTCCCACACGACCTTGCCGGTCCGCGCGTCGAGGGCGATGACGCGCCCGTCCATGGTGGCCTCGTAGACGAGGCCGCCCGAGACCGCGACGCCCCGGTTCGAGGGCGGCCCGAAGATCTTCTCGGTGCGGGCCTTGTGGGTGTAGGTCCAGAGCACCCGGCCCGACTTCGCCTCGAGCGCCGCCACGTGGTTGCCGGTGGTGGAGACGTACATCACCCCGTCCACCACCACGGGCTCGGCCTGGAAATAGCCGGTCACGCCGGTCTGGAAGATCCAGGCCGGGCGCAGGCGCCCGACATTGCCCCGGTCGATCGCCGCCAGCGGCGCGTAGTGCCGGTTGTCGTGGCCGCCCCCGAACATCGGCCAATCCGCGGCCCCCTCCTGGGCGCGGGCGGCCGGCGCGAGGAGCACCAGGGCGGCGGCGAGGGCGGCGGCGCGCGGGCGGAAAGCGAGGCGGCTCATGCGGGGTCGGTTCCTCCCTAGGGTTCGTTCGGCGTGATGTCGTGTTCGGATCGGCGTGGCGGCTCAGGCGCCCGGCCGGGGCGCCCGCGCCAGCTGGGCCGGAGTGTCGGCCGCCCCCATGGCCTGGGCCATCTCGGCGGCGGTCTGGCCGCCCGGATCGCGGCGGTCGGGATCGGCCCCGTGGGCGAGGAGAAGGTCGACCATCTCGACGCGGTTGAACATCGCCGCCGTCATCAGCGCGGTGCGGCCGCCGCCATCGACGGCGGCGCCGTGGGCGAGGAGCAGGCGGGCGATCTCGATCTCGCCCTTGAAGGCGGCGCCCACGAGCGGCGTCTGGCCCCGGTCATTGGCGAGTTCCGGGTCGCCCCCGGCCTCCAGGATGACCCGGGTGGCGTCCGGCTGGCCGTTATAGGCCGCGAGCATCAGCAGGCTGTCGCCCTTGTCGTTGCGCAGGTTCGCCGGAAGGCCCTGGCCGAACAGCTCCGCCAGTTCCTCGGCATGGCCCATCCGGGCGTGCTGGAAGACGCGGCCCGCGAAGGCGAGGGTCGCGTCGTCGAGGGCGGGCGGCGATTTCGGGGGGGTGTCCATCGGGGCCTCGTGCGGAGAGCGATCCCGCGCATCTGGCGCCAAGGCCGGGTTCTGTCCAGCCCGGCGCGCCGGCCCTTCGCCCGGCCGCTTCACGAGATCAGGGCGGTGACGGACCGACGCAGACGTGAACACAAGCGATTCCAGGCCCCTTGAAACCTCGAAGAATCCATGATTATCCTATGTTAGTTTCCTAAGATTACGGGTCGTGTTCACTTTTTGTGGTCACGGCGTCGGAACCGAAATTTTCAGAACTTGCCCCGATGGTCCCGCCAAGCTTCGAGAATGTACGACTGTTTACGGATCGTGCGGAATCGCCAATGCTGGATCGACCGGAATTTGCTGCGCGAATATCGCCGTCAGCACGATTCTGAAACGCGCAGACCCGGAACGTCGTGAGCGTTCATGCAGGACGACGCGCCCGTGAATTACCCCCACGTCACCCCTGATCCGCCCTTCTCGTCGCGGGAGTTCCTGCGGCTGATCGAGAATTACGGGCTGACCGGCACCTGGGGCTGGAGCTTCGCGACGAACACGTAGGTCTGGTCGCCGGGCCTGTACCGCCTGCTCGGCCTGCAACCCGACATCGTGGATCCGAGCTACGCGCTGCTCCTGAGCCTCGTTCATCCCGATGACCGGGCCGGCCTCGATACGCCCGACCGGATCCGGCAGGACGGCACCTTGCGCAGCCACAGCTTCCGGGTGATCCGCCCGGACGGATCGATGCGCATCCTGTCGAGCCGCGGCGAGACCTACCGCACCGCCGATGGCCGGCCCTTCGCCGCAGCCGGCATCGTCCTCGACGTCACGGGCGAGAAGCAGCGCGAGCGGGCCCAGAGCGTCGCCCTGAAGGGCAGGCAGGCCTTGCGCGACGAGGCCGGCGTCACCCTGCACGTCTTCACACCCGGGCATGGCGGGCAGGATGCGCCGGAATGGGCCCTGCTCGTGGACCTCCCGCCGGACGAGCGGGCGCGCTGGCGGGCGAATCTGACGGCGGGGTTCGAGACCGGCCGCAGCTTCACGGCGACCGGGCTGCTCGCCCGCCGGGAGGGCGGCCACGGATCGTTCGAGATGACGCTGGTGCCGATGCGGCGGCCCGACGGGGTCATCACGGAATGGATCGGCCTCGCCGAGCCGATCGACGAGGATTCCGGCGACGCCCGCCGGGAGGTAAGCGACCTCGACGCGACGATCGAGGGCCATCACCTGCGCGCGGCGCGCGGCCTTCTCGATTGGTCGATGACGGATCTGGCCGAGGCGAGCCACCTCTCGTTCTCGACGGTCCGGCGCCTCGAAGAGAACCCGAACGGCGCCGCCGACCGCTCGCGAAGCGCGGCGATCGCGGCCCTGCGGGCGGCCGGGATCCGGTTCTCGCAGATCGACGGCGCGACCGTCGCGGTCGCAGTCGCGAAGGTGTGAGGCGCATCCGTGGGAATGCGACTGAGCGCCGAGACGCTTGCCTTCTCGTCCCGCGAGTTCCTGCGCCTGATCGAGCGGATCGGCCTGACCGGAACCTGGGGATGGACGTTCGCCACGCACGAACACGTCTGGTCGCCGGGCGTCTTCCACATCCTCGGGTTGGAGCCGGGCTTCGTTCACCCGAGCTACGCGCTGCTCTGCAGCCTCGTGCACCCGGAGGACCGGAACATCCTGGACACCGAAGCCGAGATCAAGTGGGACGGGCTGCCGCGCAACCACACCGTGCGGATCGTCCGGCCCGACGGAAGCGTGCGGATCGTGGAGTGCCGAAGCGAGGTCTTCGTCGGTCCGGACGGTCGCCCGCGCGCGGCGCGCGGTCTGCTCCTCGACGTGACGGACCAGGAGCGCCTCAATCAGGTCCTGGCACGCGAGCGGGCGATCGGCCGCGCCTTGTTCGAGGAAGCCCGCATCTTCTCGTTCCGGCGCAGCTTCTCGCCCGCGCCGGAGGCCACCGATCCCTTCGCCCCGCCGCCCGAGGCCGTGATCCTGACCGGCCTGCCTTACGAGCATATGGCCGAGGATTCCTTCCGGGTGATGCCGATTGACGCGCGGGAGGCGTCGCGCGAGAATTTCGAGGTCGGGTATGCCCGCGGCCAACCCTTCACGCAGGTCCATCCCTTCATCCTGGTTGGCGGGCAGAGAGCCGATTTCCGAACCAGCCCGGTCCCGATCCGCGATCGGGACGGGCTCATCGAGGAATGGATCCTGTTCGTGCGGCCGGCGGTCGGCCGGGCCCTGCGCGCCACCGGCCAGGGCCGCCAGGCCCTGGAGACGATGGTGGAGGGGCGCCATCTGCGCGCGGCGCGGAATCTTCTCGGCTGGACGATGATGGACCTCGCGCAAGCCAGCGGCCTGTCCTTCTCGACGGTCCGGCGCCTCGAGGAGGACGGCGAATCCACGGCCGCCCGCTCCCGCCACCGGGCCGTCGCCGCGCTGCGGGCGGCCGGCATCCTCTTCTCGCTCATCGACGGGGACCTCCTCGCCGTGGCCCGGATCTGAGGCCAGCCGTGATCGCTTTCCCGAACACCGCCCTCCCGGCCTTCTCGTCGCAGGAATTCCTGCGGCTGATCGAGAATTACGGGCTGAGCGGCACCTGGGGCTGGACCTTTGCGACGAACGCGCAGGTCTGGTCGCCGGGCCTCTACCGCCTGCTCGGCCTGCAACCCGACAGCGTCAGGCCGAGCTACGCGCTGCTCCTGAGCCTCGTCCATCCCGATGACCGGGCGAGCCTCGATACGCCCGACCAGGTTCGGCAGGACGGCACCTTGCGCAGCCACGTCTTCCGGGTGATCCGCCCGGACGGAACGATGCGGATTCTGTCGAGCCGCGGCGAGGTCTATGTCACGCCGGAGGGACAGCCACGGAACGCGGCCGGCATGATCATGGACGTGAGCGAGCGCGAGACGCTCAGCCGGATCAGCATGATCGAGAAGCAGCGCGAGCACGCGCTGGCGCAGCAGGCCCGCATCTTCACCTGCTCGAACCGGGTCGTGCCCTTCGTCGAGTATCCGGCCGACCTCGTGTCCCTGGCCGGTTTGACGCGGCAGGACCTGCTGGACAACTGGCTGGCCCATGTCGTCCCGGAGGAATGGTCGCGCTGGCTCGAGGAGACCCCGCGCCTCCTCGGCACCGGCAAGCCCTTCATCACCCGGCCCACCCTGAAGCTCGTCGACGGGGAGCGTGCGCGGTTCCGCTACACGGTGGTGCCGGTCTACGAGTCGGACGGGTCGCTCTCCAGCTGGACGGCCGCCATCACGCCCATGGAGACGCACATGGCCGCCTCCGGCGGCGAGCTCCAGCAGGGCCTGGAGCAGAATCTCGACGGCGGGCACCTGCGCGCGGCGCGGGCGCTGCTCGGCTGGTCGATGATGGAGCTCGCGCAAGCCAGCGGCCTGTCCTTCTCGACGGTCCGGCGCCTCGAGGATAACGGCGAGGCCACCGCATCCCGCTCCCGCCACGCCGCCGCCGCCGCCTTGCGGGCGGCCGGCATCCGCTTCTCGCTCCTCGACGGCAACACCATCGCGGTCGCCAAGCTCTGAGGCCCATGATGAACCCGCCCCCCAGCGCCGCCTCCCTCGTCTTCTCGTCGCGCGAGTTCCTGCGGCTGGTGGAGAGCTACGGCCTGACCGGCAATTGGGGCTGGACCTTCGCGACGAACCTGCAGGTCTGGTCGCCGGGCCTGTACCGGCTGCTCGGCCTCGAACCCGACAGCGTCAGGCCGAGCTACGCGCTGCTGCTCTCCCGTGTCCATCCGGAGGACCGCCAGAGGCTCGAGACCGGCGGGCGGGTGATGCGGGACGGCATCCTGGGCAACCACAGCTTCCGGGTGATCCGCCCGGACGGGAGCGAGCGGATGCTCCAGAGCCGCGGCGAGGTGAGCTTCTCGCCGGACGGGCGCCCGCGCGCGGCCGCGGGCTTCCTCCTCGACGTCACCGAGCAGGAGCGGCTCGCCCGGGCGCAGGCCGCCGAGAAGCGGCGCCGCTGGGCCCTGTTCCAGCAGACCCGCTGCTACGTCTCCTCGACCCTGTGCTACCCGTTCACGGATTTCTCCGCCGAGTACCTGGCGCTGACCGGGCTGCCGAAGGCGGCGCTGCTGGAGGAGCCGACCCGCCCGGTCGTCGCCGACGAGCGCCAGCACTGGCGCAGCTACGGGCGCGAGCTCTACCTCAGCGAGCAGATCGTGCACGTCACCCCGCGCATCACGCTGGCGGGCGGCGAGCGGGCGCGGTTCCGCTTCGTCATGGTGCCGATGCGCAATGCCCTCGGGTCTGTCGAGAGCTGGACGAACTTCATCGGACCGGTGGACCGGCCGCTGCCGCCGCCCTCGGATGACCTGCGGCGCAGCCTGGAGGAGCGCGTCACCGGCCATCACATGCGCGCCGCGCGGGCGCTCCTCGACTGGTCGATGACGGATCTGGCCACGGTGAGCGGGCTCTCCTTCTCCACCATCCGCCGGCTGGAGGACGGCGCGGAGGGGGCGGAGCGCTCCCGCCACGCGGCCGTCGCGGCGTTGCGCGCGGCCGGCATCCGCTTCTCGCTCATGGACGGCGCGACCATCGCGGTCGCGGTCGCCTGAGGCTGCCCTTTCCGGTTCGGTCCCGAACCGCCATATTCGAACCATGCCGAGTCCGAAGAAGCCCCGCCCTGCCTCCGGCAAGGCGTCGAAGCCCGAGCTGCAGCCCCTCGACCCGTTCCTGGCCGAGCTGCTGAACCCGGCCCTCAACCGCAACCGCCTGCCCGAGGTGAGCAACACCCCGCCGCGGCCGGCCGCCCTCCCCGAGCCGAAGCGGAAAGGCCGGGCGCGCAAGCCCGACGCGCCCGCGACGGGCTTCGGCGAGGCGCCGCAGGCCACCTTCGCGCATGGCGGGGCGGCCGATCTCGACCCGCGCCTCGCCCAGGCGCTGGGCCTGCGCGACGGCGCGGACGGGCCGGCCCCCGAGGGCGCCGTGGAGGCGCAGGAGACCTCGCTCGCCGCCGACGGCGTCTCGGCCACGGTCGACGCGCTCTCGAAGCTCCTCACCGAGGGCAACCCGCTGTTCAAGGACGGGCAGACCTGGGTGCCCCACCGGCCCGAGCGGCCGCAGAAATCGGAAGGCGGCGTGCCCTTTCGGCTGGCCTCCGAATTCTCCCCGGCGGGCGACCAGCCGCGCGCCATCGCGGAGCTGGTCGCGGGCGTGAACGCGCAGGAGCGCGACCAGGTGCTGCTCGGCGTCACCGGCTCGGGCAAGACCTTCACGATGGCGAAGGTGATCGAGGCGACGCAGCGCCCGGCCCTGATCCTGGCGCCCAACAAGACTCTGGCGGCGCAGCTCTACGGCGAGTTCAAGAGCTTCTTCCCCGACAACGCGGTGGAGTACTTCGTCTCCTACTACGATTATTACCAGCCCGAGGCCTACGTGCCGCGCTCGGACACCTTCATCGAGAAGGAGAGCTCGATCAACGAGCAGATCGACCGGATGCGCCACTCGGCCACCCGGGCGCTGCTCGAGCGCGACGACGTCATCATCGTCGCCTCGGTCTCGTGCATCTACGGCATCGGCTCGGTCGAGACCTACACGGCGATGTCGTTCACGGTCAGCCTCGGCGAGAAGATCGAGCAGCGCCAGCTCATCGCCGACCTGGTGGCGCTCCAGTACAAGCGCATCCAGTCGGATTTCGCCCGCGGCACCTTCCGGGTGCGCGGCGACGTGATCGAATTGTGGCCCGCCCACCTGGAGGATCGCGGCTGGCGCATCGGGCTCTTCGGCGACGAGATCGAGTCGATCGTCGAGTTCGACCCGCTGACCGGCCGGAAGATCAACGAGCTGAAATTCGTCAAGGTCTACGCGAATTCCCACTACGTCACGCCGCGCCCGACGCTGCAGCAGGCGATCAAGGGCATCAAGACCGAGCTCAACGGCCGCGTCGAGGAGCTGACCCGGATGGGCCGGCTGATCGAGGCGCAGCGCATCGAGCAGCGCTGCACCTTCGACATCGAGATGATCGAGGCCACCGGCGCCTGCAACGGCATCGAGAACTACTCGCGCTACCTCACGGGCCGCAAGCCCGGCGAGCCGCCCCCGACCCTGTTCGAGTACCTGCCCGACAACGCCCTCGTGTTCACCGACGAGAGCCACGTCACGGTGCCGCAGATCGGCGGCATGTACCGGGGCGATTTCCGCCGCAAGGCGACGCTCGCCGAATACGGCTTCCGGCTGCCCTCCTGCCTCGACAACCGGCCGCTGCGCTTCGAGGAATGGGACGCGATGCGCCCGCAATCGGTCCATGTCTCGGCCACGCCCGGCAAGTGGGAGATGGAGCGCACCGACGGCGTCTTCGCCGAGCAGGTGATCCGCCCGACCGGCCTCGTCGACCCGGTGATCGAGGTGCGCCCGGCCCGGAGCCAGGTGGACGACCTGCTCGGCGAGGTGCGCGAGGTGGCGCAGGCCGGCTACCGCACGCTCGTCACCACGCTGACGAAGCGCATGGCCGAGGACCTCACCGAGTACCTGCACGAGAACAATGTCCGGGTCCGCTACATGCACTCGGACATCGACACCCTGGAGCGGATCGAGATCATCCGGGACCTGCGCCTCGGCGCCTTCGACGTCTTGATCGGCATCAACCTGCTGCGCGAGGGCCTCGACATCCCCGAATGCGCCCTGGTGGCGATCCTGGACGCGGACAAGGAAGGCTTCCTGCGCTCCGAGACCTCGCTGGTGCAGACCATCGGCCGCGCGGCCCGCAACGCCGATGCCCGCTGCATCCTCTACGGCGACCAGATCACCGGCTCGATGGAGCGGGCGATGGCGGAGACCGAGCGGCGGCGCCAGAAACAGCTCGCCTACAATGCCGAGCACGGCATCACCCCGCAATCGGTCAAGCGCGGCATCGCCGACATCCTCGACAGCGTGTTCGAGCGCGACCACGTGAAGGTGGATACGGGGCTGGCCAAGGACGCCATCACGGTCGGCCACAACCTCAAGGCCGTCATGGCGGATCTCGAGAAGCGCATGCGCGGGGCCGCGGCCGATCTCGATTTCGAGGAGGCCGCGCGGCTGCGCGACGAGCTCAAGCGCCTGCAGGCCACCGAGCTCCTCGTCGCCGACGACCCGATGGCGCGCCAATCCGACGTGGAGCGCGAGGCCGGCAAGTACGGGCGCAAGGGCTCGCGCATCGCCAAGCCGAGCCTCGACAATATGGGCCCGGGCACCGACCGCGAATTGCCTCTCGGCGGCGCCCTGCCGTTCCAGGAGCGCCCGAAGCCCCGCTCGACGCAAGGGCTCGGCGGCCAGCGCCCGAAATACAAGGGCCGCGGCGGCAAGCGCTAGAGCCGCGCCTGATCGCGTTGCAACGGGCTGGAAAATCGGCAGCCCCGGTCCGGTTCGGCGCGACGGCCCCCCTCTCCCGTGCGGGAGAGGGTTGGGGTGAGGGGTGCGCGTTGTCCGGAGAAGTCGCACCCCTCACCCGGTCGGCTCGCGCCGACTCGACCTCTCCCGGACGGGAGAGGTGAAGCACAGCGTCATTCCAGGGCTCCGTTTCGCGGTCTCGGGATGACGGCGCGGGCAGCGCGGCGGGCCCCTTCTCCCGTGCGGGAGAGGGTTGGGGTGAGGGATGAGCGCCTTCAGGATGGAGCATGCGGTCGTATCGCCGGCTGGGCGCCGATCGGGCGCACCTCGTTCTGAAAGGTCTCGACCCTCACCCTGTCCCTCTCCCGCACGGGAGAGGGGATCCGCGCCCGCTTCGGCACGGCCGCGGCCGACGGTCCCGTCGCACCGCGATCGGGAACAGCTCTAGCGGGCGCCGCGGCCCTCCGGGCAGGGCTGGGGCCGCGCGGGCGGCGCCTGACGGAACCCGGAGCCCGATCCGGTCTTAGCTCCGGCAGAAGAGCCGCGCGGCTCGCCCACTTCTCGCGACGATCGGGAGACCCCGTCATGCCCCAGGCCCGGATACCGAAAGCCTCGCCCCTGCGTCCCCGCGCCGGCGGCGCCGCCACCGCCCTGTTCCTCGGCGCCCTCGCGGTCTCGGGCGCCGCCGCGATCCTGGTCGCCCCGATGGGCGAGCCGGCCGTGGCGCAATCGGCCGCCAACCCGAACGATCAGCCGAGTGCCGGCACCCTCCCGTCCGGCACGCCGACGCTGCGGGGGAACGCGGCGGCGAACCGCCCCACCGGCGACGTGGCGCCGCCGAGCGCCATCCGGAACACCACCGCGGTGGTCGCCTCGGACAGGGGCGCCAAGCGCAACGTCACCAACCCCCTCGACCATCTGCCCAGGAACCAGCGCGCGCCGGGCGAGTAGGACCCGTCCTCCGGCGCAACCCGGTGCCGGGCTCGGCCGTTGACGCCGCGCGGCGACGGGGCCGGCAACGGAGTGCGCATCATGGGTCTCCTCGATTCGGTCATCGGCGGCGTTCTCGGCCAGGTCTTCGGCGGCGGGCGCGGCGCCCCCTCCTCCGGCGGGTCCTCCGCCGGAATGTCGCCCCTGGTGAAGGCCCTGCTGATGCTGCTGCTGGCCAAGGGCGCGAGCGGCGGCTTCGGCGACATCTTCGGGCGCGCCGGCGGCGGCGCGCGCGAGCCCGGCCCGGAGGATGACCGCTCCGGCGGGGCCGGCCCCTATGGACGCGATCACGGCGATCTCGGCGGCTTCGGCCAGCCCGGCGGCTACGATCCCGAGGGCGGGCGCCGCGATGCGCCCCTGCCCCCCGGCGATTACGGCGACCTTTCCGGCATGCTCGACGGCCCCGGCGACGGCGGCGCCTCAGGCCGCGATCCCGGCGCCGGCCCCTACGCCCATCTCGACCGGGAGCCCCAGGATAGCGGCCGAATTGGCGGCCAAGGTGGCGGCGAAGCCGGCGGCTGGGGTCCGGCAGGGGGCGGCGATCTCGGCGGCCTCGACGGCCTGATCGAGCGCTTCCAGCGCGGCGGCCTCGGCGACCTCGTCGAATCCTGGATCGGCCACGGCCAGAACCGCCCGGTCCAGCCGAACCAGCTCGCCGACGCCCTCGGCCCCGACACTCTCGACACCCTGGAGCACCAGACCGGCCTCGACCGCAACGCGCTGCTCTCCCAGCTCGCGCAGGTCCTGCCGGAGGTGATTTCGCAATTGACGCCGCATGGGCGCGTGCCGGGGGAGCAGGAGCGGCGGGGGTGGTAGCTGTGCGGCGACCCCAACGAAAGATTTAGCGAAGATCTAGCTGATCGATTTTGACGATTTCGATAGGAATACTAAATTTGTCTAGCTGAACTTCTAGTGTTTCCTTAACAACTATTGGCTCGAAATGAAAATGCTGCGGATGAACTCGTATATCAATGATAGGGGCCTTAGAACCCTCGCCCCAAAGTAAGAATTGTCCGTTTTCGTCTTTTCTTTTGTGCTTCTCGAATAGATCTCGATATCGTTTCGGAGAAACGCCGTAAAAATGCCGAAACAGTGTTTTGGGATAAGAACTGTAAATACCTCGAGGCTGCCCTTCTATTTCGATTGCATCACCATGCAGTTCGGAAGCGAGACTTTTGGGATATGGCTCAAGAAAAATCACTTCTGAGACACCAGCAGCAACAATATGCTTCGCGCACATATGACATGGAAAAGTTGTGCAATAAAGAATTGAATTCTTTAGTAGCCGTCCAGTACGGGCGCCATCGCAGATTGCTGACATCTCAGCGTGAATTATTCGTCCGTACTCCAACGCATCCATGAATTGGGATTTTTTTATTCTTGTAATATTCAATAATTCTTCTATTTTAACGTTTTCGTCGAAAGCACGCATGAGCTCGTATAAGATTTTTTTCTTGCGCTTGTCGTTCGAATCTTTACCCCTTTTATAATCGCGGTCATCGTGAACATCATTCGTCCAGTATGTTCCGTCGCCAGCTTTAGGAACCTCATTGGTGCCAAGCGATATAACCTCTCCTTCCTCACTAAATATCGCAGCCCCCACCTGTCTCGACAGGTCGATCGTTCTTAAAGAAGCAGACTGGCGATATACATGCCATATTCGATCTTTGTTGGCGAAATCGAGTTACAACCAAACAGAAGATCGATAAACCGTAATATTTGAGCTTTAGGCGTGTAGCTTGGGACGTCAGCACTTACTATAAAATCGGCCTCATGAAATATGTCACCGACACGTTGACCATGGTCATTATCGATTTCTTTTTCATCTATTTTTACCAAGTTCTCAGCGGCATCTCTATAGCGATTTGGGTCAGCTAAATTGTGAGAATTTGCTATTTTTCTTGCAAGATTTTCAACTCTTATACTTCTTTGGGAATAGACGGAGATTTGAAAGAACAGCTTCCCGTACACAATACGAAATAAGTCAACTTCTTCTTTGCGCTTAAATTGCCTTACTATATACGCCACCTTATGCGGCACCTCTTCATTCTCGGGCGGAAATAATTGCGCCCTGGCATCTCCGATTTGCGCGATCGCTATTTGAGCTAGCAGCGTATCGTCCGCGAAATGCTTTCTCAGCTTATCTCCAAAATCAATATATGACTTGTATCGGCGCTCGAGAGGCTCCTCATGAAGTTTATCGGCAAGCTTCAATTTTTCGTGTAATTTCTTAAATATGTCAGTAATCTTAATTACAACAACTCTATATCCGAAATCCTTTAGACTATCCGAAAGATTTTTAATCGTGATCTCGACATCCGCGCCTATTGGCGCGACTATTCCAAAAAATAACTCAGGCTCAACAATTCTTTTGATAAGTTCGGCCATCTCGGAACGGGTCCCTTTACCCTTCGTTAAAGCTTTGTTACCAAGACGGTGTCGGAGGAGGAATCGCTATGAACCATGAGAACGACAAGAGTGCTGTCGTTTTGATCAATAGCGATTCACAATATTTAAAAGATTATAAAAAATCCATCAAGAGATGGGTGAATTTGTTTGTCGCAGCGCAGCGAGATTATGTTGCGAGCGCTCCCATCATAGAAATTTCGGCAAAGGAGTCTGAAAGAACCGAAACACTGAGCGGTTCAAGTAAGGCCTAGCTTGGAAATTAGCGCACGGTACCGCTGAAAAGTATTGAAAAAATTCAGGCTGATCATCACTAAAGATGATCAGCCTTAAGTTGTTGATTAACTGCTAATTATCCATTTGAGACGCGTGATCGTCAAACTCGCCGCATCACTAGCGACGCGTTCGTCCCGCCAAACCCAAACGAATTCGACAGCACCACGTCGACCCGCTTGCGCTTCGCCTCGTGCGGCACGAGGTCGATGGCGGTCTCGACGCTGGGATTGTCGAGGTTGAGGGTCGGGGGCAGGACGCCGTCCCGGATGGCGAGCACCGAGAAGATCGCCTCGACGGAGCCGGCAGCGCCCAGCAGATGGCCGATGGCCGACTTGGTGGAGGACATCGAGGCCTTGGCGGCGGCGGGGCCGAGGACGCGCTCGACGGCCTTCAGCTCCAGCTCGTCGCCCATCGGGGTCGAGGTGCCGTGGGCGTTGATGTAGTCGATCTCGGAGGGGTCGATGCCGGCGCGCTTCACGGCGGCGCTCATGCAGCGATAGGCGCCGTCGCCGTCCGGCGAGGGCGAGGTGATGTGGTAGGCGTCGCCCGAGAGGCCGTAGCCGACCACCTCCGCGTAGATCTTGGCGCCGCGGGCCTTGGCGTGCTCGTATTCTTCCAGCACCACGATGCCGGCGCCCTCGCCCATGACGAAGCCGTCGCGCGCCTTGTCATAGGGGCGGGAGGCCCGGGTCGGCTCGGCGTTGAAGCCGGTCGAGAGGGCGCGGCAGGCGGCGAAGCCCGCGAGCGCGAGGCGGTTCACCGGTGATTCGGCCCCGCCCGCCACCATCACGTCGGCATCGCCCAGCATGATCAGCCGGGCGGCGTCGCCGATAGCGTGCGCGCCGGTGGAGCAGGCGGTGACCACCGCGTGGTTCGGGCCCTTCAGCCCATGCGCGATCGAGACTTGGCCGGAGGCGAGGTTGATGATGCGGCCGGGGATGAAGAAGGGCGAGATCCGGCGCGGCCCCTTCTCGTGCAACGTCACGGAGGCGTCGTAGATGCCCCCGATGCCGCCGATGCCGGAGCCGATCAGCACGCCGGTGGCGTGCTGGTCCGCGTCGGTCTTCGGCGCCCAGCCGGCATCCTCCAGGGCCTCGCCGGCCGCCGCCATCGCGTAGACGATGAAGGGATCGACCTTGCGCTGCTCCTTGGGCTCCATCCACCGGTCGGGGTTGAAGGTGCCCTCGCTGCCGTCGCCGAGCGGGATCGAGCAGGCGATGCGGCAGGCCAGATCCTCGGTCTCGAAGGCCGTGACCTTCGAGGCACCGCTATCTCCCGCGATCAGGCGGCTCCAGGTGTGCTCGACCCCGCTGCCCAGCGGCGTGACCATACCCAGACCCGTGACGACGACCCGACGCATCGTGAATTCCCGAAACCGTTTTCGTCTGACCATAAACGGCGCGCGGGGCGTTTCGGCCCCGTCCGCGCCGTCGAAAAAGTTTTAAGCGGAGTTCTTCTCGAGGAACTTCACCGCGTCGCCGACCGTCTGGATCGTCTCGGCCGCGTCGTCGGGGATCTCGACGTTGAACTCCTCCTCGAACGCCATCACGAGCTCGACGGTGTCGAGGCTGTCGGCGCCGAGATCGTCGATGAAGTTCGCGCCCTCGACCACCTTCTCGGGCTCGACGCCCAGGTGCTCGACGACGATCTTCTTCACGCGCTCAGCGATATCGCTCATCGTTGTTGGTCCTCGTGTGTCAGTCGTGATGGTGAATGGCGCCGTGGCCGCTTCGGCCGCTGCCGGGCCCTGAACATTGGAAGCGGCCGGTCTCCGATCGCGTGTCGTCTTGGACTTGCAACCCGCTGAACCGTCAACCCCCCTTGCACGGCTGCCGGGGTGTTAACACAGGGTTCCGGCGCTGGCGAGAGCCGGTTCACGAACCGTTCATCCCTGTGGTTTTCCGGGCATTTTCCACCGATTGCCAGGGAGGGGGCGGTGCAACCGTCGCGGGCTGCGCGGCCCCCGCCCCGCCTCAGAACATCGCCATGCCGCCATTCACGTGGAGCGTGTGGCCGGTGACGTAGGCCGCCTCCTGCGAGGCGAGGTAGATGGTGGCGGCCGCGACCTCGTCGCCGCTGCCGAGCCGCCCCATCGGGACGCGGCCGAGGATGCCCTCGCGCTGCTTTTCGTTGAGCTCGTCCGTCATCGGCGAGGCGATGAAGCCCGGGGCGATGCAGTTGACCGTGATGTTGCGCGAGGCGACCTCGGCGGCGAGCGCCTTGGTCATGCCGACGAGCCCGGCCTTGGCGGCCGCGTAATTGCCCTGGCCGGGATTGCCGGTGGCGCCCACCACCGAGCCGATATTGACGATGCGCCCGTGGCGCCGGCGCATCATGCCCTTCACGGCCGCGCGCGAGAGCCGGAAGGCCGCCGTGAGGTTCACCGCGATGACGGCGTCCCACTCGTCGTCCTTCATCCGCATGAAGAGGTTGTCGCGGGTGATGCCGGCATTGTTGACCAGGATGTCGAGCCCGCCCATCGCTGCCTCGGCCGCCGGCACCAGGGCCTCGACCGCGGCGGCGTCCGCGAGGTTCGTCGGGCTGACATGGACCCGCTCGCCGCCGAGATCCTGCGCCAGCGCCTCCAGGGCCTCCTGGCGGGTGCCCGAGAGCGCCACGGTGGCGCCCTGGCGGTGGAGCGCCCGCGCGATGGCGCCGCCGAGGCCGCCGGTGGCGCCGGTGACGAGGGCCTTGCGGCCGGTGAGATCGAACATGGAACGTCCTTCCGGATTCAGGCTCTGGAGAAGGCGGCGACGTCGTCGGGCGTGCCGATGGCGGCCCCCGTCGCCTGCGGGGCGATGCGCTTGACGAGGCCGGTCAGGACCTTGCCGGCCCCGAGTTCGAGGAAGCGGGTGACGCCGGCCCCTGCCATCGCCGTGACGCTCTCGCGCCAGCGCACCGTGCCGGTGACCTGCCGCACCAGGGCGTCGCGAATCGCCTCCGGGCTCGTCACCGGCGCCGCCGTGACATTGGCGTAGACCGGGACCACGGGGGCGTTCAGCGCCACCTCGGCCAGGGCCGCCCGCATCGCCTCGGCGGCGGGCTGCATCAGCCGGCAATGGAAGGGGGCCGAGACGTTGAGCATCACGGCGCGCTTGATGCCGCGCCCCTGCGCGATCGCGACCGCCCGCTCCACCGCCGCCCTGTCGCCCGACAGCACCACCTGGCCGCCGCCATTGTCGTTGGCGACGTCGCAGATCTCGGCCCCGGCCGCCTCGGCGGCGATCTCGGCGGCGATCTCGGCGGCTTGCGCCGGCTCGGCCCCGATCAGGGCCGCCATGGCGCCGGCGCCCGGTGCCACCGCCCGCTGCATTGCCTCGCCGCGGATGCGCAGGAGCTTGGCCGCGTCGGTGATCGAGACGGTGCCGGCGGCGGCCAGGGCCGAATACTCGCCGAGCGAGTGGCCGGCGACGCACTGCACGCCCCCCGCGAGATCGAGGCCGCGCTCGGCCTCGAGCACCCGGAACACCGCGAGGCTCGCGGCCATCAGGGCCGGCTGGGCATTCGCCGTCAGGGTCAGCTCCTCGCCCGGCCCCTCGAACATCAGCCGCGACAGGTTCTGGCCGAGCGCGGCATCGACCTCCTCGAACACCGCGCGGGCTTGCGGGTGGGCCTCGGCGAGGGCACGGCCCATGCCGACGACCTGACTGCCCTGGCCGGGGAAAATGAGTGAATCGCTCATGATTTGTTCCGCTTCGGTCCTGGGGAAGCGCGGCGCAGTCGCACCGCCGGGCGCCCTGTGTCAACAATGCATCGCACAACCCCGAACGCCGGGCGGCCTCGGCTTGTTGCAGGGCGTCATCCGGTGTAAGACGCCGGTTCATCATCGAAAATCCGGCATTTCAGGTTCAGGAAGGAGCCGCCGCCCATGGCTCGCGTCACCGTTGAAGACTGCATCGACAAGGTCGAGAACCGCTTCGAGCTCGTCCTGCTGGCGAGCCACCGCGCCCGCCTCCTCGCCGCCGGCGCACCCCTGACCCTCGACCGCGACCGCGACAAGAACCCCGTCGTCGCCCTCCGGGAGATCGGCGACGAGACCATCACGGCCGACGACCTCAAGGAACAGCTCATCCACTCGATGCAGAAATACGTCGAGGTCGACGAGCCCGAGGCCGAGACGGTGCCGCTGCTCTCCTCCTCGCCGGCCGCCGCCGCCGTCGCGCCCCAATCCTCGAGCGACGACGGCGCCGTGCAATTCGACCGCATGAGCGAGGAAGACCTCCTGCGCGGCCTCGAGAACCTCGCGCCCCCGGTCGAGACCGACGACGAGGGCGACTGAGCCGCCCGCTCGCGCGAGCGATCCGCGAGCCCACCACCGCCCCCGCACGAACCCGGCCCCACGGCCGGGTTTTCGCGTCTTGGCGGGCACTCCTGTCGCGAAAACCGATGCTGCGACGCCGTCAGGTCTGGCGCGTCCGCGTGCAATGCGGGACAGTTCGACCGGGAACGCCCGAACACCACAGCCTTGGGAAGGGTCCGCCGGCGGATGATGCGCCAGTATGAACTCGTGGAGCGAGTCAAGCGCTACAATCCCGCCGCGAACGAGGCCTTGCTCAACCGCGCCTACGTCTACGCCATGCGAGCCCACGGCACGCAGAAGCGGGCCTCTGGCGATCCCTTCTTCGCCCATCCCCTCGAAGTCGCCGCGATCCTCACCGATCTCCGGCTCGACGACGCCACCATCGTGGCAGCGGTGCTGCACGACACCGTCGAGGACACCGCCGCGACCTTGGACGAGATCCGGGAGATCTTCAGCCCCGAGATCGGCGCCCTCGTCGACGGCCTGACCAAGCTGAAGCGGCTCGACCTCGTCTCGAAACGGGCGGCGCAGGGCGAGAATTTCCGCAAGCTCCTGCTCGCCGTGGCGGCGGATGTGCGGGTGCTGCTGGTCAAGCTCGCCGACCGCCTGCACAACATGCGGACCCTGCACCACATGCCGCCCGAGAAGCGGGTGAGGATCGCGGAGGAGACCCTCGACATCTACGCGCCGCTGGCCGGCCGCATGGGTATGCAGGAGTTGCGCGACGAGTTGGAAGATCTCGCCTTCCGCAATCTCAAGCCCGAGATCTACGCGACGATCACGCAGCGCCTCAGCGATCTTTCGACGAAATCCGAGCGCCTCGTCGAGAGCATCGAGCAGGATCTCACCGCCAAGCTCGCCGCGCGCGGTATCGCGGCCTCCGTGACCGGACGGCAGAAGCGGCCCTACTCAATCTGGTCGAAGATGGAGCGCAAATCGGTCGCCTTCGAGCAGCTCTCCGACATCTTCGGCTTCCGGGTCGTGGTCGAGACCCTCGCCGATTGCTACGGCGCGCTCGGGGTCGTCCATACCAGCTGGCCGATGGTCCCGGGCCGCTACAAGGACTACATCTCGACCCCGAAACAGAACGATTACCGCTCCATCCACACGACCGTGATCGGCCCGAAGAGCCAGCGGGTGGAGTTGCAGATCCGCACGGCGGCCATGGACGAGATCGCCGAGTACGGCATCGCGGCGCATGCCCATTACAAGGAAGCCAGCGGCAAGGACGACGGCGGCATCCATCCCCGCCTTGCGACCGAGAGCGGCGCCTACCAATGGCTGCGCCGGACCATCGAGCTCCTGGCCGAGGGCGACAGCCCGGAGGAGTTCCTCGAACATACAAAGCTCGAACTGTTCCAGGATCAGGTGTTCTGCTTCACCCCGAAGGGCCGCCTGATCGCTCTCCCGCGGGGCGCGACGCCGATCGACTTCGCCTATGCGGTCCACACGGATGTCGGCAACACGGCGGTGGGCGCCAAGATCAACGGCCGCATGGCGCCGCTGCTGCACGAGCTCGCGAACGGCGACGAGGTCGAGATCGCCCGCTCCGACGGGGCCTCACCGCCGGCGGCCTGGGAATCCCTCGTCGTCACCGGGAAGGCGCGGGCCGCGATCCGACGCGCGACGCGCTCCGCGGTCCGGCGGCAATATGCGGGCCTCGGCCGTCAGATCCTCGACCGCGCCTTCGAGCGGGCTGGCAAGAGCTTCTCCGAGGACAAGCTCCGCGGCGCCCTGCCCCGCCTCGCCCGCGGCTCGACCGAGGATGTCTTCGCCGCGGTCGGCCGTGGCGAGATGTTCTCGGGGGATGTCGTGAAGGCGGTCTACCCCGATTACAAGGATGAGCGCCGCGCCGGAGCGGCGCCCGTCGCGCAGCCGCCGGCGAATGGCGCGGGTCGGCTGACGCGCTCGAAGGATCAGACCATGCGTCTGACCTTCCCGGATGGGACCGGCGATCTCGGCCAGACCGACGCGATCCCGATCCGCGGTCTCGCCGGCGACCTTCCGGTCAGCTTCGCGCCGAATGGCGGCGCGGTGCCCGGAGACCGTATCGTCGGCATCCTGACGCCGGGGGTCGGCGTGACGATCTACCCGATCCAATCGGCTGCCCTGGCCGCCTTCGACAACGAGCCGGCACGCTGGCTCGACGTTCGCTGGGATGTGGAGGCGGGATCGAGCGAGCGCTTTCCCGCCCGTATCGCCCTGCAATCGATCAACGAGCCCGGCGTCCTCGCCCAGATCGCCCAAGTCATCGCCGATCACGACGGCAACATCGACAACCTGTCGATGAAGCGGCGGACCCAGGACTTCACCGACATCGTCATCGACCTCTCGGTCTGGGATCTGAAGCACCTCAACGCGATCGTCGCGGAACTGCGCGGCAAGCGCGCGGTCAGTCGCGTCGATCGCGTCAACGGGTAAGCGCCCCGTCTCGCTTGCCTGATCGGACCGCCGCTGTCACAAGCGTGCCGCCTCATCACCCGCCGCGGAGCCCAGACGCCATGACCCCAGAGCAGGTGCTCGAAGAGTTCCGCGACGCCGGGGCCTTGCTCGAAGGGCATTTCATCTTGAGCTCGGGGCTGCATTCCGGCGTATTCCTGCAGAAGATGGCCATCTTCTCCGAGCCGCCGCGGACCGACCGCCTGTGCCGAGCCCTGGCCGAGGCGATTCAAGCGCGGTTCGGTGCGATCGACATCGTGGTATCGCCCGCGATCGGCGGAATCGTTCCCGGATACGAGACGGCCCGCCATCTCGGGGCGCGGGCCATCTTCGTCGAACGCGATCCTGGCGGTCCGTTCACGCTGCGGCGTGGCTTCAGCATCCCGAGCGGCACGCGCGCCATCATCGTCGAGGATATCGTCACGACCGGATTGTCGGCCCGCGAATGCTTGGCTTCTCTGCAGGGAGAGTCCGGAGAGATCGTGGGCGCCGCCTGCCTCATCGATCGGTCCGGTGGACGCGGCGAGATCGGACGACCGCTCCTGTCGCTCGTCACCCTGGATATCCCAGCCTACCCGGCCGATGCGCTGCCGCCGGAACTCGCCGCTCTCCCGGCCGTCAAGCCCGGCAGCCGGGCCCAGCGGAAAGCCTGACGGGCATCGAGTGATGGCGTTTGACCGTGTCTTTCACGGTCATGGACCCAGATTCGCCTAGTGTTTTTTACCTTGGATTTACACCTTTGCGTGGGCGCAACAGCGTATTCCGCGTAGCCGAGACGCATTTCCCGACACTATCGCTTGACAGAAAGCCTCCCGGCTTTCAAAGCTGTTTCGCGCTGATCTACGCACTTTTGCTGGTGCGAAGAAGATTTTCGGATGCGCGGGCCGCATTTTTCCTTGATGCGAAAATTTTTCACTTGGGTGTTCAACGCACAGGGCGAGAGCCGCATTTTTTCGAAGGTCAGCGTCCGGCGATACGACAATAACCCGCCAAGGCACCGAGCTGGTGTGGTGCCGGCATTCGTCTCTTGATTGCCCTCGTTCATGAACGGATCGTGCCATGAGCACATTGCAGCGCAGCGCCCTCTTCATTGATGGGGCGAATCTTTACGCGACCACCAAGGCGCTCGGATTCGACATCGACTACAAGCGCTTGCTGAAGGAATTTCAGAGCCGAGACAATCTGATCCGCGCCTTCTACTATACGGCTATGATTGAGGACCAGGAATATTCTTCGATCCGGCCGTTGATCGACTGGCTCGACTATAACGGCTATCGCGTCGTCACCAAGCCCGTGAAGGAGTTCACGGATTCGATGGGACGCCGCAAGTTCAAGGGCAACATGGACATCGAGCTCGCGATCGATGCGCTCGAACTCGCTCCCTATATCGAGCACATGGTGCTGTTCTCGGGCGACGGCGATTTTCGCTCCCTCGTCGAGGCCATGCAGCGGCGCGGCGTCAAGGTTACGGTCGTGTCGACGATCCAGACCCAGCCCGCGATGATCGCCGACGATCTCCGCCGGCAGGCCGATGAGTTCTTGGATCTCGTGCACCTGATCGCCAAGGTCGGCCGCGATCCCGGAGAGCGGTCGGCGCGTCCGTCGAGCGAGAATGGCCGCGCGCCGCGGGATTTCGGAGACCGCTCCGGTCGCGGCAATCCCGGCCTCGAGACCCGCTACGGCATCCGGCAGGGTGCCGCAGGCGAGGAACCGGTCGAGGAATAAGCGCCAACGCGCCTGCGAACCCGCGGCGTGACGGCAAGGCCGCTCGGACGCAAACTCAAATTCGTCCGGCGGCCATTATCGAACAAGACAGCGACATGCGCCATCGTCGATCGGCGACGGCAGTTCCAGGGAGCCATCCCGACGCGAAAGGTCACTGCCGCCGCGCGTTGCGGGAGGATCAGCCCCGGTCGCGCAACAGGCGGGCGCGATCGCGCTCCCAGTCGCGCTGCTTCGAGGTCTCGCGCTTATCGTGGAGCTGCTTGCCCTTGCCGAGGCCGAGCTCAACCTTCGCGCGTCCCTGATCGTTGAAGTAGATCTTCAGCGGAACCACCGTATAGCCCTGACGCTGCGTCGCGCCGATGAGCTTGTCGATTTGACGGCGATGCAGGAGCAGTCGGCGCGGCCTCTTGGTGTCGTGATTGAAGCGGTTCGCCTCCAGGTATTCCGGGATGTAGGCGTTGAACAGCATCAAGTCGGTACCGGAAGGCCCCGCATAAGCCTCACCGATCGTTGCCTTGCCGTTGCGCAGGGATTTCACCTCGGTGCCGGTGAGCGAGATGCCGGCTTCAAGGGTCTCCAAGATCGCGTAATGAAAGCGAGCGGCGCGATTGTCGGCGACGACGCGGCGGGCGGGATCGGGTTTCGGAGCCATCTCATCGCAGGGTCAGGTCGGCCGCATCGTGTGGCCGAGCGCGTTTATATGGGGCGTCGATGCGCGGTCAGCGAGGTTCGAGCGTCTCAGACCTCGAGAAGACCAGCATGACGAAGCGCGGCATCGACGATGCGGCGCGTGTCCTCGCCCACCGGCAAGAGTGGAAGGCGTACATCCTCCGCCATGTGGCCGAGCTTCGCCAGCGCATACTTCACCGGCGACGGGTTCGTCTCGAGGAACAGGCTGGTGTGCAACGGCAGCAACTTGTCCTGAATCTGCAAGGCCTTGGCATAATCACCAGCGAGCGTCGCCTCCTGCAGATCGGCGCAGAGGCGCGGGGCCACATTCGACACCACGGAGATGCATCCACAGCCGCCATGGGCATTGAAGCCGATCGCCGTCGCATCTTCGCCAGAAAGCTGGACGAAATCTTCGCCCATGGCTTGGCGCTGCAGGCTGACTCGGTCGAGCTTGGCCGTGGCATCCTTCACGCCGGCGATGTTCTTGAGCTCGAACAGGCGCTTCATGGTGTCGACACTCATGTCGACCACGGAGCGGCCCGGGATGTTGTAGATGATGATCGGGATACCGATGGCGTCGTTGACGGCCTTGAAGTGGGCGTACATCCCCGCCTGCGTCGGCTTGTTGTAGTAGGGCGTGACGATGAGGACCGCGTCCGCCCCGGCCTTCTCCGCATGACGCGCGCGCTCGACGGCTTCCGCGGTCGAATTGGAGCCCGCGCCGGCCACGACGGGCACGCGGCCGGCCGCCTCGTCGATGCAGGCCTCGACCACGCGATCATGCTCGGCATGGCTCAGGGTCGGGGTCTCGCCGGTGGTTCCCACGGGCACGAGGCCGTGGGTGCCCTGCGCGATCTGCCAGCTCACGAAGGCGCGGCAAGCAACTTCGTCGAAGGCCCCCTCCCGGAACGGCGTCGCGAGCGCAGTCATGGAGCCCTTCAGGCGTCGGGCATTGGTAGCGGTCATCCTGGCGTTCCCGGCCGGTCGTTTCCTGCGCCGGATACCCGGCCTCCCGCCTCATGCGGCGGCGCAGACATAGGCCTTCCGACACGCCCGCGCAAACGCTCTGCGAACGCAGTTAATGACTTCTTTAGAGGACCGGGGCGAGCATGTGCTTCGTCCGCTCGCGTCGGGGACTGATCGGAGCCATGGCCTCTCTCACACGCTCGCGCCTCACGTCCCTTGCCTTCGCTCTGACCGCCAGCGTCGCCCTCACCGTGCTGGCGGCCCGAGCCGGCTCCGACGGTGGCGAGGCGGCGTCCCAGCCGACGCCGCCCGCGAGCGACGCCGTTGCGCCGTCGAGCCAGATCCAGGACGCGCAGCCGCCCCTCGACGCCGCCGCCGCCGACGCCCTGAAGATCGAGCCGAAGGCGTCGGACGCCGACAAGGCAATCCCGGCCGCCGCGGCAGCCTATGCCTCGGCCGATCCCGATACGCCGATCGCCTTCCCGCTGCCGGATGCCGGCCTCACGCCGGCAGCGCCAGTGCCGGAGGTGCCGGATCCGAACCGCGCGGCGCGGAGCGGCGACACCGACGTCACGCTTCTGCGGCAGGCGATCGATTCCTACCGCAAGGGCAAGGTGGCGGAGGGCGACCGCCTGCGCGACGGCTTCACGGATCCCGCGACCCGCACCCTGCTGGAATGGACGGCGATCCGTGCCGGGGCGGGCATCGGATTCGAGCGCACGGTCTCCTTCACCCGCGCCCATCCCGCCTGGCCGGCCGGTCCCCTGCTGCGGCGCCGGGCGGAGGAGTCGCTGCTCTCCGAGCGCAAGAGCCCGGCGGCGACGCGCGCCTTCTTCGCGACGGCAAGACCCGCGAGCGCCCCCGGCAAGTTCGCCCTTGCCCTCGCCTTCAAGGCCGATTCCCTCGATGCGGACGCGGCTATCCTCGTGCGTGAAATGTGGCGCGAGGAAACATTCGGCCGATCGCTGGAAGCGAAGGTGCTGGATGCCTTTCCGGGCGTGCTCACGCGGGTCGACCACCGTTACCGCATGGAGCGCGCCCTCCTGAAGGAAGATTGGGAGGCTGCGGGCCGAGCTGCAGGCTATGCGGGCGGATCCTACGCGAGCCTCGTGCGGGCACGCCGGGCCGTCGAGGACAAGAGTTCAGGCGCACCGGCCGCCCTGAACGCCGTTCCGCCCTCTCTGCGCAACGACGCGTCCTTCATCCTGTCGCGGGCGCAGTATCTGCGCCGGGCCGACAAGCCTGCGGAGGCCGCGGCCGTGCTCGCCACGGCGCCGACCAATCCCGACGTGCTGGTCGACGGTGACGAATGGTGGGTCGAGCGCCGGATCGTGGCCCGCAAGCTCCTCGATCTCGGTGACGCCAAGACCGCCTACAGCGTGGCCAGCGGGCACAGCGCCCGCACGGTGGAGAAGCGGATCGAGGCTGAGTTTCATGCGGGCTGGATCGCGCTGCGCTTCGGCAACGATCCTGCGACGGCGGCGCGCCACTTCGCGCAGGCCGCCCGTATCGCGGAAACACCGATCTCGCTGGCCCGGACAGCCTATTGGCAGGGCCGCGCCGCCGAGGCGCAACAGGAACCTGCCCAGGCCAGGGCGTTCTACGAGAAGGCGGCTTTGCAGCCGATCGCCTATTACGGGCAGCTCGCCCGGGCGAAGCTCGGCCAGACCAGCCTGCCCCTCCGGGCCCCGAGCGACCACGATTCTGCGGCGCGGACAGCCTTCGAGGATCGGCTCTGCATCCGGGCCCTGCGTCTCCTCGGCGCGGCGTCGCTCAAGGAATTGGCGCTCCCGCTCTACATCGACACGGCGCAGAAGCTGACGGACCCGAGCGATTTGCAGGCGCTCGGCGATCTCGCGGTCGAGATGAAGGACGCGCGTGCCCTCGTGGCCATCGGCAAGCTCGCCGTGCAGCGCGGCCTCCCCCTCGATGCCCATGCCTACCCGACAATCGGGATCCCGAGCTACGAGGCATTCTCGGCGGTGCCGCTCGTGGAGAAGGCAATGGTGTTCGCCATCGCGCGCCAGGAGAGCCAGTTCGATCCGCGGGCACAGTCCGGCGTCGGCGCGCGGGGGCTGATGCAGATGATGCCAGCCACCGCCCAGCGGACGGCGCGCCGGGTCGCCGCCGCCTATGATCAGGACCGTCTCACCAGCGATCCGGCCTACAATGCCCGCCTCGGCCAAGCCCATCTCGGCGAGTTGATGGAGGATTGGCGCGGCTCCTACATCCTGGCCTTCGCCTCCTACAATGCGGGCGGCGGCAATGTGAAGAAATGGATCGATGCCTACGGCGATCCACGCAAGGGCCAGGTGGATCCTGTCGATTGGGTCGAACGGATTCCCTTCACGGAGACCCGCAACTACGTGCAGCGGGTGATGGAGAATCTGCAGGTCTACCGCAGCCGGCTAGACGGCAAGAGCGCGCTCCTGATCGAGGGCGACCTGCATCGGGGCGCCCGGCAGTAGGGGTCAGCCGCGAGACTTCTCGGCGCTGCCTTGCCGGAGGCTCGACAGGAAGGCACCGCCCAGGCAGCCACCCAGATAGGCTGGAAGCATCACGGCCGCGGTCTCGACCGACAGGCCGGCATCTCCGGTCAGGAAGCCGGATTGCGCCATCACGGCAAGCAGGACGGCCACGCCCAGGAGTCCGAGCGGAATGGCGCGGCGCTTCGGAAAGCCGGTCAGGCCGCCGACGGCGAGGCCGAGCACGAACGCTCCGGCAAGGCCCGGCCAGAGGGCCGACAGCAGCGCGATCACGGATAAAACCTCGACTTGGCGGGAACGGGGCGCAGCCCTCGATCTGGGATAGGGTGGCGGCCAGCTGTCCTGACGTGATCTCCGGATGGAGGCAAGCGCAGGACGCTGGTGGCGAGCCGCAGCGCAGGACTGGAACCGGGCTTTGGCTCATTCAAGGCTCGCGCAACCCACCCGAGCCCTAACCCTCAGCGAAGGGCGAAGCTCACGTCGAAACGCCGCGCGGCCGTCGGCTCAGGCGCGACGGCCGTGATCTGATCCGGCGCCATGCCTGCCTGGAGCAGGTACTCGACGATGACCAGGGCACGGAGCCGCGGCAGATCCGGTGGCGGCTCCTCGTCCTTCGGCTGATCCTCGGACTTAGCGGCGTTCGCGGGCTTGGTCGATTTGCCGGCCGTCTTGGCCTGATCCTTTCCGGGATTCTTCGCCGATTTCGGCTGCTCCTTCGCCTTGCCTGCGGGCGGAAGTGCGGCGTTCGTCATGGGCGCGGGCTCTGGAGGCTTTGCCTCCGCGGCCGCCGGCTTCGGCGCGTTCGGGGGCGGCGCCGGGTCGACATGCCCCGTGACCGTGATGCGCAGATCGGGACAGGCCTTTGCCAGGGCCGCAAGATCATCCAGAACCGGGTAGAATTCCGGCCGCAAGGCACTGCTGCCCGGTTCAAACCGCAGGCGCGGCGTGGCCGCATCCGACGCGAACTGGGACCGGCAGGTCTCGGCCGCGCGGTGCTCGGTGGGATTTCGGGCTTGAACATTGGCCTGCGCGGTCCAGCCCGACGGCATGATCTGCGGAAGCGTCGCGGCGATGCGGCGGGCACTTTCGGTGTAGAGGCTCTCGCCCGTCAGCCCGAGATTGCGATTGTTCACAGCCAGTTCCCCCGATGCAAGGGTGGCGAGGCTCGGCATCGCAACCTCCAGGGCACGGACGAGACCATCAGGTGCGCCCTGGGCGAGCCGGGTCTTGTCGACAATGCGTTCGCGGAAGAATCGGGGCCGCAGGGCGGCGAGGAGGCGCTCGCGCGCGGCAACATCCGGCAAATGACCCGTGATCGTGACGCTTTCCGCTTCGCGTCGAATCGTGAGGCGATAGGAGGTGAGCGGCAGGACATGCAGGCTGACCCGACCCGCGGTAACGCCCGTCGGCCTCTGATCCCGGATCAGTGCCTCGATCTCACCGACCGCCTGCGCGTCGAGCGCGTTGCCGGACACACTGAGCGCATCCGTCTCGAAGCGAACGGCTCCCTCCTGCAGGAGTGCCGTGACCGCGAAGGCAAGGCGGATCAGAGCGGGCCCGTCGAGGCCGGCAGGAAGGCCGCGCGCAGTCTGCAGGCGATCGTCCACGAAGGTGCCATTGGCCGTATCCGCCGCGAGGTCCCGCATCCGCACGCGCTCGGCTTCCGACGAGACGTAGCCCGTCAGCACGAGGCCGCCCGCGCTCGCACGCTCAACCGCGAAGCGAAAGTCCGAGACGACCGGGGGCAGGATGTCGACATGCCCGATGCTGTAGCCTTGCGGCGGGTTGGCGAAGGCGGTGCGCAAGGCATCGTATTCCGCGACGCCGACGGCCTCGCCCTCGAATGAGAGGGTCGTGTCCTTCACGGTCGCGACCGCGCCGCGGGCGAGTTGGCGCAGGCGCGCGACGGCGTAGCTCGCGGCAGCCAGGAAGTCCGGCGGTGCCCCCCGGGCAGCCTTGGCCTCGTCCGTAAGGATCAAGGTATCCGGAAGGTCCGCCTTGAGGCTGCCGGCCAGCGACGCGCGCCCGATCTCGACCGGCCGGCTCCCCGTGAGAGCGATCCGATCTTGCTCTGCCCGGGTCGCAGTCCAGGCGAAGGGCGATGCCTCCTGCACGATCCCGATTCCCGACACTACGCGGCGCACGCCCGAGATCTCGGTGAGTCGTTCGAGCGCGCTGTCGCGCATGTCTGCGGCCGGTGCCTCGCCCTTGGCGATGAGG
Source organism: Methylobacterium soli (assembly GCF_008806385.1). GTDB lineage: Bacteria > Pseudomonadota > Alphaproteobacteria > Rhizobiales > Beijerinckiaceae > Methylobacterium > Methylobacterium soli. The sequence continues at coordinate 185,156 of NZ_VZZK01000002.1, forward strand.
TCGCGTCCCCGCGCCTCCACCCGCAGCCAAGGCTCCGATCCAATGGCTCCGGTCGTCTCCACGACCCGATCAGCGGCCGCGGCGAGGGAATTCTCGAAGCGCGGCTCCCCCCAGTGGACCGTTGCGCCCCAGAGCAGGACCAAGGCGGGCAATCCAAGCAGCCAGCCGGCGCGATGCCGACCAAGGTGTTGCAAGCGGAACGATGGCACGACGGGCCCCGACACAGGAAAAGCCGCAGGAACCGCGCGATCTCAGCGCACCTTCACGGCATCTTGAAGGCCGGGCGCCTCTTTGGTCCGGCTTCGACATGCGGAAAAACGAGGAGAGCCCCGGCGAGAGGGCCGGGGCTCTGAGAAGAGGCTGAGCGGATCTGAGATATGGGGCCAGCTCGATGCGGCCGGCCCTACGCCTCAGAAATCGCGCTGAACGCGGAAGCGAGCGTAGAAGCCGTCGGTCGACGAGACCGTCCGGACAGGAACGCCAGCAACTGTCGTCGCACCGGCAGCGGTGAAGCCCGGGCGATTGCCATCCGCGATGCGGCCATTGTTGAGGCCGTAGCGCAGGTAGGCGCCTTCCGCACCGATATCGAGGTCCTTCACCGGCGACCAGATCAAGCTCGCACCAGCGTAGGAAATGTTGGTGTCGCGCAGGATGTTGCTGAAGGCGAGCTGGTTGAAGGCCGTCGCCGTCCCCGTACCGATGTTCGGGAGCCCAGCGAAGCCGATGCGAGCGAGCTGGGTGCGCGCGCCCTGCGGCTGGTAGGCCTCACCGTAGGAGCCGAAGAAGGCCGAACGCCATTCGGGCGACCAGTAGTGCAGGTAGGAGGCCGTGACCGTCCAGCTCTGCGACGTCTCGAGACGGCCGGTGCCCGGGTTCAGAACCGCGTCGGACATGTAGGGCTGGACGCCGCCGACGATCGGGATGATCGAGGAGGCGATCAGTTCGCCGGCCACCGTCGAGTTGAAGCCCGAGTAGGCCATCGCGCCGTCGGCATAGGCGCCCTGCAGGTAGAGGGTGTCGCCCGGAGCGATGAACGGCAGGTTCAGCTTGACGCCACCCTGCACAGCCCAGCCGTAGACATTGCTCGGACGCGCGACGTTCGCGATTGTCGGCGCAGCACCGCCGCCGACGCCCGTCAGGTTCAGGGCGCTACCGATACCCACCTCGTGAACAGCCGCCGAGAGCTGGAAAGAACCCCAGGCCGCGTCGTAGCGCAGAGCGCCGACGAAGTCAGGCGTGCGGTTCTTCTGCGTGACGTCGAAGTTCGCGAGAGCCACCGGCACGCCGGCCGCGTTGGTGATGAAGACCGGCGAGAAAGCCGTCGCGTTCGCGAAGATGTTGAAGCCGGAATTTCCAGCGGTTCCGCCAGGAGCGACGTTGACGACGCTGTTGATGCCGGCGGTGTTCGCCGCGTAGCCCGCGAAGATCGGCTGGAAGCGGAAAGTCGGGTCTTCCATCGAGATCGTGGCCGACCAGCCCTCGCCGAACTTCGCCGTGTAGGCGAGCAGGTTCGTGGAAGGCGTGTCCGAGCCGCCCGAGAGGGCGATGATCTCGAAGTCGTGGGCGTAGAAGTCGAAGAACGAGGAGGCGCGACCGGCGGTGAGGCCGGCGAACTGCACGAAGGCCTTGTCGACGTTCACGTATTGCTGAGCGCGACCGAACGTGTCGGGGCCGAGCGCCGGGAAGGCATTGCCATAACGCTGCTGCGTGCCCGAGGTCATGTGCTGACCGGTCCGGCTCGCCACCTCAAGACGCGTGAAGGCGCGCAGGGTGCCGTAGGCGGTCTGCGTGCGGGCGTCGAGGTTGAAGCGGGCCAGGCCACGATATTGCGTGGTGTCCCCGGTCGTGGTGTTCCGGTTGTAGCCCGGGACGTAGCCGGCCTCGAAGCGGGCGCGGCCCGAGACGCGCAGGCAGGTGTCGGTGCCGGGGATGTAGAAGAAGCCTGCGCCGTAGGCCGAGCAGACACGGACGTACTCGACCGGGATGGCCTTCTTGACGGGGAGATCGGCAGCCTGCGCACCAGCGACGACGGTCAGCCCCGTCGCCGATCCCAGAAGTAGGCTCTTCACGAGCTTCATTGTGAAACCTCCAAAAGTTTCGAGACCCGTGGGACCGGACTTTATCCACGGCATCGGCTCCTCTTCGTGAGAGCGCCTGTCGCCGCAATCCTTGTATCCCTTGGAGGTAGGGCCCTCCCCGCACGGGCACTGGCCTAACCTTGAGACGGGATGTTTCTCCCTGTCTCCAAGTCACCATGAGCGAGGGGCGCGCAGCGGGCAACACGGTTTCGTGAGCCGCAACGGTTGCAGATCGCCTTTGAACGAGGCTGTTGCAGGCCCGCAACGTTTAAATTTGGAGCATCGTGCCCAAATCCAACGCTTCGCGCCGCAGCGAACATGTTTTGCCGTCTTCACAAGATCGCGCGCAATCCGATGCCCACAAACGCGGCTCGATCTCAGATAAAGGCCGCGTGCGGGTGCGCGATAGACTCGACCCAAGAGCGGGGTGCGGCCCTTACGCGCCCTGCGCCTCCCGCAGCATTTCGAGGGCGAGCCAACGATCTTCGGCCGCAGCGAGTCCGGTCTCCGCGTCGGCCAGCATCGCCGAGGCCTTCTCGAACCGGGCAGGATCGCGTGCATAGAGGGTGGCGTCCGCCAGAATGTCGCGAAGCTGCGCAATCGCAGCCTCAAGTTTCTCGATGCGTGCCGGAAGCGTCTTCAGCTCATGCTGCTCCTTGAACCCGAGCTTTGCTCGGGTCGCGGCTGCCGCAGCGGCAGCGGCCGCCGGATTTCGCTCGCGTGGCTCTGTCTTCGCGGACGGCGCCACCATGCGTGCCTGAACACCCTCGCCGCGTTGCGCGACCATGTCGGTGTAGCCGCCGGCGTACTCGATCCAGCGCCCTTCCCCTTCGCTCACCAGGACGCTGCCGACGACACGATCGAGGAAGTCGCGATCGTGGCTGACGAGGATCAGGGTGCCGGCATAATCGGCGAGCATTTCCTGCAGCAGGTCGAGTGTCTCAAGATCGAGATCGTTCGTCGGCTCGTCGAGAACGAGAAGATTGGCGGGCTGTGCCAGCGCACGTGCGATGAGGAGGCGATTGCGCTCGCCACCCGACAGAACGCTCACCGGCGTGCGGGCCTGCTCAGGCGCGAACAGGAAGTCCTTGAGATAGCCGATGACATGGCGGGATTGCCCCCCCACCGTGACGGTGTCACCGCGCCCGCCGGTGAGGACTTCCGTCACGGTCTGATTCGGCTCAAGCACGGCTCGCGCTTGGTCGAGCAGCATCATTTTCAAATTGGACCCGAGTTGCACGCTGCCGGAATCCGGCGCGAGCGCCCCAGTCAGGAGATTGATGAGGGTCGTCTTGCCCGCACCATTCGCGCCGACGATGCCGAGGCGATCGCCCCGCATGATTCGCAGCGACAGGTCGTCGACGATGCGGCGGTCCCCGTAGGATTTCGCGATGTCACACGCCTCGACCACGAGAGTGCCGGAGGCTTCCGCCTCGCTCGAGGTTATGTTCGCGGTCCCGACGGGACGGCGGTCCTCGCGTCGCTGCTTGCGCAGGTCGTGGAGGTTGCCAAGGCGCCGAACATTGCGCTTGCGGCGGGCCGTCACCCCGTAGCGAAGCCAATCCTCCTCGGCCGCGATCTTGCGGTCCAGCTTGTGCCGGTCGCGTTCCTCCTCCTCGAAGAACGCGTCGCGCCACGCCTCGAAGGTCGAGAAACCCTGCTCGATCCGTCGCGTGATGCCGCGATCGAGCCAGACGGTGGTGCGCGAGAGCGCGGAGAGAAAGCGACGATCGTGACTGATCAGCACGAGGGCCGCGCGGGTTCTCTTCAACTCGCCTTCGAGCCACTCGATCGCCGGCAGATCGAGATGATTCGTCGGTTCGTCGAGGAGCAGGATGTCGGGCTCGGGCGCGAGGGCCTGGGCCAGGGCGGCACGGCGTCCCTCGCCGCCGGAGAGGCGGGCAGGATTCTCGGTGCCGGTCAGCCCGAGGCTCTCGAGAAGATAGCGAGCCCGGTGGTGCTCGTCGCCCGGCGCCAACCCAGCCTCGACGAAGTCGAGGGTCGTCTCGTACCCTGAGAAGTCAGGCTCCTGGGCGAGATACCGAACCGTCGTTCCAGGCTGCAGAAAGCGCACGCCGCGATCCGGCTCGACGAAGCCGGCAGCGATGCGCATGAGCGTCGACTTGCCCGACCCGTTGCGCCCGACGAGGCAGGTGCGTTCACCGGGCGAGATGGCGAGGTCCGCGCGCTCGATCAGCGGCGTACCACCGAATGTGAGCGCGACGTCCTGGAGCGTAAGGAGAGGTGGTGCGGCCATGGGCGGGCTTATGACAGCGCGCGTGCCCGCAAACAAATGCTGCTTCCGGGTCAGCCCCGGCGCGGCTCTCGTGCCCGCTTCATGCCGTTGGGTTGGCAGGGCCTGTGGGTGAGGGATCCGGCGTGATCTGCGGCGAGGTGCCCGGATCGTTGATCGGTATCTCGGCCGGACGATCGCCGGGGGCTTCCGTCGGCGTCTCGCCGGGGATTTCCGGCCCGGGGCTCGGTTGCGGGACCTGCGGCGGCTCGTAGGGCGTATCCGGGACGGGCGCCTCGGGGATCGGACCTGGATTCGACATGAGCGGTCGCTCCTCCTGAGCCAGCATGACGTGTCGTCGGCAACGACCCCGCCCCGGGCGGGTTCCGCCGCGACCTACTTCTTGGTGAGGAGGAGATTGCCTTCCTTGCCGAGTGACTTGCGGATCTTCTCGGCAAACAACGCGAGCAGGAGGGGAAGCCGCACCTCCACGCGCACGCTTTCGGGGCCGACATCGATCTGACCGTCGACGCTCTGCGTCAGCGCGGACAGCGCGAAATCGAGGCGGTCCCCGGTCCAGGTGAGATTGCCGATGGTGACGCCGCTCTTGCCCAAGAGGGCTCGCCCCTGCTCGACGCCGGTCTCGATCCGGCGCCGCGCCTCGTCGCGACCGAGCTCATGCGGAATTTCGACGATCAGGGGCTTAGTCATCCGAGAAGTACCATCCTTCGTGCTGCGGCACGTCAGATGGGGCCGACCGACGGTTCAGGCAACGCCGGCCGGAGGGATGCTCAATCGACGACGTGCAGCGAGACGTAGCTCGTGCCGCCCATGCCGAGCGCGCGCGCCGAACCGCGGGACAGATCGATGATCCGGCCGCGGACGAAGGGCCCGCGATCGTTGATGCGCACCACCACGGAGCGCCCCGTCTGCTTGTTCTCGACGCGAACACGCGTGCCGAACGGCAGGCTGCGATGAGCGGCGGTCATTCCATTCGGATTGAAGCGCTCACCATTCGCGGTTTGGTGCCCGCTGCCGTACCAGGAGGCGGCTCCGCTCTGGGCCGTGGCTGGATTCAGCGCGGCGAGGGAGACGAGGGTACCCAGGAGAGCAGCTGCGGACCAACGAACAGGCTTCATGTGCATTCGCATTCCCTTTGTTGTTTGCGATGGCGGGGAAAATGAAGCCGATCGGGGCCAAAATGAGACGCGATCTTCGCGACGCGGCGAGACGTCCTCCAGGCTAAATCTCCACGCAGGCTGAGCAGTTTTTGCGCCAAGTATCGCGATAGATTTGATTTCATGATTTTTTCTTCGAGCGAGCGTCGCGATACATCGAACGACTTCGCTCTGAAGTGATCGCGAAGTCACGGATGATCTGGCGGCGAACGCCGGAGGCCTGCGCTCAGCGAAGCCCTGCCCCTCGTTTTGCGATGGAACAAATCATATGACGGCCGCGCGTTTGCCCGCATTTCACGCGGCGCTCGCGTGCGGAATCCGGAATCTCGGGGATGCGAGCGGGCGCCGTCCGGCCGCCACGGGTCGCGGACAGTCAAAGGCCCGGGCTTCTCCGGATGGTCCGGGTTAAAACGACAGCATCGCCAGGCAACCCGGCAAATTCTGCAGCCCCAAATCGAGACGGAAGGGGTTCCGGGTGGCAACCCGACCTTTACCCTAACGGCCGCATGGTCCCCCGGTCAGTCGCGTAACCGGTGTTTGCCATGGCCTCCCCGCGTACCGTGGTCGCCGGCGCCGCCGCCCGGAAACAAGTCTCGCGTACCGGGCGGGCCGCGTCGGCGCCACGGATGGGTCTCGTACCCTCCGTCCAGCGTCTTCCCCTCGACGAAATCCTCATCGGCGACTGCATCGCCGCCATGGACAGCCTGCCGGCTGCCAGCGTCGATTGCGTGTTCGCGGACCCGCCCTACAATCTCCAGCTCGGCGAGGGCGCGCTGCTGCGCCCCGACCAGAGCCGCGTCGACGCCGTCGACGACGATTGGGACAAGTTCTCGAGCCTCGCGCAGTACGACAGCTTCACCCGCGCCTGGCTCACCGCCTGCCGCCGCGTGATGAAGCCCAATGCTTCGCTCTGGGTGATCGGGTCCTACCACAACATCTTCCGGGTCGGCAGCGCGCTGCAGGATCTTGGTTTCTGGATTCTCAACGACATCGTCTGGCGCAAGGCCAACCCGATGCCGAATTTCCGCGGCAAGCGCTTCACCAACGCGCACGAGACCCTGATCTGGGCCTCCCGCGACCCGAACGCGAAGTACACCTTCCATTACGAGGCGCTGAAGGGGGGCAACGAGGACCTTCAGATGCGCTCCGACTGGTTCATCCCCCTCTGCACCGGGGATGAGCGCCTGAAGGACGCCGCCGGCCGGAAGGTCCACCCGACCCAGAAGCCAGAGGCGCTCCTCGCCCGGACGCTGCTCTCGGCGACGAACCCCGGCGACGTGGTGCTCGACCCGTTCTTCGGCACCGGCACGACGGGCGCAGTCGCCAAGCGCCTCGGCCGGCGCTTCATCGGCATCGAGCGCGAGACGGTCTACGCGGATGCCGCCCGCGAGCGGATCGCGGCGGTCGAGCCCCTGTCGCAGGCGACCCTCGCCCTCGCGCCGGCCAAGCGGGCCGAGCCGCGGGTGCCCTTCCTCAGCGTGATCGAGGCCGGCCATGTCCGGGCCGGCGAGACGCTCAGCGACGCCCGCGGGCGCTTCAAGGCGGTGGTGCGCCCGGACGGCACCGTGATGGTCGGCCCGGTCAGCGGCTCGATCCACAAGATCGGCGCCCTCGTGCAGGGATTGCCCGCCTGCAACGGCTGGGATTTCTGGCACGCCGAGCGGAACGGCCAGCGCGTCGTCATCGACACCTTCCGGGCCAAGATGCGCACGCAGATGGGCGCCACCGCCTGATCGCTGCCGGGCGGCCTCAGCGCTTCGATGCGCGGGGCCGGCCCCGCGCGGGCTTCGGGCGCGCGGCCGGCCGGGCGAGCGCCCCCTCCTCCGCCGCCATCGCGTCATCGGCGAAATCCATGGGTCCGTCGTCGGCCTCTGTCCGGGCAAGCTCGGGCCGAGCCTCGCGCGGCCTCGGCTTGGGCACCGAGCGGATGGTCGGCAGCGGCTCGGGCTCGGGAATCGTCACTTCGGCTGCGGCGAGGAGCGGCGCCGGCGCCGGCTCCCGCTTCGGCTTTGCCGCCCGCGCCGGCGCGGGCTCGGCCGGCGGATTGAGCGCGTGGGCCAGGACCTTCTTCATCACCCCGGGCAAGGGCTCCGCGTCGAGGTCGCGCCGGGGTGTGAAGCGCATTCCCTCCGGGGCCGGCGTCGCCAGCCCGACGCGGGCGTGGAACACCGTCAATTCCAGGGGAAAATGCGTAAAGCCGTGCCGCACGAGGCCAGGCAGGCGCTTCCAGCGGGCATCGAGGGGCGCGTCGAGCAGGGCCCGGGCCGGGTCGTAATCCGGCTCCCAGGGGCTCATCGGCGGCTCCGCCATGGCCCCGAGCAGGCCGGTCGCCGGGCGCGTGCGCAGCAGGACGGCCTCGTCGCCGCCGCGCACGACCACGAAGGCGGCCCCCCGCCGCAGCGTGCCCTTCACGACCTTCACCTTGCGGGGAAAGGTCTCCTGCAGGCCCAAGACCCGGGCGCGGCAGGGTCCGAGCCAGGGGCAGAGGGCGCAGGCCGGGCGCTTGGGCGTGCAGATCGTCGCGCCGAGATCCATCACGGCCTGGGCGAAGTCGCCGGGCCTGTCGGCGGGGACGAGGGCCTGGGTGATCCGGCGGATCTCGGGCCGGGACGCGGGCAGCGGCGTCTCGATCGCGCAGAGCCGGGTCATCACGCGCTCGACATTGCCGTCGACGGCGGCTTCCTGGCGGTCGAAGGCGATCGCCGCGATGGCGCCCGCCGTGTAGGCGCCGATCCCCGGGAGCCTGCGCAGCGCCTCGGCCGTGTCGGGGAAGCGCCCGGCGGCCGCCACCACCTTGGCGCAGGCATGGAGGTTGCGCGCCCGGGAATAGTAGCCGAGGCCGGCCCAGGCGGCCATCACGGCCTCCTCGGGCGCCTCCGCCAGGGCCTCGACGGTCGGGAAGCGCTCCAAGAACCGCTGGAAATAGGGCTTCACCGCCGCGATCGTGGTCTGCTGCAGCATCACCTCCGAGAGCCAGACGCGGTAGGGGTCGGGGCGCTCGCCCGCCAGCGCCCGCCAGGGCAGGACCCGGCGATGCCGGTCGTACCAGCAGAGGAGGTCGGCGGCCCGAGGCCCCGGAATCGTCGCATCGGGCGCTGACATGCGGTTCCGTGCATAGCCGGGCCGGCGGGCCGATCAAAGCGCTCCCGTCGCGGCCCGGCTTGGCGTATCATCGCGGCTCTCCGGGTCCCGAGGCCAGGAGCCCCCGAGGGCAAGTCCATCCCATGGCGCGCGTCAAACCGCTTGCTGAACTCCTCGAGGCCTGCATCGGGCCCGCCTTCGCGGCGCAAGGCTTCGCCTCGACCGACATCCTGGCGGCCTGGCCCGACATCGTCGGCCCGCGCCTCGCCCGCCACTGCCAGCCCTCCAGGCTCGAATGGCCCAGGCGCCGCCGCAAGGACGAGGACGGGCGCCCGGAATCCGGCACCCTGGTGGTGCGGGTCGAGGGGGTGTTCGCGATCGAGCTCCAGCATCTCGCCCCCGTCGTGATCGAGCGGATCAACGCGCATTACGGCTGGGCCTGCATCGGCAAGATCGTGATGCAGCAGGGCCGGATCGACCGGGGCGCGCGGCGCCATGCGGCCCCGTCCATCGACCCGGCCCGCCGGGGCGAGGTCGCGCTCGCGGTGTCGCAGATCGGCGACGAGGGCCTGCGCGATGCCCTCGACCGCCTCGGCACCGCCGTCGTGGCGGCGGGCCCGAAACGATGACGCGGCCGCGAGGCCAGGCGGGGTAGCGACGGCACGGCGCCTTGCCAGGGCCCGCGCGAGATTCTACCGCAGCCCGATCATCCACCCGCACCCAGTCACCGGAGCTCGTCACGATCATGATCACCCGGCGCGACGCCATCAAAGCGACCGGCCTTGCGGTCGGCGCGGCCATCCTCCTGCCGAAGCTCTCGCTCTCGGCCTTCGCGCAGAGCGAGAACGTGGCCGCGCTGATGCAGCCCGGCCCGCTCGGGGACGTCTGGCTCGGGCCCAAGGACGCCAAGGTCACGATCATCGAGTACGCCTCGATGACCTGCTCCCATTGCGCGGCGTTCCACCGCCAGACCTGGCCCGAGTTGAAGGCGCGCTACATCGACACCGGCAAGGTGCGCTTCACCCTGCGCGAGTTCCCCCTCGACCCCCTGGCCACCGCCGCCTTCATGCTGGCGCGCTGCGACGGGGACGCGAAGTACTACCCGATCACCGACCTGCTCTTCGACCAGCAGGCCGCCTGGGCCTTCGTCCAGAAGCCGCAATCGCCCGTCGACGCCCTCGAGCAGATGCTGCGTCAGGCCGGATTCTCGAAGGAGAAGTTCGAGGCCTGCCTCAAGGACCAGAAGATCTACAGCGCCGTGAACGCGGTGAAGCAGCGCGGGCTCGACACCTTCAAGGTCGATTCCACCCCGACCTTCTTCATCAACGGCGAGCGCTACAAGGGCGAGATCTCGATCGACGGCCTGGAGAAGGTGATCAAGCCGATCCTCGGCGCCTGATCCGCCGCGCGGCGCCCGCCGGGGGCCGCGCGACGCCCGCGAACCCGCGGCGGCGTCCCGCGCATGAAGGTTTCGGCGCGGCAGGGCCGAAACCGCAATTCTTGATATAAATCAATGGCTTGAATTGCATTTCGCTCGCCTTGACACCCAAGGTGGGCGAAACTATGGTGCGCCGCGCTTGAAGGGGCGTTCCAGCCGGTTCCTCTCGCTCTTGCCAATGTGAGTTTTCGCCGTGAGCGGCAACGACGCAAAGGACGAGGGCGACAAGGGGCGGGGAACGGCACCGGACAGCGATCTCTCCGCGAGGCTCAAACGTCTCGAGACGCAGATTGAACGGAAGCGGCCGTCGGCCTCTCCCGATCCTTCGTCGCGCTCCGGGTCGTCCGATGGGCCATCCCCGCTCGGGCGCGCGATGCAACTCTCCACGGAGTTCATCGCGGGCGTGATCGCAGGGGGCATCCTCGGCTGGATCTTCGATCGTTTTCTCGGGACGAAACCCTGGGGGATGATCGTATTCCTGATGCTGGGCTTCGTGACGGGCGTCTACAACGTGATGCGCACATCCGGCTTCAGCGGATCGCGCTCCGGGCCGGACGACCGCAAGGGATCGTGAGCGACCAAAGGGCTTCACGGGTGGCCGCCGCGGGATGATCCCCGGAGGTGCCCGCAGACAGGCAAGGGACGGAAGCGGGCATGGCGGTCAATGTAGACCCGATCCACCAGTTCGAGCTGAAGCCGCTCGTGTCTCTCGGGCACATCGGCAGCCAGGAGATCGCCTTCACGCAATCGGCGCTCTACATGTTCGCCGCCGTCGGCGTCATCGCGCTGATCACCATCGCGGCCACGGCCAGCCGCTCGGTGGTGCCGGGGCGGATGCAGTCGCTTGCCGAGATCTTCTACGAATTCATCGCCGATACGCTGCACCAGGCGACCGGCGACGGCGGCAAGAAGTTCATGCCGCTCGTCTTCTCGCTGTTCATGTTCGTCCTCATCCTGAACCTGTTCGGGATGATCCCCTACGCCTTCGCGGTCACCAGCCACCTGATCATCACCTTCGGGCTGGCCGCCCTCGTGATCGGCGTCGTCATCGGCTACGGCGTGATGAAGCATGGCAGCCACTTCTTCGGCCTGTTCGTGCCGTCGGGCGTGCCGAAGCCTCTCCTGGCGATCCTCGTGCCGATCGAGATCATCTCCTTCGTGTCGCGGCCGATCAGCCTCTCGGTTCGTCTCTTCGCGAACGTGCTGGCGGGCCACATCGCGATGAAGATCTTCGCGTTCTTCGTCGCCGCCCTGCTTTCCGCGGGGGCCTGGAGCGTGCTATCGCCCCTCCCGCTCGCCCTCACGATCGCGCTGACGGCCCTCGAGTTCCTCGTTGCGGCGCTGCAGGCCTACGTCTTCGCGACGTTGACCGCGATCTACCTCAACGACGCCCTTCACCCCGGCCACTGACGGTCGGCTCCTCCCGCCGAAAACGAACTCTCGTTCTTCAAAACCTATCAGGAGTTACTCATGGATCCCGTCGCTGCGAAGTACATCGGCGCCGGCCTCGCCTGCCTCGGCATGGCGGGTGCGGGTATCGGTCTCGGCAACCTGTTCGGTCAGTTCCTTGCCGGCGCGCTTCGCAACCCCTCCGCGGCCGACGGCCAGCGCGCGACGCTGCTCCTGGGCTTCGCCCTCACGGAAGCGCTCGGCATCTTCTCGCTGCTGATCGCGCTCCTCCTGCTCTTCGCCGTCTGAGACGGTCGAGACAGACGGTCGAGACATGGCCTCCGCGGCGAAGCCGCGGAGGCCGGCGGGAACGCCGGCCGGCTCAAGGGAGAGCGCTCCGAACACGCGGAGCGCTCGTTCTTTCCAAGGTCACGTGAAGCCAGATCACGTGTAGCAAGATCACGGACGAGGTCATGGCGCAGCCAAACCCCCTTACGCATCCCTCGCCCAACGCCGACACGCAGCTGGGCGCTCACACCGAGCATCCTGCGCCGCACGGCGCCGCCTTTCCGCCCTTCGAGACGCATACCTTCCTGTCGCAGCTGATCTGGCTCGCGATCGCGTTCGGCCTCCTCTACTACCTGATGGACAAGATCGCGCTGCCGCGCATCCAGGCCATCCTGCACGAGCGCTCGAACCGGCTGTCGTCGGATCTCGACGAGGCGCAGCGGATGAAGGCCGAGGCCGACACGGCCGGCGCCGCCTACGAGAAGTCGCTGAGCGACGCGCAGGCGAAGGCCCGCGACATCGCGCAGGGCACCCGCAACACCCTCGCGGCCGAGGCCGAGACCAAGCGCAAGGCGCTCGAGGCCGAGCTGAACCAGAAGCTCGCCGCCTCCGAGGCCACCATCCGCACGCGCACCACCGAGGCGATGGGCAATGTCCGCGGCATCGCCGGCGAGACCGCCTCCGCCATCGTCGAGCGCCTGACCGGCCAGGCCCCGGACCAGACCGCCCTCGACCGGGCCCTCGACCGCGCCGTCACCGCGCACTGATACGGGATCGACGCACATGTTGCTGACAGCAGAGTTCTGGGTCGCGGTCGCCTTCGTCATCTTCATGGCGATCGTCTGGAAGGTCGGCGGCTTCGGCATGATGACCAAGGGGCTCGACGGCCGGGCCAAGCGCGTCCGTGCCGAGCTCGACGAGGCGCGCCGCCTGCGCGAGGAGGCCGCCGCCGTCCTGGCCGATTACAAGCGCCGCCGCACCGAGGCCGAGCGCGAGGCCGAGGCCATCGTGGCCAGCGCCCGCCAGGAGGCCGAGCGGGCCGCCGAGGAGGGCCATGCCCGGATGAACGAGTTCCTGGCGCGCCGGACGAAGGCCGCCGAGACGAAGATCGCCCAGGCCGAGGCCCAGGCGACCGCCCAGGTCCGGGCCGCCGCAGCCGACGCCGCCGTCAAGGTCTCCGAGACGATCCTGCGCGAGCGGATGCAGGGCGAGGCCGCGCAGGACCTCGTCCGGCTCAGCCTCGGCGAGGTCCGGAACCGCCTCCGGGCCTGATCGCGCCGGACCTGAGCCGACCAAAGCCGCCTCCGGGCGGCTTTTTTTCTGAGAGGGGCGCGCGATCCGCGCACCGGCCCCTCCCGTCCTCCCGCCCAGCGAGGCCGATTCTTTGGCGATCATCTCGATCTCGAACCTGTCGAAGGTCTACGCCTCCGGTCTCGTCGCCCTCAAGGACGTGAGCCTCGCGATCGAGCGCGGCGAGATCTTCGCGCTGCTCGGCCCCAACGGCGCCGGCAAGTCGACGCTGATCAACATCGTCTGCGGCATCGTCACGCCGAGCTCCGGGCGCGTGACGGCGGACGGCCACGACATCCTGACCGATTACCGGGCAGCCCGGCGCAAGATCGGCCTCGTGCCGCAGGAGCTCACGACCGACGCGTTCGAGACCGTCTGGAACACCGTGAGCTTCACCCGCGGGCTGTTCGGCCTGCCCAAGGACCCCGCCCATATCGAGCGGGTGCTGCGCGACCTCTCGCTCTGGGAGAAGCGCGACAGCCGCATCATGGCGCTCTCGGGCGGCATGAAGCGCCGGGTGCTGATCGCCAAGGCGCTGAGCCACGAGCCGCAGATCCTGTTCCTCGACGAGCCGACGGCCGGCGTCGACGTGGCGCTGCGCCAGGACATGTGGCGCCTGGTGCGCCGCCTGCGCGAGCAGGGCGTCACCGTGATCCTGACGACGCATTACATCGAGGAGGCCGAGGAGATGGCCGACCGGATCGGGGTGATCCGGGGCGGGGCGATCATCCTGGTCGAGGACAAGGCCGAGCTGATGCGCAAGCTCGGGCGCAAGCAGCTCACGCTCCAGCTCCAGGCGCCGCTCCCCGCCGTCCCCCCGGCGCTCGCCGAGCACGGCCTCGAACTCGCGAGCGACGGGCACGAGCTGATCTACACCTACGACACGAAGGGCGAGCGGACCGGGATCACCGGGCTGCTCACGGCGCTCTCGGCGGCCGGCATCCGCTTCAGCGACCTGCGGACCAGCCAGAGCTCGCTGGAAGACATCTTCGTCGACCTCGTGAAGGAGCGCGCATGAACTGGCACGCGGTCCGCGCCATCTACGGATTCGAGATGGCGCGCTTCTGGCGCACGGCGATGCAGAGCATCCTGGCGCCGGTCATCTCCACCTCGCTCTACTTCGTGGTCTTCGGCGCGGCGATCGGCTCGCGCGTCACCGCGGTCGACGGCGTGCCCTACGGGCTGTTCATCGTGCCGGGGCTGATCATGCTGGCGCTGCTGACGCAGAGCATCGCCAACGCCTCCTTCGGCATCTACTTCCCGCGCTTCGCGGGCACGATCTACGAGATCCTGTCCGCCCCGATCTCGCCGGTCGAGGTGGTGATCGGCTATGTCGGCGCGGCGGCCTCGAAATCGATGCTGATCGGGCTGATCATCCTGGCCACCTCGGCGCTGTTCGTGCCCCTGCGCATCGAGCACCCGGTCTGGATGCTGGCTTTCTTGGTGCTGACCGCCGTCACCTTTAGCCTGTTCGGCTTCGTCATCGGGCTCTGGGCCGACGGCTTCGAGAAGCTGCAGCTGGTGCCGCTCCTCATCGTGACGCCGCTGACGTTCCTCGGCGGCAGCTTCTACGCCATCGAGATGCTGCCGCCGTTCTGGCGCGCCCTGAGCCTGTTCAACCCGGTGGTCTACCTGATCAGCGGCTTCCGCTGGAGCTTCTTCGGCAAGGCCGATGTCAGCCTCGGCATCAGCGTCGGCATGACCTGCCTGTTCCTGGCGATCTGCCTCGGCCTCGTCACCTGGATCTTTCGCACCGGCTACCGGCTGAAGAGCTGAGGCCGTCGGATCAGGGCCGCGCGGCCAGGAAGGCCAGGACGCCGTCCCGGTGCGCCTTCGCGCCGACCGCGCTGCTGTGGTCGCGGTCCTGGATCTCGAGGGCGCGGGCATTCGGGATCAGGGCGGCGAGGCCGGAGGCGGAGCCCGCCACCGTGTCGAGGGTGCCGACCGAGACCAGGGTCGGCAGCGCGATCTGCGCCACCTCGGCCCGCGACAGGGTCTGGCGCGAGCCGCGCATGCAGGCGGCGAGCGCGCGCAAATCGCTCTTCGTCTGCTCGGCGAAGATGCGGAAGGCCTGCGCGGTCGGGTTCGGGGCCGGCGTGCCGGCGGGCGCCTCCAGCGCCTCGGCGATGCCGCCCGGCAGGCCGCGCCCCTCGACGAGGTGCATCCCGAGGCCTCCGAGGAGGGCCGAGCGGAGGCGGCCCGCATGGTCGAGGGCGAGATGGGCGGTGATGCGCGCCCCCATCGAGTAGCCCATCACGTCGGCCCGGGCGATGCCGAGATGATCGAGCAGGCGCACCGCATCCCCCGCCATCGCCTCGGAGCTGTAGAGGGCCGGGTCGTAGAGCTTCTGGCTCTCGCCATGGCCGCGATTGTCGAGGGCGATCACCCGGTAGCCCGCTTGGGCCAGCGTCTTGACCCAGAGCGTGTTGACCCAGTTCACCGCGTGGTTCGAAGCGAAGCCGTGGATCAGCAGGATCGGGTCGCCGCTGCCGCCGACCGCCGGCACGTCGATGAAGGCGATCGCCACGCCGTCGGAATCGAAGGTCTGCATCGTGTCTCGGCCTCGTCTCAGCGGTGTCCTGCCCGAATAGAGCAGCACGGCCGGCCTGGGCAATGCGGGTACGGCTTGCAGCCGAACAAGGGGGCTGGCATCACGCCTGCCGATGAAAGACATGCAACCTTACGGAACCTACGCGCCCGCGGGGCTCGTCGCCCGGATCGCGGAGCGCACCGGCCGGATTCCCGCCGGCACCTGGACCGGGCGCAGGCTCGCCCTGTTCCTGCGCCGGATCGCGATCTCGCTCCTGCGCGGGCAGCCCCTCGACGTCGAGCGCTACGGGGCCCGGATGCGGCTGCATCCCTACAACAACAATTGCGAGAAGAAGGTGCTCTTCACGCCGCAATTCTTCGATCCGGAAGAGCGCGCGATCCTGAAGGCGCGCCTGCCGGCCGATTGCGTCTTCCTCGATATCGGCTCGAATATCGGGGCCTACGCGCTCTTCGTCGCGGCCTTCGCGGGGCCCCGCGCGCGCGTCCTCGCGGTCGAGCCCCAGCCCGACGTGTTCGACCGGCTCACCTACAACATCGCCCAGAACCCGTTCGGCACCGTGAAGGCGATCGCCTGCGCGGTGGCCGACAAGGCGGGCGAGCTCACCCTGTTCATCGATCCGCGAAACCGGGGCGAATCGAGCCTGAAGATCGTCGGCACCAACGAGGGTGCCCAGATCAAGGTGCCGGCGGTGACGCTCCTCGGGCTCGTCCAGGCCGAGGGCATCACCCGGATCGACGCGGTCAAGCTCGATGTCGAGGGCGCCGAGGACCTCGTCCTGGAGCCTTTCCTGCGCGAAGCGCCGGAATCGCTGCTGCCGAAGCTTCTGCTCGTCGAGAACGGGATCGACCAGTGGCAGCTCGACCTGCCGCGCCTCCTCGGCACGCACGGCTACCGGGTGGTCGCCCGCACGCGCCTCAATCTCGTGTTCGAGCGCGCCGGCGCGAGTGCTGCCTGACGGATAAGAGCGGCCTGACGGGTCAGGGCGGCCTGACGGATCAGGGCGGCGTCACGATCGGGATCTCGTCCGCCACCGTGACGTCCTCCGGATCGATGCGGCAGCGATACGCGTAGGTCTCGACGCCGATGGCGCGGGCATCCCGGAAGGCGCGGTCGAAGGCCGGATCGAGATCGCGGGCGACGTCGAAGGCCTCGGCCCGCATCTGCACGACGATGATCACAACCGCGCGCCCGCCCGCCGCGACGATCCCGGCGAGGTCCGCCATGTGGCGGGCGCTGCGCGCCGCGACGCAATCGGGAAATTCCGCGAGGGCCGGACGGCGCATCAGCTGGCAGTTCTTCACCTCGACGTAGCAGGGCGGCAGGCCCTCGCCCCCGGCCACGAAATCGACGCGGCTCGCGCGCCCGTAGCGGACCTCCGGCTTCAGCAGCGTGTAGCCGCCGAGCGGCGCGAAGTGTCCGGCGTGGAAGGCCTCGGCCACGAGGGCATTGGGGCGCAGCGTGTTCACCCCGACCCATTGCGGGCCGCCCGGCAGGTCCGCCTCCACGAGCTCCCAGGAATAGCCCAGCTTTCGCGCCGGGTTGGTGGATTCCGAGAGCAGATCCCGGGAGTCCGGAAGGTTCAGGCCGAGCATGGCCCCCGGATTGGCGCAATGCGCCGTGACCACGCGCCCATCCGGCAAGGTTATGTCGGCGAGGAAGCGCTTGTAGCGCTGGACGAGCCGCCCCTCGATCAGGGGCGCGGGAAAGCGCATCGGAGCCTCGGGCGTTCTCAAGATTTCCGGAGAGTCTCGGGAGCGTCCCGGAGAGAGCGCCTGCGTAGCCTCCGGAGCGTGCTCTGAACAGGCGTCGGCCTGGGCATATGGCCGCCGGTTCCCGGCGCACTACTTGCCAGCCGGCAAACGCTCTCGCCGCCCGGATCCCATGACCAACACGCCCCCCGCCGTCACCGCCGCCATCCTGGTGATCGGCGACGAGATCCTGTCCGGCCGGACCAAGGACAAGAATATCGGCACGATCGCGGATTACCTGACGGCGATCGGCATCGAGCTTCGGGAGGTCCGGATCGTCCCGGACGAAGCGCCGATGATCGTCGAGGCGGTGAACGCCCTGCGGGCGCGCCACACCTACCTGTTCACCACCGGCGGCATCGGCCCGACCCACGACGACATCACGGCGGATTGCGTGGCCGAGGCGTTCGGCGTGTCGATCGACGTGGATCCCCGGGCGCGCGCCATGCTGCTGGAGCGGATCAAGCCCGAGGACCTGAACGCGGCGCGGCTCCGGATGGCGCGGATCCCGGCCGGCGCCGACCTGATCGCGAACCCGATCTCGAAGGCTCCGGGGTTCCGCATCGAGAACGTGTTCGTGATGGCGGGCGTGCCGGCCATCATGCAGGCGATGCTTGACAATATCGGCCCGACGCTGACCACCGGCGCGAAGGTCGTCTCGGAGACCATCGAGGTCGGCAATCTTCCGGAGGGCGCCTACGCGTCGGACCTCGCCGCCGTCGCGGCCGCGCATCCGGGCGTGTCGATCGGTTCCTATCCGTCGATGACGCAGGGCGGCTTCCTCAACCGCATCGTGGTGCGGAGCAAGGATGCGGAGGCCGTCATGCGGGCACGCGGCGCCATCGAGGCGCTGGTCGCGCGCCTGCGGCCGTAACGGGTGCGGGCCTGGGGCGAGCATCGCTCCGGGCCATCGACTTCAGGCGGCGCGGGATGCGCCCGGCAGGCGGGGCGGAACGGGAGCGATGACGAAGGACCGGGCCGAGGCGGCCGCCAAGCGCGACGCGATGATCGACGCCGTGAACGCGATGGTCCGGCCGGACGCCTACATCCTGCACGAGGTGATCCGCCACGAGGGAGACGAGGAACTCCGCCGCCACGGCGTGGCGCTGTTCCTCTCGGCGGTGGCGGCGGGGCTGAGCATCGCGCTCTCGCTGATCGTGCCCGGCGTGCTCAAGGCCCACCTGCCCTCGGGCGAGTGGACCGCCCTCATCACCACCATGGGCTACGCGGTCGGCTTCCTAGTGGTGGTGCTGGGGCGCCAGCAATTGTTCACCGAGAACACCATCACGCCGGTCCTGCCGCTGCTGCACGACCGGTCGGTCAAGACGGCGTTGCGGCTGCTGCGCCTGTGGGCGATCGTCCTGTCCGGAAACATCCTGGCGACCGCCGCCATCGCGACGGTCCTGGCGCGCTCGGACGCGTTCGGGCCGGGGGTCACGGCCGCCTTCGCGGAGATCAGCCACCACGCCGTGGCGTTCCCCTTCGGCACCACGCTGATCAAGGCGATCTTCGCGGGGTGGATCATCGCCCTGATGGTCTGGATCCTGCCGGCCACCGGCACCGCGGCCCCGTTCGTGATCTTCCTGATGACCTGGCTCGTCTCGATGTGCGGCCTCGCCCACGTCGTGGCGGGCTCGGTCGAGGCGTTCTTCCTGGTGGCGAGCGGCACCGCCACGATGGCCGAATATGTCGGCAAGTTCTTCGTGCCGACCCTCCTGGGCAACGTCTTCGGCGGCGTCGCGCTGGTCGCGGTGCTCAATTACGGGCAGGTCGCCCCGCAGGTGGAGGAGAACCGGGACATCGAGGAAAGCCAGGACGCCGAGAAAAATCGGGAGATGGAGGACGCGGCGTCCTCCGGCCGGGATCGATGAGGGTTTCCTTAGCGTCGCGCCTCGAAGGTGCCCCGCACGTAGCCGTGCGAGATCAGCCGGTCGCGGCGAAGGGTCCGGCGCTCGGCCTCGCAGAGATCCGTGAGGGCATCCTGGATGATGCGCCGCATGGCCAGGGCGGGATCTCCCTTCGCGGCCTCCAGATAGGCGGCGGCGATCGCCTCGATCGTCGGCGATTGCGGGATTTCTGCGCTCGGTCGCGGGGGCATCGCTGATCCTGTCTGGCGAACAGAACAAGAACACGCCACGGGCCGGGTGGTTCGGTCAAGGGTGCGCGGTCCGATCTGAACGGAAACCCACGCGAAAGATCCGGAAGCGTTCAAGAAGCGGCCCCTAGGATCCTGGCTTCGCAGGGCCGCGCGACCCCGCCGGCCCGCCTCGCGGAGGCTGAAGACCCGTGTTGCCCCAGTTCCTGTCGCGCCTTGCCGGGCTCGCGGCCCTGGCCTTCCTGGCCGGGCCGGCGCTCGCCGCCGATTTCGACGGTCCCTATCCGCCGCCGCGCCCCGATCTCGAGGATGAGGTGGTGCGGCGCCCCCCTCCCCCGCCGCCGGAGCCCGTCTTCCACGGGCCGCGCTTCAGCGCCGGCCCGCGCTTCGACCCACCGCCGGCCGATGAATGCCGGACCTTCGTGAAGCGTCGCTTCGATGCCTATGGGGATGAGGTGGTGCGCCGGGTCCGCGTCTGCGACGAGCGGCCGGGCTTCGGCCGCGGCCCGCGCTTCGGGCCGGACCCGCTCGCCGCCGGCGGCTACGGGCCGCCCCACCCGGTCCCGCCGGGCGAGATCCCCGAGGGGCGTTGGGGCGGACCGCGCTGGTAGGCCCGAGGGCCGCCGCGGCAGGGCCGCCGCGATCAGGCCCGCAGCGGGACCTTCTTGAGGGCGGCCGCGAAGGCCTTGAGCTGGCGGTTCAGGTCCGCCAGCTCGTTCAGCGCGATGGTCTTGTGACCGTCCTTGACGGCGCGCTCGATGTCCTCGACCTGCGAGGCGACGATCCGCCTCAGCGCGTCGGCGACCTGTTCCCGCATCATCGTCGCTCCCCGTCTCTCCTGCGGTTGGCTCTCGGCTCCGTGATAGGGCCACATGCTTAACCGCAGGTTTTCCGGAGGCGCCCGACACCCCGTTCGGCGCGGGGTCCGCTCAGGTGCGCCAGGGATGCGCCGGCAGCTCGGTCGCCCCGATCGCGCTGGCGCCGGCCTCGGCCACCGCGTGGTCGTTCTCGACCGTCGAGCCGCTGACCCCGATGGCGCCCGACATCACCCCGTCCTTGTCGACGATCGGGATGCCGCCCGGGAAGGTGATGAGCCCGTCATTCGAGTGCTCGATGCCGAAGAGCGGCCCGCCGGGCTGCGAGAGCTGGCCGATGGCCCCGGTCGGCATGCCGAAGAACAGCGAGGTCTTGGCCTTCTTCTGCGAGATGTCGATGGAGCCGACCCAGGCATCGTCCATCCGGTAGAAGGCCTTCAGGTTGCCGCCCGAATCCACGACGGCGATACACATCTGGGTATCGAGCTGCACCGCCTTGGCGCGGGCGGCCTCGATCGCCTTCTGGGCTTCTTCAATCGTCACGTGCATGGATTCGTCTCCTCGAAGCGTGGCCGCGCGGGGCGGCCTCAGCGGGATGGATGGATGTGACGGCCGGTTCCGTCATCGGGACGACGGGAGAGCCAGGTCACCGAGGCGTAGGCTCCGAGCCAGGAACCGAGTGCCGCGAACAGAACGTATAACGCGTTCTGCGTGTAGCTGATGACCGCGAACGCGGAGAGCAGGTACCAGATCGCACTCCAGTTCGCCGCGCGCATCCGGTGGCGCGCCGCCACGGCCGCGTTGAAGAAGACGTAGGCCGCATCCGTCACGCCCGTGGCGATGACGACGCCGATCGCGATCAGCGGATCGATGCTCGAGACCGACAGGATCGAGAGGTCCGGGGTCGGGAGGGTCATGGCCTCTGCCTCCGCTCTGGTGCGGCCGGCTCTCCGCACGGATCGAGGCGGATCGGCGCGACGGGGCCGGTCTCCGGTTCCGGAGATGCGACGCGCTCCGCTATCCGCCCCTGCTCCGGGGCGCTCGGCAGCGGGCCCGGACGTTCGCGGCGGGTCTGCGAACCGGCACACCCGCCGCGACGGGCCCCCTCTCCCGGTCCGGGAGAGAGGGGAAGGCGTCTTACTTCGCCGACATCGCGTTGGCCTTCTCGATCAGCGCCTCGGCCATGCGGATCGAGGCGATGTCGATGAGGCGGCCGTCGAGGGAGACGGCGCCGCGGCCGGCCTTGGCGGCCTCTTCCATGGCCTCGAGGATGCGGCGGGCCTTGCCGACCTCGGCCTCGGACGGGGTGAAGACGTCGTTGGCGAGGTCGATCTGGCTCGGGTGGATCGCCCACTTGCCCTCGAAGCCGAGGGCGGCGCAGCGGCGGGCCGCCGAGAGGTAGCCGTCGGGATCCGAGAAGTCGCCGAAGGGGCCGTCGATCGGGCGCAGGCCGTAGGCGCGGCAGGCCACCAGCATGCGGGCCTGGGCGAAGAGCCACGGGTCCTGCCAATGGGTCTGGCGGTTGCCCGCCTCGTCCTTGTCGGTGAGCACGCTGTAATCCTGGTTCACGCCGCCGATGACGGTCGAGCGGGCGCGCGTCGAGGCCGCGTAATCGGCCACCCCGAAGGACATCGCCTCGAGGCGCTTCGAGGATTGGGCGATCGCCTCGACATTGGCCATGCCGAGCGCGGTCTCGATCAGCACCTCGAAGCCGATCGCCTTCTGGCGCTTCTTGGCCTGCTCGATCTGGGTCACCAGCACGTCGATGGCGTAGACGTCGGCCGGGACGCCGACCTTGGGGATCAGGATCATGTCGAGGCGCGGACAGGCCTCAACGATATCGACGACATCGCGGTACATGTAGTGGGTGTCGAGACCGTTGATGCGGATCATCATGGTCTTGGTGCCCCAGTCGATCTCGTTGAGCGCCTGGATGATGTTGGTGCGGGCCTTCTCCTTGTCGTCGGGGGCGACCGCGTCCTCGAGGTCGAGGAAGATCACGTCCGCCTTCGAGGCCGCCGACTTCTCCATGAAGGTCGGGTTGGAGCCCGGAACCGCGAGTTCGGAGCGGTGCAGGCGCGGGGTGGCCTGCTGGATCAGGGTGAAGCTCATGGGTCTCTCCTTGTGGATCTTGGGCTTGTAGAGCTTGGGCTTGTGGAGCTTGGGCTCGGTGGAAACTGGTTCCCTGCGGGCGCGCAGCTAGGGCGAGGGCCGGTGGGTTTTCAACACGCCACCCGGCGGGCCGCGAGACAGCGCCGCCGGATCGTTCCGGATCCGTCGCGGCTCATCCGGTGGCGCCGAAGCCGACCGCGATGCAGTTGATCGACAGGAGCAGGGCGGATTTCACCGCCTCGCGCTGGTCCTCGTCCTCCTCGGCGCGGAAGCGGCGCAGGAGCTCGACCTGCTCGCGGCTGACCTGGTTGATGGTCGGCAGCCGCTCGTTCAGCCGGTCGCGGAACAGGGGGAAGCGCTCGGCGAGCGCCCGGTCCCCGCTGACGCGCAACGCCATCTCGCAGGTGAGGCGGTACTCGGCCTCGATCATCGCGAAGATGTTCTCGCGCGCCGCCCCGTCGGGGACGAGGCTCGCGTAGTCGCGGGCGATCTCGAGATCGACCATCAGGAGCGTCTTCTCGACCTCGTCCATGATCAGGCGGAACAGCCGCGAATCCCGGAACATCCGCCTCAGCTGCGCCTCGCCCTGCGCGCCGCGCACGTCGAGGAAGCTTCGCAGCCCCGAGCCGACGCCGTACCAGCCGGTGATGACGTGCCGGTTCTGCGACCAGGCGAACACCCAGGGGATCGCCCGCAGGTCGCTGAGCGAGCGCGCGCCGAAGCGCCGGGCCGGCCGCGAGCCGATATTGAGGAGCGCGATCTCGTCGAGCGGGCTCGCGGCGCCGAAATAGGTGACGAGGTCGGGATGCTGGATCAGGTTGACGTAGGCCGCCCGGCTGGCGCCCGAGAACGCCTCCAGCACGTCGTCGAACTCGGCCCGCGGCAGGGAGGCGGCCTCGCGCTCCGAGTTGAGGGCATGCGCGAAGACCGATGAGGCGAGAAGCTCCATCTGGTAGGCGGCGGTGCCCCGGTTGGCGTATTTGAACGAGACCACCTCGCCCTGCTCGGTGGTGCGGAAGCGCCCGTTGATCGAGCCCGGCGGCTGGGCCGCGATGGCGCGCGCGGTCGGGGCGCCGCCCCGGCTCACCGAGCCGCCGCGGCCGTGGAAGAAGGCGATCGGCACGCCGAGATGCTGGCCCAGCGTCGTGAGCTTCGACTGCGCTTTGTAGAGCTCCCAGTTCGAGGCGACGAAGCCCCCGTCCTTGTTCGAATCCGAGTAGCCGATCATCACCTCCTGCACCCCGCCCTGCCAGCGGGTTGAGCGGCGCACGACCGGCACGCTCAGGAGCTCCTTCATGATCACGGGCGCGGCGCGCAGGTCGTCGATGGTCTCGAACAGGGGCACGATCGGGAGCGGGCAGATCTCGGTGCCCGCCGTGTCGAGGAAGATGCCGGCCTCCTTCGCCAGGAGGTAGGCGCCCAGGATATCGGGCACCGAGCGGGTCATCGAGAGCACGAAGGCCCCGAAGGCCTCGCGGTCGAGCTGCTCGCGCATCTCGCCGACCAGCGCGAAGGTCTCCAGCGTCTCGCGCGCCTCGTCGGGCAGGTCGTCGAAGGACCGGTCGGGGTTGCGCGGCTTGGCGAGCTCGGCGAGCAGCCAGGCCTTCCACTCGGGGTGCTCCACGTCCGGCGGCGTCTTCGGACCGTATTGCTGCTGCCAGAGCGCCTGCAGCGTCTTGGTGGTGCGGGTGGTGTTCTCGCGCAGGTCGAGCCGCACGGTGGAGAACCGGAAGATCTCGACCATGCGGCGCACCGGCCGCACGAGGTCGACCGCGAGCGAGGTGCATTTCGCGTCGGCCAGCCCCTGCTCCAGGCTGCGCAGGTCGTTGATGAGGCCGTCGGCGCTCGGGTAATCCGGGCCCGTCGACTTCGCGCCCTCGTTGCGGGCGATCGTCGCCTCGAGCTTGCGCAGGATGCAGGTGAGGAACTGGCGGAAGGCCTCGCCGGGGTTGCGCCCCGCGATCGCCTTGCCGTCCCCGCTCTCGGCGAGGAGATGCGACAGCTCGCGCCGGAAGCTTTCCGGCACCGGAAGTGACCGCTCGGTCAGGGAGAGCATGCGGCCGAGCCCGTTCACGCCGTCGCGGTAGCGCCGCAGGCTCGCCAGCGCGTTGCGCTGGAGGGTGGTGCGGGTGACGCTCGCGGTGACGTAGGGGTTGCCGTCGCGGTCGCCGCCGATCCAGGAACCGAACTGGAAGAAGGCCGGCACCTCGAACTTCTCGTCCGGGTAATATTGCGCCAGGCTCTCCTCCAGGGAGTAGAGCACCTCGGGCAGCATCTCGAACAGGGTCTCGTCGAAGAAGTGCAGGCCCCAGGCGACCTCGCGCTCGACGGTCGGCTTCTCGAGATGCAACTCGCCCGTCATCCAGACCAGCTCGATCTGGTCGCGCAGGTCGTTCATCAGGCCGTTGCGCTCGCGCTCGGTCCAGCGCGGCAGCTCCAGCTCGCGCAAGAGCAGGTAGATGCGGCGGAACTTCTCCAGCACGGTGACGCGCTTGCCCTCGGTCGGGTGCGCCGTGATGGTCGGGCGGATGCGCAGGTCCTTCAGCAGCCCGTGAATCTGCTCGGCCCGGATGCCGGCAGAGGCCGCCTCGCACAGGATCTTGCTGAAGCTGCCGCCGAGCGCCTCGCGGCCCTCGTTGCGCTCGATGTGGCGGCGCCGGCGCATGGCGGCATTCTGCTCGGCGATGGAGAGCAGCTGGAACCAGATCCCCTGCACCTGGAGCGCGCGGGCGAGCATCTCGGGGGTGAATTCCGAGATGTTGGCGTGGCCGTGCAGCACCGCCTCGAGCTCGGGCTCGTGGCGACGGGCGACGTCCAGGAGGGCGTGGAACAGGATGTCGAGCGCCTCCTTGGAGGAGGTGCCGGTGATCACCGGGGGGGCGAAGATCGGATCGACGGCGGCGCCCGGCGAAGCGTGCAGCGTCTGGGTCATCGGGTTGGTCTCCTGGGCCTGTCCCGCGCGGCGGCGCGGCGGCAGCCCCCCTCACCCAGCCTGGGCGGGCCCGGCCTGGGTGGGGAGGTATCGGAATGGGGGCCGTGCCGGCTTGGGCTCGTCGGTGCCGTCACCACCCCCATCCCTGCCCCTCCCCGAGGGGGAAGGAACGCGTTCGCGCCGCTCAGGCCGCGCGCTTGCTCATCACCTGCGCGACGGTCACCCCGAAGGAGCCGGGATCGGGCGCCACGGTGAGGCCGTAGGAGCGCATGATCTCCGCCTTCTCGGCGGCGCTGTCGCCGGTGGCCGAGATGATGGCGCCCGCATGCCCCATGCGGCGGCCCTTCGGGGCCGTGAGGCCGGCCACGAAGCCGATCACCGGCTTCGACATGTTCGCCTTGATCCAGGCCGAGGCCTCGGCCTCCTGGGGACCGCCGATCTCGCCGATCATCAGCACCGCGTGGGTGTCGGGATCCTGCTCGAACAGGGCGAGGTGGTCGAGGAAGGACGAGCCGTTGATCGGGTCGCCGCCGATGCCGACCGAGGTCGAGATGCCGATATTCTGCGCCATCATCTGCGAGGCGGCCTCGTAGCCGAGCGTGCCCGAGCGCGAGATGATGCCGACATTGCCCTGCAGGTAGATGTGGCCCGGCATGATGCCGAGCATCGATTTGCCGGGCGAGATGATGCCGGCGCAGTTCGGGCCGACCACCATCGAGCGGCGCTCGCGGGGGTAGCGCATCAGGTAGCGCTTCACCCGCATCATGTCCTGGGCCGGGATGCCGTCGGTGATCGAGCAGATCAGCCGGATGCCGGCATCGGCCGCCTCCATGATGGCGTCGGCCGCGAAGGGGGGCGCCACGAAGGTGATCGAGGTGGTGGCGCCGGTCTCGCGCACGGCCTCCTTGACGGTATTGAACACCGGCACGCCCACATGGGTCTTGCCGCCCTTGCCGGGCGTGACGCCGCCGACGATGTTCGAGCCGTACTCGATCATCTCGCGCGCGTGGAAGGTGCCCTTGTCGCCCGTGATGCCCTGGACGAGGATCGGGGTCTTCTCGTCGATCAGAATGCTCATGATATGTCTCCGCTCAAGCCGGTTCCGTGGACGCGCTGTCAGTGGCCGCTCTTGGCGGCGCTGCAGGCCTGGACGGCCTTCCGGGCGGCTTCCGTCAGGGTGTCGGCGGTGATCAGGTCGAGCCCGCTCTCGGAGAGGATCTTCTGGCCGGCCTCCACGTTCGTGCCGGCGAGCCGCACGATCAGCGGCACGTCGATCTGGACCTCGCGGGCGGCCTTGACCACGCCCTCGGCGATCCAGTCGCAGCGGTTGATGCCCGCGAAGATGTTGACGAGGATCGCCTTCACGTTGCGGTCGGAGAGGACGAGGCGGAAGGCCGTCGCGACGCGCTCGGGCGAAGCACCGCCGCCGACATCCAGGAAGTTCGCCGGCTCGCCGCCCGCGTGCTTGATCATGTCCATGGTGGCCATGGCGAGGCCCGCGCCGTTGACGATGCAGCCAATCTCGCCCTCGAGCCCGATATAGTTGAGATTGTGCTCGGCGGCCTGCGCCTCGCGCGGGTCGCCCTGGGAGGGGTCGTGCATGTCCGCGATGTTGCGGCGGCGGAACATGGCGTTGTCGTCGAAGGACATCTTGGCGTCGAGCGCCAGCACCCGGTCATCCTTGGTGACGACGAGCGGGTTGATCTCCAGCATGGTGCCGTCGCAATCGCGGAAGGCCCGGTAGGCGTTCATGATCGTCTTCACGGCCGCCGAGACCTGCTTGATGTTGAGGCCGAGCTGGAAGGCGATCTCGCGGGCCTGGAACTGCTGCAGGCCGACCGCCGGCTCGACCACCACCTGGATCAGGGCCTCGGGCTCGCTGGCGGCGATCTCCTCGATATCCATGCCGCCGCGCTGGGAGGCGATCACCCGGACGCGCTCGGCC
Organism: Methylobacterium soli; assembly: GCF_008806385.1. Lineage (GTDB taxonomy): Bacteria > Pseudomonadota > Alphaproteobacteria > Rhizobiales > Beijerinckiaceae > Methylobacterium > Methylobacterium soli. The sequence goes on from NZ_VZZK01000002.1 coordinate 212,329, forward strand.
TTCCGGTCGAGGACGTAGCCGAGATAGAGCTCGCGCTCGAACGGGTCGGCGGTCTCGACATAGACGCGCTGGACGGGCTTGCCCTCGGGGCCGGTCTGGATCGTGACGAGGCGCTTGCCGAGGAGGTCCTTGGCCGCGTCGCGGACCTCGTTGTAGGTGCGGCAGAGCTTGATCCCGCCGGCCTTGCCGCGGGCGCCCGCATGGATCTGCGCCTTCACCGCCCAGAAGGAGCCGCCGAGTTCCGTCGCCGCGTAGACCGCCTGGTCCGGGCTGAAGGCCACCGCCCCCTTGGGCACGGCGACGCCGAAGCCCGCGAGCAGCTCTTTGGCTTGATACTCGTGAACGTCCATCTGAGACCTCCTTTTTGGCGTTTCCGTCGGAGGATCATCCCGCAAATTTGTTTTCGCGGAAAGTGCTCCTGTTTTTATATTTTTTTGCATTCTGTTTAAGTCTGCCTTGAGGGCAGCCGGAATGCTTTTGTATTCAGTTCTTGCCCGTCCCCGACCGCAACAGCCGGGGACGAGATCGCTGTGCCGGCTCAGTTCACCTTGTCAGTGCACCGTGTCAGTTCACCTTGGCCTTCACCACCTCGTAGACCGCCTCGTTGCGTGCGCCGGCCTCGCCGAGCAGGGTCTCCAGCGCGGTCAGGCGCTCCTGCGCGAAGCTGCGGTCATCCAGGCCCTTGGCGTTGATGTAGACGTTGAGGGCGGCGCTGCGCAGGCCCGCATAGGCCGAGAGCACGGCGACGCCCGCATCCGAGATGACGTTGAGGTTGCCCTTCTGGGCCACCGTCTCGGCGAGGTCGATGACGGCGCGGCAGGCGCGGCAGCAGGCGAGCGGCACGTCGGTGGCGGTCTTGAGCGCCGCCTGGATCGCCTCGGCGCGGGCGGCCTTCTGGGCGTCGGTCTCCTTCGGCAGGCCGTAGGCGCTCATGACGGCGTTGAAGGCCGTCACGTCGTCCGCGATCATGCCGGTGAGCTCGGCCCGGAGCGCCTCGGACTTGCCGAGGATCTCCTTCAGCTCACCCTCGACCTCGACATACTTCTTCTTGCCGATGGTGAGGTTGCACACCATCGCCACCAGGGCCGCCCCCATGGCGCCCGAGATGGCGGCGGCACCGCCGCCGCCGGGGGTCGGGGCCGAGCTCGCCAGCCCGTCGAGGAAGTTCTGGATGGTCTCGATCTCGGCCATATCCCCTCCTCCGCCTCAGGCCATCTTCTTGGCGAGCGCGTAGATCTCCTCGGCATCGAGCACCTGCTCGGTGTTGTCGAAGAGCTGGCCGACGCAGGCGCGGTGGAGCTTGAGCTTCAGCCCGCCGATGCCCAGCGCCCCGAAGGCGCGCTTGCCGTTGCGCTCCTTGCCCTTGTCCATGGCCTCGATGCCGCCGAAGCCGAGCGGCGGCTGGGCGTTGTAATCGGCCACGAACTCGATGCTGGCCTCGTCCTTCCAGGCTTCCTCGGGCAGCAATTCGAGCCCGATGGCGCCCGCCGAGAACACGAGGTTCTGGCCGCGCACGAGCTTGGCGCGCGAGCCCGAATCCGGCGTCTCGGCCGCCGAGACGTGGACGTTGAAGCGCTTGTTGATGGAATCGGCCGCGGCCTTGGCCTTGTCCATGGAGCGGCCGGCCAGGATCACCTCGGCGCCCTCCTTGGCCAGCAGCGCGGCCGAGCGCATGCCGACCGGGCCGGTGCCGGCGAGCACGACCGCCTTCTTACCCTGGAGCGAGCCCGCCGCCTTGGCGACGAGGGCGACACCCGCGGCCGCCGTCGTGTTCGAGCCGTTCGAGTCCAGCATGGTGGAGACCCGGAAGGGGCCGAAGAAGCGCTTCTTGACCGCCTCCAGCACCGCCTCGCCGGCCGCCATGTTGCCGCCGCCGACGAAGATCGCCGTCGACTTCTTCTCCGAGCCGCCGCGGGTGTAGATCGTGCCGTCGACCAGCGCGCCGACATTCTCCGGCGTCACGCCGCCATAGCCGGTGATGTGGTCGGCCCCGCCGTCATAGCCGACGACCGTGTCGAACACGCTCGGCACCGCATCCGTGTCGAACAGGAAGAGCAGCTTCTTCATTTTCTTGTCCCTTCAATCCGCGTCACGGCGCGGTTCAGCGTTTCCCGAACGGGCGCAGGCACCCGGTTCTGTTCGATCAGGGTCGGACGGGCCCGAGGGCCCGCATCCCGCCCGTGCCTCACCTTGAGGCGACGGGCGGGGGCTGCGTCCTCAGCCCTCGACGACGTTCTGGGGCTTGCCGGCGACGAACGCCTCGACATTGTCGACGAGCTGGTCGGCGAGGATCTGCATCGCCTGCTTGCTGGCCCAGGCGACATGCGGCGTCACGATGAGGTTCGGCAGGTCGGCATCGGCCAGGATGTTGCCGTCCTTCGGGGGCTCCTGCGCCACCACGTCGAAGCCCGCGCCCCCGATGGTGCCGTCCTTCAGGGCGGCCAAGAGGGCCTCCTCGTCCACGAGCCCGCCGCGGGCCGTGTTGATCAGGATGGCGCTGCTCTTCATCTTCGCGAGCTCGGCGCGGCCGATCATGTTCTTCGTCTCGGGCGTCAGCGGCGCGTGCAGCGTGATGACGTCGGACTGGGTCAGGATCGTCTCGAGGTCGACGAGGCCCTCCTGCGGGAAGACGTCGTAGGCGATGACCTTCATGCCGAGCGCCTCGGCCCGCTTGCCGATCGACTTGCCGAGGGCGCCGTAGCCGACGATGCCCAGCGTCGAGCCGGCGATGTCGTAGATCGGGTAGTCGAAGTAGCAGAACTGGGTCGATTTCGACCAATCCCCGCGGCGCACCGAATTGGCGTAGGGGACGATCGCCCGGCGCAGCGCGAACATCAGCGCGATGACGTGCTCGGGCACCGTGTTGAAGGCGTAGTTGCGGATGTTGACGACCGTGATGCCCTGCTGTTTGGCCTGGGCCTTGTCGACCACGTCCGTGCCGGTGGCGGCCACCGCGATCAGCTTGAGCTTGGGCAGGCGCTTCAGGGTGTCGGCCCGCATCGGCACCTTGTTGATCAGGGCGATGTCGGCATCCTTCAGGCGCTCGACGATCTCGTCGGGCGTCCAGGTCGACTCGTACTCCGTGTATTCGTGCGGGAAGTTGAATTCGCGCACGGTGGCGTCGAGGGATTCGCGGTCGAGGAAGACGATCTTGTGCGTCATGGAGAACCCCTTTCAGAACCCGGGCGGCCGGGGGTGGCGTCCGCCCGGCCTTCGTCCGTGTGTATGAGCGGGACGGGGCCGCCGCGCAGCGACCCCGTCCCGGTTGTCCACTACGCCTTCGAGAGGGGGTTCTCGCGCAGGTAGCTCGAGGCCGCGGCGACGCCGGAGCCGGGGGTCACCTTCACGCCGTTGTCGAGCATCGCCATCTCGGCACCCGCGATGGCGGCCAGGAGCTGAAGCTCGTTCAGGTCGCCGACATGGCCGATGCGGAACACCTTGCCGGCCACTTCCGACAGGCCTGCGCCGAGGGCGAGGTTGTAGCGGACATAGGCGTGCTTGATGATCTTGGCGGCGTCGACGCCCTCCGGCACGACGATCGCCGTGACGGTGTCGGAGTTCCACTTGGGATCCTTGGCGCAGGTCTTGAGGCCCCACGCCGCCACGGCCTGGCGGGTCGCCTCGCCGAGCACGTGATGGCGGTGATAGACGTTCTCCAGGCCTTCCTCGAACAGGCAGGCCAGGGCCTCGCGCAGGCCGTAGAGCAGCGGCAGCGGCGGGGTGTAGGGGAAGTAGCCCGTCGGGTTCGCCTTCAGCTGGTCGGCATAGTCGAAATAGACCTTGGCGAGGCGGTCGTTCTTGCCCGCCTGGCTCTCGGCCGCCTGCAGCCCCTTCGGGCTGATGCAGGCGACGCCGAGACCGGCCGGCAGCATCAGGCCCTTCTGCGAGCCCGCGATGGCCGCGTCGACCTTCCACTCGTCGGCCTTGAAAGGCAGCGAGCCGATCGAGGAGACGCCGTCGACGAAGAGCAGGGCCGGGTGGCCGGCCGCGTCGATCGCCTTGCGCACGGCGCCGATATCGCTGGTGACGCCCGTGGCGGTCTCGTTGTGGACCACCATGACGGCCTTGATCTCATGGTTCTTGTCGGCGCGCAGCGCCTCCTCGATCCGCGCCGGGTTCGCGCCGGTGCCCCAGGTCTCCTCCTGGACGATCACCTCGAGGCCGAGGCGCTGGGCCATGTCGATCCAGAGATGGCTGAACTGGCCGAAGCGCGAGGACAGCACCTTGTCGCCGCGTGCCAGCGTGTTGCACAGCGCCGATTCCCAGATGCCGGTGCCGGAGGACGGGAACAGGAAGATGGTGCCGTCGGTCGAGCCGAAGACCTTCTTGGTGTCCTGGAACAGGGGCTTCGTCAGCGACGGGAAATCGACCGAGCGGTGGTCCTCGGATTGCACCATCATCGCCCGCAGGACGCGGTCGGGGATGTTCGTCGGGCCCGGCACGAACAGATGATTACGACCCGGCCGTCTGGTTGCCGCCATGATGTTTCCTCCGATTTCCTAACTCGATGGCCGGACCGTCCGCCCGGCGCCAGGGATGATGTCAGTGAGCGGCGTCGCTCGTGGATGCCGTGATCGTCGTGAAGGCGGGTCCCCCGGCCGAAGGGCCCGAAGGTGGTCGCGGACGGGAGGGTCCGGTCTTCGCGGATTTCGCCGTGTGGAAAAGGCCGGGCCAGGATCGAGGGCCGCTTTCCATTCCGTCGACGTCGTCCGCCCCCAGGTCAGATCATGGTGCTGTGCGGAGCGGCAGGGCGGAAAAAACCGCCCGCGTTCGCGGCATGGTTGCATGCCGGTCGCCTCCGAATAGCCAGAGCCTCAATGCGTCGGCCGGGCCGCGCATGCAAGCGCTCCGACGGTCCATGGACACCTTCCTTCCTGTCGCCGGCGATCCCTTTGGCCGTTTTCCGGCACCGGGCAAGCCCGGCGGTCTCCTTGCGGGCGATTATGACTGCCTTCGCCAGCGAAGGAAAACTGAAAAAACTTTGGCATGCCTCAAAAAAATTGACGGAGGACGTAACCCTAGACTGTGCAACTGCACAATGAATGCTGCAACGCAACAAGATGTGTCGCCGCGCATTCATGCGGTGACCACGGGATCCCGCGCCGGCAAGGCGTCATCAAACTGATACGGGAATCCGGTTTGGCTCGGGGCCTCGCAGCCGCCGGGAGATGCTCGTGGCCGAAGACGCGGAGAAGGCGACCCGGGTCCGGACGCTCTTCCTGTCCGACATGCATCTGGGTACGAAGGGCTGCCAGGCGGGGCTGCTGCTGGATTTCCTCAAGGATTACGACGCGGACGAGATCTACCTCGTCGGCGACATCGTGGATGGCTGGCAGCTCCGCTCGGGCTGGTACTGGCCGCAGGCCCACAACGACGTGGTCCAGAAGCTCCTGCGCAAGGTGCGCAAGGGCTCGACCCTGATCTACGTGCCGGGCAACCACGACGAGTTCCTGCGCGATTATATCGGCACCACCTTCGGGGGCGTCGAGATCGCCGAGAGCCGCATCCACGAGGCGGCGGACGGGCGCCGCTACCTCGTCATCCACGGCGACCAGTTCGACATGGTGGTGCGCCACGCCCGCTGGCTCGCCCATCTCGGGGATGGCGCCTACACCTTCGCGCTCTTCATCAATACGGGGCTGAACAAGGTCCGCCGCCGCCTCGGCCTCGCCTATTGGTCGCTCTCGGCCTGGGCCAAGCTCAAGGTCAAGAACGCCGTCAACTTCATCGGCAAGTTCGAGGAATTCCTCGCGGCGGAAGCGCGGCGCGTCGGCGCCGACGGGGTGATCTGCGGTCACATCCACCACGCGGCCAACCGCGAGATCGAGGGGCTGCGCTACCTCAACACCGGCGACTGGGTGGAATCCTGCACCGCCATCGTCGAGCATTACGACGGCACCATGGAGGTGCTGCATTACCCGAGTATCCTGCGCGCCCGCCAGGCGCTTCAGGCGGAGAGCGCCCGGATCCCGGAGCCGGCCCAGGCCGGCCGGCGGGCGGTCGCGTGATGCCCGCCCTGCCACCTCTCGCGTCCGGAAGTGGTCGAATCCGCGATCGCGGAACGGGTGAGGGATGCAACTTCTCCGGACAAGTCGCACCCCTCACCCCAACCCTCTCCCGCACGGGAGAGGGGGCCGGTCGTGCCGCCCGCACCTGTTCCGACACCCGCCGCATCATCCCGAGGCTGCCGGCTCTCGGACCGACGCCATGGAGCGGACGTCCGAGCGCATCACCTCTCCCGTCCGGGAGTGGTCGGATCCGCGATAGCGGAACGGGTGAGGGATGCGGCCTCTCCGGACAGCGCGCACCCCTCACCCTGTCCCTCTCCCGCACGGGAGAGGGGACCCGCGCCTCAGATCGTCCCGCCGGCGGCCGCATGCGGGCTCGGTGCGTGTCATGAGGCTTCTGATCGCCACCGACGCCTGGGCGCCGCAGGTGAACGGCGTGGTACGCTCCCTCGAGCACATGGCGGCGGCGGGGCGGGATCTCGGTTTCGACCCGGTCTTCCTGACCCACCAGGATTTCCGCTCGGTGCCCCTGCCCGGCTATCCCGAGATCCGGCTCGCCTACGCCACGAGGCGCAAGGTCGCGGAAAGCTGGGCGGGCCTGGCCCCCACCTACGTGCACATCGCCACGGAAGGGAGCGTCGGCTACGCGACCCGGCGCTACTGCCTGGCGCAGGGGCGGCCCTTCACGACGAGCTACCACACCCGCTTCCCCGAATATCTCGCGGCCCGCGCGCCGGTGCCGGAGGCCTGGAGCTATGCCTGGCTGCGCCGGTTCCACGGGGCGTCGAGCGGCACCATGGTGTCGACGCCCTCCCTCGAACGCGACCTCGCGGGGCGGGGCTTCACCAACCTGATGCGCTGGACCCGCGGCGTCGACACCGAATTGTTTCGGCCGCAGGATTCCGACGCGCTCGCCGGGTTGCCGCGGCCGCTCTTCCTGTTCGTCGGCCGGCTCGCGGTCGAGAAGAACGTCGCGGCTTTCCTGAGCCTCGATCTGCCGGGCACCAAGGTGGTGGTCGGCGACGGGCCGGACAGGGCCCGGCTCCAGGCGCTGGCACCGGAGGCGCGCTTCCTCGGCACGCAGACCGGCGCGGCGCTCGCCCGGATCTACGCCGCCGCCGACGCCTTCGTGTTCCCGAGCCTCACCGACACCTTCGGGATCGTGCTGCTCGAAGCCCTCGCCTGCGGCCTGCCGGTGGCGGCCTATCCGGTGACCGGCCCCCTCGACGTCATCGCCGGGACGGGGGCGGGCGTGCTCGACCGGGATCTGCGGGCGGCGGCCCTGGGGGCGCTCGCGATCCCGCGCGAGCGCTGCCGGGCCGAGGCCCTGCGCTATACCTGGGCCGAGAGCGCGCGCCAGTTCTACGCCAATATCGCGGCCGCCCACGCGCGGGGCCCGGTGCCGCGGGGCCCAGTGCCGCGGGGACCGGTGCCGCGCCACGCCGTTCGGGCGCCGGAGCGCCGCGAGATCGAACTCGGCTGAGGATGCGGTCGCCGGCGCCCGTGACGCGGGGTGCCGAAGCTGCCAAGGCTGCGGGCCCGGCTTCCCTCCTGCCCCGCTCCCGCCCATGCCTCCCTTCGACCCGGCCCGCGCCGCCAGCTACCCCGCCGTCATCGGCTGCGACGAGGTCGGCCGCGGGGCCCTGTGCGGCCCCGTGATGGTGGCGGCCGTCTGGTTCGACCCCACCGCGCTGCCGGCCGATCTCCTGGCCCACCTCGACGACAGCAAGCGCCTGAAGCAGCCCCTGCGCGAGGCGCTGACGCCCCTGATCCGGACTCATGCCCGCGTCGCCGTGGCGGCGGGCTCGCGCGCCCTCGTGGACCGGCTCAACGTGCGCGGCGCTACCCTCGACGCCATGCGGCGCGCCGTCCTGAAGCTCGGGCTCGACGCCCCCGTGCTGGTCGACGGACGCGATCCCATCCCGGGCCTGAGCCAGGCCTGCCGGGCCGTCATCGGCGGCGACCGGCTGGTGCCCCAGATCGCCGCCGCCTCGATCGTCGCCAAGACCCTGCGGGACGCGCTGATGCGGGCGCTGGCCCGCCGCCATCCGGATTACGCCTGGGAGCGCAATGTCGGCTACGGCACCGCCGCGCATCTCGCCGGCCTCAGCCGGCGCGGCCGCAGCCCCCACCACCGCGTCAGCTTCACCCGCGCCTTCGGGCCGTGAGGACTCAGAACAGGGCGAGTTGCGCGCCCGGAGGCGCGAAGGCCTCGGTGTTCAGGGTGACCCGCGCGGCGGCGTAGCCGAGGCGTGCCTTGGCGAGGCGCATGCGCTGCGCGATCAGCTCGGCATAGGCCCCCTCCCCCACCATGCGGCGCCCGAAGGCGGCATCGTAGGCCTTGCCGCCGCGCGCCTGACGCACCAGCGCGAAAGCGTGCTCGCGGCGACCCGGATAATGCTCGGCGAACCAGTCCGAGACCAGCGCGTCGAGCTCGTGCGGCAGGCGCAGCAGGACGTGGTTCGCCTCCCCCGCCCCTTGCGCCCGCGCCGCGGCGAGGATCGCCTCGATCTCGTGATCGTTGAGGGCGGGGATCACCGGGGCCACGATCACCATGACGGGGATGCCGGCCTGGCTGAGCGCCCGGATCGCCTCCAGGCGCTTGCGCGGATGCGGCGCGCGCGGCTCCATCCGCCGCGCCAGGACAGGATCGAGGGTGGTGATCGAGACCGCGACCTTGACGAGGCGGTCCCGCGCCATCTCGGCCAGGAGGTCGATGTCGCGGGTGACGAGGTTCGATTTCGTCACGATTCCGACCGGGTGGCGGAAGCGGGCGAGCACCGCGAGCAGCGCCCGCGTGAGACGGTGCTCGCGCTCGATCGGCTGGTACGGGTCCGTCGCGGTGGCGAGCGCGATGGTGCGCGGGCTGTAGCCCGGCGCCGAGAGCTCGCGGGCCAGGAGCCGCGCCGCGTCGGGCTTGGTGAACAGGCGCGTCTCGAAATCGAGCCCGGGCGACAGGCCCACATAAGCATGGTTCGGCCGCGCGAAGCAGTAGACGCAGCCATGCTCGCAGCCGCGATAAGGATTGATCGAGCGGTCGAAGGGGATGTCGGGGGAATCGTTGCGGGTCAGGATCCGGCGCGTCCGCTCCGGGCTCACCTCGGTGCGGCGGGGCGGGACCTCGCCCGGCTCCCAGCCGTCGTCGAACGCTTCCCGCCGGCTCGCCTCGAAGCGGCCGGCCGGATTGGCCGTCGCGCCGCGCCCGCGCCGGGCCTCGGCCGCGGGCGTCGTCGCGGCGAGCCGGCGCGGCGCTGATTCGGATGAGGCCTGCTTGCGCACGGACATTCGGGCTCGACGGGATCGCGGACTGGATCTTTCGAACATAACAGGAACAAACGCCGTGTCTGCGCCTAAATTCCGGGCAGGTTGCGGCCTGCCCCCCACGCGTTCGAAGGCGCGCGGCCCGGCGTCGGCGAAAGCGGCGCAATGGGCTGTTCCAACACGACAAAAATGGGTTAAGGGCGCGCATGATCTCCGCCCTGACCCACGTGGCGCGACCGGCCGATCCGGACGCGATCGATCGCCTCGCGGATACCTTGAGCGCGCTCGTCTCCGGCGTGGCGGCCGGGCTCGTGGGCGATGCCGTGATCGTGGCGGGCGCGGCCAGCGAGGCGATCGAGGCGGTCGCGGAGGCGACCGGCGCCGCCGTGGTGGTGCGCCCGCGCGGGACGAGCCCCTGGGCGGCGGGCGCGCGCGTGGCGCGCCGGGACTGGGTCCTGTGCCTCGAGGCGGGCGACGTGCCGGCCGAGGGCTGGATCCGCAGCCTCGACCGGTTCGTCGGCACCGTGCGGCCCGACGTCGCGCTGGCCCGGCTGCGGCGACCCCATGCGGGTCTGCCGCAGCGCCTCGCCGCCAAGGGCGAGCGGGTGATCGGGGTCCGGGCGGCGCGCGCCGGCGACCTCGTGCGGCGCGAGCGGCTGATTGCGGGCCCGATCTTCTCGCCGCGGCTGAGGCCGCGCCCGCTGATCGCGCGCCTCGAGCGGGACTGAGCGCCGCCGCGGCGGGGCTTACGCCGTCACGGCAGGGCTTACGCCGTCACGGGGGGCCTTACGCCGTCACGGAAGCGCCGCGCCGCAGGTGCTCGTCGAGGCGGGGCATGATCTCGACGAAGTTGCAGGGCCGGTGGCGGTAATCGAGCTGCTGGCGCAGGATCCCGTCCCAGGCATCCTTGCAGGCGCCCGGCGAGCCCGGCAGCACGAACACGTAGGTGGCGCCCATCACCCCGGCGGTGGCGCGCGATTGCAGGGTCGAGGTGCCGATCTTGTCGTAGGAGATCCGGTGGAACACCGCCGAGAAGCCGTCCATGCGCTTCTCGAACAGGGGCTCCAGCGCCTCCGGGGTGACGTCGCGGCCGGTGAAGCCGGTGCCGCCGGTGGTGATCACCGCGTCGATCGCGGGATCACGCACCCAGGCCTCGACCTGCCCGCGGATCGCCGCGACCTCGTCGGGCACGATGGCGCGGGCCGCGAGGCCGTGGCCCGCCTCCGTCAGGCGCTGGACCAGGGTGTCGCCCGAGCGGTCGTCCTCCGGTCGGCGCGTGTCCGAGACCGTCAGCACGGCGATCGAGAGCGGGATGAAGCTGCGGGTCGTGTCGGCGGCCATGGGAACCTCGGCGGATGCGTCGCGTCGCCTGCATATGGCCCTGCGGGCGCCCGATGTCGCCTCCCGGCGCGGACGCGGCCTTCGCGGAGGGCGGAAGGGCTTCTTCATCTCTCCTGCGCAAGGTATTGGCGATCGCGACCCCCTGCCCCGGTCCCGCCACGGCCTCGATGCGCTCGCCCGACGATCCGCCCACCGACGACCCGGCCGGCCCCGCCTCCCGGCCGGCGCACGGCGTGTCTGGGTGGCCCGGCCGGTCGGATGCGTCGCGCCTGACGCGGCCCGCCACCCTGCCGGACGGCCGCCCCTGGCCCCGGGTGCGGGTGATCACCCGGGTCGAGGGCGAAGCGCCATACCTCGCGGACACCGTCGCGTCGGTCCTGGCCCAGGGCTACGGCGAAGCCCGCCACGACCTCGCACCGGCGGGCCCGCGGGGCCAGGACGCCCTCGCGGCGGCGCTGAATGACGCGGCAACCGACTACCTCCTGTTCCTGCGCGCCGGCGACATGCTGGCGCCCGGCGCCCTCGTGGCCCTCTGCCTCGAAGCGGCGCTCACCGGAGCCGCCGCCGTCGCGGGCCTGCGCGTGCTCTACGACCGCGACGTCTCCGGCCTCGACGTGCCCGCCTTGTCCGGGGACGATGCGGGCCTGCCCTTCACCGGCGGCGAGATGCTGTTCGCGCGCGACGCCGTCCTGCGGGCCGGCGGGCTCGCCCCGGATGGGCGCGCCGCGGAGCTCTGGGGCCGGCTGGCCGCCGACCCCGCGCCGGAGCCGCGCCGGCGGATCGGCCGGCCGGTCCTGCTGCAGCGCGCGCCCGAGGCGGAACCCGCGCCGCCCGGCCTGTCGATCGTCTCGCTCACCGGAGCCGGCTCCGAGGGCGGCGCCGGCATCGGGCAGCGCCGGCTGGCGGAGGCCCTCGCGCTCTCGGGCCATCGCGTCAGTGCGTTCCGGCTCACCGACGAATCCCCGGCGGCGGCAGCCGAATGGACCGACCGCTTTCCGCGGACCGAGGCCGCGATCCTGGGCGGGCACCACGATCTCGTCATCGCCGGCAACCTGCACGGGGCGACGCGCAGCCTCGACATCCTCGATGCGCTGGGCGCGCGGCTCCCGGTCGCGCAGGTCCTGCACGATTTCTTCCCGCTCACCGGGCGCTGCGCCAGCCCGGGCGATTGCCCCCGCCTCGCGACGGGCTGCGATGCGGGCTGCCCGACCCCGGACCAGTATCCGGAGCTCGCCCGGTCCCGTATCGGCGCCGTCCACGCGGCGAAGCGCCGGCTGCTCGCGGGGATGCGGGCCCCGCTGCTCCTCGCGAATTCCGCCTGGACGGCGCGGCAGGCCCGGCTCCACGCGCCGGCCGGCACGGACATCGCCGAGATCACCCTCGCCTTCCCGAGCGGCGTGTTCCGCCCGGGCGATCGCGGGGCCCTGCGCCGCACGCTCGGGCTGCCGGACGGCGATTGCCTGATCCTGTTCTCCGCCGTCATCGTGGACGCGCCCAGCAAGGGCTTCGCCGACCTCCTGGCGGCGCTGCGCAGCGTCGCCGGCCCGGGCGTCGGCTTCGTGGGGATCGGGCGGCTCGACGATCCGGCCCGTCTCGGATTGCCCAACCTGTTCGCGCCCGGGCTGATCGCGGACGAGGCCCGGCTCGCCGCGTGGTACGGCGCCTGCGACCTCCATGTCAGCGCGAGCCGCGTCGAGACGCTGGGGCAGGTCCCGGTCGAGGCCGGCCTGTGCGGCACGCCGACCCTCGCCTACGCGGTGAGCGGCCTGACCCAAGCGGTGATCGACGGGGTGAGCGGCCGGCTGGTGCCGCCCGAGCCCGGCGCCCTGGCCCGCGCGCTCGCGGAGCTGATCCGCGACGAGCCCGCCCGCCGCCGTCTCGGCGCCTTCGCGCGCATCGCCCTCGAGAACCGCTTCAGCCACGCGGCCTCGGCCCTGACCCTCCACGCCGCTTTGGCGGGGCGCGGCCTCCTGCCCGAATCCCAGCTTCGCCCGCGCTTCGTTCCCGCGATGCTCGGCCGCTTCGCCTTCGCGGTGGAACGCCATCCGGGGGCGGCCGGGACCGTGCAGGCCCCCTCCTCCGCCCTGGTGCGCCGCCTGAGGCGCGCCAAGAAGGCGGTGTTCGGCCGCAACCTCCCCCTCTGGATCCGGCGCGCGCGCTTCGTCTCGGTGAGCCTGCGCCGCAGCCTCGGGCGCGGGCTGAACCGCGGCCTGCGCCCGGCCGGGAGCGGACGATGACGGCGCCCGGGCGATCCCGCCGGATCTACGTCGACCAGACCCACCTGCGCGGCCACGTCACGGGCATCGAGCGGGTCGCCAGAGACCTGTTCGCGCCGGAGCGCTTGCAGCCCCACGCCGTGCGCCTCCTGCGCAGCGCCAGCCTGCCCGGAATGATCGCCGCGCAGCAATTCGGCCTTCCGCTGCGCGGCCTCGCCGACCGCTCCGCCCTGTTCCTGCTGCCCGGCTTCCCGCCCGGGCCCCTCTGCGCCCTGCTCGGGGAGCGCTGCCTCCTCTACGTCCACGACACCTTCCTGATCACCCGGCCGCAGGATCTGAGCTGGAAGAGCCGGCTCTACATGGCCCCGAGCTTCCGCCTGGCGATGCGCTACGGCCGCCGGTTCCTGGTGAATTCCCGGACCACCGGGGAGGCCCTGCGCGCGGTCTGCGCGCCTGGCGCCCTGGTGGTGCTCCTGAGGCCGGCCGTCCCGGACGTGTTCGGGCTCGGCGCCTCGGCGGGGCCGGCCGCCTTCGCGCCGGGCCGGCCCCTGCGGCTCCTCGCCATCGGGACGATCGAGCCGCGCAAGGATTACCCGGCGGCGCTCGCGCTGGCGGGGGCCCTGAACGCCGCCGGCCTGCCGACGGAGCTGCACCTCGTCGGGCGGGTCGGCTGGGGCCGGCACGCCTTCCTGGACGCGCCGCCGCCCTTCCTGACCCTGCACGGCTACGTCAACGATGAGGGCCTGCGCCGCCTCGCCGAAGGCTGCCACGCCCTCATCTCGACCTCGAAGGCGGAGGGGCTGGGGCTTCCCCTGCTCGAGGTGCAGCATGGCGGCCTTCCGGTGATCGCCCCGGAAGGGCCGGTCTTCCGCGAGGTGCTGGGCCGGTCCGGCCTCTTCATCCGCCCCGAAGCCCCGGCGGATTCCGCCGCGCGGGTGGGCGCCTGGATCCGCGGCGGCGATCTCGGGCGCGCGGCCGAGGCGGCGCGCGCCAACGTCGTGCGCTGGAACGCCCTGGCGGAGGCGGATGCGGAGCGCTTCCGGAGCTTCCTGAGCGAGGGGCCCGGCGCCTACGCGGCGGGCGGCACCGTTCCGCCGGGCTGAGACAAACCGGCAGCGCGGAGGGTTACGCGCGGTTGGGAAACACTTTTGCCCGCGGCACAAGACCACAGCCCCAGATTGAATGTAGCGCGACCATACAAATCGACCGACCCAATGTTAGTCTTAACGACCGACTAATGGGCACCTATGGGAATGTACACCGTTTTCCGGACCAATACGGAAGACACGCCTGTCGTAAAGTGGTCTAACTTTCCGGCATGACGGTTGCGATGCGTCGAACGACCGATGCCGCCCCCTCGAACCCTGTGCCAGCCCGGCACGGAATCGCGACAGGGCGGAACGGGACGACGCAGCGGCCGGACCGTCCCGGCGGTGTCCAGGTCAGGGAACGAGCCAGATGTTCGATTTCACGACGCCCACGCGCGGCGAGCCTGTGGAGGTGGTGCTGCCGAAGGCAGTCCCGCCGGCCCAGCGCCCGAGCCCGCGCGTCATCCTCCGGCGTCTCTGGCGCGGCAGCAGCTTCATCCTGCTCGGCGGCCTGTTCATGGTGGCGGTGGCGGTGGCGGGTCTGGGCCTGCTGACGCCGACCTACACGTCCAGCATCCAGATCCTGATCGACCCGTCGGACCTGCGCCTCGTGGACAACGACGTGACGGCCCGCACACCCCAGGCCGATAGCGGCGTCTCCATCGTCGAGAGCCAGGTGCGCGTGGTCCAATCCGACAACGTGCTGCGCCGGGTGGTGGTGAGGCTCGGCCTCGACAAGGACGACGAGTTCGCCCGCCCGGACTCGGCCAATCCGGCCATCCTGGCGGTCAAGCGCGCCCTCGGGATGGTGCCGCCGCCCTCCAGTCGCGATCCGATCAACATCGCCCTCGACAACCTGCGCCAGAAGCTCGGCGTCCGCCGGGCCGAGCGCACCTTCGTGATCGACGTCTTCTTCCAGTCGCAGGATCCCGAGAAGGCGGCGCGCATCGCCAACGCCATCGGCGAGGCGTATTTCGCGGAGGAGGCCGGTGCCCGCACCGAGGCCGCCAAGCGCGCCTTCGACAACCTGAATGCCCGCCTCGCCACCCTTCGCCAGGGCGTGGAGGAGGCCGAGAGCCGCGCCGTGAAGTACCGGGAGGACAACAAGCTCGTCTCCTCCAGCGGCCGCCTGCTCACTGACCAGCAGCTCGGCGACCTGAACCAGCAGCTCGTCACCGCCTCGATCAAGGCCGCGGAGGCCCGCGCCCGCCTCGATCAGGCCCGCAAGATGAAGAACGGCGACGCCGGGACCGCGCTGCCCGAGATGCTCCAATCCCTCGAGATGCAGGCCCTGCGCCAGCAATACGCCACCCTCTCGCGCAACACCGCTGAGCTCGCCACCCGCCTCGGCGAGCGCCATCCCGCCATGGCCGAGCAATACGCCCAGCAGCGCGACCTCCAGCGCCTGATCCAGCGCGAGAAGGAGCGGATCATCGAGACCACGCAGAAGGATTACGACCGCGCCGCCGCGAGCGAGGCGGCGATCCGCAACAATCTCGGGCGGGTCAAGACCGAGACCGCCACGAGCGACCGCGCCAATGTCGGCCTGCGCGAGCTGGAGCGCGTGGTGGAAGCGCGCCGCGGCGTCTACGAGGCCTTCCTGCGCCGGACCCGGGAGGCGAGCGAGCAGGAGCGGCTGAACACCACCAACGTGCGCATCATCTCGCCCGCCACGCCCGCGCGGTTGCGCAACTGGCCGCCCTCGCCGAAGATCGTGCTGCCCATCGCCCTGTTCCTCGGGATGGCGCTCGGAGCCGCGATCGCCCTGATGCTCGGCGCCGACCGCGACCGTCGTCGCGCCGCCCGGGTGCCGGAGCGGGCGGCCCGCAGCTTTCGCGCCGCCGACGCCTGAACGACGTCAGGCGGCCGGGAGACCGTGATGGCGTGCCGCCTCCGACATGGTGAGGACGGGCACGCCGTGATCGGCCAGGACGGCGAGCGCTTCCGCGAGGAGGCGCGGCGAGGTGCCGATTCGGGTTGGATCGGGGGAGACGTCGTGGGTATAGAGGATCAGCCAGCCGCGGGTGGCCACGGTCCGGCGGACCAGGGCAAGGAGCCGTTCGCGCCGATAGCTCGCATCGAACAGCCCGACGGCACCGAGCAGCGCGGGATCGACCTGGCCGACATTGAGGCGCTCGTAGATGGAGCGGCAGGTGACGAAACGGCTCGCGAGGTAGCGCTTCTGGGCAAGCCCGATATCACCGAACGGATAGCAGAAATGGCGGGGATCGACGTCGCAGATCTCGCCCAGGAGATCGCGGCTGCGGTCGCATTCGCGGGCGAGGTCCCGCAGGGCGAGGGATTGCACGTTCACGTGCCGGGCCGTGTGGCAACCGATCTCGTGACCGGCCTGCGCGATGGCGCGGATCTCGGACCGGCCGGCGACGCGCCAGTAACGGTCCTGCAGCCCGCACCATTCCGCCGCAACGTAGAAGGTCCCCCGCAGGCCGTCGCGCTCCAGAAGCGGGGCGCCGACCGTGGCGGCCGAATCCGAGACGTCGTCGAAGGTGATGCTCGCCACCGGGCCCGGTCCGGTCAGGAGCACCTGACGCGCCGGAACGCAGCGCGCCAGGAACCGCGACAGCAACCGGTCGAAGCCGGTGGACCAGCCCTGCTCGATGCTGGGCGCGGCACCATCGGTCACGCGACCACTCCCATCCCGCCGGCCACGACCGTCATCGCTCCCAGTCCCGCACGGGTCTCCACGAAAGTCGCGGCATGAGCGTCAGGCTGTTTGGACACGTCTTTTCCACCGGCACGGCAGCCGAGGTGCTCGCTGAGGCGGAGGCCAAGCCCTGCACGCTGCCCCGCCTCGTGGTGACGGCGAATGTCGATCACATCATCGTTCTGTCCGAAAACCCCGGTTTCAGGAAGGCCTATCAGGGGGCGGCGGCCCGAACCCTCGACGGGATGCCGCTGGTCTGGCTCGCGCGGCTCGGCGGGTGCTACGACGCCATCCGGGTGACGGGGCACGACCTCCTGGCCTGCGCCGTCGCGGCGCCGCAGGTTCCGGGCCGGCGCGTCTTCGTGCTCTGCGCCAGCACCCGGGTGGGCGACCGGATCCGCGCGCTGTTCGTGCGCGCGGGCCTCGCCCCCGAGGATGTCGCCGTCGCGGCGCCGCCCTTCGGCTTCGAGACGGATGCCGCCTACAGTTGCGCCCTCGCGGACGCCGTGCGCAGCCACGGCACCACCCTCCTGCTGATGGGCGTCGGCGCCCCGAAATCCGAGATCTGGGTCGACCGGCAGGGCGCGGCGCTCGGCGCCCCCGTGGTGCTCTCGGTCGGCGATGCGCTGACGGTGGCGGCGGGCCTCGCACCCCGGGCCCCGCGCCTCATGCAGCGTGCTGGCCTGGAATGGCTGTTCCGCTTCCTGCACGCGCCGCAGCGCCTGTTCCACCGCTACTTCGTGCGATCCTGGCGCTTCGTCTGGATCCTGGCCAACGCCCGCGACAGCGCCGCCCGCTAGGCCGCGTCCTGGTCTCGGGGCGTGATCGCGATCGCGGTTCATGGCGCACGACCATGCGCGATGAATGTTGCCGAAACCCTTCGTGCAGCGCCCGCGTTGCCATGCTTGCCAACACAACGACAATCCTCAATTGAGACATCGCCACGAATGCTAGCGCTGATCTGGAGGATGTCGTCCGCGCAGATTGCGCGCTCAGGCCTCCGGGAACAGGCCGGGACGGCGCAGGCGCAGGGCCAGCACGAGGAGCAGCGTCTTCATGTCCGTGATCTCGCCCCGGTCGCTCATGGCCGCCAGCCGCGCCAACGGGACCTCGTGCACCGTGATGGCCTCGTGCTCGTCGGCGAGCCCGCCGCCCGGCCCTGACCGATCGGCCTCCGCGAAGGGCGCGAGGTAGAGATCCATCTGCTCGGTGGAGATGCCCGGCATGCTCCAGGCGCGCGCGACGCTCTCGAGGGCGCCGAGCTTGAGCCCGGTCTCCTCGTAGGCCTCGCGCCGGGCGCCCTCCTCCGGCTCGGATTCGTCGAGAAGGCCGGCCGGGGCCTCCAGCATCTCCGTGGTGCCGTCGGCGTAGAAGGCCGGGGCGCGAAACTGCGAGATCAGGATCGCGAGGCGACGGTCCGGGTCGTAGGGCAGCACCGCCACCGCGCGGCCGTGATCCTCGATCTCGCGCTTGAGGCGCGTGCCGTCCGGCATCGTCACGTCCGCGACGAGGAAGCGACTCCAGCCGTCATGCACGATGCGGGTGCCGCGGATGATGGGTGCCATGGCCAGTCTCCCGCCGGCGGTGTCGCGAGGGCCGCGGCGCGTCCGGAGCCCGATCGCGCCGGGCTTTAGCGGCGAGATGGCGCATGAATGAGGCGGAAGACCGGTGGATTCGGCGCGGCGCCGGAAACCCGCGATCAGGCCGGCCCGCCGGCCCGCCGGATGGTGAAGCGGACAGCCTCGGCGCGGCGCTCCTGCGCCTCGACGCGGTCCCCCTCCTCGCGCACGAGGTTCGGGATGTCGATCGCCGACATCGGATCGGTGCAGGTCACGATCAGGCCGGCGCCCGGCGCGAGCGTTCGCAGCGCCTTGCGGGTGCGCAGGACCGGCAAGGGGCATTTCAAACCGCTGAGGTCGAGTTCGATCATCCCCGCCGCCTCACCGGAATGTGAAAACCCCGCCGACGGCGCCTGCCGGCGACGGGGCTTGTAGACGATGCGGCCGGTGCCTGTCAGGCCCCGGCCGGTCCGGTCGGCTCAGTAGCCGTAGCCGTAGGCCGGGTAGCCGTACCCGTAGCCGCCGCCACCGTAGCCGTAGGCGGGATAGCTGTAGCCATAGGCCGGGTAGCCGTAGCCGCCGTAGCCCGCGCCGTAATAGCCGTCGTAGTAGCCGTAGCGCGGGGCGGAGCTCGCCGCGATTGCACCGCCGATGATGCCCAAAGCCGCACCCGCCGCCAGGGCGCCGCCGACATTGCGGCGATAGCCGTAGCCGCGATAGCCGCCACGGTAACCGCCGTAGCCGTAGCCGCCGCGCCAGCGGACCTGATCGACATGGGAGGCCGGGCCGCCGACCTGGGCCGCGTTCAGGGCCGGGAGGGGCGCCGCCTCGGCGGGGGTGAAGGAGGCAGCCGAGAGGCCGACGGCGGCGGTGCCCGCCAGGGCCAGGGACAGGATGCGCGACATGGGCGTGATCTCCAGGATGGATGTCATCGTGCCCCTAGGAACGGCGCAACCGGCCTTCCGTTCCGCTTGCGTCGCGGACCGGCCACGTTGCGGGTGCGCTCACGCACCGATGCGCGGCGCCTGCTGCCGCCGATGCCGCAGGATCGGGGCGGGCCGGCTGCCACGCGGCCGGCCGCGATGAAGGCTCAATAGCCGCAGCCGCAACTCGGATAGGCGTAGCCGTAGGCCGGGGCCGCGTACCCGTAGCCGGAGGTGCCGTAGCCAGAGGTACCATAGCCGTAGCCCACGCCGGAATAGCCGCCATACCCGTAGCCGCCGTAACCGTAGCCGCCGTCGTAAACCGGTGCGGCCGAGGCCGCCGCGATGCCGCCGCCGATCAGGCCGAGCGCCGTGCCGGCGGCCGCGCCCGCGACGGCGCCGCCCCAGCCGCCCCGGTACCCGTAGCCGCCCCGTGCGGCGTAGCCCCCGTAGCCGCCCCGATATCCGAAGCCGCCCCGGCCGTAGCCGCCGTAGCCGCGGCCCGCATGGGCGCCGTAGCGGCCCTGCCCCGCGAAGGCGCGCCCGCCGTAACCGCGTCCGAACCCGCCGGCGCCATGGCCGTAGCCGCCGCGCGCGTAGCCGCGGCCGCCGTGCCAATCGACCTGTTCGAGTTGGACCTTCGGGCCGGCGACCTGCACCCCGTTGAGCGCGGGAAGCGGCGCGGCTTGCGCCGAGACGACGGACGAGGCGCAGAGGATGGCGGCGGCCGCCAGGGTGGTGCTCGCGAGACGCGACATGAGAGGATGGCTCCGTGCGAAAGGCTCGAGGGATGCGTCAGCCAATCGCCAGGCCGCCGGATCGCGCCCCGCGCGGGGGCGGCCGATCCGACTCGCCGGGCCTCACGGCTTCCGGTGCCGGCACGCTCGCAGGATTCGCAACGCCCGTCGAAGGGTCAGAACACGCAGTCGGCGAAGGTCGGCTCGACCGAACGCTGCCACGCCCCCTCGTAATCGGCGAGCCGCTCCTCGGCCCGCGAGCGCCCGGCCGCGACGATCGCCTCCAGGGGCTGCAGGTAGATCGTCTCGTCGCGGCCCGACGCGTCGCGCCGGCCACGCCGCTGCAGACCCGCCCGCGCCAGCGCAAGGGCCTCCGCCGCCACCGCGCCGATGCTGCGGCCGGCGACCGGCGTCGCGAGGCCGAGGCGCGGCACCGTGGCCCGCACCGCCTCGCGCTCGGCGGCGCTCCAGCCCTTCACGAGGTCGAGGGCCCCGTCGAGCGCAACCTCATCGTAGAGCAGGCCGGTCCAGAAGGCGGCCTGCGCGGCGATCATCTCGGGGCCGCCGACATCGGCGCCGCGCATCTCGAGGAAGCGCTTGAGGCGCACCTCCGGGAAGGCCGTCGAGGCGTGGTTGGCCCAATCCGAGACGGTCGCGTACTCGCCCGGGAGCTGCGCCAGCTTGCCGGCCATCAGGTCGCGGAAGGAGGCGCCCGAGACGTCGTGGTAGGTGTCGCCGCGCTTGACGAAGTACATCGGCATGTCGAGCAGCCAGTCGACATAGGTCTCGTAGCCGAAGCCGGACTCGAACGCCTCGGGCAGCATGCCGGTGCGGTCGGCGTCGGTGTCGCGCCAGATCTCGGAGCGGCGTGACAGGAAGCCGTTCGGGCGGCCGTCCGTGAAGGGAGAATTGGCAAAGAGCGCGGTGGCGACGGGCTGGAGGGCGAGCGACGCGCGCATCTTGCGCACCATGTCGGCCTCCGAGCAGAAATCGACGTTCACCTGAACGGTGGCGGTGCGCAGCATCATGTCGAGGCCGAGGCTGCCGACCTTCGGCATGTAGCCCGCCATGATCTTGTAGCGGCTCTTGGGCATCACGGGGGTTTCTTCCCGCGTCCATTTCGGGCTCATGCCGAGATCGAGGAAGCCGATGCCGAGGGGGTCGGCGGCGCGCGCCGTGGCGCTCAGGTGCTCGCCGAGTTCCCGCACCGTGGCATGAACATCCGGGAGCGGGGCCCCGGAGAGCTCGAACTGGCCGCCCGGCTCGATTGAGATGGCGCCGCCCGCCTCGGCCGCGAGGCCGATGACGTTGCCGGCATCCAGGATCGGGGCCCAGCCCGTCTCGCGGGCAAGGCCTTCGAGGAGGGCGCGGATCCCGGTCTCGCCCGCATAGGGCACGGGGGCGTGGGTCTCGCGATAGAAGGGAATCTTCTCGTGCTCGGTGCCGATCGCGAAGCTCTCGCGCGGTTTCTCGCCGGCGGCGAACCAGGCGATCAGCTCGGCGCGCCTGGTCAGCGGGGTCGTGTCGGACGTATCGCGCGCCATGCGCTGCCTCGTCTGCGGAATCGATGGGCGGAAGCCGAGGCGACATCGACCTCAGAAGCCTCGCCAAACCTCCGCCCACGCGGCCTCATCTGTAGATGCGGCCAGTGCACGGGTAGTTTCGCGAAAGATTCTCGGTACGGTTGAGCCCCTCTCAGCGGGATGTCGTGTCCTTAATCCACCCCGCAAGGCGCGACAACGCGGGCCGAGCGCGGACCTGTCGCGCGGAGCTCCACCGTGCACGGCGCAACCCCGGCCCGCGGCGCCCGATGTGCGCGGACGCACGCCGCTCCGCCCTCTTCAGCGCGCGTCACCGAGGACGGCCTGGACGAGGGCGAGCGCCGCCACGGCCGCCGTGTCGGCCCGCAGGATGCGCGGCCCGAGGGAGAGCCCGACAGAATTCGGGCGCTCCTGAATCATCGCGCGCTCCTCCGGCGCGAACCCGCCTTCTGGACCGATCAGGACGGCGAGCGGCGGGGGCGCGTCCGGATCCGCGGCCGCGCGCAGGGCCGCCACCGGATCGGCGACGGCCGCCGCCTCGTCGCAGAAGACGAGGAGGCGCTCCGGCTCGAGATCGGCGAGCGCGGCCGGCAGCCGCGCGGCCTCCGGCAAGGACGGGATCGCCAGGATGCCGCATTGCTCGGCCGCCTCGATCGCGTTGGCGCGCAGGCGCTCGGGCTTCAGCCGCTCGCCCTGTGTGTAGCGGGTGAGGACCGGGCGGATCGTGCCCGCCCCCATCTCGACGGCCTTCTGCGCGAGGTAATCGAGGCGGGCGCTCTTCAGGGGCGCGAACAGGTAATGCAGGTCGGCGCGGGCCGGCTGCGGACGCGTGCGTGCGGCCAGGACGAGATCCGCGCTCTTGCGTCCCGTCGGGTCGAGATGGGCGCGCCACTCGCCGTCCCGGCCGTTGAACAGCAGGACCGGATCCTCCGGTTTCCGGCGCAGGACGTTGAGGAGGTAGTTCGCCTGCGCCCGGTCGAGGGGCAGGCGCGCGCCGGCAGCGAGATCCGCCTCGACGAAGAGGCGCGGCGCGGTGAAATCGTAGGCGGCCATGGCGGTCTCGTCGCGCGCGTTGCCGGGCCTGTCAACGCGCGAACCGGCCGGGTTCCACGAGCGCCCGCCGGAACGTTGCAAAAACGTTACGGACGCGGGTTTTTGGGCTTCTTCCCACCGGGGATGAGAGCTGCCGGTTTGCGGCTCGAATGACGCCACATTCCTATGCAGAACCGGGCCCCAGGACAACGGGACAGCAGAACGGGTCTCGCGCCCCGCGGAAATCGGAATCGGACTCCACGCCCGATGGGCGGTGGATTTCGGGTTCCGCGCGCGGCCCGGTCCCTGCACATGGCGCGGCCGCTGCGAGTGGCGAGAGAGGAATCGACGCAATGCTCACGAAAACCATCGCGACGGCGGCCGGCGCGATCGCCGGGATCCTCCTGATCAGCACGTCCGCCTTCGCGCAGACGGCCGAGTGCGGCGAGATCCAGAAGACCCTGCAGGCGCGCAAGGACCTCGTCGCCAAGGCGAACTCGGCCACGAACTCCAAGAAGAAGATGACCCCGCAGGAGGCCTGCGCCCTGTTCGGCAAGCTCCAGGCGAACGGCGCAGAGGGCGTGAAGTGGATCGCCGCCAACAAGGAATGGTGCTCGATCCCCGATTCCTTCGCCGAGGGATTCAAGACGGACCACGTCAAGGTGTCGGGCATCCGCACCAAGATCTGTTCGGTCGCGGCCCAGGCGACCAAGATGGAAGCGCAGGCTCGCGCCCAGGCCCAGAACGGCGGCGGCGGCGGCGGCCTGCTCGGCGGCCCGGGTCTCACCGGCTCCTTCAAGATGCCGCAGGGCGCGCTCTGACCCGCCTCTCCCGGGCTCGGTCGCGGATGCGGCGTCGCCGAAAACGCGGTACCCATCCTGGGCCCCGAGGCTTGCGCCTCGCCTCGACGGATGGCGGAGCCGGACAGCGGCGTCCGGCGCCGTCCGTGAATCCTGTGGTCCTGCCATGATCCCGATCCGCTCGTCCCGTCCCGCCGCCCGGTGCCTCGCGTGAGCGGCGGGATGGCTGAGGACCGGCGCGTTGCGGACGCAGTCTCGGGACATTGGGTCGATCGTCTCGCACCGCGGCGGCTGCGGCCCTTTCTGCGCCTCGCCCGCGTCGACCGGCCGATCGGCTGGTGGCTCCTCCTGCTGCCCTGCTGGTGGTCGGCCGCGCTCGCGGCCACGAAGGCGGGCGCGCCCTATCCCCATCCTGGGCACCTGCTCCTCTTCCTGATCGGCGCCGTCGCCATGCGGGGGGCGGGCTCGACCTACAACGACATCGCGGACCGCGACCTCGACGCGCAGGTGGCGCGCACCCGCTCGCGGCCCCTGCCCTCGGGGCAGGTGAGCACCAGGGCCGCGGCCGGCTTCCTCGTGCTTCAGGCCCTGGTGGGGCTCGCGGTGCTGCTGCAATTCAACGCCACGGCGATCCTCGTGGGCATCGCCTCGCTCCTGCCGGTGGCGATCTACCCGTTCATGAAGCGGGTGATGTCGATGCCGCAACTGGTGCTCGGCCTCGCCTTCGCCTGGGGCGCGCTGATGGGCTGGGTCGCGGTGTTCGGCGCGCTCGCCGCGCCGGCCTGCTGGCTCTACGCGGGCGCCATCGCGTGGGTCATCGGCTACGACACGATCTACGCCGTGCAGGATATCGAGGATGACGAGATCGCCGGGATCCGGTCCTCGGCCCGGCTGTTCGGGGGGCGCCTGCGCCTCGCGGTCGGGTTCTGCTACGGGGCCGCGGTTCTGTGCATCGCGCTCGCCGCGCGGGGCGCCGGCGTCGGGCCGATCGGGTTTATCGGGGTCGCGCTGTTTGCCGCCCATCTGGGGCGCCAGGTCCTGAGGCTCCGGGAGCGCGACGGCCAAGGCGCCCTCGCGCTGTTCCGCTCGAACCGGGATGCCGGGCTGATCCTGTTCCTCGGGCTTGTTGCCGACACCCTCAGCCAGGGCTGGGCCGCCTGATCCGCCTCAGCTGCGGGCGATGATCTCGTTCTCGCCCCGGTGGATCTGGGGGCGAACCGGAAGGCGGCCGGTCTTGCGGCGCGTCAGGAAGCGCGGGCGGCGATCGCCCAGGAGCCCGTGGCGGCGGCGCAGGCGCGTGGTGCCGAGGGCGACGCGGCCGAGCTGCTGCGAGACGAGGCTCAGAACCCCGTCCTCCCGGACGATCATGCGCGGCAGGCCGGTCTTGGCGGCAAGGTCGCGCCAGATCGCAACCACATCCTCCTCCGCGAAGGGACCGAGGCGGGAGAGCGCCTCGCCCTCGGCATCCACCAGGATCAGGGAGAAGCGGTCCTCGCCGCAGCTCTCCGCGGCTTCGTTGGCGAAGGCGAGGGCGATGCCGGCCGCCTTGCTGGCGTGGGCCGCGGCGCCGATCACGGGGAGCGGCGAGGGGATGACGGCGAAGTGGCTCAGCGCGACCTCCGCAGGAACATGTGCGTTCATGGTCTGATAAGTGTTCATCTGCCTGACGCCCTGTTGCAAGTGGCGGCCTCTGTCAGGCCGTCCGTTATGCCAAGCAAAATCGCGTCTAACCCCCTCAGACCAGCTTAAGAGTGAGCGTTAAGCGAAAGTGGATGCCGGGTTTGTGGCGGGAATGCTCAACACTTCCTTGCCGGGATTGCGACAAGACGGGCGTATCCGACTCTGCGGACGAATCCTTGTGACGAATCAGGCTGAAGCTTAAGCTCGAGTTCGGGCGGATGGCCAGGAACGGCTCTGCGCCGTACGGCTTATCCCGCTCGATCTGCCCGCAACGATTCCGTCCAAGCCCGCTTTACCTCCCGTCCCCTCGCGACAGCCCGTGACTCTCGAAGACCGGAATTCCATGCCCGACACCCTGTCCCCCGAGGCCGTGCAGGCGCTGATGCCTGCCCTGCGCGAGACGATCCGCGAAGCGGCCTCCCTCGCCCTCCCCTACTTCCGGGCGGGCGGGCAGACGAAGGCGCGCATCTGGTCGAAGGCCGGCGGATCGCCTGTGACGGAGGCCGACGTCACGGTCGACGCCTTCCTGAAGGTCCGCCTGAGCCAGTTCGTGCCGAATGCCGCCTGGCTCTCGGAGGAGACGCGGGATGACCCGGTCCGGCTCGGCCACGACCTCGTCTGGATCGTCGACCCGATCGACGGCACCCGGGCCTTCCTGTCGGGGCATCCCGACTGGTCGATCGCGGTGGCCCTGCTGTCGGGCGGAGCGCCGCTGGTCGGCTTCGTGCACGCGCCCGCGGGCGCGCGCTTCTACGAGGCTGTGGCGGGATTTGGTGCCACCTGCAACGGGGCGCCGATCGCGGTCTCGACCCGGGCCGGGCTCAGCGAGGCGCGGGTGACGGGGCCGAAGCCGATGCTCGACCGGCTGACGCGCGGCGTCGCGCGCGACGGCGTGGATCCGGCCTTCGTGCAGATCGAGCGGGTACCGTCCCTGGCGCTTCGCGTCGCGCGGGTGGCCGAGGGCTCGATCGATATCGGCCTCGTCTCGAAGGATGCACGGGACTGGGATCTGGCGGCCGCCGACCTGATCCTGCGCGAGGCGGGCGGCACGGTCTGCGACCTCGCCGGGCACCCGACGACGTATAACCGCCCGGAGCCGGTGCACGGCGAATTGCTCGCGTTGCCGACGGCTCTGCGCCCCGCGGCCGTCGCCGCGCTGGCATAGGGGCGAACTCCCGGAATTGTCGCTCCCAGGCCATTCGCGGGCCCTTGGCCCGTCTGGGCCTCCCGGCTCCTCGCATCAGCGAGGCCGGGATGCCGGTTCGAACGATCAGGCGTGTCCCGCCTCGCGAAGCGCGACCGCTTTGGGCGTCAGCCCGAGCCGGTCGGCGAGATGCCAGCGCAGCTCGCGGGGGGAATGGTAATTGTAGGAACGATCGATGAGGTGGCTGAGATCGACGTGCGGATTTCCGGACGTCGAGGCCTGCTTCAGGCGATCCACCTTGAAGGTCGCCGCGTCGGTGACGGGCGAGCGGGCGCCGCGGCGCCGGGTGTACTCGAACAACATGTCTTTTCTTCTTGTCTTCTCTTCGTTCGGATATCCGCGCGATGGCGGAGTCCGACGTCGTTTCTGGTTATTGTGATGGCGTTGGCCATCCGGCGCGAGCCTCCGTGAGGAAGGACCAGCGTCGGAAGGTGTGAGCCGTTCGGGCGACGGCCGCTGGTGACGCCAGCCCCGGAAGGGCTGGCGCCGGGGGCCTCAGGCCGCCTGCAGGTTGCCTGCCGCGTCCTTGCCGCTGCGCTTGTCGGTCAGGATCTCGTAGGAGACCTTCTGACCTTCGACGAGATTGCGCATCCCAGCGCGCTCGACAGCCGAGATGTGCACGAACACATCCTTGCCGCCGTCATCGGGCTGAATGAAGCCGTAGCCCTTGGTCTCATTGAACCACTTAACAGTGCCGGTATTCACGAATAGAACCTCGTATCGTCCAATGGCCACGGGCTCTCGTCTGCTCGACGCGAGCGCCACGGCTTCTTCCGTTATCTGACGGATGGCGGGGCGTGAGACACGGGACCATCGAGCGTCCGTCTCAGCTGTTTGCCCCCCGGATCCTTATGTAGGCTCTTCGTGCGGCGGCAACAAGGCGGGGGTGTCGAAACTCGCGGGTCTGGCCCCGCCTCAGCCTATCGCCGGGCTCGCATCGAGGGTGCGGCAAGGCTGGGGAACGCATTGGCGCGCTCTGTGATTTTCTCGGTCTGAGGTACATATAAGAATTCGGTTTGAGGCATTTAGGCGATCCATGGCGGGTATTTCGGTTTCTCTCGAAGGCGCGAACATTCAGCTCTCGTTTCAGAAGGACGATCAGGCGACCGCCGTCGTGATGGATGCCCGGGCTGCCCGCGCCCTCGTGCGTGCCGTGGGCCAGTTGCTTACCGCGATCGACGAGCCCGATGACGGCGAATTGCCGGATGACCTCACCGATGAGGAGATCGCCATGCTCGACGTCACCTCCTCGGCGATCGAGGTCGGAACGGACGAGCAGGGCCAGGCCGTGGTCGCCCTCCAGGCCGGGGCGCTTCCGCCGTTTCAGCTGCGCCTGACGGACGAAGAGGCCCGCCACGTGGCGACGAGCCTCTCCGAGATCCTCAACGCCCCGCGCGACGTGCGCGCCTCGCACGGGGGCCATTAGGGCGAACGGCTACATCCGCACGCCGGGATCGGTCGGGGTGCCGGGCAGGTAATCCGGCTCCGAGCCGGGACCGGCGGGCTCGTCGATGCCGGGATCGTTGACCGGATAGGGCGTGCGCGGACCGGTCGGGCCGGTATCCGGCAGCTCATCGGGCGGGGGCGGGGGCGGGAGATCGCCCGGAATGCCGCCGCCGGGCGTGGGTTCGGGGGTCGGAAGGCCTGGATTGGCCATGCGAAGCCTCCTCTCAGATGTGGGGGTATGTGGGACAAACCACGCCCCACTCCCAAGGTTCCGTGCGGCATCGGGCAGCCCTGCCCTGCCGGAACCTCGGCGAGTCCGCCCTGTTGCGCCTGCAGATCAACATGTTCCGGAGGAACGGCCATGGCCGACATCAAGCAGGCGAAGATCCTGATTCTCGCGACCGACGGTTTCGAGGAGACCGAGCTGACGGTGCCGCAGAGCAAGCTGCGGGAGGCGGGCGCCACGGTCCACGTGGTGGCGCCGAAATCCCGCGAGGCGCGGGAATCGATCCGCGGCTGGGACAAGACCGATTGGGGCAAGAACGTCGCGGTCGACAAGGATCTCGAGAGCATCGACCCTGCCGATTACGACGCCCTCGTGCTGCCCGGTGGCCAGATCAACCCCGACAAGCTGCGCCTGGAGCAGACGGCCCTGGCGGTGATCCGGACCTTCCTGACCTCCGGCAAGGTCGTGGCCGCGATCTGCCACGCCCCCTGGCTCCTGGTCGAGGTCGGGGCGGCCAAGGGCCGGGACCTGACCTCCTACGCCTCGATCAAGACCGACGTGATCAATGCGGGCGGGAATTGGCGCGACGAGGCCGTCGTGACCGATCACGGCATCATCACGAGCCGCAACCCGGGCGATCTCGACGCCTTCTCGGCCAAGATCATCGAGGAGGTGCAGGAAGGCGGCCACGCACCGCGCCAGCTCGCCGCCTAAGAGGCGGTCTGAGCCGTCCGGCCTCCGGCGAGGACGGGCGTCCTCCGGGACGGGCGCGGCCTTCAGCGCTTGGCGACGGCCTTCTGGGGCTTCGCCTTGTCGCCCGTCGTGCTGGCGATCAGGGCCGAAAGGTGGTCCTGGTCGAGCCCGCGCGCGGCAATGACGGGCCGCGCGGCCTCGGCGGCACGCTCGACCCGTCGCGGCTCGATCGAGCCCGTCGTGACGGGGTCCGGCAGAGCGGCGACCGTCGACGCCGACCCGTTCGGGGCGCGCTGGACGCGCATGGCCCAATGGGCCGCGGTGGAGAGGGCGGCAATCGCCAGGATCGCCTTGATGCCACCCGAGAGGAGGCGCCGCATGGTGGTCAGACCCGAGAGAACGCGAGGGGTACGCGGCCGGTTTCCCGGCCTTCGCAATCTTCACGCAGGATCGTGAATGATGTCGCTACCGGCCGGGCGGTCGCGGGTCCCGGAATGAGGCAGGAGCCGGAGGCGGCCCTGCGGCCGGGCAATGCGGAAAACGATGTGGGCCATGCGCCGAGACCCGCGGTTCCTGTTCCCCGCGATCACGACACGCCTGCAGCTGCTCGGCCCACTAAGCCTCACAGGAGGAGCGCAGAGAACTGGTCCGCGCCGTCCCGTCACTGCCGGCCCCGCCACCACGCAGGCCCGAGAGGGCTCGCGAAACCATCGGGCGCATCGGTGGCCGGGGAGAGCCGATGTAGGGGTCTCCGGGCGAGCCGGCAACCGATCACGGAGAATTCAGCGGTGCTGTGACGATCCGCCTGCGCGAAGTCCGGTCCGAGGCGCTGGCGCGAAAAAGCCCGGCGCGATCCGCGCCGGGCTTTTACGATCGGTCAGAGGGGCGGATTCGGTGCCTCAGCGAAGCGAGCCGCAGAAGCGCTGGATCCGGTTGCAGGCCTCCTCGAGCGTCTTGTTCGAGGTCGCGTAGGAGATGCGCAGGTTCGGGCCGAGGCCGAAGGCCGAGCCGTGGACGGCGGCGACGCCCTCCGCCTGCAGCAATTCCGTGACGAAATCCTCGTCCGTCTCGATGGTCTTGCCGGACGGGGCCTTGCGCCCGATCGTCTCGGCGCAGGACGGGTAGACGTAGAAGGCCCCCTCCGGCGTCGGGCATTGCAGCCCCTTGGTCTGGTTCAGCATCGAGACCACGAGGTCGCGCCGCTCCTGGAAGGCCGCCTTGAAGCGCTTGAGGTGCTCCTGCGTGCCGTCGAGCGCCGCCACCGCCGCCCATTGAGAGATGGACGAGGCGCCCGAGGTCTGCTGGCCCTGGACGAAGTCCATCGCCTTGATCAGCGTCTCGGGACCGGCCGCGTAGCCGATGCGCCAGCCCGTCATCGCGTAGGCCTTCGAGACGCCGTTCATGGTCAGCGTGCGCTCGTAGAGGCCGGGCTCGATCTGGGCCGGGGTCACGAACTCGAAGTCGCCGTAGGTCAGGTGCTCGTACATGTCGTCGGTGAGCACCCAGACATGCGGATGGCGCATCAGCACGTCGGTGATCTTCTTCAGCTCATCGCGCGAATAGGCGGCGCCCGAGGGGTTCGACGGCGAGTTGAGGATGATCCACTTGGTCTTGGGCGTGATGACCCGCTCGAGCTCCTCCGGCTGGAGCTTGAAATCATGCGCCATGTCGGTCTCGGCGAAGACCGGCGTCGCGCCGCACAGGATCACCATCTCCGGGTAGGAAACCCAGTAGGGACGCGGGATCACGACCTCGTCGCCCGGGTTCAGGGTGGCGAGCAGCGCGTTGTAGATGACGTGCTTGCCGCCGGTGCCCACGATGGTCTGCGAGACCTTGTAGTCGAGGCCGTTCTCGCGCTTGAACTTCTTGACGATGGCCTCGCGCAGCGGGTTGATGCCGGAAACGGGCGGGTACTTCGTCTCGCCGCGCCGGATCGCCTCGGTCGCCGCTTCCTTGATGTGGTCCGGCGTGTCGAAATCGGGCTCGCCGACCGACAGGCTGATCACGTCCATCCCCTGCGCTTTCAGCTCGCGCGCCTTCTGCGTCATCGCGATGGTCGCGGATGGCTTCACGCGGGAGAGGGCGTCGGCGAGAAAGCCCATGGGGTGGTACTCCGATCAAATGTGATGAGATGTGCCTTGTTCGAGGCGGCGCGGACCCTAGTCGCGGCAATCCATGCGGGCAAGGTGCGGGCCACGGGGAATCGGCGCTTTGTCATGCGTGACGGTGGCGCGCCGCGGCGGGCCCGTGCGCAGGGCGCAAGGTTGCACCCCGCGCATGCCGCAGCGTGCCGCGGAGCCTCGCGTCGGCATCGCCCGATCCCCACCTGAGCGTCATGCTTCCCCTCTCCGTCCTCGATCTGTCCTTCGTGAATGCCGGCGCGAGCCCCGCGCAGGCGCTGCAGGATTCCCTGAGCCTCGCCCGCCACGTCGACGGGCTCGGCTACAGCCGCTACTGGCTCGCCGAGCATCACGCGCTGCCCTCCGTCGCGAGTCCCGCGCCGGAGATCATGATCGGGCAGATCGCGGCGGCGACGCGCCGGATCCGGGTCGGCTCCGGCGGCATCATGCTGCCCAACCACGCGCCCCTGATGGTGGCCGAGCGCTTCAAGGTGCTGGAGGCCCTCTTCCCGGGCCGGATCGATCTCGGGCTCGGTCGGGCGCTCGGCACCGACGGGATCACCGCGCAGGCGCTCCGCCGCCGGGAGGTTCCGCGCGGGGGTGACGACTTCCTGGAGCGCCTGCAGGAATTGTTGGCGTGGGAGACGGGGGGATTCCCCGAGGGCCACCCGTTCCGCAGCGTCGAAGTGATGCCCGCGGGCGTGCCGCTGCCGCCGCTCTTCCTCCTCGGCTCGTCCGATTACAGCGCGCATCTGAGCGCCGAGATCGGGATGGGCTTCGCCTTCGCGCAGCATTTCGCCGCCTTCGACGCGGAGCAGGCGATGCTGGCCTACCGGCGCCTGTTTCGGCCCTCGCGCTGGCGGGAGCGCCCGCACGCGATCCTGGCGATCGCGGCGGTCTGCGCGCCCGATGACGCCGAGGCCGAGCGCCTGGCCCTGAGCTCGCAGCTCGCGACCCTGCGGCGGGAGCGGGGCGAGTACGCGCCGCTCCCGAGCCTCGCCGCGGCCGAGGCCTACCCGTATTCGGAGGCCGAGCGGGCCCGCATCGCGCGGGGCCGCGCCAAGCTCCATGTCGGCGGACCGGGGACCCTGCGCGCCAGCCTCGATGCGCTCGCGCGGGCAACGCAGGCCGACGAGATCATGATCTTCTCCGCGATCCACGATCAGGCGGCGCGGCAGAGATCCTATGCGCTGATCGCCGAGGCTTGCGGTCTCGGCGCGGCGCGGGATGCGGCCTGAGACGGGGCGGCCGCAGGCCTTTGCGCGACCTCGATGCGCGGGCCGCGCGAGGGCCCACGGCCTCGCGCGTGGGGGCGAGGTCGGGGGCGCGCCTCCACCCGGTCGAGAGGCGGCATCGAACGTTTCCATGGCA
Source organism: Methylobacterium soli (assembly GCF_008806385.1). Lineage (GTDB taxonomy): Bacteria > Pseudomonadota > Alphaproteobacteria > Rhizobiales > Beijerinckiaceae > Methylobacterium > Methylobacterium soli. The sequence continues at coordinate 244,240 of NZ_VZZK01000002.1, forward strand.
CACACGTTAATGCGGCCGCCGGCCGCGGGGTGTTAGCTCGTTGGGTAACGCGAGTGGGAGAGACCATGCCCCGTTACTTCATCGACGCTTCCGTCGGATCCCGACATCATCAGGACGCGGAAGGCGTGATCGTTCTCGACGACCTGAGCGCGCATGAATTCGCCGTCGCAACCCTGCACGACCTCGCACGCATCGCGACCGCCGAGGGGCGGGAGGCGCCCTTGAGCGCCGTGGTGCGCAATGAGAACGGCAAGCCGCTCTGCACGGTCTCGATGACGATCCGGACGCATTGGTGCCGGGATCGCGACTTCGTGGTGAGCCCGGAACTGGCCACGGCCTCCTGTGACTGACTGATCTGTCGGCCGAAACGACGAGGGCCTGCCGCTCCCAGGAGCAGCAGGCCCTCAGCTCATCGCATGATCGCGCCCTCTGCGGCGCGCCACCGTCGCGGCGGGGCTCACGCCCCGCCGAACAGGCGGCGCAGGCCGGCCAGGAATCCGCCCTGAGGCGGAGTCGGCTGCTCTGCGATCGTCGCCGCCGGCGTCAGCGCTGCCGCCTGCGGGGCCTGGACGAGGCCGAGGGCGGCCGTATCGGTGGTCTCCCGGTCGATGAGAATGAGCCCGCCCGTGTCGCGATTCTCCGCGTAGGGATCGACCGGGACGGACCGGTCGAGGCTCAGCACCACGTCGCCGATATCGTTCGCCGCGAGGCGCTCGGCCGGGCCGGGCTGCCCGGTCTCGGGATCGATGCGGGTGCGGATCGTCGTCACGATGGCGTTCACCGTCACGGTCCCGACCTTGGCGAGCAGCGCGGAGCCGGGGGTCAGATCGGTCTCGGCCGCCCAGAACAGGCGGGTCTCGAGGGTGTCGGTGACCCGGATCGGCGCATCCGAGGCCGCGATCACGGAGCCGCGCGAGGCATCGACCTCGTCGGAAAGCACCAGCGTCACGGATTGCCCCGCGATCGCCTCGCCGAGATCACCGTCCGCGGTGTAGATGCGGGCGATGGTCGAGCTGCGGCCGGAGGGCGCGATCGTCACGGCATCGCCCGGGCGAACCCGGCCGCTGGCGATCAGGCCCGAGAAGCCGCGGAACTCCGAATTCGGTCGGTTGACCCATTGCACGGCCATCCGGAAGGGCGCGGCCTGCGCTTCCACGTGGACCGGCACCGCCTCGAGATATTGCAGCAGCGGCGTGCCGGTATACCAGGGGGCGGCGGCGCCCGGCAGCACGACGTTGTCGCCGTTCTTGGCCGAGAGCGGGATGGCCTGCACCTCGGTGAAGCCGAAGCGCGCCGTGAAGGCGTGGAACCCGGCCAGGATCGCGTCGAACTTGTCCTGAGACCAGCCGACGAGATCCATCTTGTTCACCGCGAGCGCGACGCGCTTGATGCCGAGCATCGAGACGAGAAGCGCGTGGCGGCGGGTCTGGCGGGTCAGGCCCAGGCGCGCATCGACGAGGATCACCGCGACGTCGGCCGTGGAGGCACCGGTCGCCATGTTGCGGGTATATTGCTCGTGGCCGGGGGTGTCGGCCACGATGAAGGAGCGCTTGTCGGTCGAGAAGAACCGGTAGGCGACGTCGATGGTGATGCCCTGCTCGCGCTCGGCCTGCAGACCGTCGACGAGGAGCGCCAGATCGACCTCGCCGCCCTGCGTGCCGTGCTTGCGCGAATCCCGCTGCAGGGCCGTGATCTGGTCGTCGAAGATCTGCTTGGTGTCGTGCAGGAGGCGCCCGATCAGGGTCGACTTGCCGTCATCGACGGAGCCGCAGGCGATGAAGCGCAAGACTTCCTTGCTCTGGTGCGCGGCCAGGAAGGCCTCGTAGCCGAATGCCTCGGGTGACTGATGGATCGTCATCAGAAGTAGCCCTCCTGCTTCTTGCGCTCCATGGCGCCGGCGCCGTCCTTGTCGATCACGCGCCCCTGACGCTCGGAGGTGCGGGCCGCGAGCGTCTCGCCGATGATCTCGGGCAGCGTCGCGGCGGGGCTCTCCACGGCCCCGGTGAGCGGGTAATCGCCGAGCGTCCGGAAGCGCACCTGCAGATTGCGCGGGGTCTCGCCGGGCTCGAGCGGCAGGCGCTCGTCATCGACCATGATGAGCTGACCGTCGCGCTCGACGACGGGACGCGGCTTGGCGAAGTAGAGCGGCACGATCGGGATCTGCTCCTGCTCGATGTAGAGCCAGATATCGAGCTCGGTCCAATTCGAGAGCGGGAAGACGCGCAAGCTCTCGCCGCGCTTCTTCTTCATGTTGTAGAGGTGCCAGGGCTCGGCGCGCTGGCGCTTGGGATCCCAGCGGTGCTGCGCGGTGCGCAGCGACACGATGCGCTCCTTGGCGCGGGAGGCTTCCTCGTCGCGGCGCGCGCCGCCGAAGGCCGCGTCGAACTTGTGCCTGTCGAGCGCCTGGCGTAGGGCCTGCGTCTTCATCACGTCGGTGTGGACTTCCGAGCCGTGGCTGATCGGACCGATGCCCTTGGCCAGCCCCTCCTGGTTCGTGTGCACGATGAGTTCGGCGCCGATCTCGGCCGCCCGCCTGTCGCGGAAGGCGATCATCTCGCGGAACTTCCAGGTCGTGTCGATGTGCATCAGCGGGAACGGCAGCCGCCCCGGCGCGAACGCCTTCAGGGCGAGGTGCAGCAGGACGGAGGAATCCTTGCCGATCGAGTAGAGCATCACCGGGTTCTCGGTCTCGGCGACCGTCTCCCGCAGGATGTGGATGCTCTCCGCCTCGAGGCGCTGGAGGTGGGTCATGCGATCGGTGCCGGTCAGGGCGGCCGTGGTCGCGGGGGAGGCGCTCATCGGGCCAGCTCCGGGGTCTTGTGTTGCGTCGTCTCGAAGGCGGCCGCTTCCTGGCCGGGCTGCACGCTGGAATCGGGCACGTGCACGTGCAGGCCGCATTCCTTCTTGGATTCCTGCTCCCACCACCAGCGTCCGGCGCGCTCGGACTCGCCGACCCGGATGGCGCGGGTGCAGGGCGCGCAGCCGATCGACGGGAAGCCGCGATCGTGCAGCGCGTTGTAGGGGATGAAGTTGTCCCGCACGAAGTGATCCACATCGGCCCGCGTCCAGTCCGCGAGCGGGTTCACCTTGATGAGGCCGCGGGCCTCGTCGGCCTCGGCGAGCGGGGTCTCGGCGCGATTCGCCGATTGCCCGGCGCGCAGGCCCGTGAACCAGACGGACGCCCCGTTCAGCGCGCGGCCCAGCGGCTCGACCTTGCGGAAGCCGCAGCAGGCCTGCCGTGCGGCCACGGAATGCCGGAAACCGTTGATCCCCTCCTCCCGCACGAATCGCTCCTCGGCCTCGCGCTCCGGCGCGTAGGCCTGGATGCGGATGCCGTAGGCCGATTCGGTCTCGGCCCATACGTCGTAGGTCTCGGGGAACAGGCGACCGGTATCGAGGGTGACGATCTCGGTGCGCGACTTCGCGAGCGCGAGCGCATGCGTCAGGGCCTGGTCCTCGATGCCGAGGCTCGTGGTGAAGACGAGGCGGCCGGGGATCTCGGCCTCGACAAGGGCGATGCGCTGCCGGAGATCCAAGCCTGCCATCGCCGCGGCGAGCGCCTCCGCAGCCTTTGCGAGTTCGAGGGTCATGGGTGGTGATGGATACCTGCTTGTCGGACCCCTGAAATGTTCGCTATAACGAACGGTGTCAAGGCGGGGGCCACCCGGCCGGAGCATTCCGGCATTGCGTCAAAGGGTGGATCGGCAACTGACGAAGCGCCGGGCCGGTTGCGCGCGGAAGGAAAATCCTTCTCATGCGATCGGGGCGCTCGGCAGCCCGTTTTCCGCGCCCCGAACGTTACGAGGTCCGGCTTGGATTCGATCGATCTGAAGATCCTCGCGCTGCTGCAGCACGACGCAACCCTCTCCATCGCGGCCATCGGCGAGAAGGTCGGCCTCTCGCAGACGCCCTGCTGGAAGCGCATCCAGCGCCTCGAGGCCGATGGCGTGATCGACCGCCGCGTCGCCGTGCTCGATCCGGTCAAGCTCGGCCTCGGCCTGACGGTGTTCGTCTCCATCGAGACCGCCGACCACTCGCGCGAGTGGCTGGAGCGCTTCGCCGCCACGGTGGCGGCCATGCCGGAGGTGCTGGAATTCTACCGCATGGCCGGTGACGTCGATTACATGCTCCGCGTCGTGGTGGCGGACATGCGGGCCTACGACACCTTCTACAAGCAACTCATCGCGACGCTGCCGCTGAAGAACGTCACGTCGCGATTTGCCATGGAGAAGGTGAAGTCCACCACCGCGCTCCCGCTTCCCGCGCCGCCCACCAACGGCCGTCACATGCCGACCCTGGCCGTGGTCGGAGAATAGTTTTCTCTTTTGCACTGCAACAGCAGGCAGCTCCTTCTCCCGAGACGGCGTTCTGTAAAAAGAACATTCCCCCGTTGACAGGAGGTTCGCCCGAGACGACATGGTCCCTTGATGTCACGACACGCACTCCTCCCCCGCACCGCGCCATTCGGAGAGACCGAACGGGCAAGCCTCGATGCCGTCCTGGGAACGGCGACGCCGATCCAGCGCGCCTGGCTCGCCGGCTTCCTGGCGGGCCTCGACGCCGCCGGTGGCCAGCCGGCCGCCCTGCCGGCCGCGCCCCCGAAGGCTGCGGAGCCGCTCACCATCCTGTACGCCAGCGAATCGGGGAACTCGGAGAAGCTGGCGGGCGACGTCGCCAAGCGGGCGCGCAAGAGCGGCTTCAAGCCGAAGGTCGTGGATTTCGCCGATCTCGACCTGTCGACGCTGGGCAAGGACAAGCGCCTCGTGGTGATCGCGGCGACCTGGGGCGAGGGCGAGCCCCCGGCCCGCGCCGTGCGGAGCTACAACGCGCTGATGGCGGACGGGGCACCGCGTCTCGACGGCGTCGAGTTCGGCGTCCTGGCGCTCGGCGACACGAGCTACGCGGAGTTCTGCGCCATCGGGAAGGCGATCGACGCCCGGCTCGAGGCACTCGGCGGCAAGCGCGCCTATGACCGGGCCGACCTCGACCTCGACTTCGACAAGCCGGCGGCCGATTGGATCAAGGGCGCCCTTGAGGCGCTCGCCCCGCCGGCTTCCGCGGCCGACAACGTGGTGGCGGTGGATTTCGCCCGCGGCCTTGCTGCCGACGAGGATGCCGAGCCGAGTCGCGACCCCGTCGTGGTCGAGGTGGTCGATCACGTGAACTTGAATTCCTCGCGCTCCGACAAGGAGACCATCCACCTCGCCCTCGCCTTCGAGGACGGCGCCCCGGCCTACGAGCCGGGCGATTCGCTGGAGATCTACCCCGAGAATGACCCGCAGCTCGTCGAGGAAATCCTGAAGGCCACGGGGTTCACGGGCGACGAGGCCCTGCGCCGGGCGCTGCTCGCCGAGCGCGACATCACCACCCTGTCGGCCACCACCGTCGAGCGCTTCGCCAAGGCGACCGGGCATGCCGAGGCCAAGCGCCTGATCGAGAGCGGCGAGGTCCGCGCCTGGATCGAGGGCCGCCATTTCATCGACCTGATCGAGACCTACCCGGCCGCGCTCTCGGCCGAGCACCTGAACACCATCACGCGCCCGCTGCCGCCCCGCGCCTACTCGATCGCCTCGTCGCGCCGGGAAGTCGGCGACGAGGTCCACCTCGTGATCGCGGCGGTGCGCTACGAGACCCATGGGCGCGCCCGCGCGGGCGTCGCCTCGACGCATGTGGCCGACCGCATCCGCAACGGCGCCAAGCTCCGGGTGAAGCTGAAGCCGAACCGCCATTTCCGCCTGCCGCAGGATCCGGCCACCGACATCATCATGGTGGGGCCGGGAACCGGCGTGGCGCCGTTCCGGGCCTTCGTGCAGGAGCGCCGCGCCACCGAGGCCCCGGGCCGATCCTGGCTGTTCTTCGGCGACCGGCACTTCACCCACGACTTCCTGTACCAGCTCGAATGGCAGGAGGCCCTGGAGGAGCGCGCGCTGACGCAGATCGACGTCGCCTTCTCCCGCGACCAGCCCGAGAAGATCTACGTGCAGGACCGCCTCTACGAGCGCCGTCGGGATCTCGTGGAATGGCTCGACGGCGGCGCGCATCTCTATGTCTGCGGTGACGCCAAGGCGATGGCCAAGGATGTCCGCGGCGCGGTCGTGCGCGCCTACCAGGACGTGAAGGGCCTGTCGGAGGCCGATGCCGAGGCCGCGGTGGCCGCGCTCGAACAGGCCCATCGCTACCAGCAGGACGTTTACTGAGACGGCAGGCGCCCCCCTCTCCCCCTCGACCCTGAGGAGCAGGCCCGCGATCCGAGATCGGGCGGGCCGCGCAGGCAGGCTCCGCAAGGGGCCGCGCCCGGCACCTCAGGATGGGGGGCCAGGATGGATGAGGGGACGCCCCCAACGCGGACCAGGACACAGCGCAGGCTGATGCAATCCGGGCGCGACGGGCCGCAAGGCCCGGTTGCCCCAAGAGAAGACCGGATCACCACCATGGACGACCGCAAGCCGAATCCCGGGCGCGTCTACGAGACGCCGCCGACCGAACGCCCCATCGACGAGGCCGAGGCGGCCCGCGCCGCCGGGCTCGCACACAACGAGCACCTGAAGATCGCCAGCGGCTATCTCCGGGGGACGCTGGCGGACGGGCTCCTGAAGCACGCCACTGGCGCGATCTCGGACGATGACGGCCAGCTCGTGAAATTCCACGGGATGTACCTGCAGGACGACCGCGACCTTCGCCCCGAGCGCACCAAGAAGAAGCTCGACAAGGCCTACAGCTTCATGATCCGCCTGCGCATCGCGGGCGGCGTCGTGACGCCGAAGCAGTGGCTGACCCTCGACGATATCGCGACGACTTACGCCAACGGCACCCTGCGGGCGACGACGCGCCAGACCTTCCAGTATCACGGCGTCATCAAGTCGAACCTGCGCCGGACCATGGCGGCGATCGACGGGGCGCTTCTCGACACGATCGCGGCCTGCGGCGACGTGAACCGAAACGTGATGGCGGCCACGAACCCGGCCCAGACCGGCGCCCACAAGGCCGCCTACGACCTCGCCCGGACCATCTCGGACACGCTGCTGCCCAAGACCGGCGCCTGGCGCGAGATCTGGCTCGACGGCGAGCGCGTCGTCGGCGGCGAGGAAGAGAGCTTCGTCGAGCCGGTCTACGGCAAGACCTACCTGCCGCGGAAATTCAAGATCGTGATCGCGGTGCCGCCCTCGAACGAGGTCGACATCTTCGCCCACGATCTCGGCTTCATCGCGATTCTCGACAAGAAGAACCGCGTGACCGGCTGGAACGTCACGGTGGGCGGCGGCATGGGCATGACCCATGGCGAGACCGACACCTTCCCGCGCACCGCCGACCTGATGCTGTTCTGCGAACCCGACGACGCCGTGCGGGTGGCCGAGGCCGTGATGACGGTCCAGCGCGACTGGGGCAACCGCAAGAGCCGCAAGAACGCGCGCCTCAAGTACACGATCGAGCGCTACGGCCTGGCGGCGTTCCGGGCCGAGGTCGAGAAGCGGGTCGGCAAGAGCTTCGCCGAGCCGAAGCCCTTCAAGTTCACCGGCAACGGCGACCGCTACGGCTGGGTGGCGGGCGAGGACGGGCGCCATCACCTGACGCTCTACGTGCCGTCGGGCCGGATCAAGGACATCCCGGACGGCCCGCGATTCCTGTCGGGGCTGCGCCGCATCGCCGAGGTGCACGAGGGCGATTTCCGCCTCACCGGCAACCAGAACGTGATCATCGCCAACGTGCCCGCCGCGAAGCGGCCCGAGATCGAGGCGCTCGTCGCCGAATATGAACTGACCGAGGGCGCGGGCGCCCTGCGGCGCAATTCGATGGCCTGCGTGGCGCTGCCGACCTGCGGCCTCGCGCTCGCCGAGAGCGAGCGCTACCTGCCCGATCTCCTGACCGAGCTTGAGGAGAGCCTCGCCCGCCACGGGCTCCAGGACGACGAGATCACGATCCGGATGACGGGCTGCCCCAATGGCTGCGCCCGTCCCTACATCGCCGAGATCGGTCTCGTCGGTCGCGGCCCCGAGCGCTATCACCTCTATCTCGGCGCCGCCTTCGACGGCTCGCGCCTCGGCAAGCTCTACGCCGAGGACGTGACGGCCGCCGAGATCAAGACCGTGCTCGACCCGCTCTTCGGCGCCTACGCGAAGGGCAAGAGCGCGGGCGAGCGCTTCGGCGACTTCCTGATCCGTGCCGGCTACGTGGCCCGGACCACCAACGGCCCGGATTTCCACGACGGAACCGGAGCGCTGAAGAGCGCCGCCTGAGGCCAAGCGGCTGGTTGGAAGGCGAACTCCGGACATCCCGCAGGATGCCGGAGTCGTCCTTCGAGCCCATTCGGCCGGTCGGGAGTGGCGGATCGGAACGGATCCGCCCAGCGGCGCAGCGACTGACGACGGAGCCGGACGCTCCCGCGAAACCTACTGTTTTGCAGTGCAAAGTAGTCGGGGCCCGGCCCTCTACGGCCAAGCTTGGTCGAAATCTGACCGAAAAGCTTGGGCAGCGGTGAACCGTTCTTGCGGAGCGCCGTTATAAGCTCAGGTTCATTCGGAGGCGCACATGGCCAAGCACGAGATTCTCGGCTTCTTCGAGCATCGCCGGGACGGCGCCTGGATTTGCGTGAAGCCCTTCACGCTCACCACGAAGAGCGCCAGCGTCGATATCCGCCAGGGCATGCGCTTCGATTACGGCAAGCGCATCGGCGGCGTCGATCTCGCGGAATATCTGGAACAGCTCGGCTCGCAATTCGGCTCCTGAGCCGCTTCATCGGCCAAGGCTGATCAACCCTCTCCGTCCCGCTCGGGACCGGGAGGGTTTTCTCTTGGTCAGAGGCGGTAGGCGGTGCGGCAGGCGCCCCAGTGGCGGCCCCCGACGCGGATGGGCGCATCGACTTCCCGGACCATGACGATCTGTCCGCCGACCTCGCGACGATAGACCTGCACCGTGGCAGGCCGCGTCGAGCGGGCCGCCGTGATCCCGGTGCGGTCGTCGAAGATGCGCAGGTTCCGGCAATTCGCGTTGTTCCAGACCGGATCGTCCGGACGCTGCGGCTGCGACACGCGTCGATTATGCACGGGCAGGAAGCCGTTCCGGTCGGTGACGATGCAGAACAGCATGCCGTTGTCGCGCACGAGCTCGGGCTCGAGGATCTCCGGGAGCAGGGCCTCGAAGGGGGGGGACGGAGTTGGTGCGGTATTGCTGCGGATTGGTCCCGGCGATCGGCCGGTAATCCGTGTCGAACAGGTCCGTCGCGCTGATGCGGCCGGCGGCGAGCTCGGCCTCCATGAGCTGACCGATGCGCTGGGCCAGTGCCTGCGCCTTGTTGACGAGGGGCGCGTAGGCCGTCTGGACCTCGCTGAGCTTGGCCCGCAGGCGCTCCTGGGCCCCGGCGTCCAGGGCCCCGAAGGCGCAGTGAACGCCCATCGGGCTGACGGCCGCGACGGTGACGGGCAGCCGTCCGATTTCTTCGATCGCGAGGGTGAGGGTTTGCCCCGGCTGCGGCACGCCGCCATCCGGGGTCGCGAGCAGCACGCCGCCCTCGCTGATATCCATGGTGCGGGTGCGATGCCCGCCGGCGAGATCGACCGCGAGATCCACGGGATAACGGTCGAACCGGCGCCGGTCCCCGATCTCACTTTGGCGAATCACCGCGACGAAGCGGCGACCGAGGCCCTCCGCCTGCTCGGCCGCGCGGCCGGCTGCGGCCTCCATGGCCTCCGCCTGTCCGTCGAGGGCGACCGTCGCGAGGCTGACCTCTCCGGCCTCCGTGCTCACCGTCGCGACGAGATCGGAGGTGCGGGCCGCCTCCGAGACGACGCCCGACACGGTCTCGGCCTGCTCGTCGGCGATGGTCCGGACGGTGGAGAAAGCCGGTCGGATGGCCTCGATCGCCCCGGCCACCGACTCGATTGCCCGGCCGGACGCGATCGCGCCCTCGCGCAGGCGCGTGATCCGGGTACGGACCTCGTTGGCGGCGCGCGCGGTCTCGACGGAGAGCGCCTTGACCTCGTTCGCCACCACGGCAAAGCCGCGCCCCGCCTCGCCGGCTCGCGCCGCCTCAATGGTGGCGTTGAGGGCGAGAAGGTTGGTCTGGCGCGCCACGGCGGAGATCGTCTCGACGATGCCGGCGATCTCGTTGCCCGCCTCGGCGAGCGCCGCCACCAGGGCGCGGGCTTCGTCGCCGCGGCTGCCCGCCCGGTCGAGATGGCCGCCGGCCTCGCTCATCGCCCCGGCGATGCGGGCGGAAGTGGCGGACAGAAGGCCGGTCCGCTCGGCGAGCCCGGTGCTGGCGCTCGCGGCGGATTCGGCGGCGGACGCGAGCTCCCGCATCTGCGCGCGGATGCCCGCAAGCCCCGCCTGCATCTCCACGACCTCGCCGCGTGCCGCCGCAATGGAGGCCCCCACGCCGCCGATCGCGGCCGACACGTCCTCCTCGATCCCATCGAGGATGTCAGGGTTCGGGGTGCGCGCGATCGGGACAGCCACCGCGCTCGGCTCTCCGGCCGGAACCGCGACGGTGGCCGCCGGTGGCACGGCAAGCGATTGCGACCGGGGGGATAGGGCGAAAATCATGGCGATGATCAAGCCGCCCCGACGCCTAAGATCGCGTTAAAACGAAGGTCATTCGGGGAGGTCGACATCCCTCCACGAAGGTTACCCGAACGAGGACTGACCTCTCAGGCGCCGCCCCACTGCATGGTCAGACCACCATCGACGACCCAGGTCTGGCCGGTCACGTAATCAGCATCGTCGGAAGCGAGGAACAGCGCGACCTTGGCGATCTCTTCGGGCTGGCCGGCGCGGTGCCACGGGATTTTCTCGAGGGACGCCTCGATCTTCTCCGGATGCTCGAAGCGTTCCTGCGTCATGGGAGTCTGGATCAGTCCCGGGGCGATGTTGTTCACGTTGATCCGGTCTTCGGCCAGTTCCCGCGCGAGGCTGCGGGTCAGGGATCCGACGCCCGCCTTCGACATGCCGTAGGGCGCGCTCTCGGGGGTCGGCAGGTGCTGCGCCACTGACGAGATCGTGACGATGCGACCGCGCCCGCCCTGGGCCCGCCGGAGCTTGATGAAGGGCCTGCAGCAGAAGAGCGGGCCCATCAGGTTCACCCGCAGAATCTGCTCCAGCTTGGCATCCTCCATGTCCGCCACCGCCATGCCGCTCATCGCCTGCCCGGCATTGTTAACGAGGATGTCGAGGGGACCAAGCGCGCTGGCGATCCGGTCGAAGGTCGCCGCGACCGAGGCCGGATCTCCGACATCGGTCTGCGTCACGATGGCCTTTCGGCCCGCGGCCTCGACCCGGCGCGCCGTCTCGGCCGCGCCGGCCTCGTCGGTGTGATACGTGATGGCGACATCCGCGCCCTCGCGGGCGAAGAGCTCGGCGGTCGCCTGGCCGATGCCGGAATCGGCGCCCGTGATCAGCGCCCGCTTGCCTTGCAGCTTCATGGATTCTCGTGTCCGCGGAAGGGTCGGGACGGACGGGCGCAGAGCCCCGTTTCCTCAGCCAATCCCGCCCCGGTCGCGTTGTTCCGCGGATCACACGCATCGGTCGATGAAGTGGCCGATCGGGCGGCTTCGTGCGTTGAATTCGACATGAGATCGTTTTGACGCCGGGTCCACCCCGGCTTAGGTTCCGGCCATGAACCAACACGCCGATCAGGCCCTCGTCCTCGTCGAGGAGAATGCTCCCACCACACGCTGCCGCATTCTGGAAACGGCGGAGCGGTTCTTCCGGGAGATCGGCTACCAGAAGACCACCGTGGCCGACATCGCCAAGACGCTGCGGATGAGCCCGGCGAACGTCTATCGCTTCTTCGAGTCGAAGAAGGCGATCAACGAGGCGGTGGTCGAGCGGGTGACGCGCGACATCGAGGCGCTGATCGCCAGCATCGCGGCTCGCACCGGCATGACTGCCTCCGCGCGCCTCGCCGAGATCGTGCGGGCGCTTCACCACGATTGCCTCGAGCGCTGCCAGGACAATCCGCGCATCCACGAGATGGTGGAAGCGGCGATGACCGAGAGCTGGAACGTCTGCCGCCACCATGTGGAGCGGATCAGCGACGTGCTGGTGCGCGTGGTGACGGAGGGCGCGCGCACCGGCGAGTTCGTAGTCGAGGATCCGGACATGGCGGCGCAATGCGTCCATGTGGCGATCGTGCGCTACTGCCACCCGGTCCTGGTGAGCCAGTACCCGAACGCGCCGGCCCCGCCGCTGGAGACGATGATCGCCTTCCTGCAGCGCGCGCTCGGCGCCCGCGATCCCGGACGCGCCGGCACCCCATGATCCTGTGATCGGGGGATCACGGGCTGCCGGCCCTGGCCGGATCCGGCGCTACTCCGATGCGGGGTTTGCCGGCTGCGGCGGCACGCCCTCGCTCGGCTGCGGGCCGTCATAGCCCTCGATCACGATGAGGTCGGTCTCGGCCCCGCCCTTCTGCTTGGCGCGGGCGGCCTGGTAGGCCTCCGAGTGCCAGCAGGCCAGGGCATCCGCGTAGGTCGGGAACTCGATCACGACGTTGCGGGCCCGGGATCCGCCCGACACCGCCTCGAACGGGCCGCCGCGCACGAGGAAGCGCCCGCCGAACGCCTGGAAGGCGGCGCCGTTCGCCGCCGCGTAATCCTTGTAGGCCTCCGCGTCGCGCACATCGACCCGAACGATCCAGTAGCCTCGCGCCATCTCGTTTCCCTCCTGATCACGCCATCTCGGCGACGATGCGTTGCGCCACGGCCCGCGGATCGGCCGCGCCCGTGATCGGGCGACCGACGACCACGTGGTCGATTCCCGCCGCGCGGGCTTGGCCCGGCGTCATCACGCGTTTCTGGTCGCCGGTCTCGGCGCCGGCAGGGCGGATGCCCGGCGTGACGATGAGCCGTTCCGGACCGATCACGCTCCGGACGGAACCGGCCTCGATGGCGCTGCAGACGATGCCGTCGATGCCGGCCTCCATCGCCTGACGCGCGCGCTGCGCCACGAGGTCCGGCACCGGCAGGGCGTATCCCGCCTCGCGCGCATCCGCGGCGTCGTAGGAGGTCAGAACCGTGACGGCCAGGATCTTGGGGCCGGCCGCGCCGCGTCCCCGCACGGCGGCCCGCATGGTCTGCGGGTAGGCATGCACGGTGAGGAAGGTCGCGCCGAGATCGGTGAGCGCGCGCACGCCCTCCTCGACCGTGTTGCCGATGTCGTGGAGCTTGAGATCGAGGAAGACCTTGAGGCCGCGGGCGGCGAGCTTCGGCACCAGCGCGAGGCCGCCCGCATAGGCCAGCCGGTAGCCGATCTTGTAGAAGGTCGCGCCGTCGCCGATCCGCTCGACCAGGGCCTCCGCCTCCCGCGGGTCGCCGAGGTCGAGGGCGACGATGAGGCGGTCGCGGGGATCGGTCATGGGCAAGCTCCGGGAAACGCCGGGCACCGATTCACGCGCAGCGCGCCGGTGTCAATGCGCGGCCGCGGGGGAGTTCAGGGGCCTGCGGCTCCATCACCCGCGCCACCTCGCCCTTCAGCACCGGGAGCAGCTCGGCCTCGAACCAGGGGTGCCGCTTGAGCCAGCCATTGTTGCGCCAGGACGGATGGGGCAGCGGCAGGATGCGCGGGCGCCGCTCCTCGCGCAGGATCTCCCGCCAATGCAGGACCGTGCCGGTGAGACCGTCCTGGCGGCGGCCGAGATGCCAAGCCTGAGCGTATTGCCCGATGACGAGGATCAGATCGAGGTTCGGCAACCCGGCAAACAGCGCGCCGCGCCAGGTTTCCGCGCATTCGCGCCGCGGCGGCTTGTCGCCGCCCTTCGCGTCGAGGCCGGGAAAGCAGGCGCCCATCGGCACGATGGCGACGCGGGCCGCATCGTAGAAGGCGGGCTCGTCGAGGCCGAGCCAGGCGCGCAGGCGCATGCCGGACGGGTCCATGAAGGGCGTGCCGCTGCGATGCGCCCGCGTGCCCGGCGCCTGGCTGGCGATGCAGAGGCGCGCCGTGGCGCTTCCCTGCACGATCGGGCGCGGCTCCTGCGGCAGAGCTGCGCCGTAGCGCGGCGCATCCCGACAGAGGCGGCAGGCCCGCAGGCGGGCGGCGGTGTCGTCGAAGGATGTTCCGAGGGCGGGCATGTCCGCCTGAGATGGGGCGCGGGGCCCCCCCTGCCCACGGCGCGTTTCGCCGCCCCCGAACGAAAAGACGGCGCGGTGGAAGCCGCGCCGTCGTGAGTTGGGTCGAAACCTTTGGGGAACCCCGAACCTGCGCCCGGCGCGCCCAGGCGTCTGTGCGTTTCCTCACACGCCCCGGAGGCTCGCGAGATCGAGGGGAAGCGAGCGCAGGCGCTGACCGGTGGCGGCGTAGATCGCGTTCGAGATCGCGGGCGCGAGCGTCGGCACGCCGGGCTCGCCGATGCCGGTGGGCGCGGCCTGCGAGGGCATGATGTGGACCTCGACCACCGGCATCTCGCTCATCCGGGTCGGCTCGTAGGTGTCGAAGTTGCGCTCCTGCACCACGCCGTCCGTGAGGGTGACGCGGTTGCGCAGAACCGCCGAGAGCGCGAACCCGACCGCACCCTCGACCTGCGCCCGGACCACGTCCGGCGTCACCGCGATGCCGACATCGACCGCCGCGACGATGCGGTTCACCTTGATCTTGCCGGTCTCCACCGAGACGTCGGCCACCATGGCGACATAGGAGCCGAAGGATTCGTGCGCGGCGATGCCGAGCGCCCGGCCCTTGTCGGCCTTGACGGCGTCCCAGTTCGCCTTCTCGGCGGCGAGCTTCAGGACGCCGGAGAGCCGGGGCGCCGAGGCCAGCAGGGACAGCCGGTAGGCCAGGGGGTCGACGCTTGCCGCGTGGGCGAGCTCGTCGATGAACACCTCCATGGCCTGCGCCGTGTGGGTGTGCCCGACCGAGCGCCACCACAGAACCGGCACGCCCTCGCGGGCATTGTGCACCTCGAAGCGGTAGGCCGGCAGGGCATAGGGGGTGTCCGAGGCGCCCTCGACGGTGGTGCCGTCGATGCCGTTCTTGACGATCATCGCCTCGAAGGGCGAGCCGATCATGATCGACTTGCCGACGACCACGTGCTGCCAGCCCGTGATCGCCCCCTTGGCATCGAGGCCGGCGCGCAGCTTGTGGAAGACGGTCGGGCGGTAATAGCCGCCCGTCATGTCGTCCTCGCGGGTCCAGACGAGGTGGACCGGCGCCTTGCCGCCCGTCGCCTTCATGATGTGCGCCGCCTCGGCGAGGTAATCGGCGGTCGGCGTCGCGCGGCGGCCGAAGGAGCCGCCCGCCCATTGGGTGTGCAGCCGGACCTTGTCGGTGGTGACGCCGAGGATCGCCGCCACCACGGCCTGCTCGATGGTCTGGAGCTGGCAGCCGGCGAAGACGTCGTAGCTGCCGTCCGCCGCCCGCTCGATCGTGGCGTTGAGGGGCTCCATCGCCGCGTGGGCGAGGTACGGGAAGCTGAACTCCGCCTCCAGCACCTTGGCGGCCCCCTTGATGCCGGCCTCCGGATCCCCCCGCTCGGAGGCGACGAGACCGGGGCGCTTGGCCGTCTCGCGATACTCGGCCAGGATCGCGTCGGAGGAGCGCGCCTCGGCCGCCCCATCGTCCCACGTGACCACGAGGGCGTCGCGGCCCTTGCGCGCGGTCCAGGTGTCCTTGGCGATCACCGCGACGCCGCTCGGGATCGTCACGACGTCGAGGACGCCCTTCACGGCCCGCGCGGCCTTGTCGTCGACGCTCTTCACGGTGCCGCCGAAGCGCGGCGGGTGGGCCACCAGCGCGGTGACCTGGCCGGGGCGGCGGATGTCGAGGGAATAGATCGCGCTGCCATCGGTCTTGGCGACCGAGTCGAGGCGCGCGACCTTCGTGCCGATCAGGCGCCACTGGCTCGGGTCCTTGAGGCGCGGCTCCTGCGGCACCGGCAGGGTCGCGGCCGAGACCGCGAGCGCCCCGAAGCGGGCCTCGCGCTGCGAGGCGGCGTGGCGCACCACGCCCCGCACCACCACGATCTCGGAGACCGGAACCTTCCACTGGAAGCTCGCGGCCGCCACCAGCATCTCGCGGGCGGCGGCGCCCGCCTTGCGCAGCTGGAACCAGGAATTGGCGATGGCGGTCGAGCCGCCGGTGCCCTGGACGGGCCCCATCAGCAGGTTGTTGTAGAGCGCCGCATCGGCGGGCGCGAATTCGGTGCGGACGCGAGACCAATCGGCGTCGAGTTCGTCGGCCAGGATCGCCGCGAGGCCGGTCGTGTTGCCCTGGCCCATGTCGAGATGCTTGATGATCACCGTGACGGTGTCGTCGGCGGCGATCCGCACGAAGGCGTTCGGCATCGCCTTGACGCTCGACAGATCGGGCGCTCCGGCCGCCCGGGCCGGATTCTTCAGATCGAGGCGGAAGCCGATGACGATGGCGCCCGTCGCGGCGGCGGCACCACCGAGGAAGCTGCGGCGGGAGACGCGCGGTGTGCGCGCTCCGGCCTTCGACCGACCGAGTGTCAGCATGGGGTTGCTCCAGTCAGGGCGAATGCGGGGATCAGGCGAGGGTGCGCGCGGCTTCGTGGATCGCCGCGCGGATGCGCTGGTAGGTGCCGCAGCGGCAGATATTGCCGTCCATGGCCCCCTCGATATCGGCGTCGGTCGGCTTCGGGTTGTCGCTCAGGAGGCCGATGGCCGACATGATCTGGCCGGATTGGCAGTAGCCGCACTGCACCACGTCGAGCTTGCGCCACGCGCCCTGGACCGCCTCGGCAACCCGACCAGACACGCCCTCGATCGTCGTGACCTTGGCCTCGCCGACATCCTTGATCGCGGTCTGGCAGGAGCGCACCGGCTGCCCGTCCAGATGGACCGTGCAGGCGCCGCACTGGGCGATGCCGCAGCCATACTTGGTGCCCGTCTTGTCGAGGTGGTCGCGCAGGACCCAGAGGAGCGGCGTCTCGGGGTCGGCATCGACCTCGTGAGAGACCCCGTTGACGGTCAGCTTCAGCATCGCATGCCCCTCCGGATCGAGCCTTGACCGATCAGCGCTAGTCCCGCGACGCAAGTTGAAGATGTGCGTCGTCGCACCTTGCACGCCCAGGATCGTGGCCGGCGCGCATCGGTGACGAAACTGTTGAGAATGCCGCCGATCCCGGCAGGCCGTTCTTAACACATCCGTCCCATCCTGAACGGTGTCGCGCCTCGACACCTCTGCGATTGCCCGATCCCAGGTTCCTCACGCGTAGCATCCTGACCTGATGTCCGACCTGACTGTGGAGATGGTGCAGCGGGGGCGCGGGCCCTCGACGCAGGAGGCGAACCGGCGTCGCGGGATCGCCCGCGAGATCCGCTCGGCCCGGGAGAAGCTGACCTCGACGACGGGTCTCGAGCGCGCCTTCGACTACGAGCTGCTGCGTCTCTATGCCCAGTACCGGGTCGGGGCGGGCATCCCCCTCGGGCTCTTCGCCGTCGCCCTGGCGGCGGCCTCGGTCTTCTGGGTTCCTCCGGTGGTGGCGGCGGTCTGGGCGCTGTGCGTTTTCGCCACCATCACGCTGATCACCACCCTGAGCCGGCACTTCCTGCGACAGAATCCCGGGGATGTCTCGCTCGCGCGCTGGCGCCGGCTCTTCGTCCTCAGCGAGGGCATGCAGAGCCTGTGCTGGTCCTTGATGATCGGCCTCGGCGCCACGGGGGGGCGCATCTTCGCGCTGTTCGGCCTCGTCATCGCGGCGGCGGTCGCCACCATGCTGGGCGCCACCGTGCCGGCGGCGGCGGTGGCGGGCCTCGGCCCCCTCGTGCTCGCCACCCTCTCGCTCCTCCTGTTCTCGCGCGAGCCGGACGCGATCCTGCTCGTCGCGATGGCGCTCGGCTCGCAGCTCTTCTTCATGGGTCTCGCCCGCCGGCTCTACACCTCGACGGTCGGGGCCCTCCAATCCCGGGCCGAGAAGGACGCGATCTTCGGGGAGCTGGAGCAGGCCAAGGCGAATTCCGACGAGGCGCGGCGGCGGGCGGAGGAGGCGAACCTCGCCAAGTCCCGCTTCCTCGCCACGATGAGCCACGAGCTGCGCACGCCGCTCAACGCGATCCTGGGCTTCTCCGAGGTGATGAAGAACGAGGTGTTCGGGCCCCACACCGCCCTGAGCTACCAGGAATATTCCAACGACATCCACGACAGCGGGATGCACCTCCTCAACCTGATCAACGAGATCCTGGACCTCTCGCGCATCGAGGCCGGGCGCTACGAGCTCAACGAGGAGGCGCTGCAGCTCGCTCATATCGTCGAGGAATGCCGCCACATGATGGGCCTGCGCGCCCGCCAGAAGGGCCAGATCTTCCTCGACTTCGTGGACGATTCGCTGCCGCGCCTCTGGGCCGACGAGCGCGCGCTGCGCCAGATCGTCCTGAACCTCCTGTCGAATGCCGTGAAGTTCACGCCGCCGGGCGGCGAGATCACCATCAAGGTCGGCTGGACCAGCTCGGGCGGCCAGTACGTGGCGGTGAAGGATAGCGGGCCGGGCATCCCCGAGGACGAGCTCGGCACCGTGATGTCCTCCTTCGGACGCGGCTCGCTGGCCATCAAGACCGCCGAACAGGGCTCCGGGCTCGGGCTGCCCATCGTCAAGGGCCTGGTCGATCTCCACGGCGGCCAGTTCCAGCTCAAGTCGAAGCCGCGCGAGGGCACCGAGGTGATCGTCACCTTGCCGGCGACCCGCGTGATGGACACCTTGCCGGCGATGAGCGTCGAGCCCGGCAACCTCCCGGCAAAGGCCGCCGCCAAGGCGGCTTGATCGGCGCCTGATCCGCCGCCCGGCCGCCCTATCGGCGCTCCGGGCCGCGGCGTGCCTCATCCCTCCGATCGGCCGGAAATTCCGGCCTGCGCGAAGGTCGCCATGTCGCGGTGGCAGGCCAGCGCCCCCTTGAGGAGGCCGAGCGCCATCGCGGCGCCCGACCCCTCGCCGAGGCGCATGCCGAGCGCCAGGAGCGGCACGAGGCCGAGGCGCTCCAGCACGTCCGCATGCGCGCCCTCGGCCGAGACGTGGCCCGCGAGGCAATGGTCGAGGGCGGACGGGTCGATCGCGTGCAGGATCGCGGCGGCCGCGGTCGCGACGTAGCCGTCGAGGACCACCGGCACGCGCTGGAGGCGCGCGGCCAGGATCGCGCCCGCCATCGCGGCGATCTCGCGCCCGCCGAGGCGGGCCAGCACCTCCAGCGGATCGTCGAGATGGCCCGCATGATGGGCGAGCGCCGCCTCGACGGCCGCGACCTTGCGGCCGATGCCGGCCGCGTCGACGCCGGTGCCGCGGCCGACCCAGTGCGCGGCCTCGCCCCCGAACAGGGCCGCGTAGATCGCCGCCGCGATGGTGGTGTTGCCGATGCCCATCTCGCCGACGGCGAGGCAATCGGTGCCGGCCGCCACCGCCTCCATGCCGAAGGCCATGGTGGCGACGCAGGCCTTCTCGTCGAAGGCCGGCCCCAGCGTGATGTCGCCCGTCGGCAGGTCGATGGCGAGGTCGAACACTTTGAAGCCGAGGCCGTAGGCGGCGCAGATCTGGTTGATCGCAGCGCCCCCGGCCGCGAAATTCTCGAGCATCTGGCGGTTCACCGCGTCCGGAAAGGCCGAGACGCCCCGCGCCGTGACGCCGTGGCTTCCCGCGAAGACGCAGACCAGCGGCCGATCGAGGCTCGGGCCGCCCTTGCCCTGCCAGGCGCCGAGCCACGCGACGAGGTGCTCGAGGCGCCCGAGCGCGCCGGCGGGTTTCGTCAGGCTCGCCTCGCGCTCGGCGATCATCTCCGCCGCCGCGCGATCCGGTCCGGGCATCGACGCGATCAGGCGGCGGATGTCGGCGAACGGGCTCTCCTCGGTCATGGCGCTCTCTGGGTCATGGGATCGTAAGGGTTCAGGGTCGGCTTGGGGGCGACGATGCCCGAACAAACCTGTGGGCATCGCCGCCCCGATCGAGGGCCGCCCCGGACGGGAGCTATAACGGGGCCGGCGACAGGGGTGAAGGCGAGGCGTGATGGGCGAGAGTTCGGGCGGCCCGGGCGACGGCAACCTGCCGGGCATCGACCTCGCCTACGACCTCGCCGCCTGCCTGCGCTTCTACTCGCGGCTGCCCGTGCCCCGGCTCCCCGGCGAGCCCGACCCGCACGCGACCCCGGATTTCCGCAGGGTGCCCCGGATGCTGCCGGTCGCGGGGGTGATCCTCGCGCTGCCGGCGGCCCTCGTCCTCGTCGCCGCCAAGGGGCTGGGCCTCGGACCGTTCCTGGCCGCCACCCTCGCGGTGACCTTTGCGGCCCTCGTCACCGGCGCGCTGCACGAGGATGGGCTGGCCGACCTCGCCGACGGGTTCGGGGGCGGGACAACCCGCGAGCGGCGCCTCGAGATCATGCGCGACAGCCGCATCGGGAGCTACGGGGGCGTCGCGCTGGTTCTGAGCCTGGCCCTGCGCATCGGCGCCCTGGCGACGCTCCTCGACCGGACCGGCGCCGTCTCGTCGGCCGTCGCGCTCGTCCTGGCCGCGAGTCTGTCGCGGGTCGCGGCCCTCGCCCCGATGGTGCTCCTCGCGCCGGCCCGGCCCGGGGGCGCGAGTGCCGCCGTGGGGCGGCCCAGCAAGGCCAGTGTCGGGATCGCGGCCGGGATCGGCCTCGCCCTGGCGCTCCTCGGCCTTCCTGTCGGTCTGCCGCTCGCGGGGCTCGTGCTGATGCCGCTCCTGGCGCTCACCGCGTCCCTCGTCCTGAGCGGGATCGCCCAGGCCAAGATCGGCGGCCAGACCGGCGACGTGATCGGCGCCTGCCAGCAGGTCGCCGAGATCGCGGCCCTGCTCGGGCTGATCCTGGCCGTTCCGACATGACGCGTCCGCTCGCGGTGGGCTTGATCGGGATGCGGCGTTGCGGGCATGGACGAGCATTATGAACCTGCCGCCACGCCCGAAACCATCCAGCCCCTGCACCAAGGTCTGCGTCCTCGACGCGGCCACCGGCCTCTGCGAAGGCTGCGGACGCACCCGCGACGAGATCGCCCTCTGGGGATCGCTGTCCGAGGCGCAGCGCCGCAGCATCATGGCGGGCCTCGAAGCGCGGCTGCAGCGTGCCTATCTCGAAGGTGCGGAGGTGCCGGCGGCCACATGATGTATCTCGGGCTCATCGCTCTCGCTCTGGTGCTCGTCATCCTGGTCGCCATGGACGGGAGCAGCCGCATCGGAGGCGTGATCGAACCCGACCAGCTCGCCGGACTCGCCTGGGGCGGCACCATCCTGGCCCTCGTGGTGGCGGGATTCTGGCACCAGTTCCGCGACCGGATGGGCCAAAACCTGCGATACCTGCTGATCTGGGCGCTCCTCGGCCTCGCCTGCCTGGCCGCCTATTCCTACCGCGACCAGTTCCGGGAGGTCGGGGCCCGCGTCATGGGCGAGTTGCGGCCCGGCTTCGCGTCGGTCGGCCCGGGCGGCACCGTCACGATCACGCGGCGCGCGGACGGGCCCTTCGCGGTCCGGGCCGAGGTGAACGGGCAGGCCCAGAGCTTCACCTTCGACACGGGGGCGAGCGCCGTGGTGCTCACCGCCGAGAACGCGGCCGCGCTCGGCATCCGCCCGGCCGAGCGTGACTTCTCGACCCGGGTCACGACCGCCAACGGCGTCACCTTCGCGGCGCCGATCTACCTCGACAGCCTCCGGATCGGGCCGATCACCGAGCGGCGCGTCGCCGCCATGGTGAGCCGGCCCGGCGCCCTCTCGGACAATCTCCTCGGCCAGAGCTTCCTGAGCCGCCTGCCCTCCTACGAGGTGCGCGGCGACCGGCTGATCCTGCAGGGGCGCTGAGCGCCCCGTCGGGTCCCCGGATCAGGCCGCCTCCGGCATCTCGCGCGAGACCAGCGACACGGCCTCCCGCAGGGTCGCGAGGCCGGCCTCCGCCCGAATGCCGTGGGTGGCGAGATGGCGCCGATAGGCCCGGGCGCCGGGTCGGCCGTTGAACAGGCCGAGCATGTGCCGGGTCAGGCTGTGCAGGCGGGTGCCTCCGGCCAAGGCCTCGGCGATGTAGGGCGCGTAGGCCTCGATCGCCTCGAAGGCGTCGGCGACCGGGGCCGGCACGCCGAAAAGCTCAGGGTCTACCGCGATGAGGCAAGCCGGCTCGCCGTAGGCGGCGCGGCCCATCATCACGCCGTCGACGGCGTCGAGATGCGCGCGGGCCTGCGCCACCGTGGCGATGCCGCCGTTGACGGCGATCGGCAGATCCGGCCGGGCGCGTTTGAGGCGCACCACCCGCCCGTAATCGAGGGGCGGCACGTCGCGGTTCTCCTTCGGCGACAGGCCCTGCAGCCAGGCCTTGCGCGCGTGGACCACGAGCCCGTCGGCTCCGGCCCGCACCACCGTGTCGGCGAGGCAGTCGAGGGCCGTCTCGGCGTCCTGATTGTCGACGCCGATGCGGCACTTCACCGTCACCGGCACCGACACGGCCGCCTTCATGGCCGCGACGCAATCGCCGACCAGCGCAGGCTCGCGCATCAGGCAGGCGCCGAAGCGCCCCTCCTGCACCCGGTCGGAGGGGCAGCCGACATTGAGGTTGATCTCGTCGTAGCCGTATTCCTCGGCGATCCGCGCCGCCGCGGCGAGGTCGCCCGGGTTCGAGCCGCCGAGCTGCACCGCCACCGGATGCTCGCGATCCGAGAAGCCGAGCAGGCGCTCGCGCGGCCCGTGCAGCACCGCGCCCGTCGTCACCATCTCGGTGTAGAGGCGGGCGCGCCGCGACAGGACGCGATGGAATGCCCGGCAATGCCGGTCGGTCCAGTCCATCATGGGCGCAACGCTGAACCGCCACCCGTTGAGATCGCTGGATAATCGTTCGCTGACGGTCACTGGTCGTCCATCTGGTGCGGCACCCTTGCCTCGTCGCCTCTCAGGGCCTCCCGCGTGATCCAGGGCCCGGCGATCCGGTCCCTCGGGCGCATGGCGGGCCAAGAGGCAGGGGCGGATGGGGACCATCGTTGCGCGGCCGAGGACGGGCGGCGGCACGAGATACCATGCGCAAGGGGGTCGTCAAAAGAGAGGGGCCGGCTCGACGCGAGACCAGGACCATCGACCGGAGCGACACCGTCACCCGCGCGCCGTCGCAGCGGCGGCCCGCGGGATCGGTGCGGTCCATCACAAATCGTGCGCACCCCGCCTCAACGTCGCCGCGACGGCCGAGGCGTCGCGCCCGGCAAGCCGGGGCGAGAGAGCGGGCTGGCCAGGATCGGGGGGAAACCGGCCAGCCCGCCTGTCGCGCCGGTTGGGACCGGATAGGACGCGACACCCGAATTGACGCGCCCATGCGCCTCTGTAATCCGTCACGTCATCACTTCGGCGAACGGCAACTCGAAGACGATCTCACCGGCCGCATCCGTCACGATCATCGCGGCCGAGATGAGCCGCGCGTCAGCGGTTGCCGTCATCAATTCACGGATCATGACGCGGGCCGCCTGCCACGCCGCATCCGCGTCGCCGAGGGATCGGACAAAGGGCTGCTCGACAGCCTCCGTTCCGAAAACGACCGTGAAGGTGTAGCGGGGCATCGCAAAGCTCGCGGGAGACCGGGTGGTGCTGGACAGGCGTGCAACGGGTTCAATCGAACGATAGGCGCTGTCCTGTTGCCCGTCACGAAAGTCCTGATGCCAAGCCAAGGATGGTGCTTGACGACAGACAGCCTCGATTTTGATTGCCAACACCGTGCCTTCACTCATAGGGATCCGACCCGATCACCGGACGTCCGCGCGTTCGAGCGGGATTCGTCTGACCTGCGCTGAGATGCACAACGAGGCTGCCTTGATGAACGGCCATACCGAGGCTCATCTCCAGCAGATCGCGTGGTATCTGGGCGTTCCGGTGTCCGATTTCTTCGGCGATGACACCGATCCCTCGATCTCGCCCGCAGCGGACCAGGGCGCCCGCGAGATGTTGGATCTCTGGATCCGGATCCGGGACCCGCGGGATCGGTTGCGCTGCCTCAACCTGATGCGATCTTGCGCAGCCAGGATCGACCAGCCGCTCGATCTCGTCCCACCCCAGTTTTGACGCCCGCCACTGCATCCTTCCGCATTCGACGCGGCGTCACAGCCACGCCGACGAATTTTGGGCGCTGTGACGCCCGCTGACGCCTTGCACAGCGCGAGTCGGGCGAGTACAGCACGCCACCCGGAACGTCCGGATCGGACAAGGCGCGCAGGCGCCTGCCGATCTTGTCCGGGTCCGGAGGGGTGGCCGAGTGGTTGAAGGCGCACGCCTGGAAAGTGTGTATACCGGAAACGGTATCGCGGGTTCGAATCCCGCTCCCTCCGCCAGCTAAACCGCCTCCCAAAACATCCAATGATCGCAGAGGGCTAGGACAACAGCAAAGCCTGCTGTCCTCTGCCCGACCTAACGTGCCGGCTGTGCGACGCTCAGCCTGTGTTGCCTGACCCGGAGAGCGGCCCCGATCCTCAACGCATTCCCGAACGTGCGGCGTTTCGGAGGATGTTTCCGGCCTCGGCGTCGCACTCAAATCCCATATCGGTGAAACCCGGAGTAGGCCCGCCCTCGTTCTCCGATCTCGCGCCAGATCGAATGTCCGCGGCCCGGCCTGCTCCTCTCAACCAGGTCTCGTTGACCGGCCCTGTTTCAGACACACGAAGATTGCACCTGATCAATCGGGCAATTGCGGCGTGAACGGTCGTAGGACGTGGCAGAGATTCGCATTATCGAGGGGGCGTGCGGCGCAGGATTCGGTCGCTATGAGGCCGGCCTGTTCACGTTGCCCGACGGCCGCGAGATTGGGGTGGAACGTCTCGAAACCTTCGTCATTCGCAACGCGATGGCGCTCGAAGGTCGGTGGGCGGGCGAGATCGTCGGAGGAATCCGCGGCGCCGTCGATGCCACGGTCCATCTCCCGTTGCCCCTGCGCCTTGCCGCCATCGGCGCCAGCAGGGGCCTCGGCCTGATTGACCGCGCCATTCGGACGGAAGCCATCCTGGACGCCGGCTTCGACGACGGCACCCAGATCGTCATCTCGACCAGTGCGAGCGTCTTCCACCTCATCTGCAATGATCGCGAAGTGGTGCAGCAGGCGCGATCGCGTGGGCTCATCAACCCAGGAAACCCGGAAGCGCCCCTCAGCGACGCGTCCGAAATCCAGGCGACGACCCGGGTCGATCCGGCCGAACAAACCGACGGCGCATCGCTCGCCTCTATTTTTCACTACGAGAAACGCAAAGGGCGCCTCAGACGCGTGGCGCGAAACGAAGCCCCCGATAAGCCCTGACGCGGGCGCATGAGCGGTCCATCCTCGCCAATGCCTCGCGAGACCCCGAGCGGCGTTCGCCGTCAGGGCTGCCGGACCATTGCGCTTCTGGGTAATGCCGACTTGGCGCATATTTCAGGCGTTGACATTCCTGATCCCGGGCATTGATGAAGTTGGGCCCGCTTCTCAATAGGCTGTGAACCGCAACTATTCAGCACGCATGGTTTTCAATAAACAAGCGTTCAACGAAACAGTAAATCAGATAAAATTTTCGTACTTCCAGATATCAAGAGAGTAATTTTGAAATACTTATCTTTACTAAAAGCATAATTATCAGCTTAATGACTAAATATTACGCCACACGAATGGGATAATTCGACAGGGAGGCGTCTAATCATTTAGTATTACTCCTGTTACGAATTCGCAATTCGGGCCCTGATGCGATAACGCTGACAAAGCGACAGCGGTAGCTTCGTGTCGTGATGGCAGACCAACATGCGCTCTGGAGGGCCCATGTGTAAGATCGTTCGAGCGCTTCTGGTCGCCGCTCTGCCCGTCTGGCTCACGGCACAGGCTTTGCCGTTGCGCGCCGAAGGGCAAACTCCGACGCCATCCGAGAATGGGCCCGCACTCGGTGGCCAGGGGAAGGACGATCCGCTTGAGCGGTATCGGTCCCTCGTCACGGAAAACGCGCTCTCCGAGAAGCAACACAGGCTGAGCCAGAAGATCGAGCAGGACGAGCGAAACTGGAAACGGCTAACCAGTTCGATCTGCGCGGGATGCGGGCTCCCGTCCCATTCCTCCGGGCAGGGGCGCGTGACCCCCGGCGACGTGCTCGCGAAATCCTCGATGCCGAGTCGAAACCAGGTCAGCGAGGCGCGGACGGTTGCGCAAGCGGAGGCTTCGCGGCCGACCCTGGTCGCAAGCGTCCTACGCCCGAAGGTCCGCTACGTGAAATTGCGGCGGCAACTCCTGCGCCAGACGCGATTGGCAGATGCCGCCATCCGCCGCCGCGCCCACACGGCCCAGTCTCGAGCGTGGCGGCGTAAGCATTACGCACGCGCCCATCTTCGCACGATCCGCAGGATGGCGCGGGCTCTTCCGAGCCTGCCGGCGGCGCGGCTCAGGATCACCGCCAAGGCGAATTTCGTCTCCCTCCGGGGAAGCAGGGCGATGGAGCGGGGCCGCAACACGCCGGTACGGACCTCCACCCGGCAGCGATACGCGCTCTGCACCTACAGCTACGATCTGTTCCAACTTCTCGCCCACGGCCAGCCGTCATGCGGTTACGGGCGCTAGTGCAGCGCCGACGGCATTCTCACGGGTGAGTCCGGCAAACCTCGCCCCTGAGACAGGGATCGATGGCCCTTGAGCCGAGCGAGACCCGATCGATCGCGGTTCGTCGCCCGCCCCGCGAAAGCCTGAACGTTCATGTTCCCGCCTGCAGCTCCGGCGGAAGATACGGATGTCCTGCGACCACGAGCGCGCGATCGACGGCCTCGATCGCGAGCAGGATGCGCGTTAGATCTTCCGCCATCGAGACCGGGGCAAGGTCGATGGCCCCCATGCGCTTCGTAATGGCGTGACATTGCCTCGCCAACGCCGCACGCGCGCGGTTCAGGTCGACGATCTCGTGTGCGGTCATAGGTGTTATCCGTCCCTTCGAGGGTGAAACAGGCGCAACGACGCATTCCGTTCGGCACAGAGGCGACTCACTGTCTGTGCAAGTTGCTCATGCGTCCGAGAGGGCAACAATCAATCCTGGCAGCGCCTCATCTGAGCCGATAGGCAATCCAAACAGCACAGAGCAATACGATCACGATCAGAAGGTGCCGGAATATCGACCTCACGGGCGACTCAGCCCCGAACCGTGTTTACGCGAGAAATCCGATCAGCAAGGCACGACCGCGACCTTGCGCTGTTCATCGCGGCCGCATCAACGCCGCGACCGTGTCGGCAGGTCGTCGCGATCGCGCATCGTCGCCGCGTCGAATGTCCTGTCTGGCAGGAGAGGCCGGCCACCGAAAGGCCTATGCGCCGGCTCTGCCGAGACCTTGCGCAAATTGCAGCGCTTCGAGCACCGCCTTCCCGATGCGATCGGCCTCATCTTCTCCCGCGGGATTGGCCAGAACGACCGCCACGGCCCTCGGCACCGCGAGAGCCTCGGCACTGACCGTCACCTGCAACTCGTCGCCGTAAGGAGCCGCGATGCGCCGCAGGCCAACCCGCAGACCCGACGCTTCCCCGAAGACGCGCTCGAGGCCCTCGGCTGCCGGGGCACCGCCGAAATCCGCCTGAATGACATCGGCCATGTACGTCCTCCCGGTCATGCCCGGCCCGGGGCCGAGGCATGGCGGGCCTTCTAGCATCGTGTGCGGGATGTCGCCTAACACCGGTCTCCCGGGTTCGGAGACGGTCGCAGGATGATCCTCCCGGCACTGGGCAGCCTGCGTGATCCTTCCTCCGGTTCAGCGGTCGCGGCCTCCAGCGTCCCGGCCTCCTCCGCCATCGCATCCTCACTCGGCCGCCGCGACGCTTGCGGATGCCGGTTTCGGAGCGGCCCGGTGGACAGGCGATACCGAGAAGCGCGCGAAGAGTGCCGGGAGAACACAGAGGGTCAGGAGCGTTGCGCTCAGGAGGCCGCCGATCACCACGGTGGCGAGAGGGCGCTGGATCTCGGCGCCCGTGCCGGTCGCGAGCGCCATCGGCACGAAGCCGAGGGCTGCGACGAGGGCCGTCATCATGACCGGCCGCAATCGTGCGCATGCACCGGCACGGACAGCCTCCTTGACCGGGACACCGGTCTCGATCCGATGCCGGATCGCGCTCAGCATCACGAGGCCGTTCAAGACCGCGACGCCCGAGAGGGCGATGAAGCCGACGGCCGCCGGGACGGAGATCGGCATGCCCCGCAGCCAGAGGGCGAGAACGCCCCCCGTCAGAGCCATCGGCACGGCACTGAACACCAGGAGGGCATCGCGCGCGGAGCCGAGGGCCGCGTAGAGCAGGAGGAAAATCAGGGCGAAGCAGCCGGGCACCACGAGGCTCAGGCGATCACGGGCCGCCGCGAGATTCTCGAACTGTCCGCCCCAGGTGATCCAGGAGCCGGCCGGCAGCTGAAGGGCGTCGACGCGCGACCTGGCCGCCGCGACCACGGAAGCGATGTCGCGCCCGCGCACGTTGGCGGTCACGACGACGCGTCGTTTCCCGTTCTCGCGAGAGATCTGGTTCGGCCCCTCCTCCAGGACGAAGCTCGCGACCTGTCGGAGCGGCACCAAGGCGGCCCGTCCTCCCGGACCAGGCGTGAGCGGAACGGGAAGCATCGTCAGGCCGTCGATGTCGTCGCGTGTCCCGTCCGCGAGGCGCAGGACGATGTCGAACCGGCGGTCCCCCTCGAAGACGACGCCGACGTCCCGTCCTCCGATCGCCGCACCGATCACGTCCTGCACGGTCCGATGATGCAGGCCGAGACGCGCGATCTCACCTTTGTCGATGCGAATGTCGAGGGTCGGCAGCCCCTCGACCTGCTCCACCTTCACGTCCTCCGCGCCGGGCGTGCTCCGCAGGACCGCGGCCACCCGGTTGGCCAGAGGCATCATCGTCTCGAAACGCTCGCCGAAGACCTTGACGGCGAGGTCGCCGCGGGTTCCGGCCAGCAACTCGTTGAAGCGCATCTGGATCGGTTGCGTGAACTCGTAGGCGTTCCCGGGCACGCCGTTGACCGCCGTCTGAAGCTTCGCGACGAGCGCCTCCTTCGTCAGTCGGGGGTCGGGCCATTCCGATGGCGGCCTCAGCATGATGAAGGTATCGGAGACGTTGACGGGCATCGGGTCGGAGGCGATCTCGGCTGTCCCCGTCTTCGAGAAGACGAAGGCCACTTCCGGGAAGCCCAGGACGGCCTTCTCGACCGCGATCTGCATCTCCTGCGACTGGGTGAGGCTCGTCGAGGGAATGCGCATGGCGTGCATCGCGACATTCTTCTCGTCGAGTTGCGGCATGAATTCCTGTCCGAGCCGATCGGCCAGCACGAGACTGGCCAGGACGAGCAGAATCGCGAGGCCGATGACCGCGGACGGCCACCGCAAGGCTCCCGCGAGGATTGGCCGGTAGAGCGCCTTCAGCCCACGGATCAGACGGTTCTCGCCCTCCGCCACGCGCCCCGTGATCAGGATCGCGATCAGAGCCGGCACGAAGGTGAGGGAGAGGAGGAAGGCGCTGGCCAGCGCGATGAGCACCGTCAGGGCCATCGGGGCGAACATCTTGCCCTCGATGCCCGAGAAGGTGAGCAACGGCAGGTAGACCAGCATGATGATCGCCTGCCCGTAGACCGTCGGTCGGATCATCTCCTCGGCGGAGCTGCGAACGGCCTCGAGACGCTCCTCCGTTCGGAGCACGCGGCCGAGGATAGCCTGCCGCTCGGCGAGGTGGCGCAGGGCGTTCTCGGTGATGATGACGGCGCCGTCCACGATGAGGCCGAAATCGAGGGCCCCGAGGCTCATCAGGTTCGCGCTGATCCGGCCCTGCACCATGCCGGCGATCGTCATCAGCATGGCGACCGGGATGACGAGGGCACAGATCAGGGCACCACGCAGGTTGCCGAGGAGCAGGAACAGCACGACGACGACGAGAAGCGCTCCCTCGGCGAGGTTCGTCGCGACGGTCCGGATCGTGGCATCGACCAGGATCGTACGGTCGAGGACCGTGTGCACGACGATGCCCGGAGGCAGGGTCCGGGCCACCTCCCGCAACCGCCCATCGACGGCTGCCGCAACCGTGCGGCTGTTGGCGCCGATCCGCATCAGAGCCGTGCCGATGACGGTCTCCTCCCCGTTCGCGCTCGCCGAACCGGTGCGCAATTCCCGCCCGATCTTCACCTGCGCAAGGTCGGCCACCCGAACCGGCACGCCGCCCCGCGTGGCGACGACGACACGACCGATCTCCTCCATGCTCTCGATGCGGCCGCTCGAACGAACGACGGTCCCCTCGCCGTTGCGCTCGATGTAAGCCGCGCCGCGATTCTGGTTGTTCTGCTCCAGGGCCTCGGCAATGTCGCCGAGCGTGAGCCCGAGGCCGATCAGCTTCGCGGGGTCGGGCTCGATCTGGTACTGCTTGCGGTAGCCCCCGATGACGTCCACGCCGGCCACGCCCGGCACGGTTCTGAGCTGGGGGCCGATGACCCAGTCCTGAAGGGTCCGCAGGTAGGCGGCCTGCTCGAAGCCGGGCCGGAGACGCTGCCCCTCGGCCGTCAGATAGCTGCCATCCGGCTGGAAGCCGGGCTGCCCGGCCGGAACCGTCTGATGGGGCGTGGTGAAGGCAACGCTCCACATCGTGACCTCACCGAGACCGGTCGAGATCGGCCCGAGATGCACGTCGGTTCCGGGCGGCAGGCGGGTCTTCACCTCGCCGAGTCGTTCGCTCACCTGCTGGCGCGCGAAGTAGACGTCGGTCGCATCGTTGAAGATCGCCGTGACCTGAGCGAAGCCGTTGCGGGAGAGCGAGCGGGTCACCTCAAGGCCACGGATGCCGGCCAGCGCGGTCTCGATCGGGTAGGTGACCTGGTTCTCGACATCGAAGGGCGAGAGTTGCGGCACCACCGCGTTCACCTGAACCTGATTGTTGGTGATGTCCGGAACCGCATCGATCGGCAGGCGAAGGGCAGCGAACAATCCGAAGGCCGCGGCCGCGAGCGACGCCAGGAGCACGAGCCAGCGCTGGCGGATGGAGAAGGCGAGGATGGTCTCGATCATGGTGCGGCCCCCTCAGTGAGCGTGCTCGGCTTCGGCTTTGCCGAGCTCGGCCTTGAGGATGAAACTGCCCGCAATCGCCACGACTTCTCCGGGCATGAGCCCGGACACGATCGCGACCGCCTCACGGTCGCCCTGGCCGAGGCTTACGACGCGCTTGGCGAAACCATCCGGCCTCCGCACGAAGACGACGCTCTCGCCCTCGACAGTCTGAATCGCTTCCCGCGGCACGCGCACGCGCGCGGCTTCGGCGCCGACCGCGACCTCGACCGTCGCGAAGGAACCGGGCCGCCACGCGAGGTCCGGATTCGCGATGACGGCGATCACCTTCGCGGCGCGCGTCTGCGGATCGAGCATCGGGCTGACGAAGACGATACGTCCCGGGGTCGCCGTCGCGGATCCTGATCGCGTCAGAGCAACCGATTGCCCTTCCGCGATGGCGCCGAGGTCGGAGACCGGAACCGCGAGTTCCACCCAGACCTGCGACAGGTCCGCGATCGTGTAGATCTCCTTCTCCTGCCCCTCGTCATTGACTGGCGCACCGAGATCGACGCGCCGCTCGATGATCTGCCCGGAGATCGGCGCGCGCAGGTTGTAGCGCTGGAGACCGTCCAGGGGCGCCCGGCGCAGACCGGCCATATGCTCGTCCTCGCCGGCGGCGAGCTTCGTGGTGGGCGTCTCCGCAAGGGCGGCGACCTCCGCTTCGGGAACGCCGAGAGCCGAGAGCTTCTGGCGTGCGAGGTTCACCTTGAGCTGCGCCTCGACCAGGGAGGTGCGCGCGCGCAGGAATTGCTGCTCGGCGGAGATCTTCCTGTCCCAGAGGGCGTGGTCGCGCGCGAACAGCATCTCCTGCAGGTCGAGGCCGACAAGGGCCGCGATGTAGTCGTTCTTGGCGTCCGCCACCTCGCGGCTGTCGATGACCGCGACCACATCGCCCTTCCGGACGCTCTCGCCGAGGCGCTTGCGCAGTTCGGCCACCGTGCCGACGACCTTGGCGGCGACCCGCGCAACCCTTTCGGCATCCGGCGTCACGACCCCCGGGACGACGAGGCGGCGGCTCAGAACCCCAGCGCTCACGGGCGCCACCCGGATGCCGGCGGATTCGATCTGCTGCGGCGTCAGGGTGATGACGCCTTCCGCCGAACCATGGTCATGGCCGGCATGGTCTTGGCCGGCAAGGTCTTGGCCGGCATGATCATGGCCGGCATGGTCGTGATCCGCCTGACCGGAGCCGTGCGGGTGATCGTCCGGGTCAGCGCCGTCATGCGCATGCCCCTTCTCGGTCCCCTCCCCACGGCTTTGGCTCGCCTGGGCGATGTCGGGTCCCGGTTCGACCGTCGAGGACGGCCGGACATGCGCCAGGATCGATCCGGCGGCCGAGCGAAGGCCAGAGGACAAATCCAGCAGGAAGGCACCGGACATGACGCCCACCGCGAGGGCCGCCGGCAGGGCAAGGAATCGCAACATGACACATCATCCCCATCACGCCGTCGACGACGGCTCCTGTGCCGGGCACCGACCTGGGGCGGAGTCCGGACGCGCATCGACGGCCGCGACCGCTCGAGGTCGGCGCGGCCGAGCCGGCGGACGAGCCGCCGGTCGATCAGGCGCGGGGAGGCTTGCGGGGTGGGATCGTGGCGCCGGGCGCGTCCGGATCCGTGCGCTCGGCGAAGCGGATCGCAGCGGCGGAGCGCGGCGCCAGGGAGATCTGGGGTGTCGTGGCAATCGCCTGATGGCAGGCGCAATGCGCGCAATGATGGGCGAGGCCGCCATCGGCATGGTCGCCTGGGCCGGTGCGATCCATGTCGAGGCTGAGATGCGCGGCACCTGGATGAGCCGCCTGCAGGTCGGCGCGCCCTTCCGAGGCCGGGATGCCCAGAGCGAGCACCATCAGCAATGCGACGAGCCGGACGGCCGAGCGCCAGCCGAGACCCGCATCGCGGCGGATCGCATCGAGTCGCATTCTGATGGTTCGGCGCGTCACCGGGCGACGAGGTCCTGGGCACCTCACTGTGCGGACATTTCCTTAGCCTGATCCGGGGCGTGTCCGGAAGTGGCTCCGGCATCCGCGGTGTCTGAGCGCACGGCCGCCGCGCTCCGAGCCGCCGGGCAACCTTTGCGGTGCCCGAAGCGTCGTCGAAGACGCCAGCCAGGGAGACCGCGCGATGGAACCGATGAAGCCGATGGAGCCCATGAAGGCGATGAAGCCGATGTCGGGAGGCGAGGCGTGGTGGCCGGAGGATCTCGGCCAGCCGGCGACGAGCGGCGCCCAGAACGGCATGCGCTACGCCTTCTTTCCCGACGCGCGCCGGCTCCTCCTCGAGGAGAACGGCGAGATCGCGACCTACGATAGCGGAGACCACCGGATCAGCGGCGTCTCGCAGCAGGATGGCGCTTCGAAATCGCTGGACTTCGTCAGCCAGGACGGCCCGGTCGCGATCAGCGCGCTGAACAAGCTCGGGTGATGGCGCCGGGCATCCCGCCGGCCTGACGTCCGGGCTTCGTGGACACCAGCGGCCCGGCGCTCTATGCGCTGGGCCTGCATGCCCCCCGTGACGCCACATGCCGCCCGATGCGCGCGCTGATCGATCTTCTCCGCGCGTTGCGGCCTCGCGATCGGCGGCGCCTCGTCCTGATCGCCCTCGGCCTCGCGATGGCGGCCCTCTTCGAGGTGGTCGGGGTGGCCTCCGTCGTGCCCTTCCTCACCCTCGTGGGGGATCCGTCCGCCGCGGCCCGCGTGCCGTACCTCGCCAATGCCCGCGACGCCCTCGGGCTCTCCGACGACCGGAGCTTCCTGATCGCCACAGGCGCGGCCGCGCTGATCGCGATCCTGACCACGAGTGTGGTGAATGCCGCGCTCACCTTCGCGCAGCTCCTGTTCACGAACCTCGTGGGCTACGACATCGCGCGGCGTCTCCTGCTGCGCTATGTCGACCGGGAGCGGCTGTTCTTCGCGCGCGCCAACAGCGCCGAACTCGCAAAGAACGTGCTCAGCGAGACGGATCGCCTTGTCGTCGGCGTCCTGACGCCGATCACCGTCATCGCGTCTCGAGCCGTCTCGGCCCTCGCCGTGGTGGCCTTCCTGATCGCCTACGCGCCCCGCCTCGCGCTGATCCTCGGCGGCGGCTTCGGAGGGCTCTACGTCGCGCTCTACCTCATCATGCGCGCCCGCCTCGCCCGCCTCGGGGCCCGGGCCGTGGCCGACAACGAGCGCCGCTACCGGGTGGTGCAGGAGACCTTCGGGGCGCTGACGGAGCTCAAGCTCTACGGCCGGGCGGAGGCCTTCGCGGCTCAGTTCGACGCCCCCGCCCGCGCCTATGCGCGGGCGACCGCCGCGAGCCTGCTGACCGGCCAGATGCCCCGCTTCGTGATCGAGAGCCTCGCCTTCGGCGGGGTCGTCGTCGTGGTGCTGTTCGCCCTCTCGCAGGGCCTGGACACGGCCGGGCTGCTGCCGCTGCTGGGGCTTTTCGCCTTCGCGGGCTACCGGATGCTGCCCGCCTTCCAGAACATCTTCACGTCCCTGGCGCTGCTGCGCTTCTATCTCCCGGCCGTGCGGGTGGTGATGGACGAGCTCGCGGGGGAGCGTGCCGCCCTGCCGCGCACCCGCGAGCGGCTTGCCTTCCGGGACGCCATTCGTCTGCGGGCTCTGAGCTTCGACTATGAGCCGGGTCGGCCGACGCTCACCGGCATCACCCTCGACATCGAAGCCCGAAGCACGATCGGGCTTGTCGGCCGCACGGGCTCCGGCAAATCGACCCTCGTGGGGCTTCTCCTCGGCATCCTGACGCCGTGTTCGGGCAGCCTCACGGTCGACGGCGTCCCCCTCGATGCGGCGACCCTGCCGGCCTGGCAGAACCGGATCGGTTACGTGCCGCAGGACATCTTCCTGATCGACGGGACGGTCGCGGAGAACATCGCCCTCGGGCTCGCCGAGATCGATCCGGGGGCGGTCGAGCGCGCGGCGCGGCTCGCCGGGGCGCATGACTTCATCGCTGCGCTGCCCGGCGGCTATCAGGCCGGTGTGGGCGAGCGCGGGGCGCGGCTCAGCGGTGGTCAGCGCCAGCGCCTCGGCATCGCCAGGGCGCTCTACCACGATCCGGACGTCATCGTGTTCGACGAGGCGACGTCGGCCCTCGACGGCGAGACCGAGGCTGCCGTGATGGGGGCGCTCGCGGACTTAGCCGGCAACCGAACGCTGATCCTGATCGCGCACCGCCTGACGAGCCTCGCCCGCGCGGATGTCGTGCACGTCCTGGAGGCCGGACGCCTCGTGGCCTCGGGGCCGCTCGCGGCCGTGATGCCCTATCTCGGCCAGACCGAGCCGGCCTGACATGTGCGGCATCGCGGGCCTGATCGACCCCAGTCTCTCCGCCGACATCCTTCGGGCGAGCGCCGAGGCCATGGCGGATGCCCTCGCCCATCGCGGTCCGGACGGGCGCGGCATCTGGTGCCGGGCCGATCGGGGCGTCGCCCTCGGGCATCGGCGCCTCGCGATCGTGGAACTGAGCGAGGCAGGCGCGCAGCCCTTCCTGTCCGCCGATGGCCGCTGGGCGCTCAGCTACAACGGCGAGCTCTACGACGCCATCGCGCATCGCCCGGCCTTGGAGACCGACGGACACGTCTTCCGGGGCAGCTCCGATACCGAGATCCTGATCGAGCTGATCGCCCGGCACGGGGTGGTGGGCGCGCTCGCGCGGGTCGATGGCATCTTCGCCTTCGCGGCCTATGACCGGGCGCAGGACAGGCTCTGGCTCGCCCGGGACCGAATGGGCGTGAAGCCCCTGTTCTACGCGGCCACGGAACGCCGTCTGCTGTTCGGCTCGCAGCTCTCGGCGCTCACCGCTTGCTCGGGTTTCCGACCGGAGATCGACCCGGGTGCGGTCGCGAGCCTGCTCCGCCACGGCTATGTGCCGGCGCCCGGCGCGATCTACCGCGGCGTCGCCAAGCTTGCGCCAGGCCATGTCCTCGCGTGGCGCGCCGGCGAGCCCGCGCGGAGCGAACCCTATTGGAGCCTCGACGGGGTAATCGCCGCGGGCCGGGACGATCCCTTCCGGGGGACGCCCGAGGAGGCCGCAGACGCCCTCGAGACGCTCCTGCGGGGTGCCGTCCGCCGCCAGCTGATGAGCGACGTCCCGCTCGGGGCCTTCCTCTCCGGCGGCATCGATTCGTCGGCCGTGACCGCCCTGATGGCGGAAGGCGGCGCGCGGCCGCGTACCTTCGCGGCGGGGTTCCCGGAGGATCCGCGTCTCGACGAGAGCCCGCATGCGGCCGCGGTCGCGCGGTATCTCGGCACCGACCACACCACGATCCCGATCGGGGAGCGGGAGGCGCTCGACCTCGTGGCGCGCCTGCCCGCGATCTTCGACGAGCCGCTCGCCGACCCCTCCGGCCTTCCGACTCACTTGCTCTGCGCCGCGACGCGGGCCGCCGGGATCACCGTGGCGCTGTCGGGCGATGGCGGCGACGAGCTGTTTGCCGGCTATGACCGCTACGCCCTGGCGCGGCGCTTCGCGCGGCGCGTCGAGCCGGTGCCGCGCCCGCTCCGCAGCCTCGGGGCGGCGGCGCTCGGTGGGCTGCCGCGGGGCGCGGCCGCCATCCTGGCCCGCGCCCTGCCCCCGCCCTGGGGCGGGCCCGAAGGCGTCGACCGGCTGCGCAAGGCGGCGGGGCAGCTTCCCGGGAGCGGCTTCGACCTTTACCGGCGTCTCCTCACGCTCAATCCGGCGGCTGAGGCGCTGGCCTGCGGAAGGCCCGCGTTGCAGAGCCCGATGGACGCACCCGGAGCGCTACCTCTGCTTGCACGAATGCGCCGCCTCGACAGCCTCGCCTACCTGCCCGACGACGTTCTGGCCAAGGTCGACCGCGCCAGCATGGCGGTCGGGCTGGAGGCGCGGGTGCCGCTCCTCGACCGGACAATCGTGGAATTCGCCTGGCGCCTTCCGGACAACATTCTGGTCCGACAAGGGAAATCCAAATGGCCGCTGCGCGCCGTGCTGGCCCGGCACGTGCCGCCGGCCCTGTTCGAGCGGCGCAAGCAGGGCTTCGCGCCCCCACTCGCGGCTTGGTTGCGTGGCCCCCTGCGCGATTACGCGCGCGACCTGCTGCTGAGCCCGCAGGCCGGCGGGGGCTTCCTCGACAGGGGTCGGGTGCGGCACATGCTCGACGAGCATCTAGCAGGAACGCACAACCATGCGGTGGGGCTGTGGCCGCTCCTGAGCTTCGAGGCGTGGCGCCTGCACCAGAGCGCCTGAGGCAAGGCTGAGGAGGAAACGATGCGTGAAATCATCACGTTGCGGGCCCAGGACGGCACCGAGGCCGCCCTGGCGCTGACGGGCGCCGAGCCGATCTCCTGGCAGGTCGAGGGTCGCCAGTATCTCTGGGACGGCGACCCGGAGCACTGGAACCGGCATGCGCCCTGGCTCTTCCCGGTGGTCGGCGCCTCGGCGGGGGGCGTGGTGCGGGTCGGCGGGAAGGAATTTCCGATGGCGCAGCATGGGTTTGCGCGCGATCTCCCGTTCACGGTCGTGGCGCAGGAGGCCGAATCCGCGACCCTGCGGCTCGCGGACGGGCCGGAGACGCGGGCGCATTATCCCTTCGCGTTCCGCCTCGACATCACCGCGCGGGTGCGGCCGAGGGGCCTCGATTTCGCGATCGCGATCACCAATCCGGGCGACGTCCCCCTGCCCTATGCCATTGGATTCCATCCGGCTTTTCCCTGGCCCTTCGCCGGGGGGGCGCGGGCGGGCGGGGATTACGCGGTGGTCTTCGAGATGCCCGAGCGGGCGATGGTGCCGGAGGTCGGCGCGGGCGGGCTGCTGGTGCGGACGGAGCGGGCGATTCCGCTCGAGGGGGACACCCTGCGGCTCGACCCGGCGCTTTTTCAGGAGGCGCTGGTGTTCCGCGAAGCGCGGAGCCGCAGCCTGCGCTTCACCCGCCCGGGACACGGAACAATTCATATGGGCACCGACGATTTTCCCCATCTCGCGGTGTGGACGAAACCCACGGCGCCGTTCCTGTCGCTCGAATGCTGGACCGGCCATGCGGATTGGGCGGGATTTGCGGGCGAGTTCGCCGCGCGCGATTCCCAGCGCAGCCTGGCCCCGGGCGCGACGGCGCGGCACGGGGTCCGGCTGAGCGTCGAGGCCTGAGGCCCGTGCGGATCTGGGTGGCCCGGCCCGAGCCCGGCGCCGGGCGGACCGGCGAGCGCCTGCGCGCGCTCGGCCACCAACCCCTGGTTGCGCCCGTCCTCATGGTCCGGCCGACCGGCGCGGCGCTCCCGGCGGAGGCGCCGGACGCCATCCTGCTGACGAGCGCCAACGCGGTCGCGGCCCTGCGCGGCGCGGCCGGGCGCCTGCGGGGCCGGCCCGTCTTCGCCGTGGGGGCGCGGACGGCGGCGCTGGCGCAGGCGGCGGGGCTCGGCCCGGTCACGGATGCGGGCGGCGATGCGGCGGACCTGGTGCGCGTCGTCCGGGCGCGGCTCGCGCCGGGCCGGCGCCTGCTCCACGTGGCGGGCGCCGAGCGCAAGGCCGAGCCGGCCGCCTCCCTGCGGGCCGCCGGCTACGATCTCGCAATCGTGGTCGCCTACGCGGCCGAGCCGGTGGCGGCGCTGCCCGGCCCGGTGGCGGATGCCCTGCGGGCCGGCGGGCTCGATGCGGCCCTGCACTATTCCAGACGAAGTGCCGCGGTGGCGGCGGAACGGGCCGACGCGGCGGGTCTCGGGGGAGCCTTCGGGGCGCTCAAGCATTACTGCCTGTCGGCTGACGTGGCCGTAGCACTGGAAGCGGCGGGGATCGCGGCCCATTTCGTGCCGGCGCGGCCGCGGGAGGAGGACCTCCTGGCCGGCCTCGCGACGGTGTTCTGACAACCTCCGCACCGGGTCTCGCCCCGGCGGCGCTCGCGGTGCTAGGAGGAAACCGAGGAAGCGGCTCGCGTGCAGGGCCGCCGCGGCGTGCCTCACCGGCACCGCCGCTCCCGGCTTGGCCACGGGCGCGTCGCGCGCCGGCCGGGACGGGGCGGCGGCCGAAACAGGCGATGAAGGGAGAAAACGGGCAGTGAAACCACCCCCGAGCGACGCCAACCGTCCGAACCCGAACGCGCCCGGCAAGGGCGGCCCCACCGAGCCGGGCAAAGGCGGCCCCGCCGAGGTTGGCAAGGGCGGCCCTGCCGAGGCTGGCAAAGGCGGCCCCGCCGAGGCTGGCAAAGGCGGCCCCGCCGAGATCAACAAGGGTGGTGCCACCCTGGGCGTGCGGGCCGATGCGCCGAAGGTGGAGCCCGGCAAGGGGGATGCCGGCCGGATCGAGCCGAGCCGGTTCGAGCCCGCCAGGAGCACGACGCCCGGCACCGGCGGCGCCAAGCCCGAGGTAGGCAAGCCCGAGGCCCCGAAGCCCGGCGAGGCGGCGAAGCCCGCGGCCACGGTGACTGACCCGATCCGCACCGGTGCGCCCGGTGCCGCGCCGAAGCCGGGCACGCCGGAGCCAGGCAAAAGCGAGCCCAGCAAGACCGAGCCCAGCAAGACCGAGCCCGCGAAGCCGGCAGCCGCCACCGGCGGGCCATCCGGTCCGACTACCGCCTCCGGTCCGACCGGGCCCGGCGTGAAGGCCGACGCGCCGAAGGTCGAACCGAGCAAGACTGAACCCAGCAAGTCCGAGCCGCCCAAGCCTGAGCCGCTCAAGTCCGAGCCGCCCAAGCCCGAGGCCGCCAAGAGCGGCTTTGCCGGCAGTCAGACCCCGGGCGCCACCAAGCCCGGCGGCGGCGTCACGGACGGGCCGATCATCGATCTCAAGGCCAAGCGGATTCCC
The DNA here is from genome assembly GCF_008806385.1 of Methylobacterium soli. Classification (GTDB taxonomy): domain Bacteria; phylum Pseudomonadota; class Alphaproteobacteria; order Rhizobiales; family Beijerinckiaceae; genus Methylobacterium; species Methylobacterium soli. The sequence goes on from NZ_VZZK01000002.1 coordinate 283,942, forward strand.
GACGCGGCCGAGGCGGCCAGGAACGCGGGACCGGCGGCGGGCCAGAATGCCGGCCAGACTCCCGGCCAAGGTCCCGGCAAGGACCCGGCGCGCGAAGCCGGCAAGGCGGCGGCCGCCGGAACGGTGGCGGCCGGCATGGCGGGGGCCACCAAGCCGGGCGGCGGGCCCGCGACAGCGCCGTCCTCCGCCGCAGCCTCTTCCGCAACCGGACCTTCTGTGGCGCCCGGCGCCAGCGCGACATCCGGCGCCGGCGCGGCGCCCCGGATCGCGCCCGATGCGGCGGCGGCCCGGCGCGGGCCGGGCTTCGGCTCGGTCGCGGCGGCGGGCCTGCTCGGCGGCGTCATCGGGGCGGGCCTGCTCTTTGCCGTCGAGCAGGCGGGCGTGCTGCCGAACCGGGCCGAGGACCAGCGCCTCGCCGCCCTCGACCAGCGCATCGCCGCCCTCGCCCCGCGCGATGCGGTGAGCGGGCTGGAGAAGCGCGTCGCCGCCAACGAGGCGGCGCTCAAGCCCCTGCCGGAGGCGGTGCGGAGTGCAGAGGCCGCGGCCAGGCAGGCCCTCGACAAGGCCGGCACGGGCGCCGGCACCGCCGCGCCGGAGGCCGCGTCCCCGAACGGCGCCCCGGTGGCCGCGCTGCCGGCCGATCTCGCGGCGCGCCTCGACAGCCTGGACCAGCGCGTCTCGGCGCTGCAGGAGGAGCCGGGCCGCGATCAGCCCTCGGATTCGAAGCTCACCGCGGCCCAGTCCGGCGATGGCGGGCAGCGGGTCGCCGCCCTCGACGAGCGCCTGAAGGCGCTGGAGGGCAAGGTCAAGGATCAGACCAAAGCCGCGTCGGGTCAGGATCTCGGCGCCAAGCTCGCCGCGCTTCAGGGCGAGGTGGAGAGCCGCACCAAGGCCAATGCGGAGGCCGACCAGGCGGTTGTCCAGCGCCTCGACGGCCTGCAGCAGAGCCTCGACGCCCGGGTGAAATCCGCCACCGAGGCGGTCCAGGCCGCCACGCAGGCGAGCCAGCAGGCCGTCGACGCGGGCAAGACCCAGGCGCAGGAGACCCAGAAGGCGTTCGAGCGCCAGATTCAGGAGCAGCAGACCCGGGTCGCCGCCCTCGACAAGGCGCTCGGCCAGCGCGCCGAGGCCAGCACCGTGCAGGCGGCCCTGCGGGTCGTCACCGCCGACCGGATCGCGAACGCGCTCGGCGCCGGCACGCCCTATGCCGAGCCGCTCTCCGTCCTGCGCAAGCTGGAGACCGGGGATGCGAGCCGGACCGACGCCCTCGCGCCCTTCGCCGAGAAGGGCGCGCCGGGCGCCGCGCAGCTCGCCGCCGAGTTCCGGCCGATCGCCCAGAAAATCGCGGCGAGCCGCCGATCCGCCGAGGCCCGGGACGTGGCCGAGACCGGCGACCTGAAGCGGCGCCTCCTCAGCATGGCGGAATCGATCGTGCAGGTGCGCAAGGTCGACGGGCCGGCGGGCGAGGCGGCGGAGGCCGCGGGCGATCCGACCGCCAAGGTTCAGGCGGCCCTCGATCGCGGCGCGATCCAGGACGCCGCCCAGGCCTTCGAAGCCATGCCGGCGGAGGCCAAGGCGGAAGCCGGGGATTTCGGCGCCAGGCTGAAGGCGCGGGCGGCGGCCACCCAGGCGGCGCAGGCCCTCCTGTCGGATGCGTTCAAGGGCCTCCCGGCCAGCGCCCCCGAGGCCGGTCGTTGAGCCGATGAGACTCCGTTCCGGCCGCCGAGGCGGCTCACCCTGCGGGGCGGCCTCGGCCGCCTTCGCGCCCGATCCGGGCCTGCGGGCAGCGCCGATTGCCCGCAAGGTCCATCCCGGTCTCCGGGCGGCGCTAACCGCCCGGCCTTCGTCCCGCGTTCTCGCCGACAGCCCCGTGCGGGCGCCGAACAGGAGTTGCTGATCCCATGTGGCGCGCCCTCGCCTTCCTGGCCCTGCTAGCCATCGCCGCCTTCGGGGCGGTCTGGATCGCCGACAGGCCCGGCACGGTCACCATCGTCTGGAACGGCTACGAGGTGGCCACCAGCCTGGCCATCGCCCTCGTGGGCGTCCTCGTGGCGGCCATCGTCGTCGGCTTCATCTGGGCCATCGTGCGCGGGATCATCACCCTGCCCGAGGCCCTGGTGCGCGGCGCGCGCGAGCGGCGCCGGGCCAAGGGCTTCACGGCCCTTTCCCGCGGCATGGTGGCGGTGGGATCGGGCGATCCCCTGGCCGCGCGCCGCCACGCGGGCGATGCCGAGCGCCTGCTCGGCTCCGAGCCCCTGGCGCTGCTCCTGAAGGCGCAGGCCGCGCAGATCTCCGGCGACCGGGAGGCCGCCGAGCGCGCCTTCCAGCGCATGGCCAACGACCCCGAGACCCGCGTGCTCGGGCTGCGCGGCCTCTTCGTCGAGGCGCGCCGCCGCGAGGACGAGACCTCGGCCCGAGCCTACGCGACCGAGGCCGCGCGCCTCGCCCCGAGCGTCACCTGGGCGAACGAGGCGGTGCTGGAGGCGCAATGCGCCGACGGCGACTGGAGCGGCGCGCTCGAGACCGTGGAGCGGCGCGCCTCGCTGGGGCTGATCGAGAAGGCGACCGCCCGGCGCCAGCGCGCGGTGCTGCTGACCGCCTCGGCCCAGATCCTCGAGGCCGGCGAGCCCGAGGCCGCGACCGAGCGGGCCCTCAAGGCCGTCAAGCTCGCCCCCGACCTCGTGCCGGCCGCCGCCATCGCGGGCCGGCTCCTGACCCGGCGGGGCGACCTGCGCAAGGGCGCCAAGGTCGTGGAGGGCGCCTGGAAGGCGAACCCGCATCCCGACCTCGCCAAGGTCTACCTGTCGCTGCGCACGGGCGATTCCGTGCGGGACCGCCTCGCCCGCGCCGAGACCCTGGCGAAGCTCTCCGCCTGGCACCCGGAGGCCCGCCTCGCCTTGGCGCAGACCGCCTACGAGGCCCGCAGCTTCGGGCAGGCCCGCGAGGCGCTGCAGCCGCTCCTCGACGACCGCCCGACCGTGCGCGCCTGCCTGATGATGGCCCGGATCGAGGAGGCCGAGCACGGGGCCGGGTCCGGCCGCGCCCGGGAGTGGCTCGCCCGCGCGGCGCATGCCCCGCGCGACCCGCTCTGGATCGCCGACGGGATCGCCTCGGAGAGCTGGGCCCCGGTCTCGCCGATCAGCGGCCGTCTCGACGCCTTCGTCTGGAAGGCGCCGACCGATCTGCTCGCCGGCGCGACGCCGCACGCGGACGAGGCGGACGGCGCCCCCCGGCGCGACCCCGTCGCGATCGCGCCGGCCCCGATGCCGGCGCCCGAGCCCGCCCCCGCGGTGATGCCGGCCCCCGAGCCGATGCCGATCCCGACCTCGATGCCGCAGGGCCCGCTGCCGGGTGCCGAGGCCAAGGCCAGCGACGCGGCGGCCAAGTCGGCCGAGGTGAAGCCCGCCGAGGTGAAGCCCTCCCCCGCCGAGGCCGGCTGGGTCCCGGGCAAGCCCGGCTCCGGCCCGCTGGCCGCCGGCACCGCCACCCCGGTGGTGCTGCCGGCCCCCCGCCCCGACGATCCGGCCGCCACCCCGGAGGAAGCCGAAGCCAAGGCGCGCCGCTTCGGCTGATCCGGCGGCACGGGGCCTTCACGCTCCGGTGGAGCGGACGGCTTTGCGTGTCACCTCTCCCGTCCGGGAGAGGTCGATTCCGCGATAGCGGAGCGGTCAGGGATGCGACTTTTCCGGAGAAGCCTGTCCCCTCACCCCAACCCTCTCCCGCACGGGAGAGGGGGTCGGTCGCGTCATCAGGGCTGGTTCTGACAGCCGCCACGCATCCGGGCTCGGCTCCGGCGCCCTGGCATGACGACGTGAAGCGGACGGCCGAGCGCCCCACCTCTCCCGTCCGGGAGAGGTCGAGTCGGCGCCAGCCGACCGGGTGAGGGGTGCGACCTTTCCGGACAGCGCGCACCTCTCACCCCCGCCCGCTTCGCGGGTAAGCTCTCCCGAACGGGAGAGGGGGCGCGTCGCGGCGTCCCCCGATGGCGCAGGGCGGGACGCGGCGGCGGGGGTGGGCTTAAAGGTCGATTCACGCAAAGGCGTTTAGCCTTCGGTTACTCAAGTTCTGCGTAACCGAAGTGCCCATGTCAGCATCCGTCGACGATGCGCCGGACCTGTCCGGGCTCATCGAATTGTCGCGCATCGAGCATCTCGACCTGAAACCCGTGATCCTGCGGGTCCAGACCGATCTGTTCATCCAGGCGGCCCTGCGCGACCGGGCCGCGGCGGGCGCGTTCGAGGCCCTGGCCTGCGGGCTGATCCCGACCGTCGACGACGAGACCGCCGCCATCGTGGCGCGCAAGCTGAGCCCGTTCGCGGGCACGCCGGAATCCGTCCTGGTGCGGCTCGCCGCCCGCGGCGGGGCCGTGCGCGACATCGTGGTGGCGCAGGCCCCGCGCCTGACCCCGCCGGTGATCGCGGCGGCCCGCAGCGACGGGACCGAGATCGGCGCGGCGCTCGCGGCCCGCAGCGATCTCAGCCGCTCCACCCTGGCGGACCTGACGGCGCGCAACGACGCCGAGATCGACCGCGCGCTGGCGGGCAACGAGCAGGCGCCGCTTCGCGGCGAGAGCCTGGCGCAGCTCGTGGCCCGCGCCCGCAAGGCACCGGACCTCGCACAGGCGCTGCTGGCCCGGCCGGACCTCGAGCCGGACGAGGTGGTGCCGCTCTATCTCCACGCGACGCCCGAGCGCCGCGAGGCCCTGGCGGCGGCGGTCGCCGCCACGGCGGCGCTCAGGCCCTGCCCGCCCGCCCCGCGCGAGGCCGGCGCGATCCTGACCGGGCTGTCGGCGGCCCAGGACGTGCCCGGCTTCATCGCGGCGCTCGCCGATCTCCTCGACCTCGACCAAGGCTTCCTCGGCGCCGCCCCGGACCCGTCCGCGCGCTACGACCTGCTGACGCTGGCGCTGCGCGCCGCGGGCCTGCACGAGGAGGAGGCGGTCTACGTCTTCCTGACCCTCAACGAGAGCGTGGCGCGCTCGGCCGAGCGGGTGTTCGAGCTGGTGCGCCTGTTCCGCACCGTGCCGCGGCCGGCCGCGCGCGACCTGCTCTCGGCGATCCTCGACCAGCCCCTGCGCGCGCGCACCGGGACCGCCGAGGCGCACCAGCCCTACCACGCGCCCGAGGCCCCGAAGGTCCGCCAGGGCGCCGAGCGGGCGCCGAGCCGCCCCGCTCTGCCCGGCCGGGCGCGCCGAAGCGCCGCCGACAAGGCCTCCTGAGCCGGGCCCTACCCGCGCACGATGACGCGCAGCAGGTAGACGAGGGCCGTGAAGGCCCCGAGGCTGAGGGCGTAGAAGGCCACGAACCAGAGGAGGCGGCGCCCGCCGCGCCGGGAGGCCGGCGGGTCCTTCGCCGAGCCGCCCGCGCTCAATGCCCGTAGCCCCCGGCCTGGATGTCCTCCGCGACCTTGCCGCGGAAGACCCAGTAGGCATAGGCCGTGTAGGCGAGCGTCAGGGGCATCACCACCGCGTAGCCCACGAGTGCGAATTGCAGCGCGCTGACGGCGTTGGCCGCCTGCCAGATCGTGAGCCTGGGCGGAACGATGAACGGGAACAGGCTGATCGCGAGGCCGAGGAAGCCGAGCAGGAACAGCCCGATGCTGAGGAGGAAGGGCGTCGCCTCGCGGCCCTCGTCGAGGGTCCTGAAGATGCGCCAGCAGACGAAGGCGGTGACGACCGGGACGGGGGCGACGTAGAGGAGGTTCGGCCAGGAGAACCAGCGCCACTGGATCTCGAGCCCGAGGAACGGCACCCAGGCGCTGACGAGGGCCATCGACAGGATGGTGGCGGCCAGGAACTGCTTGCTCTTGCGGCGGGCCCAGATCTCCAGTTCGCCCGACGTCTTCATCACGCACCAGGTGGCGCCGAGGAGCCCGTAGCCGCAGACGAGGCCGATCCCCGTCATCACGCTGAAGGGGGTGAGCCAGTCGAGGGTGCCGCCCGTGAAGCCGCGGCCCTCGATCTGGAAGCCCTGCACGAAGGCGCCGAGCACCATGCCCTGCGCGAAGGTCGCGATGAGCGAGCCGTAATGGAAGGCATAGTCCCAGATCGCCTGCGAGCGGTCGGCCTTGAAGCGGAACTCGAAGGCGACGCCGCGGAAGATCAGGGCGATCAGCATCAGGATGATGGGCAGGTAGAGGGCCGGCAGCAGGATCGCGTAGGCGACGCTGAAGACCGCGAACAGGCCGCCGCCGCCGAGCACCAGCCAGGTCTCGTTGCCGTCCCAGATCGGCGCCACCGAGAGCATCATCCGGTCGCGCCAATTGCCCCGCCGCGCCGCCGTGAACAGGATGCCGACGCCGAGGTCGAACCCGTCGATGACGACGTACATGGCAACCGCCAGCGCCAGGAGCGCCGACCAGACGAGGGGCAGCCAGAAGGCGGCGCCCTCGTACTCCATGCCGAACCCGAACATGCCGAACGCCTCCCGCGGACCTCGCCCCTCGGGACAAGGACTAAGCATACAAGGGCGTTCCGGCCAAGGCGGTGGAAGAGGAGGCCGACGCGGCGGGCGGCCCGCCTCAGCGGGGCTCGACGCCGCGCCACGGGGGATGCCGGTCGGCCGCCGCCAGGGTGTCGCGCGAGCCCGCCGGCGCGTCGCGGACCGCAGGCCCGACCCGGCGCGACAGCGCGGCCAGCCCCTCGCGGGCGAGGCGCTCGCGGGTCTCGGCCGGCAGCCCGGCGAGGGCGGAGGGCAGGATTTCGAGCATCTCCGAGGCGGCCGGGAGAGCGGCCGGGAGACTCGCGGGAAGACCCGCCGGAAGACTCGCCGCCAGCGCGGCCGGGCTCGGCGGCGTCGCGACGCCCCGGCTCCCGCGCTGGGCCGCGAGGTACGAAAGGGCGCCGATCACGAGGGCGGCGCGCAGGAGGAACGACATGGGCGATCTTACCCTGGCGGCGTCGGTCTGCAGCAAGGCCGCGAGCTTCGCGCCCGAGGATGAAGCCCGCGTAAGAACGCGCGGATTTCGCGCGGCATGGTGAATCGCCCGGAATCGTTGCCCGGTTTCGGGCCGAGCGGCCTCCCGCAACGGTTACGTTGCGGAAAGCATCCGGGGAAAAACGACAGGGCTTGCGCAACACTCGCTTAAGCCGCCTCTGCGAGGGTCAGGTTCAGTCGTAAGAAGTCGAGCCGAGGGACGCGGAAAGGCCGATGAGGCTATTACGCGTTGCGCGTGTCTGTATTGCGTATCCACACTGCCCTGACCTCGCTCATCGACGCGCGTCTCGCGGGATTGGTCCACGAGTCCGTCATCGATGATCCGGGCGTGCGCTTCCGCCATGAGCGTTTCCTGGTCTCGCGCCTCGCCACCGGCGGCGTGATGATGGCGGCGCTGCCGCCTTTCCTGCTCTGGCGCGGCGTGCCCTCGGTGATCGAGGCGCTGGCCGTCGCCAGCCTGTTCCTCCCCGTCTTCGCGGCGGTGCTCCTGTCGCGCACGGGCTCGCTCTGGCTCGCGCATGCCCTGTCCTCGGCGGGGCTGACGGGTCTGATCGTCTGCCTCTCGGGCCTCACCGGCGGGGCGAGCTCGGCCGCCGCGATCTGGCTCGCCGCGATCCCGCTCGAAGCCGTGATCTCGGGCTCGCGCCGGGCGACCCTCGCGGCCTCGCTGCTGGCGATGGCGGGCGCCGTCGCGGTGGCGCTCAGCGGCGCCTGGATGGCCGACGCGCCCCTCCTCGGCTGGCCCGCGCAGATCGCCATGCCGGTCTTCGCCATCACGGCGATCGGCCACGTCGCCGCGCAGGCCCTGGAGCACATGCGCATCGAGGGCCGCTGGCGCGAGCGGATGCGCGACAACGAGGCCCGCGACCGGATGCTGCTCTCGGCCATCGACGACCTCGTGACCTGGCACGATTGCAATGGCCGCGTGCTGGAGGCGAGCGCCTCCGCGGCCAAGTTCGTCGGCGCGGAGGCCGCGCGCCTGCGCGGCCACGGCCTGCTCGACCGGGTGCACGTGGCCGACCGGCCCGCCTTCCTGCAGGCGATCAGCGACGTGGCCGCCCGCGGCAAGCCCCAGACCGTGCGGTTCCGCCTCCACCGCGATGCGGCTGCCGGCGAACCCGACGGCGCCCGGGTGATCCATGCCGAGATGCGCGCCCACCGGATCGAGGGCGATCTCGCGGAATCCGCCCCCTCCACGGTGGTGGCGGTGACCCGCGACGTCAGCGAGCACCGCCGCCACGCGGAGGAGCTGGAGCGGGCCCGCGCCGAGGCGGAACGCGCCGACGAGGTCAAGGGCCGCTTCCTCGCCAATGTCAGCCACGAGCTGCGCACGCCCCTCAACGCCATCATCGGCTTCTCCGAGGTGCTGGCGGGCGAAGGCGCGGTGGCGCTCGGCCCCGAGCGCGCGCGCGAATATGCCGGCATCATCGGGGCCTCGGGCCATCACCTCCTCGGGGTGGTGAACACGCTCCTCGACATGACCCGCATCCAGAGCGGCAATTTCGACTACGCGCCGGAGACGATCGAGGCCGCCGCACTGGTGCGGACCTGCTGCGACCTGATGCAGCTGCGCGCCGACGCCGCCGGCGTGGCGCTGGTGCGCGGCGCCCTGCCGGCCCTCGAGATCACGGCCGACCCCCGGGCCTGCCGCCAGATGCTGATCAACCTGATCTCGAACGCGGTGAAATGCACGCCGGCCGGCGGCCGGGTCGAGGTCTCGCTGCGGCGGGCGGGAAGCCGGCTCGAGGTGGTGGTCGCCGATTCCGGCCTCGGCATCCGGGAAGCGGACCTGCCACGCCTCGGCACGCCGTTCTTCCAGGCCGGCACCGGCGGCTACAAGCGCACGCACGAGGGCACCGGCCTCGGCCTCTCGGTGGTGCAGGGCCTCGTCGGCCTGCATGGCGGCACCATCGCGATCGAGAGCGCGGTCGATGACGGCACCACCGTGGTGGTGTCGCTGCCCTTCGATTGCTGGCGCGGCAGCGCCTCCGCGCCGCCTGCCCCCATCACCACGGCGGTGCGTCTTCCGGGCCGCGGCCCGGGCCAGGCCGGCCTCGTGCCCGCACGCCTGCCGCTCGGCCTGTTCGAGCCCGGCCCCGTCGCCCGCGCCGTTCCGGCGGCTCTGGCCGGCGCGGCCGACGACGCCCCGCTGCGCCGCGCAGGGTGAGGCATGCCATGCAAGAGAGAGGGATGATGCGCGAGCCGCTCAAGGTCCGGGACCAGCGCGAGATCACCGTGGCGGGCGAGGCGCGCCCGACGCGCCCCGCAACCGCCTCCCGCCGCCGGCCGCTGCCGCGCACCGGCGCGGCGGCCGGCGAGATGCGGGCGGCGATCGGCGCCTTCGGGGGCGGCCTCGTGACGCTCTGCCGCCAGCATCCCGGCGAGGTGGCGGGCTCTCTCGTGGCCGTCGCGGCCGCGGCCTTCGTGGCGCTCAACGCCCTCGGCTTCCAGGTCGGGCGCCATCCCGCCCCGATCCTGCCCAAGATCGCGACCCGCCAGGAGCCGCCCGGACGAAAGCCCGCGCCCGACAGGCCCGCGCCGCAGGCGCAAGGCCCAGTGCAGGGCACCGCGCAGGCGGCCACGATGGAGAAGCCCGGGGCCAAGCCCGAGACCAGGCCCGAGACCAGGCCCTTGGAGGCCAAGGCGGCCGAACCCGCCCCCCGCGATCCGATCGCGGCCCTGATCCGCTCCGAGGACACCACCGCCTCGGTGACGCCCAAGGCCGACAAGGCCGTGATGCAGGCGCAGCGCGCCCTGTCGAAGCTCGGCTACGGCCCGCTCAAGGCCGACGGCATGATGGGCACCAACACCCGGGCGGCGATCGAGAAGTTCGAGCGTGACCGCAAGCTCCCGGTGAAGGGCGAGGCCGCCGGCCGGACCCTGCGTGAACTCGCGGCCCGGGCCGGCCTGCCGCCGGGCTGAGGACGGCTCAGCCCGGCGAGACCGAAGGCCTCAGCGGCCCCGCCCCGGTGAGGCGCGGGGGCCGGTAGCCGAGCGTCGCGTGGTCGGGGCTCGGGTGGCGCAGCCTGGACGGGCGCCCGTTCGCGCGCATGCGCCGGTCCGCCTCCGCCCAGCTGGGCAGCGCGGCGTCCGGCTGCGTCCAATGCACGATCGAGGCCTCGTCGCACCATTCGACCAATCGGGGCATGGCGACGCGATGCGCGCCGCCCGTCACGTAGCGGCGCATGCTGGCCTCCTCGTCCCAGGCCGTCATGGTCCAGAACACCCAGCTCCGATCGTTCAGGATCGAGCCCCCGGTGAAGCCCGGCGCGCGCAGCACCTGGTTGCGGGTCCGCAGGGCGAGCAGCGCGAAGCCCGGCAGGAAGCGGATCGAGCGGATCCGCAGCCGCGTGATGCTGATGAGGGGCAAGGGTCGGGCCTTCCGGGACGGTACGCGCGGGCCGGCAGGATGATCAATCGGGCTGTCCCGACGGCCCACGACCGGTCCTTGCTCCGCGACGGCGCGCCCGGTCGGCCCCGCGCCCGACCGACCCGCCCGGCTGCCCCCGGACCAGACCGTCGAGCGCCTGCTCCAGCTCGGGATTGGGGCGCTTCAGCCCCTGGATGAAGCGCGAGATCCGGGGCTGGTTGACGCCGATCTCCCAGGCCAGCCGCGCCTGGCTCCAGCCGTTGCGCTGAAGGAAGGCCTGAACTTCGTGGGGCTCGACCGGCACGGTCTTCCTCCGACTGCTGCAGGACCGCGCCTCGGGGATCGTTCCGCGCGGCGATTGGGAGCACGTGAGTTGGTCAGGTTTAATCCGGGCTCAACTTAGCCAAAACGTCGCACCCCGGGCTTTGCCCCTGGGTCAGGGACCGCACGGCCATAGGTAGTCGAGCCGGAAAGAATATCGGGAGGAAAACAGAATGAACAATCGACTGCTCGGCGCCGCGCTCGCGCTGCTCGCTCCCCTTGCGCTGCCGGTCGCGGCGCTCGCGCAGGATGCCGGCGATGCGGCTGCGGGCGAGAAGGCCTTCGCGCCCTGCAAGGCCTGTCACCAGGTCGGCAAGAACGGCGTCGGGCCGAACCTCGTCGGCGTCGTCGGCCGCAAGGCCGCCACCTACGAGGGCTACAACTACTCCGCCGCGCTGAAGAACTCAGGGATCACCTGGGACGACGCCAACCTGCACGAGTGGCTGAAGAACCCCAAAGCCAAGGTGCCGGGCACGAAGATGATCTTCGCGGGCTATCCCGACGACAAGAAGGTCACCGACCTGATCGCCTATCTCAAGACCCTGAAGTAACGCCTCCCTCCCCCGGACCGCGCCCGGCCTGGGCTCGTCCCGCGACGGATTCCGCCCGGCGATGGTTTCGGTGCTAGGACGCGCCCCCGGCCATCCTCGGATTCCTGCCGGAGGGAGAGACGATGCCGCGCCTGCGCTCCGATTTCTGGGTCTCGGCCCATCTGCGCCGCCTCGGCGTCGAGGGCATCCCGGCGGTGATGCGCCGGCGGGGCTCGCCCGAGGCCGGCGCGATCTTCGTGAAGATCGACCGCCTCGACGGCGCCGCCGACCTCTACGGCCCGGCCCCCCAGGCCCTGTTCGAGGCCGATGATTCGGGGGAGCGCCGCTTCAGCCCGCTCCTGATTGCCGCGACGCCCCTCGACGTCGAGGCGCGCATCGGCCGCGAGACGCGCTTCGACGACGACCTCTGGATCATCGAGATCGACGACCGCGCCGGGCGCCATCTTCTGGATCTGGCGGAGTGAGCGGAGGGGGCGTGTGCCCCCGGACGCCGCCCGCGCACCGCATCGTGAACGCGATCGGGGACGGATCTAGCCCCACAGCTCCGGTTCGGGCGGGTGGATGAGGCTGCCCTCGAAGCGCAGGCCGGGCGCGCGGTCGCGGGCCAGCAGCAGCGGGCCGTCGAGGTCGACGTAATCGGCGTGGTGGGCGAGCAGCATCGCGGGCGCCATGGCGAGCGAGGTGCCGACCATGCAGCCGATCATCAGCGAGAGGCCGCGCGCCCGCGCCTCGTGGGCGAGCATCACCGCCTCGGTGAGGCCGCCGGTCTTGTCGAGCTTGATGTTGATGGCGTCGTAGCGGTCGGCGAGCGCGTCGAGCCCGGCGCGGTCATGCAGGCTCTCGTCGGCGCAGATCGGGATCGGTCGGCTGATCCCGGCGAGCGCCGCGTCGTCGCCGGCCGGGAGCGGCTGCTCGATCAGCCCGACGCCGGCCTCGAGGCAGGCCGCGAGGTTGGCCTCCAGGGTCTCGGCCCGCCAGGCCTCGTTGGCATCGACGATCAGGCGGGATTCCGGCGCGCCCCGGCGCACCGCCGCGATCCGGGCCGGGTCGCCCTCGCCGCCGAGCTTCACCTTCAGGAGCGGCCGCTGCGCGGCGCCCCGCGCCGCCGCCTCCATGCTCTCCGGGGTGCCGAGGCTGAGGGTGTAGGCCGTCAGGGCGGGCTCCGGCGGGGGCAGGCCCGCGATCCCCCAGGCCGGGCGGCCGCCGAGCTTCGCCTCGAGGTCGAACAGGGCGCAGTCGAGGGCGTTGCGCGCGGCTCCGGCCCCGACCCGCTCCAGGAGCTCGGCCCGGGTCAGGCCGGCGCCGATCGCCTCCTCCTGCGCCCGGATCAGCGCCAGCACGCTCTCGGGGCTCTCGCCGTAGCGGGCATAGGGCACGCACTCGCCCTGCCCCGCCGCGCCGGTTTCCGCGTCGGTGATGCGCGCCACCACCACCACGGCCTCGGTGCGGCTGCCCCGCGCGATGGTGAAGGCCCCGGCGATCGGGAAGCGCTCGACGGCGACGGTGAGGCGGCGGCTCATGGGCGTCTCGAATCCTGTGCGATCGATTCTTGGCAATCAGCTTTTGGCGGTTTCCGGGAACTCCGCGACGAGGCGGTCGACGAGCCCGTCGACGCCGAAGCGCACCGGATCCGTCGCCGGCAGGCCGTGCTCGGCCTCGAGCGCGGCCAGGAGCGCGCGCGCCTCCGCCTCGTCCAGCGCCTGGGAGTTGACCGCAATGCCGGTCGCGCGGATGTCCGGGTTCGTCAGGCGCCCGAGCTGAAGCGTGAGGTCGATGACCTCCCGGATCGTCGGCAGCGCGTGCTCAACCCCCCGCATCGTGGTGCGGGTCGGCTCGTGGCAGACGATCACGGCGTCGGGCTGGGCCCCGTGCAGCAGGCCGAGGCTGACGCCCGCGAAGGAGGGATGGTAGAGCGAGCCCTGGCCCTCGATCAGGTCCCAGTGGTTCGGGTCGGCGGCGGGCGAGATCCACTCCACCGCGCCCGAGATGAAATCCGCCACCACGGCGTCGATCGCGGCGCCGCGGCCGGAGATGAACACGCCGGTCTGGCCCGTGGCGCGGAAATCCGCGTCGAGGCCGCGCGCGCGCATCCCCTTCTCCAGCGCCAGCACCGTGTACTTCTTCCCCACCGAGCAATCGGTCCCGACCGTGAGGAGGCGCTTGCCGGGGCGGCGCGTGCCCTTGCCGGTGGCGAAGCTCTCGCGGGTGTGGCGCACGTCGTGGAGGGTGCGGCCGTTGGCCTGCGCGGCCTCCGCGATGGCCGGGATCGCGCCGAGGCGCACGTGCAGGCCGCTCGCCACGTCAAGCCCGGCCTTGATCGCCGCGACGATCTCCGAGACCCAATGGTCGGGCAGGACGCCGCCCGCGTTGACGACGCCAATCACCAGGGTGCGGCAGCCCTTGGCCAGCGCCTCGGGGAGCGTGAGGTCGGGAATGCCGAGATCGGCGGCGCAGCCCGGCAGGCGCATCTGGCCGATGCACCATTCGGGGCGCCAGTCGACGATGCCGTAGGCGGTCTTGGCGGCGAGGCGGTCGGGCACGTCGCCGAGGAACATCAGGTAGGGGGTGGCGATCTGCATGTTCGGGTCGACCTTCCGGGGCTCGGGGCGCGCGCGCTCGGGCAGTCTATAGCGGCAGAGCGACGGGAAACACCAATGCAGGAACGCGGCCGGAGCCATGCCGGCACACGGATCCGCGCGTGGGCGGGATTTGAGAGGATCGGGGCTTGCCAGCATCAAGGCTTGCGAGCCGGCGCGCGATGGGATCTGGTCCGGCCGGATCAACCGGAGAGGCGCGGATCATGGCCATCACGATGTACGGCAATTGGCGCTCGGCCGCCGCCTTCCGGGTTCGCATCGCGCTCAACCTCAAGGGCATCCCCTACGAGGAGACCTTCATCGACCTCGATGCGGGGGACCAGCACAAGCCGGAGTTCCGGGCGATCAACCCGCAAGGGGCGGTGCCGGCCCTGTTCGACGGGGACGGCCCGCCGCTGACCCAGTCGCTTGCCATCCTCGACTACCTGGAGGAGACGCATCCGGGCGTGGCCCTGCTGCCGGCCGAGCCCCGGGCCCGGGCGCGGGCCCGCTCGCTCGCGCAGGTGGTCGCCTGCGACACCCATCCCCTCTACGTGCCGCGGGTGCGCACCTACCTGATGGAAGCCTACGCCCTGCCCCGGGAGCGCTTGATGGACTTCGTGCGCAACGCCTTCACGACCGGGCTGACGACGCTGGAGACCCGGCTCTCCGCCGAGGACGGCACCGGCCGCTTCTGCCAGGGCGACGCGGTGAGCCACGCCGATCTCTGCCTCGTCAGCCTCTGGGTCGGCACCGGCATCTTCGGGGTCGACACCGCGCCCTTCCCGACCGTGCGGCGCATCGCCGAGACCTGCCTCGCCGAGGAGGCCTTCGCCAAGGCCCATCCGCTGCGCCAGCCCGGCGCGCCGCGCTGATTTGCGAACCCTCGCGTGTATTTTTCGCGAGGGGAGCAACCGGAAACGGACTTGGAATTTTCTCCCGGTTCGTGCGTAGGCTTGTGCGTGCGCAGGCTTGCTCGTGCGGAGGCTCGCACCGGGCCCGCGCGACGGACAGGGCGAGGACGGCCGGCCAGAACCGGCCCGAGGGAGACGGCACAGCATGGTACCGGGCGAGAACCAGAACGGCCTGCACCGCATCGTGGTGGTCGGCGGCGGCGCCGCCGGGCTTCAGCTCGCGACGAAGCTCGGCGACAAGCACGGGCGGGGCGGGACCGCGCACGTGACGCTGGTCGACCGGGCGCGCACCCATATCTGGAAGCCGCTGCTGCACGAGGTGGCGGCGGGCAGCCTCGATGTCGGCCACCACGCGGTCGATTACCTGCACCACGCCCACGAGCACCATTTCCGCTACCGGATCGGCGAGATGACGGGCCTCGACCGGGCCGCCAAGACGATCCAGCTCGCCGCGAGCCACGACCCGGAGGGCCGCGAGGTCACGCCGGTGCGCTCGGTCCCGTACGACACCCTCGTGATGGCGGTGGGCTCGACCACCAACGATTTCGGCACGCCGGGCGTGCAGGCGCACGCCATCGCGCTCGACACCCAGGAGCAGGCGGTGCGCTTCCAGCAGCGGCTGATCAACGGGATGCTGCGGGCCCACACGCAGCCGGGCCCGGTGCGGCCGGGCCAGCTCCACGTCACGGTGATCGGCGCGGGCGCCACCGGCACCGAGCTCGCGGCCGAGCTGCACCGGACCACCCGGCAGGTGGTCTCCACCGGCCTCGACCGGATCGACCCGGCCAAGGACCTCAAGATCACCCTGGTGGAGGCGGCCGACCGGATCCTGCCGGCGGTGCCCCAGCGCCTCTCCGTCGAGGTGATGGCGCTCCTCAACAAGATCGGCGTCGAGGTCCGCACCCGGGCGCGGGTGACGGAGGTGCGCCCCGACGGCGTCGCGCTCGCGGATGGGGGCTTCATCCCGTCCGAGCTCGTGGTCTGGGCGGCGGGCGTCAAGGCGCCGGGCTTCCTCAAGGATATCGGCGGCCTCGAGACCACGCGCACCAACCAGCTGGTGGTGACGCCGACGCTCCAGGCGACGCGGGACCCCGACATCTTCGCGCTCGGCGATTGCGCCTATCTCGTCGAGCCGGGCTCGGACACGCCGATCCCGCCCCGCGCCCAGGCGGCCCACCAGCAGGCGAGCTACCTGATCAAGGCGATCCCCGCCAAGATCGCCGGCAAGCCCTTGAAGCCGTTCAAGTACCGGGATTTCGGCTCCCTCGTGTCGCTCGGCGAGTACTCGACGGTCGGCAACCTGATGGGCTTCATCCAGGGGCGGAACATGTTCATCGCCGGGCTCTTCGCCCGGATGATGTACCGCTCGCTCTACAAGATGCACCAGCAGGCCCTGCACGGCACCTGGAAGACCGCCCTCGACGCGCTGGCCCGCAGCCTCACGCGCCGCACCGAGCCGCGGGTGAAGCTGCACTGAGGCGCCTCGCCCGCGCCGAAAGTTCCGCCGGGGATCGCGGGGCGGGCCCGGGCCGCGCGAGCGTTGCGCTCGCGGCCGAACTTTGCTCCTGTCCCCCCCGAGGGCCCCGGCAGACGGGCCCCTCGGGAGGACAAGCGAATGATCCTGGTCAGCGTGATGTATCCGGGCGGGGCCGGCACGAAGTTCGACATGGGCTACTATCTCGGCCACCACATGCCGCTGGTGCGCGAGCGCTGGACGCCGATCGGCCTGCACGAGGCGAAGGTCGTGCGCGGCGTCGGCACGCCGGATGGCGGCCCGGCACCCTTCCAGGTGATGGCGCTCCTGCGCTTCGAATCCGCCGAGGCCTTCCAGAACGCCGCCGCGACCCACGGCCAGGAGATCTTCGGCGACATCCCGAAATTCACGGACGTGCAGCCGATCGTGCAGATCAACGAGTTCCCGGAATAGACGCCCATCCATGATCGACATCATCAAGGCCCTGCAGGCGCGCAACCCCGCGCTCGGCACCTACATCCTCGTGCTGCGCCCGGATTCCCGGGCGCTCGCCGAGCCCGACCGGCTGACGCTGGAGGCCGAGACCTGGATGGGCCTGCGCACGCCGGGGGCCCGGCTCTCCCGCGAGACGGTGCTGCTCGCCCCCTATCCGGGCGCGCCGCCGACCGAGCGGACCGTGACGGTCCTGGCCTTCACGGAGGCGCAGCACCTCGCCGCCTTCGCCACCGCCTGGACGGCCGACCCGGAGCCGGACGAGGAACCCGCCTGAGCGGGCGGCGCCGCGCCTGAGGCGAGGCGGATAGGCCTCCCGTGCCCCCGCCCCGGCTTCAGGCCGCGCGCAGTTCCCGGATGGTGCCGAGGGCGCCATCGCGCAGGGCCTCGAGGCGCAGGATCAGGGGCTTGAGGTCGCTGCCCGCATGGGCGGCGGCCTCGATCTCCCGGCAGAGGTCGGACAGGCCGACGAAGCCGAGCATGCCGGCGGCCGAGACCATCGCGTGGGCGTCGTAGGCGATCTGCATCCGGTCGGTCTCGCCGGGCCGGAAGCGGTCGCGCAATTCCATCTCCAGGAGCGCCAGCAGCGACAGGACCCGGGGCGCGCCGATGCTGTCGCGGACGGCCGAGAGGGCGTCCCGGTCGAGGAGTGGCGCCGCTGCGGGCGGGGCCTCGGGCGCGGCCTCCATCTTGGGCGGCCCGATCCAGCGGGCGATGGTGGCGAACAGGTCGGCCCGGCGGAAGGGCTTGCCGACATGGTCGTCCATGCCGGCCTCGCGCAGGGCCTCGACCTGCTTCGGCAGGACGTTGGCCGTCATCGCGACGATCGGCACGGTCCCGGCCGGCGCCGGCAGGGCGCGGATGCGGCGGGTGGCGGTGAGCCCGTCCATGCCGGGCATCTGCACGTCCATGAGGACGAGGGCGTAGGCCTCACCCGCCGCCATCCGGGCCTCGACGGCGGCGATCGCCTCCGCCCCGTCGCCCGCGACGTCGACGCGGAATCCCGCCGTCTCCAGCACCGCCCGGGCGAGCTCCTGGTTGATCGCCACGTCCTCGACGAGGAGCAGGTGCGGGGCCATGCCGGGCGCGGCCGGCACGGTCCGCGGCGCCGGGCGCTCGGCCGGGGCCGCGTCCGGCGCGGCCGCCTGCTCGCTGCGCGGCAGGGTGAGGGTGAACCAGAAGGTCGAGCCGACGCCCTCGCGGCTCTCGACGCCGATCTCGCCCCCCATCAGGGTGACGAGGTGGCGACTGATCGCGAGGCCGAGGCCGGTGCCGCCGAAGCGGCGGCTGATCGAGCCGTCGACCTGGCTGAAGCGCTTGAACAGCCGTTCCAGCCGCGCGGCCGGGATGCCGATCCCCGTATCCGTCACCTCGAAGCGCATCGCCTCGCCATCCGGGCGGCGTCCCTCGTGGCGGACATTCAGGGTGACGGCGCCCGCGGGGGTGAATTTCACGGCGTTGTTGAGGAGGTTCAGGAGGACCTGGCTCAGGCGGTTCGGATCGCCGACCACGAAGTCCGGCAGGGCCGGATCGATGCGGGCATCGATGCGCAGGCCGCTCTTGAGGGCGCCGCCCCGCACGATCGAGACGGTGCTGTCGATGACCGTGAGCAGCGGGAAGGCCAGCGGATCGAGGGCGAGCTGGCCCGCCTCGATCTTGGAGAAGTCGAGGATGTCGTTGACGATGGTGAGGAGCGCCGCGCCCGAACTCTGGATCAGTTCGAGGCGCCGCCGGTTCTCCTCCGTCAGGTGGGATTGTTCGAGGAGGAGATCGGCATAGCCGAGGACGCCGTTGAGCGGCGTGCGGATCTCGTGGCTCATCGCCGCCAGGAAGTCGCTCTTGGCCTCGCTCGCCCGCTCGGCCTCGGCGCGGGCGGCCTGCGCCTCGGCGGTCAGCGCCTGCAGGGTCGCCTCGAAGGACTTTCGCTCGGTGATGTCGATGTGGAGCCCGACCATGCGGTAGGGCCGGTCATCGGGGCCGAACAGGGTACGGCCGCGGGCATGGACCCAGCGCTCGCCGATCCGGAACTCGGTGGCGTAGGTGGTGCGCGTCTCGATCGCGACCCGGATCGCGTCCCAGGCCTGGGCCACGTCCTCGGGATGCACCATCGCGGTCCATTCCGCGGTGGTCAGCGCCTGCGGATCCTCGCTCGCGGGCAGACCGTAGATCCGGGCGCTCTCGGGCGACAGGACGGTGACGCCGCGCCGCATGTCCCAGTCCCAGGTTCCCGCATCCGCGGCCTCGAGGCCGATATGCAGCAATTCCTGCGCCTCCTCGACCGCGCGATGGGCCGAGATGATCGCGTCGATGTCGAGGGCGGTGCCGAGCCACTCGACCACCTGGGTCCCGTCGCGGTGGCGCACCGGCGTCATCGCGAGCTTGTGCCAGTGGTAGGTGCCGTCGTGGCGCAGCAGGCGGCATTCCAGCGCGAAGCCCTCGCCGGTGGCGAGCGCCCGCTCCCAGGCCGCCTCCACCATCTGCGCATCCTCGGGGTGATTGCGGGTGAGCCGCCCGGTCCGGTTCGTGCCGATCGGGCCGTAATAGGCCCGGAAGCAGGCATTGAGGTAGGTCGCCTCGCCGTCCGAGGTCCGCATGGTCCAGACGAGGAGCGGCAGGGTGTCGGAGAGGCTGCGGTAGCGGACCTCGCTGAGGCGGATCTCGGCCTCGGTCGCGCGCCGCTCGGTGACGTCGATCAGGATGCCGAACAGGGCGGTCGTCGCCCCGAGCGCGTCCTTCTGGCAGGTGCCCAGCACCTCGACGTCGCGGATCGTCCCGTTCGGGCGCAGCACCCGCGCCTCGAACGCGAAATTGCGCCCCTCCACGATCGCGTCCCCGACGACGCCCTTCAGGCGCTCCCGGTCCTCCGCGTGGTAGAGCTCGGCGAAGACCGAGAGATGGGGCGGCGGCTCGGCCGGGTTGCGTCCCGCGATCCGGTAGAGGCCCGCCGACCAGACCGGCTGGCCATCGCCGAGATCGACCCGCCAATGGCCGATATGGGCCATCTGCTCGGCCATGGAGAGCAGGTGGTTGGCGCTCGCCTGCGCCTCGGCGCGCCGGTCGATCTCGGCGGCCTGCGCCTCGATCACCGCCTCGCGGGCCTTGCGCATCGCGACCGCGCGGCCCTGCTCCCGGTTGGCCCGGTGCAGGCGCAGATGCGCCACCACGATCTCGGCGAGGTCGCGCAGGGCCTGGACATCGTCCTCGGAGAAGTCGCGCGGGGTCGCGTCCACGAGGCAGAGCGCCCCGACCCGCAGACCCGGCGCGAGGATGAGCGGGGCGCCCGCGTAGAAGACCACGACCTGGCTGGTGACCAGGTCCGCGCCTGAAAAGCGCGGATCGCGGCGGGCGTCGGGCACGACCATGACGGCGTCGTCCCGGATCGTGTGGGTGCAGAAGGAGGTCTCGCGCGGCATCGCGGGCGGGATGACGCCGCTGACGGTCTTCAGCCATTGCCGGTCGGCATCGACCAGGGACACGAAGGCGTCGGCGACGCCGAACAGGCGCCGGGCCGTGCGGCAGACCGCCTCGAAATGGCGCTCCGGCGGCGTGTCCAGGATCTCGAGATCGTGCAGGGCGGCGACGCGCTCGGCCTCGCTCCGCGACAGGCTGGTCACCGTGCTCGATCTCCGCTCTTCAGACCGCCGGCCGCGCCGGCGCCGCGGACCGGTTTCAGCGCTTCTTGCGGCGAAGCGGCTAAGCTCTCCTTAACATCAAATCGCTGCGGTGCGGCATCACGCCTCGGAGACGGGACGGCCTCCCGCCGCGCACCAGCGCAGGCGCGCGGCCTCGAGCGCCCAGACCATGCCGAGCATCATGTAGACGTGGCGCCACTTCTCGATGTCGATCTGCAGGGCCTGGAGGAAGAACATCAGCAGCGCCGGCCAGACGATCTGGGCATGCGCCCGGTAGGGCGAGGGACGCGCGAGGAGCCGGAAGCCGACGAAGCCCGTGGCCAGCACGATTCCGATGAAGACCGCCCCGCCGAGCCAGCCGCCATTGGCGAAGCTGCCGATGTAGGAATTGTGCGGCTCGAGCCCGAAGATCAGGCGCCAATGCATCGGGCCCATGCCGAAGGGCAGCGACGGCAGCATGCCGATGCCCCGGATCTGGTTGCCGAAGCGGCCGGTCTCGCCCTCGTCGTAATCCTGCGTGACCGCCGCGCGGGTCTCGAACATCTTGGCGACGTGATCGACCGAGAGCAGCCCCACGATGGCGACCACCCCGAGACCGAGGGTGACGAGGGTGAGGAGCACGATGCGGCGGCGCAGGCGCGCTGAGGGCGTCGCCGCATAGACCGACACCACCATGACGAGCACCGCCACCACGGTCCCGCCCCAGGAGCCGCGGGAGAAGGACAGGAAGATGCCGGCCAGGATCACCAGGAGGCCCGCGAGGGCCAGGAGCGGCCGGCGCGCCGTGCCGCTCAGGAGACCGTGCATCAGGTAGAGGGCGCCCAGCGTCAGGAACGAGCCGAACACGTTCGGGTCCTGGAAGGTGCCGGACGCCCGGCCGTACTTGTAGAACAGGTCCTCGATGCCGATCAGGTCGAGATAGCCGACGATGCCGAGCCCGGCCGAGAAGACGCAGCTCGCCGTGTAGGCCCGTAGCGCCAGCTCCATCCGGCCCTGCGTCTCGTCCGAGAACAGCATGGCGAAGAACAGGCATGTCAACGCCAGGTAGATCAGCTGGATCGTCCAGGTGAGCGGGAAGGCCTCGTCGAGATAGGGGATCAGCGCCATCACGATGGCGGCGAGATAGAGGATGAGGAGCCCCATCAGTGGCAGCACGCCCCGATGCAGGCGGATGCCGAGGGCGGCCCACAACGCCATCGTGGGCAGCGCGATGAGGTCGTAGGGGGAAGTGTCCGAGAAGGCGAAGCAGGCGAAGAAGATGAAGGCCGCCAGCATCCCGCGCGCGAGGCCCCGCACGACGCGCAGGACCGGGATCGCGGCCCAAGCACCCGCGAGAGAGGCACCCGCGAGAGAGGCACCCGCGAGAGAGGCCCCCGCGAGAGAGGCCCCCGCGAGAGAGGCCCCCGCGAGAGAGGCACCCGCGAGGGCTATCTCCGGGGCGGGCGCGCCGGACGGGGCGGTGGTGGACGCCATGGTCACGCAACTCCACGAGCCCGGTACGCCGGCCCGCTCGATGCGCGTGAGATTGCCTCGGATTGATTGAGATTTCGCTGCGGGCGCTCAGGGCCCGCGTCGGGCGACCGCGCCCCCTCGGCCCGTGCGGGCGGGGGGCACGGTCGCGCTTCAGGCCTTGCAGGCCAGGAACGCGCTGCGGATCGCCTCCGCGTCGAGGTTGCGGCCGATGAAGACGACGCGGGAGACGCGCTTCTCATCGGCGCCCCATTCGCCCTGGAGATCGCCGTCGAGGATCATGTGGACGCCCTGGAAGACGAAGCGCTTGGGCTCGTCCGGGAAGGCCACGATGCCCTTGCAGCGCAGGATGTCGGGACCCTGGACCTGGGTCAGGTTCGAGATCCAGGGCATGAAGGCCTCTGGGTCGACCGGCCCGTCGAGGCTCGCCGAGACCGATTGCATGTCGGGGTCGTGGTGATGGTGGTGGCCCTCCTCCAGAAAATCGGGCTCCACGTCGAGGATGCGGCCGAGGTCGAAGGCGTTGCGCTCCAGCACCGCCTCGAGCGGGACGGCGCAGTTCTGGGTGCGATGCAACTTGGCGTAGGGGTTGATGCCCCGGATCTCGGCCTCGACCCGGTCGAGGTCGGCAGGCGCCACGAGGTCGGACTTGTTGAGCAGGATCACGTCCGCGAAGGCGATCTGGTTCTTGGCCTCGGGGGCGTCCTTGAGCCGGTCGGAGAGCCACTTGGCGTCCGCCACCGTCACCACCGCGTCGAGGCGGGCGGCATCGCCCACGTCCTGGTCGACGAAGAAGGTCTGGGCGACGGGGGCCGGGTCGGCGAGGCCCGTGGTCTCGACGATGATCGCGTCGAACTTGCCGCGCCGCTTCACGAGGCCGTCCATGATGCGGATCAGGTCGCCGCGCACGGTGCAGCAGACGCAGCCGTTGTTCATCTCGAACACTTCCTCGTCGGCGCCCACCACGAGGTCGTTGTCGATGCCGATCTCGCCGAACTCGTTGACGATCACCGCGTATCGCTTGCCGTGGTTCTCGGTGAGGATCCGGTTGAGGAGCGTCGTCTTGCCGGCCCCGAGATAGCCGGTCAGGACGGTGACGGGGATCTTGGCGTCGGACATGGCGCCTTCGGACGTGGCAGCTTCGGACATGGCAGCTTCGGACATGGCAGCTTCGGACATGGCGGCCCTTCGGTACGGGTGCGGCAGGCGGACCATATAGGTCGGGTTGTTATATTGTGTCATCCGGCCGGGATGAAAGGCGCAACGCCGGCCGGCCGACCGCGACGGGACTGCCCTATGCCGCCGGCTTTGTGCCGCCGGCGCGCCTTCACACAACTGGCACATGGGCCGCTTATGGGTCCGCCATGGCCGGCCGGTTCCGAGTTGATCAATCTTTGATTGCACTTAGACAGGTCGGCCATCGTCGGTTGGTGCTGCGGCGCGGCAACGCGGGACCGCGAAATCCGGCCGGGCCCAGCCTCGGCTTGACGATGGGCCGGGGGCGGGACCATGCAGGCTGGATCGCCCCCGCGGACGCCGCCGACATCACGGTCGAGCGAGGTCGGATCGGCCGCCATCAAAAAGCACCATGCACCGGTTCGGTGCTGCCCGACGATCAGGCCCACCCGCTCGATTCGTGACCCCTGCCCGGCGCCCGGCGCCGGCCGAAGATCAAAGCCCCGATGGACGCTCGCAATCCCCTCGACCCCACGTTGAGCGCCCCCGAGGCGAGCCGCCGGCGCGGGCGCCGCGCCGGCCTGCTGCCGGTCGCCCTCACGCTCTTTCTGGTGATCGCCGGGGTCGCGGCGGTCGCGGTCTATCCCGAGCCGGTGCGCCGGTTCGCCGAGCAGGCCATCGCGTATGGGCGCGGGCTGGTGCCGGGCGACGGCGCGGACGACGCGGTGGCGGAGACCGCCCGCGGCGAAACCCGCGAGCGGGTGTTCCGCCCGACGAAGGAGCAGCGCGCCGCCTTCGCGATCCGCCCCGTCGCCACGATGGTGTTCCGCCCCGAGGGCTCGGCCGAGGGGCGCATCGCCCTCAACGACGACGACAACGTGCCGGTGGTCTCGCCCTATTCCGGGCGCGTCACCAAGGTGTTGGCGCGGGCGGGCGACGACGTGAAGGCCGGCGACGTGCTGCTGACGCTGGAGGCAAGCGACATGGTCCAGGCCCAGAGCGACTACCAGAGCGCCCTCAACACCATCGCCAAGGCCACCGCCCTGCTGAAGCTCGACCAGACCATCGCGGCCCGCCAGCAGGAGCTGTTCGCCGCCAAGGCCGTGGCGCTGAAGGATTACCAATCCGCCCAGAACGACGTCATCGCGGCGCAGAGCGACCTGCGGACCGCCGAGGCCAACCTCCAGGCGGTGAGGAACCGCCTGCGCCTCCTCGGCAAGACCGATGCGGAGATCGCGGCCTTCGAGAAGAGCGGCACGCTGAGCCCCGAGACGGAGATCCGCGCGCCCATCGCCGGCACCATCGTCCAGCGCAAGGTCGGCCTCGGCCAGTATCTCACCACGTCGAGCGACCCGGCCTTCGTCATCGGCGATCTCTCCACCGTCTGGCTCATCGCCAACGTGCGCGAGAGCGAGATCCCGAAGATCCGCCTCGGCCAGGAAGTCGAGGCCAGGGTCGCGGGCTTCGGCAGCCGGGTGTTTCGCGCCAAGGTCAATTACATGGCCGCGAGCCTCGATCCGGCGACGCGCCGCCTCGCGGTGCGCAGCGAGGTCGAGAACCCGGACCGGGCCCTCAAGCCCGAGATGTTCGCGAATTTCACGATCATCACCGGGCAGGACCAGCCCTCGCCCAGCGTGCCGCTGGCCGCCGTCGTCTACGAGGGAAGCAACGCCCATGTCTGGGTGTCGCGCCCCGACGGCGCCGTCGCGGCCCGCACGGTCAAGCTCGGTCTGATCAACGGCGACAACGCCCAGGTGGTCACGGGCCTGAGCCCCCAGGACGAGGTCGTCACCCGCGGCGCGCTCTTCATCGACCGTGCCGCGAGCGGCGACAAGGCCTCGTGACGGGACGCCCGCGATGAACGCCCTGATCGTCTTCTCGCTGCGCCAGCGCGTGCTGGTGTTCCTGATGTTCGTGGTGATGCTGGCGCTCGGCTATGCCAGCTACACGCAGCTCAACATCGAGGCCTATCCCGATCCCGTCCCGCCGCTGGTCGACGTGATCACGCAGAATCCGGGGCAATCGGCCGAGGAGATCGAGCGCTACATCACGATCCCGCTGGAGGTGGCGCTTGCCGGCATCCCGAACGCCACGGTGGTGCGCACCATCTCGCTGTTCGGCCTCTCCGACGTGAAGGTGCAATTCAACTACGTCTACACGTACCAGGAGGCGCTGCAGCGGGTGCTGAACCGGCTCTCGCAGCTGCCGCCCCTGCCGAACGGCGCCACGCCGCAGATCTCGCCGACGAGCCCGGTGGGCGAGATCATGCGCTACAAGCTCGTCGGCCCGAAGGGCTTCTCGTCCGCCGACATGAAGACCCTGCAGGATTGGGTGCTGCAGCGCCGCTTCAAGGCGATCCCCGGCGTCGTCGACGTCACGGCCTTCGGCGGCAAGGCCAAGGAATACGAGATCGCGGTCGACCTGAACCGGCTCCAGGCGCAGGGGCTGACCCTGGTCCAGCTCGTCAACGCCCTCAACAATTCGAGCATCAATGTCGGCGGCCAGACGCTCAATGTCGGCGAGCAATCGGCGGTGGTGCGCGGCGTCGGCCTGATCCGCGACATCGACGACATCAAGGACACGCTGCTCACGCAGGTGAACGGCACCCCGGTGCTGGTGCGGGACGTCGCCGATGTCCGCGTCTCGAACGCGCCGCGCCTGGGCATCGTCGGGCACGACGATCAGAACGACATCGTCGAGGGCATCGTGCTGATGAGCCGCGGCGGCCAGAGCCTGCCGACCTTGCGCCGGGTCGAGGCCGAGATCGAGAAGATCAACAGCTCGAACATCCTGCCGCCCGACGTCCGGATCGAGCGCATCTACGACCGCTCGAACCTGATCCACACCACCACCCACACGGTGATGCACAACCTCGTCTTCGGCGTGGTGCTGGTCTTCGTGGTGCAGTGGCTGTTCCTGGGGAGCCTGCGCAGCGCCATCATCGTGGCGGCCACGATCCCGTTCGCCCTCGGCTTCGCCATCCTGATCCTGGTGATGCGCGGCGATTCCGCGAACCTCCTGTCCCTCGGCGCCATCGATTTCGGGCTCATCGTCGACGCCACCGTGATCATGGTCGAGAACGTGTTCCGCCACCTCGCCGAGCCCGAGCAAGCGGAGGGCGAGCCGGCGCCGGGCGGATTGACCGGCCGCCTCGGCACCATCGCGATCGCGGGCGCCGAGGTGAACCGGGCGATCTTCTTCTCGGCCACGATCATCATCGTGGGCTTCCTGCCGCTCTTCACCATGACGGGCGTCGAGGGGCACATCTTCGGGCCGATGGCGAAGACCTACGCGTACGCGCTGCTCGGCGGCCTGCTCGCCACCTTCACGGTCTCGCCGGCCCTCTCGGCCCTGATCCTGCCCAAGCGCGTGGAGGAGCGCGACACCCTCATCGTCAAGCTCCTGCGCTTCGGGCACGTGCTGATCCTGCGCTTCGGCCTGCGCAACAAGCTGCTCTCCCTCGGCGTCACCCTGGCGATCCTGCTGGTCGCCGGCCTGGCGGCCCGCGGCCTCGGCCTCGAATTCCTGCCCAAGCTCGAGGAGGGCAACCTCTACATCCGCGGCACCATGCCGGCCTCGATCTCGCTGGAGGCCGGCAACAGCTACGTGGAGCGCCTGCGCCGGATCGTCGGCGAGATCCCGGAGGTCGTGACCGTGATCTCGCACCAGGGCCGGCCGAGCGACGGCACCGACGCGACGGGATTCTTCAACGTCGAGATCCTGGCGCCGCTCAAGCCCTTCGACACCTGGACGAAGGGCCTCGACAAGGAAACCCTGATCCGCAACCTGTCGAAGCGCCTCGACGCCGAGTTCCCCGGCATCGAGTTCAACTTCTCCCAGTATATCGAGGACAACGTGCAGGAGGCGGCCTCGGGGGTGAAGGGCGAGAACTCGGTCAAGATCTACGGCAACGACCTGAACACCATCACGAAAACCGCCGAGGCGGTGAAGGCGGTCCTGGCCACCGTGCCGGGCATCACCGACCTGTCGGTCTTCACCTCCCTCGGGCAGCCGACGGTGCGGATCGACGTCGACCGGCGCAAGGCCGCCCGGTTCGGCCTCTCCATCGGGGACGTCAACACCACCCTGCAGGCGGCCATCGGCGGCCAGATCGCGGGCGACCTCTACGAGTACGGCTCGGACCGGCACTTCCCCATGCGGGTGCGCCTCGCCCGCGAGTTCCGCCGCTCCCTGGAGACCATCCGCAACATCACGGTCGGGGCGACGAACCCGAATGGCGGCGTCGTGCAGGTGCCGCTCTCCGAGATCGCGACCGTCGAGCTCGTCTCCGGCGCGGCCTTCATCTACCGGGAGGACCAGGAGCGCTACATTCCGGTGAAGTTCTCGGTGCGCGGGCGCGACCTCGGCAGCACCGTCCTGGAGGCGCAACGCCGCGTCGCCGACTCGGTGCAGATGCCGGCGGGCTATCACTTCGAATGGGTCGGCCAGTTCACGAACCTGCAGGACGCGGTGCAGCGCCTGACCATCGTGGTCCCGATCACGCTGGCGCTGATCGCCCTCCTGCTGTTCATCAACTTCTCCTCCGTCACCGACATGCTGCTCGGGCTCTCGGTGATTCCGATGGCGATGATCGGCGGGATCTTCGCGCTCGCCCTCACGGGGACGCCGTTCTCGATCTCGGCCGCGATCGGCTTCATCGCGCTGTTCGGCATCTCCACCATGGAAGGCGTGATCCTGCTCGCCTATTACAACCAGCTCATCGACGAGGGCTGGAACCGGGGCGAGGCGGTGTGGCATGCCGCCAACGTGCGGATGCGGCCCGTGATGATGACCTGCGTCGCCGCCTGCGTCGGCCTGCTGCCGGCCGCGGTCTCCACCGGCATCGGCTCGCAGGTGCAGAAGCCCCTGGCGCTGGTGGTGGTGGGCGGCATCCTGCTCGCCCCCAACCTGATCCTCGTGGTGGTGCCGATCCTGATCTCGCTGTTCTCCCGGCGCCGGCCGAACCCCGAAGCGAGGCCGGTCCAGCACCGGGCGGCGGCCTGATGCCCGTGTTCCCGGAGCCACAGCCGCGCCCCGGCATCGCGCGGGCGCGACCTGCGGCGTTGACAGGAAACCGGCCGACCGCCCTGTACTCGGGCGCGATTTCGCGCGGGTCCGGGGGCGGCATGGCAGGGGCAGCCTCAGGCAATCGGCACGGGCGGCCGCCCGGCGGCCGCCCGCGCGCCGCGGCCGCGTGCCTGTCCGGACTGGCGCTCGCGCTCGGCCTGAACGCCTGCGCGGTGGGGCCGGATTACGTCGCCCCGCTCGACCCGCCGGTGACGCGCTACACCAAGGAGCGCCTGAAGAACCCGAGCGCGGCGGACGCGATCCGCACGACGCAGGGAGGCTCGGCCGACCAGAGCTTCGTGTCGGGCGCCGACATCCCGGGCCAGTGGTGGACCCTGTTCCGCTCGAAGGCGCTCAACCGCCTCGTCGAGGAGGCGCTGGCCAACAACCCGACCCTGGAGGCCGCCCAGGCCACCCTGCAGGTGGCGCGCCAGAACGTCGAGGCCCAGAAGGGAACCCTGTTCCCGACGGTCACGGCGAACCCGCAGGCCCAGGGCGCCAAGGCGCCGGGCCTCGACCTGCAATCGCCCCTGCAGAACCAGAACCGCTTTTTCTACAGCCTCTACACGCCGCAGCTCGCGATCTCGTTCAACCCGGACGTGTTCGGGGGCAACCGGCGCCAGATCGCGTCGTTGGAGGCCCAGGCCGAGAACCAGCGCTTCCAGCTCGAGGCCGCCTACCTGTCGCTCACCGCCAACGTGGTGGCGGCGGCGATCCAGGAGGCGAGCCTGCGCGCCCAGATCGACGCCACGAAGCGGGTGATCCAGGCCCAGACCGAGGTGCTGCAGCTCTACAACAAGCAGCTCTCGCTGGGTCAGATCGCGGGCGCCGACGTGGTGCAGCAGCAGGCGGCCCTGTCGCTGTCGCAGCAATTGCTGCCGCCGCTGGAGCGCCAGCTCGCGCAGCAGCGCAACCTCCTGACGGCTCTGGCCGGGCGCCTGCCGAGCGAGGAGGTCGCCGAGACCTTCACGCTGGCGCAGCTCCACCTGCCGACGAAGCTGCCCGTGAGCCTGCCCTCGCGCCTCGTGCAGCAGCGCCCGGACGTGAAGGCCGCCGAGGCCCAGGTGCATCAGGCGAGCGCGGATGTGGGGGTCGCGGTGGCGAACCGCCTGCCGCAGTTCAACATCACGGCCACCGGGGGCGCGAGCGCCGTGCGGCTGGCGCAGCTCGCCAATCCGGGCGCCGCCTTCTTCTCGATCATCGGCCAGGCGACGCAGCCCCTCTTCGACGCCGGCACGCTCTATCGCCGCCAGCGCGCCAGCGAGGAGAACCTCGTGGGCGTCCAGGCGCAGTACCGCGCCACCGTCATCGGCGCCTTCCAGAACGTCGCCGACGCGCTGCGCGCCCTCCAATCCGACGCGCGGGCGGTGGCGGCCGCCTCGGCCGCCGAGAAGGCGACGGCGCAAAGCGTCGAGCTGATCCGCAAGCAATACACCGCCGGCTCGGTCAACGGCGCGGTGGTGCTGCTCGCCCAGCAGGGCTACCTGCAGGCCCTCGTGACCCAGGCCCAGGCCCGGGCCAACCAATATTCTGACACCGCGGCCCTGTTCCAGGCGCTGGGCGGCGGCTGGTGGAACCGCATGGACGTCGCCCCCAACCCGCCGGAGACGGACCCGGCCAAATTCCTGTAAGGCCGAGGTCCCGCAGGCCAAATTTTGGCACAACAGGTTCCTGCCCCCGAAGCCGGCCTCGGGGGCGTCGCGGCGCTCAGGCCGCCCGGACCGTGGCGAGGAAGCGCTGCACCTCGGCGCCGAGATGCTCGGACTGGCGCGACAATTCGGAGGCCGAGGCCAGGACCTGGGCGGCGGCAGCCCCCGTCTCCTCGGAGGCGCGCGCGACGCCCGCGATGTTGCGGGTGACCTCGCTGGTGCCGGCCGAGGCCTGGGAGACGTTGCGGACGATCTCCTGGGTCGCCGCACCCTGCTCCTCCACCGCCGCCGCGATCGTGGTCGCCACCGCGTTGATCTCGCGGATCCGGCCCGAGATCGTCCCGATCGCCGTGACCGCCTGACCGGTCGCACCCTGGATCTGGGTGATCTGGCCGGAGATCTCGTCGGTCGCCCGCGCCGTCTGGCTCGCCAGTTCCTTGACCTCGGCCGCCACCACGGCAAAGCCCCGTCCCGCCTCGCCGGCGCGCGCCGCCTCGATGGTGGCGTTGAGCGCCAGCAGGTTCGTCTGGTTCGCGATGTTCGAGATCAGCCCCACCATGTCGCCGATCCGGGCGGAGGTCTGGCTGAGGGCGTTGACGAGGCCGGCGGTCTGGTCGGCCTCCGAGACGGCGCGCTGCGCGAGGCTCGCCGAGCCCGTCACCTGGCGCCCGATCTCCCCCACCGACGAGCCGAGTTCCTCGGCCGCCGCCGCCACGGTCTGGACATTGGCCCCGGCTTCCTCGGCGGCCGCCGCCACGGTGGTGGACTGGCTCGCGGTCTCGGCGGCGGTCGCGGTCATCTGCTGGGCGGTGGCCTGGAGTTCGGTGGCGGAGGACGAGACCTGGCCGACGATGCCCCCGACGGCGCGCTCGAACCCGTCGGCGAGCTCCATCATGGCGCGGCGGCGTGCGGCAGAGGCGGCCATCTCGGCCTGCCGCTTGACCTCCGCATCCGTCAGCGCCTTGCGGGCGACCATGGCCTTGATGCCCGCCACCGCGCGCCCCACCGCCCCGATCTCGTCGCCGCGCTCGGCCTGGCGGATCTCGGCCTCGATCTCGCCCGCCTCCATCCGCTGCAGCACGTGAACCAGGCCGGCGAGCGGCCGGGTGATGCTGAGGATCACGATCGCGCCCGCGAGGGAAGCGGCGACGAGGAGGCCGGCGGAGCCGAGGCCGATCAGCATCCGGGTGCCCATCTCGGCTTCCTCGGTGGCGTGCACCTTCGCGGCCTCGAGCTCCCCAGCCAGGTTGGTGCTGCGGGCCCGCAGCCATGCGTTGAGCTTGGCGCGGGCGCTCGCCGTCTCCTCGCGCACGGCGCGATAGGCCTCCTGGGCCTTCTGATCCGCCGTGAAGGCACCGCTCCGGTTGAGGAGCGCGAAGAAGGCATCGAGGTTTCGACGCATGTCCTCGTTCAACGCGCGCCGCTCCGGCGAATCCGAGATGGCGATGAGCCGGTCGACATTCTCGCGCGCCTCCGTCATCGCGGCCAATTGGCGAGTCTTGTAGCCGCTCAGCATCTCCGGTCGGGTCTCGAGGAGGAGGTTGCGATCCATCAACGTGGCCTCGGTCAGCCCATCCTGGACCCGCGCCAGGAAGGTTTGCCGTGCCGCCTGCACATCCACGATGGCGCCCGTCCGCTGCGCGAGGCCGTGCATCACCGAGCGGGCATAGACGATCAGTCCCGCGCCCATCGCGAGGGTCAGGAGGAAGGGCAAGGCGATCTTGATGATGAACGGGGTGTTGTTCAGGGTTCGCATCGTGGCCCTCTCGCAATTTTTGTCATCTCCCGAAAATCATTCAGCCTCGGATGATTAAATGTGGGTTAAAACACCGAACCTATGCGATAATTCAACCTAAAATTGTCAACTCAATAGAGCACATCTCAGAAAAATTCCAATATAGTGGGGAGAATGACAGAATATCCCGAACCCGCTCTATTTCGCTGCTCAGGCCCGCGCGAAAGCCGGGGCGAAGTCTTCCGCGCGGGAATGTGGCCGCCGCCATGATGCGAATCCGGGCGGGTCCGTCGTCCGGCCCGATCGCCGCGTGGACGCGACAGAATTCCCGCTTTCGCGATGCCGCCTGGACGATCTGCGCCGTGCGCTCCACCATCCCCGAACGTGACGTGCTGGCCGGCTAATCGATCGGACCCGGGATCATCGACGGCCAAAGCGCAGAAACTTGCCGGCCTGATCGATCCGTGACACCTTCGATCCGTGAAGACGCCCGATGCGGCGATCTCGTCGGCCGCCCCGTCTCGCGCCTCTGTTTCCCATGGCCATTCGGGCCATCGGCAGGAGGTTGCCATGGCTGTCACGCTCACCCCCTCCGCGATGTCATCGAGGTACGCCGGCCGCCGGTCGATCACCTGCGACGACCCGGACCGCCGGGACCTGCTCTGCGGCGGGGGCGCCCTGGCGATGAACCTGCTTCTGGCGGGACTTCTCGGCACTTCGCGGCCAGCCCGCGCCCAGGCGCTCGCCGGCCCAGTGCCGGACCTCGACGAGGTCACGGTTCGGATCGTCACGGACAGCTACCAGTTCGCCGTCGGGCCGAAGACCCGCAAGGCGGACAACCTCTTGATCGAGCATTTCGGCTGGGGGATCAGCCCGGATCATCCGCCCGGCCCGACCCTGGTCAGCGAGTTCGGCCTGTCCCTGCACGCCACGACCCGGCGCGGCGAGGAAACCCGGCGGACGCTGGTGGATTTCGGCTTCACCCCGCAGGCGCTCACCAACAATCTCGGATTGCTGGGAATGCAGGCGGGCGATCTCGATGCGCTCGTGCTCAGCCACGGCCATTACGACCATTTCGGCGGGCTCGCCGGCTTCCTGGCGGCGAGCAAGGGCAGGCTGAAATCCAAGCTCCCCCTCCATGTCGGCGGCGAGGATTGCTTCTGCGCCCGGGACTGGACCGCGCCGCCCGTGAAGGGTGATTTCGGGGTCATCGACCGCAAGGGCCTGGGGGAGGCCGATCTCGCGGTGACCTCGACCGAGCGGCCTGCCCTCGTGGCGGATCACGGCTTCACCTCGGGCCAGATTGGGCAGCGCAGCTTCGAGAAGATCCTGTCGCCGAGCGCCATGCGGCTCGGGATACGGGACGGGGTCGGCTGCAATCCCGAGAGTTTGGCCACGGCCGATCCCCAGCAGGGCCCAATCCCGGACCAGTTCCAGCACGAGATCGCGACGGCCTTCAACGTGAGGGGACGCGGACTCGTCATCCTGACCTCGTGCAGCCACCGGGGCGTCGTGAACGCGATCCGGCAGGCGCAAGCCGTCTCCGGCATCAACAAGGTGCACGCGGTGATCGGCGGCTTCCACCTCGCGCCGTATCAGCCGGATTACCTGCGCGAGACCCTCGCGGCGTTGCAGGCGATCAGCCCCGACCACGTCGTGCCGCTGCATTGCTCGGGCGAAATCTTCTACGAGATGGCCAAGGCGGAGATGCCGGCCAAGCTGGTGCGCGCCTATACGGGCACGCGCCTCACCTTCTCGGCCGCGGCGGCCTGAGATCTCGGCGCGGGATCCCGCCGAACCCGGGGCGTCCTTCGGCCAGGACGTGACTGGTCCGGCACCGGGGCATTCAGGCGGCAAGGGCCTCCACCGGCGATGCCGGGCCCCGGATCGCCCCACCGGACAGGGGCCAGGCCTGAGCGCTCACGCCCCGATGACGTGCAGCACGATCTCCCGGCGATGCGGACGGTCCCGGTGCTCGATGAGGTAGATCCCCTGCCACGTGCCGAGCGCGAGCCGCCCGCCGGCCAGCGGGATCGACAGGCTCACGGCGGTCAGCATCGTGCGGATATGCGCCGGCATGTCGTCGGGCCCCTCCGCGCCGTGGACATAGCCCGCGTGACGCGGGGCGAGGCCGTCGAGCGCTGTCATCAGGTCGGTCTGCACGTCCGGGTCCGCGTTCTCCTGGATCGTCAGGGAGGCCGAGGTGTGGCGGCAGAACACGCTCACGAGCCCGTCCCGCAGGCCGCTCCGGGCCACGAAGGCGGCGACGGGCGCGGTGAAATCCGTGAAGCCCTGCCCGGGCGTCGCGATGGTGAGCGTGGCGCTGGCCTGACGCCGGATCTCGCCCTCGGCGAAGTCCTCGACCGTGCCGATCCGTCCCTGCCGCATGTCCCGTCTCACGCCTCTTCCTCGGCCAGACGGGCCCCCGGGGCGATCTCGCGCTCGCCGCGTTCGAGGATGCGCTCCAGCAGCTCGATCCGGTCCGCCTCGGCGGCGGGCTTGTCCCAGCGGATGCGGCTCACCCGGGGGAACCGCATGGCGACGCCGGATTTGTGCCGCGTCGAGCGCTGCACCCCCTCGAAGGCGATCTCCAGCACCAGCCCCGTGTCCGGGCCGTAGGCGACCTCGCGCACCGGACCGAAGCGTTTGGTGGTGTGGTTGCGGACGTAGCGGTCGAGCTTCTGCAGCTCCGCATCCGTGAAGCCGTGATAGGCCTTGCCCACCGGCACGAGCTCGGCGCCGCCCTCTGGGGCCTCGCGCCAGACCCCGAACGTGTAGTCGGAATAGAACGACGAGCGCTTCCCGTGGCCGCGCTGGGCATACATCATCACGGCGTCGACGAGGTGGGGCTCGCGCTTCCACTTCCACCAGGGCCCCTTGGGGCGGCCCGGCAGGTAGGCGCTGTTGACCCGCTTCAGCATCACGCCCTCGATGGCGTCGGCATCCTCGCCCGCCCCGACCGAGGCCGGATCGGCCCGGGCCGCGGCCAGCTCCTCCCAGGTCGCGAAGGGCACGAGCGGCGAGAGGTCGATGCGGGCGTGGTCGAGCCCGGCCACGAAGGCTTCGAGCCGGGCGCGGCGCTCGCCGAACGGCAGCGGGCGCAGGTCCTCGCCCTCCGCCGTCAGGATGTCGTAGGCCCGCATATGGGCCGGGAATTCCTCCAGGAGCTTGGCCGTGACGGCCTTGCGGTTGAGGCGCTGCTGCAGGACGTTGAAGCTCTGCACCCGGCCCTCGCGCAGGATCAACAATTCGCCGTCCAGCGCGCCCGTGAAGGTGATCGCCTCGGCGAGGTCCGGGAAGGCGCCCGAGATGTCCTCGCCGGTGCGCGAGTAGATCCGGGCGACCTGTTGGCCCTCCCGGTCCCGCCCGCCGACGAGCTGCACCCGGATGCCGTCCCATTTCCACTCGCCCGAGAAGGCCTGCGGGTCGAGCTTCGCGAAATCGCTGTCCTCCTCGATCGGATGCGACAGCATCGAGGGCCGGAACGGGGCCGGGTTCAGGGTCTCGGGGCGCTCGCCCCCGCCCGAGACCCAGGCGAACAGCGTCTCGTAGGGCGGCGCGAGCCCGTGCCAGACCTCCTCCACCGCATCCGCTTCGTGGCCGCCGAGCGCCGCGACCGCGGTCTTGGCGAGCCGCGCCGAGACGCCGACGCGGAGATTGCCGGTGACGAGCTTCAGGAGCGCCCAGCGCCCGGTCTCGTCGAGCGCGTCGAGCCAATCCGCGAGGTGGCGCGGCAGGTCGGCCTTGCGGGTCGTCGACAGCGTCTCGACGACCTCCGCGAGGCTCGGCACCTGCGGCGGCGGGTTGTTGTGCCCGGGTCCCGGGCTCGCCGGACCGTTCAGGCCGGGCCGCTCCACCTCTCCCGTTCGGGAGAGGTCGCGTCCGCGGGACGCGGACCGGGTGGGGGCTGCGCCTTCTCCGGACTCGGCGAGCCCCTCACCCTGTCCCTCTCCCGCACGGGAGAGGGGACCCGCGCCCTGTCCCTCTCCCGCACGGGAGAGGGGACCCGCGCCCGGTTCGCCGCCGGGGGCAGGCCAGATCAGCGCCGTCGTCTCGGCGAGGTCGCCGACATAATTGTGCGAGAGCCGGAACAGGACGGGGTCGATCCGGGCCTCGACGAGACCGCGGATCAGGGCGGGCTTGGCCTCCCGGAAGCTCAGGCCGCCCGTCATGGCGGCGAGCGCGTAGCCGCGCTCAGGGTCCCCCGCATGCGCGAAGTAATCCTGCAGGAGCCGGAGCTTGGCGTTGCGGCGGGGCTCGTAGGCGAGACGGTCGAGGAGGTGAGCGAAGTCGTTCACGGGCTCGCCTCCAAATCCACCGCCGCGCCCGCAGGTCCGGGAGCGGGCCCGGCGGTGGATTCGGAGGCGGATTCGGAGGCGCCCTCGACCTCCTCGTCGCCGTAGCCGAGCAGGTGCAGGGGCTTGGCCCGGATGCCTTGCGTGCCGCACCAATGCACCAGGGCGTCCTCCTGCCCATGCGTCACCCAGACCTCCTCGGCGCCGGTCTCCCGTATGGTGCGGCAGAGGTCCGGCCAGTCCGAATGGTCCGAGATGACAAGGGGCAGCTCGACGCCCTTCTGGCGCGCCCGCGCCCGCACCCGCATCCACCCCGACGCGAAGGCGGTGACGGGGTCGGGGAACTTGCGCGACCAGACGTCCTGGATCGAGGAGGGCGGGCACAGCACGATGGCGCCGTGGAGCTTGGCGCGCTCGGCCGCCACCACCTTCGGGGTCTCGCCGAGCCGGATGCCCTCGCGCTTGTAGAGCTCGGTCAGCTTCTCCATGGCGCCGTGCAGGTAGATCGGCCGGTCGTAGCCGGCCTCCCGCAGCAGCGCCATGACGCGCTGCGCCTTGCCGAGCGCGTAGGCGCCGACGATGTGGGCGCGCTCGGGAAACAGGGCCACGGAGGCCAGGAGCTTGGCGACCTCCTCGCTGGTATCGGGCATCCGGAACACCGGCAGCCCGAAGGTCGCCTCGGTGATGAAGACGTCGCAGGGCACGACCTCGAAGGGCAGGCAGGTGGGATCGCGCGCCCGCTTGTAATCGCCCGAGACCACGACGCGCACGCCCTCGGCCTCGATGGCGATCTGGGCCGAGCCCAGCACGTGGCCGGCGGGGGCGAAGCGCACCGTGACGTCGCCGATGCGGATCGGCTCGCCGAGCTTGGCCTCCTGGCGCGTGCGGCAGAAATCCTCGCCGTAGCGCACCGCCATGATCCGCAGGGTCTCGCCCGTGGCGAGGACGCTGCCGTGCCCGGCGCGGGCATGGTCGGCATGCCCATGCGTGATCAGCGCCCGCGCCACCGGCCAGGTCGGATCGACGTGGAAGCCCCCGAGGGGGCAGTACAGACCTTCGCGGGTCAGGGTGAGGAGATCGCTGGCGCGTAACGGCATCGGCCGGGCATATAGGGCGCCGATCCGCGCGGCATCACCCGCACCTGCATGAACCCGCACCCGCACGAACCCGCACCTGCATGAGCCTCCAGTTCACCTCCGGCGACGTCCGCGCCGATCGTCGCTACGCCTATGCGGAGGGCTGCCTCGGGGATGGGGATGCCGCGGCCGCCGCCGAGATGGCCGAGCAGGCCCTCGAACTCGCCCCCCGCTACGCCGCGGCCTGGCTCCTCCTCGGCCGGGCGCGCGAGGCGCTGCACGCCGCGTCCGGGTCCGAGGGCGATTTCCAGGCGGCGTTGCGGGCCTACGCGGCGGCCCTCGACCTCGACCCTGAGGATACACTGGGGAGCCGGGTGCGCCTGATCCAGCTCGGCGGCGGCGATCCGGCGGCGGCCATGTCGCGGGCCTACCTGCGCGCCCTGTTCGACGGCTACGCGGCGCGGTTCGAGCGCCATCTCGTCGGCAGCCTGGCCTATCGCGGGCCCGAGATGCTCCGCGCCGCCCTCGACGCGCTGCCGGGCGCGCCGTCCCGGTTCGAGACCGTGCTCGATCTCGGCTGCGGCACCGGCCTGATGGGGGCCGCCCTCGCAGGGCGGTTCGGCCGGCTCGCGGGCGTCGACCTCTCCCCCGCCATGCTGGCGCAGGCCGAGCGGCGGCGCCTCTATGAGCGCCTGCATCTCGGCGACCTGACGGCCTTCCTCGAAGCGGAGCCCGAGGCCTCGGCCGATCTCTGCGTCGCGGCCGACGTCTTCATCTACGTGGGAGAGCTGGGGCCGGCGCTCGCCGCGATCGCGCGGGTTCTGCGCCCCGGGGGCCTCGCAGCCTTCACGGTGCAGTCGCATGAAGGCGCCGGCATCATCCTCGGGGCCGATGCCCGCTTCGCCCATGCGGACGCCTATCTCGACGCGGCCTGCGCGGCGGCGGGCCTGCGGACGGCGATGCGGGCGCCGGCCGCGATCCGGCGCGAGCGCGGCCGCGACGTGCCCGGACGCCTTTTAATCCTGGCCAGGCCCGAGCCCGGAGCCTGCGAAACCTGAGCCCGCGCGAGACCGATCACGGTTTCGAGACCTGCCCGGGATCGAGGCGCTTTTTCGGTGAACCTCTGGGCGCCTGAGCACTTACTCCGCTTGGCCGGCCAGGACGGATCGGCGCTCGGGGAACGACATGGCGGATGCGGTGAAGCAGGACAAATCCTTTCCGGCGAGCGCCGGCACGCGCATTCCCTTCGCCCTCGCCCTGTCGGCCCTGGCGGGCTGCGCGGATTCGATCGGCTTCCTCGAATATTCGCAGCTCTTCATGTCCTTCATGTCCGGCAACACCACCCGCTTCGGCGTCGCGGTGGCGGGCGCCGACTGGGAGAACACCCTGCGCGTCACCACCACCATCATGGTGTTCTGCTTCGGCGCCTTCCTGGGCACCCTGATCGCGGCCTGGGTCGGCCGCTGGCGGCTCGCGGTCCTGCTGACCATCCAGGCCGCCCTGATGGCCATCGGCCTGGTCATGCCCTGGGGCAGCTTCTCGTTTCCGCTCCACGCCTACCCGATCGTGCTGGCGCTCGGCCTGCAGAACGCCACGCTGCAGGACGAGGATGGGCGCAGCCTCGCGCTGACCTACGTCACGGGCGCCGTGGTGCGCTTCGGCACCGGCGTCGCGAACCTCCTGCTCGGCACGGTCTCGTCGTCGTTCTGGCTCCAGGCCCCGCTCTGGGCGGCCCTCAGTTCCGGCGCCGTGATCGGGGGCCTCCTGCAGATCCGCTACGGCGAGAGCGCCTTCCTGTTCCCGGCCGCCCTGGCGGCCTTGCTCGCCGTCGTGGCGGTGGTGATGACGCTGGCCAGGCCCGGCAGCCCCCTCGTCGCCGGCTCCTCGCCGGCCCCGGACGCGGCGCCGCACGCCATGCCGGTCGATGCGATCCATTGAGGGTTGCCGCGGCGGGCCCTCAATCGGTGAGGCCGGCGCCGCGCAGGCGCTTCGTGGCACCGCGCTTCGCCTTGGACTCGAGCCGCCGCTTCTTGGAGGCGAGGGTCGGGCGGGTGGCGCGCCGCGGCGTCGGCGGCACGGCCGCCTCGGCCACCAGCTCGGCCAGGCGCTCGCGGGCATCGGCGCGGTTGCGCTCCTGGGTGCGGAAGCGCTGCGCCGTGATGACCAGGATGCCGTCCGCCGTGAGCCGCCGACCGGCGAGGCGCATCAGCCGGACCGCGACCGCATCCGGCAGCGCAGCGGAGCGGCGCACGTCGAAGCGCAGCTGCACCGCGGTCGAGAGCTTGTTGACGTTCTGCCCGCCGGGGCCGGACGCGCGGATGAAGGTTTCCGCCAGCTCCGCCTCGTCGATGGCGATGTGGGGGGTGCATTGCAGGGCCACGATCGCCATCTCCGGGAAGGCCGCCGAAGATCTCAGGAATGGATCTCAGGAAAGGATCTCAGGAAGGGGTCGTCAGGCCGCCTCGGACGGGGTGCGGGCCCGCACGGCGAGCGCGTGCAGGCCGCGCTTGAACGCCTCGTCCAGCACGGTGTTGACGAGCCTGTGGCGCTCGACGCGGCTCTTCCCCTCGAAGGCCGGCGAGACCACGTCGAGGCGGAAATGCGTCTCGCCCGACTCGCGCCAGCCCATATGGCCGGCATGGAGATGGGATTCGTCGATCACGTCGAGGCGGGTCGGCGCGAGCGCGGCGCCGAGGGTCTCGGCGATCCAGGTCTTCAGGGGGCCGTCTCCGGTTCCCCGCTCGGTCGTCTGCTCGGTCATCCGCGTTCCTCCGGGAGGCGGGGGCTCAGCGCTTCGCGTCAAGCCCCGTTCTCCGCATGCGTCATCAGGCCCAACGGCCTTGTGTCTCCGGTTCACCCCCTCATAATCGCCCCATCATGGATCTCAACTCGCGCCTGTTCGACAGCATCCGTATCAAGCCGTCCTGCGACGAGCCGAAGAAGGCCGAATCCGGCCTCTGCGAGACGCCGGGCTGCCAGAACCCGGGCCTCTACCGCGCACCCAAGGGGCGCAAGGCGGAGGGGCAGTACTGGCGCTTCTGCATGGACCACGTGCGGGCCTACAACGCGACCTACAATTACTTCGACGGCATGAACGACGCCGCCGTGCAGGCCTACCAGAAGGACGCCATCATCGGGCACCGGCCGACCTGGGCGATGGGCGTGAACCGCCCGGCCGGCGCCGACAAGGCCAAGCCCGAGCCGACGCGGGACTGGGCCTATGTCGATCCGCTGGGCGTCCTGCGCGCCGAGGGCGTCGGCGAGACCCGCGCCCGGACCAAGCCCGAGCCGCAGCGCCCGCGCCACTCCGCGGTCGTGCGCCGGGCGCTCGACGTGCTGGGCCTCGACGAGACCGCGGATACGGCCGCCATCAAGGCCCAGTACAAGACCCTGGTGAAGCGCTTCCATCCGGACGCCAATGGCGGCGACCGCTCCTTCGAGGAGCGCCTGCGCGACATCATCCGGGCGCATGACGCGCTCCGGGCGGCGGGCCTGTGCTGAGGGCGCGCCTCCGGGAGGGCCGCGCGGGGCACGCGGCACGATCGATGCAGGATTCTCGCCTTCCGCCGGCTTGAGGGTCGGAAATCGCCGCGAGACACCCTATATCCGGGTTTCGCTCCCCAGTGGCGCCGGACGGCGCCGACGATTAAGGAAGGCCGATGTCCGCGGCCGCACGCCCCGCGGACAAGAGCCTTGAGACATCCGCGAGGCCCGCGCTCCCGCGGCGGTGCCCGCCCCGACGAGGTCCCGTATGCTTTCTGACGACACGCCCGCCTCGCTGCCCGACCGGACCGTTTCCGTGCGCGAGGTCTTCGGTATCGATCTCGACCTCAAGGTGCCGGCCTTCTCCGAGACCGACGAGCACGTGCCGGATCTCGACAAGGATTACATCTTCGACCGCGAGACCACCCTCGCGATCCTGGCCGGCTTCGCGCGCAACCGCCGCGTGATGATCACCGGCTATCACGGCACCGGAAAGTCGACCCATATCGAGCAGGTCGCCGCCCGGCTGAACTGGCCCTGCGTCCGGATCAACCTCGACAGCCACGTCTCGCGCATCGATCTCGTCGGCAAGGACGCGATCGTGCTGCAGGACGGCAAGCAGGTCACGGCCTTCCAGGACGGCATCCTGCCCTGGGCGCTGCAAAACAACGTCGCCCTCGTGTTCGACGAGTACGATGCGGGCCGCCCCGACGTGATGTTCGTGATCCAGCGCGTGCTCGAGCTCTCGGGCCGGCTGACGCTCCTCGACCAGAAGCGGGTGATCCGCCCCCATCCGGCCTTCCGGCTGTTCGCCACCGCCAACACGGTGGGTCTCGGCGACACTTCGGGCCTCTATCACGGCACCCAGCAGATCAACCAGGGCCAGATGGACCGCTGGTCGATCGTCACGACCCTGAACTACCTGCCGCATGACCGCGAGGTCGACATCATCCTGTCGAAGGCGACCCATTACCGGGGCGATGCCGGCCGCGACATCGTCAACCGGATGGTGCGGGTGGCCGATCTCACCCGCAACGCCTTCATGAACGGCGACCTCTCCACCGTCATGAGCCCGCGCACGGTGATCACCTGGGCGGAGAACGCCGACATCTTCCACGATATCGGCTTCGCCTTCCGGGTGACCTTCCTCAACAAGTGCGACGAGCTGGAGCGCGCCCTCGTGGCCGAGTTCTACCAGCGGGCCTTCGGCAAGGAATTGCCGGAGAGCGCCGTCAACGTCGCCCTGAGCTGAGGCCGTAGGGAGGAGCCCGTGGTGCATCCGGCCCCGACGCGCGAGGAAGCCCCGGCGGCCCCGCCCGCCGAGATCCGCACGCGCCACGCGGACGACCTCTACACCTGGGTGCAGGAGCAGGTCGCCCTGCTCCGCGCCGGCCGCGTGGAGGCGCTCGACCTCGACAACATCGCCGAGGAGCTGAGCGACGTGGGCAACGCGCAGTACAGCCAGCTCGAGAGCGCGCTGCGCGTCCTCCTGATGCACATGCTCAAATGGGACCAACAGCCGGAGAAGCGCACGCCGAGCTGGATCTACTCGATCCGCGAGCAACGGCGCCGCTACGCGCGGATCCTCGGCAAGAACCCGGGCCTGAAGCCGCAAGTGGATGCCATGCGCGATGACATCTACCCGGTCGCCCGCGACTGGGCGGCCGACGAGTGCCATCTCACGCCCGACGAGTTTCCGGCTCAGTGCCCCTATGCCTGGGACGACATACTCGACCGCCCCTTCGACCTCGATTCGGTGAGGCAGTAGCCGCGTGTCCATCTCGAACCGCAAGCCCGGCGACCGCCGCGAGCCCGTCGCCGAACCCCTCAAGCGCTCCGTCGCCGGGTGCCTGCGCGCCATCGCGCGGCGCCAGGAGGTGGAGGTCACCTACGCGAGCGACCGGCCGGCCCTGACGGGCGACAAGGCGCGCCTGCCCGAGCCCCCGCGCAAGCTCTCGGCGGCCGATGTCGCGGTCCTGCGCGGCAACGCCGATTCGATGGCGCTTCGCCTCGGCTGCCACGACGCCGCGATCCATCGGCGGCTCGCCCCCGAGAACGCGGCCGGCCGGGCCGTCTACGACGCGGTCGAGCAGGCGCGCGTCGAGGCGATCGGCTCGCGCCGGATGGCGGGCGTGGCGAGCAACATCTCGGCGATGCTGGAGGACCGCTACCATCGCGGCGGCAAGTACGAATCCATCACCGACCGCGCCGACGCCCCGATGGAGGACGCCGTCGCCCTGATGGTGCGCGAGCGCCTGACCGGGCAGGCCCCGCCGCCGGCCGCCCGCAAGATCGTCGAGCTCTGGCGCGAAGATATCGAGGCGCGGGCCGGCCAGAACCTCGACGGGCTCCTCGGCTCCCTGGAGAACCAGCGCGCCTTCGCCCGCTCCGTGCGCGACCTCCTCTCCTCCCTCGACATGGCCGACGAGACGCCCTTCGACCCGGAGGACGAGGACAGCGAGGACGAGAACGAGGCGCAGGACGACGAGCAGACCCCGAGCGAGGGCGAGGCCGAGGAGCAGTCTCAGGGCGACCGCGCCGAGATCGACGCCTCGGAGGAGGCCTCCGACGACATCGAGGAGGGCGCCACCGAGGCGGCCGACGCCCCCTCGGGAGAGATGCCGGAGGAATCCGAGGACGCGGAATCCGAGGAGGCCTCGGAAGCCTCGCGGCCGCCGAGCCCGCGCGCCAACGAGCTGCGCGGCCCCGATTACAAGGTCTTCAATCCGCGCTTCGACGAGGTGATCCACGCCGAGGAGCTCTGCGAGGCGGACGAGCTCGCGCGCCTGCGCACCTATCTCGACAAGCAGCTCGCCCACCTTCAGGGGGTCGTCGGGCGCCTCGCCAATCGCCTGCAGCGGCGCCTCCTGGCGCAGCAGAACCGGGCCTGGGACTTCGACCTCGAGGAAGGCCAGCTCGATCCGGCCCGCCTCGTGCGCGTCGTGATCGACCCGTTCCAGCCCCTCTCCTTCAAGCAGGAGAAGGACACGAATTTCCGCGATACGGTCGTGACTTTGCTGCTCGACAATTCGGGCTCCATGCGCGGGCGCCCGATCACGGTGGCGGCGACCTGCGCCGACATCCTCGCCCGCACGCTGGAGCGCTGCGGCGTCAAGGTCGAGATCCTGGGCTTCACCACGCGCGCCTGGAAGGGCGGGCAATCGCGAGAGGCCTGGCTCAACGCCGGCAAGCCCCCCTCCCCCGGCCGCCTGAACGATCTGCGCCACATCGTCTACAAGAGCGCCGACGCGCCCTGGCGGCGGGCGCGCAAGAATCTCGGCCTGATGATGCGCGAGGGTCTGCTCAAGGAGAATATCGACGGCGAGGCCCTGGACTGGGCGCACAAGCGCCTCCTCGGCCGGCCCGAGCAGCGCAAGATCCTGATGGTGATCTCCGACGGCGCGCCGGTCGACGATTCGACCCTCTCGGTCAATGCCGGCAATTACCTCGAACGGCACCTGCGCTGGATGATCGAGGATATCGAGACGCGCTCGCCCGTGGAGCTCCTCGCCATCGGCATCGGCCACGACGTCACGCGCTACTACAAGCGCGCCGTCACGATCATCGACGCCGAGGAGCTCGGCGGCGTCATGACGGAGAAGCTCGCCGAATTGTTCGAGGAGGATGGCGGCCCGGTCACGACCCGCGCCCCCCTGCGGGCGGCCGGCGGACGGCGCTAGGATTCCTGGCGCGGCGCCCCGGTCCGCGAGTGGCCGGGGCGCCGCCCGCGTTCAGAAGGCGGCGCCGAGGGGCCGAGCCCATGCAAAGACCGCCGCTCCGGCAGGCCGGGCGGCGGTCTTTGCATGGGGCGCGATGGGCCGGTCCCCGCGCGCGGCGGGGAACCCGGCCTCAGGCGGCGACCGGGGTCTCGGCCTCGGTGAGC
Organism: Methylobacterium soli; assembly: GCF_008806385.1. GTDB lineage: Bacteria > Pseudomonadota > Alphaproteobacteria > Rhizobiales > Beijerinckiaceae > Methylobacterium > Methylobacterium soli. The sequence continues at coordinate 328,041 of NZ_VZZK01000002.1, forward strand.
TTCTTCTGGATCTCGCGCTTCAGCAGGCGCGCCGTCTGGGACAGCTCGATCTCGCGCGCCTTGACCAGGAAGGCGTCGAGGCCGCCGCGATGCTCGACCGAGCGGAGCGCATGCGCGGTGACCCGCAGGCGAACGCGGCGGTTCAGCGCATCGGATTGCAGCGTGACGTTGCAGAGGTTGGGCAGGAACCGGCACTTGGTCTTGCGGTTCGAGTGGCTCACGAGGTGTCCGACCTGCACGGCCTTACCCGTGAGTTCGCAGCGGCGCGACATAGCAAAAAATCCCGTATCGTTCCGTGGGCGGTCAAAACCTGGACCCTCACGGCCGGCACGGCGAGCGCCGCGGGCCTTGCCCAAGCGTGATTCCAGGTCCAGCGGAGTCCTGTTGAAGGCGCGAGCCTATAGAGGACGGGGCCCGGCTCCGTCAAGGCGGAACTCGCATCGCGACCGGCCCCGGACTGTGCCTTGGCGGGACTGGCAGCGCCCGAACACTCTGTTAACCATGCGGGCTGATAACTTCCAGCAGTCCCGCGGATCTCGCCCGAGCCCCGCGCGAGCGTTGAGGATTCGATCCCGGATCATGGGCGTCAAACGTCTGCGCACCGAATTTGGCCTGCGGGCCGGCCCTGCCGGCCTGGGCCTAGCTACCCTGGGCTCGGCCACCTTGGGCTTGGCCGCCCTCACCCTGGCCGGGGCGACCTCCGCCGAGGCCCGGCCGCGCCATGCCCCCCGGGCTGCCCCGGCCGCCGTCAGCGTCGATTACGGGGTGAATCTCGCGGGGATCCCGATCGGCACCGCGCATCTGGCCGGCGCCTTCGAGGGTTCGCGCTACCGCATGGACGTCTCGGCCCAGCTCACCGGCCTCGTCGGCGCGATCACGGGCGGCATGGGCTCGGCGCGATCAAGCGGCACCCTCGCGGCCGGCCCCCAGCCGAGCGCCTTCGCGATCGCGACCCGCACCGCCAGTTCCGGCATCGCCGTGCGGATGGCGCTGGCGCGCGGCAACGTGGTGCAATCCGAGGTGACGCCGCCGCTGATCGACATGGGCGACCGGGTGCCCGTCACTGCCGCCAACAAGCGCGGGGTGATGGACCCTGCGAGCGCGCTGCTGATGCCCGCCCAGGCGCGCGGCGAGCTCACCGACCCCGAGAATTGCAACCGGACCCTGCCGGTCTTCGACGGCGCGACGCGCTTCAACGTGGTGCTCAGCTACGCCGAGACCCGGGCGGTGGAGAAGCCCGGCTATTCCGGCCCCGTCCTCGTCTGCAACGCCCGCTACCAGGCTGTGGCCGGCCACCGGCCGGACCGTCCGGGCGTGCGCTTCATGGAGGAGAACCGCGACATGTCGGTCTGGCTCGCGCCCGTCGACGGCACGCGGGTCCTGCTGCCGATGCGCATCGCGGTGCGCACCACGCTCGGCACCAACATCATCGAGGCGACGCGCTGGACGCGCTCGGGCGCCACCGCCGAGGCGGCCACGACCGGTGCGGCCGCCCAACCCGGCCCGGGCGGCGCCTCCGGCGCCGTCGCGAGCCTCGGCCAGAACTGAGGCCCGGATGCTGCGCCCGGCCGGCCTCGCCCTGCTCCTCGTCGCCGGCCTCGCCCCGGCGGCGGGACCGGAGGCGGAGCCTCTGAAAGCGGGCAGCGCCTGCGGCGGAAACGCCTACTCGTCGGGTCAGGTGATCGAGGGCCGGCCGCCCCGGCGCGGCCCCATCACCAGCGTGCCCGATACCCTCTGCGCCGACCTCGACAGCCCGCGCCCTCCGGTGCGGATCGAGATCTACGGCGTGCCCGGCCTGTCGGGCGGGACGCAGGAGAGCGACGGGATCGGTGCCGATGGGAGTGGCGGCGTGGGCCAGCCCACCCCATATGGGGGTCTGCCCCGGCGCGGGGCGCCGACGCACCGCCCCCGCGACTGAGGGAGCCGGGGCCGTCCGTCACCCCGCGCGAGACCCGATCACCCGCCTCCGACGCGCACGGCGCACCACCGGCCGCCCCGCCGAAGGGATCGCCCCGACCTGATGACCCGCCGCTCCCTCCAACCGCAGGCCCGCGCACGCGGCGTCACGGCGGTGCTCGGGCCGACCAATACCGGCAAGACCCACCTGGCCATCGAGCGCATGCTCGCCCACCCGACCGGGATGATCGGGCTGCCGTTGCGGCTGCTCGCGCGGGAGGTCTACCTGCGCGTCGTCGCCCGGGTCGGCGCCGACAAGGTGGCGCTGATCACCGGCGAGGAGAAGATCAAGCCGGACCGGCCGCGCTATTGGATCGCCACGATCGAGGCGATGCCGCGCGACCTCGACGTCGCCTTCGTGGCCATCGACGAGATCCAGCTCGCCGCCGACATGGACCGCGGCCACGTCTTCACCGACCGCCTGCTCTATCAGCGCGGCCGCGAGGAGACCCTGCTGATCGGCTCCTCGACGGTGCTGCCGCTGGTGCAGTCGCTGATCCCGGGGGTTCACACCACGACCCGGCCGCGCCTGTCCCAGCTCAGCTTCGCGGGCGAGAAGAAGCTCTCGCGCCTGCCGCGCCGCACCGCCATCGTGGCGTTCTCGGCCGAGGAGGTCTACGCCATCGCGGAACTGATCCGGCGCCAGCGCGGGGGCGCCGCGGTGGTGCTGGGCGCGCTCTCGCCCCGCACCCGAAACGCCCAGGTCGAGCTCTACCAATCGGGGGACGTGGATTACCTTGTGGCCACCGACGCGGTCGGCATGGGCCTGAACCTCGACGTCGACCACGTGGCCTTCGCGGCCAACTGGAAATACGACGGCACCCGCTTCCGCAAGCTGACGCCGCCCGAGATGGGCCAGATCGCGGGCCGGGCCGGGCGCCACCTCTCGGACGGCACCTTCGGCTCCACCGGGCGCTGCCCGCCCTTCGAGCCCGAGATGGTCGAGGCGCTGGAGACCCACAGCTTCGAACCCTTGCGCGTCCTGCAATGGCGCAACCCCGATCTCGACTTCCACAACCTGGCGCGCCTGCAGCAGAGCCTCGACGAGCACCCGCGCGAGAGCGGCCTCATCCGGGCGCCGATGGGCGAGGACCAGCAGGCCCTCGAGATCCTGATGCGCGAGGAGGACATCCGCGACATGGCGACGAACCCGAAGGCGGTGCAGCGCCTCTGGGACGTCTGCGGCGTGCCGGATTACCGCAAGGTCCACCCGCAGACCCACGCGGACCTCGTGGCGCAGCTCTATCGATTCCTGATGCGGGGCATGGCGGGGCGGATCCCGAACGACTGGTTTGCCAAGCACGTGGCGATGATCGACCGCACGGATGGTGACATCGACGCGCTTTCCCAGCGCATTGCGCAGGGACGGACCTGGACCTTCGTGGCGAATCGTCCGGACTGGCTTCTCGACCCGGAACATTGGCAGGGCGAGACTCGTCGGGTAGAGGACAGGCTGTCCGACGCCCTGCACGAACGCCTCGCGAGCCGTTTCGTCGACAGGCGCACCAGCGTCCTGATGCGGCGCCTGAGAGAGAATACGATGTTGGAAGCCCAAATCACCACCGGCGGGGACGTGACCGTCGAGGGGCAGCATGTCGGCCACCTCCACGGTTTCCAGTTCGTGCCCGACCCGGGCGCGGAGGGGCACGAGGCCAAGACGCTGCGCAGTGCCGCCGAGAAGGCGCTGGCCGGGGAGATCGAGGCGCGCGCCGACCGGTTCGCCGCCGCCGCCGATGCCTCGCTCGTCCTCAGCCACGAGGGCATCATCCGCTGGACGGGTGATCCGGTGGCCAAGCTCGTATCCGGCGACAAGCTGTTCGAGCCGCGCCTGCGCCTGATCGCCGACGAGGGCCTGACCGGCCCGGCCCGCGAGAAGGTCGAGGGGCGCCTCAACGCCTGGCTCAAGGCCTACGTGGTGCGCCTCCTCGGGCCGCTGATGGAGATCGAGACCGCCGCCGACCTCACCGGGCTCGCCAAGGGCATCGGCTACCAAGTCGTCGAGGCGCTCGGCGTCCTCGAGCGCTCCAAGGTGACGCACGAGATGCGCAGCCTCGACCAGGAGGGCCGCGGGGCGCTGCGCCGCCACGGGGTCCGGTTCGGCGCCTATCACATCTTCCTGCCCGCTCTCCTGAAGCCCGCGCCCCGCACCCTGGCGGCCCAGCTCTGGGCCCTGCGCAACGGCGGCCTCGACCAGCGCGGCCTCGACGAGATCGCGCATCTGGCCGGCTCCGGCCGCACCTCGATCAAGGTCGATCCGGAGATCGCCAAGGGCCTCTACCGCGCGGCGGGCTTCCGCGTCTGCGGCGAGCGGGCCGTGCGCGTCGACATCCTCGAGCGCCTGGCCGATCTGATCCGCCCCGCCATCGCGTATCGCCCGGGCACCACGCCGGGCGAGCCGCCGGTCGGCAGCGCGGATGCCGACGGCTTCGTCGCCACGGTGGGGATGACCTCCCTGGTCGGCTGCTCGGGCGAGGATTTCGCCTCGATCCTGAGATCCCTCGGCTACGTCTCCGAGAACCGCCCGGGCCCCGCCATCACGGTGCCGCTGCTGCCCGCCGCCTCGACCGAGCCGGTGCGCGCGCCGAAGCCCGAGATCGACGAGGCGGCCTCGCCCGAAGCCGAGGCGACCGACGCCCAGACCGACGAGGGTCCGGCGATGGCGGCATCGGCCGCCGAGGACGAGTTGGCCTCGACACAGACCGAGGCCGCCGAGCCACCGGCACCGGAGGGCACCGAGACGCGCGACCGCGCCGCCGAGCCGGAGGAGCCTGCCGCCGAGCCCGTCGCGGCCGCCTCTGAGGCGCCGGTCCTCGCGGCCGAGCCTGCCCCCGAAGCACCGGAGCTCCGCGCGCCCGAGACCGTCGACGCCGCGGCCGAGCCCGAAACGCTTGCCGAGACGCCTGCCGAGACGCCTGCCGAGACGCCTGCCGAGACGCCGCCGGACGAATCGTCGGAGGCGCCTTCCGACGCCGCTGCCGAGGCCAGCCCGGAGACCGCATCCGCGGAAGGCAGCGCGGTCGAGGCCGCCGAGGCGGAGCCGGGCGCGGTCGAGACCGTGGAGGTCTGGCATCTCCACCGCCATCAGCGCCAGCCCCACGCGCGCCAGAACCGCCCCCGCGGCGGCCAGGGACGCGGCCGCGAGGGCGCCCAGGGCGGCGCTCCGCGCCCGGAGGGCGAGGCCCGCCGCGATGGCGGCCGGGACCGGCCCGAGCGCCAGCGGGCGCAGGGCGAGGGCCGCCGCGACGGCCCGTCCGAGCGGGGCGACGGCAACCGGCGCGGGGGCGAGGGAAACCGCCGGGGGGCCGAGGGCAACGGCCCGCGCCGCGAGCGCTTCGAGGGCAACCGCCCCCGGCCGGACCGCCGCGACGAGGGCCGCCATGCGGGCCCCCGCGAGGATCAGCGCCCGCCGCGCCGCGAGCGCGCGCCCGATCCGGATTCACCCTTCGCCAAGCTCGCCGCCCTGAAGGCGCAGCTCGAATCCGGCGAGGGCGGCAAGCGCTGACCGCCGGGCGATGAAGGCGGAGCGGCAGCGGCTCGACAAGTGGTTGTGGTTCGCGCGCTTCGCCAAGACGCGCTCGCTGGCCGCCCGCCTCGTGACGGACGGCCATGTCCGGGTGAACGGCAAGCGCGCCGAGGCGCCCGCCAAGGGTCTCCTCGTCGGCGACGTGATCACGGTGGCGGCCGCCCACGCGACGGCGCTGGTGCGCGTCGCCGATCTCGGGGAACGCCGCGGGCCGGCCCCCGAGGCGCGCCTGCTCTATGTCGACCTCTCGGCCGCTCCTTCGGCCCGGAAGGAACCCGGCGAGGATCCGGCCTGAGGCCCTGAGATCATGGCGCCGGCGCGACACCGATCGTCGGAACGCGCGGCTGCAGGGCGCCTCGGTGGTGAGCGCGCTTGTCAGTCTCCCTGGCAGAGGCTAGAGCCGTTCGAATTCTGGGGCCGCCCGACGGCCCCTCGCGTGCGCTTCCCGCAGAGAGGACCACGCATCGGGAGCGAAGGCCGCGGCCGGGGTCCATCCGGGCTCATCGACCCGCCTCGCCGATGCGCGGATCGAGGACGAAAAACGGCCCATGACCTACGTCGTCACCGACAATTGCATCAAGTGCAAGTACATGGATTGCGTCGAGGTGTGCCCCGTGGATTGCTTCTACGAGGGTGAGAACATGCTCGTCATCCATCCCGACGAGTGCATCGATTGCGGGGTCTGCGAGCCCGAATGCCCGGCCGAGGCGATCAAGCCCGACACCGAGCCGAGCCTGGAGACCTGGCTGAAGCTCAACGCCGACTATGCCAAGAGCTGGCCGAACATCACCCAGAAGAAGGACGCCCCCGCCGACGCGAAGGAATGGGACGGCGTCTCCGGGAAGCTCGAGGCCCATTTCTCGGCCAATCCGGGCACCGGCGACTGAACGTCGCGTCCGTGGCCGGAGCCCCGGCACGACGGTTCGAACCCGTGGTGCGAGGGCCGGCAAGCGCCTCCGGACAACCGCCCCGCTATCCCGTGCACAACCGCGCTCCGCATCCACGGAAGGGCGGGCGTGAGTCGGCAATCCTTTGATTCGCAGGCCGGATTGTGATACACAATCTGCCTGCCGTCGCTCGTGCCTGACGTGCTCTCTCCGCCCGCTCGATGCGGTTCCAGGCTTTCATGGAAACGGGGTTGCATGCGATCGACCATGGAAGGCGTCCTGCTTTCGGTGGCCGTATCCTCATGGTGCGTGCGGGGCTGCGCCTTGGGAACCAAAGGGCTGTCGGCACCTGTTGAAAGGTCGATAGCTCGCGGTCGGTGGCAAAAGCCGGGGGTCCCATCCTCGGTCGGACGGTACGGCGCGACGTGAGCCGTCGCGCGATGTTCTGGAGGCCCTTCTCGCATGACCACAGCCAAGAAGACGACGGCAGGCCGCCAAGGCTTCAAGACCGGCGAAGCGGTCGTGTATCCGGCGCATGGCGTCGGTCGCATCGTCGCGATCGAGGAGCAGGAGATCGCCGGCTACAAGCTCGAGCTGTTCGTCGTCTCGTTCGAGAAGGACAAGATGGTCCTGCGGGTTCCGACCGCGAAGGCCAACAGCGTCGGCATGCGCAAGCTCGCCGAGCCCGAACTCGTCAAGAAGGCTCTCGACGTGCTGACCGGCCGCGCCCGGATCAAGCGCACGATGTGGTCGCGCCGCGCCCAGGAATATGAGGCCAAGATCAATTCCGGCGACCTGCTCTCGGTCACCGAGGTCGTGCGCGACCTCTACCGCTCCGAGGCCCAGCCCGAGCAATCCTACAGCGAGCGCCAGCTCTACGAGGCCGCCCTCGACCGCGTCGTGCGCGAGATCTCCTCGGTGAACCGCATCACCGAGACCGAGGCCCTCAAGCTCATCGAGCAGAGCCTCGCCAAGTCGCCGCGCCGCGCCAAGAACGAGGCGGAAGCCGAGGGCGAATCCGAGGACGACGTCCAGGAGGAGGCCGCCTGAGGGCGGCTCCGAACCCCAACCGGTTCTCCGGAAGCCCGGCGCCTGCGCGCCGGGCTTTTTGTTTGCGCCGTCACACGCCCATCATGGCCCTGCCGCAGGCTCCGCCTCGGCCCGCGGGACCGGGCCGACCTTCGGCCGCGTGCGGGGATAGCGTTTTCGTCATTCATCACGCACGGAACTTTCCCGCCCGCGCTTGGGTTGTCGGTTGCCTGGCATAGGTCCCTGCCGGTGCCGTCGGCATCGTTCTGCGCGGTCTTTGCTGCAACAGCACTCGAACGAAAGAGGCGGAGGCGGGGATGGCGGATATCGCAGGGATACGTCGGCAGTTCATTCGCACGGCCATGGAGGCCCCCTTCCTCGCTCGCGACGAGGAACGCGGCCTCGCGGTCCGCTGGAAGGATGAGCGCGACGAGCGCGCCCTGCATCGCCTGATCTCCGCGCATATGCGCCTCGTCATCGCGCTGGCCGGGCGCTTCCGCCATTACGGCCTGCCGATGGCCGACCTGGTGCAGGAGGGGCATGTGGGCCTCATGGAGGCCGCTGCCCGCTTCGAGCCCGAGCGGGAGGTCCGCTTCTCGACCTACGCGACGTGGTGGATCCGCGCCTCGATCCAGGATTACATCCTGCGCAACTGGTCGATCGTGCGCGGCGGGACGAGTTCGGCCCAGAAGGCCCTGTTCTTCAACCTGCGGCGCCTGCGCGCCCGCCTGATGCAATCGACCGAGGAGCGCGTCGGCGACGAGATCCATCGCCGCATCGCCACAGCCATCGGGGTGTCACGCGAGGACGTGGCGCTGATGGATGCCCGCCTCTCCGGCCCGGACATGTCCCTCAACGCCCCGGTCGGCGAGGAGAGCGAGGCCTCATCGGAGCGGATGGACTTCCTCGTGGATGGCGCCGCGCTTCCCGACGAGACGGTCTCGGCCACGGTCGACGGCGAGCGCCGCCTGATCTGGCTGCAGCAGGCCCTGACCGTCCTGTCCGAGCGCGAACTGCGCATTCTGCGCGAACGCCGCCTCGCCGAGGATCAGGCCACCCTCGAGGCCCTGGGGCACCGCCTCGGCATCTCGAAGGAGCGCGTCCGTCAGATCGAGAATCGTGCCCTGGAGAAGCTTCGCCGGGCGCTCGCCGAGAAGTTTCCGCAGACCGCCGGCTCAGTCTACGCTGGCTGAATCCGCGCGGCGCTGCCCTGTCGGCGCAGTCCCGTCATCGCGGTGATCCGAAAAAAGCCCGGTTCTCTCCTTGAGAGATCCGGGCTTTTTCATGCGTGTTAATAGCACCGCGCCGCCGAAATCCCCAGAGATGGTGAAGCTGGCGACCGAGACCTGACCAATATTCGATCGCTCCACGAACTCTCCGACGCACATTTCGCGAAGCGGAGATACCATCGGGTTGGCATTCGACGTCGTGCCAGATCGTGATTTCGTTATTCCGGGCGCGGCATCGGAGCGACCCACATTCAATTTTTCGAAGGGTTGATCGGTTGAGGTCATTCCTCGACAACGCTACGAGATGGATTGTCCTGATTTGCCGCGCTTGAGCAAGCAATGCCGTCCTACTCGCTCCATCCCGTCGGATTGCTCATCCTGATGGCGCCAGCCCTGGCGATCATCGTCATCAGCCTCACCTATTACCAGGGGTTGCCCTGGTACATCGGGCTCGCCCTGTCCTATGGCGGCTTGGCCCTGGCGCAGTTCGCCTTCCTGGGCCTGAGGTTCTCGGGTGCCGGTCGGGTCGGCGGATTGCGGAAAGCGACGGAATGCGGCTCCGCGGCCCGCTCGGCGATCGGGCACGACCGGGTGTGAGGCGCCGTCAGGACGGGTGATGGCCGCGCCCCCTCTCAGGAGGCCGCCGCGCCGCCGGCCCTGGGCCGGCGCGCCAGGATCAGGCCGGGGCGCCGCACCATGACGGCGCTGCCGAGGAACACGAGGGTGACGAGGCCTGCGGCGAGCGCAGGCGGCAGGATCGGCGCGAGGGGCCCCGAGGCGGCCCCGCCCGCCACCGAGCCGAGATTCATCGCGGCCATGAACACCTCGAATTGGGTCGCCGCCCCCACCCGCCCCCGGCTCGCGCGCATGAGCGCCGGCACCAGCGCCACGATGACGAGGCCCGGCAGAACCTGCGTCAGGCCCAGGATGATGGGTCCGGCCGGCCCGACGAGGCCGCCCGCGATGAGCCCGGCCGCGACGGCAAAGCATCCCGCCCCGGCCATCAGCAGGCTCCGGAGGGCCGCGAGCGGCCCGGCCCGGTCCGCCCAGAGACCGATGGCGAGGGCCCCGAGGGTCCCGCTCGCCAGGGCGAGACCGGCCTGAAGGCGCGAGAGACCGCCCGGATCCCAGCCCTGCGCCTGAACCAGATCGACCCCGAAGCGCAGCTCGAACAGGGCGAGCGACGCGTCGAGGCCGAAACAGACGCTGAGAAGGCGCAGGGCACTCGGTCGCCGCAAGCCGAGGCCGAGGCGCTTCAGGAAGCGGCGGAAGGGCCAGGGGCGGGTGCGCAGGCCCGCACGCCGGTTGAGGGAGACCAGGGCATCCCCGGGCGCCTCGCGCACCAGCAGCACCGGCAGCGTGGCGAGAAGACTGAGCACCAGGAGGACACGCACGCTGGCGCCAAAGCCCCAGGTGGGCAATGTCCAGGCGAACAGCGCCGCACTGAGGCTGGTGCCCGCGATGAAGCCTGCCCGGGTGCAGGCGCTCATCCGGCCGAGCTCACCCTCCGGCACGTGATCCATGATCAGGCGGTCGCAGGCCGTGTCGAGCAGGGAGGCGAACAGGCTGTGCAGCAGGAACACCATTCCGATCGATCCGAGCGCCTCGACACTCGGCACCAGGAGGAGCGCGGCCAGGGCCAGCTGGCTCCCCAGCAGCGCGGTGCCGCTCCAGACCCGCCGCCGGCCCATCCGGGCATCCCCGGCCCGGTCGACGAGCGGCCCCCACAGGATCGGCTGCAACGTCCAGGGCAGGCCCGCGAGGGCGAAATGCAGCCCGACCTCCGAGACCGGGACGCCCCGCCCCGCGAGATGGTTGGCGAGGGCGGTGAGCGAGAAGCCGGCGACCAGGCCCTGGTAGAAATAAGTGGCGAAGAACACGCCGTAGCGGGCGCCGCGATCCTGCAGGGTCGGCAGGCGGAGGCGGGCCGGGCGCGCAGCCTTCACGCGGTGGCCGGGGGACGGCTCGGGGTGGCGCGGACAACCCCGCCCGGGTCATCGCCCGCGCCCTTGCACGGATCAGCGGCCCGAACGATCCTCGCCGCCCGATCATCCCCGAGGCCGTGCATTGCTCCCACTCCCACAGATCCATCGGCAGCTTAGCGGAGGGGCGTCGCCTCTGCGAGGCACCCCGTGATCGAGACCCGTGAGGCCGGCTGGACCGTGGCGGAACCCGGCAGAGCGGGCGGGACCACGATCTGGACGATCGACCTCGCGCGGGCCGAGGGCTGGACGGAGGCCTGCAGCGGGGTGCTCTCGCCCGAGGAGCGCGCCCGGGCCGCCCGTTACCTGCGGGCCGAGGATCAGGCCCGCTTCGTCGCGAGCCACGCGGCCCTGCGCCTGATCCTGGCCCGCGCCCTCGACGCGGAGCCGCGGGCGCTCGCCTTCGTGGCCGGCCCCTCCGGCAAGCCCGGGCTCGCGGGGGCGGGGCTCGCCTTCAACCTGTCGCATTCGGGCACGCGCGCCCTCGTGGGGCTCTCGACGGAGGCGCGCATCGGCGTCGATCTCGAGGTGCTGAGGCCGATGCCGGACGGGCTCCGCATCGCCCGCAGCACCTTCGCGCCGGACGAGGCGCAGGCCCTCGCGGCCCTGCCGCCGGAAGCGCGGGACCGAGCCTTCATGGCCGTCTGGACCCGCAAGGAAGCGATCGTGAAGGCGATCGGCGCCGGTCTGTCGATGCCGCTCGACCGCTTCAGCGTCTCGCTGCCCCCCGGCCCCGCCACCCTCCTCCGCATGGCGGGGGGCCCGGACGCGCCGGCGGATTGGACGCTGCACCACCTCGAACCCGGACCGGGCACCATCGGGGCCGCCGCGATCGCGCGCGGCCACGCGCCCATCGCCCTGTGCGCCCTGCCCGCCACATGGCTGCACCGCCTCGGCTGATGCCTCTGCCGATGGGCGGCATTCGCGAAAGGTAGCGCTTGCGGGGCCGCAGAGCGCTCGCTATAAGCCCGCTCGTCGGCAGCGAAGCCGGCCGTCGGAGTGTAGCGCAGTCTGGTAGCGCACCACGTTCGGGACGTGGGGGTCGCAGGTTCAAATCCTGCCACTCCGACCAATCTTTCCCGAGACTTAGAGCAAATTCACAGCGACCGCAGGGCGAGCCGGGACGTTTACCGGGACGCTAACGCTGTTTTCCGCACCGCAACACGCGCCTCCGGCGTGTGTTCCAGCGGTGCTTTCGCGCGTCTGCCTTCTTCCTCCATCACCGCCCCGCCCTCCCCTCCGCGCGCCATCGCGCCGGAGCGCGGCCGGCTGGGCTGAGCCGTATGACACCGAGGAGTTTCGAGAAATGAGCGGCCGGATCGCCTGCGCAGAGTGCGGCAACGTCCTGACCGAGACGGAACGGCACTACTACGAGCGCCGCTGCGAGCAGTGCGAACGGGATTGGTGCGACCGGATTGAGGCATGGCGGCACGGCAGCGAGGATGCCGAGCTAGACGGCTTCTATGACGGCCCGCCGCCGCCGACCAAGCAATGAGGGTTTCTAGGACATGGACGCGGACAACGACGATCACGAGCACCCGGAGGAACTGAGCGGGTGCGAATGGACGGATCGCACGCTGAGCGATGTCGCCCTGTGCCGCCTTCTCGGTCGGGCCGTCATCGGTGGTAGCGAAAGTCCGGTCGGCACGGACGCCGGCTACTGGTCCGCTGAATACGACCGGGCCGGCTATCTCGCGCGCTGGCGCTTCTACCGCGATCCCGACGCCCGGGATGCGATCTGACAACGAGGGTTTCTGAGACCCCACAGGAGAGAACGATGCAGAAACTGACTTTCAAGCGCGTGCTGCGCTTCGACCCGACCGCCCGCAAGCTGCGCCTGTTCCGCGTCATGTGGAACGTGGGCATCGTAGGGGACGGCAAGGGCTACTCGCGCAAGGTCGCGGTTGCACTGCGGCCCGCCCTCGCAGGCTTCAAGCGCAGCTATGACGAATGGCGCGTGACGCTTCTCGGCGTCGAGGTCCACTCCGCAACATCGTGGGGCGGCCGGTACGTCTGAGTTCTGTGGCAATCGAGGGTTTCTGAGACAGGAGAGAACAGATGAGCCCGGCCTATGTCTTGATCCTGCTGCTGACCGCTTACGGGAGCGACGGCGGCAACGCGCTAACAACGGCGCCATTCCCAACCCTGGAGGCCTGCGAGCGCGTCGGGCAAGCGGCGAAGGAAATGCCGTCTAACTCGCGACACATCAATTACAGGTGCGTGTCTGCGCGCTGAGAACCGAGGGTTTCTAGAACAGGAGAGAGAACGATGCGCGGGATCGGTAACATTGGCGTGCTCGGCGCCGCCCTCGGCCTCGGCGCGATGGTCAGCCTCACAGGCGGTCCTATGGCCGACCCGTGGCCCGAACGTCGCGACGACAGCCCATTACGGCGCCCCCTCCGGAAACGTCCCGGCCCGCTCAAAGAGGGGCCGTGCAGCTATCGGCCGACCGGGAGCAAGCGAACCCGGCGCCGGCAGGCTGCCAAGAACTGAGCGTTTCTGAGACAGGAGAGAGCAGATGAGCCAACCAAACCTCGGCTGGGGCGGCATGATGGCCGACGAAGACCGGATTGCGGCGTGGGTCCACGACCGCTTCGGGCCTGAGAGTTTGAACAACCCGACGGAACGCGCCGACCGGCTGCTTGAGGAAGCAATCGAGATGCAGCAGGCGGTCTATGCCAAGCACGG